>NZ_CP013274.1:2054166-3403333 GCF_001455345.1 Bacillus thuringiensis
AAGTGGTAGAAGAAGCGCCGAAACAACAACGTAAACGTAAACTTTCATACAATGAGCAGCGTGAATGGGAAACAATTGAAGATACAATTGCCGAACTAGAAGAGAAAATTGAGTCAATTGGAGAAGAACTTGCGAAAGTTGGATCTGACTTCACAAAGGCACAAGAATTATCTGAAGCACAGCAGAAAACAGAAGAAGAGCTAGAAAAAACGATGGAAAGATGGAGTGAACTATCAGACATCGTTGAAGGATTAAAATAAAAACAAGCTGCATATATTGAAAAGTAAAGAGAAAAACTTTACACTATTGGTAGAACCTATTTTAGGAGGGAAAAAATGAGAACATCTAATCCAATGTTGAAAAAAGAGGCATTCCGTAAAGAGGGAGCAAGCGCTTCTGCGATGACGATTGGCGGAACAGTAGGCAAAACGTTTATTATGCTTATCTTGCTACTTGCAACGTCTGTCTATTCATACATACAAATGATGCAGGGGACGATGAAGATGCCAGTGTTAATTGGTGCTTTAATCGTTGCGGCAATCATCGCATTTGCGTCAATGTTCTTCCCGCGTATTTCACCTTTTGGTGCACCAATCTATGCGGCGGTAGAAGGGGTTGTATTAGGTAGTATTTCAGCGGTTTATACAATGAAATTTGGCGATTCTATCGTTTTAAATGCTGTATTACTAACAATCTCAATTCTATTTGCAATGTTAGTGTTATATGCAACGCGTGTAGTAAAGGTAACGGATAAATTCCGTACAGGCGTGATGGCAGCAACACTTGGAATTATGGTTATGTATTTAGTCGTATTTCTACTAAACATGTTTGGTGTAACTGTTCCGTACATTCACCAAGGCGGTACGATTGGTATTATTATTAGTGCAGTTGTTATCGTAGTTGCTGCATTAAACTTATTACTAGATTTCGATTTAATCGAAAATGGTGTACGTAGTCAAGCTCCGAAATATATGGAGTGGTACACTGCGATGGGACTAATGCTTACATTAGTTTGGTTATACTTAGAAATTCTTCGTTTCGTTTCTTACTTTACGAAAAATGACTAATAAAAAAATCCTGCATGAAAATGCAGGATTTTTTTATTTTCAAAGATATATTGAATTTATGGTATAATATGGATGTTAACAACTTGAAGTGAAGGAGATGGAATATGATGAAAGAGAAGAAGGGGATTATGAAAAAACTATTTTCTAAAAGTTTTTTCATAGAACTAGATGAAGCTTTAACGTATCCATCATCAAAAGTTATTACTTCAGCGATTGAAGGATATGCAACTGAATGCAATGAAAGACTAAAATTTGAGAGTAAAGTTAAACCGATTACTTTCTACTTAGAAAATGTAATGTACCGTGCTGAAATAAAGATGGCTCGCGGAGGATATTACATATCTTGTACTGAAGTGTAATAAATTTTGAAACCATACATGTTTGAACTATGTATGGTTTCTTTTTTTGTTTTGTAGGGTCTAAAATAATACTTTTTACTTACGGATATATCATTTTGTGCTTTTTACTATTCCAATACTTCTCCTTACAATGAAGAAAAATACGAGAGGTGGTATAACTTATGATGAATCGAGTTGTATTAATCGGTAGATTGACAAAGGAGCCAGAATTATACTACACAAAACAAGGCGTTGCTTATGCACGAATATGTGTTGCTGTGAATAGAGGATTTCGAAATAGTTTAGGTGAACAACAAGTCGATTTTATTAATTGTGTCGTTTGGCGAAAATCGGCTGAGAATGTAACTGAATATTGTAAGAAGGGATCACTTGTTGGGATTACAGGGCGTATTCAGACTAGTAATTACGATGATGAAAAAGGTAAGAGAATATATAGAACTGAAGTTGTGATTGAGAGTATTACCTTTTTGGAGAGAAGGCGGGAGGGGGCATCGTAATAAGAGGGGACTTTAAACAATGGTTTTGGGGAATTAGGTGGAAAGAGAAAGAATGAAAAAGTATGATGATGGAAAGAAATCAGCAAGATAAAGCATCCGAGTAGGTTTAGAGAGGTGGAACATGTTACAATACAGCTAAGAACATGCAATAAAGGAGAGTTTTTTACGTGAAGATTAAAGCAATTGAACCGACGCCAAGTCCAAATACAATGAAAGTTATTTTGAATGAAGTATTACCATCAGGAGCGCGTAATAATTATACAAATGAAAATAAAGAACAAGCACCAATGCAAGTGCAAGAAATTTTGAAAATTGAAGGTATTAAAGGTGTGTATCATGTAGCCGATTTTTTAGCAGTCGAGCGAAATGCAAAGTATGACTGGAAAGTTTTATTACAACAAGTTCGTGCAGTTTTTGGCGAAGAAGTAGTGGAAGAAAGTGAAGAACAACAACTTGCTCATTTTGGAGAAGTGAAAGTGTTTGTTCAAATGTTCTTTACAATTCCAATGCAAGTAAAGTTAACAGATGGAACATCGGAAGAACGTGTTGGCTTACCAGATCGTTTCAAAGAATCGATTATGAAAGTACAAATGTCTGCACCAAACGTTGTAAAAGAGCGTAAATGGATAGAACAAAGTACACGTTACGGTAATTTTGAAGAAATCGGGAAAGAAGTAGTAGAAGAGATTGTTGCTGCTTATTCAGAAGAACGTGTAAATGAAACGGTTAAAGAATTATTAAATCAAGCAGGTGCTGTTGAAGTAACGATTCAAAAGCGTGAGCCGTATAAAGTAACAGAAGAGATGATGAAAGATTCTGACTGGAAAAACCGTTTTGCAGCATTAGAACAAATGGATCCTACTGAAGAAGATATTCCAGTATTAAAAATGGCGTTAGATGATGAAAAAGTTTCAATACGCCGTTTAGCAACAGCGTATTTAGGTATGGTAAAAGGTGATGAAGTATTACCGTTATTATATAAAGCGTTGTTAGATCGCTCTGTAAGTGTTCGTCGTACTGCAGGAGATTGTTTATCAGATGTAGGTGATCCGGCAGCGATGTTCGTTATGATTAAATCTTTGAAAGATCCAAGTAAATTAGTACGCTGGCGTGCAGCGATGTTCTTATTTGAACTTGGAGATGAAAGTGCGATTCCAGCATTAAAAGCAGCGCAAGATGATCCAGAGTTTGAAGTAGCGATGCAAGCACGCCTAGCATTAGAGCGTATTGAAGGCGGAGAAGAAGCAAAAGGTTCTGTATGGAAACAAATGACGGAGTCTCGTAAAGGGGAATAATGTATGATTGTTTTCTATGATAGTTGGTGTCCGATGTGTACTGCAGTTGCAGAACGTACGAAAAAATTAGATAAAAAGGGTAAGATGAAATTTGTTTCATTTCGAAATGAAGATGTGGTTGAGAAGTATGAGCTTTCTCAAGAACTACAAAGTAAGATGGAACAAAGATTGTATATTTTTAAAAATAATAAATGGTATGACGGCATTTATAGCATACATGTATTAGCAAAGGCCGTTCCATCTTATTGGTTTGCCGTGCCTTTTATAAAGTTATCTATCGTACTTGGATTTGGAAATAAAGTATACGATTATATCGCTAACAATAGAAAACTTGTCCCAGTTGGACATTGCCGCGGTGGGGTTTGTGAAATCCCTACAAAAAAATGAAATCATCGTTATCTTTCTTTTGCACCTATTAATAGAGCGTGATATGATGAATTTGGAATGAAAGTTGAAGGAGAGATTACAAGATGTCAAATGCTTATGAAGAATACATGCGCCAAATGGTAATCCCAATGCGCCAAGAGTTAGTGCGTTCTGGGTTTGAAGAGTTAACTACAGAAGAAGCTGTAACAGAATTTATGGAAAATACATCAGGTACAACTTTAGTAGTTGTAAACTCTGTTTGTGGTTGTGCAGCTGGTTTAGCACGTCCATCAGCAGGTCAAGCGGTTGTTCGTGCTGAAAAACAACCTGATCATCTTGTAACTGTATTCGCAGGCCAAGATAAAGATGCTACTGCAAAAATGCGTGAATACTTCGGAGAAATTCCTCCATCTTCACCATCTATGGCATTATTAAAAGGAAAAGAAGTTGTTCACTTCATTCACCGTCATGAAATTGAAGGTGCAACTATGGACGAAATTATTACGAACTTAGAACAAGCTTTCGAAAAGAATTGCTAAAGAAGGGGGAGAGTAAATCTCCCTCTTTTCTTTATATAGAGGTGAAACAATGATCGTAACAACAGCAGGTAGAACGAACAAAGAAATGACAGATTATGCAAATAAGGTAGCAGCAGAATTAAATAGTTTTTTCGTTAAACGTAATGACATACCAGTACATAAGCTACATGAGCAGTATGAACAAGATGTGCTTGTCGTAGGGAAGAACCGATTAGCTATTTATCCAAAAGGAACAGAAGAATCGTTTTTCTTTCATCCAAACTCAGCGATGTTTCGTGTGAAAAGATTAATGCGCGGAGAACACGACCCATTTGTACAAGCCACGCAATTAGAGAGCGGAATGACAGTGTTAGATTGTACGCTCGGTATGGCATCAGATAGTATTGTAGCTAGTTATGTTGTTGGTGAAAGTGGAACAGTAACAGGACTTGAAGGTAATGAATATATGGCTTATATCATGAGAAATGGTTTGAAAACATGGTCTTCATCTGTTTCTGAAATCGATGAAGCAATGCAAAGAATCCAAGTAAAGCAAACGGAGCATTTTTCATTTTTAGCGCAATGTGAAGACAATAGTTACGATGTCGTTTACCTTGATCCGATGTTTGAAGAAACTGTCATAGAATCCGATGGAATTAAAGGATTAAAACACTTCGCTTTGTATCATGATATTACTGACGAAACAATTGCGGAGGCAAAACGAGTGGCAAGAAAACGTGTCGTTTTGAAAGATCATTTCCGTAGTTCTAGATTTGAAAAACACAATTTTCATGTATACAAAAGAAAAAGTGCTAAGTTTCACTTTGGTGTAATTGACCCTTGCTAATTGTTTAAAAAGATGTATAATAAGCAATAATTAATTAAATATACTGTCGGTGATGAAGAGAGTAGTCTTTTTTCGAAGGAAAGCGAGCTAGGGATGGTGTGAGCCTAGTGCGGAAGAAAAAGATGAAGCGCACTTCGGAGATGCTTCTTGAACGAATAGTAGAGTAAGCCGAGGCCCCCTGTCCTCGTTATAAACGGGAAAGTGGTTCGTAATGAACAACAAGGGTGGTACCACGGGTTTAAACTCGTCTCTTTTTAGAGACGAGTTTTTTGTGTTTTAAAAATGAAGGAGGTTGTAGTATGGAGTATAAAACGCAGTTTGCGGAAAGTTTATCTAATATTTTCACGAATGAATTAACGCAAAAGCAAATTTTAGATTCAATCGAAACACCAAAACAAGATGAATTCGGAGATGCAGCGTTCCCATGCTTTTCATTAGCGAAGCAATATAAAAAAGCACCAGCTATTATTGCAAAGGAAGTTGCGGAGAAATTAAGCGATCCATTTTTTACGAAAGTAGAAGCCGTTGGTCCTTATGTAAATGTATTTTTTAATCGTGAAACTGTAAATGATACAGTATTAAAAACGATTTTAGCGGAGAAAGAAGAGTACGGTCACAATCATTTTGGATGTGAAAAAACGGTCGTTATCGATTATTCCTCTCCTAATATCGCAAAGCCTTTTTCAATGGGGCATTTACGTTCTACAATGATTGGAAATTCATTGAAACATATCGCTGAAAAATGTGGGTATGAAGTTGTAGGAATTAATTATATTGGGGACTGGGGAACACAGTTTGGAAAGTTAATTACTGCTTATAAAAAATGGGGAAATGAAGCAGTAGTGAAAGAGGATCCAATACGTGAATTATTTAAGTTATATGTTCAATTTCATGAAGAGGTAAAAGACGACGAAGAACTAGAAGAAGAGGGACGCGCTTGGTTTAAGAAATTAGAAGAAGGTGATGAAGAAGCAGTTGAGCTTTGGAATTGGTTCCGTCACGAATCCTTAAAAGAATTTTCTCGTATTTATGAACTTCTCAGTGTTGAATTTACTAATTTTCAAGGAGAAGCTTTTTATAATAATTTAATGGAAGACTTTATTGGGATTTTAGAAGAACATGATTTGATTGAAGAGTCAGAAGGCGCATTAGTCGTTAATTTAGAAGAAGAGGGAATGCCGCCTTGCTTAATTAGAAAATCAGATGGTGCGACGATTTATGCAACGCGTGACTTAACAGCAGCTCTATATCGTCAAAACACATTTAGTTTTGATAAAGCGTTATACGTAGTTGGCCCAGAACAAAGTTTACACTTCAATCAATTCTTCACTGTATTAAAAAAGCTCGGCTACACTTGGGTTGATGGCATGGAACATGTACCGTTTGGGTTCATTTTAAAAGACGGTAAGAAAATGTCCACACGTAAAGGAAGAGTTATTTTACTCGAAGAAGTACTTGAGGAAGCAATCGAACTTGCAAAACAAAATATTGAAGAGAAAAATCCAAACTTAAAACAAAAAGAAGAAGTAGCAAAGCAAGTCGGTGTAGGGGCAGTTATCTTCCACGATTTAAAAAACGAGCGTATGCATAATATTGAATTTTCTTTAGAAAACATGCTGAAATTTGAAGGGGAAACAGGACCGTACGTACAGTACACACATGCACGTGCTTGCTCTATTTTAAGAAAAGAAAGCGTAGAATTTGAAACGTGTACGTTTGCATTAAAAGATGATCATAGCTGGAGCGTTGTAAAATTACTTAATAAATTCCCACAAGTAATTGAAATAGCCTTCAACAAAAATGAGCCATCGGTTATTTCGAAATACGTATTAGATGTGGCACAATCGTTTAATAAATATTATGGAAATGTGCATATATTAGATGAAAACGCCGAAAAAGACAGTAGACTAGCATTAGTGTATGCTGTGACGGTTGTATTAAAAGAGGGGTTACGTTTACTTGGGGTGGAGGCACCTGAGGAGATGTAAAACAAATAGGTATACGTATCATATTAGATATGTATGCCTATTTGTTTTTATAGAAAATATGTAAGTAACAGTTATATTTTATTAAATCTAAACTTTTTTGGAATTGTTTCAAGTGTAGGAATGTCCGTATTAAATGGAGAATTGTAATGTCATATAAATAAAGGAGGCGTTAATCTTGGAAACATACGACTGGAACAGTAAACTAACTTATTTAAAAAATACAAGAGATTTATATTACAACGACGATTATGTAAGCTTTTTAGTAAATACAGTTTGGAAGATTAATAAGCCCGTACATATCGTTGATTTCGGTTGTGGATATGGTTATTTAGGCTTAGTATTAATGCCATTACTTCCAAAAGGTTCAAAGTATACAGGTATTGATAGCGGGGGAACATTACTTGCTGAAGCGAGAGAATTGTTTCGTTTACTTCCGTATGAGTCAGAATTTCTTGAAGGGAATGCTACAGAGATTGAATTGAAAGATACATACGATATAGCAATCTGTCATGCCTTCTTATTACATATGAGTTCACCAAAAACGATGCTACAAAAAATGATGCATTCAGTTAAAAAGGGCGGAAAAATAATCTGTTTTGAACCACATTGGATATCAAATATGTCTTCATACGTGTTAGATGGGGAGGAGCAATCGGAAATTATCAGGCTAGGTGTTTTGCAGAAGTTATTTGAAAGTGACATCAAGAGAAGCGGGAAAGATGGGAATATTGGTATGAAAATACCGATATTTTTAAATGAACTAGGCGTAAAAAATATTGAATGTAGAGTAAGTGATAAAGTGAATTTTTTAGATTCTAATATGCATTATAATGATAAACAAAGGTTGTATCACTCATTAAAAGAAGAGGGGATTGCAGGGAATCCAGGTGATAAGCAGCAATTTATAGAACGTTTAATGACTAGAGGATTAACATATAATGATGCGCTAGCTCAATATGAAGCTGAACTCCGATTTTTTAAAGCATTTCAAATGCATTCTTCTTTAGTATATGCTCCGAATATGAAAATTACATTTGGTGAAATAGTATGTTAAAAGGTAGCGGTTTATTGAGGATTGTCATTTTTTGTTGGTAAGTCGATATCCACCGTATAATCGCTGATATATTTGAATTATCGCCGATATAATTTCATGTACGGATTTCAGTTTCCAAAAGATAAGATCCTCATGTTACGTTATTCCATTTAATTAAACAAAATATGGAGAAAAACAATCATTTTTACTATATTTTGTTATAAATTCGAATAATATTAAATAATACTATCCATTATAGGAGATTTTAGTTGAATACCTACTATATGATGTGTAAAATCTAAGCAAGTAGCAGTTTAAATATAAATTCGAGGTGAATACATGCTAGATTTTAAGCAGTTAGATGCTTGTTTGAAAGACAAGAGATTTATAGATGGATTAGAGGAAATAAATAATGAAATTTCATATATAAAAGAAAAGAATACTCTATCTTATTTGAAGAATTGGCTTGCTAATATTCCTTCACATAAAGAGTTTGATATATTAATACGTCTTACTGATGAAGGGCTTATGCACCAATACAGTTCATTCCTCATTCGCTACGCTTATAAAAAATTCCCAAATATGAGAACGCTCTCTTTATATTGTGATGAGTTAATTGATGAGCGGAAAATTCTTGAAGCAGAACAGTTGTTAAAAGACTCTTTAGAAGAGAGCAATAAAGAAGAAATATATGCCGATTTTTTAGCGAAAACATATTTTACTTTAGTAAGATGCCTGTTAGAAATGAAACGAAATGAAGAAGCGCTAATCTATATGCAAAAAGCAGAGGAGTACAGTACACGTGCTGTATTTGATAAATGGGGCTACGTCTATATGCATACAGGTGAATGGGAGAAAGCGGAAGAACGATTTATAGCCGGCATGCAGCATAAAGATTGTGAAGAACTATCCACATATTTATTATCACAGTTATATGCGAATAAAGGTGAACAGAAACGTGCATTACAGCTAATTGATGATGCAATTGTAAAGTTCCCGCAAGTACCATATTTTCATTTTGAAAAGATAAAATATTTATTAGATTTAGGGAAGTACGAAGATATGTTATCGGTAATAGATAATATAAATAACCAGCTTCCTTATCATGCTTATAAAGCTTATTTTGTACATTTACGTGCAGAAGCGTTTTACAAAATGAATAAACTTGTAGATTTACAACAGTTATTAAATGAAGAAAAAAGTTTAAAAGAGTCTTTATATCATAATTTAGAAAAAAATCCAGATGGAAAAAAGGTTCACTTACCTATAGTTCCAATTGTACAAAAGGATAATTATTGTGTGCCGACAAGTTTAGAAATGATGTTGCAGTTATGGGGAGAAAAACGTACACAAGATGAAATAGCAGAGTTTATTTTTGATATGACGGGATCGAAGTTTTCAGATACTGTTTCTTATTTGGAAGAATTAGGTTATGAATATCGTTATTTTAAAGGGAATGTAGAAAATTATAAGAGACTGCTAGATCAGGGGATTCCCGTATTATTAAGTATAGATATTGAGCATGCTTCACACGTACAAGTTCTATCTGGATATGATGATACATTGCAAGCCTTTTATGTTCAAGATCCGAACTTTATAGAGCCGGTTATTGTGGAATATAGTAAGTTACAAGAAAAATATCGTTATACAGGCTGTTTAGCGATTACGTTTGTTCCGAAAGAAAAGAAGGAACAATTATCATTTTTAAATGAAGAAGAAAATCATTATTTTAAATCCATTTTTTCTCTAACGGATCATTTAGATGAACAAGATAAAGATGGGATTAATAACTTAGTACAATTTTTAAAAGAGACTAGTAATAATCCGAATACGTGGTTATATACGATTAAACATCTAGATGTTGAAGTGGATAATGAGTTTATTTTATCATGTATTGAAAAGTTAATGGAGAGGTTTCCGAGCTCAGATTTTGTTAAATTACATGGTGCGCAGTGCTTTATTCGCCTTCAAGAATTAGAAAAAGCTGAGCAAATGCTTGCGAGTGTTGAGAAGAAAAATAATCGTGCTTTATATCATTTAATAAACGGAAGATATGCTTTTGAACAGGAAAGTTATATAGAAGCAATTTCAAGTTTTCGTTCCTCATTACAATTAGATGCAGACCAGCCAATTGCTTGGAGTTTTCTCGCTTTATCATATATGTATATCGACCAATCTGAAAAGGCATTGCAGTTTTCTCAAGTTGCTTTAGAACGTAGTCCAGAAAGATTTACTGTAACGAATCACGGGTTAATATTAATCGATTTAGAAAGATATGAAGAAGCGTATGAAATCTTTAACGACCTGCTAAGAGAGTATAAAAATGAGGCACATGTATGGTATGAGCGAGCGAGATGTGCACATCATTTAGGGAAATTACATTTAGCGATAAAAGGACTTAAAGTAGCGATTCAGTTGGATAGCAATGCACCTTACATTTATACGAAACTTTCGGAAATATACGAATCAGATTTGAAGGATGAAGAAAGTACGAAAGAAATATTACTAGAAGGCATTGAGAATTGTGATGATAAGGCGCCTCTATATGTAAAACTGGGTGACTATCATTTTCAAAATGATAGTCTGGAAGAAGCGGAAGTATTGTATAAACGTGCTTTAGAAGAAAATGATGAGGATGTTTATTCTCATTTCGGACTTACACAAGTTTATATGGCAAGAGAACAATATAAGGAAGCAAAAGAATATATTCTCGGTATTGAAAAACAAATTGAAAAGAGCCAAGATTTCCTTATGAATGCGGGAATGGTTTTATGGGATGCTGAACTTGAACTTGGTGGAAGCGAAGAAGGGTTTAAAGTAGCATTGTCTAAGTTAGAGAGTGGTATAAAGCAGAGCGAATATAATGTAGCAAGCGCGTTAGATGAATATGTGAATCGAATTAAAGGAACTGTATTTGTGCAACGAGGTATAGCATTCTTAAGAACGTTACACAAAGAAAGAAATGAAGTAAGTGAATATGGTTGTTATATAGGTATTTTATATGAATCTATTGGGCAGTACGGCCAAGCGATGAAAAGATATAAAAGGGCGATAGAACAAAAGGAAACAGCATTACCGTATTACCGAATTGGTGAAACACTTATGGTATTAGGGCAACTGACAGAAGCAAAACAAGCGTATGAAACATGTTTAGAGCTTGATGGGGATTTCGTAGGTGTACATTTACAGCTTGCGGAAATATACGAAAAAGAAGAAAACCGTTCTAAAGAGCAAAGTCATATGGTTCAGGCGATGAAAGAAGAGCCGTTGCATATTAATATGGAATATTTGGCACAGCTTTCAGTAGAGATGAATCTTCAGGAAGAGTTGCTGACGGAACTAGACCAATTAGCGGACGAAGTACCTGAAATATGGCGATTAGATGCGATTGCATATGTGTATGGAGCGATGGATGAAATAGATAAAGAACAGGCATGGATTGAATACGCACTACAATTAGATGGTGAGCATACAGAAGTTCTATATCATTATGCAAAAGTGTTAGTGAAAAATAGAAATGGAAAAGCAATTGAGATTGCAATGAAAGTGATACAAAAAGATGTAAATAATGAACGTATATTTGATGTATATGTAAAAGCGATAGAGCAACATAAGAAATGGTCTAACATACGAGATTTTCTTCATATATTAAAAATAAAAAAGGCAGAAAGAAGTATGGCGTTTATGTATGCTGCATCTGCGGTTACAGAAAGATGGATTGAACGTCAACAAAATGAACAGCCGAAGAAATCCATATTTACGAGAGCCCTTTATCGTATGAAAAACCGTGCGAAGGAAATTTCAATCATTACTACAATCATTGATTTATATGAAATTTCGTTACAGTTAAATCCGAAAAATAGCATGGCAGCGCTGCGATTTGCACTATTTTACGAGAATGTGACAATGAATAAAGAGGCGATAGATGTATTGCAAACATCGTTAGAACATAAATGGGATTACGATGTGGCAAAGCAACTTGTAAATCTTTTCATAGAGTGTGAGGAAGAAGATATGTTAAGGGATGCTTCGGAAGTAACGAAGCAAATGGTTCGAGAGTTACCAGATGATTATGATACTCTTCTTCTGCAGGCACAAGTATTCTTTAAAGCAGGAGAAGAAAGAAAAGCAGAAAAGATTACCTTACAATTAACGGAGCAAACACCATTTGTAAGTAGAGCATTTCTTACTTTAGGAGAAATATATCAAAGTCAAGAGAGGTTTAAAGAGGCAATTCATGTATTAGAAAATGCCTCTATACATCATCCGAATGAAACAGCAATTCTTCTTTCTTTAGCATCTTCATATCATGGTGCTGGCCAAACGATACAGGCAGAAAAAATAACAAATGAAGTATTAACAATGGATGAGAGTGATTTGTTAGCAAGATATGATCGTGCTTGTTATTTAGCACAGTTAAACAGAATGGAAGAGGCGAAGGTAGAACTTGAAATTGTACTTCGTGAGGATGAGTCGGGATTTTTCGCTGAACTTATCGAGGATGATGAAAATTTAGCAGCATTGCGAGAATTTGAAAAGTAATTGTATAAGAATAGGGAAAAAAGGATATAAATAAAAATATATTTTGAATTAGTTGACAATTTATCGCCTGATGGCATAAAATAGCTTTTAACAAAGTATACAAATCTGAAGACGAGAAAGAGTAAAATAGTGTACTGTTCCCCAGAGAGCCGGTATGTTGCTGAAAGCCGGTGTGCAGCCGTTATTTGAAAATCATCTCCGAGGAGCTGAGGCTGAAAGTTAGTAAGCCCGGACGGATGTCTACCGTTACAAAGAACACGTATGATAGTACGTTGCTAAGTGCTATTAGCGAAGAGCTAATAGAATTAGGGTGGTATCGCGGTTAAACCCGTCCCTACTTCATAGGGACGGGTTTTTTGTGTGCTTTAAAATATTCAAAGGAGTGATTGTAGATGAAGAAAGTAGATGTAAAAGAGTCAGCTGTAGGGAGAGAAACACGTATTCGTAAACAGTGGAACGAGCAAAGCATTTTCGAGCAATCAATTCAGAATCGAGAAGGCACACAATCTTTTGTGTTTTATGAAGGACCACCAACGGCGAACGGACTACCGCATGTAGGTCATGCACTTGGACGAACAATTAAAGATGTAGTAGCAAGATATAAAACGATGGTTGGCTATAAAGTATTAAGAAAAGCGGGCTGGGATACACACGGTTTACCTGTAGAATTGGGTGTTGAAAAGCAACTCGGTATTTCGGGTAAAAATGAAATCGAAGAATATGGCATTGAGCCATTTATTCAGAAGTGTAAAGAGAGTGTATTCACATATGAGAAGCAGTGGCGTGAATTCACTGAAAGCATCGGTTATTGGGTAGATATGGATGATCCATACGTTACGTTAAAGAATCCATATATCGAAAGTGTATGGCATATTTTAGGGACGATTCATGAAAAAGGATTATTGTATAAAGGGCATAGAGTTTCACCATACTGCCCAAGCTGTCAAACTTCACTAAGTTCACATGAGGTTGCCCAAGGATATAAAACAGTAAAAGATTTAAGTGCAACAGTTAAATTTAAAGTGAAAGATAGTGAAAATGAATATTTCCTAGGTTGGACAACAACACCTTGGACACTTCCAGCAAATGTTGCACTCGCTGTACATCCAAATATGGAATACGTTAAAGCGAAACAAGAGGGTAATGTATACATTGTTGCGAAAGAGCGTGTACAAGATGTATTAAAAGAAAACTATGAAGTACTATCTGTTCATAAAGGAGAAGAATTATTAAATACTTCTTATACAGCGCCGTTTCCGATGAAAGAAGTTACAAATGGTTACCACGTAATCGGAGCAGATTTTGTAACGGCAGATAGTGGTACAGGACTCGTTCATATCGCTCCAGCATATGGGGAAGACGATTATAGAGTCGTTCAAAGTGAAGGATTGTCATTCTTACATGTTGTAGATGAGAAAGGTGAGTATACAGAAGCAGTACCATTTTTGAAAGGTAAATTTGTAAAAGATTGTGACGTAGATATCGTTCGTTATTTAGCGAAGGAAGGTTTACTTTATCATAAAGAAAAGTATGAGCATAGTTACCCACATTGTTGGCGTTGTGATTCACCACTACTTTATTATGCTGGAGAAAGTTGGTTAATCCGAACGACTGCAATTAAAGATACATTTTTACAAAATAACGATACTGTTACTTGGTATCCAGATCATATGAAAAATGGACGATTTGGTAAGTTTTTAGAAAACATGGTGGACTGGAATATTAGCCGAAATAGATATTGGGGAACACCATTAAACGTATGGGAATGTGAAAGTTGCGATCATCAATTCGCACCGAAAAGCATTGCTGATTTAAGAAAGCAAAGTACGAAAGAAACACCTGAAGATTTAGAATTGCATAAGCCGTATGTAGATGAAGTGCAAGTTTGCTGTGAAAAATGCGGAAGTACAATGAATCGTACACCAGAAGTAATTGATGTTTGGTTTGATAGTGGTTCGATGCCATTTGCGCAATATCATTATCCGTTTGAAAATAAAGAGTTATTTGAAGAACAGTTTCCAGCAGATGTAATTGCAGAAGGAATTGATCAAACACGAGGCTGGTTTTATAGTTTATTAGCTGTATCCGCACTATATACTGGAAAAGTACCGTATAAACGAGTGCTATCACTAGGGCATGTTCTAGACGAGGAAGGACAGAAAATGTCTAAAAGTAAAGGGAATGCACTAGATCCAGTTGATTTAGTAGAGAAGTTTGGTGCAGATGCGCTAAGATGGGCTTTACTCGTTGACAGTGCTCCGTGGAATGCGAAGCGTTTTTCTGAAAGAACAGTATTAGAAGCAAAATCTAAATTTGTAGATACATTAGTCAATGTGTATAGCTTCTACGTTTTATATGCAAATTTAGATGAGTATAATCCGAACGAAACGTATGACGTAAAGCGGACGAAATTGGATGAATGGGTATTATCAAGATTGCATAGCACAACGAAAAAAGTGAGAACTGCACTTGATGATTATCAATTTACGAATGCAGCTCGTGAAATCGCGGCGCTTGTAGATGAAGTAAGCAATTGGTACGTAAGGCGGTCACGTAATCGTTTCTGGGAATCTGGTATGAATGCTGAAAAAGCAGCTGCGTATGAGACACTACATGAAGTGCTTGTGACAATTAGTAAGTTAATTGCACCATTTACACCGTTTGTCGCTGAAGATATTCATTTGAATTTAACTGGAAGTAGCGTTCATTTAGAGGATTATCCAGTTGTAAATGAATCACTACTTCAGCCGAAATTAGAAGCGGAAATGGATGCAGTTTTACAAGTTGTTGAACTTGGAAGAAGTAATCGTAATCAGCATTCTTTAAAAGTAAAACAGCCGTTAGCAGAACTTGTATTACTAGCACATAATGAAAATGATATGGATTGGGAATCTTATCGTGATATCGTTATGGATGAGTTAAATGTGAAGGCGTTCCATGTTGAACTAGATGAAACGAAGTATACATCCTATCAATTAAAGCTGAATTTTAAAACGGCGGGACCGAAGTTCGGTAAGAATGTAAATGCAGTAAATGGTTGGCTAAAGCAATTATCACAAGACGAGGTACAAAACTTTGTATCTACAGAAAGAGCAGTTTACGAAGCTGCATCAGGAGAAGAAGTAGTTGTAACGACTGAAGATGTATTAGTAGAGAAAGTTGCGAAATCTGGATTCTCTAATACAACTAACGGACAATATACAGTTATGTTAGATACAAATGTAACGGAAGAATTGTTACAAGAAGGAGTAGCGCGTGAATTTATTCGAGCAGTTCAAGAATATCGTAAACAGTTGAATTTACCAGTTAATTTAAGGGTAGATGTTATTCTTGATACAGAGGAAGAGTTGAAGCAAACATTAACGAATCATAAAGATCTGTTGGAAGAAAATTTACTCGTTAAGCAATTTTCATTTGGTAACTTAACGACTGAAGACGATGAACTATCTGTGGGTGAGACAAAAGTCCGCATTAAATTAAGTGCAGCTCAGTAAAGCAAAAAGGAAGTTGGAATGATTCCAACTTCCTTTTTGTATGATTAGAATTTATTTGGCCATACATTCGATAGGCTCACTAGCAAATATATTTCTACACAATTGTTTTCACGTTACACATAAATATTGAGAAAATTTCACTCATCCTAAATGGAAAGGTAATAGAATTGTTCGTAGAGAATTAAACGTAGATTCAATTTTTATCCATCCATTTTGTAAAGAATGATTGCCTAGTGGTAATGGGAAAAGGTTGAGCTACTTTATTAGGGGGAGTGGTTCTATGTTTAATAAAAAAATGGTGGCAATGGCAATGACTGTACCGTTAGTGATGGGGACGATTTCTACGGTTTCGGCATTGGAAAAACAACAACAAGTAAAGCTAGAAGCTTATTCGCCGCAGAAAAAAGCAACTGAATATTTAAAAGAAAATGCTGCGCAGTATGGATTAAAAGCAGACCTTTCAGACTTACAGTATATTTCTACAACAGAAACGTCAGTAGCTTCATATGTTAGGTTCCAACAAGTTGTGAATGGTGCGCCTGTATTTTCTAAACAAATTACAGTTACTCTTAACGGAGAGGGAAAGGGAGTACTTGCTGTTTCTGATTATCAATCTGTTAAAGGTGTGAAGGAAGTAACGACAAAAATTAGTGGAAAAGATGCAATACAAAAATCAATGGCGTATGTTGGAGAAGCAAGTGAACAAAACTTATGGGCTCCTACAGAGAAAGAATTCGGGTATATTGTTGAAGAGGGAATTGCTCGTCCAGTATACAAAGTTGTAGTCCATTCTAATAATCCATTTGGTGCATGGGAAACATTTATTGATGCAGAAAATGGAAAGTTAATTAAAAAAGTTGATATAAACCGTAAAGCAGAAGGATCAGGAAAAGTATTTTTACCTAATCCAGTCGTATCTAGCGGTAGTAAAGTAGGTTTAAAAGATAATAATGATGCAGATTCAACAGCGCTAACGAATCAATTAAAGACTGTTACGTTAAAAGGTCTAGATGGGACAGGATTTTTAATTGGAGAGTATGTAACGATTTCTTCAAAAGCAAAAACGAAATCTACGAATTTACAATTTAACTATACACGCGCAAATGATAGCTTTGAAGACGTTATGTCGTATTATCATATCGATACATTACAGCGTTACATTCAAGGGTTAGGTTTTAAAAATATTAATAATCGCTCTATTAAAGTGAATGTGAATGGAACGACGGCGGATAACTCATTTTATTCTCCGACAACGAAAGCTTTAACTTTTGGTACTGGCGGAGTAGATGATGCAGAAGATGCTGGTATTATCGCACATGAATATGGTCATTCGATTCAAGATAATCAAGTCCCTGGCTTCGGTAGTTCTGCAGAAGGTGGAGCGATGGGAGAAGGATTTGGCGACTTCTTAGGTGCTACGTATGAAGATGCAGTATCGACAACAGGGTACGGAAAAGCATGTGTTGGAGAATGGGATGCGACTGCTTATTCTAGTTCAGATCCAACGTGCTTACGCCGATTAGATAATAATAAAGTGTATCCGAAAGATATTACGAATGAAGTACATGATGATGGAGAAATTTGGGCTCAAGGACAATATGAGATGGCGCAAGCATTTGGTCGTGATGTTGCAACGAAAATTATTTTACAATCGCACTGGTCATTAACACCAAACTCTAAATTTAGTGATGGAGCAAAAGCGATTAAGCAAGCGGATGCTCTTTTATATGGCGGACAACATGCCGCTGATATCGATCGTATTTGGGCAGCGAGAGGAATTAGTACGAATTAATATAAAAAGTCGTGGCATTTATAAGCCACGACTTTTTAATTTGCTTTAGAACTGGTACTAGTAAAGTAAGCTATATGAATGATAATGTGAATTTATTCGTATTTCATTTATTTTTTTTCGTCTTTAAAAACAAAATGCTCTTTAAATTTTCTAGATTCAACTTTTTGACCATTTCGCATCGATCGGAATGGGTGTTCTTGCCATGTAATAATAACATCAACCTCATCTGCTTTTGTAGCAACTGGAAAATTAGCATGTTCAAATCCAGTTTTTCCACTTGCTAAACGACTTTCCTTTAGGGAGAAGAGTTCATATTTCGTTTTTGTTTTTGGTTCGTTGCGGAATACTTCGACTTGTACGTTATATACTTCACTGTTTCCAACATTTTTTACTGAAAATTGATATGTTTGAAATTCGTCTTTTTTAGCTTGAAGCTTTTTTTTGTTTACTTTTTTCGGTTCAGCAATATTCACTTGCCATTGATCAGAGTTTTGAGAGATAGGTAAAGATTTTGGTGAATAGGCGTACGTTTCATTCACTACAATTAGGCATAACAAAAGAAGAAAGAAACTAATCGCTTTTTTCATATAAACACCTCGCTATAAAATTTTTATTAATATGCGTAAATAAAACAGTAAATATGTAATTAAATGGAAAAAGGTGATACTTTGATTCAAATGAATTTGAAAAAACTTGAAGAAGTAGTAAATGGAGAAGGATTACAAGAATCGTTTCATCTTATAGAGATACATGGTGTCTGCATAGATTCTAAAAGCATGAAAGAAGGAAATTTATTTGTTCCAATCATTAGGGTGAAAGATGGGCATGAGTATGTGAAAGAGGCAATGGATAATGGAGCTGTCGCTACCTTATGGAAAAAGTCTTACGGTACTCCGCCAAAAGGGATTCCAATTATATTTGTGGATGACACTTTGTTTGCATTGCAACAATTGGCACAATTTTATCGAAGAGAGCTAAATGTAAAAGTAATAGGAATTACAGGTAGTAATGGCAAGACTACGGTAAAAGATATAATAGGAGGCATTTTAAGTTCAACTTATAAAGTGCATAAAACAAAGGGTAATTTTAATAGTCAAATCGGTTTGCCGTTAACAATTTTAGAAATGAAACGAAATACTGAGTTCTTAATACTTGAAATGGGAATGAGTGAAAAAGGACAAATTCGAAATTTATCACGAATCGCACAGCCAGATGTAGCGATTATTACAATGATTGGACAGTCACACTTAGAAACGCTTGGATCAAGGGAAGAGATTGCGAGGGCTAAATTTGAAATTGTAGACGGATTAAATGATGATGGACTGTTCTTATATAATGGTGATGAGCCATTACTTTCTCAAAATATTAATATGCTAGGTATAGAAAGTAAGTCGTTTGGTGGAAAGTATACAAATGATTTGTTTCCAACGAACGTACAATTAGATGAATATGGCGTTCACTTTAAATTAAATCATTCAAAAATACAGTACGATGTTCTCTTACATGGAAAACATAATATTTTTAATACGATTGTTGGAATCGCTGTAGGTCAATTTTACAAAGTCCCAATAGAAAAAATACAAGAAGCATTGCAGCAAATAAATATTACACAAATGCGCTTTCAGTTTTTAATTGCTAAAACAGGTTTTACAATTATTAACGATGCATGGAATGCCAGTCCGTCCTCCATGAAGGCAGCAATTGAAACGTTGCAGAAATTAAATGCCTATAAGAAAAAAATTATAGTGATTGGGGATATGTTGGAGTTAGGCAAGAAAGCGGAAACATATCATAGAGAAATTGGTAAAATGTTAAATGAAGAGAGCATTCAATATGTATTTACGTATGGAGAGTTAGCTGAAATTGTAGCGGAAGAAGCAAGAAAGAACTATCATACAGGAAAAGTGCAGTCATTTGATAATAAAGCCGAGATAGCAGAGGAAGTATTGAAAGTTATAACGAAAAAGGATGTTGTTTTATTGAAAGGTTCACGTGGAATGGCTTTAGAGGAGATTGTACAAAACTGGATGTGAAAAATCAAAATATATTTAAAAGTGCTTGCATTTTATAGAGTAAAGAGATAGAATACTCTGTAAATATAAAAAGTGATGATCAGGAAAAGTACATGATGCAAAGGTCTACAGAGAGCAATCGGTTGCTGGAAAGATTGCGATACCGCATGATGGAAAGACACCTGTGAGTGTTGCTTTGAACGTGATAATTAGTAAAAGCAAACGGTACCTACCGTTATCAGGACTAAGATGGTCATTATGACAATTTGGGTGGTACCGCGGAAAAATCCGTCCCTATTTATAGGGGCGGATTTTTGTATTCTTTGAAAGGGGGTGAGTGACCGTGGATGACGACGATGACAACAACAATAACGTAAATAAATATAAAATTACTGGAGGGAAATGTAATGGGTCAAATCATGAAACGTTCACTCACAAAAGAATGTACGGAGCAAAGCGGAAAGGTTGTATCACTTCAAGGATGGGTAAAAAAGATTCGTCATCTAGGTAATGTTAGTTTTTTATTATTACGGGACAGAACGGGAGTAATTCAATGTGTATTAGAAAACGAGTTAGCTGGATTCAAAGTCGATGTAGAAAGTGTTGTCCACGTAATTGGTGAAATAGTTGAGACGTCAAAAACAGAATTAGGCGTAGAAGTACTTGCTCACGAAGTGAAAATATTAAATGGTGCAGAACCACTTCCGTTTGAAATAAATAAAAAGAAGTTACAAGTTGGTTTAGATCAACTACTTAATGAGAGAGTATTATCATTAAGACATGAGCAAACCGCGGCGATATTTAAAGTGAAATCTACACTCGTTCAGAGCTTTAGTGAATTCCTTATAGAGAACGATTTCACACGTATATTTACTCCGAAAATTGTTTCCCAAGGGGCAGAAGGAGGAGCGAATGTTTTTAAGCTTCCATACTTCCAAAAAGAAGCTTATTTAGCACAATCACCACAGTTTTATAAACAAATGATGGTAGCTGGGGGACTCGAGCGTGTTTTTGAAATTGCACCTGTTTATAGGGCGGAACATCACAATTCTTCCCGTCATTTAAATGAATATATATCGTTAGACGTAGAGCTTGGCTTTATTCATGATTTTCATGAAGTGATGCAATTAGAAACAGATGTTTTACGATATATGTTTCAACAAGTAGCAAAAAACTGTGAAAAAGAACTACAACTATTACAAATAGAAGTACCTGTCATTACTGAAATACCGAAAATCACATTGTTAGAAGCACAAGAAATCTTGAAAAGTAAGTATCGTAAAGAATCTCCTATAGGGGATTTAGATACAGAAGGTGAAAAGTTACTAGGGAAATATGTGAAGGAAACATATAAGAGTGAATTTGTTTTTATTACACATTATCCGAAAGAAGCGAGACCGATGTATACGATGCCAAATAACGAGAATCCGGCTATTACTGATTCGTTCGACCTACTATATAAAGGATTAGAAATAACATCAGGAGCACAACGAATTCATAATTATGAAATGTTACTTGCTTCTTTTAAAGAAAAAGGATTACATCCCGATAAATTTCAATCTTATTTAAATACATTCCAATATGGTTGTCCCCCGCATGGTGGTTTTGGAGTTGGATTAGAGAGAGTTGTATATAAACTTTTAGAGTTATCGAATGTGAGAGAAGCGAGTGCTTTTCCGAGAGATTGTACGCGTCTTATACCATAATAATAAACCCCTTCTATAATATAGAAGGGGTTTATGCATTTCGACATATATTAAAATACATAATCGTTTTTTTGTGTGAAAATATGTTAATTATATTAAGAACATTTTATAATGAATTGAGAAAAAGAAAATTCATAAGTTATAATGAAATATGAATATAAAAAAAGTTCATATAATAATGTATGGAAGGGTATGAAACATGTTATATCAAACTCAAGCAACACAACAAACACCAGCTTATATAATTTATCTTCTGGATGTAAGCGCATCAATGAACCAAATGATGGATGCAGGCGGAGAAGAAAAAAGAAGAATTGATATTGTAACGGATGCTCTTTCTTTAGCGATTCGCCAAATGGTATTTCGTTCAACAAAAGGTAGTCGCTTGCTTCCAAGATATAAGTTATCTATTTTAGCCTATAGCGATCATGTTTTTGATTTATTGGGTGGTGTGAAAACAATAGACGAGGTAGCAAGACTTCGCCCACTAGAAAAAATCCAAACGCATCGTTTAACTGATACAGCAAAAGCTTTCTCTGTAGTGGAGAAGTTATTGCAAAAGGAATTACCAAATTTACAAGATGGACCAGCTCCTGTTGTTTGTCATATGACAGATGGGGCTTCAACTGGTGAAGATCCAGAATTAATTGTACGAAGAATTATGAATATGTCTGTACCTGATGGAAATGTACTAATTGAAAATATTTTTATTTCAGATGAAATTATGCAAGAACAAATTTCTAATATAAAGAAGTGGGAAGGGATTATGCCAAATACAGAGATTACAGATGAATATGGTGCAAAGTTGCAAAGACTTTCATCACCTATCCCTCAAAGCTATCGTGAGATGATGACGGAACATGGGTTTCATATTGCAGATGGTGCTGTGATGATGTTTCCTGGGACAAATGCGGACTTAGTATCACTTGGATTTCAAATGTCTGCTGCAACGCCGGTTCGATAGGAGGGGGACGTATGGTGAAATATATCCTATCGCAAAAGAAAGAAACGGTATTGCAAGAAAAGAAAATGAAACATTTTACTTATCGATATAGTTATGTAAGAGCAAAAGAGACGCAGGATTTAAATGAGAGTGGGCAGGACTTCCTAGCATTTCAAGATAATGGAACTAGTTTCATATTTGCGTTATGTGATGGTGTAGGGCTGTCTTTTCATGGTGAAATTGCTGCAAAATTTCTTGGTATGAAGTTATTAAACTTGTTTGAGACGTATCAAGAAATTGGACGGGATATTGCTGCATTATTAAATGATCAGTTGGAAAATTGGATAGAAGAAGCTTCAGAGGAAGTGAGTGCATTTCGATTGCCAGAACAAACACCGTGGTTACTTCGCGATGTCTTGGAGGAAAAGCGAAAACAAGGTAGTGAAGCGATGTTTATTGGCGGGAAAATAGAACTTATTCCAAATCAAGATAAAGTACAAATAACGATAGTTACACATGGCGATTCATTTGTACAATTGTTTCAAGATAAAGAGAATTGTTCGAATGTAATGAAGTTTGAGAGAAATATAGAGAAAAGATGGTCTACACAGCGAGGCATTATTGGCGGGGAATTGGCGGTTTTTTCAAAGACATTATCTAGACCAGAAGCGAATCGGATAGTTATTCACTCAGACGGACTTGCACCACTTAAGCAGTATAATTTTGAGGAAGTGTTAAAAGAAATCGAGAGGGCACAGAACTCTCCGACAAGTGATGATATTTCATTTTTAGATGTTTCTTGGTAACAAACACGATGGAAAAAAGGTGAATTAACGTGGAAGAGATTATTGTGACGTACATAAAACAATCAAATGAAGAAATTGATATTGCAATTCCAAATGACGTAAAAGCGGTACAAATTATTGAAGCAATTTTACATCATGAAAAAATAGATGAAGCATTGAGCGGTATCTATGAAATTAGAGTGGCAAAAGATAAAGAAGAATGGCATTCTATTCGAAATGATGAAACTTTGCGCGATAATGATGTGTGGGATGGACAATATGTAATGCTATATAAAAAAGGATCGATTATCCCTTCTTTTGAAATGCTACCGGCAGAAGAAGTTTATAATGAACCTGTTAAACAAGATATATCTACTAGTGAAGAAGATTATGTATGGAAAATAATTGAGTAATAGTTTTTGAATGGGGAAGGAGAAATGTTTTGTGCAAAAATCACCGTATTTTCAACGCTCTCCGCGTGTGAAAGTAGATATACCAACAGGGGATGTTATTATTCATGATCCGCCGAATATACCGGAGGAGCCGAAGTTTTCAATTGAAACAATGTTACTGCCAGCAATGATGACGGTTTTAACATTGGTATTATATTTTGTAATGATGAAATTTATGAAGATGAATTCAAGTTATATGCCATTAATGATGGTTTCAAGTATTCCAATGTTGGGATCATATGTAATTACAACAATGGGGCATTTCCGTAAAAAGAAAGAACATCGTCAAATGGTTGAACAATTACAAACAAGATACTTAGAGCAAATTCAAAAGCATCGAGTGGAATTAGATACGTTAAAGGTTGAACAAGCAAAATATTTAATTACACAAAATCCAAGCCCATTAAAAAGTGTACAAAGAATTGAAAATCGGGAAAGTAATTTATGGGAGCGTACACCTGAAAGTCCAGACTTTTTAGATATTCGTATTGGTACAGGAGAAAGACCATTCCTTGTAGAATTGAAGGTACCTGAGCAGAAAGGTTATGAAGAAAATCCATTAGTTACAGAAGCGCAAAATGTGAAAAGGGATTTCAATACGATACCAAATGGACACATTTCAATTTCTTTGAAAAAAAACGACGTAATTGGTGTAGTCGGAAATAAAGAAGATAGACTAAACTTTATTCGAATTGTAACGACACAAATTATGACGCATCATGCACCGAATGAAGTGAAAATAGCAGCCTTTTATCATGAGAAAGAGAAAAAACAATGGGATTGGATGAGGTGGCTTCCTCACGTATGGGATGAACAGAGAAGTATGCGTTTTTTATCTGAAAATCAACAAGATGCACAGAAACTAGCTGAAGTACTATTTACCCCACTTAATATGCGTAGAATCTATAATTCTTCTGCGCAAGCGGATGCAAAAGTTCCTTTAATTCCAATGTACGTCTTTTTCTTATCAGCGAGAGAATTTTTAGAGGATGACCCTTTAATTCCAATGTTACTTAGAGAAGGTGAAAGTGTAGGAGCTTCTACATTTATTTTTGCGGAACAAAAGGAACGCTTACCGATGGAATGTGATCTTGTAATAAGCTTAAATGGAGAAAATGGTGAGTTAGTAGAAACGTTTTCAAGTTCAGCTGAAAATAGTGGGACAACGCGTGCTAGTTTTAAAGTAGATCGACTTTCATTCGAGCGATGTGAACTAGGAGCGCGAAGTATTGCTCCAATTCGAATGAAAAGTTCTACAGCAGCCAACATTCCGAAAGTATTAACATTTTTAGACTTGTTTCAAGCTAAAAACATGGAAGAGTTACAAGTGCTAGAGAGATGGAAAGAAAATCGATATCCGACTTCATTACCGGTTCCAATTGGTGTGAGAGAAGGAAGTAAACCTGTTTTTCTAAATATTCACGATAAAATAGAGAAAAAAGGGCATGGTCCACACGGTCTAATGGCTGGTACAACAGGATCAGGAAAAAGTGAAGTGATTCAGTCTATAATAGCAGCTTTAGCAGCAACCTATCACCCTCATGAGATGGCATTTATGCTTATCGATTATAAAGGTGGTGGAATGTCAAACACATTTACTGGATTACCACATATTATTGCATCTATTACGAACTTAGAGGATCCAAACTTAATTGAGCGTGCCAGAATATCATTAAAGGCAGAATTAGAGCGGAGACAAAAATTATTCATTCAGGCTGGAAATGTCCAGCATCTAGATGAATATTATGAAACAAGCTGGCGTGAAAAAGAACCTTTACCACATTTATTTATTGTTATTGATGAGTTTGCTCAAATGAAAAAGGAACAACCTGAATTTATGGACGAGCTAATTAGTGTCGCTGCCATAGGAAGAACTTTAGGGGTTCACTTATTATTAGCAACTCAAAAACCTTCAGGGGTTGTAAATGACAAGATTTGGAGTAACTCGCGTTTTCGAATTTGTTTACGTGTACAAGATGACGCGGATAGTCGTGAAATGTTAAAGATTCCAGATGCATCTAAAATCAATGTACCAGGACGAGGGTATCTCCAAGTTGGTAGCAATGAAGTATTGGAATTATTCCAATCTGCATGGAGCGGAGCACCTTATAATCCGGATGAAGAGAAAGTTCTTGATATTGTTGACTTTACAGAAGTTAAGCTTTCCGGTGAAAGAATAAAAGTGAAAAAGCGTCCAAAACCAATGACAAATAGTCCAAAGCAATTACAAGCTTTTATTCAATATGTACAGAGCGTATCAGAAAAACAAAATATTAAAGCATTACCAGGACCATGGCTGGATCCATTACCAGAAAAATTATTGTTAAAAGAATTTTATGCTATGGAAAATTGGACAATTGCTGATTGGAATAAACCGAAAGAATATTTACAAGTAACAGTAGGATTAATTGATGATGTTGCAAATCAAGCACAATTTCCTCTGAAGTTAGATTTACAAGAAGGGCATTTAAATATTTATGGTATGCCAGGTACAGGGAAAACGACGATGTTGCAAACAATTATTATGTCCTTAGCTGTATCTCACACACCAGAAGAAGTGAATTTCTATGTTATTGATTTTGGCCGTATGTTCTTAGATTTTAGAGATTTACCTCATATAGGCGGAGTTGTACAAGAGGATGAAAATGAAAAAATGAAACGTCTATTCGGATTTTTAAAGAAAGAAATCACGCATAGAAAAGAGAGTTTTTCTAATATCGGTGCAAAGTCATTCTCTATGTATAATCGAATGGTTGGAAAGAAAATTCCTGCTATCGTTGTAATGGTAGATGGTTATATAAGATTTAAAAATGAATTTGAAAAAGAGAATGAAGTATTAGAAATGTTATTACGCGAATCAAGCACATATGGCGTGTACTTCTATTTCTCACTTAATCAAACAATTGATATGTTTGATCGTGTTCGTAATAATATACCGATGGCAATTACATTTGAATTGCAAGATAGAGCTGAATATCCTAGTTTAGTTGGTAGACCGAATTTCCCGTTAATTGAAGTTCCTACTGGCCGTGGGTTAATGAAAGGACAACCACCTGAATTGTTCCAAGCAGCACTGCCTTTTATAGGTGAAAGTGAACTTGAGTACTCTCAACAATTAAAAACGATTATCCAAAAAATGAGCAGTGAATGGGATGGTGAAAAAGCAAAAGAGATTCCAATGGTCCCTAAAGAAATATTTGTAGAGCATATGGTTGGAAAATTAGAACCAGCTCAAATTTCAGCAGGTATAGAGACAGAGGACATTCGTTTACAAAGTTTTTCTTTAGATGAAATGAGTCATATATTTGTTGGGGGAAGAATAGAAGGTGGAAAAACGTCGTTATTACAAACGCTTCTGTTCACTACTACATACCAATACTCTCCAGAAAAGGTTGAGCTATACTTAGTAGACCTTGGTGAAAGACCTACAGGCATATTGGCACTTGGAGATTTACCACATGTGGAGAAGAAAGTTACAGATGCTATGCAATTAAAACAAATGTTAGATGAATTGTTAGAGCTAATAAATAATAGAGAAGCAGTAATACCTTCTATAGATCCAAACGTAACAGTGGAGTTTCCATATAAGAAAATAATCGTTGCGATTGATGATATTGATCAAATGTTAACTATACTAGCTAGCGACTATGAGGCGAAAAATAAAATGGAACTAATAGTTCAAAACTGTAAAAATAAAGGGGTTCATTTTTTAACGGCTGCTACAACATCTAGTGTAAATAGCTTTTCACATGAAAAATGGTTTGCGGAAATTAGGAAGAGAAGTATTAGTTATTTATTAGGAACGACCCATAATAACGATGTGTATTTCTTTAATATGAAACTTCCACATGTTGAAATCGATCAAGAATTATTAAGTGGGGATGGATATTGCGTACGTAGAAAGCCAATCAAAATCAAATGTGCATATACACCATTACATTTACTTCGCACGATGACAGATAAAATTATTGTGAAATGGTCTGAAAATAGAGTTAAATAATATTAAAATAGGGTTAAATTACAAGAAAATAGAATTTTTTTGTAATTTAACCCTTTTAAAATTGTATGAATATAGTTTATAATCTAATTGTTGTATCATTTATGATTTGAAAGGGGAAATTAATACAATGACAGAAATTAAAATTAGACCAGAAGACCTTGAAAGAATTTCTAATAACTTTAATAACGCAGCTGCGGAAGCACAAAGTCAAGTTAATAGACTTGAAGGTGATATTAAAAGCTTAGATGGTCAATGGGCTGGGTCAACACAAGCGAAATTCAGAGGGGAATTTGAAAATTCTAAACAAAAAATGCAACAATACATTCCAATTTTAGAAGGAATTTCGAGAGACCTAAAACGTATTGCTGAGAAATTCCGTAGTACAGATAACACATACTAAGAATAGAACAATTGCAAAAGACCAGGAGCTATTGTTCCTGGTCTTTTTTGGGAAAATTGTTATACGAGAGTAAGGGGATAAAATGGGATTCCGACCAGAAGTAGGAGAAAAAATTAGTCTTAATAAAGATGTTTATCGTTTTGAGAAACACCCAGCTGTAATTGGTATTGAAATGCCCTATGGTCAAGAGGGAAGGCAAGGAACAGTTTATCAATTACAACAGGAAAATGGTGTGGAACGAATTGCATTAAAAGTTTTTAAGGAACGCTATCGTGAGGAAAAACATCAACTAGCATTTCTGAAACCACTTTCTTCCTTAGCGGGTCTTAAAGTATGTTCACGTTATATCGTTACTAAAGAAGAACATACATCTGCTATCGAAAAATCAGAAGATCTTGCTAATAGTATTGTAATGCCTTGGATTGAAGGTCCAACTTGGGCGGATATTTTACAAGAACAACGAATGTTATCAAAAGAACAATGTTTCTTTATTGCAGAAGCATTTCTTACAACACTTAAAATGATGGAAGAAAATGAAGTTGCTCATAATGATTTATCGTCTAGCAACGTACTCATACCTTTCTTAAGTGAAAGCCCAATTGAAGGCCAACACTATATCGAACTTGTTGACGTTGAGCAAATGTATGGTCCAAAAACGAAAAGACCTTTGTTATTGCCAGCAGGTTCAGCGGGCTACGCACCAATGTATTTAAAAAGTGGAGTATGGCAAAAAGAGGCCGATCGATTTGCAGGCGCCATTTTATTAGGAGAAATATTAAGTTGGTGTAGTGAAGAAGTTCGAAATAAAAAGTGGACGGATGCAAGTTACTTTAAAACGGAAGAAATGCAGACAGAATGTGAAAGATATACGTTACTTCAGCAAGTATTACATAATCAATGGAATGGAGAAATTGCAAAATTATTTAAGCAGGCATGGAGTAGTAACTCTTTCGCAGAATGCCCAAGCTTTGCACAGTGGTACGATGTATTCAATAGCGCGAGAGAAAGAATAAAAATTGATGCGGAAAGGCAGTCAGCAGAAGAACACTCTCTTTTTGTATCAAAATGTTTGGAAATTGCAAGATTATTAGAAGAGAGAGGATTTAAACAAGCGGCATTATATGAGTATAAAATAATTTTCAATTCACTCAATCCATCAACAGCTCTACAAAAAGAACTCGCATATATCATTCAAACTATGGAGAGTCAAGAGCCTGAAATAAATAATAAAATGGTACTACAACATTATTTGGAATTAGCTACTGAATTGGAACGAGAAAACAATGCAGTATTTGCTTGTTTCGTCTATTCACGAATCGTACAATTTCCAAACATTGATCAGGCGTTAAAACAGGAAATTGAAAGCATTATTGAAGAGATAAAAGAAGAGCAAGGAACACAGTCGCAGCAAGAAGTAGCAGCTACAATTACAGTTCCAACTAGTATTCTACAGAGCCGGAAACAAACGAAAAAACAAGTGGAATATGATATAGATGATGAAATTTTAAATGCAAAAGCATCAAATCAACCACTTACAGTAGCGCATGAACAAAGTGAACCGTCGGCTTTTTCTGCATGGTGGAAAAAGAATAAAAAGCGAATTTTGATTATTGGCTCAACCGTAGTAGTTGTAATAGGTGGTTCAACGTTATTTTATTTCTACACAACAAACGCTAAATATCAAAAGTTTATGGAACAAGCAAGACAAGCTTATGATGATAAAAAATATACAAAAGCAGAAGAAGCTGTTGGGTATGCAATTGCTGTGAAGGGTAAAGACGAGGCTTATCTCCAATTAGCAACGATTTACGTTGCTGAAGGAAAAAATAAAATTGCAATCGATTATATTACAAAACTAATAAAAGATAGAGAAATAGATAAAGAAAATAATGAAGCTGCTTATCTATTAGCTTCAGCAAATTTCCGCATTGGAAAATATCAAGAAGCAGTGCAAAATTTTGAACAAGCGTTAGCGAATAATGCAAAAGGAATTGAACCATACAAAAAAGATGCGATGCGGGATTTAGCTGTAAGTCATATGAAAATGAAAGAATTTGAAAAGGCAGAAGATGTTATTGTCAAAATGAGTACGAAAACAAATGAAGATAAGGCAATTGTTTCGTATTTAAAAGGTCAATTATCAACGGCAACTGTACAGTTAGACAAAGCAGAATCTTTCTTTAAAGAAGCTATTATGCAAGATTCAAAGAATCCGATATATACAATTGAACTTTCAAATTTATATGTGCTTTGGAATAAAACAAACTTAATTGATAGCGCGAAGAAAGAAATGAATTATCAACAAGCATCTCACATTTTACAAGTAGCGATTCAAAAAGATATGAAAAATATTGAGTTGTTAAATCAACTAGGAATTGTGTATTACGAAGCGGGCCAATTTTATGAAACGCGAGATGGTGCAAAGAGTACTGCTGCATATCAGCAAGCGTTAGAAGCTTACAATAGAGTTGTCAGTAGCGGAACACGCGACATAAATACGCTTGTAAATATTGGGATTTTATACGATAAAGTGGGACAAGGTAATGAAGCAGAGAAACTTTTCACAGAAGCATACTCACAAAACGATGAGAATCCACATGTGAATTTTGCATTCGGGATGTTTAAAATTAAACAGAAAAAATATGAGGAAGCAAGTCGCTTCTTAAGAAAAACAGTGCAAGCAAATGAAAATGAATCTGAAGTAAAAGCCGCGCAAGAAAAACTAACAGAAATGAAAACAAACGGTTGGATTCAATAAAGATAGGAAAAGGGGAAAAGGACATGGAGGAAAACAATAATAACTTAGGGAAAAAAGTCGCTATATCAGTAATGTCAGTCGCTTTACTGGGAACGTCAGGTTATCTTGTGTATGACAAAGGCTTTAAGACAGCAGGAAAAGAACCAGTAAAACTAGCAAGTAATACAGAAGAGAAAAAAGATGATCGTATTACAGGGGGCAATTTACAGTCTATGTTCCCAAATTTAGTCGCTGATCCTGCAAAAAAAGATGAAAAACCAGGTGAAAAACCAACTATTAATTTAGCAGACTTAATTGGAAATAATAAATCACCAATTACGCCAGTAACATATAAACCAGATGAAGTATCGGTGGAAAAGAAAGATCCACAAATCAAATTATCAGATGCACCAACTCCACAAAAACTAGATTTACCAACTAATATGGTTGGACCTGTGGCAGAACCGGGAAAAGCGAATGATAATAAACCGCAACCAACTGTACAAGAAGGAGACGGACAAAAACCAGATACAGGTACAAAACCAGACGCAGGTATAAAACCAGATACGGGTACAAAACCAGACGCAGGTACAAAACCAGATACAGACACAAAACCAGATACAGGTACAAAACCAGATACAGACACAAAACCAGACACAGGTACAAAACCAGATGCAGGTACAAAACCGGATACAGGTACAAAACCAGACACAGGTACAAAACCAGATACAGACACAAAACCAGATACAAAACCAAAGCCAGATCCAGAACCAAAACCAACACACCCAACAATTACAGTATCACCAAAAACGGGAGATATTTTAGTTGAGTGGTACGCTGGAAATGGAAAATACTACTCATCTGTTTTCTTTAATGATTTTTATACGAGTCAAAAAGAACTGGATGAAAATGCATTAAATAATTTAACAAACTACTATAGCAAAAAAGAAGACTGGACGCTCGTTAGCCAATTGAATACACCATCAAAATCAAAATCGATAGCTGAACATAAGCTAGCATTAGATAATGTAGAACAAATTCTTACAAGTGGTGAATATTCAAATGAGAGAGCACTATTCTATTTACGTAATCAAATGAATGTACTGAATGAATCGGTTACCACTCAAGAAGAGCTACAAAGATATTTAAGTGAAAATAAGAAGGATTATATTAAATCTGTAGCAGAAAAAGTTTATAAAACAGCAACAGAAGAAAAAAGAGAGTGGTCAAATACAGGAGATGTAGCATCTTTAGAACAAGCATTAAGTAAATTGTATTTAGTTACATCAGTATTTGAAAGCGTAGATCCTACATTAGTAGAAAAAGCGAATCAAGATGTAGAAGATATTTTCAACAAGCTATTACAAGAAGAATTACAGAACCTTAACATCCAAACATCAGTAGTGATGTCTGCAACTGAGACAAAAGAAAAAGCAAGCCCTGTAAAAGAAAAGACTAGCAGTAATGAAGTAAAAGCAGTTACAGAAGAAAATGAAGCAACAAGTACAGCAACTGAGAAAAGCCTAAAAGATTCAAAGACTGAAGGTGCCAAAAATAACGATACAACAAATAATACAGATCCAAGTACTCAAAAAGCACAAGTAAAATCTGAACCATTTAGTCAAGAAATCGATCAAATAGAAACATATTTAAATCTAGCGAATCCACAATATGAAAATGCTTTACTATTAGCAAATCAGTATATTGACGGTGCAACAGGAGAACAAAAAGAAAAATTAGAAAAGCAATTTAGTGCGGCTGTAGAGGGACTTCGTGGACAAATTAAAGATTCTAATTTCAAAGTGGAAGATGCTATAAATAAAGCGAATTTATTAGCAAATACGGAAAGAGTAGAAAAATCTGTTCAAGATGAATCTCATCAGTTATTAATGCCGTTAATGTTTGAAAGAAAAGCAAACGATGCTGCAAATAATGGAGAATATTATACAGCGGTATTAAATATTGCAAATGCAATTCGTACAAAGCACCCATTGGAGCGTTCAAGAGAAGAAATGGTTAATTATGCGAATAAATTATGGACAGATACAGAAAATGAATGGAATAAAATGAATGGAACGACAGGATGGCAAAGTGAAGTAGGTAAAACATTATTACCATCATATACATTACTTGCACAGTTAAAAGATATTGATAAAACGATTGGCCAAATTAGTGGTATGAATATGATTGATAATGCATCAAAAAAAATGGAGGGAATTCAACTTGTGCAATTAGCAGGTGATGAAGCAAATAAAGAAGGACAAACGAGCCTTTATAATGCTTTACATTATTATGGTCAAGCAGCTTCACGCGGTGTTGTTGATAAAACAGGATTTTCTAATGTAGCTGGTCTTGTAATTAAAGAAGCAAAACAGTTAGAAAAAACGCAATATAAATCAGCTTTAAACAATTATCAAATTTTATATAAAACGCCAGGTATTGAAGAGCTAGGAATTAAAGATGGGGTAAAAGCGGCAATTGAGTATTTGAGTACATTTGAAGCTGCAAAGGTAAGCGGGAATAAAGATACAATTGAAGATTTAGCTTCAGCGATTGAATTAACTTACCATTCTATGGAACTAGGATATCCAGAAGCAGATGCAAAAGAATGGATGAATACGGTAGCTCTAAAAATGTTTAATAAAGGTGCAGGATATATGTCCGCAACTGATACGAATAATGCATATAAATGTTTTGAATTTTTAACTCGTGATAAATATGCAAATGCTATTAATGGAGAAATAACGAAACAAGCAAAAGAGAATGTAGAAAAAATTAAAGCTATGAACGTTACAAAATAATTGGATTTAACATTCGCCATCTTACTTTGCGTAAGATGGCGAAATTATTCCGCATAAGGAGTAAATATTAATGAGTTTAGTAGAAATTTGAATTTTACTAAACTCATTAACTATTCATCATAGTCACGCTATTCGCAATGGAGAATTTGAAAGGTGGAAAAAAGATGATTAGCAATTTAAAAAGGGAAGCATTATCTTCATTGAAAGGCCATTGGGGATTAGGGGTAGGTTCAACGTTTCTTAATTACCTCATTCCCGTAGCAAGTATGTATATCATTGGTATAGTAGTATTTCTAATTTTTGGTTTGTTTATAGACGTTATAGGACCCGAGAACTTTGTATATTATGCATACGGCGAACCTCAAATTAATTTTGGTTTTATTTTATCTCAAATTATTGTATGGGCTATTATTTTTATTCTTTATATTGTTGTACAAAGTGTTATGAGTTACGGCTATTATACAATTACATTACGTTTAGCGAAAAATGAATCTACCACAATAGGTGATTTATTTGCTGGTTTCAATTCAAATAATATATTTAGAGCTGTGAAACTAGGTATCTTACAAACAATATTTATTAGCTTATGGAGTCTTTTGTTCATTGTTCCAGGTATTATTAAATTTTTCTCTTATTCTATGGCTTACTACATTATGTTAGAGGATCCAGAATGTACAGCAAGTGAAGCAATTAAAAAAAGTAAAATGATGATGAAAGGACATAAGTTAGATTTATTTATTACTTGGTTAAGTTTCATTGGTTGGTTTATTTTGGGTTCATTGGTGGGGATTTTCACACTAAATCTCCCATACCTTTGGATTTCGCCATATTATACTACTACAGTATCGCATTTCTACTTAAATCTAGTGAATAGAACTAATGATTCAAAAGAAGTATCAGTTATCAATATTCAAAAATAACGGGTTTAAAATTCGCCATCTTACTTTGAGTAAGATGGCGAATTTATTTCACATAAGGAGTGAAGTGCGATGAGTTTACTAGAAATTTGTCCATTAGATGAGGCGTTAGTGGAAGCTTTACAGAATGAAGAAAAAAGAGTTCGTTTTTATGAGATATTACAGAAATCAAATTTGTACATTGTTGCTTCTATAGAGGGAGATACAACTGTAGATGAAGAAGGGAATTTGATTTCAACTGATAATACACAATTGCAAATTCATTATTTTGAAATGGAAGAAGGTTTAATAATACATGAGAATGAAAAGGGGATTATTGTATTTGGTAATAATCCACAACATACTGAGGTTACTGTTTTTCAAAATAAAGTTCTGAAATGGCAACGAGAAAATGGAAAGAGATAATTTAATGAAAGTAGGTGCATTTATGGGAGAAACGAGAAATCTTATGAATAGTATATGGTTTGGAGAAAAAACAATTTTAGCTAAATCGGAAATAAAAGAAAAAATTTTAAAATCTGTAACAGAAACGGAAGTTTTATTTAACTTAATAGAATTATTTAAAACGGGGGATTTTACTCAAAAACCACTATTAGTTCAATTAATGAATCAGACTAAAGATAAAGCGGTTCTGAATTTATGTATTAGAGTATTTTTATCTGTTGCAACACATGAAGACTTAAGGGATTCAAATAATCTCCGTTTTCTTAGTGAGGTAACTGAAGAAACAGTAGACACTTTTGCATCAGCAGCCACAACCTCACTTTCTCTTGAGGTAATTCCATATTTATTGGCTTTACTTGAAGAGTGGGAGGAATTCAGTGATACAGCTACTATTATAAGAGACTCTATTGATTCCTTTATTAATTTTGAAGATCAAATTGGTGAAGATGCAACTATAGATGAAATTGGAAATTTTTATTTTAAGTATTGTCAGGAGAAGGATACAAATAGTTATTATTTTCAACAGAATTTAGCTTTTCCTGGAGACTTAGCTAAAAAATTGATTCAGCGGGTTATGATTGCTGCTAATAATGAGGAGCAATTAAAAATGGAATTAATACCATCTTTATTATCAATTTGGACTGGTGAAAGAGTACCTGCGGATTACAACACTATTATTAGTGCAAGTAATTATAAAGATTTTATTGACTATATAAACGAACTTTCAAGTGAAAACTGGGAAAAGGGACAAAAATATTTTTACGGATATAAGCTTTAACTATAACCTATGAAAAACAAAGTATATGTGAAGTGGATAGGAAAAAATAATAGGGTGTTTGAAAATACATACTTCATGATGGTTGTACCATCATAGAGTATTATGTGCAATGATAGAAAAAGAAAACGAGGTACGAGCTTAGGCGAGATGACATTTTATTGGGTGATGAATATAAACACACGGAATGTATACGAAACTAACGAACTCGTACAAACTCGTAAGTTTTAACGTAGTAGTTGTCATGATATACAAAAGGTGTCATACTGTTACTACAAAACTTACAAATTTATGCTACTTAAAAACATATGAACTTAAAGCACTTGATTGTCAATTAAAGGCAACAAGTGCTTTTTTGCGTTTTAGGATAGAAATGATTAGACACATTATAATTTTATAAGTGTGCTAAGTATTAAATTTTTATAGATTGTAATGGCTATGAACAGGGTATGACGATAGTAGAGGAAAAAATAAAGAATTGTGTTATGTTTTGAAGTCATCGTAAAGTACGTTTTAACGGGTGATGTAAGAATACATATAATAAGAGGTGGAGTTATGTCTACTACAACGGTAAATAACGCTATTCAACAAAGGGAGTCATCACAACAACAAGATGACGATGATCAAGAAGAAGGTACTGATGACGAAGGATAATGAAAAATAAAAAAGGATTTCTCATTAAATTTTAATATATACCTTGACAGTTACTAATATAACAGATATACTTCATATTAATTTCAAAAGAAAATATATTCTAAATATTAAAATGTGTTGAATAGGAGTAGTAAGGTCGTATATTTGTACAGAGAGCTATGGGTTGGTGTGACATAGTCAAATGACATCCTGAACTCGCCTAGGAGCAGTAAGGTGGAACGGAATCACATTCTTAGTAAATCTTAACGGTTAACCTTCGATATTAGGTTTGTAATCAAACGATTACTACTAAGGTGGATTCATAATGGAATCAATAAGGGTGGTACCGCGTTAAGTAAATGGCTTAGCGTCTCTTTATATAGAGACGTTGAGCCATTTTTTTATTTTATGGAAATAGAAATGGAGGGTTTATTCGGATTGGTTTATAAAATTTAATTATTTATATAAATTAATTTAATTAGGAGGAAAATAAGATGAAACAGACGGAGCAATGGACTTCGAAATTAGGTTTTATAATGGCTGCAGCAGGATCAGCAATTGGACTTGGCGCAATATGGAAGTTTCCTTATATCGCTGGAAAGAGCGGGGGAGGAGCATTCTTTTTAATCTTTATATTATTTACTGTTTTAATTGGACTACCACTACTTATAGCTGAATTTATGATTGGACGCAGTACACAAAAACAAGCAGTTGGAGCGTTTAAAAGTATTGCACCAAATACAGGATGGCACTGGATTGGGCGCCTTGGCGTAGGAACGTGTTTTATACTACTTTCATTTTATAGTGTTGTAGGTGGATGGGTATTCATTTATTTATTCAGAGGAGTAACTGGGCAACTTATTACTCCAGGACAGAATTACGGTGCATTATTTACTGAAACAATTGGAAATCCCGCTTGGGCGATTATGGGGCATTTCGCTTTTATGTTCATTACGATTTGGGTTGTATCAAAAGGTGTACAAAACGGAATTGAAAAAGCAAGTAAATATATGTTGCCAGCATTGTTTGTTTTATTTGTCGCTCTTATTGTTCGCTCACTAACACTTGATAATGCAATGGAAGGTGTGAAGTTTTTCTTACAACCAGATTTTTCAAAGATTACTTCAGAAAGTATTTTGTTCGCAATGGGACAATCGTTCTTTGCGATTAGTATCGGGATTTCGATAATGGTCACGTATAGTTCCTATTTAAATAAAAAAGAAAGTTTACCAAAATCAGCAATAACAATTGTTGGATTGAATTTATTTGTTTCATTATTTGCGGGTCTTGCTATTTTTCCAGCTGTATTTTCATTAGGAATGGAGCCAACAGAAGGGCCTGGATTACTATTTATCGTATTACCATCTGTATTTAGTCAAATTCCATTCGGTGGGTTTTTCTTAACAGTATTCCTTGCACTATTTACATTTGCGACATTAACATCGGCATTTTCTCTACTAGAGACTGTTGTTTCAGCATTAGCAAATGGTGAACAAGAAAGAAGAAGAAAATTATCATGGATGATCGGTTTCTGCATTTTCTTAGTAGGTATACCATCAGCGTTATCATTTGGAGTATGGAGTGATATTACGATTTTCGGAAAGAATATATTTGATGCAGTAGACTTCTTATCTAGTAATATATTAATGCCACTTGGAGCACTATTTATTAGTATTTTCGTTTCATTCAAAATGGAAAAGAAGATGCTAGAAGCAGAGTTTTTTGTAGGTGGAAATTATGGAAAGAAAGTATTTACTTGCTGGGCATTTTTACTTCGATTTGTAGCACCGCTCGCAATAATTATTGTCTTTTTAAATGTAATAGGGATTATTTAATATTAAATGTTATAATATTCAGTAAAAAAGAAGGTGAAGATTATAAAGACGCATTTAATAGAAACAGGGAAATACATGAATATTAGAGGGAAAAAGCTATACGTTGAAACGCATGGGAATGCTAAAAACAATCCAGTCTTATATTTGCATGGTGGACCAGGGGAAAGTTGCTATGATTTTTCATTTCATCAAGCGGAACGTTTAAAAGATTCTCTATATGTAATTATGATTGATCAAAGAGGTGTTTGTCGCTCAGAAGAAATTACTGAAGACGAAGCTTTTGGATTAAATGATTTGATTGAAGACTGTGAGGAATTAAAAAGAGTATTACAAATTGAGAAGTGGTCTATAATTGGACACTCTTTCGGTGGATATTTAGCATTGCTATATGCGTCGATTTATCCAAGTTCAATAGAGAAAATAATATTTGAAGGACCAACTTTTGATTTTGCATTAACAAGTAGGGCTTTGTTACAAAAAACAGGGCATTTATTAAAAAAGTACGGAAAAAAAGAAGTAGCAGAAGAGTCCATCGCTTATTCATCTAGCAATGCTAGTTCAGCAGAGTTGTTAGAAGCTTATATAAGGCTAAGTGATGAATTAGAAGAAAAAAGAATGGAGATTTACAATAATAAGGAAGATAGGACAGATGAGAGTTTATACAGTGATGAAGAGTGGGAAATATTTTCAAATCGCTCCAAAATTCACTTTGATAGATTGAAATTAGAGGGAGCATGTCACACATCATTATTATCAAAAATAAAAGATGTACAAAGTCCAATGTTATTAATAGTAGGAAAACATGACGTGGTAACGTGTGAAAAACAAATTAAAGCATTTAATAAAGATGCCCGAAACGGCAAGTATATCGTATTTGAAGAGAGCGGTCATTCACCTCATTATGAGGAAGCAGATCGATTTGCAGAAACAGTCATAGATTTTTTGAAATGAAGAAAAGGGTGCTTCTATAAATGAGAGGCACCCTTTCTAAATTTCTGGATATGTGATTGTGATGTTAGGCCACTTACTTTGCCAATTCTTTTTTATAACTCTGTTTTTGTACATATGTAATCGTTCGTTCGATTCAAGAAAATGAGCTGTTGGTCTCACTTGTAAGGAAAGAACATCTTCAATACCACATGGGGCTGTTAATATGACGTTGTTTCGTTCATCAAGTGTAATCCCTAAAGCTGTTGCTGTTTCAGGGAATTTAGAAATAGCATTAACAGAAGAAGAATATGGTGGCATATTATTTACTACATGCATACGAGCTTGATTCTTTACTGACCAAGGTATAGAGGCATCTAAATTTATTAGATTCTTTTCTAATAATTGTTCGTATACCTCATTTTTACGAAAAGGATCAAAATAAATGACATCAACGTCTGGTGTAGTCGTTCTTACTTCATAGTCATGTAAAGTATCCCAAATTTTAGAACGAACAAATCCGGCACAAATCCACCAATCAGGTAGTTCTAATGATTTCGCCATTTGTAATACATTCATCATCCATTCATCGTTTTCTATTAAATGAATTATATCTTGCTCTGTTTGTATATTCATTGATAAACTCACCTTTCTAGTAAATTAATGTATTAGTTCAATAATCCATAAAATCCAGTAAGCACCTGGTACAAATAGTAGTTGTGCTAATAATGTACCGAAAAGTCTAGAAATCATTAGCCAACCGTACATTTTACTCATAGATTCAGCACCATGCTCTGATTGTAAAGCACGTTCTGTTAAAAGAGCGATGCGTGGATCGAGTAGTACTGTTAATAAAATTGTAGCAAAACCATTTACAAGACCAGAAGCTGTACTTGCGTTTGTTGCATAGTCTGGATTTAGAAAAGAAGCGTAAAGGGCAGAAAGAACACCTGCTGTATAAATAGCAGTAGCAAACATGTTAATAAGCATAATACGTTTTGGAATACCACCGATACGCAGTCTATGAATCATTTCTAACTTTGGAAACCGTACATATTTGTTTGTGTACTTTAATTTTTGAATGTTATTCGTTTTCATCATCCGAATGAATGAACCATCTGTTTCAAAGTTTTGAATGACGTATCCAAATAGTTTTGTCAAAGTTGGATACAGTATAATCGCGAGCAATGTACCGATAGAAGCAGATAATAGAACGAGCCGTATAATATGCTCTAAATCAATAGAAGAATCTAGTTTTGCTTCATCGACAATACCACCGATTAAAAAGGCTTGTAGTAAGTTAGATGTTCTTGAAATAAGCAGTACCATTCCTACGACGGATAAGGCAACGGCAATCTTTTTTAAACGTACACCAGCTAATCGAATACTATAAGAGCTAGTTTCAACAGCATGGATAATAATTGTGAAAGCCATTATAAAAATTAACGTAATTGACATTTGTTTCACCAGTTTCTATTAAAATAATTGTAACTTTTTTACTTTACCATATGTATCTTTTTTTGTAACTGAAAGTATGTGACATAGGAAAAGTAATTTTTCAGAAAAAAGATAATGCTAGTATAATAGAAGGAGAAGAGGGAAAAGATGTTATACGTTACTTATAAAGTAAAATGAGCGGGGGAATGAAACATGTACACAACATTTCTATTTGATTTAGATGGAACATTAACGGATCCGAAAGAAGGCATTATAAATTCAGTATTGTATGCATTAAAAAAGGTTGGCATAGAAGAATTACATGTAAGCGAGTTAGATTCATTTATTGGTCCTTCCATTCAGCAATCATTCATAGAGAGATATAATATGAGTGAAGGAGAGGTTGAACGAGCTGTTTTTTATTTCCGTGAATATTTAAAGCAGCGTGGTTTGTTTGAAAATAATGTATATGAAGGTATTCCGGATCTTTTACAACAATTAAAAAATTCAGCTAATCGTTTATTTGTAGCAACTTCAAAGCCTACAGTATTTGCAAAACAAGTACTAGAGCACTTTCAATTAACGGATTATTTTGAAGATATCGTTGGAAGTAATTTAGATGGTACAAGAATAAAAAAAGAAGAAATCATTGCTCATATTTTACAAACAAATGAAGAACTTAATAAAGAAGAAATTGTTATGATTGGAGATAGAAAGCACGATATAATTGGTGCGAATCGTAATGAAATTGCATCGATCGGCGTTTTATATGGCTATGGTAGTGAAACGGAATTGACTGAAGTTGGTGCGACTCATATTGCGAATGATGTAAAAGAACTACATCATTTTTGTATAGAGAATAGTTTAATAAAGCAGTAAATATAGAGACTAGCACCCCCTTTATAACGTCTGACGATGAAATCGTTTTTTGTTTAAAGGGATTTTTTATATGTAATCGAATACTTATAATTAGACATTTTTAGCATGAAAAATTTGTATGAATAAGAGGAGGGGTGTCAGAATCAAAAGATTAGTAATAGAAGTTTATCTATAAAAGTTTGAATTTTCAGTTTAAAGGAGGGGTATAATTGGAGCTAGTTATTATATTATTAGCACTTAGTTTACTTATGTTTGTAGCATATAGAGGGTTTTCTGTTATTTTATTTGCACCGATATTTGCATTATTTGCGGTATTTTTGACAGAGCCTAGTTTTGTATTACCTTTCTTTTCTAATATTTTTATGGAGAAAATGGTAGGATTTATAAAGTTATATTTCCCTGTATTTTTACTAGGGGCAATATTTGGGAAAGTGGTAGAAATGTCAGGAATTGCGGACTCTATTGCAAAGACAATTATAGAGTTAGTTGGTGAAAAACGTACGATATTAGCGATTGTATTAATGGGAGCTATTTTAACGTATAGTGGTGTTAGTGTGTATGTAGTAGTGTTTGCTGTATATCCATTCGCAGCTAAGTTGTTTCGACAAGCGAATATTCCAAAGCGTTTAATCCCTGGGACAATCGTGCTTGGAGCAGTTACATTTACAATGGATGCGCTACCTGGATCACCACAAATTCAAAACGTAATACCTACAACATTTTTCAAAACGGACATTTATGCTGCGCCAATACTTGGAATTGTAGGAGCAATTTTTGTTCTTACATTAGGTTTACTATATTTAGAGAGTAGACGTAAGAAGGCGAAGGCAGCAGGTGAAGGGTACTTTGGTTTTAACGATGGGAATACTGAAATGGCAGCATCTTTACAAGTAGAACAAAAAGATATGCCGTTACTTAAAAGTATTGAAATTACAAGAGCACAGCAAGTAATTGCTTTTATTCCACTTATTTTAGTAGGTGTAATGAATAAAGTTTTTACTATTATGATACCGAAGTGGTATCCGAACGGTTTTGATTTTTCTACAATTGGTATGAAAGCATTTGGAAAAGTAGAATTAAGTGCAGTAGTTGGAATCTGGTCAGTAGAATTGGCACTTATTATAGGTATAGTAACTACGTTATTATTATATTGGAAACGAGTAGTAACAGGATTTCAAGCTGGATTGAATACAAGTATTGGTGGAGCATTACTTGCAACGATGAATACAGGAGCTGAGTTTGGATTCGGTGGTGTCATCGCAGCACTTCCGGGATTTGCGATTATGAGAGATGGCATTTCTGCCACATTTACAAATCCCCTAGTGAATGGAGCAGTAACGACGAATATTTTAGCTGGTATTACAGGCTCTGCATCAGGAGGAATGGGAATCGTTTTAAGTGCAATGGGAGATAAGTTTATTGCAGCGGCTCATCAATTTGATATTCCGTTAGAAGTAATGCATCGTATCGTATCAATGGCATCAGGTGGAATGGATACACTACCACATAACGGGGCTATTATTACTATTCTTACAGTAACAGGATTAACTCATAAACAGTCATATAAAGATATATTTGCAATTACAGTTTTGAAAACGCTTGCTGTATTTTTAGTTATCGCGTTCTATACTTTAACAGGAATTTATTAAATAGATATTTTATAGACAAAAACATGAATTAGGGGAAAGAAGGGGTGGAGTACTTGCAAAAAGTTGCTGAGTTTCGTATGCCGAAGTCTGTATTATATGGAAGAAATTCGCTTGAAAAACTGGGGGAACAATCCAAGAAGTTTGGAAAAAGAGCATTTATAATAACTGATACAATTATGGAGAATTTAGGATATGTTGAGAGGTGTATACAACAATTAAATACGAAAGGGATTACTATTATTACATATAATAAAGTAAATGCTGAGCCTACAAATATACACGTGTTAGAGGCGTTAACTATTTGTAAAGAAGAAAAATGTGATTTTATTATCGGTCTTGGTGGTGGAAGCTGTATTGATGCAGCAAAAGCAGTTGCGGTGTTATATACAAATGGCGGAGAAGTGGAAGATTATGTCCAAAAGGATATGGAAATAGACAATGATCCGCTGCCACTCATTGCAATTCCAACAACTTCGGGTACTGGGTCGGAAGTAACAAGTGTAGCAGTAATCACGAATAAACGAACAGATGTAAAAATGATGATGAAGCATCCGAGTTTTACCCCGCAAGTAGCGATTATTGATCCGATTTTAACACGTTCGGTACCACCTCATATTACAGCAGCAACAGGGATAGATGCATTATGTCATGCAATCGAAGCATATATTTCTAAAGTTTCACAATCACTTACAGATGTACTCGCTCTTTCAGCAATTGAAAGTATTATGAAGTATTTACGTATTGCATATGAAGATGGAGAGAATATGGAGGCAAGAGAAGCGATGATGATTGCTTCCTTACAAGCTGGAATTGCATTTTCGAATGCATCTGTTACATTAGTTCATGGAATGTCGAGGCCTATAGGAGCATTATTTCATGTACCACATGGTATATCGAATGCAATACTATTACCTACAGTTTTAGAATATACAAAAGGTAGTGCGGTAAAAAGATTAGCGGAAATTGGCCGCTGTTTAAATAAAGATTTGTATTCAGATTGTGATGAAGAAATAGCCGACTACACGCTGAGGGAAATAAAAAAACTTTGTTTTGATCTTCGTATTCCAAATTTAAAAGAATATGGAATTGGTGAAGGTGAATTTGAAAAAGCTATTTCTAAAATGGCGTCAGATGCAATTGAAAGTGGTAGCCCAGGAAATAATCCACGAGTACCATCCTATGATGAAATCAAGCAGTTGTATCGAGAATGTTTTCATTATCGATATGAAGATTCTATAAAAACATCGAAGTATTAATTTCAGAATATTCAATAAAAATTTCCGAGGAAATGAATATAGAATTAATCTTCATTATTAACATCTTATTTAGTTAAAACAAGACTTTATATGATAAACGTAAAGTCTTGTTTTATTGTGTATAATGTACATAATAAAACGTTATTATTAGTTGTATAAAAACAGTTTGTATGAAAACGATAGGTCTTATTGGTGGGATGAGTTGGGAATCAACTTCTGAATATTACCGAGTCTTAAATGAAGAAATAAAAAGTAGATTAGGTGGGTTACATTCAGCTAAATGTTTAATTAATAGTGTGGATTTTGAAGAGATTGAACGATATCAGTCTAGTGGTGATTGGGATGGTGCAGGAGAAATTCTAGGGAATGCAGCACATTCATTACAAAAGGGAGGAGCAGACTTTATAATTATTTGCACAAATACAATGCATAAAGTAGTTGGAAAAATAAAGGAGTATATTCATATTCCAATCGTACATATTGCTGATGCAACTGCAAAAGAAATTAAAAGAAAAGATATTCAAACAGTTGGTTTGCTTGGAACTAAATATACAATGGAGCAAGATTTCTATAAATCACGTATTGAAGAGAATCATATAAAAGTAATGGTACCATCAGAAAAGGATAGAGATAAGATAAACGAAGTAATATATACGGAATTGTGTTTAGGAAAGATAACATCTCAATCTAGAGTATATTATAAAAGAGTTATAGAAGAGCTAGTACAAGAAGGGGCACAAGGAATCATATTAGGTTGTACAGAAATAGGATTATTAATAAAGCAGGAAGACGTATCCATTCCGATATTCGACACAACCCATATACATGCAGTTGAAGCAGTTAATTTCGCCTTACAAAATAGAGTATAATTATATTATGTAACCTAGTTCGCATGTGTGGAAAACATTCAGAAAATATTTTATAATGTAAGTGGTTACATTTAAGGGGGAATGCGTATGTTTTCAGTTCAACCAATCGCATTTGTACATAATGAAAGAAGGGAAATAAAAGATGATGAGTGGGGAGAAGTAAGATCCTATATTACTTTAACTGAAATGTATACAGAGGAAAGTATACAAGGGATTGAAGATTTTTCTCATATTGAAGTAGTTTTTTATTTTCATAAAGTAACTGATGAGCAAATTAAATATGTTGCTAGACACCCTAGAAATAATCATGATTATCCTAAAGTAGGCATTTTTGCACAGCGTGGGAAAAATCGTCCGAATCGCATAGGAGCAACAATTGTAAAGGTGATTAAAAGAGAAGGTAAATCAATTATTGTTGAGGGGCTAGATGCTATTGATGGCACCCCTATATTGGATATAAAGCCAATAATGAAAGAGTTTATGCCGAAAGAAGAAATTCTACAGCCTAAATGGGCAACGGATATAATGAGACAGTATTGGAAGGGGAACGGAGTAAAATGAGAATATATGAGGCAACAATTGCAGATTTAGATGGACTAGCATCAGTTTTTAATAACTATCGTATGTTTTATAGACAAGATTCTGATATAGAAGGAGCAAAAGTATTTTTACGAAATCGAATGGAGAGAAAAGAATCTGTTATTTTTGTGGCAGTTGAAGACGGTGAATATATTGGATTCACGCAATTATATCCATCATTTTCGTCTATTTCTATGAAAGAATTATGGATTTTAAATGATTTATTTGTACAAGCTGCTAAGCGCGGAGCAGGAACAGGAAAAAAATTATTAGAAGCAGCGAAAGAATTTGCCTTAGAAAATGGTGCAAAAGGTGTAAAATTACAAACAGAGATAGACAATTTATCAGCGCAGCGATTATACGCTGAAAATGGCTATTTGAGAGATAATCGTTATTTCCATTATGAATTAACGTTTTAAAAAATATTAAATTAAAAGAGGCGCTTTCATTTTGAAGGCGTCTCTTTTAATTTGCATTATAGTTGATTAAAAACCCAATTTGTAGCATCTTCAAAGTTTTCTGCAATATAGTTTGGTTCAATATGTGCCCATTTGTCTCGGTACGTATGTAAAGCATCATATCCAGCGCCTGTGCGCACTAATATTGTTTTCGCTTTTACTGTTGCTCCCGCAACGATATCAGTCCAGCGATCACCCACTACAGCACATTGTGTTAAATCAAGCCCATGTTTTTCAGCTGCTTGCAACAGCATACCTGTACTTGGTTTACGACATTCACAACCATCACCGTGTTTGTGAGGACATATGTAAATATCATCAAAGCCAAACCCTTTTAATTCCTGTACAAAATCAGCTACAGTCGCTATCCCATCCGCGATACCTGGTTGATTTGTGAAAGAGAAAATTTTTATATGATTAGCTTTTAATTTTTGCAGTGATGCTTTTGTGAAAGGAAATAATGTAAAAGAGCCTGGATAATGTATTGTAGTGTCACCACCAATTGTACCGTCACGATCAATAAAAATAGCTTGAATGTTTGTCATAGTTATAGTCCTTTCAATTAAAAAGTAGTTTAAAAATGTTTTACAAATCGATAGCCATTTACTTCATATCCTAATTTTTTGTAAAAAGGATGAGCTTCTACTCTTTTTGTTCCACTAACTAGCCATGTGCCAATGCAATTATGCTTCTTTGCTAATTGCTCTGCATAATCCATTAACACTTGTCCAATGCCTTTTCGTCGTATTGTAGAATCGACGCTAATAATTGAAATTTCTCCATACCGAGTTACATCTTCTAAATTTTCACGTATACGAAACCCAAGTAATCCAGATATAGTTTCTTCTTCCTCATAAACATATAAAAAATCAAAAGGACTCATTTGTACGAATTGCAATCGGTTGTCCATATCTTCATAGGAAATAGAGGAACCTTTTAATTCTTTCGTCAAAGAGCAAAGTGCATCTATATCGTCTATCGCCGCTTCACGAATTTGAAAAGACATATTATCCACTCCAATAAAATGTAATCAAACATTTATTATTCTGTTAAAAAATATTTTTTCCTGCTAGGAAAATAAATATTTATAATGATATATAGATAGTTATATGTTATTCTTTTCCTTGTTTGTATTGGAAATGGAAAGAAGGGGAATGTATGTTAGAAGTAAATATCCGCTCTGCTGGATATGAAATAGGTGAAAAAACAATTCATGATATTGCCTTTTCGATTGGGCAAGGTGAATTAGTTGCTCTTATTGGAGCAAATGGTGCCGGGAAAAGTACGACGATTAAAACGATGCTCGGGTTACTCGTAAATGTGAATGGTGAAATATCATTTGGCGAAAAGAAAAATCCGTATGCATACGTGCCCGAACATCCAACTTATTATGATTATTTGACTCTCTGGGAACATATTGAATTATTAATGGCTGCTCGTGAGAACGAAGCCGGAAGCTGGGAATGGAAAGCTGAAGAATTATTACATATGTTTCGAATGTATAAACATAAAGATGAGTATTTATCAAAGTTTTCAAAAGGAATGAAACAAAAATCGATGCTTATATTAGCTTTTTTAACTGAGCCAGATTTTTATATCATTGACGAACCTTTTATTGGTTTGGATCCGGTAGCTACGAAAGAGTTTTTAAATTATTTATATAAAGAAAAAGAACGCGGGGCAGGAATTTTACTTTGTACGCACGTATTAGATACAGCTGAAAGAATTTGCGAAAGATTTTTACTCATTTCGCAAGGTACATTAGTCGCCGATGGACATTTAGAATCTATCCAAAAGTTAGCAGAAATGCCAGGAAGTTCATTATTAGACTGTTTTGATGTAATTGTAAGGCGTGAACAGCATGATTAAACAACAATTTTATAAAAGATTGCGTCATGAACTCCATCGTAAATGGAAGTCCATACGTTCTATAACTGATTGGACGGTTGCGCTATATATTATTATTCCAGCACTTATATTTATAGGGATTTATTATCGTGCACTATGGATAGAAGAACTATCGATGGGAGAGACGGTTTATTTCGGATTAGGTCTACTTGCATTTTACGTGATGACATATGCAAGAGGAGTTCGTTCATTTTTTGAACAAGCGGATAGTTTATTTTTAATTTCGTATCCTGCTCATATGAAAAAGTTAATCCAGTATGGTATGACATATACGTTTATTCGGATAGCGATAACGAATGTAGTGGTAGTAGTTGTTATGTTACCAGTGTTGCTGAAAAGTATTGGAGTGACGAAGGTACAAGTCGTATTATTTTGGCTATTCTTTACTGTATTTCGATTTATGTTGTCGTTATTAACGAGATGTATTCATGTACGTGTGGGGAAACGATGGTTACTGTGGATTATCAAAAATGTAATATTTTCTATAAGTCTATCCTTTTTTGGAGTGAGTCTATTTTTTATTTATAAAAATCCATTTTATTCTATACTATGTATCGGTCTAGCAGTTTTTCTAATTATCGTATTGATAAAAGAAAAACTAAATTATAAAAATTCCTTTTTTAAGGAGGTTGAGAAAGAGAAAGAAGAAAGTATGCGCTGGACGAGTGGGATTATGCAAGTTGGTGGTCATGCGGCTAAATCGAGTAGTTCGAATAAAAAACCGTGGATGTTTCCTCGTTCTAAAAAGTTTTTAGGGAAGAAAAAGGATTATCGTATTGTTGAATCCTTTTTGAAAGAATTTTTCCGTACAAGTAGTGCACGAATATTTTATATTCAAATTGTATGTATAAGCACTGTAAGTATTATTATGAGTCCGAGGTGGATTTCAGCTATAATTCTTGTATTTACTTTAGTTGCAATTTCCCGCTATGCGCGCGATTATTGGACTGAATTTACGAAAAAAATGTTTCTTCATTTATATTGTGATGAAGGCAAATTACTCTTGTTAAGATGGAAGGCCGATCGCTATTTATTATTGCCAGTAATACTTTTGTATGGAATAGTTATCTTTTCTCATTTTTATTTATTACCAGCTACAATTGCCGGGATTATTTTTATAGTATTAATTGGTTGGATAGTATTCTTACCATAGAAAAAAGAGCCGGAAAATGGCTCTTTTTTCTAATCCGTAACACATTGATAAATAAAATATACTAAAACGAGTATGCTTGCGGCGGAATACATGACATCTAAAGTCATCGGATCTCCTCCTCATTATTGTTGTATTTTTATTGTATGAAATCTTACAATTTCATATTCAAGTGAAAAATATGTGAACGTTAACAAAATTGTAAAGTGCAAAAATTACAATCATTTTGTATAATAGAGGAAACAACCGTTATATAAAATATAATGAGTGAAAGGGGAGGAAACATACATGCCAAATTGGTTTAGAAAAACCTTAGTCGCATTAATTACCGTATTTACATTTGGTCTAGTGACGCCTCCTTCCATATTGCTTGATAATGCCAAAGCTGCGGACAAGCCTACGAGCACAGCTGGGCAACAAAATTTGGAGAGTACGTCCTATACATATGAAGAAACGAATGACAGGTTAACCACCGATACTTTTATTACTTATGCAATGCAAGAAGCAGAGAAGCAGTCGATGCAAAAGTTTGGCACTAAAATTGGTCCAGTAATTGAAGATGAGTTTAAAGATGTAATATTACCGAAGATTGAAGAGGCAATTGCTGAACTAGCAAATGATGTACCGGAAGATTCGCTACAATCATTAGCGATTTCTCAAAAGCCAGCTGGTGGAAATAATGAAAAGATTTTTCACGTTTACGATACGAAAACAGGGAATGACTTATTGCGTTTCCACGTAAGAAGAGATCATCCACCGCAAGATGGTTATTATTTTAATTTTCATTATCATCGTTTTGATGATGGATACAATGGGCATCATGAATTAGGGAATATTTATTGGAATACGAATGTACCACCAAAATGGCTTTCGTAAAAAGAACAAGTGAAAATCTTGTTCTTTTTTTATGTTGATAAAAGGGTAAGACAACTATGTTGTTGAATAAGATAGGTTTAGAAAAAAGAAGCAGAGGGAGTATGGAAATGCAAAAATATATTGTTTTTGACTTTGATGGCACATTAGTAGATTCACAAAATATATTTGTACCAATTTATAATCAACTTGCTGAAAAGCACGGATATAAAACGGTAAGGGAAGACGAAATCGAGTATTTACGCAAGTTAACGATGCCAGAAAGATGTAAACAACTCGATGTACCGCTATATAAACTACCAATATTAGCGCTGGAGTTTTATAAACTGTATCAACCTGCCATAAAAGATCTTATTTTGTTCCATGGGATGAAGGAAGTATTAGATGAACTACATAAAAAAGGTTACGGAATTGCAGTCATATCATCGAACTCAGAAGAGCATATTCGGGCATTTTTACACAATAATGGTATAGAAAATATACAAGAAGTGTATTGTTCTAAAAATTTGTTCGGTAAAGATAAAATGATAAAAAAGTTTTTAAAATCGAAAAAAATAACAGAGAAAGATATGTTGTATGTCGGTGATGAACAGCGAGACGTAGCAGCTTGTAAAAAGGCTGGGGTGAACGTAATTTGGGTATCTTGGGGATATGATGTCATTGAAACAGTGAAAAAAGATGCACCAGATTATATGGTTCATAAGCCGATGGAAATTGTACAAGTAGTACAAGGAGCGTATTCTTAATATGAATACACTTCGAGCAGGTATTCATCATATTGAATTTTAGGTAGCAAATTTAGAGGGGTCCATTTCTTTTTATGATGTATTATTTTCCATAATTGGATAGAGGAAGTTAAATGATGTATCATATAGTGCAGGTAAAAGTGAAATATATTTTAAAGAAGTAGATGGGGAGATTGTAAAGACTTTAGGACCAAGACATATTTGTTACCGAGCTATTAAAAGAGAAGTTGTTGATGAGGTAGCAAATTTTCTTTCTAGTATGAAAGTTAATGTAATACGTGGTCCGATTGAAAGGAATCATCATTCGGAATGGTACTATACGATTGATTTTTATGATCCGAATGGGTTTATTATAGAAGTAGCTTACACACCAAATGTAGAAATGTAAGGGGAATAAACATGAAGACAATTACAGCATGGCAAAATAATATACAAATAGTAAAAGATGCAGTGGATATTAAGGAAATTTCTAAAGGTTTTTCGCCTGATAAGAAATATATTATTACAAGTGCGAATAATGAAAAATATTTATTGCGGACGGGCGATATAAAAGAGTATGAAAGAAAGAAAATAGAGTTTCAAATTTTAAATGAAATGCAAAACCGTAGTGTGCAAGCGCAAAAACCAATTAAAATGGGGTTGTTGGCAGAAGAAGGTTTATGCTATGGCATTTTTTCGTATTTAGAAGGGGAGGATGCAAAGAAGCTATTGCCTACATATTCACCAAAAGAACAATATGAAATTGGTATAGAGGCAGGAAAAGATTTAGCAAAAATGCATACATATGAAGCTCCTAATGATATACTTCCATGGTATGAAAGAGCAATGAAAAAACAGCAAAAATATGTAGAGGCATACAAAACATGCGGAATAAAAATAAAAAATGATGATAAAATCATTAAGTTTATCGATGAAAATGAAATGTATTTACAAAACCGCCCAAATCGATTTCAACACGATGATTTTCATTTAGAAAATATAATTGTACGGGATGGGAAATATGTAGGTGTTGTTGATTTTAATGGTTATGATTGGGGCGACCCACTTCATGATTTCGTAAAAATTGCACTATTTGCAAGAGACATTAGTATTCCGTATTCAATCGGACAAATAGAAGGATACTTTAATGGGAGAATACCAGAGGAGTTCTGGAAATTATATGCGGTGTACGTTGGCATGACAGTTTTCTCATCAGTTGTCTGGACATTACGAGCAGCACCGCATATGTTGGATGATATGTTAGAGCGTCTTACTATCGTTTTAGACGATCATAAAGACTTTGAGCTATTAAAGCCAATTTGGTTTCAACCAGAAAAAATTAATATGAAATAGAAAAGGTAGGTGTGGTTCACAGCTACCTTTTATTTTTTACCATTCTTCGTTTTGAAGTAGTTGTAATGCTAACTTTAAATCTATGTCTCCTTGTATATGTTCAGGAGTCCAAGGGATATGTATATGCGGTTGTATACCAATTCCGGACATTCCTTCGCCTTTATCTATAATTGAAAGTCGTGAAGTAGGGTAGTAAAGTGCGAATGTATCAGCCCATTCCATTACTGCTAAATTAGAATAATCATTTACACCAGCAGTAGGGCGACCTATTACTTTTACTTTCAATGATTTTTTTGCAACTTCTACAAAAGAATCACCAGAACTTCCGCATGAAACATCTGATAATATAACTACTCTACTTGGTGATTTTCGTCCGTGTATTGTTAATGATTGAAGTTCTTTTGGTAACCCGGAAGTATCAAATGTAACAAATCCTTTTTTATAATTCTTTTTTAAATCTTGAATAAATATATCAGTGAATAATTTGGAAAGTTCGTCTAAAGAATCATAATCTTCCATTTCGATGTCTTTCATACGTAAATGAAAGTTTCGTTCCGTATGATTCAATTGCATTGTATTTGAAGAATCTAAAAGGGAGATCTCTTTGTCTTCAAATAAGTAAGGAAGTAATTTGAAAAATGCATCATCGCTCCCTCCACGATTCAATCGCACATCTATTATTAAGTTCGGAAAAGTATTAAGCTCATCTTTATGTAAGTCTAATAATTTATTTATAGCTTCAGTATTTGCGAAGTCAGTTAAAGTAATTAAGAGTGTATCTTTATTATATTGTTTAAATGAATAAATAGGTGTGTATTCGCTTTGTTTATACTTTTGTAAACGAATGGTTTCGGTTAATCCATTTTCATCTATAAGTGTACAATTTGATGATTTTAATAAAATATAATCCCATTTTTCACGTTCATATGTATTCTCATTTAAATACTTCTTATATTTTATTAATAACTCAGGAACTTTCATATTATCTAATGCTAGAATAGACTGTCCCTTTTTCACTCTTATTTCCTGTGAAGTGGATGTAATATATAGGCGGTCTTCGTATCTTTTTACTTGAAAGCCAACACTGTTAAGGGGTTGATTGTTAGAGATCATTTTGAAAAACATATGATTATCTTTAAAGTCTAATAAGTAATCACGTACAATTTCAGTAAATTGTACTGGTGTTAGTTCTCCTTGTCTCTCTAGTTTCTCGATTGTCTGTAAATAAGTAGTGGGATCGTCCCATCCTTTTTTATCTATATAACCTGAATAATCGTGATGAGTAATTGAAACAATTTCTTTGAAAATTCCTGTATACACGGCTTTTCCCCCTGATAATTTAATTAGTTAAATAATAGAATTCCTTATCCTTTACGTATTATCCTTTATTTGGATGGAGATTGTAATGGAAAATAGAGGGAAGTGTTATCATCCCTCTATTAAAAATTTATTTAATTTTCTTAAATGCAAGCGGCTGAGTGCTTAGCGTAGCTGGCACATGTAACTGGAGGGATGTAAATTCACCACCCACATTCATTTCAAAAGCGAATAATAAACTCATTTTCATTTGGAATAAGTCAACTTTTGCAGAGAAGATGTCGTAATGATGATGCCCTAATTGAATATCCATCTCCATAAATTGTACATATAACGAATCACCTCGTTTGTATACTCGTAATGTTCCATATGCAGGATGTTCAAAAGTACCAGTGTAGTCATTTAAATTGTGAGAAGGTGTAGTCTCTTTTATTTGTTCGGGAATGAATTCATTTGCTTCTTTCATCATTTCCTTCATTTTTTCGGTATCTTCTACAGCACGTTTATGCCAATCAATGGATTCTAATTCAAGTAATTCGTCATAAATTTGATTGGCGAGATAAGTAGGTAGTAATGTGCCTCCAGCATTCGTTAATATAACTAGACCCACATTTTCATTTGGCATGAATGAAACAAGTGCTGAAAATCCATCAATATTACCGCCATGATGAATCACCTTTTTACCACGATAAGCGCTTATAAACCATCCAAGACCGTAACTATTTAATGGAGATTCAGGAAGTGATAAAACTGGTTGATCTGGAATGGAATTATGTGGTGTATACATTTGTTGTAATAATTCAGGAGAAATTAATTCATGCTCTCCAAATTTCCCTTGTTTTAAGTGAAGAAGGACCCAATTGGCCATATCTTCAATTGTAGAATTAATACAACCAGCAGCCCCAACTGTATCGATGTTGCGGAATGGAACCTCTTTTATTTCACCGTTATTTTCGATGTAAGGTAAAGCATAATCATCTGTAGTTTGTGAATCTGTAACAGAGAAGTTTGTATGTCTCATATTTAAAGGTTCTAAAATATGTTCTGTAGCGTATTGTTCCCACGTTTGATTCGTGATGTGTTCTACAATATAGCTAACTGTCGCATACATTAAGTTGTTATATAGAAATGCTGTGCGGAACGGGGCATCAAGTGGTAAATGTTTTACTTTTTCTACTAAATCTTTACGAGTTAAAGAAGAACTGTACCAGAGGGCATCGTGACGACTTACTCCTGTACGGTGGGAAGCTAAATCACGCCCTGTAACTTGTGAGCTAGCTAGTATGTCAGATAAAGAGAAGTTAGGTATATAAGACTGGACAGGAGTATCCCAATTAAACTTTTTTTGTTGTGCTAACAAGCTTAATGAAAGTGTGCCAAAAGCTTTCGTTGAGGAACCGATTGCGAACCGAGTACTCGGTGTAACAGGATCTTTTGTTTCTAAATTACGATGGCCGAAACCTTCTGAAATAATAACTTCACCGTCTTTTATAATAGCTACAGCAGCACCAGGAACATGTAAATCCTTCATCATTTTATCAACCGTTGTTTGTAAAGAAGTCATAACAGGCGTTTCAATTTTAGACATACTTCTAACCTCCAAATATAAATTTTGTTCTACCGCACTATACTTTCGGTAATAGAAAATGAAAACCTTTTTAAATATGGAAAGTTAATAATTTTGTAAGAATGAATAAAATTATTATTTATTTAGAATTTTATTTTTATTATAATTAATTTAAATAAAGATTTAGAAAAGATGGTGAATAAGTGTGCTAACAATAAAGAAATTGCTTTGTGATAATAAAAATAATCCGATAGGTATAGATTCGAAAGTTGTTAAAATGAGTTGGCAACTTGAGTCGAGTAACCGAAATGTAAAACAATTTGCTTATCAATTGCAGGTTGCGAAGGATAGAGATTTTGAGATTATAATGTTTGATTCGCAAAAAGTAGAAACAGATCAAAGTATACATATACCAGTCAATTCATTTTCATATAAAGCAGAGACGCGTTATTTTTACCGGGTAAAGGTATGGGATACTTACGGAGAAGAATCATCTTGGTCTAAAGTTGCATTTTGGGAGACTGGATTACAAGGGCAAGATAACTGGAGCGGGAATTGGATTGCTGCGAAAAAAGAGTGCACGCAAGTTATGTCCTTTAAAAAAAGCTTTTCTATTAAAAAATTAGTTAAAAAAGCACGTTTATATATTACTAGTTTAGGATTATACGAGGCTTCTACAAATGGAGAGCGTATTGGAGATTGTTATTTTACTCCCGGATGGACAAGTTATGATAAAAGGGTATTGTATCAAACATATGATATAACGCATGTATTAAAGATTGGGCATAATGATATTTCTACTCTAGTAGGAAATGGCTGGTATAAGGGGCCAATTACTATGCATCATGTGCGTAATTATTACGGGAGAAGGCGAGCAATAATTGCTCAATTACATATAACGTATGAAGATGGAACAAAAGAAAAAATTGTAACGGATGAAACATGGGAGGTAAACCAAAGTCCTGTTTTGTATTCGGAAATTTATGAAGGAGAAGTTTATGATGCTAGGCTAGAAGAAAGTGAACAAGTGCTAGAAGATGTTGAAGTAATTGAGCATTCCAAACAAATAATTGTTGCACAGGAAAATGAAGCGATTCGTAAAATGAAAATTATAAAACCAATTGCTATTTCAAAACTACCAAATCACGAATGGCTTATTGATATGGGGCAAAATATGGTAGGGTGGGTTCGGTTTAAAGTCCGTCATGTTTATACTGGACAAAAGATAGAATTGCATCATGCTGAAATATTGAATAAAGACGGTAGCTTTTATAATGGGAATCTCCGCAAGGCAAAACAAAAAATAGTGTATATAGCAAAAGGAGAAGAGGAGGAAACGTTTGAACCTCATTTTACCTATCAAGGTTTTAGATATGTGAAAATAAGTGGATTAACTCAGCCGCCTCAAATAGCAGATTTTGAAGGGTGTGTATTACATACAGATATGGAAAAAGCGACTGAATTTGAAACGTCGAATCCATTAATCAATCAACTGCATCATAATGTGGAATGGTCTCAAAGAGGGAACTTTTTTGATGTGCCAACAGATTGTCCCCAGCGAGATGATCGACTTGGATGGACAGGAGATGCACAAATGTTTATTGGGACAGCTACGCAAATTATGAATGTGCAATTGTTCTTTAAAAAGTGGCTCCAAGATTTATCATTAGATCAAAATGTTAATGGAGCTGTGCCGTTAGTTATTCCAGATGCGTTTGGGAAAAGAGCGGATTTTGATTTACATACTTCTGGTGGTTGGGGCGATGCAGCAATTATATGTCCGTGGGTTCATTATTTACATTACGGAGATGTATCGATTTTAAAAGAACAATATGACAGTATGAAGAAGTATATAGATTACATACGTTCACAAGGTGAAAATGAGTATTTATGGGATACAGGCTATCATTTAGGGGATTGGCTCGCATTAGATACGAAACCTGATGTATATGAAGGCGGAACAGACAAGCATTTTATTGCGACAGCTTATTATGCGTATTCTACATCGCTTTTACGAAAGATTGCTGAGATTTTAGGTGAAAATACAGATGCGAAGTTTTATGCAGAGCTACATGGAAATATAGTTCAAGCGTTTCAAAATGAATTCGTTACACCGAATGGTAGGTTAATTTCAAATACCCAAACAGCCCACATATTAGTACTTCTTTTTGAACTAGTGAAAGATAATATGGAGGAGAAAGTATTTAATCGATTAATTGAGCTTTTAAAAGAAAATAAAAATCATTTAACAACAGGTTTTATAGGAACACCGTATTTAAATTTAATATTAAGCAAGTTTAACCGTCATGACCTTGCTTGTAAGCTTCTATTTCATGAAGATTATCCATCATGGTTATATCAAGTGAAACAAGGTGCCACAACGATTTGGGAACATTGGGATGGCGTGAAAGAGGATGGAACACTTTGGAATGATAGTATGAATTCGTACAATCATTACGCATATGGCTCTATTGTTGAATGGATATACCGATATATTGTTGGAATAGAAGTGGATGAAACAAATCCCGCATATAAACATTTTTATGTACAACCACATTTTGATTCGAATTTAGAATGGATTAGAGTAAAACGTGAGACAGCTTATGGAGAAGTTAAGATTGAGTGGCGTGTAGAAAATGAACAAGCCTTTCTACAAATTTCTGTACCACCTAATACAAGCGCTACATTACGGATAGATGAAATGAATTGGCAGGCAGAACATAATATGGAAAGGGATTTAGGATCGGGCGATTATAAATTTACTTTTTGTAAAAATATATTGGAGTAGAATTCTGTTTATATAGAAATATTTTTTATTGATTAGGATGATTAAATTTACTATTTTTCATGTTATGATAAATTCCATATAAGATTGAAAGAAGGTTTTTCTACATATGAAACATGCTGAAAATGAATACTTAAATTTATGCCGTCATGTAATGGAATACGGTACGAAGAAAGAAGATCGTACAGGGACAGGAACTGTATCTGTATTTGGTTATCAAATGCGTTTTGATCTAAGTAAAGGTTTTCCTTTATTAACGACAAAGAGAGTGCCGTTTCGCCTTGTAGCAAGTGAATTGCTTTGGTTTATGAAAGGTGATACAAATATTCGCTATTTGTTGCAGCATAATAATAACATTTGGAATGAATGGGCATTTAAGAGCTGGGTAGAAAGCGATGAGTATACTGGTCCTGACATGACTGATTTTGGTCTTCGCTCACAACAAGATGAGGAATTTAAAGTGCAGTACGATGAGCAAATGGAATTGTTTAAAAAGAACGTTTTAGAAGATGATGATTTCTCAAATAAATATGGTTATTTAGGAGACGTATATGGTAAGCAGTGGCGTGCTTGGAAAACGACAGCTGGTGAGACGCTTGATCAATTAAAAGATGTAATTGAAATGATTAAAAAAACACCAGACTCACGTCGTTTAATCGTTTCTGCTTGGAACCCTGAAGATGTACCAAGTATGGCATTGCCGCCTTGTCATACGCTATTCCAATTTTATGTAGCAGATGGCAAACTTTCTTGTCAGCTATATCAAAGAAGTGGTGACATATTCCTTGGAATTCCATTTAACATTGCAAGTTATTCATTACTAACACATTTAATTGCACATGAATGCGGTCTTGAAGTGGGTGAATTTGTTCATACAATTGGAGATGCACACATTTATACAAATCATTTTGAGCAAATAGAAAAGCAATTGGCACGTGAACCACGTCCATTCCCGAAACTTACATTAAATCCAGATGTGAAATCTGTGTTCGATTTTGAAATGGAAGACTTAACGATTGAAGGATATGATCCACACCCAGCAATTAAAGCACCAGTTGCAGTGTAATTGTAGAGGAGATGAAAAGATGATAGTTTCATTTATGGTCGCAATGGACGAGAATAGAGTAATTGGTAAAGATAATAATTTACCTTGGCGTTTACCGAGTGAATTACAGTATGTAAAAAAAACAACGATGGGTCATCCGCTTATTATGGGCAGAAAGAACTATGAAGCGATTGGTAGACCACTGCCTGGAAGACGTAATATTATTGTAACTCGTAATGAAGGATATCATGTGGAAGGCTGTGAAGTAGCGCATTCTGTAGAAGAAGTGTTTGAGCTATGCAAAAATGAAGAGGAAATTTTTATTTTTGGCGGGGCGCAAATTTATGATCTCTTTTTACCTTACGTAGACAAGTTATATATAACAAAAATCCATCATGCATTTGAAGGAGATACATTCTTCCCAGAAATTGATATGACAAATTGGAAAGAAGTTTTTGTAGAAAAAGGTTTAACGGATGAAAAAAATCCGTATACGTATTACTACCATGTATATGAGAAACAACAATAATCAAAAAGATTGATGTGAAAATTCACATCAATCTTTTTATTTGTATTCATCGATATAAGTTTATAGATGATATTTGATAGTGCTATAATGAAAGAAGCATGTAAAAATGCTAAAATTTTCAAAAGTATTTATATAGAAAGAGGAGGAGAATTGATTGAAAAAGATATGGGGGATTCTTTTTCTTTGCTTAACATTCATGTTAGTTGGATGTGGTAAAGAAGAAAAACCACAAGAAGCGTTTGATACATATGTAAAAGCGTGGAATAAACAAAAATTTGCAGATATGTATGATCAACTATCAAAAAATGCAAAAAAAGATATTTCAAAGAAAGAGTTTACTGAGAAATATGAAAAAATTTATTCTGGTATCGAAGTGAAAGACTTAAAGGTAGAAACAGGGGAAGTAAAAGAAGATAAAAAAGATGAAGGCCCTGTTCCTTTTAAAGTAAGCATGGATACAGTTGGTGGTAAAATTACATTTGGTCATGAAGCAAAAATGGTGAAAGAAAAAGATGGAGATAAAGAATCTTGGAAAATAGATTGGACTCCGGATTTTATTTTCCCTGGCATGACGAAAGATAGTAAAGTGCGTATGCAGACAACACAGCCAAAACGTGGTGAAATATACGATCGTAATGGAAAAGGTCTTGCAACGAATGGGAAAGCTTCTGAAATCGGATTGATTCCTGAAAAGTTAGGCGATACTGCTCCGCAAACGAAAGAAACAGTAGCGAAGTTATTAAATATGTCTGTAGAAGAAATTGATCAAAAATTAGCTGCTAAATGGGTAAAACCAGGGTATCTCGTACCAATTGGAATTTTGCCTGAAGGGGCAACACAAAATACGTACATTGATTTACCAGGTGTTGCAACAAAACCAGTAAATGTTCGTACATATCCGTTAGGGGAAGCGGCAGCTCATCTGACTGGTTATATTGGAAAGGTTAATGCTGAAGATTTAAAAACGCTACAAAAGAAAGGCTATCAAGCTGATGACCCAGTTGGTAAAGCTGGTTTAGAGCAAGTATTAGAGGAAAAGCTACGCGGTAAAAAAGGTGGCCGTATCTTTGTAGAAGATGCGCAAGGAAAAGAAATTAAAAACTTGGCAAAAACAGATGCTGTTGATGGAGAAAATGTAACTTTAACGATTGATAGTGCTGTTCAAGAAAAAACGTATAATGAAATGAAGGGCGAAGCTGGTTCAAGTGCAGCAATTAATCCGAAAAGTGGAGAAACAATTGCACTAGTAAGTAGTCCAGCATATGATCCTAATATAATTGCAAGAGGGACATCAAAAGCACAACGCGAAGCATGGAATAATGATCCGAAAAAACCAATGACAAATCGATTTACACAATTGTCGGTACCAGGTTCTGTATTTAAACCAATTACAGCTGCAATTGGTCTTGAAACGAAAACGATTGATCCAAAAGAAGAGTTGAAAATTGAAGGATTAAAATGGACAAAAGATTCTTCTTGGGGTAATTATTATGTAACGCGTGTAAAAGATGCAAATCCGATTGATCTTGATAAGGCGATGAAATACTCGGATAATATTTACTTCGCACAAGAAGCTTTGAAAATCGGAAAAGACAAGTTTATGAGTGAAGCGAAAAAATTCGGATTCGATGAGAAACTACCAATTGAATATGGATTCCCAGCTTCTAAAATCGCAAATGATGGTATTAAAAATGATATTCAAATGGCAGACACAGGTTATGGACAAGGGCAAGTATTAATGACGCCACTCCATCTAGCATTAACGTACGCACCAATTGTTAATGATGGAAACATACCTTCTCCATATATTATTAAAACAGATAAGCAACCAAAAGTTTGGAAAGAGAATGTAATTTCAAAAGGCAATCAGGATATATTAAAAACTGCTATGACGAAAGTAATTAATGATCCAGATGGTACTGGGAAAATTGCTAAAATTGATGGCATGACTCTTGCTGGAAAAACAGGTACAGCAGAATTAAAAGTATCAAAAGAGGCCGAAGGAAAAGAACTAGGCTGGTTCGCTGCATTTGATTTAAATTCACCAGATATGGTCATTACCATGATGATTGAAGATGTAAAAGGTAGAGGTGGAAGTAACATTCCAGCTGAAAAAGTAAAACATGTATTTCAAAAATAATATGTAATAAAAGGCTGGCTCTATAATTTGTAGAGCTAGCCTTTTTATATGAAGGAATTCTTAATATTTGTATACTGAATTTTAAGGAAACGAAATAAATCATTAACTTACGAAAAAAAAGTAGCTATTTTTTATTGACATCAATTAAAACTTTTTGTATTATACTTACATAAGGTAAGTTATTAACTTTTAAAAAACAAATCTTGAATTAAAGATAAAGAGAAAAAAGGGAGAGAATACAATGACAAAAGTACTATTTATTACAGCAAATCCAAATTCAGCAGAAGGTTCTTTCGGAATGGCAGTAGGGGAAGCTTTCATCGAAGCTTATAAAAACGAACATCCACAAGACGAAGTTGTAACAATTGATTTATTCAACACTACAGTACCAGCAATCGATGCAGATGTATTTGCTGCTTGGGGTAAATTTGCAGCAGGTGAAGGTTTTGAAACTTTAACTGAAGTTCAACAACAAAAAGTTGCAGCAATGAACACAAACTTAGAAACATTTATGCATGCAGATCGTTATGTATTCGTAACTCCAATGTGGAACTTTAGCTATCCACCAGTAGTAAAAGCATACTTAGATAACGTAGCAATCGCAGGTAAAACATTCAAATATACTGAAAATGGTCCAGTCGGCTTATTAGAAGGTAAAAAAGCACTTCATATTCAAGCAACAGGTGGCGTATATTCTGAAGGAGCATACGCAGCTGTAGACTTCGGTCGCAATCACTTAAAAACTGTATTAGGATTTGTCGGTGTAAATGATACTGAATATATTGCAGTTGAAGGCATGAATGCAAACCCTGAAAAAGCACAAGAAATTAAAGAAGCAGCAATTGCTAATGCTCGTGAATTAGCAAAACGTTTCTAATATAGAATACTTAAAAATGTCCAAACACTTGCTGTTTGGACATTTTTTCTTCTTTTTCCTTCGTTTGTCTAGTATAATGAAGGTCGGAATGATAATAGGTGGGGGTTCTGTATGATTCAAACGTTTTTTAAAATCTTTTATTTAATTTTAATCGTAATTGCGATTACACCGAGAATGTGGCGTCTTAAAAGACAAGTAAATACGATGTCGCCACAAGAAAAAGATAATGCTGTGTACAAAACGACAAATTGGTTTGGTAAGAAAATGGTACGTGTAGCTGGTGGGGCAGTAGAAGTGAAAGGACTTGAAAATGTCCCAAAAGACAAGCCGGTACTAGTTGTAAGTAATCATCAGAGTAATATGGATATCCCTATTTTACTAGGTTACTTAAATAAACCAATTGGATTCGTTTCAAAAGCAGAGATTAAAAAGTTTCCAGTTGTACCAACTTGGATGGAACTTATGAATTGTGTATTTATGGATCGTAGCGATCGTCGTCAATCACTTCAAGCAATTAAAGATGGAATTGAGCTATTAAAGAATGGACATTCTATCGTAATTTTCCCGGAAGGGACAAGAAGTAAGGGTGGCGAAATTGGAGAGTTTAAAGCTGGAAGTTTTCACCTTGCAGTAAAATCTGGTGTAGCAATTTTACCTGTAACACTAGATGGGACATATAAAATGTTTGAAGCGAATGGAAACCGTATGAAACCAGCTCATGCAACAGTAACAATTTCTAAGCCGATTACACCTGAAGAGTATGCAAATATGGATATTAAAGAGTTAACGAAGCATACACAGGAAGTTATCGCATCACAATTACATAAGTAATAAAAAGGTTTCAGCTTGATATAAGCTGAAACCTTTTTATTATGCTGCAGGTAAGACGTAAAAGAGTACGCAGAAGAACATCATCGCACTACCACCTAAGACGAAAAGATGCCAAATGGCATGATTGAAAGGCAACTTTTCCCAAAGGAAGAATATAGCCCCGACAGAATATAAAATTCCACCGGCTAAAAGTAGTGAAAAACCATGTCCAGTTAGATTTTCATAAAGCGGTTTAATGGCTACGATTATGAGCCATCCCATTATGATATAACATAATGTTGATGCCTTAATAAAGCGACGTACAAAGAAAATTTTGAAGACGATACCTCCGATTGCTAGTGTCCATATAATAGCGAGTAAGGTCCAGCCTAATGTTCCGCGAAGTGTAATAAGTAAAAAAGGAGTATATGTGCCAGCGATTAATAAATAAATGGCTGAGTGATCTAGTATAGTAAATAATTTTTCTACTTTTGGATGGTGAATGCTATGTAGCAATGTTGAAAACAAGTACAGTAAGAACATGCTTACACCATAAACCGTAAAGGCAACTACTGCAGATGCGGTACCATGTTTAGAGGCGTGAATAATCAATATAATTAAGGCAGGGATGCTTAAAATGGCACCGATACCATGTGTAATTGCATTTGCAATTTCTTCTTTAACAAATTGTGTCATTCGTGTCATTTTTTCAGTCATAATGCAAATCCTTTCTACTATCATAAAATAATATGTCGTTTCCCTTACCATATCATACACAAGGGCAATAGAAAATGAAATTTGTATAATTGATTATATTTTTGAATTTTTTTGACAAAAGTCAATGGATTTGTTGACGTTTTCAAACTTTTTTGACAAAATAAAATTATGTAATAGTAGGACAAGGAATCTACTAATAAAGGGGATGGAGAAATGTTTTCAAATATTGGCTTTCCAGGGTTAATTTTAATTTTAGTAGCTGTACTCATTTTATTTGGGCCTAAAAAATTGCCGGAGATCGGAAAGGCTTTAGGGGAAACGTTAAAAGAGTTTAAAAAATCAACGAAAGAATTGACAGATGACGCATTTCAAGAGAAGGAAAAGAAGGAAAAAATGTAATGTATTTTCCTTGTAATGGATAAATAAAGTGTGGTGAACGAGATGGAAGATCAAGAAATGAGCGTAGTAGAACACATTGTTGAGCTTCGTAAACGAGTAATATATACAGTCTTATCATTTGTACTATTTTTAATTATTGGATTTACTTTTACGAAGGATATATATTTTTGGCTCGTAAAAGACTTGCCGATGAAGTTAACAGTTCTGGGACCGAGTGATGTATTGTGGATTTTTTTCTCGATTGCTACAGTATTTGCTATCGTTTGTACAATTCCTTTTGCTGCTATACAAATTTGGTTATTTGTAAAACCGGGTTTACATCCAAATGAACAAAAGATGACAGTGATGTATATACCGGTATTGTCCATATTATTTCTTGCTGGTTTATGTTTTGGATATTTCGTTGTAATGCCGTTTTTATTTCATTTTTTAACTACGATAGGTAACGAAATGTTTAATACGATGTTTACGACAGAAAAGTATTTTCATTTTGTTCTTAATTTAACAGTTCCATTTGCTGTAATCTTTGAATTACCTGTAGTTGTAATGTTTTTAACAAGTATTGGATTGTTGACAGCGGAATTTCTCATAAAAATAAGAAGGTATGCATACGTAGCATTGATTATCATTGCATCGTGTATATCACCGCCTGATTTTTTATCACACAGTTTAGTAGCTGTCCCACTTATTTGTATTTATGAAATTAGTATCGCTCTATCAAAGATTGTTATTAAGCGCAAAAAGAAAAGAGAAGAAATTCAGTCGAAAAGTGCCTCGTTATAAAGGCACTTTTTTTATTTATTTGTTATACTCTAGCTATAAACGTATACAATATATAGAAGAAAAAAATTATAGAATCTCCAAAATTTAGACAAACTTTGCGCTTTTATAAGTTTATACTGAATGTATTAAGTAGTTTACGGATAACGAGATTCCTGTCTTAACGGATATTTAGGATGGGGGATGGATTAGGTGGAGATGAATAGAGGATAAATCTTCAAACTATAAGGATTAAAGGGATTGTCTAAGGATACTGTTGTATTCATAGGAGTCTCCACTTTAAACACGTGTTACAGCGTAAAGTAGAGAAAGTTCAAAATCCAATGAAAAAGAGGATTGATATTGTGATTACGAAAAGTTTTTATTTCACTCATTCAACAGGGGATTGTATTAAAATATTTGAAATCCCTGTCCTACAGGCGCAGCATCCATTATCGTTTCTAATTCAGTCTCGTCTTCAATTATTTATTGCAAAAATTCAAAAACAAAAACACCCAAGATTTTCGTATTCTTTCCGTGAATATTTACAAAATTGTTTGAAGTGGAATGATTATTTAAATGTATATAAAACAAATACTCTTGAAAAAAATGCATGATATAGAGTAGAGACAGGGTTAGAAACTCTGTCTTTTTCGATTTAGATATAAAAATATAATTAATTTGATGAAATTTCGTTCCAAATTGTTGAAAGCGATGGGAATACTAGTATAATAACAGGGAGAGCGTATTGGAAAGGGAAGAATATAATATGCAAAAAATTAAAATTGTAACAGATTCAACGGCGGATTTATCACAAGAGGTAATTGATAAGTATGACATTCATGTTCTACCATTATCAATCTCTGTAAATGGACAAACATATTTAGATCGCGTAGATCTGCAACCGGATGAATTTATTGAAGAAATGCTTAAATCAGAGGAACTACCAAAAACATCACAACCAGCAATGGGTACATTTGTAGAAATGTATGACAAGTTAGGTGAAGATGGAAGTGAAGTACTTTCCATTCATATGACAAGTGGAATGAGTGGTACTGTGGCAACTGCAAATAGTGCTGCATCAATGACTGATACAAAAGTAACAGTTGTTGATTCGCAATTTATTACACATGCTTTAGCATATCAAGTAATCGAAGCTGCGAAAATGGCAAATGAAGGACGCCCACTAGAAGAAATTTTAAAACGTGTAGATGAAGTGAGAAAGAATACTCGTTTATATGTAGTAGTAAATACATTGGAGAACTTAGTGAAGGGTGGGCGTATCGGTAAAGGAAAAGCATTTATCGGTTCACTGCTTAATATAAAGCCAATTGCTAGCCTTGAAGATGGTGTTTATAACCCTGTAACGAAAGTGCGTAGCCAAGGCCAAATTGTAAAAACGTTAGCTAAGTTATTTGAGGAAGATACAGCTGGAAAAGTTGTAAAAGCTGTGGCAATTCCGCATGCGAAAGCAATTCCTTTAGCTGAAAGTGTAAAAGAGGCGGTTGAAAAAGTGAGTGGGTTTGCTCAATCAGAAATTTTCTATACAACGCCTATTATTAGTACTCATACAGGTCCGGGTGCAATCGGATTTATGTATTTAGCAGAGTAATAAAAAAGCTACTTGAAAATATATTTCAAGTAGCTTTTTTATGTAAATAGAAAGTAAGAAATAAGTAGGGCTATACAGGCACTACCGCTAATGATATAGCGCGTCTGTAAATATTTATTCATAGAAAGCACCCTTTATAATTTTCTATATTATATGTTAGTTATAGAAAATAAGTAGCTCAGTTATACATGTAATGTTTCAATTTTTTCATTCACTTGCTTATCATTTGTTATGCTATTATAAGTGAAAGTTTGACCTAAGAAGAGTACATGTAGTTGTTCCCACGGTAACATGCGCAAATTCCAATTATTTCGAAGTCTAGTTATTGCTTCGCGGGGTGTTTCATCGGCAAGTGCAAAAGCTCCGTAATGCATTGGAATAAAATGCGTAGCGTTTAAATCTAAATAAGCTTGCACTGCCTCTTCAGGTGAAACATGAGATACTTTCATAAACCATTCTGGTTCATAAGCACCAATTGGCATAAGAGCAATATCAATTGAAAAGCGTTTACCAATTTCTTTGAAACCCTGGAAATAGCCACTGTCTCCACAAAAATAAATGGTTTCCTCCATATTGTCATTCTTAATAATCCAGCCACCCCAGTGAGAAGTATTCATATCAAATAATGATCTTCTCGTCCAGTGCTGAGCAGGTACGAAGTGAAAGGAGACATCATCAATAGTCGTACTTTCCCACCATTTATACTCTTCTACATTGTTGAATTTTTTACGAGTAAATAATTTTTTTAGCCCAATGGGTACTAAGTATAATATGTCATCGTTAAGTTGGCGAAGTGTTGAAAAATCTAAATGATCATAATGACCATGTGAAAGAAGAACAATATCAATTTTAGGTAGTTCGTTTATAGAAAGTCCAGGTTCTGTAAGTCTTGGGACTAGCTTTAATTTATTGGCCCATACTGGATCCGTTAATATATTAAGTCCATTTGTTTGGATAAGAAAAGTGGAATGCCCAATCCATGTGACAGTCGTTTTTTCAACATTACTTTGCAAAAATCGACTTTGTTTAACAGGTGATTGTTCTACTAAGAAAGAAAAATCTTTTTTGTTTTGCTTTCGTTCTTTACGCCAGCGTATAAAAGAACGAATTGATTTTTTTGTGCTAACATTATCCATATTTTCATAGCGCTTTGCCATGAACATCACCTCATTTAAAATCGTTGTAATTGTATTGTACCGAAATGTTGTTAAGGAATACAGTGTATAACATGGATGAATGTTTAAGTAATTGTAAAAAAATAGGGGTAGGTATTTACAAAAGTAAAAATAAAATTAGTTTTGCAACTTCTATTTAGAGAAATAATAGTGGGAAAATATATTTTGTCTAGTAATTCGCTTGAAATAAAGAAGTAACATACGTAAATTCGTACGATTTCGTGAACAAATGTAGTAAACAATTTTCTCGTAGTGTTAACTTTTGTTATGATAAACATAACCTATTTAAATTTAGGAGAGAGAAAAGAGGTTTATAAATGAAGCGATATCAAAAAGTAATTGGTCTTATGGTTGTATTTTGTCTCTTTGTACTTGCTGGATGTAGTGGATCAGGTTCAAAGCTTCGTAAACCATTGAATTGGGATTTAGAAACTTTCCAATTTACAAATCAAGATGGAAAACCATTTGGTACAAAAGATTTAAAAGGGAAAGTTTGGGTTGCAGATTTTATGTTCACAAACTGTCAAACCGTTTGTCCGCCAATGACTGCTAATATGGCAAAATTACAGAAAATGGCGAAGGAAGAGAAATTAGATGTTCAGTTTGTATCATTTAGCGTAGATCCTGACCTTGATAAGCCGGAAAACTTGAAAGCTTTTATTCAAAAGTTTACAGAAGATACAAGTAACTGGAACCTGTTAACAGGTTATTCGTTAGAAGATATTACAAAGTTTGCAAAAGATAATTTCCAAACACTTGTAGATAAACCTGAGAATGGTCAAGTTATGCATGGTACATCATTTTATTTAATTGATCAAAACGGAAAAGTAATGAAAAAGTATAGTGGCATTAGTAATACGCCGTACGAAGACATTATACGTGATATGAAGCGATTAGCAGAATAAAAAGAAGGGTGCAGATTCAAGCACCCTTCTTTTTTACATTAGTCTATGGATAAAATGTCATGTTGTTGAGGAAGTTTTGGTGCCCGAATTTCTAACACGCCATTTTGATACGAAGCTTTCGCAGCTTTTTTATTAATGGAGTACGGTAATTTAATCAATCTGGATGCTTCTGAAATGGAACGTTCTCGGCGATAATAGTTATGAGATGTTTCTTCTTCAGCCTCTTCGAGTATTTCTTCTTTTACAGAGACTTTTAAGTATTCACTTTGTATTTCAATTTGAATTTGTTCTTTTTGTATACCTGGTAGTTCAGCTGTAACAACGAGTTCTTCACCAACTTCATATAAATCTACAGGGAATGTTAATAAACGGTTTCCTTTTTGGAAAAAATGATTTAAATCAGCGATTACATTACGAAGTGGTGTTTGCTCGAAGAAATCATCAATTTGCTTTAAATAATTACGAACCGGTGGGCGAGAAGAGTCTTTTTTTTCTTCACTCATGATATTCCCTCCTAAAAATCAATTTGCAATATCATATGACAAAAGCGGAGAAAGGTGAGTGCCTAGTTTTCATGTTTTCATAAAAAATTGTTAAAAATGTGAAATGGAGTGATTTTTTTATAGTTTTTGGTCGCCATATTCAGTTGATTATGCTAGTATAAATAGGGTTGATATAGTAGTATAGAGACAGAATGAAAACTGAAAGAGGGTAAGAAGTATGTGTGGTTTTGTAGGATGTTTATGTGAAAACCCTAGAGAGTTTTCAGAAACAGAAAAACATCAATTTGAAAATATGAACACGATGATTTTCCACCGTGGTCCAGATGACGAAGGATATTTTCGTGATGAACATGTACAATTTGGCTTCCGCCGTTTAAGTATCATTGACTTAGAGGCAGGACATCAGCCGCTAACTTATGAAAATGATCGATATGTAATTATTTTTAATGGTGAAATTTACAACTATGTAGAATTACGTGAAATGTTACTTGAAAAAGGTGCAACGTTTGCAACGCAATCTGATACAGAAGTTATCATTGCATTGTATGCACATATGAAAGAAAAATGTGTAGACTACCTTCGTGGTATGTTTGCATTTATGATTTGGGATCGTGAAGAGAAGAAACTTTTCGGTGCACGTGATCACTTCGGTATTAAACCTTTATACATCGCACAACAAGGTGATACTACATTCTTCGCATCTGAGAAGAAAAGTATTATGCATGTGATGGAAGATAAAGGTGTTAATCCAACGTCACTGCAACATTACTTTACGTATCAATATGGTCCAGAGCCAGAAACATTAACAATTGATGTTAACAAAATCGAGCCTGGTCATTATTTCGTAAAAGAAATCGGTAAAGAGATGGAAATTCATCGCTACTGGAAGCCTTATTTCAATGCTTCAAGTGCAACGAAAGAGGAGCATATCCAAGCGATTCGTGATGTGCTATATGATTCAGTAAAAGTGCATATGCGTAGTGATGTACCAGTAGGTTCATTCTTATCTGGTGGTATCGATTCATCTATTATCGCTTCTATTGCAAGAGAAATGAATCCAAACTTATTGACATTCTCTGTTGGTTTTGAGCAACGTGGTTTCAGTGAAGTTGATGTTGCGAAAGAAACTGCTGAGAAATTAGGCGTTAAAAACCATAACGTATTCATTTCAGCGAAAGAGTTTATGGATGAGTTCCCAAAAATCATTTGGCATATGGATGATCCTTTAGCAGATCCAGCAGCTGTACCATTGTACTTCGTTGCAAAAGAAGCGCGTAAGCATGTAACAGTTGTTCTTTCAGGTGAAGGTGCAGACGAGCTATTTGGTGGTTATAACATTTATCGTGAGCCGAACTCACTAAAAATGTTCTCTTACATTCCTAGCCCAGGAAAGAGCGTCCTAAAAGCATTAAGTGGTGCTCTTAAAGAAGGCTTTAAAGGAAAGAGCTTCCTAGAGCGTGGATGTACGCCAATTGAAGAGCGTTACTATGGAAACGCGAAAATCTTCCGTGAAGAAGAGAAAGCGGAATTAATGAAGTATTACAATGAGAGTGTTAACTATATGGATATCACGAAACCATTGTATAACGAAATTAAAGATTATGATGATGTAAGCAAAATGCAGTACATTGACATGTTCACATGGTTACGCGGTGACATTTTATTAAAAGCTGATAAAATGACAATGGCGAATTCATTAGAACTTCGTGTACCGTTCTTAGATAAAGAAGTGTTTGATGTTGCATCTAAAATTCCAACTGAATTTAAGATTGCTAACGGAACTACGAAAGCTATTTTACGTGAAGCAGCACGCGGAATCGTGCCAGATCACGTATTAGATCGTAAAAAACTTGGATTCCCAGTACCAATTCGTCACTGGTTAAAAGACGAAATGCATGATTGGGCTATCAATATTATAAACGAGAGTAAAACAGAGCATTTAATCGACAAACAGTATGTATTAAACTTACTGGAAGCGCATTGTGCAGATAAAGGCGATTATAGCCGTAAAATTTGGACTGTACTTGCGTTTATGGTATGGCATCAAATTTATGTTGAGCATAAATACGATACGAATAAGTTCCACGAAGAAACGAAACGTGCGTATAGCTTAGTTTAATTAGAAAAACCTTAAGATCGCATACGGTCTTAAGGTTTTTTTCATAAATAGGACGTATAATTGATACAATAATAGTAAAAGGATGGACAACATATGATTACGTTTGAAAAAGTAACTGTAGAAAATGAAAGCGTTGTTAAAGAAATGTTTCGCTCACATAGTTTAAGTGAGAAGCAGGTACAGTATTGTGTGAAAGTCGATGATACATATATTGGTGTAATAGATTATCGTGTTCAGGAAGAGAGTGCGATTTTATCTCAGCTAATTATTCACTTTGATTATCAAAGTTACGGTTATGGAACAAATACGTATTTTACATTTGAAACAATGATGAAAGAAAGAAATGTGAAAGAGATAAAGGTAGTACAAACGGAATTAACAGAACAAGCAAAATCATTTATAGAGAGCTTTGGGTTTAATGAGGAAGATGGGATATATGTGAAGAAAATATAGTGATGAGCAGTTATGCGGGATAAATATAAGGCAGGTGGGTGTATGACGATGACTTCTGGTCTTGTATTAATTGGAGGGTGTTTTTTAGTAGCGGAGCTAAGCCATATGCTTATTCAAAAAAGAATGAATAAGAAGAGAAAGCCGTATGAATTACAATATGCTCCAGTGTTTTTCCTTTTGTTTTGTATGCTACTTACATTACAAAACATAACGAACTTTCCACCGCTGTTAAATATTTTTTTGAAGTTCGGTTTGCTGTATAGTACCACTGGAATAGCCCTTTTATTCCTTTTATTTTGCATACGTTATATTCACTATCAATCGTATATATTTATTTTAAATTGGTTAAAACAAAATGATAGAAACCGCCTTACATAAGGCGGTTTTTTTTATTTTAACAGGCATTCCAATTGCTTTCTTATGTCCTTGTTTTTCATATGTTACAGTTAAAAAATGCGAGTAGCAAATAAGCACAAAAATAGTTTGAATAAAAATGAGGTCTAAATTATATATATTGAAAAAGATTTCTGATATATCTATTGACAATGTATGAGATATACATTACTCTTTAAAATGTAAATGATAATCAATTTCAACTAGGAGGACTTATGACACGCACTAAAAATATACTTATATTTTGTGTTATGCTACTAACGATCATAATCGCAGGGTGTAGTAAAGAAGAGAAGAAAGAAAATGATACAGCAGCTAAAGCAAAAGATTCGTATACGATAAAACATGCAATGGGCGAAACGACAGTGAATGGTACGCCAAAAAGAGTTGTTGTTTTAACAAATGAGGGCGCTGAGGCACTTTTATCTGTTGGAGTAACGCCAGTTGGAACGACAAAACCACGAGCTGGTGATGAATGGTATCCTCATTTAGAGAAAGAGTTAAAAAATACAAAAGTAGTAGGAACTGAGCGTGACATTAATTTAGAGGCAGTAATGAAGCTTCAGCCGGATTTAATTATCGGAAATAAAATGCGTCACGAAAAAATATATGAGCAGTTAAAAGAAATCGCGCCAACTGTATATACTGAAACATTACGCGGTGATTGGAAAGAAAACTTTACACTTTATACTAAAGCTGTAAATAAAGAAAAAGAAGGACAAAATGCTCTTAATGATTATAAAAAGCGTATTGCAGCAATAAAAGGACAATTAGGTGATAAAATTAATTCTAAAGTTTCCATTATTCGCTTCGTCCCTGGTGATGTTCGTATTTATCAAAAAAATTCATTCTCAGGCGTTGTATTAAATGATATTGGATTTAAACGACCACCACTACAAGATAAAGATGAATTTGCGATAAAAGGAATTACAAAAGAGCAAATTCCGAATATGGATGGGGATTATTTATTCTATTTCACATCGGATAAAGATGCAGATAAAAATAATGAAGGAAACACATTAGCGAAAGAATGGACAGAAGATCCTCTATTTAAACAGTTACAGGCTTCTAAAGATAATAAAGTATTCCAAGTAGATGAAGTGATTTGGAACACAGCAGGTGGTATTGTAGCTGCAAACCTTATGTTAGATGATATTGAAAAATATTTTTTGAAGTAAGTCAATTAACGAGTGCATCACTTAAAATAGGTGATGTACTTTTTCGTTTGTTAAAATACAGAAAATTCCTTCTTTTGAGTGTAGATAAGTTGTACAATTAAAACAATCATGAAATAAAGGAGTGGGAATAAATGAAAGCTACTCATAAAGATTGGATATTATTTAACGGAAGAATTGTAAATACGAAGGAAGAACAGCCGATGATTCCATTAGAGGAGAGAGGCTTTCAATTTGGTGATGGTATATACGAGGTATTCAGACTATATGACGGGAAGCCACATTTATTAGATTTACATTTAGAACGATTCTTTCATTCTATGGAAGAAATAAAACTAATTCCTCCGTTTACTAAGGAAGAGTTGGTGGAAGAGTTATATCAAATGATTGAAAAAAATCAATTTCAAGAAGATGGGAATGTATATTTGCAAATATCAAGAGGTGCTCAAGCACGTAATCATGTATATGAGTCAAATATGCAACCAACATATTTTGCAAACATTGTTTCTTTTCCACGACCAATTGCTGCTATGGAACGAGGAATAAAAGTTACTGTAGAAGAGGATATACGCTGGAAGTTCTGTCATATAAAATCTTTAAATCTGCTGCCTAATATTATGATTAAAAATAAAATAAACGAACAAGGCTATCAAGAAGCGATATTAGTACGAGATGGAATTGTAACGGAAGGGTGTCATTCAAATTTCTTTATGGTGAAAAATAATAAATTGATTACACATCCGGCTGACAATTTCATTCTACACGGCATTACACGTCACTACGTTATTACATTAGCGAAAGAGTTACATATTGAAGTAGAAGAAAGAGAATTTTCACTTCAAGAAGTGTATGAGGCCGATGAGTGCTTCTTCACAGCGACACCACTTGAAATATTCCCAGTCGTTCAAATTGGTGACGAGCAGTTCGGAAACGGCGAAAGAGGGCCAATTACAAAGAAACTCCAAGTTGCATATGAAGAAAGTATTCGTTTGTTTAAAGTTACGAACTAATATCATGAAAAAAAGCTGGTATTCCTCCAGCTTTTTTTCATGATATAATTCAAGGATAGGACAAGATTTGAAAACGCTGTAAAAAGGGGATTTAATGTATGAATTATGAAGATTTTAAAGAAGTAATTCACGGTAGACGAAGTGTTAGAAAGTTCACAGAGCAAGAAGTATCCACTAGTGATATAAAAGAAATTATTGATTGTGCTCGTTATGCACCGAGTGATACGAACTCGCAAACTTGGGAGTTCTTGGTCATTATGAACCGAGAGAAAATTAAAGAAATTGAACAAATGACATGGGATGCATTACATAAACTTGCGACAAAAGCGGCAGAAAACGGAGAAGAGAAAGCAGGGAAATTACTTACACGATCTTTCGGACCATATGCAACAGCTTTCTCGGAGGCCCCAGTATTAATCGTATGTTTGGCAACGCCATATGAATCAAAGTTTCGTGAAAAGATATTTGATCCAATTGCTTTTGTTCCAGATTCAGTTTGGGAAGAAGAAGGAATTAAAAGCAGCTGTTTAGCGGCACAAAACTTAATGTTGGCTGCACATGCGAAGGGGCTTGGTACATGCCCAATGACAGGACCGGTATTATTAGCTCAAGATGAACTACGACAATATTTACAAATTGAGTCTGAAAAACAAATAAATATGGTTATTTCACTCGGTTTTCCGAAGGATAAGCCGAAGAAACTTCCGAGAAAAGAAGTGGATGAGATTACAACATTTGTTTTTTAAAGCCGAAAATAAAAAGACATTGAATAAACAATGTCTTTTTATTTTGGATAGGTATGTAATTAATCTGTTAGGCTAAAATGATAGATAAGAGGGAATTACTATTTATTTCATAAAAAAAATTAATGTTCTATTAAGGAAAGTATGATACATTAATCGTGAGCAAGATTCTAATTGTTCATGAAAGTGTTAAAAGTAGTTTTAAAATTCAAAAGTTATTTTTGTATAATAAATTATAATCAAATGACAGGGGGGATGAATTTTGAAAAAATTCATAATCACTGGATTGTCTGTATTGTTATTAGTTGGTTGCGGTGCTCCAAAGGAAAAAGAGGGGACACAATCAAAACCAGAAGAACAAGTCGTAAATGCAAGTAATGAGAATATAGTTGTATTTCCTGAAGGAGTAATGCCAATTGGAGAAGGAAAAGTGAAAGTTATTACTCCAGATGGTACTTCTGAGAATGGTAATATACCAACCGTATTCATCAAAAAGGATACTTTAATTCAACACGTGGAATTAGAGCTTTCTAATTTTCAAAATGATAAAGAAACATTCGTATTTGTAGATCGAGTGTTTGCAGATAAACATCAAGTAACTAGTACAACACAGACAACAGTACAATTAAAAGAAAAGACGCTTGAAACAGGTAGTCATACGATTACTGCAGTTCAGTATGAAAACAATGACCCGAAAGGAAAGGTTATTAGTTTTAATCAAGCAACATTTGAGACAAAACCTGCGTCTTAATAAGGATAAAAAGTACATTACTCAAAAAAAGTAGTGTGCTTTTTTGTTTGAATTAGAGTGTGCAATAGTGAATAACTTGTTTCGTTTTCAAATACGATTAAATAGAAAGAAATCACTTATTACTTCTATGATAGAGGAAGCGGTTGAAGATGTGAATCGGTATATTCGTATCGTCTTGATTAGTATGATGATGGCAGTAATGTGGTTTATGATACAAGAGGTTATGCAAGTTACGCTCCGTTATCAAATTCATGATTTATTAATAGGAGCTATTTGTTTTACCATTGTTTATCTATTATATGATAAACTCGGATTAAGGTAAGTTTCAGACGAAAAATGTAGGTATTTCATTTGAAATGTCGAATAGTACATACGATGTCGTAATAACAAATTTTCTATTGTTTACTGTGAAACAGGAGAAGGAGAGATAGTAATGAAACGAGCTCTTATAAATATTGATTATACATATGATTTTGTAGCTGAAAAAGGTGCTTTAACATGCGGAAAACCAGGACAAGAAATTGAGAAGGAAATTGTCTATTTAACGAAGCAATATATTGAAAATGGAGATTACGTAGTCTTTGCGATTGATAAACATGAAGAAAACGATGTATATCATCCAGAATCAAAGTTATTCCCCCCTCATAACATAGCCGGTACAAATGGAAGAGAGTTATTTGGTGAATTACAAGATGTGTACGAAACATATAAAAATGCAGAGAATGTATATTATATGGATAAAACACGATATAGTGCATTTGCAGGAACAGACCTAGAGATGAAGTTACGAGAAAGAGGAATAGAAGAAGTTCATCTTGTAGGTGTTTGCACTGATATTTGTGTTCTTCACACAGCAGTAGATGCTTATAATAAAGGATTTAAAATTGTAGTTTATGAAAAGGCGGTTGCATCTTTTAATGCGCAAGGGCATGAATTTGCACTTGGACATTTTAAATCATGCCTACATGCAGAAGTGAAGTGAAAAAAAGAGGCCTTTAAAAAAGGTCTCTTTTTACGTTTAAATTGAGACGAGGTTTTGCTCAATTAATTTTTTTATAAATGGGCTAATATTCTCTGGTAGCTCATCAAAATTAAAAAATTGTACACTTAATGATTCGATCCCATCAGCTTTTAGCAAGCCGCCTTTAATATCTTTGCAAAGATATGCGATTGTTATAGGATATAATTCATCCCCGTTTGGTAATTTTACAAAAAATTCTTTTCCAGAAAATACGCTTATTAACTGTAAGGTTCCTATTTCAATCCCTGTTTCTTCGAGCACTTCTCATCTCCCAACTTCTTCTGTTGATTCACCAAGTTCAACGAATCCACTTTGCCTTTGTTGAAGTAATATTTGTCCTTGTTCATTGAAAACAGCTACAGCAACTCCTGCTAGATTGAGTGGTCTCGATCCGACAAATTTTCTAAGTTCTTCAATATATCCTATTATATGTAACCTCTGTAAGAAAAAATAAGAGCAAATAAACTATTCGTTATTATGTTAATATTTCCTCTTTATAAGGGGAGAGATGACATATAACTTATTTGTGTTATTTGGTAAAATATACATCAAAAAAGGTCAAACAAAATCTTTGACCTTTTTTGACCAAATGTTATAATAAAGACAGAAAGAGATAATCTTTCATTCATAAACAATAAGGAGGAAAAAATATGCGTAATTTATTTCCAGAAATAACAAAACGTCAAAATGGTATTTTTGATTTTGGGCCTTCTTTATTAGAGGGGATGACAGATGCTTTCTTTAAACCGATGAACATGGATACTTTTAAAGTAGATGTGCAGGAACAATCTGATAAATATACAGTGAAAGCAGATTTACCAGGTTTTCAAAAAGAAAATATTCAAGTTGAATTTGAACAAGATGTATTAACGATTCAAGCAACTAACCATAATGAAGTAGAAGAAAAAAATGAGAATGGCACATATATTCGTAAAGAACGTTCTATAGGTTCTGTAACTCGACGCTTTAGTTTTAAACAAGTTGAGGAAGAGAATGTTAGAGCAAATTATAAAGATGGCGTGTTGACAATTGAATTGCCAAAATTGAAAGAAGAAAAAAGCAGTAAGACAACAATTAATATCGAATAAAAGAGCTGATAAATTCAGCTCTTTTTTTACGTAGTTAATGAATAATTTAGTTGAAATCGTAATGAGCTGAAGAAAGTTTTAACGTTTAAAAAATTTCACTATTAGCTCCCCTTAGGTTATTAAAAAGGGTATATTTAAAGGGAAAGGAAAAGAACATCTAGACATACTGTTTAAAGTGAAATAGTAATAAAGTCAAAATACATAGTAAGGGTAGCAGCATTTTAGAGTAGGATAATAGATTTTTCTAGAACAAACTGAGACGATTATGAATTTTTTAATTAGTAAGGAAGTGGTTAGATGAGTTTATTAACGTATACTGAAGAATTTTTTAATTATGTAAGGGAGTTTTTGCTTTTAAGATTTTTACTATTTGCTTTAGTGCTGATCATTATTTCTTTTGTAATAAACCGCATTATTGATTGGTTTTTTAGGAAATCAAGCTTTTTTGATGAAGAGGTAGAGCAAACGATTCAAAGTGTGATTCGATCTATTTTTAGATATATCATTATCATCAGTCTAATCATATATTTAATTAGCCAATTTGTAGATATAAAAAGTATCATTGCAGGTGCAGGGATAGCGGGGGTTGTTATCGGTTTTGCTGCACAACAGATGTTAAAAGATGTTATATTAGGCTTTGCGAGATTAGCGGACAAAGAGTTTCGTGTTGGCGATTTTGTTACTTTTAACGGAACAAACTCAGGAACGATTGAGGAAATTAGTATTCGTTTTATGCAAATTCGTGAATGGTCAGGAAAACTCCTTACCATACCACATGGAGAGATTAGAACGATTCAAAATTTTAATAAAGGCTGGATGCGAGTAATTGAACGGATTACGGTAAGTTATCAGGAAGATCCTACAAGAGTTAAGGGGTTGTTAGAAGAAGTTTGTGTTAATTGTAATGAAAAATTGGCTCCAAGTCTTTATAAAGTAGATGATGAAGCTGCAGAACCGTTTAAATATGTGGGTGTTACAGATTTAAATCCGAATCTTAAATACGTTGGATATGAATTTTGTATTACAGGTTTGATAAAGCCAGAAGATTATTTTGAAACTTCTAGACAAGTAAGATTTGAATTAATGTCTATGTTTCATAAGAATCAAGTGCAAATGCCAGCAGCCAATATGGTTGTTACTACTGAAAGTTTACAGCATATCCACAGTGGGCAATCTTTATCGGACAGCTAAAGTAGAACAGTTTGTTAACAAAAATTCTGCTTTCAACATTGTATAGAATAACAATAATAAAATGAATGATATAAAGAAAGGGCTGAAGGAATTCGGTTCTTTCTTTATTTGTAGAATTTAGAAATTTCTTAATGTTATAATGGTAGTTGGTGATGAAAATGAACTTTGAAGAAAAAGAGATGCATCGATTAGAAGCATTAAAATCAATTGCTGAATTATTAAATGAAGCAACAGACTTACAGGACATGTTAGAAAAAGTGTTACATACATTGTTACAAGTAATGAATTTGCAAACAGGGTGGATCTTTTTTATTGATGAAAGTGGAAAGCACCGTATGCTTGTAGACGAAAAATTACCGCCAGCTCTTACGTGGCAAGAGAAAAAGCCGATGTGTGAAGGAGACTGCTGGTGTGTAGAGCGTTTTGTGAATGGCAGATTGGAAAAAGCGACTAATATTATTGAATGTAAGCGAATAGAGGATGCGATTGAATGTAATTGGGGAGAGACCGAAGATGTTACGCATCATGCGACAATTCCATTAAGGTCTGGGTCGGAGAAGTTTGGTCTCTTAAATGTAGCTGCGCCTCAAAAAACAAATTTTTCAGAGGAAGAATTAGCATTATTAGAATCAATTGCATTTCAAATAGGAACGACAATACAACGTATTCAGTTAGTGGAAAAAGAACGTAAATACGTAGTTGTAGCAGAACGAAATCGATTAGCTCGTGATTTGCATGATTCAGTAAAACAATTGTTATTTTCTATTATGTTAACAGCAAAAGGGACACTAAATATGACACAAGATAGAGAATTGCAGGAGATGTTAAGTTATATTGGAGATTTATCGCAAGAAGCATTACAAGAGATGACACTTTTGATTTGGCAATTAAGACCGGAAGGATTAGAAAAAGGATTAGCAGAAGCAATTCAAAATTACGGAAAGTTGTTAGGGGTTCATGTGGAAGTCCGAATTGAGGGAATGGTTTCAATTGGAGATGAAATAGAAGAAGTTTTATGGCGTATTAGTCAAGAAGCAATACATAATTGTAAAAAACATGCTTCGTGTGAAAAGGTAAATGTTCTTTTAAAAATAGAAAATAATCAGTTGTATTTTTACATAGAGGATAACGGAATAGGATTTATACAAGATCGCGTAAGAGAGTCAGCGCTCGGGTTAAAAAGTATGAAGGAACGTATTCAGTTAATGAGGGGATCATTTCAAATAAAAACTGAGCTGAAAAAGGGTACGAAAATTGAAATTCAATTGCCAATTTGAAGGGGAGAAGAAGGTTGAAGATTAAATTATTACTAGTTGAGGATCATCATATCGTTCGAAGAGGACTTGTATTCTTTTTGAAAACGAGAGAAGAATTTGAAATTGTTGGGGAAGCAGAAAATGGTCAAGAGGCATTCACATTTGTCCGAACGGAAAGGCCAGATGTAGTATTAATGGATCTATCAATGCCGAAGATGGATGGTATTGAAGCAACAAAATACATAAAACAATACGATGAAACAATAAAGATACTTATACTAAGCAGTTTTTCAGAGCAAGATTATGTTTTACCAGCACTAGAAGCTGGAGCAGATGGTTACCAATTAAAAGAAGTACAACCTGAACAACTTGTAGCTTCTATCATTGCAGTACATCAAGGAAATACGAATTTTCATCCGAAAGTAACACCAGCACTATTAGGACGGTCAGCAGTTAAGAAAGAAAAAGAAAACCCTTTTTCCATGTTAACGAAAAGGGAGCAAGAGGTACTTCGTGAAATTGCGAAAGGAAGAAGTAATAAGGAAATTGCAGCAGAGCTTCATATTACAGAACAAACTGTGAAAACACATGTTTCAAATATTTTAGCTAAATTGGAAGTAGATGATCGTACGCAAGCTGCATTGTACGCAGTGAAACACGGGGAGAAATAATAAGTGTGAATAATTGTGTCACATATTATGAAAGAATACATAGGAGCAATTAAAAGTTTATAGTAAAGCTGAATAAAGGTTTTTCTTCTTTCAATAATTAGGTACAATAAAGTGAAACTTTAATTAGTGGAGGGTCTATTCCTGCTAATTATTAGCTCACATCAATTGGGTTTTTACGGGATAAGGCTATGATGGAAGGGGAAGATATGCTATGCCTGGAACAAGAAGTGGGATTGGAAAGATTCAGGCTTCGTTAAACGGTTTGTCACCGAAATTACGAAGTATTGCCGAACATATTTTGAAACATCCACAAGATGTTGTACATAAATCTATTACTGAATTAGCAGAAGTTACGAATAGTTCCGAAGCTACGATATTCCGCTTATGTAAACACCTTGGTTTGCAAGGATTTCAAGATTTAAAGATTACATTAGCTCGTGAAATTGTACATACACCGATGCAAAATATTCATGAAGAAGTATCAGCAGAAGATAGTATGGTAACTGTTGCTAAAAAAGTTTTTCATTCACATATTACAGGACTGCAAGATACATTGCATTTGTTAAATGACACAGCATTAGAGCAAGCTGTAAAAGCATTGCAAGAAGCAGATCGAATCGAGTTTTATGGAAATGGTGGCTCTGGTATTATTGCGATGGATGCGTATCATAAGTTTATGAGAACGGGTATTTCATGTATCGCTCATACTGATTCGCATTTTCAAATTATGGGAGCGGGTTTACTCTCGAAAAATTCAGTTGTTATCGGCATTTCTCATTCTGGTAGCAATAAAGGGTTACTTGAAGCATTAGAAATAGCGAGAGCAAGAGGAGCTAAAATTATTGCGATTACGAGCTATCAGAAATCGGCATTAAGTCAACTTGCTGATATAACGCTCTATACTTCAACACGTGAGACAGAATTCCGCACAGAAGCAAGTTCATCAAGATTAGCGCAGTTAAGTTTAATTGATACTTTGTATGTAGGTTTGTCGTTGCAACGACAAGAGGAAACGTTAAAAAATTTACAAAGTATACGTGAAACGATTTCGATGAAGCGAATATAAGAAAAGCTCTTCAAATGAAGGGCTTTTTTTATTGGCGAATAGTTTACTGATTTATTTTCTTGTAGAAAAATGTGACTTACTTATAGTCAGTGATAGACTCACATTTTTAAAAATATAAAATAAAAATCGACTTATGCAATAATTCAAATATTGTTCATAATTTCACAATTTGTTTATGAAGTGTCATGTTATGATAAACATGTAATGATGATTGAACACTTACATTTGGCACGATGATTAGCCAAACTAGTGAAGACAGAAGTTGTGAGATGAACTCATAAAAAATTCTAAAACACTAAAGGGGAGATCACATATGAAAGCAGTAGTAGTTAATAAAAATAGTAAAGCAAATATTGAAGTTATTGAAAAGGAATTACGTCCGTTACACTCAGGTGAAGCACTAGTAGATGTAGAGTATTGTGGGGTTTGTCATACTGATTTACACGTTGCAAATCATGATTTTGGAAACACAGATGGCCGTATTCTTGGTCATGAGGGTGTAGGTATTGTGACGAAAATCGCTGATGATGTTACTTCACTAAAGATAGGAGACCGTGTAAGTATTGCATGGATGTTCCAATCTTGTGGACGTTGTGAATATTGCGTGACTGGTAGAGAAACATTTTGCCGTGAAGTTAAGAATGCTGGTTATTCAGTAGATGGTGGTATGGCTGAGCAATGTATTGTTACAGCTGATTATGCGGTGAAAGTACCAGAAGGATTAGATCCTGCTCAAGCATCATCAATCACATGTGCGGGCGTAACTACATATAAAGCAATAAAAGTATCAGATATTAAACCGGGTCAACCTATTGTAATCTATGGTTGTGGTGGATTAGGTAACTTAGCTATCCAATATGCTAAAAATGTATTTGGTGCCAAGGTAATCGCAGTAGATATTAATGATGATAAACTAGCCTTAGCAAAAGAGGTTGGTGCTGATAGGACAATCAATCCAATTTCTCAAGGTCCTGCTGATAAGATTATTCAAGAGGAGTTTGGTGGTGCTTATGCTGCTGTAGTAACAGCTGTTTCAAAAGTAGCCTTCAATTCAGCAGTTGACGCAGTACGTGCTTGTGGTAAAGTCGTTGCAGTAGGTTTACCAGTAGAAACTATGGACTTGAACATTCCGCGTCTTGTACTAGACGGAATTGAAGTGGTTGGTTCTCTAGTTGGTACTCGTAAGGATCTAGAAGAGGCATTTATGTTCGGTGCAGAAGGAAAAGTAGTGCCGGTTGTTCAAACTTGTTCTTTAGATAAAGTACAAAATGTATTCGAAGAAATGGAGCAAGGTAGAATTCAAGGGCGTATGGTAATAGATTTTAAACAGCATAATTGTGATTGCAAATAATTCAATTTAAATATAAAAAGTATGAGTCTAACAAAGTACATGTAAAAAAGTTAGACGGCATAAAAAGATGATCCCTGTATGCAATAGGGATCATCTTTTTTATATTCTACTAATATCAATGCCAATTCATACTTGATTAATAAGACATGATTAAAGGTTCACTTTATTTGCAAACGAAAAAGAATCTTTATGTTTAACAAATTTCTTTTGATCTGGAACGGATTGAATTGCTACAGTTTGCGAGTCTCTTGCTTTCAGTGCATCTTGAATCCCGAGTGTCATAAGCTTAATAAATAGAATCGTAATAAAGAATGAAGCGAGAGTATAAAAAATAATCCACCATGAAAGATTCATTTCATTACGATTTAAGCCAATAAGGCCTGCCCAATCATTAGATAGAGAAACAGGTTTGAGCACTCCGTCATACAGTTCACGCATTTGTATCCCACCAATTACAATGTTAAGCAACGCTAAATGGATAACGAGTATGAGTGTTTGGACGATATGTTCCATAAATAATACAAATAAGCGGTCAAGTAATAAGACTCGTAAGTGTTTTTTCATAATATGAAAACGGCTAGCACCCAATAATTGTGAACTTAAAATGTAATCTCGTTTCATAAATTCATCAACCTCTGAGGATATATATAAAGAAAGTGTAGGCAGAGCAACGAAAATAAGTACGAGTACTTGATAAAACGTAAATGAAATATTTGGATTTAACCCATCAGCATTTGATGTGATTACAATATTAACGGGCGTGATGAGTATGAATGCGATAAATAAAGTGGGAATATAATAAAAAACTTCTGAGCATGCTTGGAAAAATCTCTTGAATTTTGGAGCATATAAACTTAAGAGAATTCCTATACATGTTCCGAATAAAATTCGAAAGAAGCTAATTGCCACGGCTAATAAAATAGTGAATTTTGCTCCTTCTATAATTTGTAAGAAAACAGACTCTCCAAAACGATCCGATCCAAAAGGCGGTATTAATGATGGTGGAAAGGGAGCCTTTCCAAGCAATTCGTTATTGTCATTGTAAAGTAACTGAGGAGGTTTTGGGATATTATCTTTAAAGAACCAACTATAAATAAAACTAGCTGAAATAAGTATGAATAGATAAGTAAAGCCGATTAAAAAGCGTTTTGATTTCCAAATAGATTTCATAATGCTACTCCTTTCAATTGCTTTTGCCATCTATTCATCATGAATGAGATTATTTGAAAAATAGTATAAAACGGTAAAATAATCATAACCAGTATGATAAATGCAGCGGGAGGTGAAATAAACGCCTTATTAAATAAAAATTGAATAATGCCATCCATATTAAAAATAAATTCTAAAATGAATAAATTAGAAAGTAAGAAAACAAAAATCGTTTTTAAATGGTGGAAGAAGTGGATAGATATATTTTTGAATAAATGAATGCGTAGTATATAACTTGATGAAAGGCCTTTTCCATAGGCAACTTCTACATAATCTTTTCCATGTTCTTCTTTTATGTATAACACCATCATCCGAAACATTTGTAATGTAGGTAAGACTGCTAAAGATAAAATAGGGAGTAAATAAGCTCGATTTTCATTAAAAGAAATAATGGTGACAGGAGATTCCCCGAATTTCTTAAGTACCCATATGAAAAATATTTGCAAACAAATCATCATCATCATATCAGGGACAGCTTCTAATATGAACACAATTCGATTTATCCATTTTTTTATATAATCTTTTGCTAAAAAATAAAAAAATGCCATGCTAGATGATAGAAAGAGTGCAAGTAAAAAGGCTAAAAATAATACAGTGAATGAATATAGGTAAGGTTCTAAAACAGTTGGGAATAATGGTGTTTTTTTGAAACTACCAAATTTCGGGTCTGATCCCATAACCACTAATGATTCGGGGGAGAAAACTTCCTTTAACATTGTAACAATCTGATTTAAAAAAAGAATTGGTTGAAAGGTAAATCCATTTTGAGTGATAAATAAATAAGGTAAATTTAATAATAGTAAAAGTGATAAAAGAATGGATGAAAGTTTAATTGTAAATTGAGATATTTTATGTAACATTAAATCCCTCCGACAGCTTTTTACAACATTATACAATAAATTCTGGGGTATTTTTATATTTTTCTGAAAAATAAGAAATTAATTGAATTTTATAATTATAATACGGAATATATTTACATAAAGAAATTTCTATATTGAGGACCGGATTTCTATGTCCATCAAGAGAAATGCACAGTATTTCCATTTTCGAGGCATTTACTTTTCTTCAGTTGATTGGCATTTGGTGTTATTCCAATGTTACCAAGTTAATAGAACTAAGTTTTCTTAAAACAAAAACCACCGAAATATAGAAGTAGTTTGGAACGTAAGGAATTTGTAAGGAAGGAGTAAGAAAAAAGAGATTTCCAATGTGTATGATCAAAATATAGAGAAGAACGGGAGGGGGAGTAGTTACTATCTATTTATATAAAAACAAATTAATTAATAAAACGCTATGGAAGAAAAGAAGAAATTATAGAAGTTAACAGATATCTGAAGAAGAGGGATTAATCATTTATTAGGTCAGAGAGTTGTTTGAAGAAATAATTGGTCTATAGATGATTGCAAATTCAGTATTGACTTTTATCATTGGGAGGGTTGATAGCTGTTTGGTTAGCATATGACATAGCTATCAACCATCAATACAATTTAAATAGAAGAGAGGAATGCTTTATGAAAAAATGCAGTAAAATTACATGTGCCAGTCTAGCACTTTTAATAGGTGGAGGTTCCCTGTTATACATAACATCAAACTCAATTGTAAAAGCAGAACCCATGCAAAATGTATCTAGTTCGTTACAAACAAGTACGCAACGCGATCGTACTTCCGTTAAGAAAGCAATACGGGATGAACTGCAACTTGGATACCCAGGAATACTCGCTCAAATTTCTAAGGATGGTAAGACTTGGAGTTATACCGCTGGAATAGCGGATCTGAGAACTAAGAAACCAATGAAAGCAGATTTTCGCTTTCGTATTGGCAGTGTGACGAAAACGTTCATTGCAACAGTTCTACTTCAATTATCTGGAGAGAATCGTTTGAATTTAGACGACTCCATTGAAAAATGGTTGCCTGGTGTTATTCAAGGAAACGGATATGATGGTAACCAGATTACGATCCGGCAAATATTGAATCATACAAGTGGTATTGCTGACTATATAAATTCAAAAGACTTTGATATTATGGATACAAAAAAATCTTATACGGCTGAAGAATTCGTAAAGATGGGGATTTCACTTCCCCCAGACTTTGCCCCAGGAAAGAGTTGGTCTTATTCAAACACAGGATACGTAATACTAGGGATCCTTATTGAAAAAGTAACTGGCAACAGCTATGCGGAAGAGGTTGAAAATCGGATTATTGAACCGCTTGATTTGTCAAATACATTTCTACCTGGTAATTCAAGCGTGATTCCAGGCACGAAGCATGCCCGTGGCTATATCCAACTAGACGGAGCAAGTGAGCTAAAAGACGTTACGTATATTAACCCAGGTAGCTCGGATGGAGATATGATTTCTACTGCTGACGATTTAAACAAATTCTTCTCTTACTTACTCAGTGGAAAATTACTGAAGGAACAGCAGCTAAATCAAATGCTTACTACAGTTCCTACAGAAAGAGAAGGAACCGGATATGGTCTTGGAATCTTTGAAACTAAGCTTCCGAATGGTGTTTCGGTATGGGGACACAGAGGTGGCGTTCTAGGCTTTTCCACTTTTGCTGGTGGAACACTTGGAGGCAAACATACATTGGCCGTCAATTCGAACAGTTTTAACATTAATAATCCAGAGTCTTTTAAAAACATTTTACTTGCTGAATTTAGCAAGTAAGCAAAAAGGAAAACCGGATAAGTTTTGTTATAGTTTTTAAAGTTTAAAATATGCCATTTTAGGTCAAAAAACAACTTACTCGCAAAAAAATTGAATAAAGCAAGTTCTTAAGTTGATAGGCATGAGGTCCCGACACGTCGTCCTTAAGCTTACGAAATAAATGTTTTCAATTTAGAGACGAAGTGAGATAGAAGCACAGTATCATCAAGTTAACAAAATAAAATTCTCCCTAAAATGAAAAAATACGCTATTCTTTCTATAGAATCATAGGAAAGGATGGCGTTTTTGTATCTGATCTATTACAACAATTTGGTTAAGGAATTTAAAACTTTTTATCTCCTAATACCTTATGAAATCTTACTAAAAATGTTAGTTTTGTACAACGAACCACATACCCATCAAGCTAAAGAACTAGTTACCCAAAAACTAGAAAAAGAGTGTGTTTCAAAAAGGGTATTATGTAAATGAAAGGGAATTAGGGGATTTATTTTTCGTTATGAAAAAAATTTTCTTTTTAAAACTTGATTAAAGAAAAAATATTTTATATACTAATTCATGTAAACGGTTTACTAGATCGTATTTTGCTAGAAACGAAGGGAAGATTCGCATGGAAACAAGGGGGAGAGTAATCGGGATTGATATCGGTACCACAAGTACAAAAACGGTTGTGTTCACAGAAAAAGGAAAAGTCGTTGCATCACATGCAGTTGATTATCCAATTATTCAACCGAACGTCGGATGGGCTGAGCAAGATCCTGATGTAATATGTGCCGCTGTCTATAAAACTGTAAGCGTTGCCATCGAAAAGGGTAATGTATTACCAGAAGATATTTCTTCAATCGGTATTAGTACAGCAATGCACGCATTAATTGCAGTAGATGAAAATGGTGCGCCGTTAACGCACTCTATTATTTGGGCAGATAATCGTAGTACGAAACAAGCAGAAAAATTATTACAACATATGAATGGACATGAAATTTATAAACGTACAGGTACACCAATTCATCCAATGTCTCCACTATCTAAGTTGTTATGGATGAAAGAAGAGGAACCAGAATTATATAAAAGTGCTTATAAATTTATTTCTATTAAAGAGTATGTTATTTACCAATTATTTTCACGCTACGTAGTTGATTATTCCATTGCTTCTGCTACAGGGTTATTCAATTTAGAAACGTTAAATTGGGATGTTGATGTGTTGGGAATGTTAAATATTTCTACAGAACAATTATCAACTCCAGTACCAACTACATATATTTTATCGGGTATGAAACCGGAATTAGCACAAAAGATGGGGATTCGTAAAGATACTCCAGTTGTGATTGGTGCAAGTGATGGAGTTCTTGCGAATGTAGGCGTTGGTGCAATATCGCCTGGCTCAGCTGCAATTACGATTGGAACAAGTGGTGCAGTTCGAACGATTTCATCAAGTGTTAATACAGATGAAAAAGGAAGAACGTTTTGTTATGCATTAACAGACGAGCATTGGGTGATCGGTGGACCAACGAATAACGGCGGAATATTATTGAGATGGTTACGTGATGAATTTGGTAGTCCAGAGCAAGAAGTAGCAAGGAAGCTTGGGATTGATCCGTATGATTTATTAATTAAGTATGCGGAAAGTGTACCGGCTGGGGCTGATGGATTACTGTTCTTGCCTTTCTTATCTGGTGAACGTGCACCTTACTGGAATGCAAATGCTCGTGGTACATTCTTCGGAATAAACCTTCAGCATAAACGAGAACATTTTATACGTGCAGTCATGGAAGGCGTTTGTATGAGTGTATATTCTGTTGCACTCGCAATCAGGGATTGTACAGGGCCACTTACCGAAATACGCGTTTCAGGAGGGTTTGCGAAATCTGCATTTTGGAGACAAATGTTATCCGATATGATGGGGAAAGAATTGCTTGTTCCTGAAAGCCATGAAGCATCTGCGCTTGGGGCAGCGGCAGTTGCTTTATATGCGGTAGGAAAAATTGATTCTCTTGAAGAGGTAAAGGATTGGATTGATATTGTCCATCACCATGTACCGAATAAAGAAAATACGGCTATATATTTAGAAATGTTTTATATGTATGAACGACTTTACAATCGCTTGAAAGAAGAATTTGATTGTATAGCTGCTTTCCAACGTAAACAATAGGGGGATTGGGAGAAATGGTAGTTGGGATCGTACTAGCGGCAGTTGTCATACTACTTTTACTTATTACGGTAGTAAAATGGCATCCGTTTGTCGCATTAATTTTAACAGCAATCGGTGTAGGGCTGGCAATGGGAATGCCATTGATTGGAACTTCACCAAAAGATCCAGGGATTATTGATTCTATTAAATTAGGGCTTGGTAATACGTTAGGGTTTTTAGCGATAGTTTTAGCACTAGGAACGATGCTTGGAAAAATGATGGCCGAATCTGGCGGTGCTGAACGAATTGCTAATACATTGATTGATCGTTTTGGGAAGAAACGTGTTCACTGGGCAATGATGTTCGTTGCATTTTTAGTGGGAATTCCAGTGTTTTTCCAAGTTGGATTTGTACTATTAATTCCATTAGTATTTACAATTGCGTTAGAAACTGGGGTATCACTTATTACAATCGGTATCCCGCTTGTAGCAGGGCTATCTGTTGTACACGGACTCGTTCCGCCGCATCCAGCAGCGATGGCAGCGGTAGGTATTTTTAAAGCGGATGTAGGGAAGACAATTTTATATGCATTAATTGTCGGACTTCCAACTGCAATTATTTCAGGTCCGCTTTATGGAAAATGGATCGGTGCTCGTATACATAAAGAAGTACCATTAGATATAGCTGAGCAATTTATTGAAAGAGATCAGAAGAAGGAACTTCCTAGTTTCGGAAATACATTGTTTACTATTTTACTTCCAGTATTTCTTATGCTAGGTGCATCAATAGCGGAAGTAGCGCTAAGCAAAACAAGTCAACTTGCACAAGTATTGCACTTTATTGGAGATCCAATAGTTGCATTATTAATTGCAACGATATATTCTTTCTTTAGTCTTGGTTATGCAAAAGGTTTCTCAAAAGATAAAGTGTTACAATTTACAAATGATTGCTTAGGCCCAATTGCGAACATACTGTTAGTTATTGGTGCAGGCGGAGCATTTAATAAAGTATTATTAGATTCTGGAATTGGAACGACAATCGCAGAAATGGCGAAAGAATCCCATATTTCACCGATATTATTAGGGTGGGGAATTGCGGCGCTTATCCGGATTGCAACTGGATCAGCTACTGTTTCAATGATGACAGCTGCTGGAATTGTTGCACCGATTGCAGCAAGTACACCAGGTGTAAATGTTGAACTACTAGCACTTGCAACAGGTGCTGGGTCATTAATTTTATCACATGTAAATGATTCTGGATTTTGGATGATTAAAGAGTATTTTGGAATGACAGTGAAAGAAACATTATTAACATGGACTGCAATGGAGACGATACTATCTGTTGTAGCACTTGGACTTATTTCGTTATTAAATATATTTGTATAGAATGGGAGATTGATTAATATGAAACTAGGTTTAATTGGATTAGGAAAAATGGGATTCCCATTAGCGGAACATTTATATGAAGACAAGCATGAAGTAGTTGTATATGACGTAAATAAAGAGCTTGTTGAAAAGGCAGGAAAACTAGGGATTACTGCACGTCATACGTTAAAAGAAATGATTGCTGAACTAGAAGCTCCTCGTACAATTTGGGTAATGGTACCTGCTGGAGAAGTTGTAGAGTCAGTACTAAAAGATGTATATCCATTATTAGAGGAAGGCGATATTGTTATTGAAGGCGGAAATTCATTCTATAAAGATACGTTACGCCGTGCAGAAGAAGCGAAAAGCTTTGGTTTACATTACGTAGATATCGGAACATCTGGTGGTGTAGAAGGAGCGAGATACGGTGCTTGCTTAATGGTTGGTGGAGAAAAAGAAATTTATGATCAATTAGAACCTTTATTTAAAGATTTAGCGGTAGAAAATGGGTATTCTTATGCAGGCCGTGTTGGTAGTGGGCATTTCTTAAAAATGGTACATAACGGTATTGAGTACGGCATGATGCAAGCAATCGCTGAAGGCTTTGAAGTGTTAGATAAAAGTGATTTTGATTTCAATTATGAAGATGTTGCAAAAGTATGGGCGAACGGATCAGTTATCCGTGGCTGGTTAATGGACTTAACTGAAAAAGCATTTGCAGAAGATCCGAAACTAGATGGCATTAAAGGTGTAATGAACTCTTCAGGAGAAGGGAAATGGACTGTTGAAACGGCACTTGAACTTCAAGCAGCGGCACCGGTAATCGCGATGTCACTATTTATGCGCTACCGTTCTCAAGAAGATGATACATTCCATGGAAAAGTAGTTTCAGCACTACGTAATCAGTTCGGCGGACATGAAGTTGTAAAAAAATAAGGATGTTTTTGAAAAGAAACTTGTGCATAAGCGCAAGTTTCTTTTTTTATAGCTTAAGAAATCACTAATTTTAAAATAGCAATCATTCATTGTTTTTTATTACAAATGACAGCTTCAACGTTCATCGATTGAACAATGTATTCTATATTTTCGTCTTTAACTAATAATAAAGTTGTAAAGTATTCATACATACTCATAAATGCTTAATCATTGTTTTTGTTAGTAATAATTAACTCATTCTAGCTAATGTCCCAATATAAAAATAAGAATAAATAAAATGAAATTTTCATAAATAGTAAAAGGATGCTTATGTCATCAGTGTAGCTATGAAATGGTGTTACATATGAAAAGAGCGTGTTAATAAAATATGAGGTGGTTAAATGGGAAATGAGCAAGTGAAGAATGTAGGAGAAGAAAAAAAATTATGTCTTTGTATGATTGTTAAAAACGAGTCTAGAATTATGGAAAGATGTTTAAATGCTACAAAATCAATTGTAGATTTTGTTTCTATTTGTGATACTGGATCAACTGATAATACACCTGAAATTATTGAAAATTGGTGTGAAGAAAATGAAATTCCTGGAACAGTTCATCATGAACCATTTAAAAACTTTGGTTATAATAGAAGTTTAGCTGTTTCATTAGCACAAAAAACATATCCAGAAGCAGACTATTTATTAATATTAGATGCAGATATGATATTAGAAGTTGATCCTGAGTTTGATAAGACTAGTTTAACGGAAGACCATTATCTTACACTGCAATATGATATTCATATTAAATATTGGCTTACACGGCTTTTAAAAGCTTCTTTACCATGGAAATCTGTCGGTGTTACTCATGAGTATTGGGATATAGATCGTTCCAAAGTTGGAGCGAATTACAATACGAGAGTAGCTAGGCTAGAGACGCTTGTCGTTAATGATCCTGGGGATGGCGGTAGTAAAGCTGATAAATTTGAAAGAGATGAGAGGTTGCTGTTACAAGGAATAAACGACCCAGAAACAACGCCAGACTTGCATATAAGATATTTATTTTATTTAGCCCAAACTTATTTTCATTTAAGTCAATTTGAAGATTCAATTAAATGGTATAAAAAACGAGTGGAAGCAGGCGGATGGGTTGAAGAGGTATTCTACTCGTTATTGCGAATAGGATTTTGTTATGAACAATTAGCGAACCGTTCAGCAAATAAACAACATGAAGTAACAGAAGCGGATGAAAAAGAAAATGCTAAGAAGCAAGAAGAACAATATACAGCATTAGCTGTTCTTTATTTTCAAAAGGCGTGGGAATATAGACCAACTAGGGCTGAGCCGTTATATCAACTTGCAAGAATGTATCGATTAAAATCTCAAAGCAATATTGCTTTGATGTATGCCCTGCAGGGAAAGGAAGTGCCTTTTCCAAAAGATGATCTTCTATTTGTAGATTATCATGTGTATGATTACTTATTTGATTATGAGATTTCTATAAATGCTTTTTATATACCACATAAAAAACATTTAGGTGCAGTATCACAAAAATATTTAGAATCGAAAAAAGAAGAGTTACCATTGCATATAGCAAATATGGTGGAAAGTAATGCGAAATTTTATTAAATACAATTTCGGTTAAAGGAGTAGTGGAGTAATCATGAAATTAATACGATGGGCGCTAGAACTAGGGGAATCGGTGCATGGAAATACGTATGAAGAATTGATGCCACTACTAGATTACTATTATGATCGTGATCATTTAAAAGCGTATTGTATCGCAAATCTTCTTTTAGACATGGACGTAGCAGATGAGCATCGGCAAAGAATTGAATTAAGAAGGTGCATTGCTGCTTATTATGCTGGATTATATAAAGTAGCAAAAAAACATGCCAATGAGCTTTTACTGAAATATCCGGATGTGGATTTATATAAAAATAATTTAAGGTTAATGGAAGCATATTTGAATAAAGGATATGATTATTGTCTGTTTATATGCCCAAAGACGTATGGGAGCTTCATAGATGTCGCGCGGGCTTTGAAATGGCGACTAGAGCAGGAGGGAAATACAGCAATCATATCAGAAACAATACTAGAAAATGTAAAAAATACAATTGTTTTTGGAGCGCATACATATGCACATAACCCGAATCTACTTCCGAAAAATGCAATTATATATAATCTAGAACAGCTATATGAAGGAAGCCCTTATGCGCACCCACTGTATTTAATTTTATTAAAAGATAAAGAAATTTGGGATTATAGTAAACAAAATATAGAATGGTTAAAACAAAAGGGAGTAGGAAAAGAAATAAAACATGTAGGAATGAACTATGCACCAACTTTAGAAATAAAAAAAGATGCATTTGAAGATGAGATTACGGAAGACATTGATATACTGTTTATAGGTGCTCTTAATCCGAGGCGGCAAGCTATTTTGGATCAATTAAAAGCAGTTGCTCCGAATTTAAATATTGTTTTTAAAAATAATGCGTGGGGAATTGTTAGAAATGAATTGATTGCTAGGGCTAAAATTATATTAAATATTCATTTTTACTTATCAGGAATTCTTGAAACACCTCGCGTATCTTATGCAGTCGCAAATAAGAAATTTATTATTTCCGAAAATAGTAATCCAGAAGATGAGGTAGAGTGGCCAGGAATTGTATTTACTCCGTACGAAAAAATAATTGAAAACGTAATGAAATATATAGAATTACCAGAAGAACGGAAAAGATTAGCGGAAAAAGCATATAATCATTTTGAAGCAAATGAAAGTTTAGTTACATTGAGCATGAGAGATGAATCAAAGTAATTGTACGAAACTCATACGAAAGTATGAGTTCTTTTTTGTTTATCATACTATTTTATGAAACAAGTTAACTCTTTATATTGTGTTTTGTATAGAAATTTCTGATAATATATAAGTAGAACTTGAAAACAAAGGGGAGAAATAATCATGAAACTAGTCGTTATTAACGGGACACCAAGAAAATTTGGTAGAACTCGCGTGGTGGCAAAATATATTGCGGATCAATTTGAAGGGGAATTATATGATTTAGCAATTGAGGAGTTACCTTTATACAATGGAGAAGAGTCACAACGTGATTTAGAGGCAGTAAAAAAATTGAAAACGTTAGTGAAAGCTGCGGATGGGGTTGTATTATGTACACCAGAATATCATAATGCGATGAGCGGTGCGCTGAAAAACTCTTTAGATTACTTAAGTAGTAGTGAATTTATTCATAAACCAGTTGCGTTGTTAGCAGTTGCTGGTGGCGGTAAAGGTGGAATAAATGCATTAAACAGCATGCGAACGGTCGCTAGAGGTGTTTATGCAAATGCCATTCCAAAACAAGTTGTGCTTGATGGATTACATGTGCAAGATGGTGAACTTGGGGAAGATGCCAAACCATTAATTCATGATGTAGTTAAAGAATTAAAAGCATATATGAGCGTATATAAAGAGGTGAAAAAGCAACTAGGAGTGGAGTGATATGTCCTCACTTTATCATGATTCTCGCTTGTATTACATTCTAGGGGCCAATAGTCTATCTGCTATTGGTTCCGGAATTGTTATGATAATGATTCCGTGGCTGTTAATTAAAGAGAGTGGAGGAGAGACAACGTTTGGCTATGTTTCCATCATCTCAACTCTAATTATGTTTTTATTAACGCCGTTTATCGGGCAAAGTATTGATCGCTTCTCAAGAAAATCTTTATTGTTATGTAACGAAGGGATCGGGATAGCCGTAATCGGAATAATGGTTATGTGGGGATTTGCTGGGCAATCCTATCATTCTATTCACTATATTCTTATTTATATAGCAGGGTCTTTTTACTATTTGTTATTTTATCCTACAATTTTTGTGTTTAACCAAGAAATTTTCCAAGCAGAACATTATAAAAGTTTAAGTGGGACGATGGAAATACAAGGACAGTTAACACAAGTTATTTCAGGAGCAGCCGCGAGCTTCTTAATTGAAATTGTGTCTTTGAAGTGGATTTTGTTAGTAGATATGTTTACTTTTGTAGGAGCACTTTTCCTGTTCTTATGTATACCATACGTAAAGAAAAAGGAAGTAAAAAAGAAAGTAACATTTAAGAAGCAATTGTTCGAAGGAATTCACTTTATGAAAAAACGTCCCAAGCTCTTTTGGTTCTTACTGGCCACTTATATGCCATTTATCGGTGTCATGATGGCAAATTATTTAATACCAGTTTATATTTCGGATATACTCAAAGCCAATGCCTCTGTATATGCAATAGAGGGCATGATGTACGGTGTCGGAGCAGTTGTTGCAGGGATCTGTATTCCACTCATAATGAAATATGTGAAAACAGAAGTTTCAATCGTTATGACGATGTTCATTTATGTAATTTCAATTACCGCAATGAGTATTGAACCTTCCGTAATGTTGTTATATGGACTTGCGATTTTACATGCGATTGGAAATGCGGGGACAAGAGTGGCGAGAAATGTATTGATGATGGAGGAAATTCCAAACGAAGTAATGGGACGCGTAGACAGCTTATTTCGATTAATTGGTACAGGAATACGAATTGTATTATTAATGCTGTTTACAGCTGGTGTATCTAAAGCTGGGGTAATGCTCCCGTTTTACGTACTTAGCTATATATTGATTCTATCATTAGGAATTGCTCTTTATTATGTATATTCACAACGTAAAGTAGGGACGAACGTTTCTAATAAATCAATCGTTTGAAAAAACACTTCTGCCTCCCTTTCTTTTTCTATATAATCAAAAGAAAGGGAGTGAATACTTATTTATGAACAAATGGATCTTTCTTATAATTTTATTATTACCGCCACTATACATCATTTATATGACGTTTCGAATGAACAAAGTTGCTCGTGAAAAATTGAGCTATCACTCTCCGTACGTTCTTATACTGGGTGCAAAGTTATTTGGAGATAGACCGTCTTTATCTCTTCAAAATCGTTTGGATGTAGCGTTGGAGTATTTATTTTCCCATCCTGAAGCGAAAGTAATTGTTTCAGGTGGTCAAGGGGAAGATGAAGATATACCAGAAGCTCACAGTATGAGAAACTATTTAATGGCACATGGTATAGATGAGAGTCGTATTTTAATAGAAGACAGCTCTACAAATACGTATGAAAATTTAAAGTTTAGTATGGATTTATATGATGTGAAACATGCAGTAGTTGTAAGTAATACGTATCATTTATATAGAACGAAAATTATCGCAAAGCGTTTAGGTATGAAGATGGAGGCACTAGCTGCTGAAACACCAATGCGTTCTAAGAAAAAAATGTATGTGCGTGAATATGCTGCTATAATGAAAACAATATTGTTAGACCGTTAGAGCTCAAATGTGAGCTCTTTTTTTTGTAGAATAATGCGTATCATTTGAAATGAATTCCATATTCCATCAAAATAAAGGAAACAACGATAAAGGAGTTGTATTTGTGATTCAGTTTAATCAAGTGTCAAAATCATATGAAGATGGCACAAAAGCAGTGGATTCATTGCATTTAGAAATTAAAAAAGGAGAATTTTTTGTTCTCATTGGTCCGAGTGGTTGCGGGAAAACAACGACAATGAAGATGGTTAATCGTTTAATTGAAACGACTGAAGGCTCAATTTTAATCGATGGAAAAGATATTCAACAATATAATATTAATGAATTACGCTGGGATATAGGGTACGTGCTGCAGCAAATCGCTTTGTTTCCGCATATGACAATTGCAGAAAATATTGCAGTTGTTCCTGAAATGAGAAAATGGAATAAAGAAAAAATAAAAGCCCGTGTCGATGAGTTGCTACAGATGGTCGGGCTAGAACCAGATGTATATCGTAATCGTATGCCTGATGAATTGTCAGGGGGGCAAAAGCAACGTGTTGGTGTCGTACGGGCATTAGCCGCAAATCCGAAAATCGTTCTTATGGATGAACCGTTTAGTGCGTTAGATCCGTTAAGTAGGGAACAGCTTCAGAAGGATATTGTACAATTGCAAAAAAAGATTCAAAAAACAATTGTGTTCGTAACGCATGATATGCAAGAAGCGTTATCGCTTGGAGATCGTATTTGTATTATGAAAGAAGGAAAAGTTGTTCAATTAGATACACCAGAAGGTATTATACATAATCCGAAAAATGAATTTGTAGAGGAGTTCATTGGAAATCGTGGACGACCTTGGTATGAGGGCATGAATATAGAAGATGTAATGTCGTTAGACAATCGTATACGAGTTGAAGGGACTGCTATATCTTTGCATTCCCCTTTACAAGAAGCACTAATCCGCTTACAAACTGAAGAATCAGTGCCAGTTGAAGAAAATGGTCAATATGTTGGCGCTTTAACAAGTCGTCATATTGTCAATTACATTGTTGAACAAATGAAGGAAAGAGGCTAAACAGTGACTGATTTTATACAAACGTTCCAAGAACGAAAAATAGAATTACTAACTGCATTAAGTGAGCATTTACAAATATCGCTTATTTCATTATTTTTTGCAGTAATTATTGCGGTACCACTTGGCATTTTATTAACGAGAAAAGAACGACTGGCTGAGTTTATAATAGGAACTTCAGCAGTAATGCAGACAGTCCCATCGCTTGCATTACTAGGACTATTAATTCCGTTAGTAGGAATTGGCAAACTTCCAGCCATTATTGCTTTAGTTGTGTATGCACTATTACCTATTTTACGAAATACATATACAGGAATAAGGGAATTAGATGAATCACTAATAGAAGCCGCGAGAGCTATGGGGATGAATAGTTGGAGAAGACTGTGGAAGGTAGAACTTCCTCTTGCTTTACCAATTATTATGGCCGGTATTCGTACGGCGATGGTATTAATTGTTGGAACAGCTACATTAGCAGCTCTTATAGGTGCTGGTGGGCTCGGTAAACTCATTTTACTTGGTATCGATCGGAATGATCATGCGCTTATCATTTTAGGGGCCGTACCAGCCGCGTTACTCGCTTTATTCTTTGATGTAGTACTTCGCATACTTGAACAACCAAAACGCTCTTCTAAGCGTGTTATATTGACGATATGTATCGCTCTTGTAATGGTCGCCGCTCCATTTCTTTGGAATACACAAAAAAAAGATATTGTTATTGCGGGGAAACTTGGATCAGAACCTGAAATTTTAATTCAAATGTATAAGCAGCTTATTGAACAAGATACCGATTTACACGTACAATTAAAACCAGGTCTTGGAAAAACAGCGTTTGTATTTGAAGCGTTAAAATCAGGAGAAGTAGATATATACCCAGAGTTTTCAGGAACAGCTTTATCTACTTTCGTGAAGGAAGAACCGAAAAGTACAAATCGTGATGAAGTATATGAACAAGCTCGCATAGGAATGGAAAAGAAATATAATATGTCCATGTTGAAGCCGATGGAGTATAATAATACATATGCATTAGCTATGCCGAAAAAAATAGCAGCCCAAAATAATATAAATACAATTTCTGATTTAGGAAAAATTGCACAGGATGTAAAAGTAGGATTCACATTAGAATTTGCTGATCGTGAAGACGGTTATAAAGGAATGCAAAAATTATATAACTATAAGTTTTCAAATGTGAAAACGATGGAACCGAAACTACGTTATAGTGCAATTCAATCAGGGGATGTTAACGTAATCGATGCATATTCAACAGATAGTGAGCTGGAGCAATACGGACTTAAAGTACTAAAAGATGATAAAGGGTTATTCCCACCATATCAAGGTGCACCATTATTAAGAAAAGAGACGTTACAGAAATATCCTGAGCTTGAAAAAGTATTAAATAAATTATCTGGGAAGATTACAGATGAAGAAATGCGAAAAATGAATTATGAAGTAAATGTGAATGGGAAAAGTAGTGAAGAAGTTGCGAAACAATTTTTACAAAAAGAGAATTTACTTCGTTAATTTTACAAGAAATATACAAATTTATATGTATGAAATGACCGTTCATTACAAAATGGACGGTTTTTTTGTGCATACTTATACATTTTTTCAAAAAAGTATTCCATTTTTCTTCATTTTCTTTTAGAATAAGTAATGTTTTCCTGAAAAAATATAAGAGAAACGTCTATTAGAGAAAAAGGTGACTTTAATAGTTGAACGAACATAACACCTAGAATGACAGATGGGGTGGTACAAATAGAAAAGAAGTTAGGTTTTTTTCCATTAATCGCATTAGTAGTTGGAACAATGGTTGGTGGCGGTGTTTTTAGTTTACCGCATGATTTAGCAGTAGGAGCAAACAGTGGCGCAATAATAATTGGCTGGTGTATTACAGCGATGGGAATGATTCCACTTGCGCTCGTATATCAAACGTTAGCAAGACAAAAACCGGAACTTGAAGGTGGAATTTATAGTTATGCACGTGCTGGTTTCGGTGAATATATTGGATTTAATAGTGCTTGGGGATATTGGCTAGCAGGAATCTTAGGTAATGTCGCAACAATTATGTTACTGTTTAGTACATTAGGTTATTTCTTTCCAATTTTCAAAGGAGGAAATAATGTTGCGTCTATCGTTGGGGCATCACTTTTATTATGGACACTTCATTTTCTAATTTTATTTGGAATCCGTGAAGCTTCTATTATGAATGTGATCGCAACAATAGGGAAGTTAGTTCCAATCGTTTTATTTATTGTTGTAATGGTAACAGCCTTTCGCTGGGACACATTTACACATGATTTTTGGGGAGAAGGAACGATCTCACTTTCCGCTATACTTGGTCAAGTGAAAAATACAATGCTTGTAACACTTTGGGTTTTCATTGGAGTTGAAGGAGCGGTTGTATTATCTGGAAGAGCGAAGAATAGTCGAGATGTTGGTAAGGCAACAGTATTGGGACTTATTTTAGTAATGTCCATTTATATTTTAATTTCTGTCTTGTCGATGGGAGCTATGACAAGAGGCGAACTTTCTGTGTTAGAAACTCCGTCAATGGGACATGTATTAGAGCACGTTGTTGGTCCATGGGGTGCAGTTGCGATTAACATCGGATTAGTTGCTTCACTTGTCGGTACATTAATTGGCTGGTTTTTACTTGTTTCTGAAATTTCACACGTAGCAGGAAAAGATGGCGTATTTCCGAAAGTCTTTACGAAAACAAATAAAAAACAAACACCGCACATGGCATTATGGATCTCAAATGGTGTTGCCCAAATTATATTTATCATCGTTTTGTTTTCGGAATCAACATATCAAATTATGTATTTCATTGCATCAACATCAATTTTATTACCATATTTATTATCAGCGTTATTCCAATTTAAATTAGTCATTACAAACGAACTAAAAGACGCTAAATTAAAAAACGGAGCGTTAGCTTTAATTGCTTCTATTTACTCTGTATGGCTTCTTTATGCAGCGGGTTTAAAGAATTTACTACTCGTTTCAATTGTGTATGGAATTGGAATTATTGTTTACACGTTTGCAAGAAAAGAACAAGGGAACCGTTGCTTTGCAGGTGCAGAGAGATATGTGATGTGGGCAATTATTATTGCGGCTATCACATCACTGTATATGTTATTAACTGGAAATATAAAAATGTAAAAAGTCCTTTTCATTTAAAGGGCTTTTTTCTTTGTTTAGAGAATATTTACTACATAAGATATTCAGGAGGGATGAGAATGGAAGAAAAAGAACAGTTGTCTAGAATAATTGATTTAGCTAGCGAGTTAAGGAAAGTATTAGTGCAAGAATCATTTTTTAATCATCATCCTGAACTGAGAGGAGTCATTGAAAATTTAGCAAGTTCTGTTGAAAATTTGGCGGAATTACAAAAAAGTAACGATGAAAACGCTGAAGATCGATTACGTTACGTACTTGCGAAAATGAAAATTGCTCATAATGCAATTTTACAAGAGAAAAAAGCATTTCCTTCTCATTAATATACGTTTTCATTTTGAACCTGGCGGATAACGTCAGGTTTTTTGTTTCTAGTTTTTCGTTTTTTTCATACACTAAGAATAGTATGAAAAAAGAAGGTGACGAAGGTGAAATTACATAAAGCTCTTCAGCCAAGTTTTATAAAACGAATGTACTATATGAGGTTTATCGGGAAGTTTACAAAAGCAGAGAGAGAGAAGAGTGGAGAGAATTTCTTTGTACAATGCCTATCGCCAATACCACTCACGTTACAAGAGCAATTAAAAAATGAACCATACGTATTTGAAGGTTTATGTAGCAATAAAAAGAATGAAAAAGTCTTTTCGGAATTAAAGAAAAGAAAATTAGAAAAGCAATTGGTTATGTTTCGCCTCTATTATGAAAGAGGACATTTATACGTGGAGTTAATTTGTACAGAGGAACCGCGAGAAGTGGTAAACGACTATAAAATGATTCCAGTACCTAAAGTTTCCGATTTCAGAAAGGGAGAGTCTTTAGAAAGAAAACTTGGTAATGGTTATTTGTCATTTCTAATGCCAAAATATCCAAAAGACTTTGAGCCTCCTGAATTATTGTGGCATGAGGGAAGATTATATGGAAATATATCTTTAAAGTCATCATCAATTAGTTCAATCGCATATTTTGAACAGCAGCGGGAATGTAAGTATATAGAATTAAATGACTGGATGAAGTATGTAGAAATAGCGGTAGAAGATCAATTATATTTTGTAAGCAATCATGTGTATGAGCAATTAAAAAAACGAATGACCGAAGAAGGTAAGCTTGTAGAGGTAGAGGAAATAAAAGTGCATAAGGATGAATGGGAATGGGATGAGCGTGAATCCGTCTTTTTACAGTATGTAAAAAGTTTTGTGCGTAATAAAGGGATATATTTGGATGAAACTGATATTTATAATTTTCATATAAGTGCAAAAACAAATATGTTGACGATTCTTGGTGGTATACCAGGCGCTGGGAAATCCCGTTTTGTGCAAGCTTATGCAGAAGCACTTGGATTACAGTATGGAGAAGAATTGGTTTGGATTCCGATTTCACCATCGTATCAAGAACCACATGATTTACTTGGTTACCTTCACCCAAATGGTTCTTTTATTGAAAGTGAAACAAAATTAGTTAGGGCGTTAATGAAGGCGAAAGAAAATCAAAATCAGCTGTATATAATAGTTTTTGATGAAATGAATATGTCACATATTGAGCATTGGTTTACTCCATTTCTATCTGTTCTTCAACTTGAAAAGCAAAACCGTATTTTAAATTTGTATGAAGGTGTACAAGAAAAAGAAAATCCAATTCCACCAACAATTGAAATTGGAGAAAATATTATATTTGTAGGTACTGTGAATTTTGATGAAACAACGAAAGAGCTCTCAGATCGATTATTAGATCGGACGAATGTAATAACTTTACGAAAGATTCCGTTTTGTGAGATGTGCATGGAGCAGGAGAAAGTTGTATTACAAAAACCTCTGAAAGTAACTACAGGAGAATTTCGTATAAATTGGGTAAGGAATAAATCAATGATTGAAGTATTTTCTGAAGAAGAGTTAGAGTTGTTAGATAAATTACATGGTGTATTGTCATCACACGATGCGTCAAAGGGAATTTCTTTTCGATGTGCAAATGCAATAGCTACTTACTTGCAAAATATACCGTTCCAAAATAATCATTCCTATATGATCAGTAGAGAAGAAGGATTTGATTTACAAATAAAGCAACGTGTATTGACGAAAATAAGAGGGACTGAAATGATGGTGGGTTCTTTACTTTCTGAAGAAGTAAAAAGGGGGGCGACATTAGTACCTCTCTTGCAATCTACACTTGCAAACAGAGTATCTACATTTGAACACTCTTTAGCATATATAAGAGAAAAGCGTAGAGAACTGGAGTTGTATGGCTATGCAAAATGAAGGGCGATATGAAACAGAAATCGTTGATACGAAAGAAACACTCCCTTTTGTATTAAAGTTAATCATTGGATCTGAGGCAAAAGGGGAATATATATTATTAAATCGTCTTTGTACATCTACTACAGCATTAGTTCAATGTATTTATAAAGTACAAGAATTAAAACCAATTAGATTGCATTACCATTATGAAAGTCCAATGAATATTACTTTTATATGGAATAAAGTATATGAGGGACAGAAAAATATAAAGGAATCAAAATATGAAATAAATGAAAAAAAACAAAAGGTATTAATATATGAACATGGAAAAACGGAATTCTTTTATCCATGGCGTTGTGGCTTATATCATTTTGAAGTGAATATAGAAGATAAAACGTATTATGGCGCTTTTCAAGTCGTTCCCAAAAATTTTTTTGATGATCAATTTGAAATGATTCAAAACTATGTAAAGTCAATTTTAAATGAGTTGATTTTAGATAGAGGTTATTATAAAAAGACTTTCTCTACACTTAGTGATATTGAAGATTCTTCTTATTTAGTGTTACTTAGAAAATTGCCGCAAAAAATGAAAAAGATAAAGCAAATTTTTAAGAAAATAGAATTGAGTTCAAATTTTATACATGAATATAAATGGGAAGAAAAGGAGCGGAAAGCAACGAGAAAAGGAGCCATTGTGGCGGAAAGAAAACCTTATGCAAAAAAATATAATCGTAAGTTTATAGAACAAAAAAATAGTAAGGAAAATGCTTTTCTTAAATTTAAAGCGATGCAATTTAATCTCTATTTACTTGAAGCTGAAAGTTTTTTACGTCAAACAATTGAAATATTAGAAAGAGAAAAAAAGAAGAAATCAGAAGAATTTCAAGCTGTAAAAACGATTATACAAACAATTGAGCGTAATGGTTCAGTAACCGATAGAGAGAAACAAAAATATAAAAATATACATTTACTAAAAGAGGCGGATTTGCGAAAAAGTTCTATGAAGATACAAGAATATAAAATATTAGCTCATTTTGTACATGAAAGTGTACAATACTTTCAAACTTTAATGCATTCTCCATTTTGGAGAGAAGTTTCCGAAACGGGTAACATGAACTCACATAATTTACCGATACCACATCAACAACTACTACAGCATTTAGATTTACTTCCACAATATACAAATCAATCTCCATCTTTATTATTTGTTTATAAACCAACATTTTTAGTGTATGAATATTACGCTTTTTTTATCGTTATTTCCATGTTAGAGCAAATTGGCTTTGAGGCTATAAATTCCATCCGTGAACAAATACAAGAACATTTTTATGTTGATGGATTACAAGATGGAACGACAGTAGTTTTACATCAAGATGACATTAGAGTGCATGTCGCATTTAATGATTTAATTGAAACACATCCACTTATTGCATTAAGTAAAGGGAGTAATTTTTATAATGGAGAAGACACGAAGAAGCCAGATATTCGCTTAGACTGTTATGTAAAGGAAGAAGAGAAATATATATATCAATCTTCTATTATTATCGAAGTGAAATATAGCCCAATGTACAATATTTTTCAGCACGTTGGAAATACAAAAGCAACTGAGCAAATGTATAAGTACTGGTCTATAAAATATGTAGAAGAACAGGATGGAAGGCGAGTCTATTATCGAAGGGCCATTTATGAAGTCATTTGTGTATATCCAGGAAGTCATATGCACAGTAAAAAAATTGAGTCTGGGTGCGGTGTGTTCTTGCAACTATATCCATATAAAACGAAACAAGGGGAAGAGAGATTAGCTGGAAAACATGGAATGGTACAAATTTTTGAGAAGTGGTTAAAAAGCATTAAGAAGTAAAAGAAATCCTTTTTCATAAAGGATTTCTTTTAGGTTAAGCAGAATTATATGCAGTGTGGAAAGAAGCATACTACGATTTGAATTTGAAAGTAATCTAAATATGTTGTAAGAAGAGCGGTACATGAGAGATAAAAGACAATGAAGGTGGAATTTAATTCATTTTACAGAATATAATAAGTCGTAAATATTTTTAGTTGCATACGAAGGTTTGTTCTTATATGATAGATAGTGAAAGCGTTATCAAAAACAGAGCGGCGATGGGAAAGGCGGGTATATATGTTCCAGCGTGTTCAAACAAAGGAAGAACATTTTTGGTTCGAGCAACTATGGGGAGATTTTTGTGAAGAAAGAAACTTAATGTTCGTAGAACGTAATTTAAATCCATCACGATTTTTATTAATAGAAGATGAACATCATATCGGTACAGTAGAATGTATGAAGTATACGGTACCAGAGCAATCAAATTCTGAGTTTTTCTATCCGTTTTCTAAAAATGACTTAGTGAAAGATTTGAAAAATGTATATGAAATAGGAAAGTTAAGTATTGCGAAAACGTCTCGTGGGAGAGGACACTTCAAAAGATTAACAGCTATTTTATTTATGCATGCATTAGAAACGAAAGCAGAATGGTATATTGCAGCAGTTACAAAAAGAATGTATATGTATTTATTAACACTCGGTTTCCCAATTGAACCGATAGATAATCCATTTCAGTTTCATGATACTTTACAAGGTGTACCAGTACGAATTCATGCCCGAAAAGGGGCTACACATTTGTATTCTTTAAAAGAATTTCGAGATGTGATTCAAGGGAACGCTCATGCACAGGCATTAATCGCAGAATACAGTAAAAATATTATGTTAACCAAATAAAACGAAATGAATATGTATAATAAAGAGAATGCTATTTTAATATGAAATCATTCTTCATGAAAAAAGACCCTTATTATTTTAATAAGGGTCTAAAAATTATAATCCAAATATACTAAAAATCATTTTACGGCGCTTCGGTTTCTTTTCTCGTTCATATGTTGGTTTTGTATCGGGAGTAATAAATAATGGTTCTTCTTTCTTAAGGCCAGCTTCTAGCTTTTGAATTCGCTCTAACATTTCCTCCATTTCACGGCGATGTTGTAAAAGTTGGTACGTAACAACATCATTTGCTTTATCTTGCATTTGTTCTTCCATTCGATCTAACCTTCTCGTAATAGTGTTTAATTGATCGGCTAATTGTTTAAAATCATGCGATGATATGTTTTGAACAATTGTGTTTACTTGAGTTTTTAATTCTTCAACATCATTTGATGATGTTTTTTGAGCAGGGTGAGAGTTGTGGGGTTGCTCTATTTGTGAAAGATGGTATTCTAACATTTGATCTAAATCATCTTGTGTAAAAATAAAGTGACCATATTTATTTTTTTCTATCGTAAGATTTAATTGTTGTGCAATCCGGACAACAGCTTTTGGGCTAACACCTAATTTTTTTGCGATAAATGGTGTTTTATATTCCAAAATAATCCCTCCTATATATATCCTGTTGAATGATTTCGATCTATGAAGTAAGTTCCCTTCTGGTGTGACAAAAGAAGTGTGGAATCGGCAAAGAAAGTGTTTTTTCACGAAATGAGGCTGTGAGGAATATATCGTGTATATAAAAATATTTTATTGTAAGATTTAGAATAATTTGACTAAGGGAAATAAATTAGATTATCATAATGATAAATATCTTTTTTATGTATGCATATAATATATAAAAAGGTGATTGCTAATGTAGAATTTTGTTAGAGTATTAGAATGCTTACTTCACTTGAATAAAATTAAGTAGGAGGTGGCTTCCTTGCTTACAATGTAAGTAAGGAAAAGTATTTGGACATATATAGTATAAGTATAGTGATTGTTTTAATTGCCTTAACGGCATTTTTCGTTGCAGCAGAATTTGCAATTGTTAAAGTGCGAAGTTCACGAATTGACTATTTAATTGCAGAAGGAAATAATCGCGCAACACCTGTCAAAACAGTCATTACAAACTTAGACGAATATTTATCAGCTTGTCAGCTAGGAATAACAGTTACAGCTCTGGGGATTGGGTGGTTTGGTAAACCTGCATTAAAGCAAATGTTTGACACGATTTTTGTGAATTTAAACATTTCTACTCAACTAGCGGACATTTTTGCTGTAATTTTAGTGTTTTTGCTTATTACATTTTTACATGTTGTAATAGGGGAATTGGCCCCAAAAACATTCGCGATTCAAAAAGCTGAACAAGTGAGTTTATTTGTTGCTAAACCGTTAATTATCTTTTATCGTATGGCGTTTCCGTTTATTTGGCTATTAAATGGATCAGCCCGAATTATTACGAAGTTCCTAGGGGTGAAACCGCCGAAAGGGCACGATGATGTTCATTCAGAAGAAGAATTACGGTTATTAGTTTCAGAAAGTTACAAAAATGGCGAGATTAATCAGTCTGAATATAAATATGTAAATAAAATCTTTGAATTTGATGATCGGATTGCAAAAGAAATAATGGTACCCCGAACTGAGATGCATATTATAAGTAAAGACATGCCTGCTGAAGAAGCTTTGCAAAAAATGTCTCGGGAAAAATATACGAGATATCCAGTTGTTGATGGTGATAAAGATCATGTAATAGGTTTTGTAAACTTTAAAGATATTTTCACAGATTTTGTGCAGCATAAGGCGGTTAGTAATAAGAAAGTAGAGCAATATATTAGGCCAATCATTTTAGTTATCGACTCTATCCCAATACACGACTTATTTTTAAAAATGCAAAAAGAAAGAACACATATTGCTATATTGATAGATGAATATGGTGGTACGTCTGGACTTGTTACTGTTGAAGATATATTAGAAGAAATAGTTGGAGATATTCAAGACGAATTTGATACAGATGAACAGCCAGAAATTCAACAAGTAAGTGAAACGAAAACAATACTAGAGGGAAAAGTGCTTGTTAGTGAAGTAAATACGTTATTAGGTTTAACGATTGATGATAATGGTGTTGATACAATAGGTGGTTGGATTTTAACGAAGAATATAGAAATTGCTGAAGAGGATTTCATTGAAATTGAAAATTATAAGTTTTGTGTGAAAGAATTAGATGGACACTATATTAAGAGATTAGAAGTTACAAAGACTGTAGAATCAATTGCTATTTTAGAAGATGAAAAACAAATTTCATTACAAGAACAAATTAGTTCATAGACTCTGCTATATGGCAGAGTTTTTTTGAGCATAATGTTTTTTTGGAGAATAAGGGCTATGATACAATGGCATAAGTCAGACCTTTCACTAGGTGAAGTATTGTTGTATACATATATTTGGAAGGAGCAGAATTATGAAGAAGCACTTATATATAAATGGAGCTTGGAAGTCTGTAAACACGTATAAACCATTATATGCACCGTATTCTGAAGAAACATTAGCGGAAATTGCACAAGGAACAGAAGAAGATGTAAAAGAGGCTGTTACTGCTGCAAAAAATGCAATGAAAAAAATGAATAAATTATCTGCATATGATCGTGCGACTATTTTAGAGAAGGTTGCACAAAAAATGGATGAAAGAAGAGAAGAATTTGCGGAGATTATTGCAAAAGAGGCCGCAAAACCAATTCGTGCTGCGAGGGGAGAAGTAGATCGTACCGTTCAGACATACAAATTTGCAGCGGAAGAAGCGAAGCGTATATACGGTGAGACATTGCCACTTGATGCAGCGCCTGGTGCAGATGGCCGTATTGCCTATACAATAAGAAAACCGATTGGGGTTATAGGGGCAATTACACCATTTAACTTTCCATTAAATTTAGTAGCACATAAAGTTGGCCCTGCAATTGCTGCCGGAAATACTGTTGTATTAAAACCAGCTGATCAAACGCCATTATCGTCTTACGCATTAGTTGAATTATTTGAAGAGGCTGGATTGCCAAAAGGAGCTTTAAATATTATTTCTGGTCCCGGTTCAACTGTAGGTGAGGCGATAGTAACAAATGATGATGTTGCTTCCATTACTTTTACGGGAAGTCCGAAGGTTGGAATTGGAATTAAGGCAAAGGCTGGGTTAAAGCGAGTTACGTTAGAACTAGGGTCAAATGCTGCTGTTATTATTGATGAAGAGGTAGAATTAACGGATGAAATAATTGAACGTGTAAAATGGGGAGCATTTGTTAATAATGGACAAGTTTGTATTTCAGTACAACGTGTTTTTGTACATGAAAAGAGAATGGATGAATTTCTTTCAAAGCTAAAGAAAGCGATGGAAACAGTTGTTGTTGGTGATCCATTGCTTGAAGAAACAGATGTATCGGCTTTAATTTCGAAAAAAGATGTAGAGCGAATTGAAATGTGGGTGCAAGAAGCAGTTAAAGCAGGAGCGAATGTTTTATATGGTGGTAAGAAACGTGATGAAAGGATTTTTGAACCAACTGTATTAACGAATGTTCCAGAGCATGTATCTGTTCAGTGCCAAGAAGTATTTGGTCCACTCATGACTGTAAATACATTTAAAGAATTTGATGAAGCAATAGAGAAAGTAAATCATTCGCGTTACGGTCTACAAGCAGGAGTATTCACAAATAATTTGTTCAAAGCAATGCGTGCGATTGACGAGCTAGAAGTTGGTGGTGTCATGATAAATGATATTCCAACGTTCAGGGTAGATCATATGCCTTACGGTGGTGTGAAAGAAAGTGGTACGGGGCGTGAAGGTATTAAATATGCAATAGAAGAAATGACAGAATTGAAATTAGTGTGTATAAAAAAATAAAGTAGATCCAGCTTAAACATCGCAATAAAAAACGAGCAGGGAATGTTTACGATTCCATACTCGTTTTTTATTGTTTGTTTTACGTTTCTCAGAACAATTTCATTTAATCAAGTGTACCTTTTACTTCATTTCTTGTTTGAAAATAGCATCTTCTACATAAATTTGTTCTTTATCTACAGCGGTGCTATGAGATAATACTAAACCGATTGGTGTTTCTGTACCTTTATTTTGAACAATTGTAAAAGGAATATTTTTTTCATTTGCTAATTTGATGTATTTTGATAAATGTGGGTAAGCAATGCCACCATTTAGGAATATTTGTAATGTTTGAGAAGAGCGGATGCTACTAGCTACTTCAGAATATACATTACTTTGCATTACTTGACCGATAGTTAAAGCGATTTCTACACGCTCACGTAATGTAGTTAAATACATATTACGTTCTTCTGGTTTGTTCTGCTTTTGGCCGTAAATGCCTTCTTGGAGATAATCTTCCACATTTTTATTTACCATATTTTTCACACCTTTCATTTTCTATTGTACGAAAGAATAAAGCAGGATGCAAAAAAAGTCTCATCAAATGTAAAAAACTTTGAATGAAATGAAGGAAAATGGAGTGTATCAATCTAAACAATTAATAAAGTCATAAAAATTTTATCAACACATATTAACAAAATGTGACAATAATCTATTAACGAATTGCAATTTTTGTGTTAATATTCAAAATATAAAGGGTGTTCGTCGCATGGAAATGGAGGGAATGGGGGTTTTTCCAATCGATAAGGATATTAAAGAAGTATTTTGTTCGCACTTGAAAAACAACAGGCACCAATTCGTTGAGAACTGGAAAAACAAAATGATAATTTCCGATAAAGATCCATTTAAACTAGAAGCAGTTCAAAATGGAGAGGATTTATTAGAGTTAATTATCGAACTTACTATGGAAGAAAAAGATATAGATTATCTTCAGCCATTATGCGAGAAAATTGCTATTGAACGTGCAGGAGCAGATGCGAATATTGGTGATTTTGTTTATAATGCAAATGTGGGAAGAAATGAGCTTTTCGAAGCGATGTGTGAATTAGATGTTAGCGCACGTGAATTGAAACCAATTATGGCTCAAATACATACTTGTTTTGACAAATTAATTTATTATACTGTTTTAAAATACTCGGAAATTATATCAAAAAATTTAGAGGAAAAACAGCAATATATTAACGAAACACATAAAGAAAGGCTGACGATTTTAGGGCAAATGTCAGCTAGTTTTGTACATGAATTTCGTAACCCACTTACTTCCATAATGGGATTTGTCAAATTATTAAAGGCAGATCATCCTAGTTTATCGTATTTAGATATTATTTCGCATGAATTAGACCAATTAAATTTTCGTATTTCGCAATTTTTACTCGTATCGAAAAAAGAAATGTGGACTGAATCAGAACGATTTTGGCTTAATGATTTGTTTCAAGATATTATACAGTTCTTATATCCGAGCTTGGTCAATGCGAATGTTTCGATTGAAAAGAATTTGCCGTATCCAATTTCGTTTGTTGGCTATCGGAGTGAAGTGAGACAAGTAGTTTTAAATATATTAATGAATTCAATTGACGCTCTTGAATCAATGAAAGAAGAACGAAAAATTATCATTGATGTATTTGAAGAAAATCAAGTGATTCGAATTGTGATAAAAAATAATGGGCCAATGATTCCAGCTGAAAATGTAGAAACGATTTTTGAACCATTTGTAACTACTAAAAAGTTAGGAACTGGTATTGGATTATTTGTATGTAAACAAATTGTAGAAAAACATAATGGGTCCATCATGTGCCGTTCAGATAAAGATTGGACAGAATTTCAAATTGTATTTCAAAAATAAACAGTCTACACCAAATGAATGGTGTAGACTGTTTTAATTCGTAAGTATAACGGCTTCTAATTTAGGATCTTTCGTTGAATAACCTAAAATTGAAATTGTATAAATGATGTTCGGTTCGACTTTGAAATTCGGTATAGTTAGCAAGACGCTTGGATTATCTGCGAGTGAAATTTCAATATCTGCTGTACCAGGACTAACTTCTAAAAAATCTGTTATTTGTTTAAATAGTACATTTTCAAATAAATGATCTCCACCTTTTAAATCTATATTTACAACAGGTGTATCTGGAGAAAAATGCGCAAAGCGTATTTTTGCTTGGCCAGCTGGTAAATGTGTATTATCAAGCATAGGTTGTAATTGTAGATGATTATCACTATTTATTGCGGCAAAAGTATAAGTGTGATTTCCCATTATCGGTACTAAAGCTGAAAAGATGGGAGTTTCATTTCCGACAGGAACAATATCTATACGGTATTTACCTTGCACTAATGTTAAATAGGGACTAAATTGTTTAAACGAAATATTTTTAATAACCTTTTGCCCGTTTACTAAAATGTCAACTGCAGGTGTATTTGAAGCAGAGTGAAAAAACCTTATGTGTGATGGTAAAGTAGCTTCTTGGGAATCTCTTTTTTCATATGCCTGTACAAGTTTCGTAAGTGCATCGTAATATTTCATATATAACTCTACATATTTTTTCGGATTATGAAATTGATAGTAACGAGCGAGTTGTTCGTAACGTGCAGCTTCTTGTCCATATTTTTCGAGCTCAGATTGAGACATGAACATTCCTCCTTTGTCATCATTAAAACTATATGCTTAGCAAGAACGAGGTTATGCGAAAAAATGGTTTTTAAAGGAGAAAATTTGTAATGAAGATGTTGAAATGCGTGGTCTGAAATTCTTAAAAAAATAGGGATTTTTTAAATTATAGGCAAATACACATACGAAGTGATAATTGTCCTACATAATTTATAAAGGAATGGTAGTTTGAATTTGAGGGAAGGAGTGACGAATTGGGATGAGGTTATCCCAAAAGTGATTGGGAATGAAGTTATGAAGGATTTTGTGCTATAGTTTTTGATTTATTTTGCAAGTGAAGGTATTAACCGGTAATAGAGCGTCGTGCCGAACTGATTAATGTGGTTAATCGGTTCTTTTTTTATTGTATAAAACGAACTGTAAAGTATGTAGAATATTGTTTTTTATACAAATAATCGCTATGTATTTAGTAAGGATAATTGTCGAATTTTGTTTGAAAATATGCAATATAAAGTAGGTGAATAGGAAGGAGTTTAAAGGGAGTTTCGTCGAAGTTTACACAATGTCGGCAATTGAGCGAGGCTGGCATTATGTTAGAAAAATATTTAGTGAAGCGCTAATTTTATATAAGGGAGGGTTATTTGAGCGTATAGATAAGGGTTGGTCTTTAGTTTAAGTTCTGAATTTTCTGTTTTTGAAATGGTATTTAGCACTCATTTGTATATTTTATAATAGTTTTTTGATAAATTCACTGCTTTCGCAGAGGGTTCTTTTTTATGAAAGAAACGTCAATTTTCTTCATATATATATACAAATTGGAGAAATGGGGGAGCGCTATGCGCGATTACTTAATTAAACCACTTGTTGGTCAGCCGTATCCAATGATTTCACATGGAAAAGGTGTGTATTTGTATGATCAAAACGGAAATAAATATTTTGATGGCTCGTCAGGGGCAATTACGGCAGGGATTGGGCATGGCGTAAAGGAGATTGCAGACGTTATCAAAAAACAAGCAGAGGAGATTGCTTTCGTTTATAGATCACAGTTTACGAGTGAACCAGCTGAAAAATTAGCGAAGAAATTAAGCGATTTAAGTGTAGGAGATTTGAACTGGAGCTTTTTTGTGAATAGTGGTACGGAAGCAAATGAAACAGCTATGAAAATTGCAATCCAGCATTTTCAAGAGCGAGGTATTCAAGGGAAGCATAAAATTTTGTCACGATGGATGAGTTATCACGGTATTACGATGGGAGCCTTATCAATGTCTGGGCATCCACTACGCAGACAACGTTTCGTATCAATTTTAGAAGATTATCCAACTATTCCAGCTCCATATTGTTTTAGATGTCCGGTGCAAAAGGTATATCCGACTTGTCAGCTTGCTTGTGCGACTGAACTTGAAAGATCAATTGAAAGAATTGGAGCAGAACATATCGCAGCTTTTATTGCTGAACCGATTATCGGGGCAGCTGGAGGCGCAGTCGTTCCGCCGAAAGAATATTATAAAGTCATTAAAGATATTTGTAGTCATTATGATATTTTATTTATTGCTGATGAAGTAATGACTGGACTTGGTCGTACTGGCGCATGGTTTGCGATGGAGCATTGGGGTGTAGAACCGGATATTATGACCCTTGGTAAAGGTTTAGGAGCTGGATACACGCCGATGGCAGCGACGGTTGTAAGCGACCGTGTTATGGAGCCGATTTTACGAGGATCGCGTTCTGTTATGAGTGGGCATACGTTAAGTGCAAATCCATTATCTGCAGCAACAGCGCTAGCTGTTATTGAATATATGGAGAAACATAATCTACCTGAAAAAACAGCGGAAAAGGGAGAGTATTTAATAAAAGGATTACAGAAAGTTCAGCAACAATCGACAATCATTGCTGATGTGCGCGGAAAAGGATTGCTGATTGGAGTAGAATTGCAACCGTTTACAAAAGCGTCGGAACTTATTTCGGTTGCAGCTAAAAATGGTCTTCTTTTATACCAAGCTGTTTCAGGGCAAGCAGGAAAAGAAGATAGCGCACTGCTTGTAGCACCGCCAATGACAACTACATATTCCGAGTTAGATGAATTACTTTCAATTTTTGCAAAAAGTGTGGAGGAAATGATGCAAAAAGGAGGGCATAGTATCGTATGACAACTATTACGAATACATTCAGTAAATTAAAAGAGATAGAGGAAGTAATTTCTTTGTTTCACGATGATATGACATTAATGTTTGGGGGATTTGGGGGGATTGGATCCCCTCCATCTTTAATACAGGCGATTTTAGAAAAAGGAGTTACAAATTTAAATTTAATTGGAAATGATACGGGATTTCCTGATGTAGGAATCGGTCGTCTCGTTACAAATGAAAGAGTAAAATCATTAATTACTTCTCATATTGGTTCAAATCCAAATGCAGGAAGACAGCTAAACGAAGGAAGATTACAAATTGAGTTTTCTCCTCAAGGAACATTAGCAGAGCGTATTCGCGCTGGTGGTGTAGGACTTGGTGGCGTATTAGTTGATGTAGGTGTTGATACGATTGTAGAAGAGGGAAAACGTACTGTTGAAATGAATGGTAAAACATATTTAGTTGAAACAGCATTAACTGCTGAGGTTGCGATTGTATACGCGAAAAAGGCGGATCCGTTCGGTAACCTTGTGTTTGATAAGAGCGCTCGTAACATGAACCCTCACGTTGCTATGGCAGGGGATATAACGATTGTAGAAGCAGAAGAAATCGTTCCACTTGGAAGTTTAGATCCAGAAGAAATTGTTGTCCCAGGAGTATTTGTAAATTATATCGTACCGTCGGAAGGAGTGAATTGGAAATGGGTATGGGCGTAGAAGTGAGAGATAAGATTGCTAGGCGCGCGGCGAAAGAAATACAAAATGGTATGATTGTAAATTTAGGAATTGGTATACCATCGCTTGTACCGAATCATCTGCCTGACGATATAAACGTTATGTTTCATGCGGAAAATGGAATCGTAGGTATGGGACCTACGCCAACCAAAGGAAATGAAGACGAAAATTTATGTAACGCAGCAGGTTTACCGACTTCTCTTATTACAGGAGCGAGTTATTTTGATAGTTGCATGGCGTTTGGGATGATTCGAAAAGGTTTACTAGATATAACGATTCTTGGTTCATTACAAGTAAGTGAGAATGGTGATTTAGCAAACTGGATTGTTCCAGGGAAACGCGTTCCAGGTATTGGAGGAGCAATGGATTTAGCTCAAAAAGCGAAGCGGGTCGTTGTTGTAATGAATCATGTCGATAAATACGGAAATGCAAAAATTGTTTCCGAGTGTACATTACCATTAACTTCAAAAAAATGTGTGGATTTAATTATTACAGATATGGCAGTAATGGAAGTAACGCAGGGTGGACTCGTTTTACAAGAATTGATGAGTCCATACACAGTGGAAGATATAAAACAACATACAGAAGCAGATTTTGAAATTGGCTCTAACTTACTAGTAATTGAATGAGGGGAGATGTAATATATGGAGCAATTAAAAAAACAAGTTTGTGATTATATTGAGAGTCATGAAGAGGAAAGCGTAAAATTTTTAAAACGATTAATTCAAGAAAAGAGCATATCTGGTGATGAAAGTGGTGCGCAGGCAATTGTGATTGAAAAATTACGTGAGCTAGGTTTAGATCTTGATATTTGGGAGCCTTCATTTTCTAAAATGAAAGATCATCCCTATTTTGTATCACCGCGTACGAGTTTTTCAGATAGTCCAAATATTGTAGCGACTTTAAAAGGAAGTGGCGAAGGGAAATCTATGATATTAAATGGACATATTGATGTCGTACCAGAAGGAGATGTGAATCAGTGGGACCATCATCCTTATAGTGGTGAGAAAATAGGGAATCGTATATATGGTCGTGGAACGACAGATATGAAGGGCGGCAATGTCTCACTTATGCTTGCGATGGAAGCAATTATTGAATCTGGTATTGAATTAAAAGGAGATATTTATTTTCAAAGTGTAATCGAAGAAGAAAGTGGCGGGGCAGGAACATTAGCGACTATATTACGAGGATATAAAGCGGATGGTGTTATTATTCCTGAACCAACAAATATGAAGTTTTTCCCGAAACAACAAGGGTCCATGTGGTTTCGCTTACATGTGAAAGGGAAAGCAGCACACGGTGGAACACGTTATGAAGGAGTAAGTGCAATTGAAAAAAGTATGTTTGTTGTAGACCATTTGAGAAAACTGGAAGAGAAAAGAAATGATCGAATTACAGACCCGTTATTTAAAGGAATACCGATCCCAATTCCAATTAATATTGGGAAAATTGAAGGTGGGAGCTGGCCAAGTTCTGTTCCTGATTCTTTAATTTTAGAAGGAAGATGCGGTATCGCGCCGAATGAGACTATAGAGGCAGCAAAAGAAGAGTTCGAGAATTGGATTGTTGAATTAAATGATGTGGACAATTGGTTTGTTGAAAATCCAGTAGAAGTAGAATGGTTTGGTGCGAGATGGGTTCCTGGTGAACTAGAAGAAAATCATGAGTTAATTACGACTCTCGAGCAAAACTTTGTTGAAATCGAAGGAAACAGACCGATTATTGAAGCATCGCCTTGGGGGACTGATGGAGGTTTATTTACACAAATCGCAGGTGTACCAACAATAGTATTTGGCCCAGGAGAAACGAAAGTAGCACATTATCCAAACGAATATATAGAAGTTGATAAAATGATCGCTGCCGCAAAAATTATTGCATGTACATTACTAGATTGGTGTGAGGTGAAAAAATGAAATACTATGAATCTTTTAGAGAGCAGACGAACGGCTATACAGTAGAAGGCGTTTTAGACTATTTTAATAAACGTATTCGAGTAGACCATTACACAGGAAATGTTGAGAGGATTATCCAAACAATTGACGAATTAGCAGAGAAACATTCTTTCACTAAATGTATTGTTAAAGGAAAGGGAGAGCATGTTTCAACATGGCTCTCTTTCGGTTTTTTATTAGAAGCAACAATACCACATTATTTTCAAGGTCACGATGCATACTTCTTCGTGAAATTTAATAATGATGAAAGACGAAATAGTATTCAGTGGGCTGAGGAAGATACCATTTTAAGCGGTGTAAAAGCGAAAGAAGTAAAGGAAAAAATAGTTCCAGAGAAGTTTCTATTAAGAAAAGCGACAATAGAGGATGCGGAAGAATTAGCAGCTGTCTTTGGGAAAGTATTTGAAGTGTATCCAACTCCTTTAAACGAAGCGAGTTATGTAAAACAAACGATGAAAGAGGACGATACAATTTACTATGTGTATGAATTCGAAGGGAAAATAATTAGTACGGCGTCTGCAGAAATGAATATAAAAGAAGGAAATGCAGAATTAACGAATTGTGCTACTTTACCCGAATATCGTAAACATGGATTTATGAAAAGTTTATTAATTAAGTTAGAAGAAGAACTGCAAGAAAGAGCGATTTTCTGCTCTTATACAATTGCTCGGTCACTTTCTTTTGGAATGAATGCGGCCTTTCATCAGTTAGGTTATACGTATACAGGAAGACTGGCGAACAATTGCTACATTTTCGACAAGTTGGAAGATATGAATATATGGGTGAAAGATTTGTCTAATAAATAGTACGGTATAAAAAAATAGAACGGAATCGTCATGCTTATAATCGCACATAGGTATGCCGAAAATTCGGCATAGAATTTGCTGAATTTTCGGCAAGAGGGGGGATGACATTGCTAGCAGTTTCGACACAAGAAGTCATTGAAGCGATTTTGGGCAGTATTGATGAGGCTATACACGCAGTAGATGAAAATGGTATCACAATTTTCTATAATACTGTAGCTGCAAAACACGATGGATCAAAAATTGAAAAAGTGTTAGGTAAACATTTGTTAGAGGCGTTCCCTTCTTTATCTAGGGAAACAAGTACGTTGATGAAAGTGTTAGATACAAAAAAACCAATCGTTCATCAAGTTCAGCATTATCAAAATTTAAATGGGGAAGACATTTGTACAGTAAATACAACGTTACCTATTTTTATAGATGGAAATATCGCGGGAGCTGTTGAAATCGCAAAGGATTATTCCACAGTTCAAAAACTTACGGATACCATTGTAGATTTGCAGTCGAAAATAAAGCGGTCATCTAGAAAAAAAGCAATCAAAAAGCATGTTGCATTTGAGACGATAGTGACGAATGATGCTCGGTTTAAACAGACGAAAGAATTAGCGCAAAAAGTAGCCCCAACTGATGCAAATGTTTTAATATATGGGGAAACAGGAACAGGAAAAGAGTTATTTGTACAAGCGATTCATGAAGCTTCTAAGCGGAAGAACAAGCCGTTTATTGCACAAAACTGCGCAGCTTTGCCGGAGTCGCTGTTAGAAAGTTTATTGTTTGGAACGACGAAAGGGAGTTATACTGGGGCAATTGAACGAGCGGGATTATTTGAACTTGTAGATGGAGGGACATTGTTTTTAGATGAACTGAATTCAATGCCGCTCGATTTACAAGCGAAGATGTTACGTGTATTAGAGGATGGTGTTATTCGTCGAATTGGTGATAATAAGACGAGAAAAGTGGATGTTCGTGTTATTACCGCAATGAATCAGCCACCAGAAGTATGTTTAAGAGAGAATAAAATTCGTACTGATTTATATTATAGGTTAAATGTATTTTCATTATATATTCCGCCGCTACGTGAAAGAACTGAGGATGTATTATTATTAGCATCTTATTTTTTGAATGAATATAATAAAAGTTATAAAAAAGGTGTACTTCAAATGGATCAGGAAGCGAAAGAAAGACTACAGTCTTACCAATGGCCTGGAAATGTTCGGGAGCTAAAACATACGATTGAACATGCTGTTATTATCGCAGAAGGTAATACATTAACAGCCAATTGTTTACCGCGTACATTTCGGAAAGAGAGTCTTCCGAAGAAGAAGAGCATATTGCCTCTTAGAGAAGCACTTCATCAAACGGAAAAAGAATTAATAGATCAAGCGTTAATTGAAACGGAAGGGAATATATTACAAGCTGCAAAAATGTTAGGTATCCCTCGTCAAACGCTTCAATATAAACTGAGTAAGTACGACAAAACCGCCGAATAATTGGCGGTTTTTGTGTGTTTGCACCAATAAAAGAGCGTTTACATATATAAAAAGTAATGAATATGATAGTATGTATGGATTTCATACAGTGCTTTAAAAATTTTTTTCGCTTATGTAATAGGGTTCTCCGTACATTTACTTATCGATAAAGTAAAGTTGGCATAACTATTGCTTATATAAAGGATGAGCGTATAAAAAGGGGGAATAGCAATGTTACATGATGTATACAAACCAAATCGTCACTGGAAGGATATCGAATTATGGAAAGATGTTACTGAAGAACAATGGAATGATTGGGTTTGGCAATTAACGAATACGATCAAAACGTTAGATGACTTAAAGAAAGTGATTAACTTAACACCTGATGAAGAAGAGGGCGTTAAAATTTCAACGAAAACGATCCCGTTAAATATTACACCGTACTATGCTTGGTTAATGAATCCTGATGACCCACGCTGTCCGATTCGGATGCAATCTGTACCGATCTCGGAAGAGTTATATAAAACAAAATATGATTTAGAAGATCCACTTCATGAAGATGAAGATTCACCAGTTCCAGGGTTAACACATCGATATCCTGACCGCGTACTATTTTTAGTAACGAATCAATGTTCTATGTATTGTCGTTACTGTACACGCCGTCGTTTTAGTGGACAAATTGGAATGGGTGTGCCGAAGAAACAATTAGATGATGCAATTGCTTACATTCGTGAAACACCACAAGTACGAGATGTATTAATCTCTGGTGGTGACGGTCTTCTAATTAACGATAAAATTTTAGAATATGTATTAAAAAATTTACGAGAGATTCCGCATGTTGAGATTATTCGTATCGGAACGAGAGCGCCGGTAGTATTCCCGCAGCGTATTACAGAAAACTTATGTAATATTATTAAAAAATATCATCCAGTATGGTTAAATACACATTTCAATACATCTATTGAAATTACTGAAGAATCGAAAAAGGCATGTGAAATGTTAGCGAATGCTGGTGTTCCAGTCGGAAACCAAGCAGTAATTTTAGCTGGTATTAACGACAGCGTTCCAATTATGAAAAAATTAATGCATGACTTAGTAAAAATCCGTGTACGTCCATACTATATTTATCAATGTGACTTATCTGAAGGTATTGGTCATTTCCGTGCACCAGTTTCTAAAGGTCTTGAAATTATCGAAGGTTTACGTGGACATACGTCTGGTTATGCAGTACCAACATTCGTTGTTGATGCACCAGGAGGAGGCGGTAAAATTGCGCTTCAGCCAAACTATTTAATCTCGCAAAGTGCAGATAAAGTTGTACTTCGTAACTTCGAAGGTGTTATTACAACGTATCCAGAGCCAGAAAGCTATATTCCAGGAAGAGCAGAAGGATACTTTAAAGAGATCTATCCAAACTACGAAGAAAAACGTTCAGATGTTGGTATCGCGGGTCTTATGAGCGATAAGAAATTTAACCTTGTTCCAGACGATTTACAGCGTATGAACCGTCGTAAAGACTATGAAGATAATGAAACGCATGCATCATTAAAAGATAAACGTGATAAGCGTGACCAATTGAAAGATAAGAAGTATCAATCACAAATGGCTAAATTAGAAGAAAACGACAAAAAAACTGAGGGTGATGCAGTATGAATTGTATGTGGTGTGACAGTACAGAAGCGAAAGAAAGCTTAAATACTGTATATTGGGAATTACCAGATGGTACGCAAGCCATTGAAATCCAAGAGACACCATGTATTTCTTGCTCCTCATGTGGTATGGACTATCAATCAGATCAAACTGTGAAAGAAATAGAAGATCAGTTGTTTTTAATTTATACGAAAGATTTACCAAAACAACTAACATATGAAGAATTAATGGGAAGACCAAGACTACTAAAAAGGAATTATTTCGACTTTTAACCAGCATTTATGCTGGTTTTTTTCTTTTTTGCCTTGTATAATGTACCCAAGTTAGAAAGGTAGGGAATATTTTTGAAAAAGACATTTTACCACTATATGATGAAGCATCGTGCAGCTTTATTTAGTAATGAAATATCGAATTTAGCAGAGGCAATGTATGATGATTTAAGTTTTCCAAAGCAATCTGAAGATTATGATGAAATTAGTTCATACTTAGAGTTAAGTGGAATGCTAGAAAGTATGTCTATATTTGATGAAGCATGGGATTTGTACATACAAGAGAGATAAAAACTATATGATTTTTTTTGATGTGAAGCTAGTCTATTTGCTAGCTTTTTTTTACGCTGTAAATAAATTTTCATATGGTGATATTTTTTATTGAAAAAATTTATGAATATACGCTTCTGTGATAAGCGTTTTTATGTAGGTTGCATATACTGTTATCAAAATCACGACGTCAAAAAAAGGAGAGATATAGATGGCAAGGAAAAAGCAACCTAAATATAACGTAGGGGACATAGTCGTGATTACGCTATATGGAACCGTTGGTAAAATCACAAATATGAAGGTTTTAGATGGAGTTTACGTATACGAAGTCAATAATCACGATGGATTTTACGTAGAGCAAACATTGCAACACGTTTCAGAGCAAGACATGAAAAAAGGTGAAACTGAGTGGATTGAATTAAATTATAATTTCACATTTGGTGATCTCGTGCAAGTAACAGGGTATGATAAAGATGTGTTTCGCATTGTTGGTTTTCGTACAGAAGTATGGAGATATAAAAATGACGCATGGGAAGATACAATATATGAATTGTCACGAATTACGGATGGTGAATGGTTAGAAGCGGATGAATCAGATTTAACGTTACTTGCCAATGCTCAAACGGCAAATGCAATTTTGAAGAAAATGAAACAAGATAAAGCTGGTATGAATAAATTAGATTTAGGAAAATTAAAGTCAATTAACAACTCAAAAAAAGTGAGTGTTAAGACAAATCGTCAAGAAATCATTGATGGATTACTTGATATTTATAACGATTATCAATTGTTATTTGATACATTTAAAGATGAAGAATACAAAATTGTTATGGATGTTGTTCATAATTATTTAGTTAAATTGACAGAGAAAAAATAGTTAACTAGAAAGAGAGAATGAATTGAACAACAACATATGCAGTATAAGGTATGCCTACAATTATTAAAAAAATAAAAAGCCATTTAATAAGAGAGTCTGCCCATTGATCTTCATGCATGAACTCTTCTTTTGTTTGCTCTACTTCTTGCTTTACCTCATATTGATATTCCATAATTATTTCCCCCTTTTGATAGCTTGTACTACCATCGTATGCACCTCGTCCAAAGGATATGACCTATAAAAAAAGAAAAACTATTTTTCTAATCTCATATACATAATTTTGAGATTTTTTCATAAAACAGAAATAAAGGAGTGATGCTCATGAAGGAAATTGAAGTCGTAATTGATACGGAGGAGATTGCGGAGTTTTTTTATGAGCAACTAATTGAAAGAGGATACGTCCCAAAAAGAGAAGAAATTGAAGATCTCGCAGACATTACATTCGAGTACTTATTAGAGAAATGTATGATTGATGAAGTTTTTGATGAAGAAGATGAGTGAAAGTAACGACGGGCTTAACTCGTCGTTTTTTACTCTTTACAAACTTGTCACAAATATAGTCGGCAATTATTGGTATAATTAAAAGAAAATTTTACGCAAGAGGTGAAGGGATGTTCAAAAAAATTATTGATTCTTTATTAGGAAAGAAAAAATATCGTTCGTATTCTAGTAGTGATTATCGCCATAGAGGTCGCTCTTATTCAAGTAGCGATTATAAACGACGTTCATCTGGTTATGGGCATCATCATTATAAAAGAAAACGCAAAAGCCGTAGCTTCTTTTCAAGTAGCTGATGAAATGGCGTCGTATACTAGCTTTATTTGATAGACCACTGCGTGAAAATACAATTGTTGCAGAACGTTATAAAATTGAATCAGTAATTGGAATGGGCAGTTATGGGGTTACATATGTCGTTAATGATTTACAAATAAATAGATATAAAGTCTTAAAACAATTAAGACAAAGCAAACAAAGATATGAGTCTGGAAGAAAATCATTTGAACAAGAGAGAATGATTTTACAAACATTAAATCATCATGCAATTCCTAGTTTATACGATCATTTCGTATGGGAGAAAAAAAGCTTTTTTGTGATGGAATATATGCCAGGTAAAAATTTCGAAGATTATATTTTCTTAGATGGGCATGCATATACAGAACGTGAAGTTTTTAAAATTTTATATGAAATATTAGAAATTGTATCGGTGTTTCATAGTGCAGGTATTATTCACCGAGATTTACGCATTCCAAACATATTAATGAAAGAAAACCAAATTAGTATTATTGATTTTGGATTGGCTAAATTAAAAGGTGAGGGTGATGAACGAGCTACAACTTATGAAGGTGAACAAGCTTTGATGCGAGAAGTTCACTTTCGTAGTGATTTTTATGCGCTTGGTCATTTCTCATTATTTTTATTATATGCAGGCTATGAATCTAATGAAAAACATGAAAAACCATGGTATGACGAATTAACTTTGAAAAATTATAACCGTGAAATGCTTATGCGAATGTTACAAATAAAAACGCCGTACTATGAGAATGTACAAGATTTAAAAAAAGATGTAGCTTTTGCTTTAGAAAGGATGGAGCCCCCATGTTTCAAAAGTTTTTAGCAAGTGTTGGTATTGGTAGTACAAAAGTAGATACAGTTCTTGAAAAAGATGAGTATATTGTTGGAGAAGAGATATTAGGGAAGGTTCATATAACTGGTGGTTCAGTTAGCCAACAAATTGAAAGCATTTACTTAACGTTATCCACATCGTATATACGAGAAGTAGATGATAAAAAAGTAACAGCAACATATGATTTAGAGCGAGTTCGTTTAACAGAACCTTTTTCTGTTGAACCGAATGAAAAAAAAGAAATTCCATTTTCATTTATAATGCCAGTTGAAACACCGCTTACACTTGGAATGAAAACAGTTTGGGTGCATACAGGTCTTGATATTAAACGCAGTATAGATCCAAGTGATCGTGATTACATTCAAGTGTTGCCAAATACACTATTAAATAGTGTGTTAGAGAGTGTAAATCAATTAGGTTTTAAAGCGCGTCATATAGAATGTGAAGAATTACCGTATCGATTACGTAAGCAAGTTCCATTTGCACAAGAATTTGAGTTTGTTCCTGTTTCCGGACAGCTTTATGGAAAATTAGATGAACTAGAATTATTAATCTTGCCAAGTGCTTACGATCGCCTAGAGATTATTATGGAAGTTGACAGAAAATCTCGTGGATTAGCAGGTTTATTTGCAGAAGCACTGGATCTTGACGAGAAGGTGATTCGCTTTACAGTAACGAATGAGGATATTCCAACGATGAAAGAAAAAATTAGCAATTATATTTTTTAATAAACTATGCATAAAAAAGAAATGGAGAGGAAAACTAAAACAACCGCTCCATTTTTTTGCATAGTGAGGTTATGTATGTGAAACGATATCGACATTTATACTTGTTAAGTTTTACGCTACTCATTTGTTTTGTCGTATTATCACTTTCGTATCATACCGCTTGTATTGAGAAATTTGACAATATAGTCGCGCATTTTATTCAAAGTTTTCGAAACGACTACTTGACAGCCTATTTTACTTGGGTGTCTTTTATCGGTTCCAAAAGAATATATTTTCCGTTACTCATTATTCTTGTAATGTACTTTCTCGTTAGAAAAAAATTGCTTAGTGCATTACTTCTAACAATTAATTATTATGGATCTCGTTATTTAAACAGTATGCTTAAACTATGGTACGAACGAGCAAGACCTGATGTAACGCAGCTTGTTACTGCAACTGGATATAGTTTTCCGAGCGGTCATACGATGAATGCTACTGCTTTTTTAGGATTTATTGCATACGTTACAATTACAGAAGAACGGATTACATTGCATAAAAAATTGCTCATTATTTTTATAGCAAGCTTTGTTGTATTATCTATTTCAGTTAGCCGAATATATCTTGGCGTTCACTATCCATCTGACATATTAGCAGGGTGGGCAGCTGGCAGTAGTTGGCTCGTTTTATGTGTAATATTTCATAAAGCGTTCACTAAAAAAGAACCTATGTCATAATAGGTTCTTTTTCCATTGGTTCAACATGAATGTGTGCATGGTAAATGCCAAACTTTTTCCGAAGCATAGCTTCAATGTTATCAGTAATACAATGACTTTCACCAACATCCATACGAGCATCTACTTCAATTGTAATATCAACGTACGTTTGATTCCCATACATACGTGCTCTAATATCTACGATGTGTTCCACACCACCAATATGCTCAATTGCATCAGCGTACTCTTCCATCTTATCTGGATCGATTCCATCCGTTAGCATATGAGAAGCTTCTACGAAAATCTCCCATGCGGTTTTACAAATAATAAAGCCGACAATTAGAGCGGCAATCGGATCTAAAATAGGCATTTGGAACTGTGAGCCGACAATACCTACAACTGTACCAATACTTACGAGAGCATCTGATAAATTATCCTTTGCAGCGGCCTCTAATGATTTACTTTTTGTTCGAGCTGCAATCTTTTTCGTATACAAATATACAAAGTACATAACGACAGCAGAAAATAAAGCTACCCATGCAGCAAGGACATTAGGCGCTGCTTGTTTCGGATTTAAAAAAGATTGAATGGCACTAATAACAACTTCTAATCCGACCGTTGCCATAATAAAAGAAGCAACAAGTGATGCAATTTGTTCTGCACGCGAATGTCCATATGGATGATCTGGGTCACGAGGTTTACGAGAGATTTTTAGACCAATTAATATCGCTAAAGAAGCACCGATATCCGTTAAGTTATTTAAACCGTCAGCACGTAATGCGCTAGAGAGGGTAATATAACTGATGATGATTTTCATAGAGGATAAAAATATGTAGGCCATAATGCTGACAATCGCACCTTTATCAGCTTCTTTATGAGAAAGAGTATCCATTTTAAACACTCACCTTTCTACAAGGAATTTCTTTCTATAAATAGAGTATCAAACGAAAGTCGTGTGGGTCTATACAAACATTGTTGACGTTTTATAGCTTTTTAAGAAGTGGGTAACAAAGTTTCGTGAAGGAAAAATATGTTGTAAAGTGCAAAGTTAGGGTATGGACGTGATTTGGATCTATGTATAACGGAGGGGGGAGGAGAAGGGAGTTCAAATATGTACACTTCTGACAGCTGATTTGGAAAAAATAAAAAACCCTCTAGAAAATATTTTTCAGAGGGTTTTCATCTTAGTATGCTTCTAAAAACTCAGTAACTTGCTCTTCAGTTTTTGCATTAGCACTATGTAAGTGGCCTAGCTTCTCGCCATTTTGATATACAAGTAAACTTGGAATACCCATTACTTGATACTCTTCAGCGATACTTGGGAACTCATCTTTATTAATAGAATACCATTCAAACTTATTGAATTCTTCCATTACATCTCCGATAAAGTTATCCATACGTACGCAATCTGGGCACCATGTAGTAAAGAACTTAACAACTACTGGCTCCTCGCTTGCGATGATGTCTTTGAATTCTTGTTCAGATTTGATTTCTTTCATGTTAGTTTCTCCTTTTTCACTATCAATATTTTTGATTATTTAGTTGGTGCATTTGCTGTGAAAGGAAAAATTCTAACGAGAGTTTTTCTTTTCGAATAATTCGTTAGCAAATTGATCCACCGCAATTTCTTGAAGTCCTGGTATAACATGTGAGTAGGTATCCAGTGTGATTCTACTCTTTTATTTCCTAGTCGTTCATTTGCTATTTTCAGATATGTATCTTAATTCTAGAAATGAATATTAGGAACCTCACTTTTCTTTATAAGCTTTTTCGTGAGCTGTGTCAAACTTCTGAAATTGTAAGGTTACTATTATAAGTAGGGTAAATCAAATTGTATTCATGATAGCCATCGCTATAACGTTCTTTTCCTCAGATATTTTTATGTGATGTTTATGAAGCAGCAGTAAAGTAATGTCGGATAAAACAAGCAATCTCTTTCCAGCACTTAGAGAATATAAACGGTGGATAATCATTATTCATAAATTTTATGAGTGAATTGAACAACAAGCAGGGAATTGCTGCACTGTATAGAGCGAAAGAAAAACATGATGTGGAACATGGAAGGGATCGTAAAAACATCTTAGTAATTATTCAGCGGTTAAGAAGTCAGGCGATTAATGTAGATGTGGTAGAAAGAGATCAGTATATTATTCTTTCAGAGGGGATAATTAGGATGTTGAAATGAGGAAAGAAACTGTTTTCGAAAAAAGCTCACCCTGCATTGTTTTTGAGAAACAATGCAGGGTGAGCTTCAATTAACCGAAACGAATTGAGTTTGTGAAAATTGTGCCCAAATTACGCATGAACAAGACATTGAAAGAGATGCCTATACCCTTTATATCTTATTCCATAAATAACAAAGCTGGTGAGCTTCTGATTCAAGAGCTATTAAATGATCATTATTAATAGAGTTATTCGTATACATTCTGTTCTTTTGGATGTTAAGGACTGTATAATTCACATCGTTATGTTCATTTGAAAATGTTGATTCATTTAATAATGTCAGTGTTGAGTTGATGTTATATTTATCAATTCGCTCTTTTTTTCCTTTGAAAAACAGTTTAATAAGATGTGGCTCATCATTAATGAGCAAACCAAGTTCAGGTGATGAGCGGACGATTAAATTATCTGATAACCAATGTGATTTACCTGGATCAAACCAAGAGACGTCTTTGTTTTTAATAAATTTTTTGTACTGCTTTATAACATCAATATAGTTTTGCTTTTTCTTCTGGTCAACAGTTTGTATTAATGTTTCAAAACATTCAAAAGGTAGTTCGTTTTTATGAAATTTAATAACAGTTTCTCGTAATTGTTTCCAGTAATCAAAAACTGGGTGATATTCAGGTTGAGATTTTAGATTCTTTACAAAATTTGTTTTTGCTGCACTACTTTTCAGTGTGAAGTCTAAAAATTGTGTAAGTCCCACCTTAATTTCCGCCATGTTACACCCCCTTTCCAAACATTACTAATTCGATATTGAAAAGGGAAATCCTGCATTTTTAAGGAGGTGAACTAGATGCTAGAAAAACCGATGTTCATGCACAATGCCGTTGTAAAGCTGATCCGGAAATGCCAATTAATTTTATATATTTAGCCAAGGTGCGTGAATTTCGTGCTTTTGTGTTTCTTATTTAGTATTGCTAATACGAAAAAAGGTCCTGTTGTTTCCAACAGGACCTTTCCTAAAATGGCAAAGAGTAACTCTTACCTTACTCTTCTCGTATATAATACCTGAAAAAAATAGATGTGTATACAACAAGAAATTCCAATATAATTATTCGAATATAGTGTTTAAAAATAATGAGGCGAGATTTAAAATAAGGAATTAAATTACAAACGTTGATTTGTCAATTGTTTTGAATGTTTTTCTATCAATTTGTAGTAAATAAAGTGATATTGAGATAATAAGATATGTAATTTTGCATACCGGATTGTAAAGTTGAATAGGGGTGTACATGATCTAAATAATACGGAAGTTGAGGAGAGTAATACTGAAATTTCATTAACTTGTTTACTGTGTGAAATAAATTCATTTGAATAGAAGCAAAAATAGAGGTTTGCCTTAGACATTTATGAAGGTTAAGAATATTTATAACGAAAGGAGTAAAATACACAGGTCTGATTTTTGTAATGATGGAGGGAATTATTGTGGACATAACTCAAAGTATGGCACGAATCGTGGTTAATGGGAAAGATCTGCCGTTTCGTTCAGTTAGAACTTCTGTATGGAATCAAGGGCCTGTAAATGATTTAATTGTTTCAACAAACCAGAGAGTTGAGGAGCTTTATCAGTTTATGTGGTCGCAAGTGCCAGTTATGCTTGCGATGTATTTTCTTCAGGGGGCAGACTTAATGAGGTTTGCTAGAATTACTGGGATTAATCAGAGTGCAACGGGGGAATATATTTATCATTTCTCTTGGGGATAAAACGAATGTAAAGTAGCTTAACAGCTGCTTTTTTATTGTGGAAAGGAATTTTAGAAGGTGATGAATAGGAGGTTAGGAAAATAAGGTTAGAGTGTGATATAGATAATTTGTGACTGTTTTTAAGCTCGTAAAGATAATCGGTTACTTTCATCTAATGCAAGGGGAGATAAACAAATGTATAGAAGTATATATACGAAAAAATGAAATGAATCAAATTTTAATCGTGAATAATACTACTTCCGTATATATTGCGGCTAATTCATAGTATGTAGAGAGGCCGCTATGAATATGAAGTTTTTAAAGAGCACAAAAAATAAAAAACAGAGAGACATATTTTTTGTCCCTCTGTTTTTTATTTTATTCACAAATAGTTCCGGTTGCTATACCAGTTGGAGCAACACCTACTGGAACTGTAAAAATAACCGTATTTGTAGCAGTATCAATGACAGATACAGTGTTACTAGCTTGGTTTGTAACATAGGCGCGAGTGCCATCTGGTATGATGGTTACTTGATCCGGGGATAAAGCAACAGGAATTGTATCGATTACTGTATTTGTTGCTACGTTTATTACAGATACATTATCGCTAACTTTATTTACAACATAAATACGAGTGCCATCTGGTGTAATATCTATACCAACCGGTTCAGTACCTACGTTAATTGTATTAATAACGGAATTAGTAGCGGTGTCAATAACAGAAACAGTATTGCTATTTTGATTTGTGACATACGCACGAGTACCATCTAATGTAAAGACGATTATCCTAGGGCGAATGCCAACAGGAATCGTAGTGCTGACAGTATTAGTAGCAGTATTAATAACAGATATTGTGTTGCTTAATTCGTTTGCAACATATGCAAAGGCTCCATTTGGGGAAACAGTGATTCCTTGCGGATTGATACCAACAGGGATGGTATCAATAACCGTGTTAGTAGCTGCATTAATAACAGAAACAGTATTATCACCATGATTTCCAACATAAACAGTTGTGTTATCTGGAGAAACAGCTACACCTATTGGACGAATACCAACAGGAATGGTAGTGATAACGGTATTAGTAGCAGTATCAATAACGGAAACGGTATTAGAAAAAATATTAGTAACATAAGCACGAGCTCCATTTGGTGAAACTGTTACTTCAAGAGGTGCATTACCTACAGTAATTGTAGCAACTACTGTATTTGTTCCGGTGTTAATCACAGATACTGTATCATTTGTAGGATCATCTATGGTTCCTGCATTAGTGGCATATACTAGGAAATTACATGCAGGTCCCGTAGGTCCGGTTGGCCCAGTCGGCCCAGTCGGCCCCGGTGGACATTCACAATCTCCAGTCGGTCCAGGTGGTCCTTCCGGCCCCTGAATACCTTGCACACCTTGAGGTCCAGTCGGCCCTTCTGGTCCTTCCGGCCCCTGAATACCTTGCACACCTTGAGGTCCAGTCGGCCCTTCGAGTCCTTCTGGTCCCTGAATACCTTGCACACCTTGAGGCCCAGTAGCTCCTTCTGGTCCTTCCGGCCCTTGAATTCCTTGTACCCCCTGAGGTCCAGTCGGCCCAGGTGGTCCAGGAACTCCCATTCCAGTCCCAGAGCCAGTGGGTCCAGGTGGTCCAGGTGGTCCTTGAATACCTTGCACACCTTGTGGTCCAGTGGGTCCAGGTGGTCCTTCTGGCCCTTGAAGTCCTTCCACGCCTTGAGGTCCAGTAGCTCCTGCAAGTCCTTCCGGTCCTTGAAGCCCTTGCACACCTTGAGGTCCAGTAGCTCCTTCTGTTCCTTCTGGTCCTTGAATACCTTGCACACCTTGAGGTCCAGTAGCTCCTTTAGGTCCTGGGAATCCTCTAGGTCCAGTAGCTCCAGTAGGACCGGGTACTCCGATAATATTTAATAGAGAACTATTCAATATTCCTTGCAAAATTAAGTTGAATGTTTGTTGCAACAATGGGTCCGATATATTGGAACAACTAATAAGCGAAGATAAATTTTGGAATAGAAATTGGAATAACGCAGAGATTTGAGTAAGAGATGCAGTAGGTAAGGAATTGATTAGTTGAGTTATAGTTCGTATAACTAAATTTCTATTTGGAGTATTTGGTTGCACTGTAATGATTAAATCATGTAATGCCTGTAATGCAGATTGGAGTATTTGTATAGTTGTCGGATTTGGCGTGGTAAAGAAGGAAAGGATAGCTTGGTTTAATTGGTTAATTAGGGACAATAATTCTTGTTGCTGAGAAAATGAGAAAAAAACAGGTGTACAACAATTAGTTTGATTACAAGAGGATATAGAAATAAAACAGGGGAATTGAAACTTTTCGCACGGATCGTTTGAGTTTTGATTATTTTTCATAATTACCTCCTTTTAAAAAAATTAAATAGTAGGTACATTTGATAATTAATATTTGTTTCTAAATGTAATGTGTTTATGAGCATAAGTTATATGTGAAAGATTCAGAAATGTTTTTTAAAAGTATATGTAAACAAAATAGAGGTGTTCTTATGAGACTAGTATTATTGTAAAGGTTGGATTTGATGATAATAATAAGTTTAATTAAATTAGGATCTAATGCAGTTCCATATAGAATTTTATGTAAGGTCATTCATTTCATTTTTTTTTATATTCTCCTTTAAAAATTCAATTACGTTTAATAATTGAAACGAGTAAGTGAAATATGAAATTGAAAATATTAAAAGAAATAATTAAATGAAATGAAATACTTACTAAAAGCTAATGTACTAGTTTTCAGCACTTTCTAAAAAAAGAATCATACTATGGTTTGTAATAGCTTATTTGGAAGTGGGTTGAAAATAATGTTTTATTCATATTTTGCTTCTCAAGCAGATATTCGACCAGCGTATGGTACATCAATAACGTTTAGCGGAGCACAAAGTACAGTTCAAGCTGTTCAACAAGCGTTACAAATGCAACAACAAATGCAAATGCAGCAACAAGGTATCCAGCCGTATTATTCATCCATGGAGTATTTTTATCCAGTGCATCAAATCACACCGTATGGAAGTTCTTTTCTTACAATCCCATATGGAACTGTATTTAATCTATAAATTGAAAGTTTTATCAGTAGGAGCAGGTATCCCAAGCCGATTAATAGCCATCACCAATTGGACATATACGGGAAACCCAGCTCCCACCTACCTTTATCGCAAATGCCGAATTTTGAGGTATCCGCAAATAGCGGAAACAATTGAGGGGGATGAGTGTATATGTAAACGTCAAATAGTTCCATCTACAATTTGTAAATAACTAATGAGATAATCTTTGTACATAATCTATAAGTGGTTTTTTTGATAAAAAAATATCGATCGAAGAAAGAATGAGAATTATCTTATCATGACAAATGATGAATAGTGGCACTATATGAAAGGATACATGAACATTTACTAACGCGAACTAGGACAAGAGGTAGCAACGAAATCCTATCTGTGGTTATATCGCACAGAACGATTGTTCTATGGCTATCAACTTACAAGAGCAAGAGAATATTCGAACCGTTTTTTACTGGTTTTGAAGGATATTTACAGCTATAACATAGTATATTTTGTATATAATTGTAAATAGTTATTTAAATGTATAAATATTTTTTATTTTTCTATAAATAAAAAGGAAAAATAATGCAACTTTTTAATTTGTCTATTCGTGTTATATATGAAAGGAGGAGGGGGATGGAGATTGAAGAAATATATAAGATTTATATAAACGATGTGTATCGGTATTTATTTTCCCTTTCTCGTAGCCATCATGTAGCGGAGGACTTGATGCAGGAGACTTTTTATCGTGCGTATCTTTATCTAGAAGACTATGAAAACCAAAAGGTAAAATCATGGCTTTTTAAAGTAGCATATCATACGTTTATTGATTTTATTAGGAAAGAGAAAAAAGTATCTTTTGTAGGAACGGAGGAATTAGAGGCAATTCAAGCAGGTGAATCTACAGAAGAGTATGTAGTCGCAAAAAATAGTTACGAAAAATTAATTCAGATTATTCATACTTTACCTATGGTAGAGGCACAAGCTGTTTTATTATGTGATGTACATGAATTAACGTACGAAGAGGGTGCTTCTGTATTAGATTTAAAGTTAAACACATATAAAAGTCACATATTTCGCGGGAGAAAGAGATTAAAAGAATTGTTAAAGGAGGAAAAGAGTCAAAATGACAAATGATAAACCTCATTCTGAACAAGATGATTATAAAGAATTGTTACAAGAAGCTCTTCATCAAAGGCCGGATTCCCTTTCTAATGGAAAACAGGAGCAAGTGTTGAAAATAGGAAAAAAAAGAGCGCGTATTACGAATGTATTAATTGTATTTACTTTTTTATTACTGATTCAACCTATTTTATATATATCTACACTCTTATATTATACATTGGCACCTACAAACGCAATGGAGATACGGAATGTAGTAAATCAAACGTTAAGTGTAACAGAACCAAATGTATTTCTGAAAGATAGGGACATGGAGCAATCATTGTTACCGCTTAGTTTACAATTGCATTTTGATTTGTATAAAAGGGTAGGGAAGAAAGATATTCGAATAGGAGAAGAGAAAACAGATTATGTATTTAGTAGAGCAACGAGAGTAAGCCGTGAATATACAACAGATGAAAAAATTCCAGAAATCCCGTATATAGATAACGAGGTATTGTCTCATCCTAATAATTATAATGCGTCCTATAATAGTAGCGAAGAAGCGCAGGTATTAAAGGGTCTTCCGCAAGAATCTGTAGTAGAAGCATTTGTATCTTTTAGAGAATTATTAAGTGTACAAGAGGTAACGAATATGTTTCCTACTATTGATATTGTGTGGTATGCAGTTAATACAGGATTAGAGGAGAAGCAAACGAATGACGATGGTATGTATGTTGCCCCGGTTGGCTTTCCATCAGATATGATTTCAAGGCCAAGTGGTGCTTTTGTAAGTGATTCACCTCATGAGGAACAATTTATTGATGTGTTAAAGTCATTACAGAATCATGAAAATTTAGCAGTGAAGCTATCTAGAGCGAAAGTATTAGAGTTGTCAAAGCGTATTTCTTTCCTTGAAAGAAATGGGGTAAAAACATATGGGGCAGTTGTAACAGGACCTAAAGCAGAAGTTGAAAAATTGATGAGCCACGAAAAAGTTAGAAAATTGAAAGTAGGTGAAGCGAGGTTATGGAATTGGCATTCTTAAAAAAAAGAAAAAATCATATTTATAAACAGGAAAAGTGGATGGGGATTATTTCATTAATTATTGCCTTTCTAGCGTTATTGTATTTGAACATTATATTGCTTATTCAAGAAACATTTATAGGTAAAGGTTTTCTTCAAATAGTTGGTATTGGATTAGTGTGCTCAGTCGTAGGTATGATTACAAAAAGCAAAAGTCGGAAATATGCATTGTGGGCATGTAGTTTATATCTTTTTATGCTACTGTTTTCTATAGTTGGATTTATGTTAGGTTGGATGATAAGCTTTGGGCCATAAAAATGTGGGAAAGAGCGAATGTAGATTCGCTCTTTTTTATGTACAAAAAGTAAAGTAGATAAGGGAAGAATCTATCGAATTTGAATAAGGGGTACTATACTATTAGGTTGTGGTTTTATTGATGCATCTTCTGCTCAAGTGTATATAAATAGGCGATAAGTATAGGGCTAAAACAATACTCGTCCAAACGTTATGCATCCCTCTTACATAATATATAGTAATAAGCATGAAAGGGGAACTAGTATGTCTTGCTATTACTACTGTAAGTATTGTAAAGAGTATAAAAAGAAACAGCATAACTGTTGTAAGAACGATAGTAAATGTAATGACAAAAAGGATAGTCTTGTTAGAGCATCAGCATTTAGAGCTAGAAATACGGTGAATCAACCTGTTCCTGCTAATACTTTTGTAAAAGTATTGTTCCAAAATGAACAATTTGATTTAGCAAATGAGTATAATCCAGCAACGTCTATTTTTATTCCGAAGACTAAAGGAGTATACTCTGTTATTGGAACGATTGGTTTTTTTCCAAACGATCCTAGCTTAAATTATAGAGCTCGTGTAGAAATTCGTGTGAATGGAAACGCAGCAATAGCTATAGATAATGACTTTTTTGGTCCAATCGGTTTTGGAAATGTAGTAAGTGTTTCGACGATTATTCAATTACATGAAGGAGATCAAGTTGAGGTTTATGCACAAAGTAGCATAGACGGAGTTTTAAGTCCTTCGGAAGACGGCTCGCATTTTGAAGCTGCAAGATTCCCTTCTCCAATTAAATAAAGTTGATAAACTGATAAAATATGGAAAATAAAGAATAATCCTCACCAAAATGGTGGGGATATTTTATTCTATTGAATATAGTATTAGTTTGTCCAAACTACTCTTATTCATGTTACATAGTATGTAATAATAAATTTAAAGGAGGAACTTACTACGTCATATTATTACTGTAATTATTGTCAAGACTACAAAAGGAATAGTCATAAATGCTTTAGAAAAAATAGTCAATGTGATAAAAAGTATGTAAAAGTGAATTGTTGTGATGATAAGAACGAAAAGCTTGTAAGGGCGTCTGCATTTAGAGTTGTTAATACAATGAATCAGCCTGTCCCGGAAAATACTTCTGTTAAAGTATTATTTGAGAATGAACAGTTTGATTTAGCGAATGAGTATAATCCAGCAACATCTATTTTTATTCCGAAGACTAAAGGGGTATATAGTGTATTAGGGAATATAACATTCTCTCCAAATGATTTTAATGTAAATTACAGAGCTAGAGTTGAAATTCGTGTAAATGGAAATCCAGCAATAGCAATAGATAATGATTTCTTTGGGACTGGGGTATTTTTTAATAATGATGTTTCAGTAACTTCCATACTACAATTAGAAGCAGGGGATTCAGTTGAAGTTTTTGCTGAGAGTAGTGTTGCTGGCGTGATTGTTCAAAATGTTAATGGTTTGAATACGGTTCATTTTGAAGCTGCAAGATTCCCATCTCCAATTGAATAATGAAGACAATAAAATACTTTTCAGTAGGTTGAGTTAATCCCCTTCACCGAATGGTGGGGGGATTATTATTGTTTTTCTAAAATATATAAGTAAATAGGTTAAATGTAATTTATTTTAAGAGCATTTCGCATGCTAGGATGTAATGTTGAAAGTGAAAATAAATAGAGGAGTATTATTGATTAAATTGTTTATAAGAAGCGGATGAGTTTACCACTTATGAAATATAAAAGTGTACAGATTTATTTGTACAGAATGAGGGATAAATAAAAAAAGAGCATACATAAAAAGTACGCTCTAAAGAAAGATAGGTTTTATGAGTGGATAATCTCCATACGATAATATATGCTCAGCTAATAAAAACGTGTAAAAAATCAATAGATTATCAATGGAATATCATGAAATGCGTAATTTTAGTCTATTGCCGGAGTCATTTAGCTAACCAAATTGTAAGGATTGTGCATAGAACGGATTAACCACTGGATAATGATCGTACTTCAGTTTCGTATTTTTTATAGTTTGGATATTGTGTAATAGTTTGACATTTAAGTGTGGAAAGTTGATTAATTATAGAAACATTTGTAATTACCTCGTTACAAGGACCGAAAAATGTAACTTTTAATTTTGAATTTGGTGGAACTTTGAAAACAATAGGTTTTTTTTCCATGAAATCAGCTCCTATGATGCAGTATTATATACTGCGTTTTTTATTTAGATTGTAAAGGCTTATTAATATAATATGAATCTTTAGTTGATAATGATATGAAGTTAACTACTATGCAGAGCCTGATGTATAAATTATTAAGGGAATAATTGATGGGGCAAAATCTTTTCATATGTGGGGTAGAGCGAAAAATGCGGTAGATATTGGATGAAATAATTGGTTACTGGAAGAGCATGTAACGATAAGTAGTTATATATTTTATGAATACGTAAATGAAGGGAGTGAGTCGCATATTTCTATGTATTTTTCATGTCCTGGCAACGATGAAAATTCTAAGAATTCTTTAAATGCAAGTGCTAATGTTGAAGCCCAAGGTTTGCTGAGACTAGAAAGTAATTTTTTGAATTGATCTGTGGATGTTACTCCCTCAGTTGCTAAAATTATTTTCTTTGGTATATTGAATACGGTTTCTATAGTTGAAGGTGAGATACCTGAAGCATGTCGTAATAAAAGATAGCATTTAATAATGGTGCATAATTTTTTATGTTACACGGAATAAGCAATTCATCATCATCAAAAGACTTTTCCATTATATATACATTGATAAGTAAATCGTTAAATATATTTTCGGATTTGGATACATTTAGGTCGTTATAAGTTATAGATTCAGTAACGGCTATTGGCGTGTTTCCCATATTTATTATCTCTTTTAATTATATCCTTTACTTAGTATTCTTTTATAAAAGTAAACGTTGTTTAACTTTCTCTAATATTTTTGTTTTTCCTTTTAAAGGGAGAAATGAATTGACGACATCAATACCAAAAGCTTTAATTGCTTCGTCAATTAACAAAATAATATTGAGAAGAAAAGTAATTAGAAAAACTATTAAGGATACTGTTTTTTAGTATCAAAACTCAAATAAAAAAGGAGCTATCATGCTCCTTTTTTATTTGAGTTTTGAATTATTTTTGTGTAGAAGCTATTGATTTTGTTTGAGTTTTACAAATATAAAACTTAATGAATAAATAAGTAAAGAGCGGCACGGCTATGTTGGGTAATAAAAAATGAAATAAGGAAGGAATTCCTACGAGCTGGACATAGTCAAATCCTTTTACAGAGATAAAAAGCTGATCTCCTAATGGACCTTTTGAAAAAATTTGATTGAGTGTGAAGTTCCATCCTAAATGAAATCCAATGGGTAATAGCATTGATTTTGTTTTTTGAAAAGCATAAGCCCAGACAAGTCCAGAGAATCCGGTTGCTAAAAAGATAAGAATCATTGGTATGAAACTTCCAAATAATCCATAAGAAAACCAGTGATAGAAACCAAAACAAATCGCAGAAAAAGCAACCCCTTTTTTTTCTCCAATTTTTTGCATTATTATATATAGTAATGCGCCTCTGAAAATAAATTCCTCGAAGAGAACGGATTTTATATTCCACCAAAAAACTGTGAGAAAATTCATAAATGAATAGTTTGGATTGAGTTTCCAATATTGATGCGTAATCAAGAAATCTATACTTTGTACTAACGTGCATAACATACTTGTAAATAGGAATGCGAAAATAAATTGTTTTGTTCGTTTTTTTGTTGGCAGTAAACCTAAGACTGAGACGGAGTGTTTTCCGAAGATTTGAAGTGCAATCCATGACAGTATGAATAATGTCACTATCCCTATCATACATAATCTCCTTTCTAGAAAATTGATTTTTATTCTTAAAAGATTAATGAAATAGTGATATTCATTATTTGAGACTCCTATTAATTAAAGACGAGTAAAAAATCAAATTATGTTACACTCAAACAGTATCAAGGTTTATTTTATGCAAGATCTGTGTGAGTATTGCCATAAATTTTACATATGATGGTCATAAAGAAGTAGTTGAGTGTTTAATTGAAAAAGGAATAGATATTTCAATTAGATACACTGGAGAAAATATTAAGAATATGGATGCTTATGAATACGCTAGAGAATTTGGGCAAACAGAAATTGCTGAATATTTAAAGCAGAAGATTGATAAAAAAGAATAGGCTGTTAAAAAGTACATACTCCATGACGGTTGTACTATCATAAAGTATTACGTGCTTGAACTTCCTTTCAATCGAATAGAGTTGATTACAGAAGTGTAAGCCTTCGCTCGCCTTCACTTTTTGCCCCTTCTGTGATTCAGGTAAAGCTTTTAAGGCTTCATCAAACTTTCATCTCGCATCGCCCAACATCCAAAAAGGATGACATCCGGTACTTGATGATACCCACTATATCCATCTACCTGAAAATATCCTTTAAAACCACTTAAAAAACGTTTCGGATGTTCGCCTGCTCTTCTCTTATAGGGTGATAGTCAAAGAGGACAATAGTGATATCCTCTCGTCCTGTACGATATAGCCACAGATAGGACTTCGTTGTTGCGGGCCCGCCCAGGTTCGCGTAAAACTTGGAAGGTTGTTTCGCCCGCATGAAGAATGGTTCGAGTAAGTAGGTGTTCATGCATACTTTCATACAAAGTCATTAACCATCGATTAGCCCCATATAATAACCAATTTCCCATCGTTTGTCGTGATAAGAAGATTCCCATTCTTTCTTTAATCGGTGTCTTTCCATAAAAAAACCTCCACATATAGTATGTAAGGAGATTATCTCATGGATTATTAACAAATAGTAGGTGGGGAATATTTGACGCTTACATACGTAAAGGGTCATTTTAGTGATACATAGTAAGATAACATTTAATATTTGAATAAAAAGAACATGATACATAGTTTTTCAAATGAAATGAATTACATCTAGAAAACACATTATTTACACAAGTACATTGTATATTTGTTCTTGTATAATAATAAAAGTGAGGTATTTTGAATTGAAAAAGAAAAAGCTATTTTTAGGAACAATTATTTCATGCGTAGTACTGGCATTATCTGCATGTGGTTCCTCAGACAACGTAGTAACATCGAAAGTAGGAAATGTTACAGAGAAAGAGTTAAGTAAAGAATTAAGACAAAAATATGGGGAAAGTACTTTATACCAAATGGTGTTAAGTAAGGCGTTGCTAGATAAATATAAAGTTTCAGATGAGGAAGCAAAAAAACAAGTAGAAGCAGCAAAAGATAAAATGGGTGACAACTTCAAATCGACTTTAGAGCAAGTTGGGTTGAAAAATGAAGATGAATTAAAAGAAAAAATGAAACCAGAAATTGCATTTGAGAAAGCGATTAAAGCGACTGTCACAGAAAAAGATATAAAAAATAACTATAAACCAGAAATGAAGGTAAGTCACATTTTAGTGAAAGATGAAAAAACTGCTAAAGAAGTGAAAGAGAAAGTAAATAATGGTGAAGATTTTGCGGCTTTAGCGAAGCAATACTCAGAGGATACTGGTTCAAAGGAACAAGGTGGAGAAATAACTGGTTTTGCTCCAGGGCAAACGGTGAAAGAATTCGAGGAAGCTGCATATAAATTAGATGCAGGACAAGTAAGTGAGCCAGTAAAAACAACTTATGGTTACCATATTATTAAAGTGACGGATAAAAAAGAATTGAAGCCATATGATGAAGTAAAAGATCAAATCCGTAAAGATTTAGAACAGCAAAGACTACAAGATACGACAGGAAAATGGAAACAGCAAGTAGTCAATGAATTATTGAAAGATGCTGATATTAAGGTGAATGATAAAGACTTTAAAAATACATTTGAATTTCTAGAAAAGAAATAATGACTGTAATTAGAAAAGGGAACCTATATAGGTTCCCTTTTCTAGTTAGTGTGTGAGTTATAAATAGATAGTAAGACAATACAATATTACATTTAAATATTAAGAATTACAATGGGAATTTATGTAATTATTTTAAAGTGAAATAATTATTACTTCATAGAATATTGATATTATAATGTTTTGTTTCATTTTATTAAATATAAAACAAATTAATTAATTTTAGCCCATTATTTGTAGGCAGTACGATTTGCGTGGGCTAATTATTAGTCAGGAATGAACAAAGCTTGAAGGGATTTAAGTTTTACTTTATTGAAGTGGATAAACATAATTTGCAGAATGAAACATACAATTATATTGAAATATATTGACGCTAAATGAAGTGAAAAGCAGAGCATTCTATTATGATGGATGTTCTTTTTAGTATGAAATTTTAAGGGGAAGAATGAATACTTTTAAATGAATTATTGGATAGATGAATAAATTATGTAGGGGGAGAAAATGTGAAAATAATTTTTCAAAGAGAAGACGGAGGGAAAATTTTTGAATCGTATGATGAAGATATAAATAACTTATTAGCTATTTTAAAAGAAACGAAAGGGATTAAGATCGGGATGGTTGATTATGAAGTATTAAAATACGAATTAGAGTATTTTCGGAATCCAAAAAAAGCAGTAACAGAGAGGGAATTACATATAATAGTACAACCGAAATATATTTAATAATTAGAGTTAATTATTAATAAATAGTTTTATGCAGTATGTACGAAAAGAGAGTGTTTAAATTGCTCTCTTTTCACAGAAATTCATAAGGAACGAATTGAGGCCCATTATAAATCCCTTAAATGTTATGAGTTCGTTCTTTATAATCTATGCTTTTAGTTATAGATGGTTAATAAACTCAAAAAAATTAAAACTTTTTAGTGTAGGAAGGAATTTTATATTTGAGTAGATAAATGTTCATATGAAGTATTTTTTATACGAATATTGGAGGAGTAAAAATGAGTTTAGCAAGTTATATAGGGTGCAATGTAGAAATTCCATTAACAGATCCACATTCTAATGATGTAATTGTTTTTGGACCATGTTTTTCAGATGAAAGTATGCTTGAAATTGTACAAGAGTTTCAATTTCAAACAAGTTACACGTATGAAATTTCAACAATGTGGGGCATTGAACTAGATGAGTGGCAAACTGAAAGGGAGAAGAAAGAAGCTAAAAAAAAGCTATTAGCTTTATGCGCGATTATGGAAGGGTATTTAAATGATGGGGACTATTTTGAATTATTCAGTTGTTGGGTTGGTGATGAAGATAAGGAACGAGTGGGAGAATTAAAATTAAAAATAAATCATTTTCATATAGATGAAATTTGTATTCCAGAAAGAACACTTGTCAGGATAGAAAAATAAATATAGAAATATATGTTATTAGAAAAAAGCGACTTTACTTTGTATGAAGTCGCTTTTTTAGTTGAAATGTGAACATCCTATTAAATAGGAAGTGAAAAGTGTATTTGATGAAGAAAAAATGTATAACGAAATGATTTTAATTACATTTTGTTAAAAAAGATAATTAAATCTCTTCTCAAAAGAACGTAGGTTCGTGTATAATTAGAACGGATGTTCTTTTGAGTGTAGATAGTATAAGAATTAGAAATAAAGTGAAACTGTAATCAGTGGGGGCATCGTTTACTGATTATTAGCTTTAACCAATTGGGCGTTTACGGGCAGTTGATTTTCGTGCATGTGCTGAATTTTAAGGTGGGAGCTATACTGTCTGTTTATACGTGATAAATATGAGCCTAGCAAATTATTAAAGAATAATTAAGGAACAATATGTGTGAGATTGAATGGATGATCAAGGAGATAAAGAAATGAATGATGTAAAGGTGCAAAAAGAAGAAAAAGAATGGGTTCCATTTACAGTAATGTCGGAACAGTTGTTAAGTATGCGAAAAGTTATTGGAGAGAAATTTAAAGTACAAAAACCGCTCTTAACAAAAGAAGAAAAAGAGAGGATTTCTGATAAATTATTAATGTCATTGTTGACTGAGAAAGAAATATTGGTGACATATTTTGAAAATGGCTACATACTTACCAGCTACATGACAGTGGTGCATATAAATCCGCTAAAGCACAGTATAATGTGTACTGACGCATTTTATAAAACTTACGTATTTAATACTACGGATATTATTGAAATAACGTAAAGTAAGCTGAAATTTAACTTTTAGCTTATTTTACGTTATGTTAGATGTGGAATAGAAAAAATGAAACAAAAAAGCAGCTAGCTTCATACTAGCTGCTGAGCCCCAGGGAAAGGGAGAAAAAGATAGGGTACTCCAAAAATCAACAATAGCTGTGTAACAGCCTGATTATAGTATAGACAAATTTTAAATTTTTAAACAGAACGATGAAAAAATAGGGTTAGGCTGTACCAACTTGATTTTGATCTGCAAGGTCAGAATCAAAAGTATTTGTCGCACTCACACCGTTAAAAGTATTAACAACAAAACCAACGTTTGAAGCACCAGATCCATTATAAGCCTTCGTATTTTCTTTCGGAGAAACGTTGTAAAAATCCCCTAAGTTAAATGAACCGTTACTATTTTGTACAACTAAATTCCCTACAACTGAGGGCATAGTTTTCACCCACTTTACAATCATTTGTTAACACTAGTATATGGCCGTATAGTCCAATTGGTTCATGTAACAAAAATTGTGGAATAGTAAAACCTTTGAAGTGTAGCTCTTAATAAAAGTGTGTTAAACTGAATGTAAGGTTTAGTAATAAAAAACAATTGTATAATTAGTATATGCGAAAACAAAGGAGGCAAAATGTAATGAATAATGTTATAAAAAAAGTAGATTTAACAGATGCAAAATCAAGTAATCTTGTTGCACTTATTTATAGCAATGAAGTTATATTGGTTGAAGAAGCATTTTGTCCAAATGAAATAAAATTAAAGTTTAATGAAATTGCAATTTTATCATCTATTAAAACAGCTCATATAACGAAAGTGTCCATCAGAAAAGAACTTGAAGCAATTTTTCATGACACTGGTGTTCTATTGGTGAAGCATGGTGTTGAGTATGGAAACAGTCAATCTATCACCATGCATTTTGAACAATTTAAAAAGTTGCAACATGAGATTGAGAATTTAATAAAAAGTATGTAATAAGACAAGATGAAGATTTTTTCATAGAGGTGAACTGTTCTATGTTGAAAAAATGGTTTGAAAATTTTTTAGACGAATCTCACTGTAAACATAAATATAGTTTTATTAAGATACAAGATAATGAAGATTTCAAAAGTGGTAAGTTAGGTGTAGCTTATGTGTATAGGTGTGAGAAGTGCGGGAAAGAGAAGTTGAAATTTAAAAGCAATAACGAAATAAATAATGATTTTTTTGATATATAGGCAAGAGTAACTGTTATGGTTACTCTTTTTTGTATACGTAAACTCCTACTAAAGTATGAAATGAGTTGATACTTTAGTAAATAGTTGAATGAAATGGAAAAGTGTAAAATGTTGTAAAGGAGGAGAGATATTTGAAGCGCAAGGACATTGGGAAAATTGTAATTATAACAGGAGTGACGCAAGGTTTAGGTCGTGCAATGGTTGATTGATTTCATGAATTGGGATGGAGTATATTTGGCTGTGGACGTTCAAAAGATAAAATTGAAGAATTGAAAAAATATTACGGTAAGACACATGATTTTCAAATCATTGATGTTTCAGATTCTCAGCAAGTAAGTAGTTGGGCAAACTATATACTTAATAGTAATAAAGCACCCGATTTATTAATAAATAACGCATCAATTGTAAATAAAAATGCGCAATTGTGGAAAGTTCCAGCTCAAGAATTCGAAAATATAATGAATGTAAATGTAAATGGTGTAGTAAATGTAATAAGGGCGTTTGTTCCGTCTATGGTAGTCAGGAAAGAAGGAATTATTATTAATATGAGTTCTAGTTGGGGAAGAGAAGGTGAAGCTGAGCTTGCCCCATACTGTGCCTCGAAGTTTGCAATTGAAGGTATCACGAAATCAATGGCACTGGAATTGCCTCATGGTATGGCTGTTGTTGCTTTAGATCCGGGTGGAAGTATTAGTACGCCAATGCTATATTCATGTGCACCGCAGTATGTAAATGAATCGCCTACACCTGAAATGTGGTCACATCATGCAATTCAATATATATTGAATATAACAATAGATAAAAATGGAGATTCATTGATTTGTCCAGCGTGTGTATAAAAATCAGTATCTTTTATGTGTTTATATTATTAGCGATATATGCTTTGCTCACAAAAAGTACCTTAAAGGTGCTTTTTTTATTAGTAACACATTATAGAATGCACAAAATTACATATAGAAAATAAATATGAGATAGAGGATGCCATTTGTGTATTTCGAAAGTACTAGAAAATTTTAAAATAGGTGATAAGAATGAACCTAAGCGGTTTAAAAGTGACAGGAGCGTGGTTTCAAGTAGGAGGAAATCTTACAGCGGCTATTGGGACTACAAGAGGATTTATTGGAGAAGAGGAGGTTGAATCAGATCTTGTAATTGTAGGAAGCTCATTACAAGCCCTCGGGTATATATTACAAATTATAGCGAGTAATGATAACGAAGATGAAGTTGAAAGAGAAAATCAAAATCAGTGTTTGGAGAATAAGAGTGAAATGCTCGATAAAATGGGCATTGAGTTATTGGCATTAGGGAATATATCAAATGTAATAGGAACATATTTTAACATAAATGAACAATTAAAAGAGAATGATTATCTCATAATTGTAGGGAATAGTTTGCAATCGATTGGAGCTTTTTTAGGAGTAGAAGCGGCTTTAATTCAGATGAAAGCGATACAGAGAATTATAATACTAGGCAATTCTTTGCAAAGTTTAGGCGCTGGACTTCAAGCATATCAAGGTATTGTTAATGTATTGAGGAATGGAATAGAAGATGAGGACAGTATGGTTGATAATAAAAATGAGAGAATAATAGCACTTATTGGTATTTGGATACAAGCAATAGGAACTATTATTTCTGCAATTGGATTAACAATAATAGAGAAAGAAAAAAGATTAGAAAAAATAAAAATATGAAATTGTTTATTTAAAGGGGGGTATGTAAAATTGCAATTTTACATATGTAGAAAAGTTGAAGTGGTAGGTTTTTTTGCATTGGAATAGAATATATAACAGTAGAAAAGTAATTAGTGTATGAAGAGAGATAAAAAATACAAAACAAGGAGTTTTCAAGAGATGATGTATGTATTGGCAATTATTCTTCCACCTGTAGCCGTATTATTTTGTGGAAAACCATTTCAAGCAATAATTAATTTCATATTAACATTAATATTTTGGGTTCCAGGGGTTATACATGCGATATTAGTTGTGCATGATAAAAAAGCAGATCGGCGATTAAAAAAACAAATTCAAGCATATGATGAAATTAATAAGAGGAATAGAAGGTAATTGGATCGTGAAACTATATAAAAAAGAAAGGAGGATAATAATATTATCCTCCTTTCTTTTTTATATAGTGGTTAAGTTTAAATTTTTGTGTAGCGGTAAGAATTTTTAATATAAGTATTGTGATAATAACTTTTAGAGTGTGCGTTTAATAAACCAGTGTAAATGTTTTGAGGTACGTTAAAGAAATCATACATTCCATGCTTTAATTGAATGCGTAAAATCATTGAAAAAGGATTATAGCCAACAGCGACTATATTTTTTGAGGTAACGGGAGATAGTTTCATTATTACGCAACTCCTTATTTTTCAGTTTTGATGATTTCTAGTAGATATTGAGGTTGTGGTATTGAAATCCTTATAATTAAAGAGGTATTATACTTATATGCAATATATTAAATGTTCGTTATACGTAATCATAAGGAAGTTCACACGAAGTACATATCGTTGTGCTATTTTTATTTCACCTTTGATTTATAAATAAGAAAATATTGACCATTTGAAAAAAAGGTATATTATTTATACGAGGTATTAAAAATTCACTTTTTACATTCTATGCTTTAAGGGGCAGCATTATTAGGAAATATGGAAGTGAAAATAGTTTGTATAAGAAGTATTCTAAAATTTATAATCTGTGAATTAGGAAAATATTGAATGCTCCAGGTCAATATACTTTTTTAATTAAATTCATTTTAGAAAGTGACCTCAATATTTTGAAGTAAATCAACGGGAGAATTGAAAGGCAGGAGAAAGTAACATGTCAGAAAATTATCGTTCTCGAGAGGAGCGACGACAAGTTAAAAAGAAAAAACAGCCAGCTTCTAAAACACAAAAACCAAAAGGTAAAACATCATTCTTTCGCAAGTTTTTAATTACTTGTTTATTACTTGGTATTGTTGGTTTAGTGGCGGGGGTTGCTACCTTTTTCGTAATGATTAAGGATGCACCAAAACTTGAGAAAGCAAAACTTGTTAATCCGTTATCCTCAAAAATTTATGATAAAAATGGCGATTTGGTATATGAATACGGGAAAGAAAAACGGACGAATGTTACGTATGATCAAATTCCTAAATTAGTAGAAAATGCATTTTTAGCAACAGAAGATGCACGTTTTTACGAACATAGCGGAGTAGACTTTAAAGGTACTGCCCGTGCTGTTTTGGTAAGTCTTAAAGGAGATTATGGTTCACAAGGTGGAAGTACGATAACACAGCAGGTTATTAAAAACTACTTCTTATCGATGGAAAAAACATCAAAACGTAAGGTTCAGGAAATATATTTAGCGTATAAGCTAGAACAACAGTATTCAAAACATGAAATTTTAGAAATGTATTTAAATAAAATAAACCTAGGAAACCGTTCATATGGAATCGCAACAGCAGCACAAAACTACTATGGTAAAGAATTGAAAGATTTAACATTACCAGAAGTTGCAATGCTTGCAGGTTTACCAAAAGCACCGAATAACTATGATCCGACGAAAACAGAAAATATTCAAAGAGCAACAGAAAGAAGAGATGTTGTACTAAAATTAATGAATCGTCATGGTTATATTACAAAGGCAGAAATGGAAGAAGCTTCGAAAGTTGAAGTGACAAAGGGACTTAAGACAGCAACGGAACTTCAAGCAATGCCGCATACTGCATTTATGGATGCAGTAGTAAAAGAAGTAGAGAAAGAAATACCAGATGTTAATATTGGATCAGATGGTTTAGAAATTTATACAACATTAGACCCGAAAGCACAGGAATATGCTGATAAGATTTTAAATGAAAATATTATTAATTATCCAAATGATAAATTCCAAGGTGCTTTCACATTTATGGATACGAAAACTGGTGAAGTTCGTGCCATAGGTAGTGGACGTGGTGAAAATAAAGCTGTATTTAAAGGACATAATATGGCAATTGAATTAGATCGTGCAGCTGGTTCAACTATGAAGCCAATCTTTGATTACGGTCCTGCAATTGAATATTTAAAATGGGCTACGTATCATCAAATTGATGACTCTCCATTTAAATATTCAACTGGACAAGAAGTTCGAAATGCCGACAGAAGTCATTTAGGATCAATTACTATGCGTGAAGCATTAAAAATGTCACGTAATGTTCCGGCAGTTAAAACTGCAAAAGAAGTAGGACTTAATAAATCGAAGGAGTTCTCTGAGAAATTAGGTATTACATTTAATTCAACACCGAAAGAATCTACTGCGATTGGTACAAACGAAGTATCACCAACTGAAATAGCGGGTGCTTATGCGACATTTGGTAATGGTGGAAAGTATGCAAAACCGCATTTTGTTAAGAAAGTAGTTTATCCAGACGGAAAATCACAAAGTTTTGAGCAAAAACCAAAACAAGTTATAGCTGACTCTACAGCATATATGATTACTGATATGCTTCGCTCAGTAGTAACATCAGGTACTGGTACAGCGGCAAATATTAGTTCTTTAGATATAGCTGGTAAAACAGGTACAACAAACTATGCTTCAAAACAATTAGCTCAATATAAAATTCCAGAAAGTGCAACTCGTGATAGTTGGTTTGCAGGTTATACGCCGCAGTATACGATGGCAGTATGGACTGGATATATGAAAGATGGTAACGACGAGTATATTAGTAGTAAAAATACGAAAATTGCACAATTAATCTTTAAAGAAATGATGAGTGAAATGGCTACGGATAAATCACGCTTTAAAATGCCAAGTAGTGTAATTCAAGAAGGCAGTGAGCTACGTATAAAAGGTGAAAAACGTGATTCTTCTCCAAATACGAGCGTACCAGACACGACAGAACAACCAAAACAAGATCAGCAGCAAAAAACTGAAGAAGAGAAAAAGCAAGAAGAATTAAAGAAACAAGAAGAACTGAAAAAACAAGAAGAACAAAAGCAACAAGAAGAACTTAAGAAGCAAGAAGAACTTAAGAAGCAAGAAGAACAAAAGAAACAAGAAGAGCAAAAGCAACAAGAAGAACAAAAGAAACAAAATGAACAAAATAATGGTAATGGCCAAGGAACGACACCTCCAGCAAATAATGGAGGAGGCCAAGGAAATACGACACCTCCAGCAAATAATGGAGGAGGTCAAGGAAATACGACACCTCCAGCAAATAACGGAGGGGGCCAAGGAAATACGACACCTCCAGCAAATAATGGAGGGGGCCAAGGAAATACGACACCTCCAGCAAATAACGGAGGAGGTCAAGGGAATGCAACTCCACCAGCGACAACACAACCAGATACAGGTGGTAATGCAGGAGAAGCCCCTGCCAATAATGGACAATAAGAAAATTTCATGAAAATATTAAAAAGCACTTAAGGTTTGTAAAAATTACAATCTTAAGTGCTTTTTTCGTTTAAATGCAGTAGCTATGAGACGATGTATATTAAATATTAAATGTACCATAGAAGTTTTGGAAATAAATTGAAGGGAAATGATAAAGAACTTGAGACTGAGGTAGTGGAGGATAACTGTGGCTATGAAAGGTGGTACTACTTGGATGTGTGCCATGATGCCAAAATGAGGGAGTAACTTGACCGGGAATTTGATATTGTTGCCAAGTTGCGGGAAGCTCAATTCCTACATCGGAACTAGCAGTATGAATTGCAGGAACGTGTATCCCAGGAGTCGAAGGGACTACGGCAGTTACTCTTGAAGATACCCACATAAAGTAATCACTCCTAATTTCTGATAATAAAGTAGTATATTCTTTTCACACATATAAAGGTACATATAGATAGGACTTTAGGCTAAAACATACGTATAAAGTTGTAAGACCAATTTAAAATGATGATGGACCATTTATTATAAAAAGATACGTCTATTTACGGAAGGAAAAGGAACAAAGAAGCTGTAAAATGGAGGTATTAATTGCAATAACTTACGTGTTTATGGAGGAATTCTAATGGAACGATTATGGACGAAATCATTTATTCAAATGACTTTCGCAATGTTATTTTTATTTACAGGATTTTATTTACTTGTTCCAACGCTCCCGCTCTTTATTAAAGAGATAGGTGGCAATGAATCACAAGTTGGACTTATGATGGGAATGTTTACAATAGCTGCAGTTGTAATACGACCGGTTATTGGAGGGATGTTAGATCGATATGGTAGAAGATCTTTTATTATTTTCGGACTCATCTTTTTTGGGTTAACGATGTATTCTTATAATTTAGCGTCGACTATTGTCCTTTTAGCTGTTTTACGAGTTATTCACGGAGTAACATGGGCTGTTTCTACAACAGCTGTTGGAACAGCAATAACTGATATGATTCCAGATTCACGCCGTGGTGAAGGTATGGGTTGGTATGGGATGGCTATGACAATTGCAATGGCAATCGGCCCGATGATTGGATTATCGGTTGTACAAAATTATTCATTTCAAGGCCTTTTCTTGTTAGCAACTCTTTTATCCTTTATGGCAGTCGTATTATCGTTAATGACGAAAATGCCATTTACACCACAAAAAGAAAAAGGGAAAATACAATTGTTTGAAAAATCCGTTTTATCCATTACGATTGTCGTTTTCTTTTTATCATTTGCCTATGGAGGGATTACGACGTTTTTACCGCTATTTGCATCATCAATTGATGTGAATCCTGGGACATTCTTTCTTGTATATGCAGTTGCATTAACAATTATAAGACCAATTTCAGGGAAATTATTAGATAAATTTGGAGAAGTATTCATCATACTCCCAGCATTATGCATTACTATTTTAGCTATCGTTATATTAACTCTTTCAAATGGTTTGACGGGTGTAATGATTGCAGCGATATTATACGGTATTGGATTTGGCTCAGCACAACCAGCTTTGCAGGCGGCGATGCTTACAATAGTTGATCCGAGTAAAAGAGGGGTTGCTAACGCTTCATTTTTTACTGCATTTGATTTAGGAATTGGATTGGGGGCAATTTTACTTGGATTTGTTTCGCAAATGTTTGGTTACCGTATTTTATTTGCGGGTAGTGCAATTTCAGGATTAATTGCTTTAATTATTTTTGTCGTTCTTGTAAAACAACGATTAAGTAAAAAAGAATTTGCGTAAACTGGAGGAACAAAGATGAAAATTTCAATTGATCATAAAGCTCTACAATGGTTTAAAGAAGAGTTACGTATAAAGCATGGTGAATCTATACGGTTTAATGTAAGATACGGAGGAGATAGCTCGATTCAGCCTGGCTATTCTTTAGGGATTGTTGCGGAGAAACCAGATGGGGGAATCGTGTCAGTTGAGAAAGAAGACATTCTATTTTTTGTGGATGTTGATGATCTTTGGTACTTTCAAAACTATGATTTAGTTGTAGGTTATCATGAGGGAACAGAAGAAATTCAATTTAATTACGTAAAATAATAACTTTATTAAAAATAAATAAATTGTATATGAAAATTATATTTAGAGAATAGTGAAATAAGTATAATGCAAAAAACGAGCTGTATATGTTTACAGTTCGTTTTTTTTATTTAGTAAAAGGAATTATAAAATAGATATATTTAATAGGATTATATGAATCAACTTTATATTTTGTTTTAAAGATAGATAGAGAGAAGTCTGTCCTTTCTTTATAAAATATGAAAATTATTTTTGAAAAATTGTATTGTTACATCGATAAAAGTATAGGAAACTTATCATTATAAAATAAATTGAAATCTTCTAAAAACTCTGATACATTGAAATAGAAATGTAGTTTCACAGTATTGTAAAGGCTTACAAGTTATGTGCACGAAGATCTATTAGGATTGGAGGAAATAATGATGAAAGCTGAAGAAAAATTTTCCCCGGGATTAGATGGTATAGTGGCAGCGGAGACGAAGATCTCGTTTCTTGACACAGTGAAAGGTGAAATTGTAATTCAAGGGTATGATTTAATCGAACTCTCAAAAACAAAAGAGTATTTAGACATTGTGCACCTTTTATTGGAAGAACATCTACCGAATGAAGATGAAAAAGCAACACTTGAAAACAAATTAAAAGAAGAATATGCGGTACCAGAAGGTGTATTCAACGTATTAAAGGCATTACCGAAAGAAACGCACCCTATGGATGGATTGCGTACAGGTGTGTCCGCATTAGCTGGTTATGATAATGATATCGAAAACCGTTCATTAGAAGTAAACAAAAGCCGTGGGTACAAGCTGTTAAGTAAAGTACCAAACATTGTAGCGAATAGCTATCATATTTTAAATAATGAAGACCCAATCGAACCTCTTAAGGAATTATCATATAGCGCGAATTTCTTCTATATGTTAACAGGTAAAAAACCAACGGAACTTGAGGAGAAGATCTTTGATCGTTCCCTTGTTTTATATAGTGAACATGAAATGCCAAATTCTACATTTACAGCGCGCGTTATTGCATCAACGCAATCCGACTTATATGGTGCTTTAACAGGTGCGGTTGCATCACTAAAAGGAAGCTTACATGGCGGTGCAAATGAAGCGGTTATGTACATGCTTTTAGAAGCTGGTAATGTTGAGAAGTTTGAAGAGTTGTTACAGAAGAAATTATATAACAAAGAAAAAATTATGGGCTTTGGACACCGTGTTTATATGAAGAAAATGGATCCAAGAGCTTTAATGATGAAGGAAGCTTTAAAGCAGTTATGTGATGTCAAAGGTGATTATACACTATATGAAATGTGTGAAGCTGGAGAAAAGATTATGGAGAAGGAAAAAGGAATTTATCCAAACCTTGATTATTATGCAGCTCCAGTATATTGGATGCTTGGTATTCCAATCCAACTTTACACACCAATCTTCTTTAGCTCTAGAACAGTAGGACTATGTGCGCACGTGATTGAGCAACATGCAAATAATCGATTGTTCCGTCCGCGTGTAAATTATATTGGCGAGCGACATGTGCTTAGTAAATAAGAACAACTGGGGAGTTGTTAGCGCCGCCCGCCAGATGGGTGTTTGACCGACACCCATCATTAATAATAACGAATTTTCGACAGAAAGGGAAGATTAGCATGATTAAAACAAATGAAATTAAACAAAAAGATGCATTATTAGAAGAAATTACGGATTATGTATTAAATAAAGAGGTTACTAGTGCAGAAGCATTTAGTACTGCTCGCTATGTATTATTAGATACACTTGGATGCGGAATTTTAGCACTTCAATACCCAGAGTGTACGAAATTATTAGGACCAGTTGTACCAGGAACAATCGTGCCAAACGGTACACGTGTGCCAGGAACATCTTACGTACTAGATCCAGTGAAAGGTGCATTCAATATTGGATGTATGATCCGTTGGTTAGACTATAACGATACTTGGCTTGCAGCAGAATGGGGACATCCATCTGATAACTTAGGCGGAATTTTAGCAGTTGCAGATTATATGAGCCGAGTTCGTATTTCAGAAGGAAAAGAACCGTTAAAAGTACGTGAAGTATTAGAAATGATGATTAAAGCTCATGAAATTCAAGGTGTACTCGCTTTAGAAAACAGCTTAAACCGTGTTGGTCTTGACCACGTATTATATGTAAAAGTAGCAACAACTGCTGTAGTTGCGAAAATGCTTGGTGGAACACGTGAAGAAATCTTTAATGCATTATCACATGCGTGGATTGATAATTCTAGTCTTCGTACATATCGTCATGCTCCAAATACTGGATCACGTAAATCATGGGCAGCAGGTGACGCAACGAGCCGCGGTGTTCATCTTGCAATGACTGCTCTAAAAGGTGAAATGGGTTACCCTACAGCATTATCTGCACCAGGATGGGGATTCCAAGATGTGTTATTCAATAAACAAGAATTAAAATTAGCTAGACCATTAGAGTCTTATGTAATGGAAAATGTATTATTTAAAGTTTCATATCCAGCAGAATTCCATGCACAAACAGCTGCAGAATGTGCTGTGAAATTACATCCAGAAATTAAAGAAAGATTAGATGAAATTGACCGTATTACAATTACAACTCATGAATCAGCAATTCGTATTATTGATAAAGAAGGTCCATTAAATAACCCAGCTGATCGTGATCATTGCTTACAATACATTACGGCAATTGGTTTATTAAAAGGAGATATCGTTGCGGACGATTACGAGGATGCAGTAGCAAATGATCCACGTGTAGATGAATTACGTAATAAGATGGTTGTTGTTGAAAACAAACAGTACAGTTTAGATTACCTTGACCCGAACAAGCGCTCAATCGCCAATGCTGTTCAAGTTCATTTCAAGGATGGCACTGTAACAGAGAGCGTAGAATGCGAATATCCACTTGGTCACCGTTTCCGTAGAGACGAAGCGATTCCAAAAGTTGTTCAAAAATTCACTGCGAATATGGCAGGTCATTATTCTAATAAGCAACAAGAACAAATTCATGAAGTTTGTTTAAATGAAGAAAAACTAGAAAATATGAATGTAAACGAATTTGTAGATTTATTCTTAATTTAATAATAGGGGGAATCTAAAATGGCTTGGGTTGTGGATAAACAGTCAACACAAGAAGAGCTTGCGAATCGCTTCCGAGCTTTAGTAGAAGCAAATGAAATTTTACAAATTCCAGGTGCTCATGATGCAATGGCAGCTCTTGTTGCGAAAAATACAGGTTTTTCAGCTCTTTATTTATCGGGAGCTGCTTATACTGCAAGTAAAGGGCTACCAGATTTAGGAATCGTGACGTCTACTGAAGTAGCAGAGAGAGCAAGAGATTTGGTAAGAGCTACAGATTTACCAGTTCTTGTTGACATTGATACTGGATTTGGTGGTGTCCTAAACGTAGCGAGAACAGCGGTAGAAATGTTGGAAGCAAAAGTAGCAGCTGTTCAAATTGAAGATCAACAATTACCAAAAAAATGTGGACATTTAAATGGTAAGAAACTTGTTACGACAGAAGAATTAGTTCAAAAGATTAAAGCGATTAAAGAAGTTGCACCAAGCTTATATATTGTAGCGCGCACAGATGCTCGCGGCGTAGAAGGCTTGGATGAAGCGATTGAAAGAGCGAACGCCTATGTAAAAGCAGGTGCAGATGCGATATTCCCTGAAGCGCTTCAATCGGAAGAGGAGTTCCGTCTATTTACTAGTAAAGTAAATGCACCTTTACTTGCGAATATGACTGAGTTCGGGAAAACGCCGTATTATAGTGCAGAGGAATTTGCGAATATGGGCTTCCAAATGGTTATTTATCCTGTAACTTCACTTCGTGTTGCAGCGAAAGCGTATGAAAATGTGTTTACTTTAATTAAGGAAACCGGTTCTCAAAAAGATGCACTTTCAAATATGCAAACGAGAAGTGAGTTATATGAAACAATTTCATATCATGACTTTGAAGAACTAGATACTGGAATTGCAAAAACAGTATTATCAGAGGATCAATAGATAAAACAACTAAGGCGATGAGAATACATCTTTGGCAAAACGAACTGCTTGATGTGAAAATTCATCGCCTTCTGTTTTCAAAAATAAGATATTCCACTCATCGTAGACGAGCATATGTAGTAGCAAGTAAGGCCGAAATGATAGGGGGATTCAGATGGAGAAAACGAAGTTACCGTGGGATGAATTTTTTTCACTTAATAAAGATATGAATCATGCTTTCTTTACGCCAGAAGATTTTTCAGGAGATGAAGATTTAATTGCAAAAACGACAGAACAATTTGTTAAACAAGAAATTGTTCCACAAATGGAGAATATTGAACAACATAACTATAAAGTTTCTCGTCAATTATTTGAGAAAGCTGGAGAACTTGGATTATTAAGTATCGAGGTCCCAGAAGAATATGGCGGATTCGAATTAGGAAAGGCAGTTTCAGGACTTGTAGCAGAAAAAATGGGATACGCTGGTGCATTTAGTGTTTCATTTAATATACATGCTGGTGTAGGTACATTGCCTTACATATATTATGGAACGAAAGAACAAAAAGAAAAGTATTTGCCGAAAATTGCATCAGGAGAATGGATTGGTGCTTATGCTTTAACAGAGCCAAATGCCGGTTCTGATGCATTAAGTGCAAAAACGAGCGCAGTATTGAATGAAGATGGTACTGCTTGGAAGTTAAATGGTGAGAAGCAGTGGATTACAAATGCTCATATGGCAGATGTATACGTTGTTTTTGCGAAGACAAATAAAGGAATGACAGCTTTTATTGTCGAAAGAACATGTGAAGGTGTATCCATTGGACTAGAAGAAAAGAAAATGGGGATTAAAGGTTCTTCAACGGCAACACTTATTTTAGAAGATGTAGTAATACCTGCTGAAAATGTTTTAGGGGAAGTTGGGAAGGGGCATCACGTAGCTCTTAATATTCTTAACTTCGCTAGACTAAAGCTTGCTTTTGGAAATATTGGAACGGCAAAACAAGCAATTGGATTGTCAGTTCAATATGGAAAAGAACGAAAACAGTTCCAAACAGAATTAGTAGATTTTACGATGATTCAAGAGAAAATTGCAAATATGATTATTGCTACATATGGAGCAGAAAGTGCAGCGTATCGTACAGCAGGTGTAATTGATGAAGCAATTCATGAGAGTGATGAGGATCTTATGAAGAAAATGTCTCAATTTGCAATTGAATGTGCACTGAATAAAGTGAACGCTTCTGAAACACTTGCTTATATCGTAGATGAAGCTGTACAAATTCATGGCGGTTACGGTTATATGCAAGAGTACGAGGTAGAACGATTATATCGTGATGCAAGAATTAGTCGTATTTTTGAAGGAACGAACGAAATTAATAGATTAACAGTTGCCAAAATGTTAATGAAGCAAATCGAGCAAATAGAAGATACTGAAGTAGAAATTGATTTAGCGAATGTAGAAGGAAATCATCGTTACATTTTATTAGCGAAAAAATTGTTGAAACAATCTTTGAAAACGCTCTCTAAAACTCCAGGATTAAAAATTGATCAAGAGCAAGAATATTCACGTGTATTATCAAATATGTTAACGGACGTGTACGTCATGGAATCAGCATTTTTACGTACGAGTAAAGCAATTAGTAAAAATGGTGAAGAGAAAGAACGTACGAAACAAATGATAACTGACGTTATTTGTGAAGAAGGCTATCGCAAAGTAGAAGAAGCGGCGATTTCTATACTTTCAGCGGCTGTCATAGAAGAACAAGATAGACACGTGATTTTAACTGAAATTCGTCAATTATTAGTGCCTTTATACACGAACGTATTTACAAAAAAGAGAGAAATTGCGAAAGCTATTATAAATCGCGGAAAGTATATTGTGTAAATAGGAGGAAAGCGATATGAAAAAGATTGGTTTTATCGGTTTAGGTAACATGGGTCTTCCATTGTCTAAAAATTTAGTTAAATCTAATTACACAGTATATGGTGTGGATTTAAATAAAGATGCTGAAGCTTCCTTTGAAAAAGAAGGAGGAATTATTGGCTTATCAATCTCAAAACTAGCAGAAACATGCGATGTAATTTTTACAAGTTTACCTTCACCTCGGGCTGTTGAAGCAGTATATTTTGGACAAGAAGGATTATTTGAAAATAGTCACACGAATGTAGTTTTAATTGATACAAGTACTGTATCTCCACAGTTAAACAAACAGTTAGAGGAAGCTGCAAAGGAAAAGAAAGTAGACTTTTTAGCAGCACCTGTTAGTGGTGGGGTAATTGGAGCCGAAAATCGTACATTAACGTTTATGGTTGGTGGATCAAAAGAGGTATATGATAAAACGGAATCTATCATGAGCGTACTAGGAGCGAATATTTTCCATGTTAGTGAGCAAATTGATAGTGGTACAACTGTTAAATTAATTAATAACCTATTAATAGGTTTTTATACAGCTGGTGTGAGTGAAGCTTTAACATTAGCGAAAAAGAACAATATGGATTTGGATAAAATGTTTGATATTTTAAATGTAAGTTACGGCCAAAGTAGAATTTATGAGCGCAATTATAAAAGTTTTATTGCATCAGAAAACTACGAGCCAGGATTTACTGTGAATTTATTGAAGAAAGATTTGGGATTTGCAGTAGATTTAGCAAAAGAAAGCGAACTTCACTTACCAATAAGCGAAATGCTATTAAACGTATATGAAGAAGCAAGTGAAGCTGGGTATGGTGAAAACGATATGGCTGCTTTATATAAGAAAGTTAGTGAACAATTAATTTCTAATCAAAAATAATAGATTAATAAACATCATAAAAAAGGAGAGAATATAATGATTACAACTGAAATTAAACGAGTAAAAAATCATATTAATGGTGAGTGGGTAGAATCTACTGGTACAGAAGTAGAAGCAGTTCCGAATCCGGCGACTGGAAAAATTATCGCTTACGTTCCGCTATCTCCGAAAGAAGATGTTGAAAAAGCTGTTGAAGCAGCAAAAGCAGCATACGAAACATGGTCTAAAGTACCAGTTCCAAATCGTTCAAGACAATTGTATAAATATTTACAGCTTTTACAAGAAAACAAAGAAGAGCTTGCAAAAATCATTACGCTAGAAAATGGTAAAACATTAACGGATGCAACTGGTGAAGTACAACGTGGTATTGAAGCGGTAGAACTTGCAACATCAGCACCAAATTTAATGATGGGACAAGCACTTCCGAATATTGCTAGCGGCATTGATGGTTCAATTTGGCGCTACCCAATCGGAGTTGTTGCTGGAATTACGCCATTTAACTTCCCGATGATGATTCCATTATGGATGTTCCCACTTGCAATTGCTTGTGGTAATACATTCGTATTAAAAACATCTGAAAGAACACCACTTTTAGCAGAACGACTTGTAGAGTTATTCTATGAAGCTGGTTTTCCAAAAGGGGTATTAAACTTAGTACAAGGCGGAAAAGATGTTGTAAATAGCATTTTAGAAAATAAAGATATTCAAGCTGTTTCGTTCGTTGGATCTGAGCCGGTTGCTCGTTACGTATATGAAACAGGTACGAAACACGGGAAACGTGTACAAGCGTTGGCTGGTGCGAAAAACCATGCGATTGTACTGCCAGATTGCAATCTTGAGAAAACGGTGCAAGGTGTAATTGGATCTGCATTCGCAAGTAGCGGAGAGCGCTGCATGGCATGTTCAGTAGTAGCAGTAGTTGATGAAATTGCAGATGAATTCATCGACGTACTAGTAGCAGAGACGAAGAAGTTAAAAGTTGGTGATGGTTTCCACGAAGATAATTATGTTGGACCATTAATTCGTGAATCTCATAAAGAGCGTGTATTAGGCTATATTAATAGCGGTGTAGTAGATGGAGCAACATTATTAGTAGATGGCCGCAAAATTAAGGAAGAAGTTGGAGAAGGTTACTTTGTAGGTGCGACAATCTTTGATGGCGTAAATCAAGAAATGAAAATTTGGCAAGATGAAATTTTTGCTCCAGTATTAAGCATCGTAAGAGTTAAAGATTTAGAAGAAGGTATTAAACTAACAAATCAATCTAAATTTGCAAATGGTGCGGTTATTTATACGTCAAATGGTAAACATGCACAAACTTTCCGCGATAACATTGATGCTGGTATGATTGGTGTAAACGTAAACGTTCCAGCACCAATGGCATTCTTCGCATTTGCAGGAAACAAAGCTTCATTCTTTGGTGATTTAGGCACAAATGGTACAGATGGCGTTCAATTCTATACACGTAAAAAAGTTGTAACTGAGCGCTGGTTTTAATAAAGAGTAGAAAGTCAGACGGTTATTAAATGAAAAAACACCACTCTAAAGATGTGGTGTTTTTCGTCTTGTTAATTACTTTTTTCAAAAGCTAGTTTAATGCCAAAACCAATTAAGACGATTCCAGTTAAACCTTGAATATAACGTTGCGTCTTTGGTTTCCTCATAAAAGCACTAATTTTATCAATTAAAAATATATAAAAAGCGAACCAAATAACTGTTAAAAAGAGATAAGTAAGGCCCATTACGAGAAGTTGGATAAACGTATTATGATTTGGATTTAAAAATTGCGGTAAAAAGGTTAAAAAGAAGACTGCAATTTTAGGGTTTAATAAATTTGTAAGAAATCCTTGGCGAAAGCAAGAAGTATGCTCATTTTCATTATTCAAAGATATATCGTTCGTATCAATGCCTTCTTTGTTTCTAACTGCTAAAAGGGCTTTAATGCCAATATAAATTAAATATAGAGCTCCAACGTACTTGAAAATAGAAAATAAAAGCGCTGACTTTACAATAAGTGCGGAAAGTCCGATTACTGCTGCTAAAGTATGAATCAAAAGTGCAACACATGTACCGAACACTGTTTTCACCCCACCGACTTTACCGGCAACTAATGTATTTTTTGTAGCCATTGCAGTATCAGGACCGGGTAAAATAATAAGACAAATAGACATAATGATGAAAAGAAAAAAATTTTCAATCATAGTCGCTCCTCCTTTTTTATTTTTAGAATATTTGATTAAAATTAGTGTAGCACACATTTTGATTTAATAAAATTAAATTTTATTAAAAAATATTAAATGATAAAGAGGCTATACAGTAGTGGAATTCCACTACTGTATAGCCTCTTAATCCCGCATGAACGGACGATTGGTAAGGGGTAATAATAAGTGGGCGATGAATCCCACTTATTATTAGTTTCACTTTATGCGTTAAGTAAGTTAAAGAACCGATTTACATCTTCTTCTGAAACATCACTTAACTGCTTATATTTATAATTCGGATTTTGATCCTTATCAACAACAACGGATCGTACTCCTTCAAAGAAATCTTCATGTCTCATGAAATTCTTAGCAAGTACCAGGTCAGTAGCGAAACATTCTTCAACGGACTTATCTTGTCCATCAATAAACTGTTTTAATGTTACTTTTAGTGAAATAGGAGATTTTGATAATAGTGTTTCTTTCGTTTTTAAAGCAAAGGAACTTTGATCTTTCTCCAATGAATGGATGATTTCTTCAATTGTATCGAAAGCGAAATGTGAATTAATTTCTTCTAATGAAGGAGCAAGCTCGCTTTCTAATTTTGAAGTAGTTGCAAATGTACGAATGACTTCTTTTAAATTAGTATGTACATCGTCTTCTTTATGCCAATTTACACTTTCAAGTTCAGTAAGGAAATTTGGTAATACATCAGATGTCATAAAGTAATCAGCAGCGTTTATAAATAATACGTCAGAAGCTTTTAAAATAGATGCTGTTAAAGCAACATATCGGCCAGCAAACCCTGGAGCTTTATTTAAGAAATAAGCAGCACCGACGTCTGGGAAGAAGCCGATATTCATCTCTGGCATTGCCCATTTCGTACGCTCAGTTACAATACGATATTTCGCACCATTTGTAAGACCGACACCACCACCCATTACAATTCCATCTAAACAAGCGATGATTGGTTTTTTATATTGATAAATATATGTATCAATTTCATACTCTTCTTCAAAAAAACGTTCCGCATGTTGCAATGCAACTGCATTTGAACGCGCTTCATAAAGAGTTTTAATGTCTCCGCCTGCACAAAAACCTTTTGTGCCAGCTCCTTTTAATACGATAAGCGCAATTCGCTCATCATTTTCCCACTCTTTCAGTTTTTGCCCAATTGGTTGTAACATGTCATAGGATAAAGAATTAAGTGCTTTTGGGCGGTTTAAAGTAATTGATGCAACGCCGTTTTCACTAACAGAAAATAAAACGTGTTCAGTCATAATTCATCCTCCCTTATATATCTTCTTATTCTTAATTCTTGATACGTACTGAAATGTCCTTTATAAATTTTGTCAAATGTTGACGGTACATGTTAATTTGTCCACTGCATATTTTGACGAGTTATATTTGCAGGATTTTGGAGGTTGAAAATGAATATTACAACATTACTGTAATTGTAATTATTTGAATTTACCATGATAAACACGCTATTATATATGTGTAAATTGTACATAATCACTTTAAAAAGAGTATTTGAAGTGATTAAAATGAAAGGGAAATTGCTTTTCATTAGAAATAGAGAAAGGAGAAATCGGAATGCCAGTACCTTTACTATTGTCGGTGATTATTTTGTCTTCTTTAATAATAGGGATAACTCAGTATTTTCATCATACAGATACGACAGAGGAAGTGAAGGATAAAGTACGGCTTGTATTTCCGATTTTTATCATATCTCTTTCTTTTTGCATTCTATTAAATAAGGATGGGTACATTGTCGCAGTATTTTCATTTTTTGTAGCGATTGTTTTCATTACAGTTTTATATTATGTAATGAAAGACTTCATCCAAAAATAAAGATGTCGCAGTAGACATTTTTATTTGTGAAATGAATAAAATTTCACATACCGTATTGTATATAAAAATAAAAAAACATATAGCAATAGAAAAGTGTGTACTTTGCCGTGTATTTACTTGTCAATCTTGCATAGCCAATATACTATTAATATGTAGAGAGAGATTAGAAAAAGGGGTTGTATCTATCATGAAATTTGAGATGCACACAAAAATTATTTCAAATGAAAAAGAAGTAAGATTACATATAGAAGAAAACATATTTCAATTGAAATTGGATGGTTATCACTTATTTACAGTTCAAGAAATATTACCTTTATATAAATCAAATGAAGAAAGAATCGGTAGTGCAATGATACAAAAGTTAGAGTGGGAAAACGGAAAAACTACAATTAATTATCAACTTGTATCACTAAAATCAGTAAATTAAAAGGAGCAGGAAACCATGAAGTTATTTCATACAGCGGATTGGCATTTAGGAAAGCTTGTTCATGGCGTGTATATGACTGAAGATCAAAAGATTGTATTAGATCAGTTTGTACAAGCTGTTGAAGAAGAAAAACCAGATGCCGTAATTATTGCAGGGGATTTATACGACCGAGCAATTCCACCTACAGAAGCAGTAGACTTATTAAATGATGTGCTGCAAAAAATAGTGATTGATTTACAAACACCAGTTATTGCGGTTGCAGGAAACCATGATAGTCCGGATCGTATTCATTTTGGAAGTAGTTTAATGAAGAAACAAGGATTATTTATTGTGGGACAATTTCAATTCCCATATGAACCAATTATATTAAATGATGGATTTGGCGAGGTTCACTTCCATCTCGTTCCATATGCAGATCCAAGTATAGTTAGACATGTATTGAAAAACGAAGACGTACGTTCTCATGATGATGCGATGCGTATTTTTATGAATGAGCTTTCTGAAACGATGGATAAAGAAGCTAGACATGTATTTGTTGGTCATGCATTTGTAACTTCTGCGGGAGAAGCGGAGGAGAATACAAGTGATGCAGAACGACCACTTTCAATTGGGGGTGCTGAATACGTAAATAGTCATTATTTTGATAAGTTTCATTACACAGCGCTTGGACATTTACATCAAGCGCATTTCGTACGTAATGAGACAATTCGATATTCAGGTTCGCCACTTGCGTATTCTATTTCTGAAGAAAAACATAAAAAAGGTTATTATATCGTGGAACTGGACGAAACAGGGGAAGCAATAATTGAAAAAAGGTTACTTACACCACGTCGCAAAATGCGAACAGTAGAAGCGAAAATAGATGAATTATTACAACATCCAGTAAGTGAAGATTACGTGTTTGTAAAATTATTAGATGAAAATCCTGTCTTGCAGCCAATGGAAAAAATACGTTCTGTATATCCAAATGCAATGCATGTTGAAAGATCCATTCAAAGACGAGAGTTCACAGAGTCAAATGAAGTAACTGTTTCAAGACATAAAACAGATGATTTATCTCTTTTAAAAGCTTTTTATAAAGAAATGAAAGGCTTAGATTTATCAGAAGAGAAAGAGCGTCTATTTGTAGAAGTATTACAAACAGTGCAAGAACGGGAAGGTGAACGAGGATGAGACCGATTCAACTAATTATGACGGCATTTGGGCCATATAAACAGAAAGAAGTAATTGATTTTGATGACCTCGGAGAGCATCGTATTTTCGCCATTTCTGGGAATACTGGAGCTGGAAAGACTACGATTTTTGATGCGATTTGTTATGTGTTATATGGTGAGGCAAGCGGAGAAGAACGTAGTGATACGAGCATGCTTCGCAGTCAATTTGCTGATGATAATGTGTATACAAGCGTAGAATTAACCTTTCAGCTAAAAGGGAAACGCTATGAAATAAAACGACAACTGGGACATAAAAAACAAGGGAACAAGACGATCACGGGACATGCAGTAGAATTATATGAAGTAATTGATGAAGAAAAGGTTCCGGCCGTTGATCGTTTCCATGTAACGGATGTAAATAAAAAAGTAGAAGATTTAATTGGTTTAAGTAAACATCAATTTAGTCAAATTGTTATGTTACCGCAAGGGGAATTCCGAAAACTATTAACATCTGAGACTGAAAACAAAGAAGAAATTTTGCGTCGTATTTTTAAAACAGATCGTTATAAGTTAATGCGAGAGTTACTTGATCAAAAACGAAAACAATGGAAAGACGTCTTACAAGAAAAACAAAAAGAGCGAGAGCTACATTTTCGTAATGTTTTTAAATTACCTATCCGAGATGGAGCATTATTAGAGACATTAGTGGAACAAGAGCATGTAAATACGCATCAAGTAGTAGAAGCATTAGAACAAGAAACAGCTGTGTATAAGGCGGAAGTTGAGCAATTACAAGTAGAACAAGATGTTCAAACGAAGCAATTAAAGGATGCTGAAACACGTTTTCACGCAGCGAAGTCTGTAAATGAGAAGTTTATAGATTTACAACAAAAGAATGAGAAATATAATACTTTACAAGAAAATCGTACAGTTATTGAAATGAAAGAAGCATCTTTTAAGCGTGCGGAACAAGCGAAGCGCCTATTACCATTTGAACAATGGTACGAAGAAGCGATGCAAAATGAGCAGAAGGCTGAAAGTTTGTTAAAACAAATTATCGCCAAAAAAGAAAATATACTGAGTAATTTTGAACTTGTTCAGGGGAAATATGAAGCAGTAAAGAATAAAGAACCTGAGAGAGAAGATGCAAAAAAACTTGTTCAAAGATTAGAAGAGTTACAATCGATTATTGCATCGTTAGCTGAGAAACAGTTGAATTTACAAAATGCAGAAATTCAAATAGGAAAATTAAAAGAAAGTATGCAAAACTTTGATCGACAATTAGAAGAGCATACAAATCAAAAACAGCTAATGTCTAGTGAATTACAGCAATTAGAGCGAGCGCTTGAACAATATGTAGCTAAAGTAGAAGAACTAACGAATATGCGAGAAGATGCAAAAGTTTTAAAGCAAGCATATGATGTATGGCAAGAAAAACAAAAATTCGAAAAAGAAAAAGAAACTGCATTTACTAAGATGCAAGAGGCAGTTCGTGCATATGAGAATATGGAACGTCGCTGGTTAAGTGAACAAGCTGGTATATTGGCTCTTCATCTACATGATGGCGAATCTTGTCCAGTATGTGGTAGTACGAACCATCCGAAAAAAGCTACAGAGCAAAGTGATGCGATCGATGAAAAAGAGTTAAATGATTTAAGAGACAAGAAGAATCTTGCTGAAAAATTACATGTTCAGTTAGATGAGAAATGGAATTTCTATCACCTTCAATATGAACAGATAATAGTAGAGGTTAAGAAGCGAGGCTATCGCTCAGAGAAATTAGATGAAACATATAGTGCACTTGTTCACAAGGGAAAACAATTAGCAACTGAAGTGAATACGTTAAAGGCAAGTGAAGAAACGCGTAAGCAAACAGCTGTGAAAATAAAAAGCGTAGAAGAAAAAGTAGATGCACTTCAAAAACAAAAACGTGAGGTAGAAACAGAGCAGCACCGTATCGAAATGGATTGTATGCAGCTTCGTACGTCATATGAACATGATAAGAAAAACATTCCTGAAAACTTACAGACAGTCCAAGCTTGGAAAGTTCAATTTGATCAAGCTATGCATGAACTCAGATTAATGGAGGACGAATGGAAAAAAGTGCAGGAAGCGTATCAACATTGGCAAAACGAAAATATACGTATTCAAGCAGAACAGGAAGGTGCTATTAATCAATTTGAAAGTGCAAAATTGAAGAAAGAAGAGACTTTCACGCGCTTTATGAAAGAACTTGAGCAGAGCGGATTTACAAATCAATCTACGTATAAAGAAGCTAAATTAAGTGATGCTGAGATGGAATTAATACAAAAAGAAATTCAAAGCTATTACTCATCTCTTGAAGTACTTGCGAAACAAATTGAAGAGTTACATGCTGAAGTAAAAGATAAAGAGTATATGGATATTACAGTGTTAGGTGAACACATACAAGAACTAGAAATTAATCTTGATATCATTAAAGAAAAACGTCAACGTGCGCAAAATGCGGTAACATATATTTCTGATTTACATGAAAATATTAAACGTATTGATGAGCAAATTCATGAGGAAGAAAAAGCTTTCCAAGAACTTGTTGATTTATATGAAGTAATGAAGGGTGATAACGAAAGTCGTATATCATTTGAACGTTACATCTTAATAGAGTATTTAGAACAAATTGTTCAAATTGCAAACGAACGATTACGTAAATTATCAAATGGACAATTTTATTTAAAACGAAGTGAACGAGTAGAAAAGAGAAATCGTCAAAGTGGATTAGGCTTAGATGTATATGACGCTTATACGGGCCAAACACGCGATGTAAAAACATTATCTGGCGGCGAGAAATTTAATGCATCACTTTGTTTAGCGCTTGGAATGGCGGATGTCATTCAAGCATATGAAGGTGGTATCTCCATCGAAACGATGTTTATCGATGAAGGTTTTGGTTCATTAGATGAGGAATCATTAACAAAAGCAGTTGACGCCTTAATTGACTTACAAAAATCAGGCCGATTTATCGGTGTTATTTCGCACGTTCAAGAGCTGAAAAACGCAATGCCAGCTGTATTAGAAGTAACAAAGCAGAAGGATGGATGTAGTGAGACTAGGTTTGTGGTGAAGTAAGTTCAATTGTAATTTATATTGTTTGCGATTTTTTAGTATAGAACTTATGATACAATAAATGCCGCCTCTTTATAGAGGCGGCATTTATTTGTTATTCAGAATTAGATAATTCACCTATGATTTATCTGTAGAAGGCGGAGTATTCTCCAAACGATTATAAGCTTTAAAAGCTGAAATCGCTGATATAACACCACCTACTAAAAATAAAGCTGATCCACTGACTAATATGATACGACTGACATACGTTTCGCGCGCCTCTTCAACTTCTTCTTGTAACATTGTAGGCATTTGAGTTCCCCCTAAACAACATTTATTTTGTAAATAGTATATACAAACGCCTAAAATATGTTAAAATCACTGGATAGTGTTAGGAGGGAGTATGTAGTTAGAGGTGAATTGTTTGAAAAATCTTCACTATAAATTTATGCTAACTTCACATAGAGCACATATTAACATTGTATTATGTATATGTACCAAATAAATAAAGTGAATTAAATGTATTTCTGTTTTTAAAAATTTAAAATTCTATTATTTTTATATAAAGGTTTCACATCGGAGTTTTAAATATTTTGGAAATAGATCTAAATAAAAGGAATTCATATAAAAGGGGAATGTCTTATGACAACATATACGAGTGAAATGAGAAAAAGTTTAGTTTCAGAAGAAGATGTAGATATTTTAAAAATTATGGCGCACCCAATCCGCTTACAAATTGTAAATGAATTAAGTACGAGAAAAACTTGTAACGTAACACAACTAACAGAATTACTGAATATTCCGCAATCGACTGTTTCGCAACATTTATCAAAAATGAAGGGTAAAGTGTTACGAGCTGAGAGAAGAGGTTTAGAAATTTATTATCACATTAACAATTTAAAAGCGAGTAAGATTGTAAGTGTATTAGGATATATAAACTAATGAAGTATTTTCATATAAAATAGCCGCTGCTGGTAAGCAGCGGCTATTTTGTGTTGTATTATGTACTCGTATTTAAAATTTTATAGTTTTTATGATTTACAATTGTTCGATCAAATTCAAAAGTACCACCGCTTACATTTGTAATTTCAACTAAGACCGATTCAGTATAAAGTTTTAGTACAGATCCCGTAATCTTTAAATTATTTCGTTGAAAAAGTATAGTATCCCCTACGTTTGCTTTCATAGTACCTCCTCATTAAAGACAGAAATATTTTTTATTATATATATTAAACCACGTATAGGTATATTAGTGAATATTTAGTTTTATTTATCAAAAAAATATTTGTGCTTTTTTTAAATAAAGTACATCGTAGTGTGAAAAAAATTTTCTGTTTGTATCGGAAACTTAAATTTTTACAATCTAGCAATGGTATAAAATGAGACATAATTTTTATAAAAGAAGATGATAAAACAGTTGTAAGCCCCATTGAAGCTAACCATTATAAAAGCTACTTACGTATTTAATCAGTAGTTTTTTGTATTTCGTCCTTCGTTTTTTGTAACTGATTCCATGTTTTTGACGCTCTGTCTTGTAAGTGCTTACATAAGCGGAAACATCTTATACAATGAAGGTGTTAAATCAAAAGAGGTGACCAAAATGAACATAAAAAAACAAGACTTAGCGAAAAGCATTGAAATAGAAAGAGGAGGCGGAAAGGTATGAAAAAATCAGCTGTTAATCCATGGCTTGTTGTCCTTGGCACAGTCATAGTACAAATGGGACTTGGGACGATATACACATGGAGTTTATTCAATCAGCCTTTAGTTAGTAAATACGGTTGGAGTCTTAACGCAGTTGCAATAACTTTCTCAATTACTAGTCTTTCTTTAGCATTTTCAACTTTATTTGCGAGTAAATTGCAAGAAAAATGGGGACTTCGTAAACTTATTATGATAGCTGGACTAGCATTAGGACTAGGATTAATACTTAGTTCACAAGCTTCCTCATTACTATTGCTTTATGTACTTGCAGGAGTTGTTGTAGGATATGCAGATGGTACAGCATATATCACTTCACTATCAAATTTAATAAAGTGGTTTCCAGAGCGTAAAGGTTTAATTGCTGGTATTTCTGTCTCTGCATATGGTTCTGGTAGCTTAATCTTTAAATACGTTAACGCACAGTTAATTGAATCAGTTGGTGTATCACAAGCATTTATATATTGGGGTTTAATTGTTACAGCTATGATTGTTCTTGGAGCTTGTTTAATCCATCAAGCTGCTGATCAAGGTGCAGTTCAGGAAACAAAAACTCATGAATATACAACGAAAGAAATGTTAGGCACAAAACAAGTATACTTATTATTCATCATGTTATTTACATCATGTATGAGTGGCTTATACTTAATTGGTATGGTAAAAGATATTGGTGTTCAACTTGTAGGGCTTAGCGCAGCGACAGCAGCTAATGCGGTGGCTATGGTTGCAATATTCAACACTCTAGGTCGTATTATTCTAGGACCTTTATCAGATAAAATTGGTCGTTTGAAAATCGTTACTGGTACTTTTGTTGTTATGGCGAGTTCAGTATTAGTTCTAAGTTTTGTAGATTTAAATTATGGTATTTACTTCGTATGTGTAGCAAGTGTAGCGTTTTGCTTTGGTGGAAATATCACTATTTTCCCAGCTATTGTTGGTGATTTCTTCGGTATGAAAAACCATAGTAAGAATTACGGAATTGTGTATCAAGGATTTGGATTCGGAGCGCTTGCAGGTTCCTTTATCGGTGCACTTCTAGGTGGATTCAAACCAACCTTCATGGTGATTGGCGTATTATGTGTCGTGTCATTCATTATCGCAATTTTAATTCAAGCACCTAAACAGAAAAAAGAACAAGAAGAAGAGTATCGCAGCGTAGCATAAGTATATAAATCTTCTATAACACTATGATTATGAAAAAGCATCCTGTTAAATAGGGTGCTTTTTTTGAATTATTTTAAGGGGGTTATATAATTTTTTAGGTTTATTGAGACAAAAAAGTGAGTGAAATTGTTATTTGGATTATATTGAAATATAAAAATGGTATATTATATTCGAAATACATATTAAATCTTAAATTATTAACAAGACATACATTGATAATTGCAAGATATATTTTCAGAAAAATATTGAGAAAGTATATACTTGAGTTTTTCATAAAGCATTATAAATAAACGTATCTATAGTTTATCTTCTTCAATTTTTACAAAGAGGAGTATGAATTATAGTATTAATGTAAGTGCTTATTAATACTTTTAGATGTAATTGTATTAAAAATTACTAAAGTGTTTTATCTGAAAAATAAAAATAGGTTGACAAGTTTATTGAGAAAGATTATCATTTCGGTGTAAGAATATTAAATGAAAAACATTATCAATGAATAATATTTTGATGAAAAGTACACTTGACCAATTAGTTTAGTAAGTGTATTATTTTTAACATCGATAATGATAATCATTATCACTTTAATTATCATTTGTTTAATTAGATTAATTTTTAAATGAAAGGATAGAGGAAATGAACTTAGGGGAATTTGATGGGAAAACTGTTTTAGTAACAGGTGCAGCCCAAGGAATAGGTAGTGTTGTTGCCAAAATGTTTTTAGAAAGAGGAGCTACAGTTATTGCGGTTGATCAAAATGAAGAGAGGTTACAAGTACTCTTAAAACAAAATGAATTAAATAAAACACGTATGAAAACATTTCGTTTAGATGTAAGTGATAGTGCTGCTGTTGAAGACATGATAAATCATATTGCAAATGATATAGCGCCAATAGATATATTAGTAAATGTTGCAGGGGTTTTACGTATGGGAGCGATTCACTCGTTAAGTGATGAAGATTGGAATAAAACATTTTCTGTAAATTCTACAGGAGTTTTCTACATGTCCCGAGCAGTAAGCAAACATATGATGCAAAGAAAGTCAGGGGCAATTGTTACAGTTGGTTCAAATGCAGCAAATACACCGAGAGTGGAGATGGCTGCATATGCTGCATCAAAAGCTGCTACGACGATGTTTATGAAATGTTTAGGATTAGAACTTGCAGCGTACAACATTCGCTGTAACCTAGTTTCTCCGGGTTCTACTGAAACTGAAATGCAAAGGTTACTATGGGCTGATGAGAATGGGGCAAAAAATATAATTGCTGGTTCTCAAAGTACATATAGACTCGGTATACCGTTACAAAAAATTGCACAGCCTTCAGAAATTGCTGAAGCAGTATTGTTTTTAGCTTCAGATAAAGCGAGTCATATTACAATGCACAATTTATGTGTCGATGGCGGAGCTACATTAGGAGTTTAATAAAAAATTAGGGGGTTACTATACTATGAATGAATTTACGGCTGTAAAGGAACTGTCAGAAAAATTATTAGAAGATTATAAGACTGAATCTTCTTTCTTTTTCGCTTCACCAACTCGAACGATATTAGCAGAAGGAGAGTTTACTACAGTAAAGCATCATGAAATTGAAAGTTTCCCAGAGCTTGTACAAGCAGTGTTACGTAATGCAAAACAAGCCGGAAATCCGAATCCTATCGTTGTAGGTGCCTTGCCATTTGATCGTAGAAAAGAAGTTCAACTTATCGTACCAGAATATAGCAGAATTTCTGAGCGTTTACAATTGGATACAACAAATCAGCTTGAAACAAATGAGAACGTAACATTCGAAATGACGCCAATGCCAGATCCTGAAGTGTATATGAATGGTGTGAAGCAAGGAATTGAAAAAATACAGTACGGGGATTTAAAGAAAATCGTTCTATCCAGATCGTTAGATGTTAAATCTTCCGAAAAGATTGATAAGCAAAAACTTCTTCGAGAATTAGCAGAGCATAATAAGCACGGCTATACATTTGCTGTGAATTTACCGAGGGATGAAAACGAGAATAGTAAAACGTTAATTGGAGCAAGCCCTGAATTACTCGTTTCACGTAATGGTATGCAAGTTACTTCTAATCCGTTAGCTGGTTCAAGACCACGTAGTGATGACCCAGTGGAAGATAAGAGAAGGGTAGAGGAATTACTTTCTTCCTCAAAAGATTTACATGAACATGCGGTAGTAGTAGAAGCAGTTGCTGCAGCGCTTCGTCCGTACTGTCATACATTACATGTTCCGGAAAAGCCATCCGTTATTCATAGTGAAGCGATGTGGCATTTATCTACTGAAGTGAAAGGTGAACTAAAGGATCCGAATACTACTTCTTTGGAATTAGCAATTGCTCTTCACCCTACGCCAGCAGTTTGCGGAACGCCGATGGAAGAAGCGAGAGAGGCGATTCAAAAAATTGAGCCATTTGACCGTGAATTCTTTACAGGCATGCTAGGATGGAGCGATTTAAATGGAGATGGAGAATGGATTGTTACAATTCGTTGTGCTGAAGTACAAGAAAATACACTTCGTTTATATGCAGGAGCTGGAGTTGTTGCTGAGTCAATACCAGAAGATGAGTTAGCAGAAACATCGGCTAAGTTCCAAACAATGTTAAAAGCTTTAGGGTTAAGAGATAGTTCACTTAATGAAAAATAGGGGGAAGAAAGAATGCTAGTAGGTTATACGGAATGGCCAAAAGAATTTGCAGATCGTTATCGGGAAGAAGGGTATTGGCTTGGTGAAACATTTGGAGGAGTGTTAAGAGAGCGCGCTGAGAAATATGGAGATCAAATCGCGGTTGTAAGCGGTAAGACGCATATAACGTATAGTGAACTTGATAAAAAGGTAGATCGTTTAGCAGCAGGTTTACTGAATTTAGGAATAAAGAAAGAGGACAGAGTTGTAATCCAGTTACCTAACATTATCGAGTTTTTCGAAATATGTTTTGCACTATTTCGAATTGGAGCGCTTCCTGTCTTTGCACTACCTTCACATCGAAGCAGTGAAATTAGTTATTTTTATGAGTTTGGCGAGGCGAACGCTTACGTTATTTCAGATAAGGCTCTCGGTTTTGATTATCGAAAACTAGCAAGAGAAGTGAAAGAGAAAGTGCCAAATTTACAATATGTAATTGTAGTGGGAGAAGAAGAAGAGTTTGTGAACATAAATGATCTGTATATGGATCCCGTTCCATTACCAGAAGTTCAGCCAAGTGATGTTGCGTTTCTCCAATTATCAGGAGGGACAACAGGACTTTCTAAATTAATTCCTAGAACACATGATGACTATATTTATAGTTTACGTGTTAGCGCTGAAATTTGTAATTTAAGTGCAGAGAGTGTCTATATGGCCGTTCTTCCAGTAGCACATAATTACCCGATGAGTTCTCCAGGGACATTTGGAACTTTCTATGCGGGTGGAAAAGTTGTGCTGGCAACTGGAGGTAGTCCGGATGAGGCATTTACACTTATCGAAAAAGAAAAAGTTACGATTACTGCTCTCGTACCGCCATTAGCAATGATATGGCTTGATGCTGCATCTTCTCGTAATACCGATTTATCAAGCCTAGAGGTGATTCAAGTAGGTGGTGCTAAGTTTAGCGCTGAGGTTGCAAGACGTATACGCCCTACATTTGGATGTACGTTACAGCAAGTATTCGGTATGGCGGAAGGATTAGTGAACTATACAAGATTAGACGATCCGGAAGAAATTATTATTCATACACAAGGTAGACCAATGTCTGCACTCGATGAAGTACGAGTTGTTGATGAAAATGACAACGATGTACAACCTGGCGAAGTAGGTAGTTTATTAACACGAGGTCCATATACAATTCGTGGTTACTATAAAGCCGAAGAGCATAATGCACGATCATTTACAAAGGATGGATTTTATCGCACAGGTGATCTTGTAAAAGTAAATGAACAAGGATACATCATTGTAGAAGGAAGAGATAAAGATCAAATTAACCGTGGTGGTGAGAAAGTTGCTGCGGAAGAAGTTGAAAATCATCTATTAGCACACGATGCGGTCCATGACGTAGCAATTGTATCTATGCCTGACGATTATTTAGGTGAACGCACCTGTGCTTTTGTTATAGCTCGCGGACAAGTTCCGGCAGTAAGTGAATTAAAAATGTTTTTAAGAGAACGTGGTATAGCGGCTTATAAAATTCCAGATCGAATTGAATTTATTGAATCATTTCCGCAAACAGGAGTCGGAAAAGTCAGCAAAAAAGAACTACGTAAAGTCATTGCTGAAAAACTTATTATAGTAAAACAATAATAAAAACCGGAAGGAAGTGATTAGATGGCTATCCCATCTATTTCAGTATATAAAATGCCAATTGAATCAGAACTACCAAAAAATAAAGTGAATTGGACACCAGATCCGAAACGTGCAGTACTTTTAATTCATGACATGCAAGAATATTTTCTTGATGCATATAGCGATAAAGAATCACCAAAAGTAGCACTTATTTCAAATATTAAAATGATAAGAGAAAAATGTAAGGAACTTGGTATACCAGTTGTTTATACAGCACAACCTGGTGGGCAAACGTTAGAACAACGAGGTTTATTACAAGACTTTTGGGGTGACGGTATTCCTGCTGGACCAGATAAAAAGAAAATTGTTGATGAACTTACTCCTGATGAAGATGATATATTCCTAACAAAATGGAGATATAGTGCATTTAAAAAGACAAATCTATTAGAAATTTTAAATGAACAAGGAAGAGATCAACTCATTATTTGCGGTATTTATGCGCATATTGGCTGTCTTTTAACAGCTTGTGAAGCATTTATGGATGGTATAGAGCCGTTCTTTGTAGCAGATGCAGTTGCTGATTTTTCACTAGAGCATCATAAACAAGCATTGGAGTATGCATCTAATAGATGTGCAGTAACGACATCAACAAACCTACTGTTAAAAGATTTACAAAGTGTAAAAGGTGATGAGAGTGAAGGAATCACTATACAGGAAGTGCATGAACTAGTTGCACAACTACTTCGTGAGCCAGTAGTGAGTATTGATATTGATGAGGACTTATTAAATAGAGGGCTTGATTCGGTCAGAATTATGAGTTTAGTAGAGAAATGGCGTCGTGAAGGGAAAGAAATCACTTTTGCAGATTTAGCAGAACGTCCAACTGTTGCAGGTTGGTACAGTTTACTATCTTCACAAACAGCACAGGTGCTGTAACAAATAGACTACATAATAAAGGGGTAGTAAAGAATGCCTAACAGTCAAAAGATTCGTCATTCGTTATCATCTGCGCAGTCTGGTATGTGGTTTGCGCAACAATTAGATCCGCTTAATCCGATATATAATACTGGGGAATATGTAGAAATAAACGGAAATATTCATCAAGACATTTTTGAATTAGCTGTACGTAAAGTTGTAATGGAAGCAGAGGCACTTCACGTTCGCTTCGAAGAGGATGATATTGGCCCATGGCAAGTTGTTGAAGAATCACAGTTTCATATGCATTTTATTGACGTTCGTAAAGAAGAAAACCCTGAAGAAGCTGCTAAAGTATGGATGAAAAATGATTTATCTATACCAGTCAATTTGAAAAAAGATACATTATTTACTGAAGCACTTATTCAAGTTGAAAATAATCGTTTCTTTTGGTATCAGCGCATCCATCACATTGTGATGGATGGCTATGGATTTTCACTTCTTAGCCAAAAGGTAGCGAATGAGTATACATCACTTATAGAAGAAACAAATAAGAATGAAAAGCCATTTGGTTCTCTTGCAAAAGTTGTGCAAGAAAATATTGAGTATCGTGAGTCTAAAAAATTTCAGGAAGATCGTACTTTTTGGTTAGAAAAATTTGCGGATGAACCAGAAGTTGTAAGCTTGGCAGAGCGAGCACCGAGAACATCAAATGGATTTTCACGAGAAACAGCTTATTTATCTAGTTCTAGCACGAAAACTTTATTAGAAGATATCAATATTTCGTTAACAAGTTGGCCGGAATTCATTGTCGCTGTAACAAGTATTTATATGCATAAGTTAACAGGTGCAAATGATATTGTTTTAGGTTTACCGATGATGGGACGTCTAGGTTCGGTATCTATTCATACACCAAGTATGGTAATGAATTTAGTGCCACTTCGTATTACAGTAACTCCAAATATAACTCTTGCGGAATTATTGCAGCAAGTTTCTAAAGAAATCCGAGATGTACGTCGCCATTATAAATACCGTCATGAGGAATTAAGAAGAGACTTAAAGTTACTAGGTGAAAATCAAAGGTTGTTTGGACCGTTAGTGAATGTTATGCCTTTTGATTACGGGCTAAATTTTGCTGGAAATCGTGGTATTACGCATAATTTATCAGCAGGACCTGTCGATGATTTATCAATAAATGTATATAAACGTTTTGATCAAAATGAGCTAATGATTCATTTTGATGCAAATCCTGAAGTATATAATGGCGCGGAGCTAGCATTGCATAAAGAAAGATTTATGAGTCTATTTGAATTAGTAGTAAATAATTATGAGAAAAACGAGTCGATTGGAAAAATAAACATTACTCTGCCTGAAGAAAATCATAAAGTTTTATTGGAATGGAATGAAACGAAGGAAGACGATGAGTTAATCAGTCTGCCTATATCATTTGAAAAACAAGTGCAAAAAAATCCCAATAAACTAGCCATTACTTGTGACGGTGTAAACCTTACGTATAAAGAGCTAAATGAACGAGCGAATGAACTAGCACATTATTTAGTAGAAGAAGGAATACGACCAAACCAGTTTGTAGCTTTAGTATTCCCTAGATCAATAGAAATGGTAGTTAGTATGCTAGCAGTCTTAAAGGCTGGTGCAGCGTATTTACCAATAGATCCAGAATACCCAGCAGAAAGAATTAATTATATAGTAAATGATGCAAAACCAGTTTGTATCATAACACATTCATCTGTTTCATCTAAGTTAGTTATAGAAAATGATATGAAAAAAATTGTATTAGATGAAGAAGAAACGAAACTAGCGTTACATACATATTCTCGTATGAATATAGCATGTAAGAATGATGTATCACTTTTAAACCCAGCCTATACAATATATACTTCAGGCTCAACAGGAAACCCAAAAGGTGTAATTGTTCCTATGAGAGGTTTAAGTAACTTTTTAATGGCTATGCAACAAAAGTTTTCGTTAAATGAACATGATCATTTATTAGCAGTTACAACGTTTGCGTTTGATATTTCTGCTCTAGAAATTTATTTACCTCTTATTAGTGGTGCAAGTTTAACAATTGCGCAAAAAGAAGACATACAAGAGCCTTCTGTATTAACGACACTTTTACAAGAAGAAAGAGTGACCATTATGCAGGCTACACCGACGCTTTGGCAGGCGTTAGTAACTGATTATCCAGAAAAGCTACAAGGGATAAACATACTAGTTGGTGGTGAAGCTCTTCCAGCGCATTTAGCAAATAAATTAAAAGAATTAGGTTGCTCAATAACTAATTTATATGGACCAACTGAAACGACGATTTGGTCTACTTTCATGAACATTGATGAAGGTGAAAAGGGTATACCTCCTATTGGAAAGCCAATTTGCAATACAGAAGTGTATGTATTGGATGCAGGGTTACAACCAGTTCCACCTGGAGTTATTGGGGAATTATATATTGCAGGGGAAGGACTTGCAAGCGGATATTTAGGAAAACCTGAGTTAACAGCTGAACGGTTTGTTGCAAATCCTTATGGAAAACCAGGACAACGCATGTACCGTACAGGCGATCTAGTAAAATGGCGCAAAGATGGTGTTTTAGAGTACATGAGCCGCGCAGATCATCAAATTAAAATTCGTGGTTTCCGAATTGAATTAGCTGAAATTGAAATGGTAATACAACGACATGAAAATGTTAAGCAAGCCGTGGTTATAGTACGAGAAGACCACCCAAATGATAAACGAATCATTGCGTATATCGTTGCCGAAGAGAAGGGAACGATTCATCTTGCAGAAATTCGTTCTTACGTATCGGAAAGTTTAGCGAATTATATGTTGCCATCAGCATTTGTATTGCTAGAAGAATTACCATTAACGCCAAATGGTAAGGTTGACAGAAAGAAATTACCTGCTCCTGATTTTAATGGAATGAACAATGAGAGAGTTGCTAGAAATCCGAAAGAAGAAATATTATGTGATTTATTTGCAGAAGTACTTGGTGTTTCTCGAATTAGCATTGATGATAATTTCTTTGAAATGGGTGGACATTCACTTCTCGCATCTCGTTTAATGGCAAGAATTCGTGAAACGTTAAGTGTGGAATTAGGAATCGGGAAACTATTTGAATCACCGACTGTTGCCGAACTGGCGAAACAATTAAACCATGCAAATAGTGCAAGACCAGCTATTCAGAAAGCAAGTAGGCCAAATGAAGTTCCACTTTCATTTGCACAGCGCAGGTTATGGTTCTTAAATTGTTTAGAAGGTCCAAGTCCTACTTATAATATTCCGCTAGTCATTCGTATGAATGGAATATTGAATCGGGAAGCATTACAAGGTGCTTTTTATGATGTAGTTGAAAAACATGAAACACTTAGAACAATTTTCCCTAACGTATTAGGTAGTTCCTATCAGAAAATTTTAGATATGGAAAACTTAAATCTAGAAATGGTTATAACTAATACATGTAAAGATGAATTAGAAAGTGTACTTTCAGAGGCGGTAAGATATAGCTTTAACCTCGATTTTGAGCCGGCAGTTCGTTTGCAACTTTTTACAGTGAGTGAAAACGAACATGTATTGCTAATTCTATTGCACCATATTGTAGGGGATGGCTGGTCATTACAGCCTTTAACGAGAGATTTTACAGCGGCGTATAAAGCACGATGTCAAGGTGACAGAGTTCAGCTGGAGACACTTCCAGTTCAATACGCAGATTATGCACTTTGGCAACAGCAATTGTTAGGGGGTGAAACTACGCAAGAAAGTCTCATTTCAACACAATTAGATTTTTGGAAGAAAGAGTTAAAGGGATTACCAGATCAATTGGAGTTGCCTACAGATTATCAGCGTCCAATGGAAACGAGTTACAGAGGAGAAACCATTCATTTTCATATAGATGCAGGTATGCATAGTAGGTTAGTAGAGCTCGCACGGAAAAATGGAGTTAGTTTGTTTATGGTATTGCAAGCAGGGCTTAGTGCACTATTTACAAGATTAGGTGCAGGCACTGATATACCAATTGGAAGTCCGATTGCTGGAAGAAATGATGATGTACTTTCAGATATTGTTGGTTTATTTGTAAATACATTAGTGTTACGTACAAATACGTCAGGAGATCCAAGTTTTAAAGAATTATTAAATAGAGTGAAGCAGGTAAATCTTGCAGCTTATGAAAATCAAGATGTTCCATTTGAACGACTCGTTGAAGTTTTAAACCCAGTGCGTACTCGAAATAGTCATCCGCTATTTCAAGTTATGTTAGCTTTCCAAAATACGCCAGAAGCAATCTTTGATGTCCCGGATATAGAAGCGAGCCTTGAAATTCAAAGCGTTGGCTCTGCGAAGTTTGATCTAACATTTGAAATTAGTGAAAGTAACGGAGTTGATGGTACTCCAAATGGCTTACAGGGCTTATTAGAGTTTAGTACAGATTTATATAAACGTGAAACGGTTCAAAAATTAGTTGAACGATACATTCTGTTATTAGATGATGCAGCGAAACATCCGGATCAATCAATTGGTAGATTAGAAATATTAACTTTAGCAGAGCGAAATACAGTGTTAGAAAAGTGGAATGGTGGTTTTCAAATTACATCTGAAATGACGTTATCGCAATTATTTGAACAGCAGGCTCATTTAAGTCCAAATTCTATTGCGGTTGTCTTTGAAGATGAAAAGTTAAATTATGAAGAGCTGAATAAAAAAGCAAATAAAATAGCTCGATTGCTAATAGCAAAAGGAATTGGTCCTGATCAACTCGTTGCTTTAGCAATGCCAAGATCATTAAACATGGTTGTAAGCTTATTAGCTGTTCTTAAAGCTGGTGCTGGATACCTTCCGTTAGATCCAGATTACCCAGCAGACCGTATTTCATTTATGCTACACGATGCGAAACCAACATGTGTTTTAACGAATTCAGAAGTGGAAATTGAATGTGATGAGGCACTAAAAGTTTTAGTTGATGATGTAAAAGTAATAGCAGAAGTTGAGAAATATAGTGAAGAAAATATTGATGAAGTGGAACGCATTAAGCCATTATCTCCATCACATATTGCTTACGTTATTTATACGTCAGGCTCAACGGGTAGACCGAAAGGAGTTATGATACCTCATCAAAATGTAGTAAGACTTTTAGGAGCAACTGATCATTGGTTCCAGTTTGACGGAAACGATGTTTGGACGATGTTCCATTCATACGCTTTTGATTTCTCGGTTTGGGAAATTTGGGGACCTTTATTATACGGAGGGCGTTTAGTTGTAGTGCCACATACTGTAAGTCGCTCACCGAAAGAATTTTTACAGCTTCTTGTTAAAGAAAAGGTTACGGTTTTAAACCAAACTCCATCAGCGTTCTATCAATTGATGCAAGCGGATCGTGAAAATGAAGAGATTGACCAAAAATTATCTTTACGATATGTTGTTTTTGGAGGAGAAGCACTTGAGCTAAGTCGCTTAGAAGATTGGTATAGTCGACATCCTCATAACGCACCAAAGCTTATTAATATGTACGGTATTACGGAGACGACAGTACATGTTAGTTATATTGAATTAGATGAAACTATCGTTTCTTTACGGGCAAATAGTTTAATTGGGTGCAGTATACCTGACCTTAAAGTGTATGTGTTAGACAACTATTTACAACCAGTGCCACCTGGAGTAGTTGGAGAAATGTATGTTGCAGGTGCAGGGCTTGCGCGTGGATATTTAGGAAGAGCAGGATTAACGGCTGAACGCTTTATCGCAGATCCATTTGGAAAGCCAGGTACAAGAATGTATCGTACAGGAGACTTAGCTCGCTGGCGTAAAGATGGGACGCTAGATTATATAGGACGTGCAGATCATCAAATAAAAATTCGTGGATTCCGAATTGAATTAGGAGAAATAGAAGCAGTCATAATGAAGCACCCTAAAGTTGAGCAAGTAGCCGTTATTGTACGGGAAGATCAACCAGGGGATAAACGGTTAGTTTCTTATATCGTTGCATCAAATAATGAAGCGATTGATACGAATGAAATGCGTCAGTTTGCTAGTGGTAGTTTACCAGATTATATGGTTCCATACGCTTTTGTAGTAGTAAATGAGTTACCTTTAACTCCAAACGGTAAATTAGATAGAAAGGCATTGCCAGCTCCAGAATTTATCGCATCATCTTCTAGTCGTGGTCCAAGAACACCGCAAGAAGAAATGTTATGTGACTTGTTTACAGAAGTGCTAAGTGTACCTCAAATTGGAATTGATGACGGATTCTTTGATCTTGGCGGCCATTCACTCCTTGCAGTGCAGCTTATGAGCCGCATGAAAGAGGCGCTTGGAGTGGAACTAAACATTGGTACTTTATTTGCAGCACCGACTGTTGCAGGGTTAGCTGAAAGACTTGAGATGGGGAATGGTCAAAGTGCACTTGATGTGTTGCTTCCATTACGAGCAAGCGGGGATCAATTACCACTATTTTGTGTACATCCAGCAGGTGGATTAAGTTGGTGCTATGCAGGACTTATGAAATCTTTAGGAACAGATTATCCAATCTATGGTGTACAAGCACGTGGTATTGCTAAAAATGAAGAACTTCCAAAAAGTTTAGAGGAGATGGCGGCGGATTACTTGAAACACGTTCGTGAAGTACAGCCTCATGGACCATATCGTTTATTAGGTTGGTCGCTTGGGGGAAATGTTGTGCATGCAATGGCGGCGCAATTACAAAATGAAGGGGAAGAAGTAGAATTACTCGTTATGCTTGACTCTTATCCTGGACACTTCTTACCGAATACGGAAGCGCCTACTGAAGAGGAAGCGTTAATCGCATTACTTGCTTTAGGCGGATATGACCCAGATAACATGGATGGTAAACCACTTACAATGGAAAGTGCAGTTGAAATCCTTCGTAAAGATGGAAGTGCATTAGCAAGTCTTGAAGAAGAGACGATTTTGAATTTGAAAGAAACATATGTAAATTCAGTAGGGTTATTAGGGAAATATGTACCGAAAGTGTATAACGGTGATATCTTATTCTTTAGATCTACTGTTATACCAGACTGGTTTGATCCTATCTCTCCAAATACGTGGTTAAATTATTTAGACGGACAAATTGTGCAACACGATATTGATTGTAGACATAAAGATTTATGTCAACCAGATCCACTTACAGAAATTGGACAAGTATTAGCAAAATATTTGCAGAATAAGAAAGGAGTAAGTACAGTATGACGAATCCGTTTGAAAATGATAATTACACATATAAAGTATTAAAAAATGAGGAGGGCCAGTATTCTCTCTGGCCTATCTTTCTTGATGTACCTATTGGTTGGAGTGTCGTATATGAAGAAGCTAGTAGAAACGATTGTTTACAATATGTTGAGAATAACTGGAAAGATTTGAATCCAAAAAGTAATCAAGCTGGCGAAAAAATAGTAGTAGGAAAACGATAATGAAAGAAAAAATAAATCCAAAAGTAGTGGTAAGTATCGTATATATAACAGCGATGTTTATGGCTGCGATGGACGCAACGATTGTGAATGTAGCACTACAAACGATAAGTAAAGAACTACAAGTACCTCCATCTGCAATGGGGACGGTTAATGTTGGGTATTTAGTTAGTTTAGCTGTATTCCTTCCGATTTCTGGTTGGTTAGGAGATCGTTTTGGGACGAAAAGAGTATTTTTAATTGCTCTTTTCGTATTTACAATCGCTTCTGCTTTATGCGGAATGGCTAACGATATTACTTCATTGAATATTTTCCGTATCATTCAAGGTGCTGGTGGAGGGCTTTTAACACCGGTCGGAATGGCGATGTTATTTCGAACATTTTCACCAGAGGAAAGACCGAAGATTTCTCGGTTCATTGTACTTCCAATTGCTGTAGCACCAGCAATTGGTCCTATCATCGGTGGTTTCTTTGTAGATCAAATGTCTTGGCGTTGGGCATTTTATATTAATCTACCGTTTGGAATCGTTGCATTGCTCTTTGGACTTCTATTTTTAGTAGAGCATGTTGAAAAATCAGCTGGTCGCTTTGATTCTCTCGGTTTTGTTCTTTCAGCACCAGGATTTGCGATGCTAATCTATGCGCTCAGTCAAGGACCATCAAAAGGGTGGATTTCTCCAAAAATTATGAGTACTGGGATAGCTGGGGGTGTATTCATTACATTGTTTATAATCGTAGAACTGAAAGTAAAGCAACCGATGTTAGATTTACGCTTATTAAAAGAACCAGCCTTTAGAAAAATGAGTCTTATTTCATTGTTTTCTTCAGCTGGTTTACTAGGAATGTTATTTGTTTTTCCGCTTATGTATCAAAATGTAATAGGAGTATCCGCACTGGAATCAGGTCTTACTACATTCCCAGAGGCGATTGGATTAATGATATCGTCACAGATTGTGCCATGGTCATATAAGAAATTAGGAGCGCGTAAGGTAATTTCTATAGGGTTAATTTGTACGGCGATTATCTTTGTTTTATTAAGTTTTGTAAATCATGATACGAACCCATGGCAAATACGGGCATTATTGTTTGGCATAGGTATTTTCTTAGGCCAGTCAGTTGGAGCAGTTCAATTTTCTGCATTTAACAATATAACGCCATCTTCTATGGGGAGAGCAACTACTATATTTAATGTGCAAAATCGATTAGGTTCAGCGATAGGAGTTGCTGTTTTAGCTAGTATACTAGCTGGTTTTGGAAATAATAGTGCACAACATAATGCTCATTCAGATTTCTTGCCATATCAAGCCGCGTTAATTGGATCAGCAATATTTTTACTCGTAGCATTACTATTTTCTTTACGTATTTCTGATAAAGAGGTAATGGCAAAAAAGAAGAAAAAACCGTTACCTGTATTACAAAAAGAGAAAGAAATTGTAAATGAATAAGTTTGATAATAATCTTTTGAAATAAAATGATATTGGTATTTAGAAGGAGAGAGTTTACATGATAGAAAGTAAAGTTGTAGATTCTATACCAACTTTGAATGAGAATGATTGTCAAATATGGTGGGGAAGAATTTCAGATTTACAATCATGGCATTACAATTTACTAAATGATGTTGAACGAGAGAAAGCAAATTCATATCATCATTCGGCAGATCGTGCCCGTTTTATAATAGGTTGTGTAATTAGTAGATTAGTTCTAGGTAAAATACTTTCTATGTCACCAGTTCAAGTGCCAATTGATAGACTGTGCCCAGTATGTAAGTTACAACATGGTAGACCACAATTACCAGAAGGCATGCCTCAAATATCTGTTTCACATTCGGGTGAGTGGGTTGTTGTTGCCTTTACAACATCTGCACCTGTAGGCGTTGATGTTGAACAAATGAATCCAAATGTAGATGTTATGAAAATGGCAGAAGGCGTATTAACAGACATTGAAAAAGCGCAAGTTATGAAATTACCTAATGAACAGAAAATACAAGGTTTTTTAACATATTGGACTAGAAAAGAAGCAGTGCTAAAAGCGACAGGTAAAGGACTAATAATTTTACCAGTGGATATTATTATATCAGCTCCAAATGAACCTCCAAACTTGTTGGTTTTTAAGAATAGACAAGAGTTAGTAGAACATACAGTGATGAGAGATTTAAGGCCAAGTGTAGATTATATGGCTTCAATTGCAATATTTAGTAAAGAAGTCACCGAAATAACACAGTTGGACGCAGTAGCGCTTTTAAATTATAAATAAGTTTAATAAAATATTTTATAGAAGAGGTGTTCCTCATGCTAGTAGCGGAAAATAGAACAAATGAATTTACTTATAATGTACAAGCAATTAAAAATATTTTATTTTCTGGAGATACATCATCTATTCATGCTTTAGAAAAGCTTTTGGATGATACAGTTCAGTTTGATGTTCTAGAACAAGAGGTGCTTGATAGACAGTACATCCCGAAAGAAGCAAAGAATTTCTTTGATAGAAACGGAACATTTCTTTACCGTGTATCCCATGTTAGTTATAAAGGGAAAGTGTTATCTGAAAACCTAATTTTTGCTGACACTTCGTTTTTACCAAATACAATTAAGAGTGAATTAGAGAGTGGAAACATTCCAGTTGAAAAACTTATCGAAAAGATGGAAGTAAGAAGAAACGTATTATACGAAGGGTATCAGCCTTCTGGAAATATTATTGAATTATTTGATGGATGCTCTGTTGCAGCGAATGTGTATCCAACAAGAAAATATCAAATTGTAAGTAACTGCAAATGCATATTTTATATTTGCGAGGTGTATCATGCAGAGAATATAAAGGAATTACTAAATTAAAACAAGAAACCAGCCTACAAAATGGCTGGTTTCTTGTTTATTTCACAGCTTCTTTTAACTCTTTACCTGCTTTAAATGCAGGAACTTTACCAGCAGCGATTTGAATTTCTTCGCCAGTTTGTGGATTACGTCCTGTACGAGCAGATCTTTCACGAACTTCAAAAGTTCCAAAGCCAATTAATTGAACTTTATCACCAGATTGTAATGCAGTAGCAATTGTGTCAAATACAGATTGTACAGCTGCAGAAGCATCCTTTTGAGAAATATCAGCTGATTGTGCGACATTTTTAATTAATTCTGTTTTGTTCATGTTTTCACCTCATAAAAAATTTTTTTGGAATGAATGATTTAGTATAATAGATAGTAAAGATAAAGCTATTTATATTGTTAGAAAGAATGCTATATAGTTATGTTAATTTCGTTGCAAGAAACTGAATCCCTGCTAATAATTAGGGATTAATTAAGAATTGATGCATAGAAAACGCTGTAATATGAGGATGAGGGGGAGTATACGGATGATTTTTCGTGAAAAGGATGAGAAAGAAAGTATATTAATTCGTCAACATGATCATGGTTTTTTAGCTGGAGAGATTGCAAAGCATATAAAAGAAGATTTTTTTGAAGATGATACATATTTAAAAGAGACAATTGATGCAATATATGAGCATGATAGAGGATGGATAGAACTTGATAAAGTACCAATTTTGAATGATGCTAAAAATATCCCATATACATTTATGGATTGTCCAAGTTCATTACGCTTCGTCTTTTATACGATTGGTTTGAATGAAATTGAAGATTCCAATCTATACGGAGCATTACTTTGTAGTAAGCATTTTTTATCATTTCCATTAAATGAGGAAGATGAAGAGATGATGTCATTTTATGCAGGGGAATTGGAACGACAAAAAAGAATATTGACAACGCTAACAAAAGAACAATTTGTGATGTTCGATAAACATTATAGATTATTAAAGTTTTGCGATGAACTATCTTTATATGTCTGTATGAATAAACCAGGTGTAGAAAAGAAAGATGAAATTGATTTGTTTAAAGATGGTTTTGAAGGAACAGAAATGTTTAATAGTAAAGAGGAGAAACCTATTCAAGCTGAATGGATAGATGAGGAAACAATTCGGATTACACCGTTTCCATTTCAAACGGAATTTCATACGTATGTAAAATATAAAACGATAAATAAGCATGAAATGAAAGAAAAAGGGATTGCAAAGGTTGATAGAGAATCGGAAACGAAGAAACAAATTATTCGTTTCATACAATAGGGAGGTAATATAAATTGAAAGATTATATATTAAAGCAGTTTGATTACCATTCTTGGGCTAATACTAGATTATTCGATCGATTAAAAGAGTTACCAAACTATGAGACAATTTTTAATGAGCAGATACAGAGTGTATTCCCATCCATTAAGGATACGTTTGTGCATATTTATATTACAGATCAAGTGTGGTTACACATATTGCATGGTAAAAGTATGAATGAAGCAATACAAGACCGAGAAGATTTACGAAAACAAATTGAAACTAAATCGTTACATGAATTAGAAAAAATGTTTGAAAACATGGCAAATCAATATAAAGACTTTTTAATTACAATACAAGATGTGAATGCTGTATTTGTTATTGAGAACCCATATGCAGAGGCATTAGAAACTTCAATTTTAGAGTTAGTACAACATGTCGTAAATCATGGTACATATCATAGAGGAAATATAACAGCGATGATCCGTCAACTTGGTCATTCGTCGACAATGATGGATTTTGTACTGTATTTACATATGGTTAAAAAGCAGGGAGAGTAATATAGTTTGTAAGAAGGAGAGGCTTTAATTATAGAAGTCTCTCCTTCAATTTTATTCCGCATTCATGGTAGATCGACTGATTAAAGTTTTCTTAAGAAGCTTTATTTTCTTGTAATTGCTTAGCGTATTGTACAGCCTTAAATGCATTGACTCTACCATTTTTCCAGTACGTACCTGTACCACTAATTTTATCAGAAGTTGACTCAATAATTTGGCGGATTTGTGTATTGCTATATCCTTGATTTGCTAAAAGAGCAGCGACTCCTGCAACATGAGGTGTTGCCATAGATGTACCACTTAATGATTGATACGTACTTCCTTTATATGTTGAATATATATTTGAACCTGGTGCTGCAACATCTACCCAGCTACCATAAGTAGAGAATGAAGATTTTCTATCTGATTGATCTGTAGAAGCAACTGCAATTACTTCGCTGTAATAAGCAGGGTAATTAGCTTTTGTATTTCCAGCATTTCCAGCAGCTGCAACTATAACAGAGCCTTTATTCCATGCATATTGAACGGCTTGTTGTAATGCAGTACCACCATTTGGAGCTCCTAAACTTAAACTAATTACTTTTGCACCCGAATCAGCAGCTTCTCGAATACCTTGCGCTACAGCATCAAGAGTACCACTTCCTTGATTATCTAATACGCGGACAGCATAAATTGAAGTTTGTGGGGCAACACCAGCAATTCCGACACTGTTATTCGTAAGTGCTCCAGTAATTCCAGCGCAATGTGTACCATGACCATTACCATCATCAGATGTATTGTCGTTATCAACATAATCATGCCCGTAAATTACTTTCGAAGCCAAATCAGGATGTGAACCTTGAACTCCTGTATCAATAATAGCTACTTTTACACCAGGATCACTTCGTTGGCTATCCCAAGCTTGTGGAGCTTGAATCTTTTGTAATCCATATTGATTTTTAAAATATGGATCGTTTGGAGTCCAAAAGGCGTGAACGTAATAATTCGGTTCTGCATATTCTACATCTGGATTATTTTTATAACTCTTTATTTTTTCTTTTACAGTACCTTTTGAAAATTGTACGACTTCAAAACCTAACGTATCATCTTTAGATAAGACATTAGCTCCGACAGATTTATGAAAAGATTGCACATTACTTAAAGATGCATTTTGCTTGAACTTAACGATTAATTGGTTAGGAACGTAATCAGTAGATGATGTTTCAGCGCTTGAAGTATTTGTGTTAAAGAAGAAACCACCAATGATAAATGATAAAACAGATAGGAAAACAATGATTTTGTTTTTCAAAAGATTTTTCCTCCCTTTTCTTGGATGAGTTTTTCAGAGACACTTTAATGTCGCATTCCTTTTCAACTATATAGTTAGACCATACGATTTATGACATTTATGTGAAAAACTTTTGGAGGAATAAAAAGGAGTAAACATTGATATAAATATATTTTTAATAATAGTAATTAAGTAAAAGAGGGGATGAAAAAAGGAATGCTCATCATGTATGAGTCATTCCTTTTTTCATAGATTAAATTGCCTGTTTTTTATTATTTTCTTTCAATTTCTCTGCTTGTAAAAAGCGATTCGTTTCAGCAACAACAATACTACTTAATCCAATTAGACCAATTAAGTTTGGAATGGCCATAAGTCCATTTGCAATATCAGCAAATGTCCATACGATTCCTAGTTTTAAATTCGCACCAATAGCAATCATGACAATAAAGATTGCTTTATAATATTTAACAGCACTTTCTCCAAATAAATAAGCTACACATTTCTCACCGTAATACGACCAGCCTAAAATAGTAGAGTAGGCGAATAAAATAATTGCGATACCAAGAATCATACTACCAGCAGTACCGAATACAGATTGGAACGCAAGTGTTGTAGCTTCAACGCCAGTTTTACCAGATTTCCATGCACCTGTAGTAATTAATACTAGCCCTGTAATTGTACATACAATAAACGTATCTAGAAAAGTACCAGTCATTGAAACTAAAGCTTGCTTTGCAGGTGAATCAGTTTTTGCAGCCGCCGCGGCAATAGGTGCACTCCCTAAACCAGCTTCGTTCGCAAATACGCCGCGCGCCATTCCGATTTGAATAGCTGATGCAACTGTTGCACCAATAAAACCACCAGCAGCTGCAGTACCGTTAAATGCACCAGAAAAAATAAGTGAAAATGCTTCTGGAATTTGATCGTAGTGATAGAAAATAATAATAAGGCCAGCAATGATATAAAAGAAAGCTTTAATAGGAACTACATATCCTGTTACTTTCCCGATTTTTTTTACACCGCCTAAAATAACGATAGCGATTAAAAATGACATTACTATACCAGTTAAAGCAGGAGGGAAAGAGAAATTAATTCGCATTGCCTCTGCAACTGAATTAGATTGCACCATATTCCCGATACCGAAAGAAGCAGTTGTACCGAATATAGCGAATAAAACTGCAAGCCATTTCTTACCTAAACCACGTTCTAAATAGTACATAGGCCCACCTGAATATTCGCCATTTTCATTACTAACACGGTATTTCACTGCAAGAATTGCTTCGGCATACTTTGTTGCCATTCCAAATAAAGCGGTAATCCACATCCAAAAGATTGCACCAGGTCCACCAATTGTCACAGCAGTTGCAACACCAGCTATATTTCCCATACCAATCGTTGCCGCCATAGCTGTCATAAGTGCTTGGAAGTGGCTAATATCTCCAGAGGAAGATGTATCTTCTGATTTTTTAAAAGCTAGTTTGTGAGCGTATAATAGTTTACTAAACTGTAAACCTTTTAAACGCACTGTGAGAATGATACCAGTACCAACGAGTAACAACAACGTTGGTAATCCCCATACATAGTGATTGATTTGTTCTAATACTTTACTTACTGTCTCCATCGTTATTCTCCTTTTTTAGAAAAAATAAAAACCACTTCAAGTAAATGAAATGGTCTCTGGAGAAACAAGGAATAGAAAAATAAACCGATACAAATCGGCTTTTTCTTTCGCTTGTCTCTGTCCTTTTACCTGAGAGATTATCCGCTAAAGTAGCGGATTTGCTCCTTCGGTGCTCGTTTTCCTCCGCGCTACAAAAAAGCGAGAGGGAGTCTCTCCAGAGATTCGTCCCCATGCAGTTCTACTTGTAACCAAGACCTGAGAGTTTCAAAGTTGATTCAGCAACTTTTTGCCCCGTCGGTAGATCAATAGATCTTCTCCTGAATGGTTCATCCGAATTATAAAATTTATAAAAGCATTGATTGTAAATCAATAAAAATATTATAGACAGACAAAATGTGAATTGCAATCTTTTTTTATTTTAAAATAGTAAACAGTTTTATTTTTTTGCAAGTCCTAATTTCTCTTCAACTTCAGTTAAAGTAGATAAAGCAACGACAATATGTTGATCTGCAAGCCCTAAAGCATGTTTTGTTTTTTCAATAGTTTCACTGGTTGGAGTAGAGTTATTTACTCCGTCTCTAATCAAATTTGTTGCATTTTTCATGAAATTTGATGCGGATTTAAACTGAGTTGTGAATTCAATTAGTTGTTTTTGTATATTTATATCTGTTATGTTTTCTTCGATTTTAAGCGTGTCTATTTCGTTCATAATTGTTTCATATTGTTTGGAAACAGCATTCATTGTAACTAATAGTTTATTTCTATCTACTGAATCTCCATTCGTGTTAATCTCTTCCCAAGCAGGCAACCAATCTTTTTCGATGATGTCATTATAATTAGTAGTCAATTCATTAATTTTAGGTTGCAATTTAGTTTTGAAAGTTTTTGTATCCGCTGTTTCTACAGTTGCTTTTTCGTTGTTATTTTTACCATTAGTAACGTAGAAAATTGTACCGAAAATGATGAAAATGGAAATAACAACTGTCCATTTAGTAAAAAGTAATTTCTGCAATATGTAACGCCTCCAAAATTTAAAAACTTATAATTATAATATATAACAATAATGTTGTTTCATGTAGAGAAAATAGGTTAGAAATGATTTAAATTATATCTTTTCTATACACGAATAATTAAAGTTAGTAAAATGATAAAAGAAATATGTGAGAAAAGAGGAATTTTAGTGAAAATGAATAGAAGAAAACTAGTTTCAAATATTTCAATGACTATGCTGTTAATTAGCTTAATTGCAATCATATATTTAGACAAAGAATCTAAAATTGAAGATTTTCCAGTACCAATGTCAGCAATCCATATTAACGATGATAAGGAAGAGAATTATAAATATATAAGTATAATGCCTATTACAAAGGCAAGTGAATGGGAGAACTTAGGGGAAAACGGGCATACTGTTAGTTTTAAAAAAGGTGAGCGGAAAGTAACAGTATTACATTATCCGGGAGAACTAACGTATTATATATTTGAAAAATAATTGATAATAAAAGAGATAGGAAGTGAATGATATTGTAGGATTGTTTACTTTCTATCTCTTTTGATTTTTAATTCTGAATTATTTAAATTATAATTACTATGTGTATAGAATAAAATAATATTTAGTATGGAGATGAGATGATAAATTGCCAAATATAAAAAAGATAGGTCGTTTTTGTCCTACTGATGATGAAGGATATATTATAAATGATGCACATATTGAAAAAGTTCAACCTATATTTATGGAGGTAATACAAGAAATAAAAAATACTTGTTGTGAATTGTTACAGGATGATTTACACAGTGTTTATATAAGAGGCTCAATTCCAAGAGGGATTGGAATTAAAGGTATTGCTGATATAGATGTAATTATATTAGTGCGAAGGGATCCTAAATTAATAGACTTAAGTTGGCGAAGGAAACTAGAAATTCAAATTTTGCAAAAATTTAATTGTATAACAGGAGTGGAATTGAGTTTTTACAGTGAAAAAGAAGTGATAAATTCCAAGAGTTTTTCTTTTATAAGCTTCATGATACAGACACATGGAGTATGTATATTTGGTGAAGATGTAACAATGTCTTTACCTAAATATAAAGTAAGTCAGGAGTTAGCCTATGAACATCTTATTCAATTGGGGAAACAAATTGGACAAGCACGCAAAGAGTTAATACATAATAAAGGCGTGGAAGATATAGCGGATTGTTGTCGTTGGATTATGAAGATAATAATCAGGTCAGGTCTAGCATTGACAATTGAGAGAGAGGGACTTTACTCCAGAGACTTATATCCTGCCTATGAATTATTTAGTAAGCATTTTCCCGAACAAGAAAAAAATATGAGAAAGGCATTACAATATGTAATTGAACCGATAAATGATATAAATGAAATTTTATTATTTTTAAGTACGTTTGGTGAATGGCTGATAGAAAGAGCGGATGCTTTTTTGAATACTATAGATAACTAGAAGGATATAATTATGTTATGTAAACAAACAGACGATCTAAGTGTTCGTGATTTTGCAGACTATTATGGGATTCCGAAAGACGTGGCAACAGGAAGTTCAAATGGATGTTTAACAGCGTATCTTTTAAAGTATCGTTGTTTGGAACAGAAAAGATAAATATGCGTGTTGAACAAGGATACGAGATGAAATGGTCCTCTTTAATACATATAAGAGCTGAAGAAATAGAGAGTAAAAATAATGTTCGTTTAGGGGAAAAGTAGAAAGTATTGCAGATGGGAAATGGAATGTAAGATAAGGGGGAATTAGATATGCTACTAAAAACAATCTACTGTAAGGTGGAAGAAGAGAAAAAGGAATTATTTTCAAAAGCACAAGAACAATGGCGTGATATACAGCACCTAGATGGTTTCCATGGACAATTTGGTGGATGGAATAAAAGTGAGGCATGCGTATTTACTTTATGGGAAGATAGAAGTGCGTATCAATCATTTATGAATGGTGCTCACGATACAATTTATTTAAATAGTAAACAAGAGGATACGTTTCTTTCATGTGAAATTGAATTATTTCAAACGTTGTATGATATAACTGATACGCATTTGAAAGACGTTGTTACAGAAGGATCATTCGTAAGAGTTGCTATATGTGATGTAAAGGTGGAAAAGGAAAAGTATTTTTTACATAAGCAAGAAACAATTTGGAATAAAGGAATGGAAAAAGCAAAAGGAATGTTAGGTGGAGTAGTTGGGAAGTCTTTAAAAAATGAAAATCGTTACATAGTGTTAACGTATTGGAAAGATGAAAAGACGCATCAACATTATATGGAAGAGATGTTCCCAGATTTATATAAATTAGCTAATATTCATGAAGATATAGAAGATATAAGAGGTAAACAAGCTATATGTAAGGAAGAATGGTTTGTATATTAAACAAAGAAAAAGTGCATAAATGAATGTATAATAAAGATATTTTCTTATAAATGAGTAATTAATAGAAGACGTTATATACCCTTTCATGTTAATATATTTAAGTTATAATAGGAGGCTTACCTTTTTGTATTGTACGGTAGAAGCAGTGTGAGCTTGAAATTTTTTTGAAAAGGATGTGCCTAATTTGCGTATCAATAAATTTATTAGTGAAGCTGGAAAAGCGTCTCGACGTGGAGCAGATAAATTAATTAATGAGAGAAGAGTAATTATTAACGGTAAGGTTGCAAAAATTGGTGACCAAGTGAATCCAGGTGACGATGTACGCGTAAATGGAGAGCAACTTCGTATTGCTCGAGATCACGTATATATCGCTTTAAATAAACCAGTAGGTATTACATGTACAAGTGAAAAATCAGTAAAAGGTAATATTATCGATTTAGTGAATCATCCATTACGAATTAGTCACATTGGACGTCTTGATAAAGACTCAGACGGTTTAATTTTGTTAACGAATGATGGTGATATCGTTAATGAAATTTTACGTGCTGAAAACAAACATGAGAAAGAATATATCGTTTCAGTAGATAAGCCAATTACACCTGATTTCCTAGAAAAAATGGCAGCTGGTGTGAAAATTTTAGGAACGAAAACACTTCCTTGTGAGATCACACAGTTATCAAAATATGAGTTTAAAATTATTTTAACACAGGGGTTGAATCGCCAAATTCGTCGTATGTGTGAAGCTTTAGGTTATCAAGTATACACGTTAAAACGTACGAGAATTATGAATATTGAATTGAATAATTTACCAGTTGGGCAGTGGAGAGATTTAACGAAGAAAGAGAAAAGACGTCTATTTGCAGACTTAAATTACGAACCACAAGATTGGTAAAATTGAGAAGAGGAAACCAAAAATCTATTTTTGGTTTCTTTTTTTATTAAATAAAAAATCTTTTTTTAACACTTGCAAAAATAAAATGAATAAGATATAGTAAATAACAATTAATGGATGTAATTATAAAAAGCAAAGAAAAGGACACGAGTTATTTTCCCCGGTTATACAGAGAAGGAAGGAAAGCTGAGAACTTCCTAACGCAGAAAAATAACTTACCACCTTAGAGCTGCACTAGGGAAACGAAGTATCTAGTGCCGTGTAAGCGACGTTATCGCAAAAGAAGCCATTATGTTTTTTGTGATGGGAATCTGGGTGGAACCACGGATATAAGCATATTCGTCCCTATTTTAGGGATGAATATGCTTTTTTGCATTCAATTTCATAATAAGCGAAGAAAAGGACACGAGTTATTTTCCCCGGTTATACAGAGAAGGAAGGAAAGCTGAGAACTTCCTAACGCAGAAAAATAACTTACCACCTTAGAGCTGCACTGGGGAAATGAAGTATCTAGTGCCGTGTAAACGACGTTACCGTAAAAGAAGCCATTGTTTGCAATGGGAATCTGGGTGGAACCACGGGTATAAGCACGCTCGTCCCTATTTTAGGGATGAGTGTGCTTTTTATTATGAAATGGAGAGATGAAAAATGAAAGAACAAATGATTGAAATTAAATTTCCAGATGGTAGCGTGAAAGAATTTGTAAAAGGAATTACTTTAGAAGAAATTGCGGGATCCATTAGCAATAGTTTAAAAAAGAAAGCAGTCGCGGGGAAAGTAAATGATGGGTTATATGATTTACGCCGTAATATTGAAGAAAATGCAGAAGTAGAAATCATTACTCTAGATTCAGATGAAGGTGTAGAAATTGCAAGACATTCTGCGGCACATATTTTAGCGCAAGCTGTAAAAAGATTGTATGGTGATATAAATCTTGGGGTGGGGCCTGTTATTGAAAATGGATTTTATTATGATATGGATCTTCCAAGTAGTGTAAACGTAGAAGATTTACGAAAAATCGAAAAAGAAATGAAAAAGATTATAAATGAAAATGTAAAGATAGAACGAGTTGAGGTTTCTAGAGAAGAAGCAGCTAAACTGTTTCAAGAAATGAACGATCACCTGAAATTAGAACTGTTAGAAGCAATTCCAAATGGGGAAAGTGTAACACTTTATAAACAAGGTGAATTTGTAGATTTATGTAGAGGGCCACATTTACCATCTACAGGTTATTTGAAAGCATTTCAATTAACTCACGTTTCCGGTGCATATTGGCGAGGTGATAGTAATAACCAAGTGCTTCAGCGCATATATGGTGTTGCATTCTCTTCCCAAAAAGAATTAGAAGAGTATTTACATTTCGTTGAAGAAGCAGCAAAAAGAAATCATCGTAAATTAGGTAGTGAGCTTGAGTTATTTATGTTTTCTGAAGAGGCTCCAGGAATGCCATTTTATTTACCGAAAGGACAAATTATTCGTAATGAGTTAGAAGCATTTTTAAGAGAAATTCAAAAAGAGTACAATTATCAAGAAGTACGCACTCCGTTCATGATGAACCAAGAAGTATGGGAAAGATCAGGGCACTGGGGACATTATAAAGATAATATGTATTTCTCAGAAGTGGATAATAAAAGTTTTGCATTAAAACCGATGAACTGCCCAGGACATATGCTTATGTTTAAAAATAAATTGCATTCTTATCGCGAATTACCGATTCGTATATGTGAGTTTGGTCAAGTACATCGCCATGAATTTAGTGGGGCGTTAAACGGATTATTAAGAGTACGTACTTTCTGCCAAGATGATGCACATTTATTTGTAACTCCAGAACAAATTGAAGATGAAATTAAATCTGTAATGGCGCAAATCGATTATGTATATAGAACTTTTGGATTCGAATATGAAGTAGAACTTTCTACTCGTCCAGAAGATTCAATGGGTGATGATAAATTGTGGGAGCAAGCAGAGGTAGCATTAGCAAATGTATTACAATCATTAAATTATAAATATAGACTAAATGAAGGTGATGGTGCATTTTACGGACCGAAAATTGACTTCCATATTAAAGATGCTTTAAATAGAAGTCATCAGTGCGGAACAATCCAGCTAGATTTTCAAATGCCAGAGAAATTTGATTTGAATTATATAGATGAGAAGAATGAAAAGAAAAGACCAGTTGTCATTCACCGGGCAGTATTAGGATCTTTAGACCGCTTCTTAGCGATATTAATTGAGCACTTTGGAGGAGCGTTCCCTGCTTGGGTAGCACCAGTTCAAGTGAAAGTTATTCCAGTATCGAATACAGTCCATGTACAATATGCAGATGAGGTTACTGATAAGTTCGCTCAAGCTGGCATTCGTGTTGAACGAGATGTGCGAGATGAAAAATTAGGATATAAAATAAGAGAAGCACAAATGCAAAAAGTTCCTTATGTTCTTGTTATTGGAGATAAGGAAATGGAGAACGGAGCTGTAAATGTACGTAAATATGGGGAAGAAAAATCAGAAGTTGTTGAACTAAGTGTATTTGTGAAAAGTATAAAAGAGGAAATAAAAAATAAGAAATAGTGATTGATAATAAAATACACCATTAACATGTATTACTGAATTTAAAGTAAATAAAGAACCATAATAAATGATGAAGGGATAGCTTAATTGCTATCCCTTCATCATTTATTGCCATATACTTCATCTCAAACTGTTAAATCATTTTCTGATTTTATATGAATGGCTTCTTGTAAGAGCTTTTGGAGAACTGCAGCAAAAATTGCAATCACGATAGAGCAGAAAATAATGATCAGTCCAATTGGTATAAAACTTGGAGGGTCAATTTTTTTTGCCATAAGATAGTAGAGTGGCATACCTAGCAAGTATATGGTACCAATCGTGAGAGCACAGTGTTTTATATTTTTTAAAGCCTTTACTGATAATTCCGAGAACGCTTTGTTCTTATCAATATAGCTTAAAAGTTTAAACGCTTGATACTGGGCGAAGTAAAAAGGTATCGCTGCTACGTACATATCGATTAAAACGAGAGATTTCATATAAGCAATAGCTGGATACAATTCTCCAGCGAAATTCCCGATTTTAGGTATTAAAAATATGCACAATGCAAGTACTACTATACCTATAAAAACAATAGCTAGCTTTAAAAAGAGTGTTGTAACTTGTTTCATAAGAAGCACCTCGTTTTATCCCGCTTTAATGGGCAGTAAGACCCCTACCTCAAAATTCAGCGAAAGCAAAGAAGTTAGGTGGGGGGCGGGCTGCCCATTAAAGTCCGATTGGTTCAACTAATAATCAGTGGGGATGGAGAAACCCCCCACTGATTAAAGTTTCACTTTATTTAATGACAACATGATTTTATCATATGATTTATCGTTTTGGAATAAAATTATATTGTTTTTTAACTTATTATTGTTGTTATTTATGTATCTTATTAAATTTGAGAAAAATAAAAAGCCTTTCTCACTACAAAGAAAGGCCCCTTATGAAATGATCTGTAATTTTTTTACCTTACAAAAATGTAAGGTAAATGTAAGCGAAATCGAAGGAATGAGTTGTAGAAAAATGAGAATATGAAGTAGGAAATAGGTTCATGTAACCTGTAGAACTCTACTTGAATGAATAATTAAAAAATTCTTAAGGATTTACATGAGAAAAAGATAAGAAATATGTGAGAAATTAAATTTATACAAAAGGGATGGAGTGAAAGAAATGTCAACAAATGTAGTTACTGTAGAAAGTGTAGAAAAAACGTATGGGAAAAGAAATGAGAATCAGTCAAAGGCATTAAGGGGTGTGTCATTAAGTATTAAAGAAGGTGAATTTGTCGGGATTATGGGTCCTTCTGGATCTGGAAAAACGACTTTACTGAATGTGATTAGTACATTAGATCAAGCTACGGGTGGCAGTGTGACAATAGCTGGTACAAATATTACTTCTATGAAGGGGAATGCATTATCAGATTTTCGATCTCAAAAATTAGGGTTCATCTTTCAAGATTTTAACTTACTAGAAAACTTATCAATTTATGAAAATATTGCTTTACCACTTTCTCTGCAAGGTGTACCTTCAAGTGAGATTACTGGAAAGGTAAATGAGGTGGCGAAGAAATTAGGAATTACTGAAATTTTAACAAAATATCCAACTGCTGTTTCTGGTGGACAAAAGCAAAGAACAGCGGCAGCACGAGCGTTAGTACATAATCCAGCAATCGTATTAGCTGATGAACCGACAGGAGCGCTTGATAGTAAAAATGCAAAAAGTTTATTAGAAGCGATGCAAGATTTACATGAAAATCATAATGTAAGTATTTTGATGGTTACGCACGATGCATTTAGTGCGAGTTATTGTGAACGTATTTTATTTATTCAAGATGGTCTTTTATATAAAGAATTAAAGCGTCAAGGAACGCGAGAAAGTTTCTATCAAGACATTTTAGGTGTGCTCGCTCATATGGGCTCAGCTGCTGAGTCTAAGTAGGGGGGCGAAACTATGTTATTCAAATTATCCCGTCATAGTATGAAAAAAATGTTAAAAGATTATATGGTTTTACTTATCGGTCTCGTTATTAGTATTAGTATTTTTTACATGTTCCAAACGATGGCGATGAATAGTGAATTTACGAAAGATAATAGTCTTATTAGTAGTATAAGACTCGTATTCTGGGTAGGTGCAATACTATTATCTTTCATTACTGTATTTTATATTATATATGCCAATTCTTTCTTACTCACATTAAGAAGAAAAGAACTCGGTATGTACATGATGCTTGGTGCGAAAAAGAAAAAAGTGGCACAATTATTATTTATTGAAACATTCGGTATGGGTATTGTCAGTATTATTATAGGAATTTTAGTAGGGATGTTACTTGCGAGTGTAGCAGGAAACTTTTTAATGAATGGTATGGAAATTTCAGCAAAGGGTAGTTATTCATCTGTATATACACCAGCAATCATAGTTACAGCTATATTCTTTTTAATATTATTTTTTATTACTGGTTTAATGAATAGTATCCGTTTATTACGTAAAACAGAATTAGAATTAATACGTGAAGATGAAACACTAGATGAAGTGAAGAAAAGTAAAACTCGCATTATTATAATGACTGTACTGGGTGTATTACTAGTAAGTACAGGATACTATTTTATGGTAAATATAAAAACGTTTGCTGAACTCGGTTTTATAATAGCGACAATCGTTACAACACTTGGAACATATTTTATCTTTAGTTCATTACTCCCATTTTTTGTGATGAAAATTAAAGGGAATAAAAGACGAAATGAAACGGGCTTAAATAGTTTTACATATGCACAGCTACGCTTTCGAGTAAATAGTTTATCGAGAGTATTAGGTACTGTAGCAATGTTAATTGCATTAGGAGCAGGTGCGATGACAGCAGGTATGGCGTTTCAAAAAAATGTAGGTATTATGACAGACTTCTCACGTGTGTATGATGTCGTAATTCATGATCCGAATGAACAAGATACAGCTGCCTTAAAAGAAATGGAAATTGTTGAAGAAAGCAAGTACAAATATAAAGTAGATGGAGAAGCGGTTTATTACTTACGTAACGACTTAACTGCGAAACCGCCACTTGTTTCAGACCACTTTGATACAAAAACTTTAAAAGAGCCTGTTCGTAAACGTGTGACTGAACCTTTAACTGAACCTGTATATTCTGCTTTAGAGGCCCCTGAATTAGCAAAATTCCCTCGTATGCCGAGAGATTGGGAAGATGCAATTGTAAGAGAGATACAAATTACACATAATCAATTTAACGGAAAACCTGTAAGAATTGCAGATGAAGCGCATTATAAAGGAATTCAAGGAACAGAACACAATGTAACATTAGCAAAAGTAGATGATATGAAAAAGTATAAACCGTTGTTGATCGAAATAGATAAGAGACAAAAAGAACAAATTGAAAAAACAACAGGTACAAAAGTAGACTTGTTTACGAAAATGACAATTTATCAATTTATGAACAGTTTCATGAGCGGAACAATGTTTATGGGATTTTTCCTCGGAATTGCATTTTTAGCAATGATGGCTAGTTCGCTTATGTTCAAAATATTAACAGGTGCTTCTCGTGATGTACGCCGTTATGAAATGTTACGAAAAATCGGTGTGAGACGTAGTATGTTAACGAAAAGTATTTATAAAGAAATTTCATATTTATTTATCTTCCCAGCAATCATTGGAATTTCCCACGTGTTAGTAGGGCTTAACTTATTTAGCTTTATATTAGTTGATCCATTTGTAAAAGTGTGGGTGCCAATCGGGATATTCTTAGTCATTTATTTCATCTATTACTGGATAACAGTTCAACTTTATAAAGGTATGGTAATGCCGAAAGAAGAAGTAGCGAAATAGTTTATGAAAAGAGTCCTTGTTTGAAAACAAGGGCTTTTTTTCTATATTTGTAATACCTGTGATCAAGTTTTTCTATGATTAATGTATTGAAAATTAAGAAAATATTAAGAGTTTATATAGCGGAATGTTAAGAAGTGTATGGGATATTAATAATGTAGTTTTATAGAATTAAATTGTTATTTTTACAAATTTATAAGAAAGGATACATCATATGAAGAAGATAAAAAAATTAATAACATTTATTGGAGTCATAACTACACTAACACTAATGGTAGCGCTAGTATTGCCTACATGGACCTCGCAAATAAAAGGGAAAAACAGTATAAGTATATTAGAGCAAGTAGAGATAAATGGGAGTGGGCATGAAATAATGATACGCGGCAAAGATAAGAACAATCCAGTTATTATTTTTGTACATGGTGGACCTGGTTCTTCAGAAATACCATATGCTCAAAAGTATCAAAAATTATTGGAAGAGAAATTCACTGTAGTTAATTATGATCAAAGAGGAAGCGGGAAATCGTATCATTTCTTTGAGGACTATTCAAATCTTACATCAGATCTTCTTGTAGAGGATGTATTAGCTATGACAGAGTATATTTCAAAACGTATGGGAAAAGAAAAGGTAATATTAATTGGTCATTCTTACGGTACATATATTGGAATGCAAGCTGCTAATAAAGCACCTGAAAAATACGAAGCGTATGTTGGCATCGGGCAAATGAGTGATACAGTAGAAAGTGAAATGGATAGTTTAAACTATGTGATTGAACAGGCACAAAATGCTCGGAATACAGATGAGGTTTCCTATTTAAATGGATTGACTGAAAAAATTAAAAATGGCGATACATACACTCCGCGAAATTATGTTGCGAAATATGGTGGAACATCAAGACGCATTGAAAATCCAGACGGTGATAACATCGGGATGTTACTCAGTAATGAATATAACTTGTTTGACGTAATTCGTTATAACGTTGGATTATCAAAATCTCAAACAATCTTATTAGAAAAGGATTTAAAGAATCCATTGCCTACTAAGGTGACGAAACTGAAGCTACCGTTTTATTTCCTTATGGGGAAATATGACTATAACACTTCATCTCATGCAGCAAAAACATATTTTGATACGATTGAAGCAGATCAAAAAGAATTTATTACTTTTGAAAAATCCGCGCATTATCCGCAATTTGAAGAGAAGGAAAAGTTTTATGAGTGGATGTGCGATACATTCGCAAAATAAATAAAGTGTATCCGAATTATAGAGAATTAAAAAAGTGAGCGAGATATATCATAAAAAAAAGCGAAGTTAAATAAAAAAGACTCTTGTATAAAAAAACAAGAGCCTTTTTTATAATGTTCTCTATATAGGAGGAAAAGATTGGATAATGGTCGAAAAATATAATATAACTTCCGAGAAATGACTAAAATAATACTATTTTGTCGAGAGAAAGGATACGAAGTATGAAAGAAATGCTACAGTTATTTCGCAACAAAGTGTATGCACGTTTTTTTCTAGCGAATATTTTAGAACGACTTGGTTCTATGATTGCTGGAATTTCTTTAATGTTTTACTTGTTAGATCAATACGGAAAACAACCAGTTTACGCAACGATGACACAAATTATGATTGCGTTACCTGCATTAATCTTTTTTCTATTAGTAGGGACAGTAGTGGATCGTTTTGATAGACAACGTATTTGTACGGTAAGTAACATATGTTGTTCGCTCTGTAATATTGGAATCCTAATTTCGCTTTATTACGGGATAATTATACTAGTCTTTATATTTTTATTTTTAGAAAATGCATGTATACAATTTTTCTCTCCATCAGAACAGTCGATGATACAGGGAGTAGTTGAATCAGACCAATACGGTGCAGCAGCGGGTATGAATCAAATGGTAAATAGTTTGTATGCTTTGTTTGGTGTAGGAATTGCAACGATGGTGTACTGGACTTTTGGAATTTACGGGAGCATTTTAGTAAATACGCTCACTTTTATTATGAGTGGTATTTTGATTCAAACGATCTCCATTCCAGAAAAAGTTCGTTTACCAAATGGGAGAACAAAATGGAAAGAAGTTAATTTGAAGATGTTAATAACAGAGTTTAAAGAAGGAATTAGGTATATATACCTAAATGAAACTTTAAAAAAATTACTATTAGGATTTATCGTATTTGGCTTATTAAATGGTATTTTAAGCGTATCTACTACTTACATATTAAAATACAAATTAGCACCAACAACGTATGAAAGTTTAGCAATGGTGGGCGGTGTAGTTGGAGGGATTTCATTACTAATTGGAAGCATAGTAGCAACAAGTATAGGTAAGAAATATGCTCCTAAACCTATTATTGTATTTGGTATGGCAGGTTCAGGGATCTTCTTCGGTATGTGTTACTTTGTAAATCACGTATGGTCTTTTTATGTATGTATTGCTTTTGCGACTTTCTTTTTACCGTTTATTAATGTTGCAATCATGGGCTGGATGTATGAAATTGTAGAAGAGTCATTCATGGGACGTGTACAAAGCTTGCTTAGTCCATTAACGACAGGATTCCAGCTTTTATCTCTCGGTGCGATAGCAATGTTATTCCCAAAATGGATTCGTGCAGATACATTGTATATTATTTTATTTGGTTTATTATTATTTGTTACATGTTTATATCAAGCAATTCTACCAAGTGGGCAAAAGCAAGTACATGCTGTAGCTAAAGAGATGTGATATATTTAGTTTTTGTTTCTGTTTCTGAATATTTTATCGAACGGTAAGGGGAAATCGTTATGTTGATGAGAATGGTTAAGTGGTGTGGGATTACTTGTTTACAACTAGTAGCTGCAATTTTATGTATAATCTGTCTAGGTGCGCTACCGCGTTTATTTAAGGGATTGCAAATTGATTTAATCGGTTTTTGGAACACGATTGTCTTTCTTGGAGGGAAGATACTTCAACCGGGTGAAATTACCTATGGATTTCGAGACTCAAGAAAATTATTTCCGCAAATATGGATTCATTATTTTGAAACGATGATTGTATTTCTATCAGCGTTTTTACTATCTTTGCTTATAGCGTATATACTTGTCGTTTGGGTATTGCAGCGTTCTCATATGAAACAGAAAATGTGGAACGGGGTTTTTCTTACGCTTGAGAGTATACCGGATATTTTACTTATTTTATTATCGCAACTTCTTGTCGTAATTATGTTTCAAAAAACAGGATTTATGCCGGTCAAACTGGCTGGATTAGGGGAAGAAAGGATACGTTTGTTACCAATTATATGTCTTACAATACCAACAACATTATTGTTTATTAAACTGTTGTTATTACGGTTTAAAGAAGAATTAGAGAAAGATTATAGTTTATTTGCCAAGAGTAAAGGGCTAAGCTTACGGTATATTTTGACACATCATATTTCAAGAAATGTTTTATTAACGACAATTTATTACGCGAAAACAAATATTTTATTTATGCTTTCCAATTTATATATTATTGAATGGATATTTAATACATATGGTATGTTTGTTTTCGTAAAAGAAAATTCTAAATTAGAAATATTTACAGTGAGTCTAGTAATATTATACGTACCGCTTTTTATACTATTTCGTATATTACATACGCTTTTACAAAATGTTATAAAGGAGCATGTGTAACATGTGGCAAGTTGTAAAAAGAGATGTAAGATTTTGGATAGGTATTACTTTTTTGAGTGTACTAATGATTGTTAGTATTGGATATACGGTGTTTTTTGATGGGAATATTCGTGAACTTACGATGATGTATAACGAAAAAGGGGAACTAGAGGCAGCTCCATTTTCACCATCAAGTAAATTTTGGTTTGGAAGTGATGTGAAAGGCCGCGACCTTGTTCAATTAATAATAGAAGGCGCGAAATGGACAGTTGGAGCGAGTATCATTATAGCGATTTTACGAGTTATAGTTGGAGGGGGAATTGGTTTACTTCTTGGTATGTATGGTAAACGTTCTTTTCCAGTTATTTCATCTTTTTTTGATCCTTTTAGTATTGTACCGATGGTTATGATTTCTTATTTTATGTTAAATGAAGTTTTAACGTTTGATAGTGGAGCAGAAGTTGTGCCGTTATATTTGCGTGTGGCATTTCAAATTATAATTCTTGTATTTCTTGCGGTACCAACGGTTATGTTGTATGTAGCGCAAGAAGTAAAACGTATAAAGAAAGAAGAATTTATGTTGGCAGCTACTGTGCTCGGCGGAAGTAAGTGGCAGAGGTTGAAGCGCCATATATGGCCGCATATGTTACCGCCGTTTCTTTTATTAGTTGCCCAACAATTTGTGAGTACTCTCTTACTTCTTTTACACCTTGGTTTGTTGCAATTATTTTTTGGTGGAACAATAACCTTCAGTGGAATGGATCCAGATAGTGTAACGAAAGAATGGACGGGCCTAATTGGTCAAAACTTCCGCCATTTAACTACACATACATGGATTGTACTTATACCGATTGCTTTTTATAGCATGACTATATTAGCGGGAAATCTAGTTAGTAATAGTATGCAAGATGCGATTAAACTAGGAAATGTAAAAATACCTAAGAGCAAGGATAAAGAAGTAAAGGAAGAGAAACAAGTACAACATACTGTGAATGATTTTTCTTTCTATAGAGAGATACAAAAATAAAGAAAGATAGCTGAAGACAAATCGTTTTCAGCTATCTTTTTTCGCTTAAAGTGGAGGTAAATCAATCTTACCTTCTTCAAATAATTCTTTTATCATATGCTTCGTATAACCAGCGGCTTGACCAAATGTGATTTTTGCTGGCATTGGTGCTTCGTTAGCATCTACAACTACATCAATAATACATGGTTTATTTTGTTTTACTGCATTTTCGAAAGCGGGAAGTAGTTCATCTAAATTCTCAACACGGTATCCAATACCTCCACACGCCTCTGCATATTTTGCGAAATCTGGGTTCGTTAAGTCTGTTTCGAATTCGATATTACCCATAACTTCTTGCTCGAATTTAATCATCGCAATTTTATTATTGTTTAATACGACGACAACGATTGGTAATTTATATTTTACAGCTGTTACGAAGTCATTCATCGTCATTCCAAATCCGCCATCACCACAAACTGCAAATACTTGTTTATCCGGGAATGCAATTTTTCCAGCAAGAGCACCAGGTAAACCGCAACCAAGTGTTGCGAGCCAGCTAGAAATGACAAATTGCTGGTTTGTCATACGGAAGTGCCTTGCGGTCCATACTGTTACATTTCCGACATCGACTGATAGAATTGCGTCATCATGTGCTACTTGCTGCAGAGCATGCATAACGCGTTGTGGTTTAATTGGAATGGAAGAGTCTTCTTCTTGATCGTGTAATTTTTCTTCCCACTTTTTCATCATTTCTTGGTGATGTTCTAAGAAGGAATGGTCTGTGTGTTCTTCAACATTTTCAATTAACCATCGTAATGTTTTATCAGCATCACCAGCTAAACCAATATCTGTCGCATAACGTTTCCCGATTTGGGCAGGATCTGTATCGATATGAATTGTTTTTGCTTTTTCAGGTAAGAAGCCGGTGAACGGATAAGAAGTACCGACCATAATTAAAGTATCTGCATGCTTCATTGCTTCATAAGAAGGTTTCGTTCCAATTAATCCTAATCCACCAATACAAAGAGGGTGTTCATCAGGAATAATTCCTTTAGCTGGTAATGTAAGTACGATTGGAGCACCAATATATTCTGCCAATGCAAGTAAAGATTCTCTCGCATGTTTTGTTCCTTTTCCAGCTAAAATCACAGGCCTTTTCGCTTCATTTATTGCGAGTTTCGCTGCATCTAAATCTTCTTTTTGTGGAAACAACTCAGGCAAAGTAAAAGAAGTATTTGTAACACGGGCATCATTTTTTACTTCGAATTTCGGGACATCATCTGGAATTGTAAGAACGGATACACCTTTTTTTGTATAAGCCATTCGAATTGCTTGATTCACGACAGCAGGTAGTTGCTCTGCTGACATAATACGCTGGTTATAAACCGCAACATCATCAAACATTCTTTCTAAATTTACTTCTTGGAAAAAGTCCGTTCCAAGTAAATCGGTTTCTACTTGACCTGAAATTGCTAGAACAGGGGCTTTATCGAGTTTCGCATCATATAAACCATTTAATAAATGAATAGCACCGGGTCCTGCAATTGCCATACAAACGCCGAGTTTTCCTGTTAATTTCGCATAGGCAGCCGCTGCTAATGCACCAGCTTCTTCATGGCGAACTTGAATGAATTTAATTTTATCTTGTTTTTTTCTTAAAGCTTCAATGATAGAATTGATGGAATCTCCAGGCATACCGTATATGTGCTCTACTCCCCAATCAATTAATAAATCAACTAATGCTTCACCGGCTGTTTTCCCAAACATAATTGTTCCTCCTTATAATAGGTAGATAACATTATGTTTTGAATAAAAAGGAAAAATATACAAGTAAGAAATTTATCTGGTTATTTGTAATCCAAGAATCAGTGTGGGAGGAACAAAAGTTTCACTTTAGCAACTTTAATGATGACCAGCGAATAAAGTGAACACTGTTATTAGTAAAAAACCACTAGTTGCCCACATTAGAAATGTAAGGAAAGAGAGCTGTTTCTTAGCTTTCCAAAGCATTTCATGAATCGTTACATAGCCAAGTGAACCGATAGCACTTCCCATAATGAGGCCTTGCAGGTGAAGAGCTTTTCCTTCCATCAAAATGCCAAAAACTGTGCCAGTACCGAGAATAAGAGAAAGTAATAAAGTCGTTAATAAAAAGGAAATATATTTATGTTTTGTAAAGAGAAATGGAATAATTAAAGCTAATCCTTCTGGAATATGGTGAACGACGATTGCTATTAAAAAAGGTATGGCAGAGTCAGCATGATTAATAAAAGCTGTACCTAGTGCAAATCCACTCGGTATATTATGAATAAATATAGCGAAAGACAGAAAAAGGAAGGTTTGCCAAGCTTGTTGATCTTTTTTATGTATCATTGGATGGTGACAATAGTTATCTAATAAGCTCATAATTAAAATACCGATAGCTATACCAAGTATAGGTCCAATCATTTCATAGCTTGAAAATGTTTCAGGAATAATTTCAAGGGATAAAAGCCCAAGTAAAATTCCGCCACATAATGCATATAAACGATGCATTTTTTCTTCAATTAGCTGGCGGGTAGCAATGCCAACAGCACCGCCTAATAATAAGCCGCCAAATGAAAAAAATGTAACTATCATTGGAATCCATAATCGTTCCATAGTATCACACTCCGATTCTTCCACCTTATTTTTAGCTTACGAAAAGGAAAGTTAGATTAGTCCAAGTAATTGTGTTTGATTATAGAGAAAAAACTAATAATTCTTTATAATTTATATATTAAATTTAAGTGGAAATATGAAATGGGGAATAAGTTTGCAAACAAAATGAAGTCTATCGGAATATGAAAATCCAAAACGATATGATATAGAAAATAAAAGTTTATCAGATTTTCCGTTTTTACTATCATGGGCACAAAAACTAAATATACAAAATGAATGGATTCTAGATCTTGCCTGTGGTACAGGAAGAGTTACAATTCCATTTATAGAAAATGGATATCAAATGATTGGTGTAGATATACATGAAGGCATGCTTGCTGAAGCAAAGACAAAAACTACGGGTTGTAAGAAGGTAAAATGGTTACAACAAGACTGTTTACAATTAAGCATGAATGAAACAATTCCGTTAGCATTTATGGTGGGGCACGGATTCCAGCATTTCCTTACGAATACAGATCAAGATCAGTTATTAACATCTATTCATCACGTATTAGCTGAAAATGGTATATTCATATTCGATACACGTTTTCCTTCAAAAGAAGAATTAATACAGCCATCTACAGAAGAATATTGGACAACTATTAGTGATGAAAAGGGAAGAAAATGTGATTTATATACTGAAATGACATACGATTCAATTCCACAAATACAGCACTACATAACAACAAGAAGGTTTTATGAGGAGAATACGCTAGTAGAGGAAATAAAAACAACGATAGATCTTCGTTATACGTACCCGCAGGAGTTAGAAAGATTATTAGTGGCGAATGGTTTTGAATTATTACATATATATAATGATTGGGAAGGCAATGAGTTAGGGAAAGGTTGCTATTCTATGGTAGTAGTTTGTCGGAAGAAAAAATAGTATTATTTTAAAAATATGAATGTGAAAAGCCTTTAAGGAGAGGGGAAAATGACTTGGTACTTAGATAATGTTTATGAATTAAATAAAGAAGCGCCCTATACATTCTATCTTCCTAGCTCAGAAGTTTTGGAGAAATTAAAGGTTGGAGATTTGGTAAAGCTAATTTTTGTATCTAAAAATGAGGAAGAAGATGGATTTAATGGTGAAAGAATGTGGGTTGAAATCATTGAAAGAAATGAGAAGAAGTTTGTAGGGGAACTGAGCAATGAACCATATCGCTTAGATTTAAAAATAGGTGATAAAATTTCATTTGGAATTGAAAATATATGTGATACGGAATATAACGATACACCTTCAAAAGATTGGGATTTTTACTTTGATACGAAAGTAATTGTTAGTAATGATGTACTTGAATAAAGAGAATTTAACTTTATGCTTAAAGAGGATTCAAGAGGAGAAGGTGATTCTGGTTGGTCAATATTAAGTGGCTATGAAAGTGATGACTATGTGAATGATCCTAAAAACTTTCAAATTATTTCAATTGGATTCATATTGAATATAGATGATACTATTTTGAAATTTCTTGAGGAACCACCTTTATGTGCATATGAAAGAAATGATAAAGGTAGTTTTTATAAGATTGAAGACTATGATTGGGATACTTATTTATATGGATAGAAAAAGTTATTACGTTTTAAAGAAAGCAATATAAATTCACGCTATGTGCTTGATAAAGGTTCTACAGATAATAATTCAAGAGAGTAATAGTAAATGGAGGAACAAATGATGCAACAAATTAAAAAAATAGGAAACTCATTTTGGTATATGACACCTGTTTCTGAAACAGATAGACCTATATTAGGAATGGTTGTTGGAAAAGAAAAAACTTTAATGATCGATGCAGGGAATTCAGAAGAACATGCACAATTATTTTTAGAAATGTTAAAAGAACAAAATGTATCAAATCCTGATTTCGTAGCACTAACGCATTGGCATTGGGATCATATTTTTGGATTATCTGTACTACAAGATGCATTGTCAATTGCGCATGCTGAAACGAAAAAAGAAATGCAGTCACTAGTATCTTATGAATGGACAGATGATGCGTTGGATGCACGCGTAAAAGAAGGTACTGAAATTGCATTTTGTGCGGATTGCATCAAAAAAGAGTTTGAAGAAAAAGAGAGAAATATTAAAATTATTCCTCCGACCTTAACGTTCCAGGATCAAATTGAATTAGACCTTGGTGAAGTGACATGTGTGTTAAAACATGTCGGCGGAGATCATGCACATGATTCGGTTGTTATTTACGTGAAGGAAGAAAAGATTTTATTTTTAGGAGACTGTATATATGCAGACATTTTTTCTTCAAAATGGAACTATACGACGAAACGAACGTTTAAATTAATAGAAGAGTTGGAGGAATTTGATGCTGAAACCTATATCCTTTCTCATGGGACAGCTATAAATCGGGATGAGTTTTTACAAGAAATGTGTTTACTAAAAACAGTAGGAACTTATACGGAAATACATAAAGGCGATGAAGGGAAGATAAAGGAAGCGTATAAACGAGACATAGATAGAGAATTAAATGAAGATGAACTAGAAACAATAACGTTTTTTGTAAATGGTTATGGAATGAAAAATCAGTAAGACACTACATGAATCCAATGAAATTAAATTAAATTGCAAAAAAAAGAGTATTGAAATGTAATTCAATACTCTTTTCAATAGTTAAATATGTAGTTTCAACCAAATTCTAAATGAGGGATCATTGTCTGGAGGGGTTTCATTCTATGTATTTTTCGTATTGATAGTGGTTCAACTAGAAGCTTTCTTTGCTAATTCAGTTATATAGTTAAAAAATTCATTGTGGTTTACATCATATACTACATTTACAGGTCGCCCACCATCAAATTCCACTGTACGCCCCTGACTTGGTCCATATGTATGAACGATACTATTAATCGTTTTGGTTTTCGCGAGGTTAGTGTTTCCGACAAGCGCAGTTGTTAGTACGTCCCACAAGTAGTAAGTAGAGTTCGTTGAAAAGTGAACGAGGGGCGGAACCATCGCATAGCATTGGCCAAGGAAATCTACACCAATATACTTTCGTTCTTTTGCCCAACGTTCACGTATGTCTATAGTTAATGGAACTTGGTTTGTACTTTCTAGTGTCACTAAGTCGATTTCAATTTTTGATTCCCATGCACGAGCTACTGCTTCAGGGTCCCAAAATGAATTCCACTCAGCTGTTCCATCATGCTCTGGTTCATGTACATTGCCTGCGGTAAGAAATGTACCACCCATCCAAACGAGACGTTCAATTTTATCTTCTATTATGGGAGCTTCATATAATGCACGAGCAAGGTCAGTTAGGGGTCCTGTAAATAATAAAGTTGTTTTTCCTTCAGTTTGTAGAAGCGTTTCTATTAAGTGATGATGTGCAGGCTTTGCTACTACAGGTGTTACAACTTTTCCAGCCTCATTTAAAATTGGTAAAGCATCTACATAAAATGCATGCATTCGCCAGTCTTTTGGAAATGGATTTTTCGCACGGGAATTTGATGCGGCTACTTCAATATATTCTTTGCTGAAGCGATCAATAATTTTGCGACTTGCAGACATTGCTGGTTCCAAATAGCAATCAGCAGGGATAACTGAAACACCTGTAAGTTTGACATTATCCATCTGAAGTAATAAAAATAGTGAAATTAAATCATCTACACCACCATCATGATTGAAGTACACTTTTTTTATCATTGTAATCTCCATCCTTTTTGATTTAGTTAGAAATTAAACATGAATTGAGGAAAAGTCATCAATAATTTCAACCACTTCAATTTCGCCATTAATGAGTAGCTCAGGCAGTTCGTTATTCATATTTCCTTTCCAATATTCTCTAGCTTGTTCCATTTTTTGAGAAAAAGGAATAGCATCTTCTTTCGGTAAAAGATTCCCGTCACCTTCAAAAGAACTTCCGATTACTCGTAGTTTAACAATCTGCAAAACTTCTCGATTGTAAGAATCAAATAATGCTTTCCATTTTAAAGTATCTTCATAGCTTTTAGCAGCATATAAACAAGACAATCTTGATGGATAATCAGGGTATTCTTGCAGCCTAACCATTTCCACAATCGTTTCTCTAATGGCCCTAATTGTTTGATCCATGTAATTCATAACTGCTGTAGCATTTTCATTCTTTATATGTAATTCTTCATTTGTATAATGTTCTTTTAAAATTTGTATAGAATCTTCACCACTAGAATTCAAATGTTCTCTTTCAAAAAAGAAGTGGAATAGCGTATTCGTTTGATTTTTATTAAATTGAATGCTTTGTCCGATCTTCATTTTTTTCCTTGTTACGATATGATATACGAAAAATCCTTGTTCATTCATGGTTCTCCTCCTAGTAGTAATGTTTAAATTTAGTAATTCAACATTGAAATATATAAAACCTTTATAAATAAAAGTGAGAATTTGAGTTGAAAGTAAAGAAAATATATGCAAACGCTTTAAATTTGTTCACAAAATGTTCACTTACGAAGGGGGTTTCAATATCGATATAATGACAAAGACTCAAAGAGAGAGGATGATGAATTTTGCCAACAACAAGAAAAGAAAACCTCCAATTTGGTATGATGATGTGCCTTGGGATGGTTATCGTAATGACGTTTTACAATTTACTAATGAATGGATCGGGAGGGCCAATTCATATTAAGGAGATCGCATTAGAATTATTAATCGGATTCATTATTGCACTATTAATTGAAATATGTATCGTTGGACCTTGTGCGAAAAAAATTGTATTCATGTTACCGTTTGATAAATCGAAGAAAGTAAATATTATTATTACGATGGCGACAGTTATGGTCATTGGAATGGTATTCGTTATGTCTTTTTACGGAATGGCTATGATGTATTTACATGGTGGACTGCAAGGAGACTCATTCGTTTCAATGTATTTCTCGATTTTTATTAAAAACTTCATTATGGCGTATCCATTGCAATTAATTATTATGGGACCGCTTGTACGTTTCTTATTTGCAAAGTTTGTTATGAAAAAGAAATCTATTAATGTAGCGTAATTTTCATTTATAAAACATTATATATAAATAATGAATATAAAACACATCTCGCATTTTTGAGGTGTGTTTTTTTGCTCATTCCAAGTTATTTTCATAGTGATGTGACATTTGTCCTTTTGCCATTATAGGATGATGGTTTTTAATTAAGTCAGAAATAAAGGATGAGGAGATGATTTTTTGAAAGGTATTATATTTGCTATTTTTGCGGGGATATTTATAACACTTCAAGGAACCTTTAATGCGAAACTTAGTTCACATATCGGTATATGGTCGACGAGTATTATAACCCATTTAATTGGATTCATTATTGCAACAACTGTATTTTTGTTAAAGAAAGAAGAGAAAGTAACGGATTTAAAGAGTGTGAAAAAAATATATTTAGCAGCGGGTGCATTTGGTGGATTCATTATTTGTGCAGAAACTATGGCTATATATTCACTAGGAGTTACATTGACAGCTGGCACACTAATGGTGGCTCAATTGTTAACGGCAACAGTTATTGAAATGAAAGGACTGTTTCATATAAAAAAGATACAGATGGAGAGATATCATATTGTGGGAACAATAGTAATGATTATAGGTATTGTTGTATTTAATATGTAAATGAAAGGGGGAAATGAATATGGAGGATAGATCAGGTTTAATTACGCATTATTTGAAAACCAATAAAACGCTCGAGGTTTTTTCAGAAATAGATACAGCTTATTTTCAATTAAATCACTTTGAAAAAGGCGAGCTTATTTGCAATATAGATGACGAAATGGATCGTTTATATTTTGTTGTTAAAGGTAAAGTAAAAGTTTACACGATTACACCAGAAGGAAAGAAACTAATCCTGCGCTTTATCAATCCACTCGCAATTGTTGGTGATATTGAATTCATACAAAATAGTAAAGCACATAATGTCGTTGAAGCTTGTTCAGATGTTGTAGCAATCTCTATTTCTAATACGGTTATTAGAAATAAGTTATTACATGATCCTATATTTATGAAGTTCTTGCTTGAAAACATTGCAAACACGTTAAAAATATCGACTCGTTTTACTGCTCTTAATTTACTTTATCCTGTAGAAGTACGTGTAGCTAGTTATTTACTTTCAATTTCAACAGATTGTAACGGGAATATGTATAAAGGGGATTTGGATGCAACTTCGGTAACGAGCATTGCGGATTTTATAGGGGTAATTTATAGGCACGTAATTCGGGTATTACAAAGATTTTATAATGAAAAATTAATTGAAAAGAGTAATGGAGTTATTGTAATTAAAGATTTTTCTAGAATGAATGAAGTCGCTAAAGATAATATATATGAGCAATGAAAGGGAGAGGAAGATTTTGCTTGGATTTAGTTTAGCTATATTAGCAGGAATATTAATTAGCTTACAATCTGTTTTTAATGCAAAAGTAAATGAAAATGTAGGACAGTGGTTAACGACTACATGTGTCCTTGGAATAGGTCTCATTAGTTCTATTCTATTTTATATCATTACAGAAAACAGTATTAACATTAAAGTGTATACTACAAATTATTTGTTTTATGTAAGTGGACTGTTTGGCATCGGGTTAATTATTTGTATAATGGGTGCAATAAAGAGCTTAGGTCCAGCATATACGGTGCTAATTAGTCTTATTACTCAATTGGTCGTTGCGTTATGCATTGATACATTCGGATTATTTGGAATGGAGAGTATTCCATTACAAGTAAATAAATTAGTTGGCATAGGTTTATTAATTGTGGGAGTAGGAATTTTTAAAAATCTATTTTTGAATAAGAAAGCTATTCATATAAGAAAGGATAGGATCTAAAGAATTTAAAGGTAAAAGCTGTTGATGGTTAGAACAAATACATTTAAAAAGTAGTAAGTAGGTTATAAGAAGAGAGGGTAAGTGATTCAATTTATGTTGCAAGATGGTGTACATGATTTGGAAATCGGTGAGATTCAACATTTTAGCTCCTACGTAAAGTGCATGCAAGATTTTATCCCGCTATTTGTCGGGCAGTAAGACCCCTATCTCAAAATTCAGCGAAAGCAAAGAAGTTAGGTGGGGTTCGGGCTGCCGTAAAAGCTCGATTGGTGACGGCTAATAATCAGTGGGGGATGAGCAAAGCCCCCACTGATTAAAGTTTCACTTCACAATTATGTTTCTGCCTTTGATTTTATTAAAATTAACATTTATGACCTAAGTATAAATGTATTGAGCTCTTCTTTACTTATTATTTTTTGAACCGTAAATGAACAAACTTCAACATTTTTATGAAGTTTACAATTCTCATCATTATACGCGTACTACCGTTCCAATCTTTATTTGTAGCTATATCTTTAAAGAAAGGGGAACAGCTTAATACTTTTATTGTAGAGGACCATTTTTCTATTGATTTTGGATTGTTTACGTAAAAATACATCATAGCACCATTATTACCGGATTTCTTTACAGTAGTATTCGAAATATTCAGTGCGAACTTTGATTCAGCGTCAAAATATAATTCCCCTCCAGGGAAACGTTTTGACATAGCGACTACGATCTTTTTTAAATCTTCTTCTTTAAAGTAATAAAACACACCTGCTGATATGAAAAGAATGCCGTCATTTGGATCATATTTTATATCATCAAACCAAGAAGTATCAAAAAATGATTTAGCTATACTAGTATTCCTTGGTGTATCTTCAATTAAAGTTTTGCGAAAAGAGATTGCATCGGGCAAATCAAGGTTGTACCAATGTATTGTACCGTTATCGATTCTTGAAAAAGTAGTGTCTAGTCCGGAACCGATGTTTACAATAGTAGCATTCGGGTGTTTTATTATAAATTGTTTTATCGTATCGTCAATTTTTCGTGCACGGGTAATGTATGTGATACATCCGTATTCTCCAAATGTATTTGCTATTGTTGAGAAGTCAAAATCACATTCTTTAATAATTCGAATAGCCTCTATATCATCTAAAATATCCTTATTTTTCTCACTGCCATATGCTCTTCCCCATAGTGGAATAAGCATCGTACCTTGTACGGATTGTAAATCTAATTCTTTAACCATGAAACATCCTCCGTTTAGTAATAAACAATATATTTAGTTGTTATTTAACATTTTTGAGAGCATTGTATTTGTTTTATATAGTCCATAAGTTAAATCCCGCCTATCTTCTTCAGATAACTTTTCGAGATTTACTGTGAAATTATTATATATTTGTTTCCATCTTTCATAATGTACTTTTTCAGCTTTTTCTGTCAGAGAGATTAATATAGCTCTTTTGTCTACCATATCTTGCTTTTTTATGATGTATCCGTTTTGTTCTAAGTTACGCACTGTTACACTTAATTGTTGTTTAGGGATGTTTAAATAACTAGCAATCATTTTTAAGTTTACAGGCACCTTTTGTTGTGCGATATATTCCACTACATGTTGCTCTATATGTGTAAATTCAGATGATTTTTCCGATAATAATTTGAAAGTACCTGACATATTTAATAACAAATTCATGTATTCGTTTAATAATTCGTTTTGGGACATCATTTTCGCTTCCTTTATGCATTTAGTAATTATTTTATTACTATTTTAATGATAAATCAAACGATTTAATCTATCATAGTAAATTAATGTTTACTATATTTTTTAAGAAATCATATGAATTGAAATAGAAGAGTATGAGAGATGCTTTTAGGGTAGGAGGATATGACCGAAAATAAAATATTACTAAATACATATAACTAATGCGTGCAATGTCTTTTTCAGTTATTATGTTGTAAATAATTTTATGATAAAATCTTTTACATAATGAAATAAAGGGGTAACTAACTGTTACGATTTATTTAACCAATTATAACCAAAGTTAATTAAATATATCAGTACGCCCTGCTAGTCAAGTGATTGGCTAGTAGTGAGGGTTAACTGCGGGCAATCCCTAAAGCTGATTGAACTACAACGTGGCTAGAAATAGCGAGCGTGAATGTTGCGAAAGCAGAAAAAATCAATCAGATCGTGCAAGGTTAAATCCTAAACACTAGAAACAATGGGTCTTCCGCCTCGAATCATCTAAGTCGAAATGGATAAGATGAACGTTCAACGACTATCTCGTATAACTGACGAGAGTACATCACAAGCCGATGGTGGTGGAAAAATCCTCTATCTCTAAAGAGATAAACATATAGTCTGCGCTCATGTGAAAACATGAGAAGTTCATAAGAGAACTGGCTAAGGAATTGCGCCCTTAGTTGAACGAGATAAATTTAATTAAATCTATCAAGTCTCATTGAATCTCCGAATCTATGCATTATGGTAAATGCAATGAGGTGAGAATAATAATGAAATTTTTACGAGTTAGTCAAGTATCGGAATTAACAGGTTTGTATCCTAGTAGTCTTAGGAGAATGCTGATGGAACACGCTACTATTCAGAAGAACAAATCTTTCATTATCTGAAAGGTGAGTGCCCGAATAATCGCACAGTAAAGGAGTTAAATTCTGATGATATTGGCGAAGAAAGTCAGACTGATTCCAACGCCTGAACAAGAACAAGTGCTTAGAAACCATGCTGGTGCTGCAAGATTCGCTTATAACTATTGTAAAAGAATGAGTGATAGATACTATAAGCTATTTGGAAAATCTGTTTCACAGTTAGCTTTACAGAAACGATTTACAAAGATCAAGAAGCGAAAGAATTATGAGTGGTTAAAAGACATCAACGCACAAGTTCCCAAACAGGCTTCAAAAGATTTTGATAAGGCAAGGAAGCATTCGTTCAAAAGGTACAAAAATGGTTATCACACTTCTTATAAATCCAAAAAAGATTTAATTCAAGGATTTTATGCCAATTATGAAAGACTGGTTATAGGAAAGAAAGTAGTTGATATTCAGTCTATTGGAGAAGTGAAAACAAGCCAACAACTACCAAGAAACAAAAAACCATCCAATCCAAGAGTTACATTTGATGGTCGTCACTGGTGGATTAGTGTAGGGTTCCAAGAAGATTTTGAATCACAAGAACTAACCGGTGAGTCGATTGGTGTGGATGTTGGTTTAAAAGAGCTGTTTGTAGCTTCTAATGGTACGAAAGAACGAAATATAAACAAAGATGCCAAGGTTAAAAAACTTTTGAGAAGGAAAAAGTCAGCGCAAAGAGATATGTCTAGGAGATTCAAAAAAGGTGTAAAAATTCAATCTGCCGGATATGAAAAGGCAAAAATAGAGCACCTTCGGTTATCTAGGAAAATTACAAATATCCGACATAACCATATCCATCAAGCAACAGCTAAATTGGTGAAAACCAAACCAATGAGAATTGTTGTGGAAGACTTATCTATCTCAAACCTGTTAAAAAACAAAAAACTATCGAAAGCATTTTCATTTCAAAAATTACACTTCTTCTTTCAATGTTTATCATACAAGTGCGAGAAGTATGGCATTGAGTATGTAAAAGCTGATAAATGGTTCGCCTCAAGCAAGATTTGCTCATGTTGCGGAGTAAAATACGACCATTCAGTTCAACCAGAAGGACAGTGGAGTTTAAAAATACGTGAGTGGCGTTGTGCTTCATGCAATAGCCATCACGATAGGGATGTAAATGCGTCGGTAAATTTATCAAGATGGGTAAAATAAATGCTTGATAATAGGAGGTAACGATACTGCCTCGTGTGGAGTGTTATACCCCTCGTCCCTTCGGGGTTGCGAGAACACGATGAAGCACTAACTCGTGTAAATTTGATTGAATTGTATAGATTTAGTTAAGTTTATCGTATCGGTAGTATTCTATGGGTTATTTCTCAAATAGTTTATTAGTTTTGTTTGTTCTTATCGTATGTAGCTGTATGATTTTTGGTTGATAATATAATGATAGTTTTATATAAAAGAAGTTAACTGTGGTGAGGTTAACTTCTTTTTATTTTACGTTGAGAAGGAATTATATTGTTCTAATGGAAGTTTGTTTAAGTTAATTTTATAGTAAGGGTAATTTTACAAAATACAAACAAACGAGAGAATAAGGAGTATTCACATGAATAATAGTATAAGCTACACAATTGAACACCCAACAGACTTCAATGAATTATTAGCGTTATATGAATCTTTAAGATGGAATTCTCTTAAATTAACAGTTAATGAATTGGAACAAATGTGTAAACAAAGTTGGTATGCAATATATGCTTTTGATGATAAGAGGCTAGTAGGGATGGGGCGTGTTATATCAGATGGCGTAATAACAGGAATTATTTGTGGAGTAGGTGTATTGCCAGAATATCAGTCCATGGGTATTGGGAAAGAAATAGTAGAACGATTAGTCCAGCACTGTGAAAAAAGTAAGGTTATTCCACAACTTATGTGTGTTGAAAAATTGCAACCTTACTATGAAACTATTGGGTTTGAAGCCTTCTCGATTGGAATGACAAAACACATTAAACGATGTTAAAGAAATAATTTCATTACTATTTTATAAATTAAACCCTTAATAAATAATAAAAGAGCATGTTTGAAAAAAATTCAAACATGCTTTTTTATTAAAGGAAATCTGTTTAATATGAATGACCTAATCCGTTCCAATAAAAAGAAACGATTTCTTGTGCTAATTCATCTATATTTGTAAGAATAGGATTGTCATTTTCATCTTTAAAATTCCCAATTGATAATAAAGATACGAAAGCATGAGCTGCAAATTTAGGGTTTCCTTTTTGGATTTCTCCAAGTTGCATCGCTTTATCGAGTGCTTTTTCTAACACTTCATACATGCTATCTTCAGCTTTTTTTAATTCCTTTAATTGTTCTTCAGATAAAGATAGTTTTGCATCTTTCATAAAATTTTTCATATCGATATCCATTGTGGCATGTAAGTAAACTTTAGCAAAGTTTAATAATCTCTCTTCTAAAGTATTGTTTGTAGAGAGTATTTGCGACATATTCTCACGTATACGTATCATCATTTGAATCATAGTAGCGGTAAATAAATCGGCTTTTGTTGAAAAGTAATAGTAGACGGTTGCTTTCGTAACACCACAAACTTTTGCTACTTCATCCATGGAAACAACTTGATAATTTTGAGTAAGAAATAATCGTGTTGCTACTTCTAAAATAGTTTCTTTTGTAGATTTTGTATTTTTATTTTGACGAGGCCTTCCGAGAGGACGTTGTTTTTGTTCCAAATCTATTCGCTCCTGACATGTATTGTTGAGATAATTATAACACAAATTTTTATTTATTCTTGATTAATTAACCGACCGGTATATATAATTAATATTAGAGAAAAAAAGGAAGGTGGGTTTTTATGAAAAAGCACCCGTTACATATGTTAGGGAGGCTTGTAGCAGGGAAGCATACGCAATGGATAACTTTATCGGTATGGATTCTTATTACATTAGTACTTTCATTTACGTTACCACAAGTAAACAGTACGAAAGAACCGAATCCGAAAAATTTACCTGAAACAGCTATGTCGCAGCAAGCAGAAGCACTTATGAAAAAAGAGTTTCCGAATAATGCGGGGAATCCTTTGTTAGTAGTATGGTATAGAGATGGTGGATTACAGTCACAAGATTATAAACTCATGCAAGATGTTTATAAAGAGTTAAAAGCTAGTCCTTTAAAGGAACAATCAACGTTACCACCATTTGATACCATCCCGGAACAAGTATTATCAAAAAGTGCATCAAAAGATGGTACATCATTTGTTACACCAGTATTCTTTAATAAGTCGGCTGGAACAGATATATTAAAAGGAAATCTTGAAGATTTAAGAAAGATAGTGAATAGTAAGGTCGATGAAGATCCATTCAAACAAAAAATAAGTGACTCTGGTTTACATGTTCGATTATCTGGACCTGTAGGTATTCAAACGGATGCAGTTAGTTTATTTAGTCAAGCAGATGTGAAATTGTTAGTTGCTACTGTATTACTCGTATTGGTTCTATTAATTTTACTGTACCGTTCACCAATTTTAGCAATTTTACCTTTACTTGTTGTTGGCTTTGCATACGGCATTATTAGTCCTACACTTGGATTTTTAGCTGGTCACGGATGGATTAAAGTAGATGCCCAAGCGATATCAATTATGACAGTGTTATTGTTTGGTGCTGGAACGGACTATTGTTTATTTTTAATTTCGAGATATCGTGAGTACTTGTTAGAAGAAGAAAGCAAATATAAAGCATTGCAACTTGCAATTAAAGCTTCTGGCGGGGCAATAATAATGAGTGCGTTAACTGTTGTACTTGGGTTAGGAACATTATTACTTGCTCATTATGGTGCCTTTCATCGATTTGCAGTGCCATTTAGTGTTGCTGTATTCATAATGGGAATTGCTGCTTTAACAATTTTACCAGCGTTATTATTAATTTTCGGTAGAGCTGCATTCTTCCCATTTATACCGAGAACCGCTTCGATGAATGAGGAATTTACAAGAAAGAAAAAGAGAGTCGTAAAAGTAAAAAAATCAAAAGGCGCCTTTAGTAAAAAACTTGGAGATGTGGTAGTACGAAGACCGTGGACAATAATTATGCTCACTGTATTTGTATTAGGTGGATTGGCTTCATTTGTACCACGTATTCAATACACATATGACCTATTAGAATCGTTTCCAAAGGATATGCCTTCACGCGAAGGGTTTACGTTAATTAGTGATCATTTTTCAGCTGGTGAATTAGCGCCAGTAAAAGTTGTTGTTGATACGAAAGGAAAAGAGCTTCCTATTAAACAAGAACTACAGAAATTTTCTTTCGTAAAAACAGTGAAAGACCCAAAAGAAGGTAAAGAAAATAAGCAAATTAAAATGTATGAGGTTTCTTTAGCTGAAAATCCATACTCAATTGAAGCGTTAAATCAAATCCCTAAATTGAAAAACAGTGTAGAAAAAGTATTAAAAGATGCTGGGGTTAGTAATGCAGAAGATCAACTATGGATTGGCGGAGAAACAGCGTCATTATATGATACAAAGCAAATTACGGAACGTGATGAAGCAGTTATCATTCCAGTAATGATTAGTATTATAGCTTTACTATTACTTGTTTACTTACGATCGATTGTTGCGATGATTTATTTAATTGTAACTGTTGTATTATCATTTTTCTCTGCATTAGGAGCAGGGTGGTTATTACTTCATTATGGTATGGGAGCACCGGCCATTCAAGGTGCGATACCGTTATACGCATTCGTATTTTTAGTTGCTTTAGGTGAAGATTATAATATCTTTATGGTTTCAGAAATATGGAAAAATAGAAAGACACAAAATCACTTAGATGCAGTAAAAAATGGCGTTATACAAACAGGTAGTGTCATTACATCCGCAGGTTTAATTTTAGCCGGAACTTTTGCTGTGTTAGGAACACTTCCAATTCAAGTGCTCGTTCAATTTGGTATTGTAACAGCAATTGGTGTATTACTAGATACGTTCATTGTAAGACCACTACTTGTACCGGCAATCACAGTCGTTTTAGGTCGCTTTGCTTTTTGGCCAGGGAAACTTTCAAGAAAGAATGAAGAGATACAAAAAGTGGATGCATAGTTGGAAAAGCCAAGGATATTTTCCTTGGCTTTTTTCAATGTAATTAATTTTTTGAAGTCAAATCATCAGATGCAGCGTGATCAGCATCTTCAATAGCGGTTTCTGGCATTCCATATAAGCCGTTCATTACTTGTTCATCGATAGTAAGATTTGCAGTATTATTATTTTGAATAGATGTAGTGTTTTCAGTAACATTTTCTTTTTTACTCATATTTTTGTTATTCATGTATGAATCCTCCAAATTTCATTTGATTTATTTATAGTATGTGGATGGATTTCCAGAAATATGTGAATGGATTCTTATAGATGTTATATAATTAAATAAACAATTAGGGTGAAATGTAAACAGTTAGGAGTGAACATTTATGGTGAAAGCAAGGGAAATAGCCTTCTAAAATACAAAGAAAATTTTAGGAGGCTATTAAAATGAAGTTTCACGTAATTGATAGAGAAAATTGGAATAGAGAGAAGTATTTTGAACATTATTTAGAATTAAAATGTACGTTTAGTATGACAGTAAATGTTGATATTACGCTTTTGATAAAGGAAGTACATCAAAAGGGAATTACATTTTATCCGACTTTTATTTATATTATTTCGAGAATAATAAATAAACATAAAGAATTTCGAACATGTTTTAATGAAGAAGGAGTTTTGGGCTATTGGGAGGAAATGATACCAAGTTATACAATCTTTCATAAAGATGATAAGTCTTTTTCAAGTATATGGACGGATTATTCAAGGGATTTTCGCATTTTCTATAAAAATTATGAAGAAGATATGAGATGCTATGCTAATGTTCATGGTCTTTTCACGAAAGAAAATATTCCGCCTAATGTATTTCCGATTTCTAGCATACCTTGGACTAGTTTTACTGGATTTAATCTTAATATTAATAATGATGCTGATTTTCTATTACCAATTATAACTTGTGGGAAATATTTTAATGAAGAAAATAAGGTTATGCTACCAGTTTCATTGCAAGTTCATCACTCGGTTTGTGATGGGTATCATGCAAGTCGATTTATAGAAGATTTACAGGAGTTAAGTAATAGTTGCAACGAGTGGCTTAAGTAACAACTAATTTTTAATTCTATACAATTTAAAATGAATAATAGAAGAGAACATGTTTATATTGCATGGTCTCTTTTTTATTCATTAATAATAAGTAATAGTGGAAAATATAGGCTGATTTGTAGTTTAATAGTAAATAGATATATTAGTGTTAATTTTCTTTGTTTTTTAAAAATTTAAGGATATAAATGATTTAATAGGGGGTAGTAAAGTGAAATTCGTAAGTATTGAAAATGAAGAGATCCTAATTGAGAATATGGCAAAACTGTATTGTAAAGCATTTGAAAAAACAAATTTCAATGAGATGATTGAGCGAATGAAAAGACATGTAGAATATGCAGATTTTAAAGGTATAGTAGCAATAAATGATGAAAATGAAGTGGTTGGTTTTACTTATGGTTATCGCTCATTAGAAGGACAGTACTATAATCAATTAATGAGAGAAGCGTTAAATCTAGAGCAAGTAGAAGAGTGGTTACAAGATTGTTTTGAATTTGTAGAGTTAGCAGTTCATCCACAATATCAAAATGAAGGTCTTGGAACGAAATTACATAATGAATTACTAAAAGGGATTTCAAATAGAACGAGTGTTTTAACAACACAAATAAACAATGAAAAAGCGCGTTCGTTATATGAAAGATTAGAGTGGATAAATATATTGGAGCCATTTCATCCAAGTACAAATGATGTTCCATATATAATAATGGGAAAAAATTTAAAAACAAAAGTGAATTGATAATTATTTCATTCGCAAAGATTATTAGCTTGTAACAATAAAGGGGAAAACAAAAATGACAATAATATCTATAGAAAAAGCTACTATTGTAGATGCTGAAAAGTTAACAGAAATAATGACAAGAACATTTGATGAAGAAGCAAAACGATGGCTATGTGGTCAAGGGGATGTTATTGACTATAACATCCAACCACCGGGTTATTCTTCAGTTGAAATGATGAAATATTCGATTGAAGAATTGGCTTGTTACAAAGTAATTATGGATGAAAAAATAATCGGGGGAATTATAGTTACGATTTCTGGTCAGTCATACGGTAGAATTGATCGTATTTTTGTAGATCCTGTTTATCAAGGAAAAGGAATTGGATCAAATGTTATTAAATTAATAGAAGAGGAATATCTGAACATAAGGATTTGGGATCTTGAAACATCTAGTAGACAACTTAATAATCATCATTTTTATAAAAAAATGGGCTATGCAATAATTTTTAAATCTGAAGACGAGTATTGTTATGTAAAAAGAATCACTGTAGAGTCAGCTGAAGAAAATCTAATTAAAAATAAAGATTTGAAAAATAGCCAATACGAAAACTGTAATTTAGCAAATACAGAATATTATCAAGTGAATTTGAAAAATAGTGCATTTGTTGCTAGTAATATAATGCATATGAATATGAGTAATTGTAATGTAAGTCAATCAAAGTTTAGAAATATAAATTTTAGAAATTCTTCATATGCAGATTTAAATCTTTCTGGTAGTAAATTTAATTTGGTGACATTAGGTGGAGTGCAATTCAAAAATACAAGTCTTGGCGATGAGAAGGAACCTATTTTATTTGATAATTATGATTTAGAAGGTAGTACAATACATAATAGTAATTTGAAAAATATTGAAATAAAAAATTGTGATATAACCGGTATGGAAATAAATGGGATTCAAATTGAAAAGCTACTTGAGTTATATAATAAAGTAAAAAGTTAACTTGATTTTAGTTAGTAGTTAGTTAGATAAAGCTGTTCTTAAATTAAATGTTATATTGAAATAATTATGTAAAAATAATATAAAGAAATACACAGCAGAAGGGGTTTTATAAAGGGTTCTAGGATGATAATGGATAATGTACTGTGTATTTATATGGAGGGAACAAAATGGGGATCAAAGTTAGGGCGGTAGAAATAAAAGATGCTAGAGCAATTCACCGTATATGCATACAAGATGACGTTTTACCTTATATGGTTTTCTTACCTAGCATGCGTGTAGATGCGATGGAAAATAGAATTCGAAATTTAGCTTCAAATCAATTTGAATTTGTTGCAGAGTATGATGGGGAAGTTGTAGGATTTGTTGGATTAACCCAAAGTCCTGGACGTAGATCTCATTCGGGTGATTTGTTTATCGGGGTAGATAGTGAATATCATAATAAAGGCATTGGAAGAGCTCTTCTTACAAAAATGCTTGATTTGGCTGATAATTGGTTAATGTTAGAGAGAGTAGAACTAGGTGTTTTAGAAACGAATCCAAAAGCGAAATCGCTATATGAAAAATTCGGATTTGTAGAAGAGGGAGTAAAGATAGGAAATTTGAGGGCTCACGGAAAGTTTATTAATGAAATTATGATGAGTCGTTTTAGACCTGACGGTTTAATCGTACATAATGGATAGTGAAAGCATGACAGTATACTGTCATGCTTTTTTATTGGAATTTGCTTGTAATAAAAATAATGCTAAACCAATAAAAATAACTGAAATACCTAGTCCTTGTTGTAAAGAAATAGTCTCATTTAACATAAAGTACGCTAGTATACAAGTTCCAATCGTTTCTCCTAAAATGCTCATGGAGATTACAGTAGCACTCATCCATTTTAATAACCAATTAAAAATCGTTTGTCCTAAAATCGTTGCAATAAACGCTAATCCAATAAAGCACATCCAAGTTTGTGTAGAGTAGTGGATGAAAGATTTGTGTTGCAAGTAAGCAAATATACCAAGAAAACAAGCACTACTTCCATAACTAATTACCGAATACGGTATAAGTGATAAATCTTTACGAACATGTTGACTAATGAAAAAGTAACCGGTAATAATTCCTGCCGCAATAAACGCTAAAATATCCCCGTATAAAGCTTCTCCGCTAATTTGGAAGTCTTGCCATCCAATGACGATACTTCCTGAAATAGCGATGAGGCAACCAATAACCGCTCCTTTCGTAAACTTCTCCTTGAATAAAAAATAACCACCAATCATTGAGAATAAAGGTTGTAATGTTACGATAACCGTGGAACTTGCTACAGAAGTATATTGTAACGATTCAAACCATAGTACATAATGTGCAGCTAAAAATATCCCAGAAATGAATCCGAATCTCCATTGTTTTTTCGTTAATGTTTTTAGTTCGTATCGATTGTTTTTATTAAATAGTAATAACGGTAACAAAATTAATGCAGCAAAAAATAATCGATAAAAAGCAATAATAGCTGCAGGAGCATCAGCCAATTTTACAAAAATCGCTGACGTTGATAGGGCGAATACGCCGAAAAATAAGATGCAATATGAAAGAATAGGTGATTTCAAAGTTTGTCCCTCCGATAAATTGTCTATTATAATAAACTAAATACGATATAATTTACAAAGGTAAGTATATAAGTCTTGTGGGCGATAGGAAAGGATTATTTGCTTTTGTTTAGTAAGTCAGCACAAAGACAACGAAAGATGCAATATGATGGACGAAAGGAAGTTTTTACTATGATACATGATAGACTCGGACAAACTGTATTAAGCTATCGTAAGAAAAATAATATGACAATTCGCGAATTTGCTGAGTATGCAGGGATTAGTACGTCACTAATTAGCCAAATTGAAAGGGGACATGCGAATCCTTCGTTAAGTGTATTGGAATTAATAGCGAAAGCATTAAATGTCCCACTATTTACACTGTTTATTAATGAGATTGATACAGATTCACTCATTTCTAAGAAAAAAGATAGAAAGAAAGTATATCGAGAAAATAGCGATCACATAGTATACGATGTATTAACACCTGATTTTATGAAAGCACGTATTGAAATGTTAATGATGGACTTAAATAAACAAGCAAATACAACGGAAAGTCACTATTCACATAAAGATAAAGAAGAAATTGCTGTTGTAATGAAAGGAGAAGTATATGTGGAGTTAGAAGGAAAAGAATATTTCCTAGAAGAAGGGGATGTTGTACGTATCCCACCAAATGTGAAGCATCGCTTTTTGAATAAAAGTGATGAATTGAATCACATTTTATTCGTATTGACACCGTCTTTAGGATGAGTATAAAGCGATTTTTATTACGGGGGATAAAAAGATGGAAAATAAAACTGTTTTGTTATGAATACGTAATGGAGTCTAATGATCTGTATTAAGGTGCTAAAATATAAATTTCTTTGTTGCTAGTATATTATTTAAAAATATGCAAGATTTTACATACGTATTTCACTTTTACTAATTATGTAAATAGGCTATACTAAAATACATATATTTTAGTATTGGAGAGAGAAGAAAAACGACATGGAATTATTAAAATTGGAAAAAGCAATTGAAATAAAGAAAGAAGAACTTTTATATTTAGTATCAGATTACGGAATTCAACATGAAAAAGTATTGGCATTAAGTCAAGAAATAGACAAATTGATTAATTACTTTATGTTTTTAAAATAGGAAGAACTATGACATGGTTTGAAAGTGTAATAGTTCTTTTTTATTTGGAAATTCCGATGTAAATTCTATATACTAATAATTAATAGAATATTCCGTTTTAAAGGTGGGGGAAATATGATATTATATACGCACATTTCAGGCGAAGGGGAACCAATTGTGCTTTTACACTCTGGTGGTATGACAGGTTTAGTAGAATTTGATGAGCAGGTAGCATTTTTTCGAGAAAAAAATTATCAAGTCATTCGTCCTGATTTAAGAGGACATGGAAAATCAGGGGGGACGTTGGAGAATTATTTCCTACGATCTGTAAAGGATTTACATGATACGTTAGTACATTTACAAATTGATAGATGTCATATAGCTGGTGTTTCACTAGGAGGATTAGTCGCTTTATTATTTGCAAAAAAATATCCAGATAAAGTGAGAACATTAACTTTTTCAGGTATTTTTCCGGTTAAGAGAGAAAATTGGGAAGAGTCTCAGGAGTATGAAGCAAAGTGTCATCAGCAATTGATGGAAAATAAAGAAGTTGTAACGTATATGAATGAAATTCATGAGAAAAGTGACTGGAAAGCATTACTTGAATCGTGGCAAGTTAAAGATTGGTACCCATTTGATGAAACAGGTGATGTAGCTAATCTTCAAATACCTACACTTTGTATTGCTGGGGGAGATGCAGAAGATGAAGTTACAGCTACTACAACGTTCAAACAATTAAACGATAATATTCATATTGCTGTTATTCCGTTTGCTGGTCATTTAGTGCATAACGATCAACCAGAAATATATTCGAATATATTGTCTAATTTCTTACAGAATGCACAAGCTGCTAGTCGAATATAAGGACTTTTGGGTATAATAATAAAGGAATTATTAATTGTATCGGTTAGGAGCGCAGCACATATGAAAACAGTTGTTGTTATCGGTGGAGGTATAACGGGACTTTCTACTATGTTTTATTTAGAAAAATTAAAAAAGGATAATAATATCGATTTAAATTTAATCCTTGTAGAAAAAGAAGAGTACTTAGGGGGTAAAATCCATAGTGTAGAAGAAAAGGATTTTATTATGGAATCAGGAGCGGATTCTATCGTTGCTCGTAATGAACATGTTATGCCGCTTGTAAAAGATTTGAATTTAGAAGAAGAAATGGTATATAACGAAACGGGTATTTCTTACATATATTCTGATAGTACTTTACACCCAATTCCATCTGACACTATATTTGGGATACCGATGAGTGTGGAGTCTTTGTTTAGCAGTACGCTAGTATCAACGAAAGGGAAAATTGTTGCTTTAAAAGATTTTATAACGAAAAATAAAGAGTTTACAAAAGATACTTCGCTTGCTGTATTTTTAGAAAGCTTTTTAGGGAAAGAGTTAGTGGAAAGACAAATTGCACCTGTACTCTCAGGTGTATATTCTGGTAAATTGAATGAGCTTACGATGGCATCTACATTACCGTATTTACTGGAGTATAAAAATAAGTATGGAAGTATTATTAAAGGTTTTGAAGAGAATAAAAAACAATTTCAATCAGCAGGAAATAAAAAGTTTGTATCATTCAAAAATGGACTATCTACGATTATTGATCGTTTAGAAGAAGTACTGCCTGAGACGGTTGTTAAGAAAGGTACTGTAACGACGGCTGTAAGTAAAAAAGGTGATCGCTATGAAATTTCCTTTGCAAATCACGATTCAATCCAAGCTGATTATGTTGTTTTAGCAACTCCGCATGATATCGCCCAAACTTTATTACAGTCAAATGAGTTAAACGAGCAGTTTCATACATTTAAAAACTCATCTCTTATAAGTATTTACTTAGGATTTGACATACTAGATGAACAATTACCGGCGGACGGTACAGGATTTATCGTAACGGACAACAGTGATTTACATTGTGACGCTTGTACATGGACAAGTCGAAAGTGGAAACATACATCTGGAAAACAAAAGTTATTAGTGAGAATGTTTTATAAGAGTACCAATCCAGTATATGAAACGATTAAAAATTATAGTGCAGAAGAATTAGTACGAGTCGCTTTATATGATATTGAAAAGAGTCTCGGAATTAAAGGTGAACCAGAAGTAGTTGAAGTTACAAATTGGAAAGATTTAATGCCGAAATATCATTTAGAACATAATCAAGCGGTTCAAACATTACAAGAAAAAATGACTGATCTTTATCCGAATGTATACTTAGCTGGCGCTTCCTATTACGGTGTCGGAATTGGTGCGTGTATTGGAAATGGAAAGAACACTGCAAATGAAATAATTACAACATTAAATGAACCGTCAAATTAAACATAAATAAATAAAATGTCCCTCCGTTATGCTGGAGGGACATTTTATTTATTTCACTTGAATGGAGATCTTGTTATTAGTTGTATTATTCTCAGTAATCGTTAATGTTATGTTCCCGGACTCTTTAAATGAGTATGATGAGAGTTGATAAAGCTCTTTTATACCGTGTTTCTCTTTTAATTTATTGGCAGGAAGTAATGTTATGTTCGGTTTCCATGTTTCCTGTTTACCTGAAGGATAGTTTACTATTATTTCTGGATTATTTAATTGTATTGGTTTCCAAGAGGCAAAATGTAGCTTAACTTCTGTATCTTTTTTTAGTAATTTTTCCGAGAAATATCCAAGCTCTCCAACGTTACCGAAAACAGTAAAGTTTTGATTTTGTAATGTGATATCTAAATGTTTAGGTTGATATGTTGCTGCGTGATAGATTCCATATGAAAGAGAAAGAGTAGCGGCGATTAAAATGCTGATTGAAAATGTCTTAAAGCTATTGCCTTTAAAACTAGCCATCATGAATGAGTTTGGGGCGAACTTTTTGGCAAATAAAAATATGAGTAATATGAGTAAGAGGGATAAGCCGATGAATATATACATAGGAAATTTACACCTCCACAATAAAATAAATATATTAACTATATTTTACCATAAATGTATGGGATAGGGGGTGTTTTAGAAGGGAAAAGTGAGCATGGAATCGAAATGATAAGGTATATGATTACGAGCGGAGTGATGGCAATGAAAATAATACAATTAATTTTTAAAAATGAAGGTAAGCACAGGGGAATAGGAGGGAATGTGGTTGTATCCATTTTTTAATGAGTTAGATACACTTCGTAGAGAAACTCGTTTTTCAAGTATAAATTGGAGACAAACAGCGCCATGTCATTGGACATTAGTTGCAAATAAATAGGGAATAAAGAGATGATCATTGTATTATGAACATCTCTTTATTTTTCTCATCATGCAAATGCAAGAAGGGTTACTCTTAGTTCGTATTGAATTAAGAGGATAAGCTTCTCTTGAAATATTTGATTAATGGGACATTGAGGACTTTCCTAATTATTAATATTTTTTCTGCTATAATGAATGAGTAGAAAGAAAGGAGCGATCCTATGGTATTTCCTATATTAGAAACAGAACGTTTGCGTTTAGTAGAAATAGAACAATCTTATTGTCAAAAAATATATGAAATCTTTTCATTGGATGAGGTAACATGTTATTACGGTATGAATTCTTTTACGGAGTTTGGACAAGCTTCACGTATGATTGAATCTTTTTCGAAAAATTACTTCGAGAAAAAAGCAATACGATGGGGGATTGTGTTAAAAGAAGCAAATACTTTAATAGGTACAATTGGATTAAATAATTTACAACTATGGAGTAAACGATCTGAAATTGGATATGACTTACACCCTCGATATTGGGGCAATGGTTATGCATCAGAAGCGGCACAAGAAATTATTCATTATGGATTTCGTGATTTAGGCTTATTTAGAATTGGTGCTATTACATACCCTGAAAATGTTACTTCTTGTAAAATGTTATCTAAAATTGGTTTTCAAAAGGAAGGCCTACTACGTGGATATATTCATCAAGGAAATAAACAACATGATGCATTTTTGTATTCTATAGTTCGAACGGATGTAGAGGATATAAATTTATAATAAAAAACCCCTCTTATAAAAGAGGGGTTAAATAAAAATTAACCTAACTTAGGTAATAAACGTTCTCCGCTTTTCATGCTACTTTTACATAAAGGGCATTTAGGCTCTTCTTCAAATGAAAAGTTCTTTCTCATCCATCCTAAACAATCCTCTGCTTCACATTCCCAGACAGGGGTTTGTTCTGGTGGTACTTCTGCTACATCGTTCTTTCGATTGCGATACATGTAACCACTCCTTTTATGTAAAAAATTTTAGTTATATATTAAAAAGGTTGTTAACCGAGCTGGTAACAACCTTTTTATTGTTTGAATTATAGCTTTACAACGTTTTTAGCTTGAGGTCCACGGTTACCGTCTTCAACTTCGAAGCTAACTTCTTGACCTTCGTCAAGAGACTTGAAGCCGTCGCCAGTGATAGCTGAGAAGTGAACGAATACGTCGTTACCGTCTGCAACTTCGATGAAACCGAAACCTTTTTCGCTGTTAAACCATTTTACTTTACCTGTTAATGTCATGGTAATGCCTCCTAAAATTTAAAAAGATTACAATATGATCGGCCTTATTTGAATGAAAAATAAAAGTTCACATATTATCAAAAACCCATAAGGAGTACAAAGTGTTCCTGATTGATACTTGATAATATGCAAAGAAAATGTATTGTTAAATTGACCTTAATTACTATCTTACAACAAATGGTGTGAAATAGCAAGTGCTGGTAATACCAGTAATAAATAGGGTGGGAAATTGGTAAAAGACACAAAGGCATCTCTTTTATTTATATATTATTCCTAATTTTGGTTTATGCTAAACTAAGAACATTTTTATTAAAAATTTGTATGAGGGAAACGATATATATTTAAGAATAATGATGGTGTATTTGTTAAGGAGGAGAGAGTGTTGCAACCTAATCAGTTTAAAATAATAGAAGCAACAAAAGAAGGAAGAAGAAAAGTTCATCCAGTATTCGCTGTTATACTTGCAATTGTATTTTTGACTTTAGGTGAATTGTTCATGTTATTTATGCTATTTTTGCCGAAAGCAGAAACAATCATTATGAAAGCGATTTATAGCAACATTGAGATGATATTAACGTTTGGTGGAGCTATATTTTTTGTTTTTTTATGGATTAGATTTGTAGAGAAAAGATCATTTTCATCCATTGGTTTTTGGAGAGATCAATGGATAAGAAAATATTTGAGTGGTGCATTAATTGGGTTTATTTTCATTTCGATACCAGTAATGCTACTTTTATTAACCGGAAATGTACAACTACAAATGCAACATATTACACCAACCGCTATACTTGGAATTGTGGGATCTTTAGTTGCTTTTTTAATACAAGGTGCAACAGAAGAAATTGTTGTTCGAGGTTGGTTATTTCCAGTTCTTTCTGTTAGAGGCCGTATATGGGTCGGTATTGTTGTAACTTCATTTTTATTTGGTTTTCTTCATTTACTAAATCCAGGTATTACAATTCTTTCGATATCGAATATAATATTAGTTGGTGTGTTTGCCGCTTTTTACGTTTTGAAAGACAGTAGTCTTTGGGGGATATGCGCATGGCATTCCATTTGGAATTGGGCACAATATAACGTATTTGGTTTTGCAGTTAGTGGAATGACAATGTATTCTACACCACTTTTTAAACCTGTAACAAGTGGATCGGAATTCCTTCATGGAGGCTCGTTCGGAATTGAAGGGAGTATCATTACAACAATAATGCTCTCTATCGCTTCAATTGTTTTATGGAAACAGTTATGGGGGAGAAAAGCGAAACAACGAGATTTTAGTTAATGAAAGAGGGAGAAACTATGGGGATTATAGCGTTTGAGGGAGCAAGTGCGGTTGGTAAGAGCACAACGTGTCGTGAGTTAGAAAAGAATTATGGAGCTTATATTATACCTGAAGTGAATTTTTTATTTGAAAGACCAAAAAATGAACATAGAACATGGTATTTTGAAAAACAAGTAGAGCGCTGGAAAATAGCAGTGCAGAAGTCAGAGCAATATGAATTAGTAATACTTGATGGCGATATTTATCAGCCACTAAGTTATAATTGGTGTTTCCATTTTGAAATATTTGATCAGCCATTATCTTTAATAGAAAACTTTTATAAAGAAAAGCTGATACATAAGGAAATTGGTTTTCCTGATCAATATTTTTATTTATATACGAATGATGAGGAACTTAGAAAACGGAAAGAATCTGATGTGACAAAAAGAAGAAGAAACTTTGAAAAACATTTACATATATCAAAATCGTTTCAACGTTATTATGAAAATTTAAATACCGTTACAGACGGGTGCTGCAAAATGATTGACGCGAAAAGTGTAAAATCGAATGAATTAGAAATTGTGAATAATTTAAACAGTCTAAATGTGTGTGAAGAGAGACGTTTTGATGTTTCGAGGTTAGATGCGATTACGAAGTGGTTAAAAGAAAATCGCGCATAAAAAGAACGAGTACCTTATAAGGTACTCGTTCTTTTTATGCATATTGAATATGTAAGTTCGTTTCATAAATTGTTTTTAAAATTTGTAAGTTTGCTTGTTCATTTTTCTGAATAGCATTTTTATATTTAGGTAAGAAGAGTTGAGAAGGATAAACTGGGAGTTCACCGCAAATATCAATACCATAGATAGATTTATTCATAATTAGAGAATGAATAAATTGTAAAAGTCTAGATAATTTCATGTGCCCTTGATCCCAATTGGTAATAGTAACTTTTGGATCTAAAACATCCTTATCAATGCTTACATATATTGTTTCTGTATGAATATGTGAAAGTATTGTATGTATGGATACTTCATGTGATATATCAATCGGAAAAACTTCTACGTATGAACAATCATTAGAATGAATTGTTAGAGTAGAAGGTCCAATAATGATTACCTTCTTTAAATTACCATTATTTCGAAGAGAAAACGATATCCAAGATCCACAGGAAATAAGAGTCTGCTCATTCGCTCCCTTTAAGTTCAGATCAGTATGATGATCAAATAGTATAAGGGTAAAAGGTTTGTCCATTTCTTCTAATAGTAAATAAGATACATAATGATAATTTCCAGAGCCTATAAAAGTAATCCCTTTATTCTTTCTACGATTTAATGCTCTTTTTATATGCATTAAAGAAGTGTTTTCGCAATATAGATTTGAGTGTTCTAAATGAGTAAAATCAATATCTTCATGTGAATAAGAATGTAGTTTATTTTGTAATAAATACGTATCATCAAAGTTTAAAAAAGTTAAACCACTATACAATAAACTCATATTTATTCATCTCCTTTAAATATAAGGCTATCATTTATTTTTATAAAATTAAAATGAAATACTTTGAGTGGAATTAGTAGTTGGAAAAAACGATCATTTTAACAGAATAAACTTTCAATTCGCAAAGAAAAGAAATACAATATAAGGAAATATATATGGTTTAGGGAATTGAGAATATGTAATAAATGAAAGTGAGACTGAAATTGAATTGAGACGAAAGTAGGTATAGATTAACTACCTGTAAAAACTCAGTTGATTTAACAATTAATCAATACTTAGAGTTATTATTTGTGAAAGGAGAATAAATGTAAGTATGAAAAAAATTATTATTTCAGATCTTGATGGGACTTTATTAAGAAGTGATAAAACAATTTCAGAGAAATCTATTAATATTTTAAGGGAATGTAAAAATAATGGATACGAACTGATTTTTGCTACAGCAAGGCCTCCAAGAGCTATAAAACAGTATATTCCCAGCGTGTTAAAGAGTGAAATTATTATTTGTTATAACGGGGCTCTAGTTCTTAAAGGTAATGATATTTTATATGAAATGAAGATTTCTAAAAATAACATTTTAGAAATTATAGAAATAGCAAAAAAGTACAATCTTCATCAGATTTGTCTTGAAATAGGTGATAAGTTGTATTCAAATTTTGATGTTACTGATTATTTTGGCAATGTACCATGTGAAATAATGGATGTAAGAGATTTAGACTTTGAAGAAGCTTCAAAAGTAATTATTTGTACTAAGGGCTCAATAAACGAGGAATTCATTAAAGAATTGCCTGATGAATGCAAGGCAGTCATTACAGATGACGGAACTTTGTGTCAAATTATGCATGCAGAAGTTTCAAAATGGAATAGTATTCAATATGTTCTACAGCACTTAAATCGAGACGTATCTGAAGTAATTGCCTTTGGAGATGACTACAATGATATGGAAATGATAGAGAAGTGTGGGATTGGTATAGCGATGAGTAATGCAGTTGAGGAATTAAAGTCAGTTGCTAAATTTATTGCTAAAAGTAACGATGAGGATGGAGTTGCTGCATTTCTAGAAAGTAAAAGTTATGTTTATGTTAATTAGTATGAAAAATAAATTGCAGCAAGCGCCAATAAAGTGATGCTACATCTGTTTTTTTTATAAATAGATATTATGAATGGGATATATGGGAGGAAACAAGCAAGATGAAAACATTATTTAAAATAATAGGTATTTTAGCTGGTATGGCAGTAATTGGCGTAGGTGTAACGTATGGTATGCTGTATTATTTGAATAATAGTAAACCAGCTGCTAAAAAGGCATCACCAGCTGCTCCGGCAGTAGAAGTACTAGCTGATAGTAATGTAAAAGCTGAAGATGCAAAGCTTTTAGAAAATGGCAATCATTCATTACCGAATAGTGGATTTAATAAAAATTTTAAATGGACAGATGAGAACATACAGACAGCATTACATGAAATGGCACATCAAAAAACGAAAGCTAATCAAAAGTGGGGCTATATTTTTATTACACAAGAACGTATTGAAAGTTTACTTGATATTGTGAAGAGTAATGATATTGTACAAGGAAATACATATGCAGACATTTTAGAGAGATGGAAACAAGGAAAATATGAAAAGATTGATTCGGATCACAATAAGATTTGGAAACTACAAAGCGGGAATTTAGGAGAAGGAAAAGGGGTAATGTCAGAAGCGGAACAAAAAGAGTTAATTAATCAAGTGTTTATGCAAAAAGGTACATATTCGGGTAGTCAATTAATTGCAGGTGGGGGACAGACTAATAAATAAGGAAATATTAGAAGAGAGTAAGTGCTTATTAAGCAGTTACTCTTTTTTGTGCACTTTTTAGTTTTCCTCTAGTAAAGAAAGAAACGATTGTAAAACGGGTGAAATCCATCTAGATTTATGATAGATTACATGGCTTTGAATAACTGTTGGAGTTTCGATAGGCTGAAAACTGAGTTGCTCTTTTTGACAACTTTCTTGTACAACGATGTAAGGAAGAATTGAAATTCCTAACTCACACATAACGGATTGTTTAATGACTTCAACGTTGGAAGTTTCAAATGTTTTAGCTGGAATATGCCCGCTTTGACGTAAAAAATGATCTACCATTGGTCTATAGCCGCAGCTTTGTTCGGTAAAAATAAACTGAGTATCCTTTAATAAACAAAACGGATTAGATTGTGTAGAATAATGGGGCGGTAAAATCCATCCAAATGTTTCATTACTAAAAGTACGCGTAATAAAATCATTATGTTCTATACTTTCTCCAATTATGAAGACAATATCTGTTTCTCCTTCACGTAATTTTTGTAATGCTTGTTCATTTGTGTTTGTTTCAAGTACGATATTTACTTTCGGATTTTTCTGTTTGTAAGTACGTAATAATTGTGGTAAACGGTACACTGCTAATGATTCGTTTGATGTAATACTCAATGTACCTTCTAATTGATCAGTATTTTGAGGGATTTCTTGCGCTTTCTCATAAATAGCAAGTAATTCTAAAGCATAAGGATGAAATTGATGACCTGCTTTTGTAAGAAGTACTTTTTTTCCTAACCGATCAAAAAGGGGAATATGTAAATCGTTCTCTAATGCTTTCATATGCGCTGTAACTGTAGATTGCGCATAATCTAATGCATGAGCAGCTTTAGAAAAACCACCATACTTAACAATCGCACAAAATGTTTTAACGTGTCTCATTTCCATAAGCAATCCCTCTTTTATTATCATGATTTGTGAATGATTATATCATGTATTTCAATTTTCCAAATGCTTAAATTCCTTATAAAATGAAATTATAGAAATATTTATTCATTTAATATTGGGGGAGAAAAGATGAGAAAAAAGGGCTATCATGTAGCTGTAGTTGGGGCTACAGGAGCGGTAGGTCAGAAAATTATTGAACTGTTAGAAAGAGAAACAAAGTTTAATATAGTTGAAATTACGTTGCTTTCGTCAAAACGATCGGCTGGTAAGAAAGTACAATTTAAAGGGCGAGAGATCATTATACAAGAAGCAAAGATAAATAGCTTTGAAGGTGTGGACGTTGCCTTTTTTAGCGCTGGGGGAGCAGTATCTAAACAATTTGTTAATCACGCAGTCTCTAGTGGCGCCATCGTAATTGATAACACGAGTGAATACCGAATGGCACGTGATGTACCGCTTGTGGTTCCGGAAGTAAATGCGCACACTTTAAAAGAACATAAAGGTATAATAGCAGTTCCGAATTGTTCAGCATTACAGATGGTAACAGCTCTTCAGCCAATACGAAAAGCATTTGGTTTAGAACGAATTATCGTTTCCACTTATCAAGCTGTTTCAGGATCAGGAATTCACGCGATTCATGAATTAAAAAAACAGGCTAAGTCAATGCTTGCAGGTGAAGAAGTGGAGAGTACTATATTACCAGTGAAAAAAGATAAGAAATATTATCCAATTGCATTCAATGTATTGCCTCAAGTAGATATATTCACGGATAATGATTTTACCTTTGAAGAAGTAAAGATGATTCAAGAAACGAAGAAAATTTTAGAAGACCCAAACCTGAAAATGGCAGCTACTTGTGTGCGTGTTCCAGTTGTATCAGGTCATTCAGAATCGATTTATATAGAGCTTGAAAAAGAAGCAACTGTTGCAGAAATTAAAGAAGTACTGCTTGATGCACCAGGTGTTATTTTGCAAGATAACCCTAGTAAACAGCTGTATCCAATGCCATTATATGCAGAAGGGAAAATAGATACTTTTGTCGGTAGAATTAGAAAAGATCCTGATATACCAAACGGATTCCATCTTTGGATCGTTTCCGATAATTTATTGAAGGGTGCAGCGTGGAACTCAGTTCAAATTGCAGAGACGATGGTGGAAGAGGGAATCATTTAGTATGAGGAAAAACTAGGAAACTGTTAATGATTACAGTTTCCTAGTTTTTATTTTATAACTGTGCGCTTTATTTCAGCCGTTTATGATTTGAAAGACAGTAAAAAACATCAAGAATGAATAAAGTTTAATTGGTATGATATGGATAAATTCAATAAGGGGGAATTAGATGTATCAAGTAAAGGGGTATTTTTCATCGCTCAAAGGAAGTCATTATGAAATCGGTAAGCAACAAGGGGAGTTTGTAAAGCAAAATCCTTATCTCATTCCACAATTTATACAGAAAGAAAAATTAATATCGTATCACCATTGGACTGAATCCAGAAATATATTACATAAATATTGTCCAGGAATTAATGAAGAGATTGAAGGGTTTTGTGAAGTGTTAAAAATTCCATCTGAAAATATGATGTATTATTATCAAACGCTATTAAAAGCAGGTTGTAGCCATTGTGCTGTTTTACCTAAAAAGACAGATTTAAAGCATACTTATGTATTAAGAAACTATGATTTGTCACCAGTAATAGATGATATGCGCTTTTGTTCGACTCATGTTGAAGGTGCATATGCACATAGTGGCTTTTCCACTCAATATTTTGGCCGAACGGAAGGAGTTAACGAGCATGGATTATCTGTTACATTTTCAGCATGTGGCCAACCGGTAGGAAATATTGCGGGCTTAAGAAAGCCAGCGGTAAGTGGTTTACAATGTTTTGCAGTAATTCGAGTATTACTGGAGAAATGTAAAAATGTACAGGAGGCTAAGTCACTAATAGAAGAAATGCCAATTGCTAGTAATATTAATTTAATAGTAGCGGATCCTTTAGATGCAGCGCGTATTGAAATATTTGACGGATATAAATCAATAATGACAATTGATGAGGAAAGCCAAGATTTTATCGTATCAACAAACCATGCGATCAGTTTATCTATTCAAAAATTGAATAATAGGAGAATAGAACAATCTACAAACAGATATCACACCTTGTATGAACATTTAAATCAAAATGAACAAGTGAGTATAGATTCTTTAAAAGGATTAGTAAAAAAGGAATATCCAGCTGGGCTGACAGTGCATAATTATGAAGAATGGTTTGGAACTTTACATTCCGTATTATTTGATTTACATGATTGTACAATGAATATTTGTTTCGGATCACCACTTTTAAATGACTGGTACTCGTTGGAAGTTGGAGGAAGTCTTCCTTTTTCTGAGGTGAATGTGAACTTTGAAAATAAAACTTATACTGATTTTTGGAGAGAAGAGAATAATGAATTGATTCCAAAGGGATAAATGGGATAAGATGGTAGTACCGAAGGGGGTTATGTATACGGGAGGGATTACCGATGCTGAAAATTTTGTTAACGATTGTTCTTATCATTTTTCTAGCCGTTTCGATGTATATTACGTATCAAAAAAGAAAAAAAGCAGAAATAAAAGGATTAAAAAGTGCGTTAACTTCAATTTGTTTCTTTTCACTTGCAATTTGTAATTTGTTTGCATATTGGTTTCATTTAGGTGGTATTTTTACAGTGCTATTTTCAATTGTATTATTGTTAGTTGGGGCGTATTTTACAAAATATATTCCAATTTCCAAAAAGGTGCACTGAAATTTATAGGTAATAATTTATTTCATTATGAAAAGAGATTATTCTACTAGGTCGTTATGAAACGACTTCATAGGATAATCTCTTTTGTTCGTTTAATTTTGTAAAGAATGTACGGTTAGTTTCAATTGCTTAATGAATTCTCGAGTTGCAGCACACATATATTTATCTTTTCTATAAATAAGCCCTATTTCTATTGTTGGAGTAGGATTTTCTATTTTAATAGCTTGAATGTTTTTATTTTGTAAAAAGTCTATATACGGTTTTGGTAAAACTGTAATTCCCATTCCTTTTGAAACCATTTGGATTAAAGATTCCATTGTACTAATTTCTAAAATTGGTTTTGGTTTAAAGTTGAATTTTTGACAATGAGATGTAATTAATTCGGTTAAAAAGAAATTTATAGGTAATAGAATTAAAGGGTAGTTCTGTAATTCAGCAATAGATACATGATCATGTTCAGCTAATGGATGACCGATTGGTACGACTAATGTAAGTTCACTTTTGTATAGAGGGATAGAAATAATCTCTTTATCTTGTACTGGGAGAAATGTAATGCCAATATCTAGTTCGTTTTGTAATAATTTTTCGCGAATATCTCCTGTACGAAGCCCTAATACAGAAAGTTCTATATTGGGATATAAATTATTAAAATTTAAAATAGCTGGTGGTAGTAAGTAATTCACGACGGTTAACAATGATCCAATTGTTAAGGAACCTTGCTGTAATCCGTTTAAATCTTGAATAGCAGAACGAGCTTGTTCGACTTCATGAAAAATGGTTTTACTATGCAATAATAAAATCCTTCCAGCGTCAGTTAAAGATATTTTTTTACCAATGCGATCGAAAAGCGGCATTCCTACTTCATGTTCTAAAGCACGTATTTGCTGACTTAGTGAAGGCTGTGAAATATTTAATTTCTCAGCTGCTTTTGTGAAATGCAGTTCTTTTGAAACTGCTAAAAAATATTCAAGTTGTCGTAATTCGATTTGGATCACCTCAAGTCTAATGATAGGTTTTACCTATCATTATTATATAAATAATCGGATTGAACAATGGTTTTTTAGGTTTTATAATCATCTTTATATAACAAAGATAGTTGTGAAAATAAATCGAGGGAGTAAATTCATGTAACACCTTAAAAGGAGGAAATAGAATGACAAATGAATATCAAATAGTATCTTTAAATATAGGATTACCAAAAGAGGTTAAGTACGGTGGAAAGGTAATTCATACAGGTATTAATAAAAAAGGAGTAAAGGAACCAGTATTTTTATCCTATGTAAAATTTAATGGAGATGGGCAAGCGGACTTAGTCCATCATGGAGGAGTAGATAAAGCAGTTTGTGTTTATACTGGTGACCACTATCCATATTGGGAAAAAGAATTGAATCAAGTTCTTGTGTATGGGGCCTTCGGAGAAAATATAACAGTGAGTGGCATGCGAGAAGAGGATGTTTGTATTGGTGATACATTTCAAATTGGAGAAGCAATTGTACAAGTAACACAGCCAAGACAACCTTGTTTTAAATTAGCTAAGAAATATAATATCCCCAAGTTACCACTATATTTTCAAGAAACAGGATATACAGGGTTTTATTTTCGCGTAATAAAAGAAGGGTGGGTATCACCTGTTGATGCGTTAAAGTTACTGAAGTCTGATCCAAAAGGAGTTACAGTAGCATTTGCTAATCGTATCATGCATAAGGAAAAACAAAATATGGAAGGGCTAAAAAGGATATTAGAAGTACAGGCACTTTCTACTAGTTGGAGAAATACATTTGAAAAGCGAATGAGAGGAGAAGAAATTAACACGAAGGAAAGACTAGAAGGAAAAAATTAATAAAAAAATATTTATTTATAAATGGTGCATTTCTATTAGTAAAAACGAATTAGAAAGCACTATTTTTATATAATTAACTTATTAATATCCAAAAATCTTAATATTGTTTTATTCGACTTGTTTTCGAATAGTCGAAACATAAAATTAATTAGACTATTTTTTTATATTTTATGATAGTATATTGATTGGTAAGACCTATTACTTTAAGAGCAGGTTATATAACTATATCTAATTTGATGGAATTAATATATGGAGGGACAACATGGGGAATGTTGAAAATTTTGAAAAATTTCTTTTAGAAGAACCGAAAAGAGAGCAGTTATTTCCTTTATTTGAAGAAGTGTTTGGGATTACAACTCAAACATTAAATGATTTTTCGGAGAAAGGATATTGGGATGATACATATAAAGCTTTATCATTTTTACAAGAAGATGAAGTAATTGCAAATGTTGCGGCATTTTCGCTGCCATTACTAATTAATGGTGAAAAAATAAATGCAGCGGGTATTCAATCAGTAATGACACATCCTAATTTTCGTAGACAAGGGCTAATGACACAATTAATGAATAAAATGATAGAAGAAATCGATAAGAAATGTGAATGTGCATTATTGTTTACCGAAAAACCTGAACTGTATACATCATTTGGATTTAAAGTTGTGCAGGAATATTTGATGACTATACCATACGAAAATAATAAAAACGATTCACTACTTAGAAAATTAGATTACTATAATGTAGATAATAGGCAGTTAATACATGAAACTATTGATAGTAGCCAAAGACTTTCAAATAATTTTTCAACATTAAATTTCCACCCTTCGTTTTATTTGAATATATATGAATCGGAATGGAATGAGAAATTGTATTATTCAGAGAAACTAGATGCTCTAATTGTGTATGAAGTAGATAATGAAAAGTTGAAATTATATGGAGTGTTTGCACCAGTAATTCCAGTTTTAGATGAAATATGCGGGGAAATCGCTGAAAGATTTACAGAAATCGAATTCTACTTCTCTCCAGATCAATTAGGGGTTGAGGATGTACAGTTTACAGAATTACAGTCAAGTAAGTATTTAATGGTTCGAAGTAATAGAGAGTTGGATTTGAAAGGTTATAAATTCCCAGTATTAGTAGAATTTTAAATGTGCATATAGATGCTTTATTATGGAGGAACTATGAAAATATCACATATACCAGAACATATTGAGCAACTTACTATAATGAATGTACCTGAATATTATAAGCTAAATAACAATCATGCGCTTATTGTCCGCTCGAAAGCCGAAACAGATTTTTGGCTTAAAACACATTATGGTTTCGAAGTAATGAATGGTCATGTATTTTATACTGAGACGATGACAGACTTTCAAGCTGAAGTTCAATTGCGTATGAATCCAAATTCAAAATTCGATCAAGCTGGTCTTTTTGTTATGATTTCGGAAAAATGTTGGTTGAAAACTTCATTAGAATATATTCCAGATGGTCCATCACATTTAGGAGCTGTCGTAACGAATAATGGATATTCCGATTGGTCCACACAAGACTTTCCGACAGAATTAGCTACCCAACATCTTCGTTTTCGAATTGTTCGTAAACGTGGTGATTATACAATATATGTGAAGAAGGTCCACCAATGGGAACAAATAAGAATCGCTCATTTGATGGAGGATATAGGAAATGAGCCTGTTAAAATAGGTTTTTACACGTGTAGTCCTTCTAAAAATAATGGATTTGAGACTGAGTTTTTAGATTTTACAACTGAAAAAATATAGATGAAAAACCGTGTTCTTTTCAATAAGAATGCGGTTTTTATATTTATATAATATAAAGCACATTTATTGACCGAAAAGTCATTAATGCTTATCATTTAATAATGTTAAATATTAATTTACATAATATAATAAAAGTAAGAAAGAAATTACAAACTATATCGCTTAAATAAGGGGGGATATGAATTATTCAGTGGTAATTTCATGGGAAAAGGAGATTATGTATGAAATCATTTCGCAAATTATTACAGTATTTAAAACCATACATGTTCTTCGCTATTATTGGACCGCTATTTATGGTACTTGAGGTTGCGATGGACTTAATTCAACCGACTATTATGCAACATATTATTGATGTTGGGATAGCAAATCGGGATATGAATTATGTAATAAAAATGGGACTTCTTATGATAGGAGCTGCAGCACTCGGTTTAGTTGGAGGACTTGGGTGTATGATGTATTCTACAAAAGCAGCTGTTAATTTCGCTACTGACATACGAAAAGATGTGTTTGCGAAAATAGAAACATTTTCTAGTGAAAATCGTGATTCGTTTGGAACTGGAAAGTTATTAACAATTGTGACAAATGATGTCACTTCTATTCAATCGGCGATGACGATGACATTACGTGTTCTTGTTCGTGGTCCTTTGTTGTTTATCGGAAGTATAATAATTGTTTTTGTAACTGCGCGTGAGTTATTTCCTATATTACTCGTAGTCGTTCCAGTTTTATTACTTGCGATTATATTTATTGCAAGTAAAGCAAGCGGGACGTTCAAAAAAGTGCAAGAAGCATTAGATAAAGTGAATACAAAGTTACAAGAAAATCTATCTGGAGTACGTGTGATTAAAGCGTATGTAAGACAAAAATATGAAATCAATCAGTTTGGAAATGTTAATACAAATTTAACGAAGATAAATATTCGAGCGGTGCAGCTTATTTCCTTGATGATGCCAATCATTATGTTAGTTGTAAGCGGCGGGATTGTCGCAACATTATGGATTGGTGGAGAAAAAGTATTTAATGGAACTCTTCAAGTAGGAGCTATATTAGCGTTTATAAACTATTTGAATATTATTTTAATGTCTCTTATGTCTATAAGTATGGTATTTATGCAAATCGCGCGAGCATTTCCGTCTGCGGATCGTGTACAGCAAGTATTAAATACTGAGGTTGATATTATAAGCGAAACAAATGCGCTTGTACCTAAGAAAATCGAGGGACATATTGATTTTAAAAACGTTAGTTATAGTTACACGAAAAATAATGAATATGTTTTAAAAGATATTTCATTTCGCATATGTAAAGGTGAAAAAGTAGGAATTATCGGTTCTACTGGAAGTGGTAAATCTACTTTAGCGAAACTGTTACCACGTTTATACGATGTTGATCAAGGGGAAATATGTATTGATGGAATAAATGTTAAGGCATACGATTTACAAAAACTTCGTGGTTCAATAGGTTTTGTACCTCAAAAAGCATTGTTGTTTTCAGGTAGTATAGAAGAGAACTTACGTTATGGAAAAGAAGATGCAACGAAGGACGAACTGGAAGTTGCGGCTTCATCAGCTTGTGCGACTGAGTTTATTAACAAGCTGGAAGATTCTTATCAATATCATTTAACACAAAGTGCGACGAATTTATCAGGTGGACAAAAACAGCGTGTATCAATTGCAAGAGCGCTTGTGAGAAAGCCATCTATTCTTGTATTAGATGATTCTACATCAGCAGTGGATGCTAAATCAGAATCTAACATTCAGTTGGCATTAAGAAAAGAATATAAAGGAACAACGACATTATTAATTGCCTCTAAAATCTCATCAATAATAGATGCTGATAAAATTCTCGTTTTAGATAACGGTGAATTAGTTGGTGATGGTACGCATGAAGAACTGTTAGAACAATGTGAGGTATATCAAGAAATCTATCTTTCCCAAGGTGGCAATATACATAAGGAAGGTGGGAAAGAACATGCGTAATTTTCAAGGGCAATTTGCAAATAAAGGTGGACGTAACGCACCTAAGAGTGGGAAAGCTAATAATACGAAAGAAACTGTAATGCGAGTATGGAACTATATGGGGTATCAAAAGGCTGCTCTTACGTTCGTTATATTTTTAGTATTTGTAACGACGTTACTTGGTTTATTAGGTCCATATTTAATGGGAGTAATTATCGATCAATATATTGTGCCAAAAGATTTAAGCGGTACGGCGAGAATGTGTGTGTTACTTATCGCGATTTACGGTGTAACGGTATTGTTAACTTGGTTACAAACATTTGTCATGGTTAACGTTGCATTAAAAACGATACAAAAAATACGACAAGATATTTTTGAGAAAATCCAAACGCTTTCTTTACGGTTTTTTGATGTACGTTCTCAAGGGGATTTAATGAGTCGTGTGACAAATGACATAGATAATTTGAATCAAGCGTTGACACAAAGTGTTGTACAAATTATTTCATCAGCATTAACCTTTATAGGTGTAACGATTGCGATGTTCGCATTAGATTGGATTTTAGCGATTGTTACTTTAATTACAGTACCTATTATGTTTTTCGTTACAAAAAAACTCGTGGCTTATAGTGGTAAAAACTTTGCAAAGCGTCAAAAAGATTTAGGAGAATTAAATGGATTTATTGAGGAAGCTATAACAGGAGCGGATGTTACAACGTTATACGGAAAAGAAAAAGAAACTGTACAAAATTTCAATAAAATTAATGAACAACTAAGAGTTTCAGCTACGAAGGCGGATACATTTTCAACCTTTATTTTTCCGAGTATGAACTTTATTAACAACTTAGGCATGGGACTTGTAATTGGAACTGGATCAGTAATGGTTTTAAATGGAATGACTACAGTAGGTGTCATTGCGGCGTTTATTAATTATTCTCGTCAATTCTCAAGACCACTCAGTCAATTTGCAACTTTAATGAATACGATTCAAGCGGCAGTTGCTGGTGGAGAACGTGTCTTTGAAATTATGGATGAAGTACCGGAAATCCAAAATAAAAAAGATGCATTCATTGTACAAAATTTACAGGGGCATGTTGAACTCGAGAATGTTTCGTTTGGGTATGAGGAAAATAAAACGATTTTAAAAGAAGTAAGTCTTAAGGCGCAGCCAGGGGAGACAATTGCTTTAGTTGGTCCAACTGGATCGGGCAAAACAACAATCATTAATTTGCTAACGCGTTTTTACGATATACAGCAAGGGAAAATTCATATCGATGGAAAAAATATAAAAGATTATGATATTAATTCGTTGCGAAATAAAATAGGAGTAGTTTTACAAGATACGTATTTATTTGCTGGGACGATTATGGATAATATCCGTTATGGTCGATTAGATGCTAGTGATGAAGAAGTAATCAATGCAGCTAAGGCAGCATCTGCACATTCTTTCATAAAGCATTTACCGAATCAATATGAAACAAAAATTGCTTCAGAAGGATCGAATTTAAGTCAAGGACAGAAACAACTTCTTGCGATTGCAAGGGCAATTTTAGCAGATGCAGATATATTAATTCTCGACGAAGCGACATCTAATATTGATACGAGAACAGAATTACAAATTCAAGAAGGACTGAACAATTTAATGAGAGGTCGAACAAATTTTGTAATCGCTCATCGACTGAAAACGATCGAAAAAGCAGATCAAATTCTTGTTATAAAAGATGGAAGTATTTTAGAAAAAGGGAATCATGAATCTCTCATGGAAGATAGAGGGTTTTACTTTGATCTGTATACGAGTCAGTTTAAAATTTAATATAAAAAATGAGGTTTCTCTAGAAAAGAGAAGCCTCATTTTTTATATTTGTAAACTTTATGAATTACTTTTCTAACCAAATCAATTATCCGACCTGAAAAATACTTATACTTGCAGATACATTTGTTAAAGAGCCACCATCACTATTTGAGAGAGTGATAGTACCTGATGAAGAGGTGTTATTTATTAAAGTCAATGTTGAAGGAACAACTGTTACGGTAAAAGCAGCAGTACCTTGATTTATTGTATGTGGTGACCCTGTACCAAAACGCCCACCTGGAATTGGTGTACCATTTAGTGCAAAGGAGAATTGGTTTTCACGAGAAGCTTGTAATTGAAACTCTGCTACATATGTTCCTAGTGTATTAATTATAATATTTCCAGTACCTGTGATGTGACTAAGGGCAGTTCCTGTTATAGGTCCATTTGTGTTAAAAGTAACACTACTTCCCACTACGATTAATTGGTTAGTAGTATCAAAAACATATAGATAGTTTGTTAATCCTACACTAGCCGCCCCGGTAGCCCCAGTAGGTCCAGTGGAACCGGTAGCCCCAGTAGGTCCAGTGGAACCGGTAGCCCCAGTAGGTCCAGTGGAACCGGTAGCCCCAGTAGGTCCAGTGGAACCGGTAGCTCCAGTAGGTCCAGTGGAACCGGTAGCCCCAGTAGGTCCAGTGGAACCGGTAGCCCCAGTAGGTCCAGTGGAACCGGTAGCCCCAGTAGGCCCGGTGGAACCAGTGGAGCCAGTATGTCCGGTGAAACCGGTAGAACCAGTGGAACCAGTAGAGCCAGTAGGCCCGGTGGAACCAGTGGAGCCAGTATGTCCGGTGAAACCGGTAGAACCAGTAGAGCCAGTAGGTCCGGTGGAACCGATAGAACCAGTATGTCCAGTGAAGCCAGTAGAGCCAGTAGGTCCGGTGGAACCGGTAGGACCAGTAGATCCGGTAGGGGAATGTGGGAGAATAATACGGCTAATATCAAAAAGTGGAAAGTTAATGGATATATCTTTGTTTTGATAATCTATCAAAATCACCTCACTAGTATGTTTAAAGAAATAGTAAAGTAATAATTTTTATGCGTATTTCATTTCTATATTATTAATGCAACTTATTTTGAAAATAGTAAATAGCTATTGTGACTGTAGGTGTTAATTTTTAATATAGTCTTTTTTTAAAGATAAAGAGCGCTGTTAAAGGCGCTCTGAGACAAGTTTCATGTTGAAAAGGGAATCGAGGATATTATGTGCATACTGTTTTAGAATGTTGTAATTTTTAATTAAAAATAAAAAGATCTTATAAAAATTAAAAATTTGTATTATTAGATAGTCACCATACACTAAAATATGCTTGTTTGATATAAATGTGTGTCAAATTTGCCAAAATATATTTTGGTATGCACAAGAAAATGAAAATACTTTGTTAGCAAATACTAGCGGTTTCAGTGACAGATGGTAAAAATAGTTTACGTGGTAGTGTAATAATTTCAAGCGCAATTTGCGTTGAATATAGGAGTATTTGAGTTAAATCTAAAGCGATTGTTAAAAGTATTATGAAGCTTGTAAGAATTACAAAACTACCCCAAAAGAAACTTTTTGAAGTGTTACGGAAATCTTTTATTAAGGAAAAGAAAGAAAAAAATGCTGTAACAATGAGAATTAAAAATTTATACTTATCAGCCATTAAACCCCTCCTAAAGAACAATAACTTACATTATAGCGTATTTTTCTGTATTATTATAAAAAGATTTTAAAATGAACGATAAAAAAAGTAGATGCCGCAACTTAAAGTATTAGTTGAGGGTATTATTTTTGATTTTTTCATTAAAAAAAAGAGTAGCGCCCTATTTATTATTTGCAAGTGTTGTACTGGATATTTGACCGGACAATAAGACGAGCTTTGAATATGTTAATAAAAAGGGGGTGTTGAAAAATGGCTAAATATAGTTTGCATGCAGGTCATAACAGTATTGTACAAGGCGCGAATTATGGGAATCGGAAAGAACACATTATGGATCGCCAAGTTAAGGATGCGGTTGTTGCTAAATTAAGAGCATTAGGGCATACAGTTTATGATGATACTGATGAAGTAGGGACAACGCAGGCACAAAATTTAAATAACATCGTATCAAAAACAAACTCACATGATGTAGACTTAGTAGTTTCATTTCACTTAAACTCATATGATACGAAAGCAAATGGTGTTGAAGTACTTTACTATGATCAACAAGCTTTATCAGCAAAGATAGCAGCACAACTTTCAAAAGATATTGGCTGGTCAAATCGTGGTGCAAAGGAACGTAAAGACCTTTATGTGTTAGCGAATACGAAAGCACCTGCAATCTTAATTGAACTTGGATTTATCGATAATGAAGCAGATATGGCAAAATGGAATCCAGATAAGATTGCAAATTCAATTGTTTATGCATTAACTGGGCAATCTGGTGGGACAACTCCGCCATCCAATAAAAATATCATTCAATCAGGAGCTTTTTCACCGCATGAAACACCGGATGTAATGGGAGCATTAACGTCCCTAAAAATGACAGCAAACTTCATCTTACAATCTGATGGTCTAACATATTTTATCTCTGAACCAACCTCAGATGCGCAACTTAAGGGAATGACAGATTACCTTGATCGTAAAGGCTGGTGGTATGAAGTTAAGTAAAGATTCTAGTTTAGTGGAACAGGATATTTAAAAATCAATCGACCCTAAAAGGAGGATTACTTATAATGAGTAATCCTCTTTTTAAAATTTTTATTTCGGCCTAAAACTAAATAAGTAATGCATGTAAGTGGGATATTAATTAGAAATATAATCTATATTTGTAAAACATACTTTTAATAAGAAAAATGTAGAATTTGAATTTAATTGACTACTATTGAAATTGCACTGAAAACTAATAAAATGGCCATAATGATGTTAAATGATTTAGTATGCTTCAACAAAAGTTTTTGAAACACGGAACCAAATAAGCTCCAACTAAATGTGCTCATTAATCCAACTACACCTAGAAATAATGAAAAAAGTAGATAACTTGAATATGAATTGTAGTAAGGGAGAATAAAAGTGGATACTACAGTTAGTCCGAATAGTATCCCTTTAGGATTAATAAACTGAAGGAAAATCCCCACTGTAAATAAATTTTCAGTATATTTTCCATCGGGATCTGTGCTAGTTTTACTAGTGAGTACTTTAAAAGCTAAATATAGCATATATGCTACACCTAAAATTTTTAAAGGAAATTCGATTATGGGTAGGATTTTAATTAGTACAATATTAAAGAAACTACATAAGGAAGTGAGGATGAAAAAACCGAAAGCTACTCCGAAGCAAAATTGCATACTCCTTTTTAAACCATGTTGATTGGCGTATGTCATAGCTAAAAAATTGTTAGGTCCGGGTGTGAAGCTACTTATAAAAACAAATAACAAAAAAGAAAAAATAGGCATTTCAAAACCCCCTAGTTATTTCGTATGTTATAATGACCGAAAAGAACAATATAACGTGTGTTTTTTTATTGTACATAACGATCGTTATATTGTACATAGTGTAGGAGTGTTTCTTATGGAAGAAATTCAACTTATTTTGGCGAAAAATTTAAAGACAATACGAGAGAAAGAAAAATTAAGTTTAGAAAAGGTTTCTCAATTAACAGGTGTGAGTAAAACGATGATTGGACAAATTGAAAGAGGAGAGTCAAGCCCAACATTAACAACGATATGGAAAATTGCGAATGGTTTGAAAGTGTCTTTTACTTCTTTAATCAATAATCCGCAACCGGATACGAAAGTTGTTTTACGAAATGATATTCAAGTATTATCAGAAGACAAAGGGAGGTATAAAGTGTATCCTTCTTTTCCTTTTCAAGATGATAGGAACTTTGAAATCTATACGGTTGAAATTGAAACAGAAGGAAAGTTAAATTCAGAAGGGCATAAAGAAGGGACTGAAGAATTTATAACGGTGTTTGAAGGGGAATTGACAATTGAAATAAATGATTGTCAATATAAATTAAATAGTGGGGATTCAATTCGCTTTAAGGCGGATAGACCGCATTCCTATCGTAATTTTGGAAGAACGCTAACTCGGTTAAGTATGACCATTTATTATTCAACTTCATAAATTTACAGCTGCCTTAAAAACAAAAAAGGCGTAATGATAAAACCATCATAAGAGATGGTTTTTATTTTTTATAATCCACAAAAAAAGACACTCATTTGAGTGTCAAAATAGTATTGCTCTCGCGTATAGGATTGGAGTATGTTTCTCAAATACGTTTTGAGATGGTTCGCATTTGAGAAACTATTTTCATATTTAATGTAACATTGGCAGGGAGGAGTGTAAATTGATAATGTATATACGGAAAATTTAGTATAGATACTTTGTACTATGAATATAGTACAAAGTGTTTCTTATTGCATAATCACTTTCGTGAAGTTATTAAAATATAAGCTTAAGGAATGACGTAATAGTTATTATTTTAGCATTTAATAATGATTATTATAAAAAAGAACGAATCATTTTTTAATCGATTCGTATAATTGTTAAAGGGGCACCTGTTGAACCACCTCCAACTAAATTAACTATGGATAATACGCCGGATAGTTGAAGGGAAATTGTATTACCAGCAGTTAAATTAATTATTAAATTATTATTATAATTTGAAGTTGATAATGCGGGAGAAAAATAGATCCGGAAAGTGGAGTCGAAGAGTTTAATAGTAGCCTTGTACCAGCAAGTAGTGCATTTGTTGTATTAACTTGATAGGTTAAATAATATCTCCCAGTAACAGGAATTGTAAATATATCATTTGAAGCATTCACTGTAAAATTACCGAGACTTTGGTTATTAGAAAGTGGAATATTAGTTCCGCCTAATATAACTGAAATGGGACCAACTGACGTATTATTAGCGAACATGGAGTTTGTTGTAATATTAGGCCCAGTAGGACCTGTAAGTCTGTATGGAAGAATAATTTCAAGAGCTAGTGATAATAGTCCTTTTTTCATTTTTTCATTCTTATCTTGAATGTAAATCACCTCATTTTTAAATTAGAACGTAACCTATTTAGTATTTTGAAATGGAACTATCATTTTATTATATTAATACTATTAGTTATAGCAACGGTAAAAAGTTTACTATATGTAAAATCATTTGAGTATAAAAACGTAGTTATGGAGTTTTTCTAAAATGATAGATGTTTTATTTTGTTAATTAGTAAACAAAATGTGGAATGAGGTATTAAATTGAACCGCAATGAAAAATTCTCTTTGAATAAAGGTATGAAAAGACCAGAAAATATTGGACCTACTTTTCCGGTTCTTCCGCCAATTTATATTCCAACAGGAGCAACAGGAGCAACAGGGGTAACAGGTCCAACAGGAGCAACAGGAGCAACAGGAGCAACAGGGGTAACAGGTCCAACAGGAGCAACAGGGGTAACAGGTCCAACAGGAGCAACAGGGGTAACAGGTCCAACAGGAGCAACAGGGGTAACAGGGGTAACAGGTCCAACAGGAGCAACAGGGGTAACAGGGGTAACAGGTCCAACAGGAGCAACAGGGGTAACAGGAGTAACAGGGGTAACAGGTCCAACAGGAGCAACAGGGGTAACAGGAGTAACAGGTCCAACAGGAGCAACAGGAGCAACAGGGGTAACAGGAGTAACAGGAGTAACAGGAGTAACAGGAGTAACAGGAGTAACAGGAGCAACGGGAATAACAGGAGCAACAGGAGCAACAGGTCCAACAGGAGCAACGGGAATAACAGGAGTAACAGGAGTAACAGGAGTAACAGGAGTAACAGGAGCGACAGGAGCAACGGGAGCAACAGGAGTAACAGGAGCAACGGGAGCAACAGGAGTAACAGGAACAACAGGTCCAACTGGAGTTATTGGCCCCATAACAACAACTAATTTATTATTTTACACTTTTTCAGATGGAGAGAAGCTTATATATACAGATTCAGATGGGCTAGCTCAATATGGTACAACTCACATATTATCTCCTGATGAGGTTTCGTACATTAACTTGTTTATTAATGGAATACTTCAACCACAACCATTATATAAAGTTAGTACTGGTCAGCTAACTTTATTGGATGATCAACCGCCACCTCAAGGTTCATCAATTATTTTGCAATTCATTATTATTAATTAAAAAAGACAGATTCTTAAATGAAAAGAATCTGTCTTTTTGTTCTACATTAAAGTAGTTAAAACTAAGTGACGATAAATTCAATTGTAATTGGAATTCCGCCGTCTAACGCATCTCCGCCAGGAATTGTAATAGCACCAGTAGGCCCAGTAGTAACACTGGAGTTCACGCTCGGTTGAAGAATGCCATTTACATAGAGGTTGTAATACGTAAAAGTCGGAAAAGCAGTTGCGGTAGTACCCGCGTCATTTAAACAAGCTGTGGCAGCAACAGCAAAAGCGGCACCTGTTCCTGTTCCAGCTCCTAATGTAGATGTAAATCTTCTAGATGCCATAAATGGTTGAATAATTGGCAATTAATTCTCACTCCCTAAATTTTTTTGGAACGAAGTATAGAATAACTTGTCCACTATATTGTATGAAAGTTTTTGTTAATAGAAACGGCTTCATGATAATAGAGGGAACACAATTTTAATAAACATATTATTGTTACTTGTTGGTTATATGATAATGTTTAGTTTTTATACTCAGATTAAAATGTGCTTTTGGACCTAAGAGATAAACGTGGAAAAATAAAATAAACTCTTAAGTTTAGGTGTTTAATCTAAGCAGTCAATTATTAAAAACATATAATTAATATGTGAGTCATGAACATAATTAAATTAAGTTTTCAAGTTTAATTATCATTCATGTTTCCTATCTTAAATGAAAAAATAACTCAATTGTTTTTTTCAATCGGAACTTTTATGGTTCTTAGAATAGGAAAACACTCAACTATAAGACAAGTCAGGAGGAAATAAATGTCACATAACAATTGTTTTGGTCATAACAACTGCAATAATCCGATTGTTTTCACTCCAGAATGTTGTAACAATCCGCAAACAGTTCCAATTACTAGTGAGCAATTAGGTAGATTAATTACTTTACTAAACTCTTTAATTTCGGCTATTGCAGCGTTTTTTGCAAATCCAAGTGATGCAAACAGATTAGCTTTACTCAATTTGTTTACTCAACTATTGAACTTACTAAATGAATTAGCACCTTCTCCAGAAGGGAATTTCTTAAAACAATTAATTCAAAGTATTATCAATGTACTACAGTCTCCTAACCCAGATTTAAGCAAATTACTTTCCTTGTTACAACAATTCTACAGTGCTCTTGCACCATTCTTCTTCTCTTTAATTATTGATCCAGCAAGTTTACAACTTTTATTAAACTTATTAACACAACTAATTGGTGCTACTCCAGGTAGAGGTCCAACAGGTCCGACAGGTCCAACAGGTCCAGGAGGAGCAGGAGGAGCGACAGGAGCAACTGGTGCAACAGGCCCAACAGGAGCAGGAGCAACTGGTGCAACAGGAGCAACAGGAGCAACAGGAGCAACAGGAGCAACAGGTCCAACAGGTCCAACAGGAGCAGGAGCAACAGGTCCAACAGGCCCAACTGGTGCAACAGGAGGAACAGGTCCAACAGGAGTATCTGGAGCAACAGGCTTAACAGGAGGAACAGGTCCAACAGGAGGAACAGGTCCAACGGGAGCAACAGGCCCAACGGGAGCAACAGGCTTAACAGGAGCAACAGGAGCAACTGGTGGCGGAGCTATTATTCCATTCGCTTCAGGTACAACACCAGCTGCGTTAGTTAACGCATTAGTTGCTAATACAGGAACTCTACTTGGATTTGGATTTAGTCAGCCTGGTGTAGCTTTAACTGGTGGAACTAGTATCACTTTAGCGTTAGGTGTAGGTGATTATGCATTCGTAGCACCACGTGCAGGAACTATCACGTCACTAGCTGGTTTCTTTAGTGCAACAGCTGCATTAGCTCCATTATCACCTGTGCAAGTACAGATACAAATATTAACTGCACCAGCAGCAAGTAATACGTTTACAGTACAGGGAGCACCTTTATTATTAACACCGGCATTTGCTGTAATAGCGATTGGTGCTACAGCATCAGGGATCATACCTGAAGCTATTCCAGTAGCAGCTGGGGATAAAGTATTATTATATGTTTCCTTAACAGCAGCAAGTCCAATAGCTGCAGTAGCTGGATTTGTAAGTGCAGGTATTAATATCGTTTAATTTGTTACAATGTCTGTTTGAAATTTAAATTGGCATTTGTATATAGCCCTTTCTAATTTTATTAGGAGGGGCTATATTTTATGGAAAGATAGGTGATAAATCAATTGAGAAAGTACTCTTTGTTAAAAAATAAAAATTTATGATTTATACTCTATTGTTTATGGAATAAGTTATATGCTATGAAAAATTACCTATAAATAAAAAAGATGAATTCTATTAAAAACAGAATTCATCCATAGAATAAACTTGTATACAGGGAAGTAAATTATTTATCGTGAGCGTTGAAATGCTATAGTTCAAATTAGTAATAAACTATTTGTTTTTATTACAGTTACATCCTTTTTTCTTTACATAGCCTTGCTCGGCTAAGTCTCTTTGTGATTGGGAATTGGAAGATTGAGAATTTGAGGATTGAGAGGATGCGGATGAACTACTATTTTTATTATGAGAGTAGTTTTTTCGATAGTTATAATTACTCATAGTATTATCACCTCCAATTAAATATATAACTATTATATGTATGTACTCTATTAATTGTTACGATAATAAATAGGAATGGGTATACAATAAAAAAATCTCCTACGTATTTTCCGAGGAGATAAATAACTGTCCTTTCATAATATAAATTAATATCCCCAGTAAAGAGGGAAATAATATGAATCTTGGTAATATAAATTTTGTTGTGGATTAGGAGGCTGAGTTGTTGGGTTTATCGTTCTGCGGTTTTTATTACAATTTGTTGGGGGACCAATTACTGTAGTGGATTGAATAGGGGATACCGCTTGTTTCCATTGTTGTTCATCGAGACAGTAAGTATGGGCCATTATATTAGAGGGAGTTAATCTTAAAATATCAGAACCAAAAATAACTTCTGGTGTTGGGGCATCAAAAATTGCTAATAAATGAGTATTATCTGCTGTAGCAATTTCATAATGCCACCACGCTTGTGGAATGTTGGCAACTTGCCCTGGTGTTATCGGTAAGTTTAATAGTTGATTCGTAAAAGGATTAAGTAAAGAAACAACCGCAGATCCTGAAATACAGTAAACAAGTTCAGCTGCATTTTGATGAATATGCGGTTCTACAACATTACCTGAACTTAAATAAATATCTAATAAAGAAGTGTTTTCTAACGTATTTAATTGTTTCACGCCAAGTACATTTATATAATTTTGGGCATCTTTCTGAAAAAAATTACTTTTATTTAAATCATAAGTGAAATTAGTTGAGGGGGAAGTGTAGTCGATATTAGAAGTCATTTGTATTACCCGCCTTTCTTATATTTTTATGCAATTTGAATTTAGGATATGAGTCTAGTTATTGAAATGTGAAAGCGTCGCTGCTCTTCGTTTGTAAAGTGATAAAAATGTTCGTTTGAATGCACTATAATTACAAGAGTTTCATTGCGAAAAAAGGCGCTATTAATTACAATTAATGTAAAAGGTAGCGCTTTTTTAATTTGGCGTACAAGGGGAGTGCAGGAAATGAACCATACTATTTTAAAAGAGTTGGAAGTTGAATTAAAAAATTACTTTCAACCGTTTTTGAATGCACCTGCAACAATAGAAGAAATTCAATATGTCGAAAGTGAAATGGGAATTGCGTTTCCAGATGAATTACGTAATCTTTATCTTGCACATAACGGTGAGGATAAATCAGGACCAGGGTTGTTTTTTGGTTTGCCATTTCTCTCGTTAGATGAAGTTTTGGATGAGTGGAGAATATGGAAAAGAATTGAAGAGGATGATTTTTTTAATTTTGATGCATTTTCAATACCAACAGAATATATTAAGGAAAGATATGTGAATCACAATTGGATACCTATTAGTAAAGATTATGGCGGTAACAATTTAGGAATAGATGTTGATCCGGATGAAAAGGGGAAAGTGGGACAAGTTATTAATTTTGGACGAGATGAAGAAGTGAAATATGTAATTGCAAATAGAATTTCAGATTTGTTACTATTTATTTTACAAACGCTAAAAAATAAAAATTTCACCATTCATAAAGAGGAAGATTATTTATATTGGAGTTATGGTGCTAATGATAATATACATTTTTTAGACGCTTTATGTAATATTGAATTACCTGTTTTACAGCCCCATTCTATATTTCAATCTGAAAAGAACGTTAAAGATTGGTACGATAGTTTAGATGAGAATTGGAGATATATAGTGGGTGCATCTGAACGTGCAGACAGGTTTGTTAGAGAGAAGAGATTATATTTAGGTGGAAAAGGGTTAGTAGATATTAGTCCATTACAGATGTGTACAGAAGTGAGAGAACTAATTTTATCCGGAAATGAAATTCAAGATTTAGCAGGATTAGAACGAATGAATTCTTTAAAGAAGTTATATTTAGTTAATAATCCGGTTCAAGATTTAACGCCAATCATACATCTAAAACACTTACAAGAAATAAATATAAAGAATACGAAGATAAATAATTTATCGGAACTTGTAGAAATGTCATCATTAAAAAAATTAAATATTACACATACTAGTATTCAAGATTTTTCGTTGCTACCGCAGTTTCAAAAATTAGAATCGCTTTCTGTACATATTTCAAATCATGAGCAGCTCTATGCGATTTCGAAAGTAGATAATTTAAAGCATTTATATATTTTAGGTTTAGAGAATGTTAGTGAATTGGATTTGCTTGTTTTGCAAAATTTAAATAAGTTAATCACAATTGAATTTGAAAATAGCATCATTGCTAATTTAAATTGTTTTCAACACAATGCGTCAATTCAAAATATAAAATTGACAGATACAAAGGTAAAGGATGGAGCGGCATTAGGTAAAATGAATGGGCTAAAGGAATTAGAATTAGATGGCGCAACAATTGATAACCTTGAAACGATTTGTTGTTCTCGATCATTAGAAATATTTACAGGATCGTTTGAACAATTTTTTATGTTAAAAGACTCATTTGATAGAAATATAGATTTTTCAAAAATAATTGGAGGAATGAGTGAAGAAGAAAGTGAAATTTGGCACCAGCATGTAATTGATTAGAAAATAACATTATTATGTAAATAAGTTTGTTTGTAGAAGGTGTAACTGTTTGACAGTTGATACTGCAATAAAGTGGTTAGGTGAAATAAATTATGTGTAACTGAATGTCACATCCCCCCTTAATCGTTCGTCTTGTATGTAGAACGTATAAGGAGGGATTTTGTTATGAAACATTTTGATGTAGCAATTGTTGGTGGTGGGCTTGCTGGATTAACAGCATCTATATATTTAGCGAAAGCTGGAAGGAAAGTTATTGTATTAGAAAAGTCCAGTCACTTCGGCGGCCGAGGGATGACTATAAATAAAAACGGAATTTGTATGAATCTTGGTGCACATGCTTTATATAGAGGTGGAGAAGCGTTTATAACTTTTAATGAGCTAGGAGTAAACCTTCCAGGTGGAATTCCATCTACAAAAGCACATGGAATATGGAAAGGGGATATTTATACCATTCCAACAGATTTTCGCTCCATTTTATCAACACCGTTACTTTCATGGTCTGCAAAAGTACAGTTCGCTCGTCTTATGATTCATTTAGGAAACTTAGATGTACGAAAAGTTCCGAAAATGAGCTTAACTACATGGGCAGAAAATGAAATTAAAGATCCAATGGTTCGAAATATATTTTATGCATTATGCCGAACAACAACATATACGTATGCTCCTACAATACAATTAGCATCTTCCGTACTAAAGCAAATACAGCTTTCTATGAAAGAAGGAGTACTTTATGTAGATGGTGGTTGGGAGACGATAATAACAAATTTAAGAGGAATAGCGAATACTAGTGGTGTACAATTTCTGGCTAAAAAGCATGTTTTGAAAATAGAGCATTGTGAAGGAAAACAAAGAATACATTGTTTTGACGATGAAGTATTTGAAGCAGGGGCAGTTATTGTAACAACTCCACCGAAAGAGGCATGTGAAATTATAAAAGGTACTGAAGGAACAAGTTTGCAAAAATGGAGTGAACAATCTATACAAGTGACCGTGGCAGCGTTAGATATTGGTTTAAAACAATTACCGAATCCTTTACATCATTTTGCATTGGGATTAGATCAACCTATATTTTTCACGAATCAATCGAGAGCAGCTAAATTAAGTGAAGATGGATCAATTGTAGTGAGTCTAATTAAATACCATAACCCTGTACTAGAACTGAATCATATTCAAGAAGAGAAAGAACAGTTAGAAAGCACGATGGAGTTGTTACATCCGAATTGGAAAAGAGAAGTTGTTGCACAGCAGTATTTACCGAAAATACCAGTATTATATGATTTTCCTCATATTAACCGAGTTGAAACCCCAGGTCCTAATATCCCTGAAATGCCAGGTGTTTACGTTGCAGGTGATTGGGCTGGGCATGATGAAATATTAGCTGATGCTGCGGTAGCGAGCGGGAAACGTGCAGCGTTACACATTTTAAAGCAATTAGAAAGCGAGGGTGTTCATCATGGAAACGGAGCAATTATATGAAGCGTATCAACCATTATTATTTTCGTTATCATATAGAATTCTTGGAAGTGTTATGGATGCTGAGGATATCGTTCAGGATGTATTTATCTCGTTAAATAATATAGAGGATCTTCAGTCTATAGAAAATATGAAAGCATATTTGTGTAAGATGGCGACAAATCGTTCAATTGATAAATTACGTTCGGCAGCGCATAAACGTAATTTGTACGTGGGGATGTGGTTACCAGAGCCACTTGTAGAAGAGAGTGATGAGCCATCAGAGTCATTTGTAATGAAAGAATCTCTTTCCACAGCATATTTATTACTTTTACAACAACTGTCTGAGGTAGAAAGAATTGTTTTCATATTGAGAGAGGTTTTCAGTTATGGATATGAAGAAATAGCTTCGATTGTTGATAAGAGTAGTGTGAACTGTAGGAAGATCTTTGAACGTGCACGAAAAAGTATATTGGAGAAGCCGAAGCAATCAACATTAAGTACGAAGAAGATGGCTGATTATGTTGAAAAGTTTGTATCATCATTACAGTGCGGGGATGCGCAAGGCATGTTAGAAGTATTAAAAACAGATGCGATATTGAAAGCAGATGGTGGTGGGAAAGTTACGACTGCGATTCATCCGATTTATTCTGCGGATCGAATTATACGTTTGTTCTTTGGGATTGCACAACGATTGACAGAAGAGTACACTGTTGATTTCAAAATGGTAAATGGTATGCCAGGAGTTATAGTTACAATAAATAATAAAATAGCTTATGTGCTTTCTTTTGCATTTGAGGATGAGAAGATTTCAAACATTTATATGGTGGTTAATCCTGAGAAACTTATGCATTTAAATGTAAAAATATAAAAAACGCATTTCTTCAGAAATGCGTTTTTTATTATTTTTCTAACATTTCAAGAGGTACATCTTTTTCGCCAGCTACCTCAAATTTAATTTCCCCGTCTTCTTCATAAATACGTGTAATAATCGGTATAGTAATCATTAATTTTTTATGCTGCTTTCGTTTTCGAGCAGCATCTAAGCTAATCACGTTCATTTGTAAGCATCCTTTCTTCTAGAAATATATAAACAAAGAAAATGCGTCCGAAAAGGGCGCTTAATTGAATTTGAAATACCGATTCATTTAAATGGGGTTTATATAATTTAATAACTGCAATTTTAATATGAAATAATATGAATGGAATAATTGCACGTAGAAATTAACTTTACCAAAAAACGAAACAATATGCTATAAAAAATTATAAATCTTTGTCATATAACGGGAAAAAGGATTTCGTTTCGCATATAATAAAAAGTAGACGGGCAGCAAGAGCTTTTTCATCATATTGCTTGGAAAGGCGATGAAAAAATGGATACGTTAGATTCATTATTATTTCAACTTGAACAATATGGAGAAGAGCATGATCGAAATAAAAAAACACGGGAAGAAAAATTGCGGAATATTACTCGTGAGATGGGGCAATTTTTATCAATTTTAGTAAAAGGGTGTAGCGCAAAAAACATTTTAGAAATCGGAACTTCTAATGGCTATTCTACATTGTGGTTAGCTAATGCGGTAGAAGAAACAAATGGAAATGTAACAACTGTAGAGCTTTCTTCAGAACGAGTTGGAGAGGCACTTGTCAATTTTGAAAAGGCAAAACTTTTACAAAGGATTGATGTTCATAATCAAGAAGCAGGGGCATTTTTAGATGCGCAATTAGATCATTCATTTGATTTTATTTTCCTAGATTCAGAGCGTACGCAATATATGTGGTGGCTTGAGCATATAAAACGCATTTTACAACCAAAGGGTTTTCTTGTTGTTGATAACGCAACCTCTCATACAAGCGAATTAGCCGAGTTTAGAAAAATGATAGAAGAAGATGAAATGTTTGAAACGGTTTTATTGGCATTTCAAAATGGAGCATTTGTAGCGCGTAAGAAGAAATAGGTTATAGCGTAATATAATTATCACATTGAAAAAGGGTGTATGTCAAAACATTGAGTACAGTAGGATAGGAAGAACTTAATTTATATACGTAACATACGAAGAATCCGCCTTTAGCATGTTGTTCTCTAGGTCTTAAGTCTGAGGAAAATAATGTTGAGAACAGGTATACTTATAGTAAGAAACAGGGAATGACTGCATAAGCAGGTATTTCTTGAAAATTGATTTCATATAGGCTGTTTGCACATGAAATACAATATATTAGATGAAATATAGTGCACATAAATTCGCACATATAAATAAAGGAGCGATTTTGTTGACTGAACTCGAGAAAAAAGAACCTGTATCGATTGTGAAAGATAATAATGTAGAAGTAGTGGTTGATACAGTAATAAAAGATGCAGAACTAGAGGAACTGAATAAAGAAGCTGATCTTTATGTACAAAAGTTAAATAGCGAGCAAAATACGGATTTATCGAAAGTATTGTCTCAGCTAGGAGATTTAGGGGATAAAGAGCAACAAGCAGCAGGACAAACGTTATCAGCTCTAAAACGCCCTGTAACAGCGATGATGAATGGAAAAAATGAAGAAATTCCAAATACATTGTTAGAATTACGAAAAGTAGTGTCGGAGCTTGATCCGAATTCATTAAAAGCAAGTGGTATGAAGAAAATTATGTTTAAAGTATTCAAGAAAAATCCACTTGAAACATACGTGCATAAATATCAATCTATAGATAAGCAAATTGAGGAGATTATTAGATCCCTTCTAATTGGCCGTGATAACTTACAAGAAGATACTGTTGGCTTAGAGATGCTTAAGGAGCAATCGCACGATAAAATTCACGCTCTTGATAAACAAGTATACTTAGGGAAAAAACTTGCTGGTATGCTCGAAGCCGAGAAACAAAATCCAGAACGTCAAAGAGACATTCCATTAATTAATGATGCATTAGAAAAGATACTCGTACGTACCCGTAATATGCAGCAAGCGAAAAGCGTGTTATTACAATCTATCGCATCTGTAGACATCATTAAGAAAAATAATGAAAAATTAACAGAAGCAATTCGTAATGCAATTACGATGACGCAAAACGTTGTAACAGTTTCAGCCGCTATCCAACTAGCATTAACGAATCAACGTAAAACAATTGATGCTGTTAATGCGACAAATGAAGCAATTGAATCAATGGTATTAAGTAACTCACAAGCATTAAAACAAAATACAGAAGAAACAACAAAACTTCTTGAAAATCCTGCTATTAGCATGGATAAATTACGTGAATCATTCCAAAATGTGTTCGCTGCGATTGAGGCATCTGAAAAATCGTCAGAACGTATTATTGAGTCAAGTAAGAAGTTCGTTATTGAACTAGACACATTTAATGATGAGATGAAGCAGAAACTTATTCAGCGTCCAAGGAAATAACAGATTATTAGAGGAGGTGAAAAAATGAGTTTCATTCAAACAGTACTATTACTACTCGGTACTTTGCTTTTAATAGCATTTACTGTTGTTGTTTTAGTCGTATATTTCGGGCGGAAACTGTATTTTTCATGGACGAAGCCATATAAAAGAGCACACGATTCTTTAGAAAAGTTATCGAATAAATCATTACCATTTCTACAAGAATTTACACAGCACCCACTCTTTTATCGCTGGATTCGTACGGAAGGAAAAAAAGAGCAACATATATTAAACACTCTTTTCTGTGCATCGGGCCAACGTACGAGAGAACAAGTATTCTCAATGTTACCGAAAGAAAAACAGAAAAAAGTACATGTAATGGCAAAAACAACGAAAAAACTTACAAACGAAGATATTGATGTAGCGGCTATGAAAGTAAAAGATTTTTTAAGACAAGAAACGCAGCAAACAGTAAAGCCGACAGACTTATCGTTTTATAAATTGTATTTTTATGATCGATATCCAGATGCATTAAATACAATTCAAGCGTATAAACGCTCAATAAATCCTTCATTACAACGAACGGTTGATGAAATTACAATTTCAGTATTAAATGCCTTGCCGTATTATCAGGAGCAGCGTATGTTTGAACAACAACATAAACTCGAAACGTTCTTAATGAAAGATTTAACAGCGATGCTATCTTTAGTGGTGCAATTACCACCTTCACAACGACCAGAAAAAGAAGAAGAATTAAAAATCTACTTGCAAAATTTCCAAAAAGAAATGGAAGAAGTAGAGCGAGATATTCGTGACTCGATTGATCACGATTTGAATGTGAAGATGAGAGCAGCGACTGAGAAGTTTAAGAATAAATAAAAAAGGCGCCTTAAAGCTATAATACTTAGCTTTAAGGCGTTTTTTATTACCTGTTATTTTGCTGTAACGGTAGTATGACTAGATGCAACACTTTCATTATGCAATCGATCAACCGCAGTTACAACATACGTATATGTTTCTCCAGGAATAGCCGTTTTATCTACATAAATTTCTCCAGGTTTTGTCTTTCTTATAGTAGTAAGTAAATTTTTCGGATTTTCTATATTCACTTCACTTTTTCCATTCACGCGGTAAATAGCGTAATAAGCAGAATCATTCTCTCTATTATCAATGATACCTACAGCGATACCTTCCTCTCTTGGGATAGCACCTTTTAAAGTCGGTTGTTTTGGTGGATTGTGATCAAGCCAAGGCATAGGCGGGATTAATGCAGGATGTTTATATAAGTCGTTTGTGAGTCTATCTTTCACTCCGAGTGGATTGTTATTAATATCTTTTAAGCTAAAATGCATACTACCTTTTATATCAGGGAATAACCGGTTTAATGCAATCTGTCTTGGATATTCTTCCGGATCAAACCAGGCGGGGACAGAGTTATTATTAATTTTATAGGCTGCCTGACCGATGTATAGGTGAATCGGTTTATTATTTGTTTCTTTTACCCACCAATCTACTAATATGTCATATGCAGCGGGAGTGAAACCTATATTCCAATATATTTGCGGTGTAATGTAGTCAATGTAACCTTTTTGTATCCACTCACGTGTATCAGCATAAAGATCATCAAAGTTTCTTTGGCCGGCAGTTGTGTTAGAGCCAGTCGGATCATCAGCTATATTTCGCCATACGCCAAAGGGGCTAATGCCAAACTTTACGTATGATTTTTCTTGTTTGATAGTAGCATGTAAATCTTTTACAAGCTCATTTACGTTGTCACGTCGCCAATCTTCTATATTTGTAAATTTACCGTTATTATATGTTTCATACGTTTTTTGATCGGGGAATTGTTCGCCCGCTACTTTATATGGATAAAAATAATCATCCATATGCAACGCATCAATATCGTAATTTTGTACGATTTCTAAAGCACCTTCAGTTATAAACTTTTTTACTTCTGGAATACCAGGGTTGTAATATAATTTCCCGCCATAAGATACAACCCAATCCGGGTGCTGTCTTGCAGGATGATTATTTGATAATCGATTTATATCAGTATGATTCATCGTTATTCGGTATGGATTAATCCAGGCGTGGAATTCTATATTTCTTTTATGTGCTTCTTCAATCATAAATGCTAGTGGGTCGTATCCGGGATCTTTTCCTTGTATACCCGTAATGTATTCAGACCAAGGACCGTAATTTGAAGGGTAAAAAGCATCAGCGGTTGGTTTTATTTGTACAACGACTGCATTCATACCGGTGTTTTTTACATCGTCTAATAATTTAATAAATTCTTGTTTTTGATTTTCAATTGGTAAGCCAGTTTTTGAAGGCCAATCAATATTAAGAACAGATGCGATCCATACAGCACGTAATTCGTGTTTTTTGTACGTAGTATTTACTTCAGCATAAGTAGAGTGAGGGGAAATGAAAGAGAAAGGGATGAACAAGATGACGATACAACATATCATAAATAAACGTTTAACGATCATTTATACGCCTCCCTATCATATGATTATCTAAGATAATATACGAGGTGAGGTTGGCCTTGCAATAGAGAAAATTGCATATTGAAACATTAATTTAATAGGAAAAATATTTTTAATGAAATTTACTTTCAATATAACTAAATTCATTTACTACTTCATATGCTTGTTAGTAAAGTGAAACTTCCTTTCATTTGAAGGGTAGTAAATTATAAGTATAGGAGGATTCATAAATGAAGGTTTTGTTCGTTTGTTCTGGAGGAATGTCCAGCGCAATTGTTGTAAACGCTTTAAAAAAAGAGGCGGAGAAAAAGGGTATGAATATGGAAGTGCATGCGATTGGAACAAGTGAGGTGGAAGAAGAAGTAAAGAATGGTTGGGATGTTGTAATGGTTGCACCACAAGTAAGACATCGATTTGACTCTGTAAAAAAATTTGCAGAAGAGGAGTCTATTCCGTGTGGTATCATTCCGCCGCAAGCATATACGCCGCTTGGTGGACCGACTTTATTAAAGACTGTAAATGATTTAATTCGTTAGGGGGAACCGTTATGAATAAGTTTGTCACGTTTCTTGATAAAAACTTATCTGGACCGATGGCAAGACTTTCTGAACAGAGACATTTACAAGCAATCCGTGATGGAGTTATTTCAGCATTACCATTTATTATTGTAGGAAGTTTCTTTTTAATCGTAGCATTTCCACCATTACCGAAAGATAGTTTCATATCAGTTTGGGCATTAAAGAATCAAACAAGTATATTAATACCATATCGGTTAACGATGTTTATTATGTCTTTATATATAGCATTTGGAATAGGATATAATCTAGCGAAGAGTTATAAGTTAGATGCTTTATCGGGAGCACAGCTTGCAGTATGTTCACTGCTATTAACATTAACCCCTGAATTAATTGATAAAAAAGGATTTATGCTTCCAATGACAAATCTCGGAGGTCATGGATTATTCGTGACGATGATTGTTTCTATTTTATCCGTAGAGATTTTAAGGTTTTGTAAGAAGAAAAATGTAATGATTAAAATGCCAGAACAAGTACCGCCATCTGTGTCGCGTTCATTTGAAGCACTTATACCTGCTGCATTCGTTATTATTATAATGAGTCTAGTAACTGTCGTTTTTAGCATTGATTTACACCATGTTGTTGATAAATTAGCAGCACCATTAGTAAAAGCTGGGGATAGTTACTTCGGTGTAATGATTCCAGTGTTTTTAATTACGTTTTTTTGGTCATTCGGAATCCATGGTGTATCGGTTGTTGGAACTGTTGCTCGGCCATTATGGGAAGTATACCTAGGGAAAAATGGTGAAGCAGTTGCTAGTGGAGCAGATCAGTTGCCATTTATTTCACCAGAGCCGTTATATCAATGGTTTATATGGATTGGCGGTTCTGGTGCGACATTAGGGCTTGTATTAGCTATGATTGTATTTGGTCGATCAAAATATTCGAAAGCATTATCAAGAACTTGTATTGTTCCGGGTATTTTTAATATAAATGAGCCAGTCATATTCGGATTACCGATTGTACTAAATCCAATTTTAATTATCCCATTCATCATTACACCACTTGTAACGGCAACTGTTGCATATTCAGCAACTGCGATGGGATTTGTAACACCAACACATATTATGCCACCGTGGACATTACCAGCTCCAATTGGTGCGTATTTAGCTACAGGCGGAGATTGGCGTGCAATAGTATTAGTTTTTATAAATATAACAATATCATTCCTTATTTATTTACCATTCTTTAAAATGTACGACAAAAATATGCTTGAAATTGAGAAGAATGGTGAAGGGGAATCTGTTAATCCATAATCTTTATGCTTTAATTTATGAGTGATAGGCATTTTGTCTATCACTTCTTTCACATTAAGTTGAGAGAAGGTGAAATGGAATGAATATAAAATTTAGTTATAAAGGTGTATTTTTATTATTATTTGGAGTGATATGTGCGAATTTACTTTTTGTACCTTTATTAAGAATGCTACATCTATCACAAATGCATAGTATTTGGCTTGTTACAAGCATTGCGGCAAGTATTTTGCTTACAGTAGTTGTTTCTTTCATTGATGGATCGTTTGCATCGAAAGCTCAGTTGTTTTTTAGATTTCTAATATTTTCGATCGGTTGTACGTTTGTAACTTACATGATTGTTTTTTAGTAAATAGGAGGTCATGCATGTTATGTATATTGCAGGGGTAATGTCTGGTACTTCATTAGATGGAATAGATGTAGCGCTCGTTCATATAGAAGGGAGTGGTGTAGAGTCTAAGGTCGAACTCATCTATTTTACTACAGTTCCATTTTGTAATGATATGAAAAATGAAATCCAACAAGCGTTGTCAATAGAAAATTCAAATGTACAACTCATTTGTAGTTTGAATTTCAAACTTGGTTTGTGTTTTGCCAACGCTATAAAAGAAGTTTGTAAAGAGGCCAATTTTCCATTGAAACAATTAGATTCAATAGGTTCTCACGGACAAACGATTTATCATCAGCCAAAGCAAGATGGCAATATGATACCTTCCACATTGCAAATTGGGGAACCAGCAGTAATAGCATACGAAACGAATACGACGGTTATCTCGAATTTTCGAACGATGGACATGGCAGCAGGGGGACAAGGTGCACCACTTGTGCCATATTCAGAGGTCATTTTGTATCGTCATCAAACTAAAAATAGACTGCTACAAAATATTGGTGGGATTGGTAATGTTACAGTAATACCAAGTCACCTAAGTGATAAGAGCGTTATAGCTTTTGATACTGGTCCAGGGAATATGATAATTGATGAAGTATGTAAAAGATTATTTCAGTTGTCATATGATCAAAATGGTAGGATTGCAAAACGTGGAGTAGTTGTAGATGATATTTTAACTTATTGTATGAACCATCCGTTTTTGAAAATGAATCCACCAAAATCAACAGGGAGAGAACAGTTTGGAGAAGAATTTGTAAGTGAGTTATTGAAGCGATATGAACAGCATAGTAAAGAAAATATATTGACGACTGTCACGATGTTTACAGCGAGTTCAATTATTCATCATTATAAGGAGTTTATTCTGCCGTATTATGAAATCGATGAGGTGATATTAGGTGGTGGCGGCAGTTATAATCATACACTTGTTGAAATGATACGGTATGGATTGAAGGAAGAAAAATGTGCAATATTTATTCAAGAAGATATAGGCTATTCTTCACAGGCGAAAGAAGCAATCGCCTTTGCAATTTTAGCAAACGAAACGCATCATCGTAATCCGAGTAATGTGCCAAGCGCAACAGGTGCAAAGAAATCTGTAATTTTAGGGAATGTAACATACCCTTCAATATGAAGAAAATGAGGAGAACGTATATGAAGTATATGATTGGAGTAGACGGCGGGGGAACAAAGACAGAAGCAATTGCATTTGATAAAGACGGAAACGAGCTTGTAAGAGCTACTAGTGGATTTGGAAATATATTAATAGATTTTGAAGAAGCTCTTGTGCATATTATGGAAGCGATTGATCAATGCCAGAAAAGTGTAGTGAAAGAGCATTGCGTTTGTATTTGTTTAGGGTTAGCAGGTATAAGTGGAGCAAATACAAATGAATTAATATTACGTCTACAAAAGAAGTACGGAACACAAATTGAAGTTTTTAATGACGCAATGATTGCGCATGCAGCTGCTTTACAAGGTAAGGATGGAATTTTAACAATTGGCGGCACAGGTGCGATTTGTTTAGGGAAAAAAGGAGAAGTGCACGAGTATAGCGGTGGATGGGGACATATTTTAGGAGATGAAGGAAGCGGATATTGGATTGCGTTACAAGGTTTAAAGAGAATGGCAAATCAATTTGATCAAGGAGTTACACTTTGTCCATTAAGCTTAAGTATTCAAGGTGAGTTTCAACTTCTGACATCGTCTCATATAAAAAGACTAGTATATAGTTCTTCAAAAGATAAAGTTGCAGCAATTGCACCATTAATTATTCAGGAAGCGAGAAATGGGAATGATGATGCATATGAAATTATGATGCAAGCTGGTAAGGAATTAGCGAAAATGACAGTAAATCTTTATAATAAGATGCAATTTAAGTTGGCAACTCCCATTGTAGTAAGTGGAAGCATATTGCGTTTAGTTCCTGAAATATATACTGAATTTAAGAAATGCTGCGTAAAGAGTATAGGAGAAGTTACCTTTGTATCACAATCAGAACCAGCAACGAAAGGAACCTATTATTTAATGAAGAATATATATTTTAAAAAATAGAAGCATGAGAATTTTTGTATGATTTGTAAATATATGATGTTAAAATGTATAAAGGGATGTAGATAAAAAAGTACAATATACATAGTCCTTGAATATTGTATAAGTACTCCTACGTAGAAAGTGAATGATTACATGATTAATAGTATGCAATTTTTGTATTTGGTGGCTTCTTATTTATTTGGAAACATATTGACCGCTTATATAGTCACGAAATGGAAACATAACGTTGATATTCGGGATGAAGGAAGTGGTAATCCTGGCGCAAGAAACATGGGGCGCGTATATGGAAAAGGGTATTTCGTTGCTACATTTTTAGGTGATGCAATTAAAGGGGCAATTGTAGTTTCTATTGCAAAATACCTTTTTGAAGATTCTACATTTATAATGTTAGCTTTACTGGCTGTTTTACTTGGACATATTTATCCAATTTTATTTAAAGGCAAGGGCGGTAAAGGCATTTCGACATTTATTGGAGGGCTAATCGCATTTGATTACTTGATAGCGCTTACTCTTGTTGTTGTTTTTATTATTTTTTATTTAATCTTTAAAGGATTTACGAAGCCAGGTTTAATTACAATCGCTTGTTTGCCAGTTTGCATGATTTTGTATTCGTACTCTATTGTTACGACTATTTTAAGTGCTCTCATAATTGTATTTATTTTATATGTAAACCGAGAATGAAATGAACTTTTAATAAGTGGAGTAAATCTCCACTTATTATTTTATTAAATATACAAAGGAGATAAAACATGGGGTTAATTTATAAAGTTGCTGATAAAGCTTGGGAATTTGAAAGTATACATAAATTGAATTATAAAACATTTGTAGAAGAAATTCCGCAACATGAAGAAACGAAAGAGCGTGTTCGTATAGATCGTTTTCACGAAGAAAATACATATTTAATTTGTTTAGATGACTATAAGTTAGTAGGTATGGTTGCGTTGCGAGGAAAACGACCATTCTCGTTAGATTATAAAATTTCAAATCTAGATTTTTATTTGCAAGAACATGGAGAAAATGTATATGAAATTCGTTTACTTTCAGTAGAACGTGAATATCGAAATGGGAGAGCGCTGTTGGGATTAATTCGTTTTCTACATCGTTATCTGCTTCTAAATGGATATGAATTGGCACTCATTTCTGCGACAACACGTGAACTACCTTTATATGAGCAAATGGGATTCAAACCTTTCCATACGTTAGTTGGTACAGAAGAAGCTGCTTTTCAGCCCATGTATGTAACACCTGCTATGTTTGAAGAATCAAGTGTTGGGGGGATTATGACGAAAGAATACACGTTTTTACCTGGTCCAGTAGATATTGAAGAGAATGTTCGAAAGGCATTTTCTACGAAGACTGTTTCGCATCGCTCTAAGTCATTTCAAGTGACGATGGGCAATGTAAAGAAACGATTACTGCAGATGACAAAAGCAAAGCATGTACAAATAATGTTAGGAACAGGGACGTTAGCGAATGATGCAATTGCTTTACAATTACGTTCTTTAAAAGGAAAAGGACTAGTATTAACAAATGGGGAATTTGGTAATAGATTAGTTGGACATGCAACACGTGCACAATTACATTTTGATACGTATAAAAAAGAAATAGGAGAACCGTTTATTTATACAGAATTAGAAAAGATAATGGGAACTGGAAATTATGAATGGCTTTGGTTTGTTCACCATGAAACATCAACTGGAATGTTAAATGATTTAGACGAGCTGAACACCATTTGTAACAAGCACGAAATGAAGCTTTGTGTAGATTGTATCAGTTCGATTGGAGCAATACCGATAGATTTAAAGGATGTATATTTTGCAAGCGGTGTTAGTGGAAAGGCAATTAAATCGTTTACTGGAGTATCTTTCGTTTTTCATAATCATAATGTGAAAGTAAACGAGACATTACCGGCCTATATGGACATTGGTATGTACGAAGAAAATGAAAGTATTCCATATTCTCATTCATGGAATTTAATTTATGCTTTGCAAGAAGCATTGAAGAGATTTGAAGTTGAAACAGCATTTGTAAAAATAAAAGAGACATATGATTATATGGAAGAAGCTATTACAAGTATAGGACTAAACCTTGTTTCACCTAAAGAACATGCCGCACCAATTATACTTACGATTCAATTAGATGAGGATCAGTCTTCTAAAACAGTAGGTGATGCGTTAGCATTACAAGGATATATTATCCATTATGAATCAGCATATTTACAAAAGAATAACTGGATTCAAATTGCATGTTTAAATGATTATAAAGAACGTGATATGAAGAGGATGTTAAATTGTTTGCAAATGTATATATTACAGAGTGGGGTACATATATAAAGACTTTTTCTTAACATAGATGCTTTCGTATAAAGGAGCTGCGACTTACGAAAACTTAGGAATAGAACATTGGAAGAGGTGCTAGTATGATAACTAAAAAACTACCATTGCATATAGACGATATTAAAAAAGCTCAAACTATTTTGGACAGAAATGTTCGTAAAACGCCATTAGTAAAATCATTTTATTTGACTAGTAAAACAGGTGGAGAAATTCACTTGAAATTAGAAAATATGCAATTAACAGGTTCGTTTAAATTCCGTGGTGCGTTTAACAAAATGTCACAGCTTACAGATCAAGAAAAAGAAAGAGGAGTAATTGCTTGTTCCGCTGGTAATCATGCGCAAGGAGTCGCTTTATCTGCTCATTTACTTGGTATTAAGAGTAAAATTGTGATGCCGATTTCTGCCCCTCAGGCGAAAGTTGAAGCAACTAGAGGATATGGATCAGAAGTGATTTTATATGGTGAGACTTTTGATGATGCGAAGGCAAAATGTGAGGAGATTATTAGGGAAACAGGCGAAACATACTTACATCCATATGATGATGTAGAGGTAATGGCTGGTCAAGGTACAATTGGTTTGGACATTCTTGATGATATGTGGGATGTTGATACTGTCATTGTACCAATTGGCGGTGGTGGAATTATTTCTGGAATTGCTGTTGCATTAAAATCTTTTAATCCATCCATTAATATTATTGGTGTCCAAGCAGACAATGTTCATGGGATGAAGGCATCTTATGACAGAGGTACAATTGTAGAACATTATGAGGCACCTACTATAGCAGATGGTTGCGCGGTAAAAATACCAGGCAATTTAACTTTTGAAATTGTAAAAGAATTAGTAGATGATATTGTAACAGTATCAGAAGGCGAATTAGAAGTAGCGATGAAAGACCTATTACAGCGTGGTAAAGCTGTTGTAGAAGGTGCAGGTGCATTAGCTACTGCTGCTTTACTTGCAGGGAAAGTGGATACATATATTAAAGGGAAAAAAGTAGTAGCGGTTATATCTGGTGGGAACGTAGACTTACAGCGTATTTCGAGTGTTTGTGAGCAATTTTTTGTAGCGAATGAAGTGAAATAGTATTTAAAAAATATAGTTTTATGAATGAGGAGCTAAGAGGAATGGTCTTAGCTCTTTTTAATTATGCCTGTGTTGAAGTAAATAATGTCTCCATTTTGATTTTACTCTTTTCTCGAATTTCAGCGTCTGCGTGCCTCATTACAAATTTATGCGCTATAGCAATTGCTAAAACATCATCTAATAAGCCAATCCCAATAATAGCAGCTATATCTGGAATAAAATCGATTGCTAATACGTAATAGGATAAAGCGGCTAATATTATGAATTTCGCCTTAGTAGGTAACCCTTTTTTTCTCATTGTGTAGTATAAAATAATACTTTCATATACGCTAGATTTCCCAAGGTTTGCTGAGCTTTTCTTAAATTTTTTCCAAAGTGTCTGTTTCTCCATATAAAAACTCCTTTTACAAAAAAATAGATTTTTTAAAAGGATAGACAAAGAAGAGAGGGGATAATCAATTTTATTGTTTTTCTTATTGTATATTTCCACAAAAATAGGGAATTACCTGTTCAAAATAATATAATGTCGATTATGCAACGATTCATACTGTTCCGTTACTTAGTATATGTTCGCTCCAAGTAATGTACTACGAAGATTAAGTTTGGTGGTAGTACGTATGAAGGTGTTACTAAATTCATATGACAAGCTACCATAGCTTATACGATTAAGCAGAATTTACGAGGGGAAATAAATAGCAAGGAGTACTGTAGAAAATGGACATTCCGCGAAAACTACAGGAAGCAAAACAACACTAGTGAAACCAACCGATAATTTGGCTGATGTTGAAGTGAAAACAATAAGGATATGAGAACCTGTACACAAGCTTCCATCGATGAATTATGACGATAAGGTGTTAAGAATTAGTCGCCTATGGTGATGGCTTTTTTATTTTCTCAGATGAAGCCGATGAGTTTGAGTTTTAGAATTTTATCGTGGTATTATTTATGTAACAAGGGGATGTTGTAAGGAAAAATACAATTTGAGGGGAAAATGAGAATGGGAATTTATAACTATGAAGCGAAAGAGGATTTGCAAGTAGGAGATGTTTGTTTAGAACGAGATATTTATGAAATTATAAATTTTTATAAGAAAGGGTCAATAGTTTTATGTGATTCAGTATCTCGTTTCAGTGCGAATTCAGACAGAATGTTTGAAGTGATAAATAGGATAGAAACATATATGCATAAAAATGAAGACTATACATATCAGGTTTCGGATAGGCTCAAGTTGATTTATGTAGTTGAACAGGTAAGATAAGGAAGCATCCATAACGGGTGCTTTTTTCTTTGTTTTATAGAAAGTACACATTAAACGTGACTTTGAACGAAATGGAAATTTGGATTCGAATTATTTGTGATATGTATAGTAAAATGTATATGGATGATTTAGTTATTATTAAACGTTTAATAAGCGGTATGGGAGAAAAAAATGAAGATAATAGAACTACCAATTGAATTCGAATTTAACGGGGGAAAACAATGTATCTATCCGAGCTTAGTTATAGTAAAGAATGAATTAACTTTAGTAGATACAGGTTATATAAATTTTTTACCTTTAATTGAAAATGCAATATTAAAACATGGGTATGAGATGAAAAACTTAAAAAATATAATAATTACTCACTATGATGACGATCATATAGGCTCTTTATACGATTTCAAAGTGAAATATCCTCAAATTAATATTATTACGAGTGAAATTGAATCAAACTATATTAATGGTGAAATAAAATCAGAGAGATTAGTTCAAGCGGAAGAAATGTTACAACGTATGCCAAATGAAGAAAAAGAATTTGGCAAATGGTTTATACAACAGTTAAAAAATATTAAACATATTTCCGTCGATGAAAAAGTACATGATGGTCAAATGATTTTGAATAATGAATGTCAAATAGTAGCAACGCCAGGACATACTTCAGGACATATTTCATTATATTTTCCGAATTTAAACTGTGTAATTACAGGAGATGCGGCCGTTCAAGAGAATCGTGAGTTAGTAATAGCTAATCCGAATTTTTGTTTAGATATTGAAAAAGCGGAAGAGTCTTTAAAGAGGATTAAAAGTCTTAAAGTCGTAAAGTATTATTGCTATCATGGAGGGAAATTCATTATATAAAATAATAAAAAAACGATCTTTCTTATATAGAAAAGATCGTTTTTTTTAATTCATAGATTCTGCAATTCTTATTAAATTAGTAACATTGTATTTTCTTTTTATGTATAGTTTGTTACCAAGGGCGATTTTATATTGAAAGCCGTCCTTCTGAAAGATAAGTTCGTATGCTAAATCAAAATGAGGATTATATACTGCCTTTATATTATGTTTTAAATTGTAAAACTTAGTTCCCTTATGTACATTTTGATCTAATTTATGATGAACTGGTGAAACAGTGATTTTAAAAATGCCATTACTATCTTCATTGTAGTAGTGGAGGCTTAAGTAATCGTTATAGATGTACCCTTGAAATTCGTGAATTTCGAACGGGAATTTTGTAGGAGTAAGTATATGTTTCTTATACTTCATTTCATATTCTTTTACAATAGTAGCTTCTTTCATAAGAGGATTCGTTCCATCATAAATTTGATTAATCCGAGATATTTTATTATTCTTTGTTACTATTTCTAAAATGTAACCGATAGTAAATTTACCATCAGTGTCTTTGAAATAAGAAATAAGAATTGTAGTATCTTCTTTTGGAGAGGGTACTATTTTAATCTCATGAATATGTTTATTCGTTTGGAAAGTAGGCAATTCAATCCCTTCAGTTACATATGATCGCATTAATTTTTTATCATTTTTGAGTAAAGCTTGTTTAAAGTCACTTATCACATTTGTTTGAGATTTCGCCATAATAATTGAGATCGATTGAAAATATAGTAAGAAAAATACGCAAAAAATTTTTATGAATGTATTGGTCAATTTTATCACCTTGTAACTATGTTTCCTTAACATTGAAATATATATGTATAGGAGGGGAGAAAATGAGTTTATTGCTTGATGTAATAATAGATATAATTTTATTTTACCCTCGAAATGACATGAGATTAAAACATCATATTGCCAAATTAAGCGAATTTGAGTGGTTTCGAAAGCTACACGAAGATACAAAGTATACAAAATTAATTTGGAGTAATAGAAAAATTAAAAAGTTAATTTTGTCTACGACTAATATGGAAGCATTAATAAATTCCGAGAAAAAACAAATAGAATTTGTCCAACTAGTGCACGATGAATATAAAAAAAGAAGATAAGAATTTTTTTATTTTTCATATTTGGCGAAACAAATGGTACAATGAAAGCTAATGTGAAAAATAAGGAAAAGAAGTGGTCTATTTGAAAAACTTTTTAGAATTAGGAATTAGTGAAACTTTTAATCATACATTACGTGAAAATGGAATTACAGAAGCAACACCAATTCAAGAGCAGGCAATCCCTGTTATTATGTCAGGTAAAGATATTATTGGGCAGGCGAAAACAGGAACGGGTAAAACGTTAGCATTCGTGTTACCGATTTTAGAAAAAATCGATCCAAAGTCTAGTGATGTTCAGGCTTTAATTGTTGCACCAACAAGGGAACTAGCACTGCAAATTACAACTGAAATTAAAAAAATGCTTGTTCAAAGAGAAGATATTAATGTACTAGCGATTTATGGTGGGCAAGATGTAGCACAACAATTGAGAAAATTAAAAGGTAATACACATATTGTTGTTGCAACACCAGGACGATTATTAGATCATATACGACGTGAGACAATTGATTTAAGTAATCTTTCAACGATTGTACTAGATGAAGCGGATCAAATGCTTTATTTCGGTTTCTTATATGATATTGAAGATATTTTAGATGAGACACCTGGTAGTAAACAAACGATGTTATTCTCAGCAACGATGCCAAAAGATATTAAAAAATTGGCGAAGCGTTATATGGATGAACCGCAAATGATTCAAGTACAAAGTGAAGAAGTAACGGTAGATACAATTGAGCAGCGTGTCATTGAGACGACAGATCGTGCAAAGCCAGATGCACTTCGTTTTGTTATGGATCGTGATCAGCCATTTTTAGCTGTTATTTTCTGTCGTACAAAGGTTAGAGCAAGTAAGCTTTATGATAATTTAAAAGGACTAGGTTATAATTGTGCTGAACTTCATGGTGATATACCTCAAGCGAAACGTGAAAGAGTTATGAAGAGTTTCCGCGAAGCTAAAATTCAGTACTTAATCGCAACGGATGTAGCAGCTCGTGGACTGGATGTAGATGGTGTAACGCACGTATTTAACTTTGATATCCCTGAAGATGTAGAAAGTTATATTCACCGCATTGGCCGAACAGGACGTGCAGGTGGATCAGGTCTTGCAATTACGTTCGTTGCAGCGAAAGATGAAAAACATTTAGAAGAAATTGAAAAAACGCTTGGTGCACCAATACAAAGAGAAATAATCGAACAACCGAAGATAAAACGTGTAGATGAAAATGGAAAACCGGTACCAAAGCCGGCTCCGAAGAAATCAGGCGAATATCGTCAAAGAGATAGCCGTGAAGGTTCAAGAAGTGATTCAAGACGTGGTTCGAGAAATGGCTCAAGAAGTGATTCAAGAAATAGTTCAAGAAATGAAAACAACCGATCATTTAATAAGCCAAGTAATAAAAAAGGTAGTACAAAGCAAGGTCAGCAAAGACGTGGCCGTTAAATAGTTATAATTGTAAAGAGTCGCAAAATATTGTGGCTCTTTTTTTGTTTGTATAGAAAAAGGATGATGGCAAGAAAAAACAAAAATTTCATTCACCGTATTTAAAACTTATAAAGGAAATTTTATAGTCCAAAACCAGTAGAACAAGGGTATTACAACCATGTCGTAATTCAAGAACAAGTGCAACTTACGTATGGACAATATTTAATCGAAAAAAATTGAGAGAAAGCAATTCGTACTAGCTCCTCTGATGATGATACGAATTATGAAAAAATCAATTGGTATAACGATACGAAAATATTTTTTGCTAATAAAGAATTGGATGATTTGGTGAAAGAAATTTATAACACATTCAAACGATACGGGAATGTTATGCTACAGCAAAAAGAGAACGGAACTTATTATGTCTACTATTTCAGTAGACCACTTTGGTTGAAAGAAAAGGTATTTAAGTGAGCGAGTATTTTCATTACACATTCCGCAATTATCGAAATGGAACAAGAGAAGTTTATGAAGGATTTAACTCGTATGGGGGTACGAACGTTGGAAACTGAAAAACTAATTTGTTAGTTTTGTTCGATGGGGAACTCGAGAAATACAACTGCCATCCTTATTGGGAAATTGCTTACTACGACGATGAAGGTAATGTAATGTAAAGTTACCAGATGAGATAGTATGCGAAATAAGAAAAAAGGACTAGCAGTCTTACCTGCCGTCCTTTAATAGGAGAAAAAGTAATCTTGTTTAGAACTACGCATAAACAGAAAATCTGCTTGTAATTAGTTTTACCCTAAATATACGTGTCTATACAAAAAAGGGATAAGTAAAAAATACTTATCCCCGGAAGGGAAATCCCAAGCACCAAAATGGCTCGTATTGGTCTGCAGGTTCAAAAGTAGTATATGTAAAACAAAAAATCTCATACAAAAAGCAGACAATGGTTTTGGTTGTCTGCCAGTGAGTTCAATGAGTTAGCTAATTGTGATAATTTGCATCCCTATTACGAGAAGAGTGAAGCTGCTAGTTCAAACAGCTTGTTGGTATTATTATCGATTTCTTAAAAAATATACAGAGAAAGCAGATAAGTGAAGAGCCTACCTGCTTCTGCTGTAACAAAAGAAAGAAGTATTAGCCGTGGACACGGCGACTTGAAAATAGTATGTATTTTTATTTGAAAAATATTCAAAGGGTGAAGAAACATGGAATGTTTAATAAATGGTATTTGCGAAATTAATCAGCTAATTAGTAAAACAAAGAGAAAAACAATTTGCAAATATAACAATAAAAAGGTAAATGTTCAAAAGAGTGATGAGTATAAAGTAAAATAGAATAGCTATATTAAAGCTTGATTTTCATAAAAAATAAAGCACACATATAAGTGTGCTCTTATGAACGCTTTAGATTAGTATGACTACATAGTCACCATACAATAAAATATGCTTGTTTGATATAAATGTGTGTTACATCTATAACATATATTCTGGGGTGTATAAGGAATATTAAATGTTAATTAGCCAAGCATATTGTTTTTATTAACGAATTTGTGCAACTGTTAAAGCGGCAGAACGAATATCTATTGTACCAATTACTTCAACCGGTACAATTTGAATTAAATCACCAGGGTTTAAGTTTATTAGAATGACACCGCTGGATACATCTACTTGACCAGTGCCAATGATATTAGAACGGACTGCGGTTCCAGATCCTGCAATAATATTCGTTGATGAGTTTAGTGTTAAGAAAAAGCGCGCTGCTTCCGGGGCTAATGGAACATTATCGAGGCTGATTGTTAATGTATAACTGATTTGATAAATACCAGCTACTTGAATTCTAATACCAGTTCCTGTACTAATTGTATCATTGATTACAGGGACAGTAATGTTTGGATTTGGGCCCGTACTAGGTAGTAGTAGTGGCGTGAATAGTGTGGCAAATTGAGGTGAAGTAGCATTAAAAGCAAAACCGAGAGCTGGTAGTGTACTGGGGGCTTGTGCTCTACAATTAAAGTTTGTGAGCTTACGACTAGATGATCGCATATTTTCACTCCTTTCTTTCATTTAGATTGCGTGAGTAATAACCACACGTTTTGGACAAGCACAATACAATATATGAAAATTTATAGTGAATAGTGCAGAGGTGTACTGTTATGGATAAAACTAACTGCCTATTGTACAAAGGAAACACTACGCTTACAGAAATAGTTTGTAACCTAAAGTTGAAAAAATAGCATGAATAGAGTTGAAAATGTTATTTAGAAATGAAAGAAAACAAAATAAAAAAGAGCACGCATATAAGCATACTCTTTGACAAGAAAGGTAGATTTTTATGAGTGGATTCCTCCATACAATAATATATGCTCGTCCGGTTAATAGTTGAGAAAGGAAGAATGCATATGAAACGAATGGAAGCGAATAACAAAATAAAAATTTCATTTTGTAAAAAAAGGGAATGGATATATGTATTTATTAGGAAAACGTAGTTAAAGAGTTCTTTAAGAGGTAAGGACTGGAACGAAATAAAAGAGCAGCTAGCAAAAGCTAACTGCTCAATACAAGGAGATACAGAGAAGACTACTTTACATGAATGTTGGCATACAGCCTACATTCAGTATTGACCGAATATTTATTTTAAATCCAATTTATTTAAAGTAAACATCCCAACAGATAAAATGGCTGCGCCTGCTACAGAACCTAGCCAGTCTCTCCAGCCTAATGTATTTAAAGATGCATCTGTTAAATCCATAATTAAGAAGATAGCAAACATTAATACACAAAATGCTAAGCCTCCCCAAAATATTTGCAAATATTTAATTATCTTATTTCGGAACTTGCTCATATAAATCACCCTTATTAATAATTTATATTTTTATAAATAAACTATTACATATATATAAATTAAAAGTACGGAATATGCAATATTGCATATTGGGACTCAACAAAATAATCCATTCATAAGTAAATAAATCGAACAGAGGGGAACCGTATCGTATGAATCAATTGTCATTTTTTGAAGCTATCGATGAAAAGGAGATGCGTAGACTTGTGGTAAAGGAGATGAAAAACTACAAAGTATTGTGCGTCTGCATGAAGAATTAAGAAAAATAGGTTTAAGCAGGGGGCATCGTTCTTTTCCTAAAATGAAAGTTGACGATAAGAAACATGAGATACGTTTTAAACAAATTGAACGGACGTTAAAAAATAAAAATTTATAAAGGAAATAGAAAGAATGATGTTGTATATATACAATAATAGGAAACTTTTTACTAATTAAACATATAATTAAAATAGACCGACAGTCGGTCTAGCGGGAAGGAGAGCTTGAATGCGCATTGTAAAGGAGTATGAGGAGCGTAGAAAGGAAATTTTAGAAGTTGCTGAACGTTTATTTGTAACGAAAGGTTATACGAAAACAACAGTAAATGACATATTAAAAGAGATAGGGATAGCAAAGGGGACGTTTTATCACTATTTTAAGTCGAAAGAAGAAGTAATGGATGAGATTATTATGAGAGTTATTAAAGAAGATGTTGCTAAAGCGAAAGTAATCGTCTCTAAGCCAAATATCCCAGTTTTAGAAAAGTTATTTCGAATTTTAATGGAACAATCGCCAAAATCAGGGGATGTAAAAGATAAAATGATTGAGCAATTTCATCAACCAAATAATGCAGAAATGCATCAAAAAAGTTTAGTACAATCGATTATACATTTATCTCCAGTATTAGCTGAAGTTTTAGAGCAAGGAATTGAAGAAGGGATATTTTCAACTTCATACCCACAAGAAACGATTGAACTATTACTATCCTCAGCGCAAGTCATATTTGATGATGGGTTATTCCAATGGAAACCGGAAGAAATGATGAGGAGAGTGAAAGCTTATATTAAAATGATGGAAGTATCTGTTGGAGCGAAAGAAGGATCCTTTGATTATATGATGGAGGTTTTAATGAAACAGAAATAATGTTTTTCTGTTTGTTTATTATAGACCGACAGTCGGTCTAAATTAAAGGAGGGGTGTGATTATGATGTCCATAAGTATAAAATCTTCGATGAAAGATTTTTATTTAATGGTGAGTGGGCAAATTATTACTATTTTAGGTTCAACTCTTTTACGTTTTGCATTGTCATTATATGTACTAGATATAACAGGACGTGCTGATATATTCGCAGGATTATATGCGGTAACGAGTATTCCGTTTTTGCTAGCTCCTCTTGGCGGAGCGATAGCAGATCGTTTTAATCGCCGTAATTTAATGGTTATATTTGATTTTATAAACGCTACGATTGTATTAAGCTTTATAGTTTTATTATTTACTGGATCTGTATCTATATCTATTATATTGATTGGAACAATAATGTTTTTATTAGCAGTCATTAGTGCAATGTACTCACCAGTTGTAATGGCAAGTATTCCACAATTAGTTCCTGAGACAAAGTTAGAACAAGCGAATGGTATCGTAAATGGTGTGCAAGCACTATCTAATATAGTTGCTCCTATATTAGGAGGAATATTGTACGGCATAATTGGTTTGAAAATGCTCGTAATAATAAGTTGTCTTGCTTTCTTTTTATCTGCGATTTTAGAAATGTTTATTACAATACCTTTTATAAAAAGAGCACAAGAAAGCCATATAATACCGACAATTGTAAAGGATATGAAAGAAGGATTTATATATGTTTTAAAACAGCCATTTATTTTGAAGGCTATGTTACTTGCAGCTTTATTTAACTTAATTTTGACACCGCTATTTGTTGTTGGAGGACCTATTATTTTACGAGTAACTATGCAAAGTAGCGATACGATGTATGGAATTGGGATGGGGTTAATTGATTTTGCCACCATATTAGGTGCATTGTCAATCGGTTTCTTTGCTAAAAAGTTACAGATGAAAACATTATATTATTGGATGCTTATTATAGCTCTATTAGTAATACCAGTAGCGCTATCAGTTACACCATTTATTCTTAATTTAGGACACTACCCACCATTTATCCTCTTTATACTTTCTTCCATTCTAATTGCAATGATTATGACGATTGTATCCATCTATGTAATTACTGTAGTCCAAAAGAAAACACCAAATGAAAACCTAGGAAAAGTAATGGCAATTATAACAGCGGTATCCCAATGTATGGCTCCAATTGGGCAAATTGTTTATGGCTTTATGTTTGAAGGATTCAGTATGAAAATATATTTACCTATATTTGCTATTAGTTTCATAATGATAATAATAGCGATTGTAACGAAGAAAATATTATGGAATGAGGGGAACTAGCTTAATATGATTAAGAGAATGTTAAAACGAGATTTCTCTCAAAATAAAATAATAATTTCCATTTTATTTATGTTTATCATGTTATCAAGCCTTTTAATGGCTAGTGCTTCAAGTAACGTCATAAATCTATTGAATTCAATGGATCGATTGTTTAAAGTATCAAGCGCACCGCACTTCGTACAGATGCATGCCGGAGAAATAAATCAAAAGTCAATTGATTCATTTGTAGAAAAAAACCCGCTTGTAAAAAAACAGCAGACGAATGAGATGATCCAAGTAAACGGATCTAACATTTTTATGCAAAATAAAAATAAGGCAGAACATAATAGCGTAATGGATATTAGTTTCGTGAAACAAAACACTAACTTTGATTTTTTATTAGATTTAAATAATAAAGTGGTAAGTGTTAGTAAAGATGAAATAGGTGTACCAATTTATTATATGCAAAAATATAATTTGCGTATTGGAGATAAAATATGGGCCGTTAAAAATAATAATGAACTAGAATTGACTATTTCGGCATTTGTTCGTGATGTTCAAATGAACCCATCAATTGTTAGTTCAAAACGATTTGTAATAAGTAATGAAGACTTCGAAAGAATAAAAAGAAATTTCGGAGAAATCGAATATCTTATTGAATTCCAACTAACAGATATAAATAAAATAAATGAATTTGAACATCTATACCAATCAGCGAACTTACCTCAAAAAGGTCCCTCTATTACGTATTCACTCTTTAAAACACTCAATTCATTAACAGATGGAATTATAGCTGCAGTGCTTAACATAATAAGTGCACTATTAATGCTAATCGCAAGTTTATGTATAAGATTTACAATTATTACTTCTATGGAAGAAGATTATCGAGAAATAGGTGTTATGAAAGCTATCGGCATTACAAGTACAGAGATTCAAAAGCTATATATAACAAAATACGTTGTTATAGCTGCTAGCGGATGTATATGCGGATATTTTCTTTCATTATTTGTTACAAAAATATTCACCTCAAATATTGCTCTTTATATGGGGGCAGCGGATAAAAATATTTTACACTATGTTGTTCCATTGGTAATCACAACTTTGTTATTTCTAGCTGTTATCCTTTTCTGTCGAATTATTTTACGGAATTTTAAGAGAATTACAGCGGTAGACGCTTTACAATCAAGAGATAAACTAGGAAAAAGAAAAAGTAGAAAATCTTTTTCAATCAAACAAACTAAAATTACAAATGTAAATATATTTATAGGAATACAAGATGTTGTAAAAAGATTTAAGTTATATCGCGTATTAAGTATCGTATTAATAATAGCTGTGTTCATGATTGTAGTACCTGTTAACTTTTTGTATACAATTCAGTCACCGGAATTTGTAAATTATATGGGGACAGGAAAAAGTGATATTCGAATAGATTTACAGCAATCTGAAAATATAGAGAAACGATTTAAGGACGTAATTTCATATATACGAAATGATGATGAAGTAGAAAAATATGCAGCATTTGTAACGAGTACATTTAAAATGGTAAACGCTGATAGTACACATGAAAACTTAAATGTAGAAGTAGGAGACTTCACTCAATTTCCATTAGAGTATATTCAAGGCAAGTCACCCAAAAATGAAAATGAGATTGCGCTTTCTTATATGAAAGCAAATGAATTAAAAAAGAATGTAAGGGATGAAATCATCTTATTTGTAGATGGAGAAGAGAAAGCACTAACTATTAGTGGTATATATCAAGATGTAACGAATGGTGGGAAAACAGCTAAAGCGAGCTTCTCTTATAATAACGAAAATATATTATGGTATGTAGTAAATGTAGACGTGAAGACTATTGTGAGTTTGCAAGAAAAAGTAAAAGAGTATAAACAAAATTTTCATTCAGCAAAAATAACAGATACAGATAATTATTTATCTCAAACTTTAGGAGAGACAATTAAACAATTAAGACTCGTGACTCAAGTGGCAATGTTGGTAGCTATAGCGATCTCTGTTTTAATAACTACGATGTTTTTAAAAATGTTATTGGCAAAAGATTCTTCGCAAATATTAATTATGAAAAGTATCGGCTTTTCTTCCAAAGATATTCGTATACAGTATATAACACGTTCTATTGTCATCGTATTATTAGGCATTGTAACAGGGACATGTATAGCTGCTATGTTTGGTGAGATGTTAGTAAGTTGGTTGGGCTCATTTATGGGAGCAGCTCATATAAAGTTTGTCGTAAATCCTATCGTCTCTTATGTAATATGTCCAGCTATTTTATTTATATGTGTGACTGCAACAACACTTTTCAGTAGTTTCACTATGAAACAAGCAAATAATTTAAAACGAAATGGGGAGTAGGGGTTGTAACGTGAAAAAAATTGTAGAAGTAAAACAATTAAACAAAAAATATTCAATAGATGAAAATGCAAATTATTACGTGCTAAAAAATATAGATTTAGAGATTTATGAGGGAGAATTTGTATCGGTAATGGGGCCCTCTGGTTCTGGGAAATCAACGTTACTATATAATATTAGTGGAATGGATCAAATGTCATCAGGAAGTGTAAAAATTGATGGTAAAGAAATATCATGTATGAAAGAAGAAGCGTTAGCCAAATTGCGCCTTACTGAAATAGGATTTATTTTTCAGCAGAGTAACCTTCTTAGAAACTTGAATCTATTCGATAATATCATCTTGTCAGCATATTTAGCGAAATGTGAGAGTAAGAAAATAGTAAATGAACGTGCTCTAGAGCTAATGGGGAAAATGGGGATAAGTGATATAGCATCTTATTATATAACCGAAGCATCTGGAGGGCAATTACAAAGAGTTTCTATTTGTAGAGCACTCATCAATAATCCAAATGTTATTTTTGCTGATGAGCCAACTGGTGCTCTAAATTTAAAATCAACAGAAGAGGTAATGCAAATATTATTAAATATTAACCGTGATGGAACTACTATTATGTTAGTGACTCATGATGTAAAGGTAGCAGCGAAAACAGAAAGAGTTCTTTTTATGGTGGACGGAGAAATTGTTAGTGAGATACAGTTAGGTAAGCTTAGGAACGATGATTTAAAAGTGCGAGAAAAGAAGTTGTTAAAATGGTTAGCTATACTTGGATTTTAAAGACACAAACCCCTATTGAATGTAGGGGTTTTTTCTTTGTCTGAAAGTTTAAAAAGATATATAATAATTTTCTGACTATTAAAATGTGGAGGGATACAAATGAAAAATGAAACATTACTTACCCAAGAAGATATTTTAAAAATGCTTGATTCATTATTAAGACCGGCAGAACCATTTTGGAATGAATTTTATGCGAATAGAGAAAAAGATGTTCCGTTTTTTGAAAATGTTCCAGATGAGAATCTAGTTTCGTATATAGAAAAAAAGTGGGTTTCAAAAGGAAAAGTACTAGAACTTGGATGTGGTCCGGGTAGAAATGCAATTTATCTAGCAAATGAAGGATTTGATGTAACAGCTGTAGATTTATCTATAGAGGGCATTAATTGGGCGAAAGAGAGAGCGTTAGCAAAAGGAATAGAAATTCATTTTATTTGTGATTCAATTTTCAATTTAGAGGTTCAAAACGAATTTGATTTTGTGTATGATTCGGGCTGTTTACATCACATTCCACCGCATAGAAGAATAAATTATGTGGAATTAATTAAAAACTCATTGAAATCGGGCGGTTATTTCGGATTAACATGTTTTGCAGCAGGCGATTTAGATGAGCGAAATGGATCAGAAATAACAGATTGGGACGTATATAGAGGATGGAGTTTACAAGGTGGCCTTGCATATTCTGAAGAAAAATTAAGAGAGATATTTAAAGGATTTGAAGTGATTGAAATTAGAAAGATGAAACAGATTGAACAACCAAATACTATGTTTGGAGAGTCATTTCTTTGGACAGCATTATTTAAGAAGAAATAAGAAAGTAGATAATTGACAAACTTATCATTTTTATAGACAATACACTTACGGGAATATATGTTCGGTTTTTGTTAACCGATGTATATTTTGCATAAATACATAACAAGGGGCTGTCTCTATGGGTAACACAAAGCAAAAAATTACTACGTTTTTAATGTTTGAAGGAAAAGCTGAGGAAGCTATGAATTTTTACACGTCGCTATTCGATCAATCAGAAATTGTAAATATCTCTCGCTACGATGAAAACGGACCGGGTAAAGAAGGTACTGTAATTCAGGCAACGTTTACGTTACACGGGCAAGAGTTCATGTGCATAGATAGTTATGTAAATCATAATTTTACATTTACACCAGCTATGTCTCTTTATGTAACTTGTGATACGGAAGAAGAAATTGAAACGGCTTTTAATAAACTAGCGGAGGATGGAGCAGTACTTATGCCTTTAGGTGCCTATCCGTTTAGTAAAAAATTTGGTTGGTTAAATGATAAGTATGGTGTGTCTTGGCAGTTAACTCTTGCTGAATAAATAGCATAGCTTATTTGTTTAATGGATTCAGTTAAGAACTTTAAAAATTAAATAATATTAAAAAGGCATTCTAACTTTCAACAGGTTTGGAATGCCTTTTTATGTGTAAGTGAGTGGTTTGAAACTACCAATTCTATGGTTATTTTAAGTGAATTGAATGGATATATAATTTTGTGAGTTTTTATAATTTTTAGTGATTATTGTTATTTATCTGTTAATATAAATATAGACAACTATGTAATAACTATCAGGCAGGTTAATAGAAAAAGGAAAGCATAAATAATTAATAAGCTTATACTTAAAATGCAACTAGGTCGTTAGGGGGAATAAACGTAATGGATACTATTCAACAAAACAGTAATGCATGGGATAAGAAGGTTGAAGAAGGTTCTAGATATACGCAACCTGTAAGTAGCGAGGTTATTGAAAGAAGTAAATCAGGTGAATGGGAAATCACAGTCACTACAGAAAAATCAGTTCCTAGAGATTGGTTTCCAAAGTCATTAGAGGGATTAAAGATACTGTGCTTAGCATCAGGTGGCGGACAACAAGCGCCAGTTCTAGCTGCTGCTGGAGCAGATGTAACAGTTACTGATATATCCAAGAAGCAATTGGAACAAGATGAAAAGGTAGCAAAACGAGATGGTTTAACTTTAAAAACCGTACAAGGAGATATGTCAGACCTTAGTGATTTTGAGGATGAATATTTTGATATTGTTGTAAATCCTGTTTCTAATTTGTTTGTAAAAGATGTTCATCTTGTATGGAATGAAGTTTCAAGGGTCTTAAAGAATAAAGGTATTCTCATTTCTGGATTTACAAATCCGTTACTATGGATTTTTGATGATAATCAAGAACAAAAAGGTATTCTGGATGTAAAACATTCAATCCCTTCATCGACATTGGATTATTTACCAGAGGATGAAGTTCAAGATTACATCGATTCAAATCAAACAATAGAATATGCGCATACACTAGAAGACCAAATTCAAGGCCAAGTTGAAGCTGGTTTTGCTATAACAGGTTTTTATGAGGATGATTTTGGTGGAACAAGGATATTAGATAAGCATATTAAAACATTTATTGCGACAAAAGCTATAAAGTTAAAGATGGATTAAGAATTTTTGCTTGTCGCACGGGGCGTTAGTCGAAGAAGGCTCTTAAAATAGAAAAGGATGGCGCTTGCCATCCTCCTTCTTATGTATTTTGAGTGGCGAAACTATTCTCGAAACAAGTTTTACACTACCAATTGTATAATTAGGTTATGCTTTTATATTAAGAATTTTGCTGACCGAATCTTTTCCCGAGTTTAGCTAACAATTCAGGTTGGTCGCTTTGGCTCATTATAACTTCAATAAAGATAAGTTGATTCTTATTAAAAGTTATATTTGTTAAGACTTCTGCTAATTCTGCTTCATTTTCTACTTTAAATGTTAGACTTTTTTCTTCTGATCCAAATACCATTGATAGTTTATTGTAATCCCACATTTGTATATCATTATAAGGTTGGTTTTGACCGTGAATGGCACGTTCCACAGTATATCCGTTGTTATTAATTAAAAATATAATTGGTTTTAAATTTTGATGTAGTATAGTCGATAACTCTTGAACAGTTAATTGGAAAGAACCATCACCAATAATTAATATGTTGCGGCGTGATAAATCAGTAAGCTGTGTACCAAGTAGAGCAGGTAATGTATAACCAATTGATCCCCATAATGGTTGCGCTACATATGTAGTGTTATTAGGTAAAGGGATAGCAGCACTACCAAAGAAAGGTGTTCCTTGCTCTGCAATTAAGACGTCGTTTTCTTGTAAGAAATGGTATATTTGCTGCCAAAAACGTTTTTGTGTAACCATTTGCATTTTTGGATTAAACTTTTCTGTAATAGAAACTGATTCTGAAATAAACGGCTTAATTTCAAGAGTTTCCTCATTGCGATGCTCAATTAAGTCACTTAAATGTTGTAGAACATCTTTCATTACAACAGGTCCATATTTTTTATCTATAATTTTCACAGTATAGGGATGGATTTCTATTACTTGCTCTTTCGTAAAGCCTTGTGTGAAGCCACCAGTAATAGTATCAGTTAATTTCACGCCAATACTAATAAGACAGTCAGATTCATCAATTCTTTTTCGTAAGTATGAAGAACTAACATCACCAGTATAAATTCCTATAAATTGAGGGTGTTTTTCAGGGAATATTCCTTTCCCCATACTTAATGTTGCGATAGGAAATCCAGTTTTTTCTACGAATTGATGCAAATATTCTTCCGCATGAAAACGTGCCACTTCAAAATCAGCTAAAATAACAGGTTTTTTGGCACTGTTTATTTTTGAAGTTGCATGTAGAAGCATTTTATCCAGCGCATCTTTATTACTTAAAACGGGTTTATGTAAAATTGGTTCTGTAGGTTTATTAATGGGTTTATTATACACATCAATTGGTAATTGAATATGAACAGGGCGTTTTTCACTCCAACATGCACGTAACACACGATCAATTTCTTCAGCGGCATGCTCAGGTGTTAATTTTGATTGTGCCACCGTTATTTCTCTATACATATTGGAAAAATGATCGAACTTTCCATCACCTAACGTATGATGAACGAGTGCCCCATTCTCCATTACGGTTGTTGGTGGTGTCCCCGTGATTTTTATAACAGGTACGTTTTCTGCGTATGAGCCAGCAACACCGTTAATGGCGCTTAATTCTCCAACACCGAAAGTGGTAATAAGGGCACCGATTCCTTTTATACGAGCATATCCATCTGCTGCATAAGCCGCATTTAATTCATTACAATTGCTAATCCACTCTACATTTTCATGTGCTAGTACATCATCTAAAAAAGCCAAATTATAATCACCAGGGACACCAAAAATATGCTCAATTCCTAATTCACTTAGTCGGTCTAATAAATATGTACTTACAGTATATTGCGTTTTCAAGTGAATCATCTCCTCATTGTTTTGCTTTCTTGTAATAAACGAAAGCAGCTCTAAAGTATGGATTAAAATATTCATTACTAGAATGTGGTATAATTTACATACAGGGGGAAAGTAGATGACACAACATAAAGAAGAACAGATGAATGAAGCATTAGCCTTATTTTACTTTGCATATAAAACATTTACTGAAAAGCCAGATGAAATTATAAAAGAGTATGGTATTCAAAGAGTACATCATCGAATTTTATTTTTTATCGCACGCTTTCCAGGAATAAGTGTAAATGAGTTATTATCACTGCTAGAGATAAGTAAACAAGCTCTTCACGGACCATTACGACAACTTGTGGAAAAGGGCTTAATTGAGAGTAATGAAGCTACACATGATCGCCGTGTGAAACAGTTATTTTTAACAGAAAAAGGTGCCGATTTAGAGAGAAAATTGAGCGATGTACAAAGACAGCAAATGGGTGCCATTTTTTCAAAATTTGGTGAATCATGTGAAGAAAATTGGCATCAAGTTATGAATGAAATGGCAAATAGCCGATTAGGTTTTGATGCTTGGATGTCGAAGCGGGAAGTTGCAATCGATCAAAAATAATAAGAAATATATCTGTTTTATAGTTTGAAAAAGAACGAATTTTATCCATACATTTGGCAACTATGGTTTGATCATAGAGTGAATGGATAAAAAGATACATTACTAGATACTTTATACGTGTACGCAATGGAACAATAAAATTCACATTTCCGAGAGGGGAATTATTATGATAAAACTTGTACTTATTCGTCACGGACAAAGTTTATGGAACCTTGAAAATCGTTTTACTGGGTGGACAGATGTAGATTTATCAGAGAATGGATTAAGTGAAGCGAGAGAAGCAGGAGCGATATTAAAGAAAAATGGATATACTTTTGATGTAGCTTATACATCTGTATTAAAACGAGCAATTCGGACGTTATGGATTGTACTTCATGAGATGGATCTTGCCTGGGTGCCAGTACATAAATCTTGGAAGCTAAATGAAAGACATTACGGTGCATTACAAGGGTTAAATAAAGATGAAACGGCGCAAAAATATGGTGAGGAACAAGTTCATATTTGGAGAAGAAGTATTGATGTAAGACCACCTGCACTTACTGAGGATGATCCTAGGTATGAAATGAATGATCCAAGATATAAAGCACTGAAAAAAGGTGAGTTTCCATTGACAGAATGTTTAGTGGATACGGAGAAAAGAGTACTTGCTTATTGGCATTCAGAAATTGCGCCGAAATTAAAGAATGGTAACAAAGTAATCATTTCGTCACATGGTAACACAATTCGCTCGCTAGTAAAATATTTAGACAATCTTTCAAGTGATGGTGTTGTTTCATTAAATATTCCAACGAGTATACCACTCGTGTATGAATTAGACGATGATTTACGTCCAATTCGTCATTATTACTTAAGTATGGATGGAGAAGTACCTGAAGGGGAAATTCCGAAACATATTTCTTTTTAACATGAAAATTTGAAACACATGCTTGTCTACATATACAATGTAGATTCAAGGTAAAAGACGTGGCACCTTCTAATGTATATGCGATGTAGCTAAATTTAGAAGCTTGTCCACGTCTTTTGTCATAAAGAGAGCTGCTTGTGCATGTAATGATATCGTGAGTAGTTTTTGAATGGAGGGTGATGTCATTGGTGATCTCTAACATTCGAATCGGCTTATTTATTTTAGCAATCGTTTTTCTAGTACTTGTTTTCTTTTATTGGAAAAACGAAGAGTTGTACGAGGAGAAGAAGCAACGTATTAGAAAGACTTGGTATGGGGTGTTTATAATATCAGTCACCGTGTATTTCATGATAAAAGGAATTGATTTAACCCTCTGGAAAAATCTTTTAATGTTCACTGCAATGGTTATTTTCGTTGATATTGCATTTATTTTAACACCGAATATTTCAGAAATATGGGGAGCGAAATTTAGCGATATCGGCAAGACGGTTCAATCGATAAAACGTTCATTAATTGCTTCTAAAGCAAGAGGAGAAATATACACAACAATCATTCAAAATGTCAATCCAGCAGTGTTCGGTACGATGGAATGGCATACGGAGAAAGAATATACAAAAAGCTTAAACGCATTTTTAGATTCGTATGGGGAAAAGATTGGAGCAAAAATTGTTGTATTTGAAGCGGCAAAGGAATTAAATACAAACTTTCGTGGTATCCGTTCTCAATTTAGTACTATCATTCCGTTAGAGTACATTGAGCAATTGAATGAGCAGAAAGCAGTGCAAGTAGAAAATGTCGGAATTATACCAGCAAAAATAGTGAGTGATGTTTTCATTGTTATTGATGGGAAGAAAAATAACCTGCAAGATCGGGATTTTGAAAATGTATATAATTTAACTATACATCATAGTTATTTTAGTAAATAAGGACAGGATTTTTTTCTGTCCTTTTCACTTATACATAAAGGTAAAGCAAATTTAGACAAACTTGTATAAAATCGGACAATCATTCCTACACTAGCACGTAGAGGTGATTGTAGTGATAAAAGATAATAACAATGATTTTTTTAAAGAAGATAATGAAGATACAACGGATTTCTCGTTAATAAAAGGAGATACATTACAGCAAGTAGAAGATTTAGAAGATGAATTAAAAAGAAAATGATACTTGTACATGCTGTTTACATTTACGATATAATATAAATAGAAGATTGTATCTTTTTTGAAAAGGGGGAGAAGAGATGGCTGAAATTAGTGTAAAAAAGTCTTCATTTTTTAAAGAGAAAAAAGAAGAACCGAATACAGATTTCTCTCTTGTGAAAGGTGCATTAACGGAAAATATAAATCGGTTAGAGAAATTAATGAATAATGGTACTTCAAAATATATGAGAGCAAAAAAAGAGAAAGAAAATGCATAGTGCATTTTCTTTCTCTTTTTATATGCAATTTAAATGTTCAACAAGCAGATATTAAAGTATGAAATAGAAAGTGAAAATAATGAATCATGGTATAATGATAAAAGACTTACATATTATTTTGTTATTTTGAGAGGAGCTTAAAAATGTATTCTACTTTAGAACAATTAACAAAGCACCCTGTATTTTATCATTTTGCAGAAATTTCAAAGATTCCTAGAGGATCAGGTAATGAAAAGGAAATTAGTGATTTTTTAGTTGGCTTTGCGAAAGAGCGTAATTTAGAAGTGATTCAAGATGAAGCATTAAATGTCATCATTAAAAAAGAAGCAACTGCTGGCTATGAAAATGTACCGGCTATTATTATTCAAGGTCATATGGATATGGTTTGCGAAAAAAATCAAGCAACCGTACATGATTTTGAAAAAGATCCAATTGAATTGCGAATTATTGGGGACATGTTATATGCAAATCAAACGACATTAGGTGCTGATAATGGTATTGCAGTTGCGTATGCAATGGCTTTATTAGATTCAAAAGAAATTCCACATCCAGCACTTGAAGTAGTTATTACTACTGAAGAAGAAACAACAATGGGTGGGGCTTTCGCTGTTGATGCAAATCACTTTGATGGTAAGATTTTTATTAATATTGATTCTGAAGAAGATCATAAATTATTAGTAAGTAGCGCAGGTGGTGCGAAAGCTGTTGAAACGATTCCAATAATTTGGGATGAAGCACCCGCGAATATGGATGCATACCGTCTATATGTTGGTGGTTTAAAAGGCGGACATTCTGGTATGGAAATTGATAAACAACGCGGTAATGCGAACAAAGTATTAGGACGAGTATTACGAGATTTATCAGCAAATGTTCAATTTGATATTAGTGAAGTTCACGGCGGATTAAAAACGAACGCAATTCCACGTGAAAGTGTAGCTACAATTGTATTACGTACAGAAGATGTAGAGAAAGTAGAAGAAAAACTAGTATCTTGGACTAGAGTATTACAAGATGAAATGCGTGCTGTTGATCCAGATGTTCACGTTACACTTACAAAAGTGGATGAGAAAGTAGAAAAAGTATTTGCTAAAGAGACACAAAAGCAACTTATTTCATCATTATTCTTAATTCCAAACGGCATTCAAAGTATGAGCTTGGATATTAAAGGTCTAGTAGAAAGTTCAACAAATTTAGGTGTTATTGAAACGTTCCAAGATGAAATTAAATTACGTAACGAAGTGAGAAGTTCTGTGAGTAGTTTAAAACAACATGTTGCAGATGAAATTAAATGTATTGCCGAGTTAGTTGGTGCAACATTTGAAATAGAGTCAGAGTATCCAGAATGGCCATACAATCCGAATTCACAAATTCGTAATTTGTTTGAAAAAGTGCATCAAGAAAAATACAATAAAGAGATTGAAATCTTTGCAGTGCATGCAGGTATTGAATGTAGTGCATTCGTTCAAAAAATGCCTGAATTAGATGCAATATCATTCGGTCCAGATATATTTAATGTTCACACTCCAGATGAGCATATTAGTATTTCTTCTGTTGTGAATAACTGGGGATTCTTCGTTGATGTAATGAAGGGTACGAAAGAATTAGCTAAATAATATTCATAAAATGAAGAGTAGCCTATAAAATTTTATAGGCTACTTTTTTGTATAGCGTTGTATTAGAAATTCATTTTTACTTTTATTTCTAGAGGAGATTGTACCAAAGGCTGCTCCAGAAATTGCTCCGATTAAAGTCATAAAAATTGCACTCCATGCTGCAAATGACATCTTTACACCTCCAAATAATCAATTATTGTTTCTTAGACTTTTGAATAGAAATGCTAATTGCAACAACTATTAAGAAAATAAGAGGAGACCAAGAATAGAAAGACATGTAATATTCTCCTTTCAATATTAATTTTAAATATTTTTATAAACAAATTATCGCATTTTTAAAGAGTGAACATATAAAATATGCAATATTGCATATTGAATTGTGGTACTAAAAGAGGTGGAAACAATTATTGAATAAAAATTATAATTTATAAAGAAAGTAAGGATTTTTTAATTCTTAAAAAGGGGGAAAAATCAAAAAGCTTCTCTATCTTATATAAGATAGAGAAGCTTTTAAAATAGTTTTTGTTTACTGGTGAGATAAATATATATTATTTTGAGATTTTAAAGCTGCCCCCATAATAATAATTGTCTCCAAGTTTCATAACAGCTACATATGTTCCAGGATTATAAGCTTTAGTAATAGGGGTTACAAATCTACCATAATCATGTTTTAAACCTGAGTCATAAATGGTTTTATATCTATGCAAGTTTATGTCATCATTTTCATTTCCGCTCAATTGATATATTTTTACAATACCAGTATCTTTACCACCAGTATATATAGTAACATCGAATGTATCTCCATGTTTTAAGTCACCAACTGCTAATTCTTCTATAAAATCTGCATTATGATGTAATAAAAAATAGTTTTGCCACTGCCAATTATCTAAAAATGGTGATACTTTTTGTGTAAGTTGCGATTGTGCAGACACAGGTGTGATTGTATAAATTGTATTCGATAATAAAACTCCTCCAACAGTCAATGCACCAATAATTGTTGATTTCTTTAAAAATTTCATCTTCTAAACCTCCTAGTTAATAAAGGATTCAGAAATCTTTTTTGTGAAAAACAAGCTGTGAAATCTAATGGATGATAATATCTTCTATAATCATATTAACATTTATTGATTTATCTGACAAATTAATAAGTAATAAAACTAAATCGAGGAAGTTACGGCTAATACAGGAAAGAAGTTAGATGTATAGTTAAGAAATCTTTATCATATGTAATTGGCATTTGTTATTTGAAAACTCGATTGTTTTAATGTTTAAATTTCAATTCACACTTTAAGTTTTAGTACATAATTTTACAATTTGACTTATGTAATTTATCACGTTATGATTTTTTTATTATAAAAGAAAGGCTTGAATATAATGATTCGTCGTTTGAGAAAGCTAAAAAATGTAGCAGTTGTATTAAGCTTCTAAGTGAATTACAAAGATCTACAATACTTAGAAGCGAGGAATAAAGGTATGAAACATCCATTATATAATCATTGGTCAGAAACGAAGTATTTAAAAGATATAATAACAAATCCACTCATTGAGGTAGGAGAGTACTCCTATTATTCAGGTTACTATGGTCATCAAAATTTTGAAGATGGCTGTGTAAGGTATTTGTGGGGGGATGCTAAGTCCCGAGCACTTTTTAATCCAAATGAACAGATGGGATGGCATCTTGATAAACTCATTATTGGGAATTATGTTTGTATTGCCAGTGGGGTAGTCATTTTAATGGGTGGTAATCATAATCATCACTCAGAATGGATTACAGTATATCCATTCGCTGAGCAAATTGAACATTCATATGAACCGAAGGGTGATACAGTCATTAAAAGTGATGCTTGGATTGGAATGAATGCTATTATTATGCCTGGCGTTACAATCGGTGAAGGTGCAATCGTTGCAGCAGGATCTGTTGTAAGTAAAAATGTTCCGCCATATACAATAGTTGGTGGAAATCCTGCTAAGGAAATAAAGAAGCGGTTCACAGATACAGAAATGAATATGCTAATGGAGATGCGTTGGTTTGATTGGGATAGAGCATTAGTTAATAAGGCAATTCCTATTTTATCTAGTTCATCTATTGAATTATTATATGATTTTTATAAAAAGGAAGTAAAAAATAGATAGATCTGTGAAAAAACTACATTCTATATAGGATGTAGTTTTTTTATTATAAAAAATGAATAGTCTAGACTAAGGAAAATTCATCTCTAGTATGAGTTTAGCAAATAACTGAATTAAATAATTAAAATCCTTGATAGATAATAAAACCGGTGTGTCTCGATATTTAATCGGGACACACTGGTTTTATTTTTTGAAAATGTGGAACAAATGTATAATTTTGATTGTCTATTCATTGTAATCCTAAAAAATATGAAAGTACGGATCATCTTGAAAAATACAAAGGTATTAAAAATAGGGATGTGTGTAGGAACACAAAGTATCAGTGCGCCTAAAAGTGTGGGATGAGATGGTCTATATGAAAGCGATCCTAACGTCGTATATGTATATAGAATTTGAGAATACTGTCTATTTTTTGAGGATTATGTAAGAATAACATTTTTTTGAGTACAAAGATATTGGAGGTAACAGAAGTGAAAGGTATGTTTTGCAAGAGAAGTATTTCAATAGTAACAGTGCTTACACTATTTTGTAGCATGGTCGTTACATTTGGAAGAGCATCAGCGGAAACAGTGCCTGCTATAGACGTAGAAGCAGGATCAGCAATTTTAGTAGAAGTAAATTCCGGGAAAATTTTATATCAAAAAAATGCAGATGAATTATTAGCAATTGCTAGTATGACAAAAATGATGAGTGAATACTTAGTTCATGAAGCGGTGGATAAAGGCAAACTAAAATGGGATCAAAAAGTTAAAATCTCTGAATATGCATATAAGATTTCACAAGATCGCTCATTATCAAACGTTCCATTAGAAAATGGTGGTTCTTATACAGTAAAAGAGTTATATGAGGCAATGGCAATATACTCTGCAAACGGTGCAACAATTGCTTTAGTTGAAGAAATTGCTGGAAAAGAAGCCGATTTCGTGAAAATGATGAATGATAAGTCAAAAGAGTTTGGAATGAAAAATTACAAATTTGTAAACTCTACAGGCTTAACAAACTATGATTTAAAAGGACATCATCCAGAAGGGACAACTCCAGATGAAAAAAATAAAATGTCCGCAAGAGATTGTGCGATTTTAGCACAACGTCTCGTTCAAGATTTTCCGAAAATATTAGATACAGCAAAAATCCCCAAAAAAACATTCCAAAAGGGTGGCAAGTATCCAATTGATATGGTGAATTTTAACATGATGTTAAAAGGTTTAATTAAGCAATACGAAGGTGTAGATGGGTTGAAAACAGGAACTACTCCAGAAGCTGGTGATTGCTTCACTGGTACAGTAGAAAGAAACGGTATACGTCTAATTTCTGTAGTGATAAAAGCAAACTCCCATACAGCACGTTTTGATGAAACGAAGAAATTATATGATTATGGATTTGCGAATTTTGAAGTGAAGAAAATCTACGGAAAAGATTCAGTAGTAAAAGGGCATGAAACAGTGCGAGTTGCAAATGCAAAAGATAAAGATGTAATAGTTCAAACGAAGCAAGCTGTTTTACTTCCAATGCCGAAGGGCAACAAAGACGTTTATAAAAAAGAATTTAAAGTATCGAATAAAGAACAAGAAGCACCTATTAAAAAAGGTATAACAATAAGTAAAATGATTATCTCGCCTAAAGATAATAAAGATCCAGGTTTCTTATCAGGTAAATCATTAAATATAGACCTTGTAACAAAATCTAATGTAGAACAAGCAAATTGGTTTACACGTTTTATGCGTAAAACTGGACCTTTTTTTAGTGGTATGTGGGATAGTGCGGTTGATATAGTAAAAAGCTAGCTTTATAGGATAAAACAAAAGGTTTCAAAGTATTATAGATTCTTATGTAGATAGTTTGGAATGGAAGATGGTATTAATTTTTAAATGGGATTCCTTGTACTTGTAACCTTTGTTATTGCAATCAAGCTAAAATAAATTTGTATCTATAAAATTAAAAAACGTTATTCTTTTTGTAGAAATATACAGAAAGGATGACGGTTATTATGAATCTTTCGATTTAAAGGGTTCTAGTACAAGGTTAGTTTAATAAAATCACATGATGGAAAAACATTCAGTATTCCATCAAATGAAAATAAAAAATTAATATCAGGTACTTATTTCTGTAATTAGATTCTATGAAAACTTAATAAAATCTTTTCTTTGTATTAAATACTTTGTTTTAAATTATTTATATAAGGAACTGGAGACCAAAAACAGATGCATAGATTGACTTTGAAGTGCTTATATCAGGGATCTAAATAGATATTATGTACCATTCTCCCGCTACACTAGTATATTGGCCTTTATGAACAGCAAAATCTACAATTTACAAGGAGAACATTTTATGAGTAAGAGAATAAAAGAATTAGATTCTATACGAGGGTTAGCGGCACTTACTGTGGTATTTGGACACTTTTGTTTAATGCTACCATCGTTGCCTAATTCTATTAAATTTTCCCCACTTAGGTTTTTATGGGCGGGTGGAGAAGCTGTTATCGTTTTTTATGTACTAAGTGGTTTTGTGCTATCTATGGCACTTTATCATTCAAAAACAAATTATTGGGGATATTTAATTAAGAGATTTGTAAGAATCTATATTCCTTATTATTTTTGGATAATCGTTACCTTTGCTTTATTTATTTTATTTTCGCCATATGAAGTGGTAGGACTACGTGATTGGTTCTATGATAGGTGGCAAGGGTCTATAACAAAATTAGATATTATAAACCACTTTGTGCTTCTTACTAACTTTTTTACGGAAAATTATAATCCAGTTATTTGGTCATTGGCTCAAGAAATGCGTATATCTATTGTGTTTCCTTTGTTATTTCTTTTCTTTTATAAACTGAATTGGAAGAAAACGATACTATTTGCTTTGAGCTTTTCTTTAATTAGTGTTTTTCTTAATATGTTGCATATTGGGAAAGCTGAGGGGTTTTATAATGGTTATGCTGATACGCTGCATTTTACATCTATGTTTATGGTTGGAATGTTACTTTTTAAGCATCAGGAAAAACTTATCTACTCATACAGGAATATGAAAAAATTTAATAAAGGATTTCTTATTGCACTAGGGATTATTTTATATTTATATTCCATTTTAATTTATGGTATTTCACGTAATGATACTACTTTCTTATTAAAAGATTGGGGTGTCGTAATGGGTGTTAGTATATGTATTATAATGGCCATGAGTAACCTAAAAACAAAAGCATTTTTAAATAAGAGTGTGTTTGTATATTTAGGAGAAATTTCATACAGTATCTATTTGTGCCACTTTCCAATTATGATGGTATTATTTAAACTTTTGTATACAAAGATACCTATCTTTTTCCTTCTTATTTTGTGCATTACAATGACACTACTTTTTTCTATAGTTTCGTATCATTTAATCGAAAAGAAATGTATCAATTGGGCAAAACAAAGAACAACAAATTTATTGAAAAAAGTATAATGCATAGAGAGATTTTATTTCTTTAGTAAATATACGAATATGACCGATTCCTAAGTATATTTGGAATCGGTCAATTTTGGATTCTACATGTAGATATAATAAAGTGGAATTTAATTGAAATCGAAAACCACTTAGAAATAACAATTATGTTGTGAGCTATTGTATAGTATAGATATGGTTAATAATAAAGGGGGAATACATATGTGGAAGCGATTTGTAGCGATTGGTGATAGTTTTACAGAGGGGATAGGGGATGAAGTTGAGGGAATAGCATTAAAAAGCTGGGTAGATCATTTTGTTCAACTGTGTGTAAACGATATAGAATATGCCAATTTTGCAAAGCGTGGGTTAGTAACGCAAGAAATTCGCTCACAGCAATTGGAAAAGGCGTTAACTTTTAATCCAGATTTGGTTAGTCTCATTGCAGGTGCAAACGACGTTTTAAAAGGACGTTGGAATCATAATGCATATAAGAATGATATGGAATTTATGATAAATACATTAAGTAAAACAGGTGCTGATATTATGATAGCAAATCTTCCGGATTTTACAGTAAGGCTTCCTTTCGCTTCTGAAAAAAAACAAATAATAAAGGAACAATTATTAGAGGCAAATGATGTTATACGTTCACTGAGTAGAGAGTATAAGCTTCATCATGTTGACTTTTGGAGTCATCCTTTAGTTAATGACAATACGCTATGGTCTAAGGATTTAATTCATCCAAACTCAAAAGGATATGTAAAAGTTGCTGAATTGATTTTTAGTAGTGTGCTTGTACAGAAGACAGAATAATAGTTTGCAATGTAACGAATACCATATTAATTGTATTAAGCTATGTTTTTTAGTAAATGGAGAGAACTAAAAATTTAGCAAACAAAGCGTATCTACGCTATATTTCTACAGAAGTGTACAAATGCAGAATCATAAAGAAAGATCACTTATGGAAATAGGTGGTCTTTATACGTTTTTATAACTAAATTAATATATAATGTATTGCTAAAAATTTTGCATTACATGTAAATTAAGTTCTCTTATAGAAAAACGGATTTTATACTGTAAATGATTATATTAAGGTAATGTTTAGTTGTTATTAGTGTAAAGCAAATTCCTTCTCTTTCAAAGAATTCATCCATTGAATAAAGTTAATTCTCCCATGCGTATCGCATGAAATGAAACGTTTTTAATAACGTTTGGATATATTTCAATATACTTCCGATACTATAACAGATTTAAAATTTATCTATTGGAGGTATATAATGGAATATCCATTTCGTAACTTAGTATTTGAAGGTGGCGGAGTAAAGGGAAGCGCTTATATCGGTGCCATCCGTGCACTAAATGAAGAAGGGATTTTACCAGAAATACAACGATTTGGAGGGACTTCAGCGGGAGCGATTACTGCATTACTTTTAGGTCTTTCCATTCCATTCGCAGATCTTGTGAAAATCCACAAAGACATGAATTTCAAAGCGTTTAAAGATGATGATTTTTCGATTGTACAAGATAACATTCGTTTATTTTTTGATGGTTTTGGTATCTATAAAGGGGATTTCTTTACTGAGTGGGTAGGAAACATCGTTGAAAAGTGGACAGGGAATAAGGATACAACCTTTCAGCAGTTGTATGACAAAACAGGAAAAGACGTGTTTTTCCAAGGAACGAACGTTTCTACACACCAGCTTCGTACGTTTTCTCGCGAAACGACACCTGATGTCCCGTTAGTAGTTGCTGTGCGGATTTCGATGTCGATCCCATTCTTTTTTAAATCTGTGGAATGGGATAAAGATTATTATGTAGACGGAGGTGTACTCGATAACTACCCAATTCGTTTATTTGATCGGAAAAGTTTTGTGAATAAAGAAGAACACTTCACGACCACAGATACGATTGACGAGGTTAATAAACTGGTAAGCAATACGGAGGATTATTCTACATTAAGAAGCTTACACACGAAATACAATGCATCTTTCTTTGATCCTGCAGATGAAATTGTCTACAACAAAGAAACACTAGGTTTCCGTTTAGAATCTCAGGCCGAGATTGCCATGTTAAAACAAATCGCAACTTCAACAGAACATCATATTGGCCATTCTCTTATTCATTTTGCATGGAATTTGTCTCAAACCATGATCAAAGGTCATGAGAGCGGAAAAACAACCAAAGAAGATGCTGCCCGCACTGTATTTATCAATACATTCTTTACGCCGTCGTTTAATTTTGATATCACAGAAGAAGAAAAGAAAACACTCATGAATTCAGGTTATACTTCGACTAAAGACTATCTACATCAGTTTAATACGTCTGAAGTAAAATTGTTTAATCGACCATAAAGCCGAGTGCAATGCACTTGGCTTTTTTTTATCAACCTGTAAATTTGCTGTTTTTTTAATTGATTATACAATATTCCATTTACTATTCTTCAGTGAAAATCTTAAAAAATAAATTTTTAATCATTGGAGTATCCTCAGTAACAAATCTTTACAACTGTAACTGAATTCTCCCTTGATGTTTCCTTGATGTGGTATCTATTACTACACCATATACAGAGAAAATTTGAACATATGCTGGATATGCAACATGTCGGAATGTTTACATTTAATCTATCATTTATTTACATCTCTTCGTATTACAACAAAACTGTCATACATTTTTACTTAAATTTAATTGAAAAACAGGATGATGGAGAAGAGAAGGTAAATATATAAATAAGAAGATAGTATGTATAGATATATAGGGGGGGGAACTAAAAATAACGAAATTCATTTTATATAGAAAAAACCAGGATGATTTTAAAAAGTTATCCTGGTTTTTTCTTGAATACACATAATTATCCATATTTCATTAAGTTAATTTGAGCTAATTATAAGTTAGCAGAATTTTTATCTATTCCAGCCTTGATAGTGTTAATAACAGTATATAATTTGTAGAATTAGTTTATAGAAATTATAAAACTATTTTTCATTAGATGTATCTAATTGATGATTGATTACAGTGCTGGACTTATTATTTATAAGTATATAAATCCAACCTATGAATGATAGAATTACTGGATAGAGAATCGCCCAACCACTAAATGAGTATACAAAAATACATATAACTAGAGACAGGAAGGCCATCCACCAACCTATATCTTTAACTTTTAATAACTTAAGAGCAGCTAGCATTGTAAAAATATATGAGGTAATAAAAATTACACTAGGACCTTTTAGAAGCATCTCTAAATTTGGTCGTGCTATACCATAAAAAATTAAAATACAACTAAAAATTCCGCCTAAAACTAGTAAAACCCTAGTTGGAGTTTGGAATTTAGAATGTAATTTAGTAAAGAAGGAAGGGAAATGTCCTTCTCTAGCTTGGGCGTAAATCATTCTTGAAAAACCTGCAATGTTAGCATGTACAGCACTAAACGAAATAAAAATTGCTAAAATAGTGGTTATATATGTACCTATTGGTCCTAATCCTTTTGATATTAGAATACTAAGGGAAGTTATCTGGTTCTTATCACCATATGAGTGAGTCCCTATTGTTACAAAAGATATTGCAATGTAAATAATTGAGATACAAATTGCTCCTAAAAATAGACTAATGGAAATATCTTTAGCAGGTCTTTTAAACTCTTCAGCTAATGGGGTTATCATCTCCCATCCTACAAATGAGAAAAAGATAATTACAGAAGAAGCTCCAACAGAAGACCATCCGTTTGGTACAAAAGGTGTAAAAAAACTTAATTTTACATAGGGGATAGAAACGACAACAGCCACAATTATTAAAAGTGAAATTATACAAATGACAAACACACTTACTTTTGATGATAACTCAATTCCTTTATTATGTAAGAGTAAAGAAGTAAACAAAATTAATGCCGCGATGCCTATAACTCCTGCATTATTTATTGGAAAAACATAGCTAATATAATGGGCACCTGTTAAAGCGATAATAGGTACTCCAATAGGAATAGATCCTAACATAATCCACCCTAGGATTACACTCGTATTTGCATTAAATGCCATTTGAACATAAGCTGTAATTCCTCCTGCGCTAGGAAGCATTTTAGCAAGAACCGCTAGAGTTGCGACAATGGGAAAAGCTAATATAGACATGATAACCCAAGATAAAAGCGAAGCTGGTCCAGCGCTATTTGCAGTAATTGAGGGCAATATAAGAATTCCACAACCCAACACAGCTCCTATGGTTAATGCAGTCCCTTGTACCCAAGTAATTGAACGTTTCAATGATTGTTGTGTCAAGATAATCAGCCTCTCTTTCATGAATTGATATCAATTATATAAAGTTTAAAAAAAAGATAACATGCTATAATTTATGTATTAATTATAATTTTTTTTAATAATTTAAGAATTATTAATTGTATTCCTAATTAATTAAGGGGAGGTACATGAATGGATCAAACAGATTTAAAGATTCTTTCACATCTTCAGGAAAATGCACGTTTAAGTATGGTTGAAATAGGAAAACTGGTAGGTTTGAGTTCTCCTTCTGTTACAGAGCGAGTTAGAAGACTAGAAGAACAGGGGGTAATTATAAGTTATCGCACGATTGTTAATCCGAAAGAATTAAAAAAACATATTACTGCGTTTGTTTTGATGGAACCAAGGGATTGCAACAAATATAAAAAGTTCGCAATGGAACATTCAGATGTGGTCGAATGTCACCGTATTGCCGGTATGTATAGTTATCTAACAAAGGTAGTGACAGAATCAGTACATACACTCGAAGACTATATTAATTTGTGCTTAGAGTACGGAAAGCCTACAACCTTAATAGTGCTTTCTTCTCCAGTAGAACATAAATCACTTTTTACAGAGAGTGAAAAATCTTAATTACATATGAGAGATTATTCTAAATAAAAAGCGCAAATAAGCATTTACTCCAAAATGCATTAGTAGATAAAATAAATAGCCGTGAAGTATTCATGAAAGGCATTAATATTAGTTACTATTATGAGGGATATACTGAATATGATATAGAGAATTTATAAATAAAAAAGGGCTGAAATGGCCCTTTTTATTTGCGTTTTGAAGAGGATTTTTCATATAAAAACAGCATAAAAAGTATTCTACTAGGAATCGCCATCGTTATTTGGAACGTATCCTTTATGTTAAGATTGGTAAAAGAAGTTCGTTTTTTTCGACAATTAATATTAATGCAAGTTATGTAATCAATATACTTCAATGGTTTTATATTTCATTCATGTATTCCTTTTCATCTGAATGAATTATTTATTAGAACAGGTTTTCCATCCAAAATAAAATGTTCTAAAAAAGGACAATATGAGTATCTTTATAATGATTTTCTAATATAATCAAGGTGTAAATGAAAGGAAATCTGTGCTATTTTTAATTTTTTACTAACTAATACAGCTTCAAATAAAGGACACAATTGCTACATGCTAAGTGTAATTTATTATCCATTCAAGATTCTGTTTATTCGATCTTCCTGAAAATAAAAAAAGATTAAACTCATAAATATACAAGTTATAATGAGGGCGTCGAGAGATAGTTTATTACCGCTAGATAAAATATCAAACCTAGTTTTGGTGCAAAAATTCTAAAGACCTTACAAGTAACTTTCTTAAATTGGACATACTGATATGATTACTCTACAAAGGATGTGTAATTAGAAAGGAAATTTATTTAACATCAAAAGAAAGCGCTAACAACGAGAATTTGTTTTGAATTAATTATTCTAATAACTTAGTTTCAACTGCAATTAAAATCATAAATTATGGGGGTGCTTATATGAACATGAATGTAGCGTCTATTAAAGAAAAAAAGGTTGTTAAATACAAAAGTTGTTTTGATGTGATTGGGCCCATAATGATAGGTCCTTCAAGTTCACATACTGCAGGTGCTTTGTCTATTGGAACAGTTGCTAATAAATTATTTCAAGGTCTTCCAAAAAAAGTTGTGGTAACGTATTATGAATCATTTGCTGAAACCCATAAAGGTCACGGAACTGATTTTGCAATAATTGCTGGTATATTAGGCTTTGCTGCAGATGACAGCAAAGTGCCAGATGCTATTAAAATAGCAGAATCTAAAGGGATTGACATTACTTTTATTGAAAAATCAGGTGATAGTCCTGCCGGTCATCCAAATACGGCAGATGTATATGTAGAGGATGACAGTCGAAGTATTAGAACGATGGGTATTTCGGTCGGCGGTGGATTGATTGAAGTCAAATATGTTGAAATTGATGGATTTAGCTTAGAAATGCAGGGGCCATTGCCAGTTGTTATTGCGATTTCAGAAAGAGCTGACTTTGAATTTGTCTTACGCAGGATCTTTAAACAATATAATGTTGAAATTAACAACTTTCATAGTTTGAAAGATAAAACAAAATATTTATATGCATTCGCTTTGGATTCGCTATTGCCTGGTAATGCTCAGGAGGAATTAGGGAATTTAAGCAATATAGCTAATCTTATTATTCTTTAGTTACATTAAGGAGTGAAAAAATATGTATATGGCCATAAAAGAAATTGTGGATGCAGCTAATAAAAGACAAAAGCCAATTTATAAATTAGCAATTGAACAGGAAATCGAACAAACTAAAATTTCTTATGAAGAAGTTTGGAGTAAAATGGAACGAAATTTAGCGACTATGCAAAATGCTATAAATAAAAGTATCGAGGGGGACGGTGTATTTTCTCCTACCGGTTTAACCGGAGGTGATGCAGTTAAAATTAAAAACTATCGAGAAAATAGGAAAACTCTTTCTGGAGATTTGATGGTGTTAGGGATTCAAAGTGCTATCGGCGTTAATGAAGTAAATGCTGCATTAGGAGCTATTTGTGCAACTCCAACAGCAGGTGCAAGTGGGACGATTCCGGGAGTCCTATTTAGTATTAAAGATACGTTGCAGTTGAGTCATGAAGATATGATACATTTTCTATTCACATCAGCGCTATTTGGAACGATAGTAGCAAACAACGCTTGTATTTCAGGAGCGTATGGAGGATGTCAAGCTGAAGTAGGCAGTGCCTCAGCAATGGCGGCTGCAGCTGCGGTAGAAGCTGCAGGTGGAACACCACAGCAATCTTCTGAAGCTTTTTCGATTGCATTACAGAATTTACTCGGTTTAGTTTGTGATCCGGTCGCTGGTTTGGTAGAAATTCCTTGTGTAAAGAGAAACGCCATTGGAGCGACAAATGCTTTAGCAGCAGCGGACATCGCATTAGCCGGCGTAAACAATATCATCAATGCTGACGAAGTTATTGAAGCGATGTATAGAGTTGGAAGACAGATTCCTCGCGAATTAAGAGAGACAGGTTTAGGTGGAATTGCGGCTACACCTACAGGGATTGCTATTAAAAATAAAATATTTGGGGAGAAACAATCAAATCAATAAACAGTTACCGTCTGTATTGTGAAATGGTTAACAATCTATTCTCTATTGTTCGCTTAAGGATTTCTGGATATTGGGGGAATTATTAATAATATATCCTACTATATAATTGAAACATTTTGTAAGTGGTAACAAACTCTTCAGGTTGATGCTTCGTTAATTTTTTGAGTCTGATCAACTTAGAAGAAGGATATACGATGTGGCGCACTTTATAAACAAAAAGAACGGTCTATATTCCTATACCTTAAAATAAAGACGTAAGAATAGGAAACAAGGAGGAATTATTATATGAATGGGAATACTGCAAAAAACATAGAATTTCAAGCTGATAATACGGCAGTAAAAAATGAAAAATATTTAGACCCTAAAAAATGGCATAAACAGGATACTACCTGGGCATTGAGCCTTTTTGGAACAGCAATTGGAGCAGGGGTACTCTTTTTACCGATTAATGCAGGTTCAGGTGGTTTATTATCATTGCTGTTAATTACCATACTTGCATATCCAGTTATGTACTACTCACATAGGGCGCTTGCTAAAATGATTTACGCTTCGAATTCTGCCGATGAGGGGATTACAGGTACAATAAGAGAATATTTCGGAAATAAAGCAAGTATCATTTTTAACATTGTATATTTCGTCTCCATTTATACGATCGTGCTGATGTACTCGGTCGCACTTACAAATACTGCAAGTAGTTTTATTGTACACCAATTGCACATGCCGGAGCCTCCAAGGGCTATTTTATCACTTGTATTAGTACTCGGTCTTATCACTATACTAAATTTTGGTCAGGATATTACTGTAAAGATAATGAGCATGCTAGTATATCCTTTCATTGCTTCTCTACTTTTTATTGCAATATCTTTAATTCCACAATGGAATACTTCAATGCTAAGTTTTTCAAGTGTTTCTACTGCTTCAACTGGAACAGGGTATTTCGGAACGATTTGGATGATACTACCAATCATAGTATTCTCGTTTAATCATTCTCCTATGATTTCGTCATTCGTTATGAAACAGAGAGCTACGTATGGAATAGACGCTACTGATGCCAAGTGTGCCCAAATACAAAAAGTTTGTTATATCATCACATTCGCTGTTGTTATGTTCTTTGTTTGGAGCAGTACTTTAAGTTTGACTCCAGATGATCTTAAGGTGGCAAAAGAACAGAACTTGTCAATCCTATCATATCTTGCTAATGAGCTTAATTCGCCAGTAATCACGATTGCAGCTCCTATCATTGCGTTTGTGGCTATTACAAAGTCTTTCCTTGGCCATTATATAGGAGCGTATGAGGTAATGCGTGACATGATTATCAAGTCCAGTAAAAAACGTGGGAAAGATATAGGAGAAAAAACAGTTAAGACAATGATTCTTACTTTTGTTGTATTAACATGCTGGTATGTTGCTTATACAAATCCAAGTATTCTTGGAATCATTGATGCCCTTAGTGGTCCGTTAGTCGCTGCTATCTTATGTCTATTACCGATGTATGCGATTCGTAAAGTACCAGTACTAGCAAAATACAGAGGGAAAATGAGTAATGTATTTGTAATTATTATAGGGATACTTACTGTTCTAGCAAGTATTAAGTCATTATTCTAATTTACTGTAGTTAGTTCTGATGCAAAAATCGTGTGATATGGAAAAAAGAAAGATTCTTATCGGAACTGAATTCTATATTGTTGATTTAAAGAGATCATGGTTTTGGACAAACTCCTCATCTTGGAGAGTTTGTCTTTTTTAATTATATGCATAACTTTTATCGTTTTAGCCAAGAAGACCCCTTCCTCAAGGAACGCGGAGTGAGTAGGTGGGAGATGAATTAGCTAAAATGATAAACTGGTAACCCCATTATGAAGAAGTAAAAAAAGGGAAAACTATTGTATAACTATCAATAATTTAGGGGGCGCCAAATGAAGCATAATAAAGAAGTAACACTTGGGGATTACGTTCAATTTTCATATCGTAAAAACCCTAATTTACAATTAATGGGGTTTGTAGTGAATGTTTTACAAAATACAATTGTTGTAGATATCGCGGAAAGAATGGATATTGAGGTAGATGATGTTAGGCAAGTTGTAAAGCATGGTTATTATAATAAAGTGGTTCATAGGCAAATAAAGAATAGTGTTTCATAAAAAAGCGCTCCTATATAAATGTAGGAGCACTTTTTTATGGAGAGAATTTCCACAAAGAATTTTTTTGTCTGAGGTATACAATTTTTATATGAAAATACGTTTTGAAGATATTCTCTTATTTGTTAATTAATAATTTTTTCAATCTTTATAGCTGTTATGGATTTAAAATATTATTCATGAAAATTTCACATAATTTTATTAAAAAGAAAAATACTAATACTTGTTTTAATACTTTACTTCGAGGCATTAAAACAAATTTACTAACTACGAAACAAGGAGGCATCACTGTGGACATTCGTGAAGGATTAATTCCAACAGCTTTAGGTACAGCAGTGACCGCAGCAGGTAATGCTCTTAAACAAACTCGTGGAACTAATAAAATGATTGCAAATACAGTATTTGGTTTTGGTTTAGCTCACGTCGTTTTAGGTGTAATCGATCTTGTTGAACATCGTCGTTAGAACGAAAGGCAAGCATTGATATATGCTTGCCTTTTTGGTAGTGCATTTATTATTAATTTTTCAAAGTATGTTTGTATGAAGTAATCATTATCAATAAAATTAAATAGTTACACTACAGGGAAATTAGAAAGTAAAACTTTGAGCATTGAATTTTATGAAATGAGGTGGGGATGGAATGGAATTTTCTTCTGAAAGTAATACGTATCATGCTGGTGACATTGTCTATATTTTTTATCGAAATCCTCATACTCAAGACGTAGCTAATATACAAGCTGCAGCAGTTGTAAATAATCCTGAAAGACCTACTGAATTAGCACTATTTCTTTACGAAACGTATTATCCACTAACAAATGAGATGGCTATATATGCTACCGAAGATGAAGCAAATCAAGCGTACACTTACTATTATGGTGATATTTCAGAGGGGATGTTGGAATGAATAAGCCATTTATGCCTAAGCTCGTATATTTTGAACCTAAAGCATTAGATTATCCTTTGGGAAAAGAGCTGTTTGAGAAGTTTTCAAAGATGGATGTTGAAATTCGACATACTACTTCCCATAATCAAGTAAGAGATTTGCCAGGCGATAATGATTTTCAAAAGTATCGAGTAGCAAAATCTACGCTTGTTGTTGGTGTTAGAAAAACACTGAAATTTGATACTTCCAAGCCTTCAGCAGAGTATGCAATTCCTTTTGCAACGGGATGTATGGGGCATTGTCATTATTGTTATTTACAAACAACGATGGGAAGTAAGCCTTATATACGAACGTATGTAAATGTTGAAGAAATTTTAGATGCTGCTGATAAATACATGAAAGAGCGTGCACCTGAAGTAACAAGATTTGAAGCGTCGTGTACTTCAGATATTGTAGGAATCGATTATTTAACGCATACTCTTAAACGGGCTATTGAGCATTTTGGAGAATCTGAATATGGGAAATTGAGATTTGTTACGAAATTTCACCATGTAGATCATTTACTTGATGCTAAACATAATGGAAAAACAAGATTTCGCTTTAGTGTAAATGCTGATTATGTGATTAAAAACTTTGAACCAGGGACTTCTCCCTTAGCTAAACGAATTGAGGCAGCAGGAAAAGTAGCTAGAGCCGGATATCCTCTTGGTTTCATTGTAGCTCCTATTTACCTGCATGAAGGCTGGCAGGAAGGGTACTATCATATGTTTGAACGCCTAAATGCTGAATTACCTCTTGATGCACGGGATGATATTACATTTGAATTTATTCAACATCGTTTTACAAAGCCAGCTAAGAGAATGATTGAAAAAAACTACCCGATGACAAAATTAGAATTAGATGAAGAGAAAAGAAGGTATAAATGGGGGAAATATGGAATCGGAAAATACATTTATCAAAAAGAAGAAGAAGAGGATATAAAAAACTATCTGTATTCCTATATGAAACAGTTCTTTCCTAATGCAAAACTAGAATATTTTACATAAAAGAAAAGAACAAAATTTATTATATCATCAATCTAAAAAATTACTCACTCAAAAAGTGATATTGGTCAACAATTCGCTAATAACTCATTTGAAAAATTTATATACGAAAGTCTTTTATGTAAAAATATGTTTCATTATGAGCTGAATCCCAACAGTTAAATAGAAAAATAAGGCGGTTGTATGAATATAAGTCCGGTATTGTACCGGGCTCATTCTTTTTAACGGTGCATCAATTCTTTTGTGAATATAATTATCTCAATCTCGCTTAAAATGTTCCATATTCTCAAATTCTTTGAATTGATAGCTTTTTAGTTATTCACATTTGTAATGTAGTCTTAGAAATTTCAGAAAATCACATTCATATATTCAATGTTTTCATTATAATATAAATCGATTTCTATTTTGTAATCACAAACTATATTTCTTTAATTTGAATGGTGGCAGTACCTTTTAATAGAATTTCCTCCTTGGTTTAACAAATATTTTTTTGTAAATAATATATTTGTTAAACCATTAATTAAGGGGGACTAGTATGCCGCAGGATCGAAAAGAAGAAGTTCAAAACGATACACATGAAGGAAAAGAGATTATGCCAGATAATCCACAATATCTACCGCGTCATGTGCAAATGGAGCTGCCTCCCGAATTTTCTATAAATCCTCTGTTTGCCCGCAAAGGAGAATCAGTCGTTCCGCGATTTAACATGCCTGATGAAGGCATGTTACCAGAAACAGCGTATCAAATCGTCCATGATGAAATTACTCTAGATGGCAATGCACGCTTGAATCTTGCAACGTTCGTTAGCACCTGGATGGAGCCTACCGCAGAGCGGCTATATGCTAAATCATTTGATAAGAACATGATTGATAAGGACGAATATCCACAGACAGCTGAAATTGAGGAGCGGTGTGTTCGCATTTTAGCCAATCTCTGGCATTCCCCTAGCCCCCTTACAACTATGGGCGTTTCAACAACTGGATCGTCGGAAGCATGTATGCTCGGGGGGCTTGCGTTAAAGAGACGCTGGCAAAATGCACGCAAAAGAGAGGGGAAGCCGGTGGATCGGCCTAATATTGTATTTAGTTCTGCTGTTCAAGTCGTTTGGGAAAAATTCGCGAACTATTGGGAGGTTGAACCACGCTATGTAAAGGTTAGCCCTGAGCATTCCCGGTTGGATCCTCAGGGGGTCATTGCAGCCGTGGATGAAAATACGATTGGTGTGGTACCGATTCTCGGTGAGACTTATACCGGACGTTACGAACCGGTTGCTGCCATTGCAAAAGCGTTGGACGATTTACAGGAGAGGACGGGACTTGACATTCCTATGCATGTGGATGCGGCTTCGGGCGGATTTATAGCCCCGTTTCTTCAACCAGATTTAGTCTGGGATTTTCAATTGCCGAGGGTAAAGTCCATCAATGTATCCGGACATAAATATGGATTAGTCTACCCTGGATTGGGTTGGATAATTTGGAGGGAAGCTGATGATCTCCCTGAGGATCTAATCTTCCGCGTCTCCTATTTAGGCGGCAACATGCCAACTTTTGCCCTGAATTTTTCACGTCCTGGTGCACAAGTACTCCTGCAATATTACAATTACCTGCGTTTGGGGAAAAGGGGGTACTATGATGTCCAAAGGGCTTCTCAGAAAGTCGCTCTTTTTCTTAGCAAGGCGATTCAAATGATGGAACCTTTCGAACTTTTGTCCGATGGTTCGGATATACCGGTTTTCGCTTGGCGACTGAAAAATGGTCACACATCAAACTGGAATCTTTATGATCTATCTCGACAATTGCGTGTGTTCGGTTGGCAAGTACCTGCCTATCCATTGCCTCCAAATCTAGAAGCGGTGACGATTATGCGCGTTGTGGTTCGAAATGGATTTTCCATGGATCTCGCGCATTTATTTTTGAGAAACCTCAAACAGGCTGTTGCCTTTTTGGATTCCCTGGATGGGCCTATGCCTCATGATACGAAATGTGATAATGGGTTTCATCACTAATTGGGGACAGCTCCCGTCGTCGTTAAGTTGAGCTCAACACCCATAACTTTTCGAGCTATTCACTGGGAAGCGGTACAGAAAAGCTGATGGTTTCAACCAAGGGATACATGATGATAGGTGATGAACAAATTGATGCCAGAGGGCTTTACAATATCAAATCATACGCCCAGTTTGTAGACATCTATTGGCTTTTCTTCCTTTTTTTCTGGTTTCGAAAGATGGCTTGAATTACATAGAGTTAATGAAGGACTATCTGTCATAAACCGAATGAAACATTTGAATTCTATTCAGATTGCCTCCCCTGAACACCTTTTTGATTAAATTTTTTTGGAAATGGATTTTTACATTTGCTATTAAAAAAGGCTTAAAGCACTTTTTATCAATCTTTATTTCAAAGCTAAATGGACCTCTACGGTTATCATTCAAAGGAGTGAACAGTCGATTCACTCCTTCCTTTTTTGTTAATAACATTGTTGTTGATTAAAATATTTTTAAATGTATGGAACAAACTTGTTACTTAGGTTGTCTATTAAGTATTCGTATAAAACAGGTGTTTATCATAAGTTAGATGCTTGAAGAGTGATATCCGATACACTCTTTAATTGTATTGGTATGTATAACACCTAGAAAAACCATATATTCTTGAAAGAGGTTGAAAATGTATGATAGTCTTAAACAAGTTTTTTAACATTTTACATTACAAAAAGATGGTACCTGTAGTATTTCTTTCATGTGCAACGCTTATAGGTTGTTCCGATAGTAATACTCAATCTGAATCACTTAAACAAACGAAACAAACAAATCAAATCAAACAAGAAACTACTGGTAATGATTCTTTTGCTAAACTTGAAAAAAAATTTGATGCTAAACTTGGTATTTATGCATTGGACACTGATACGAATCAAACCGTTACGTATCAATCAGATAAACGGTTTGCATACGCATCTACCCACAAAGCTTTAGCTGTGGGAGTACTTTTACAAAAGAAATCAATAGAAGATCTAAATCAAAGAGTTTTGTATACTCGTGAAGATCTTGTTAATTACAATCCAATTACAGAAATGTATGTTGATACAGGTATGACTCTGAAAGAGCTTGCAGATGCTTCCCTTCGATATAGTGATAATACTGCACAAAATCTTATTCTTAAACAATTAGGTGGACCTAGTGAATTCAAAAAAACACTGAGAGAAATAGGAGATACCGTTACAAATCCTGAACGTTTTGAACCAGAGTTAAACGAAGTGCATCCAGGAGATGTACATGATACTAGTACCCCAAAGGCATTAGCTACTAGTCTTCAAGCTTTTACGCTAGGAGATGTACTTTCAACTGAGAAACGGGATTTATTAATAGATTGGATGAAAAAGAACACTACGGGAGACAACTTAATTCGTGCTGGAGTTCCAGGGGGATGGGAAGTAGCTGATAAAACAGGCTCGGGATCTTATGGAACCAGAAATGATATCGCAATTATTTGGCCACCAAATAAAAAGCCAATTGTTCTTGCGATACTTTCTAATCATGATAAAGAGGATGCTAAATACGATGATAAGCTTATTGCAGAAGCAACCAAAATAGCGTTAGATACCTTAAAAACTACAAATAAATAATAATAGTAATTAGTTATTAAAATTTTTCTGTTTTTCCGTCACAAAACTGTGGCGGTCTTTTTATGTGTTTAAAAAAGAATCGACTTAAGAAAAGAAAAAAGATAGAAACAATCCCTATTTAATTTATTAATTAAGTAACAACAAATATACGCTTTATTGGATACTTATTGCATTTGTGAGGGTAGGTAAGATATCATCTTTTTTACATAAGTAAATATTGAATACCAAATGAACTTTAAAAATTGCGCCTAAATTAAAGGAGAGTACGTTATGAATACAATCATGATTGTAGAAGATGATATGAAAATTGCTGAATTACTGGGAACTCATATAAAAAAATATGGATACCAAAGTATTATTATAGAGGATTTTGAAAATATCTTAGAAATATTTCAAGAGATAAAACCAGATGTAGTGCTATTAGATGTAAATTTACCTAATTTTGATGGTTATTATTGGTGTCGCCAAATACGAGCAATTTCTACTTGTCCAATTGTATTTCTATCTGCAAGGAGTGGAGAGATGGATCAAGTTATGGCTTTAGAAAATGGTGGTGATGATTATATTACGAAACCTTTCTATTATGAGGTTGTAATGTCGAAAATCCGTAGTCAAATCAGAAGAGCATACGGTGAATATGCTTCTAAAGTAAAAGAACGGATAGTTGAGCAATCGGGATTATTCCTGTTCCCAGAAAGAATGGAACTTCAACTAAATGATAGGAAAATTTTACTTACTAGAAAAGAAACAACTTTATTAGAAATATTGATAACGAAGTCTCCGCTCCTTGTAAAACGTGAAGTGATTTTAGAACAACTATGGGATAGCTCATATATAGACGAAAATACATTGAGTGTAAACATAGGTAGAATTAGAAGGAAATTGCAAGATTTAGGTATTGAAAACGCACTGGAAACAGTTCGTGGTGCTGGATATCGTTTGCATGCTACTTGGGAGAAGGAAGGAAAGGAATAATGAAATTATTTTTACAAGAACATATTCCACTTATTTGTTATACATTTGCCCAATTGCTTATCATTCTTTTTATATATTGGTTTGATGGTTATCCACATATTTTGACAGCATTATATTCTGTATTTTTGGGTGTTTTTTTATTAATGGGTTATTTAATATATCGCTATTATAGTCATCGTTCATTCTACAAGCGTCTATCAACACCAATGGAAGCTTTAAATGAATCAATAAAAGATAGTGATTTGGCTCCCTTATCAATGGCCTTAGAAACATTACTACAAACTCAATATCAATATTATCAAAACCAATTAAAAAAATGGGAACGAAAACAACAAGAACAAATGACTTTTATGAATCAATGGGTTCATCAAATGAAAACACCTCTTTCTGTTATTGAGTTAATTACACAAGATGCAGATGACTCTCGATTTGACAGTATTAATGAAGAAACGGAAAGAATCAAAAAAGGATTAGAAATGGTCTTATATGTTGCTCGTTTAGAAACATTTGAACAGGATTTTCATGTGGACAGATTGCAGTTATTGGAAATGATTGATTCTGCTATTCATGAAAATAAACGTCTATTTATACGTAGTTATGTGTATCCAGAGGTAAAAGTAGATCCAAATCTTATCGTAGAAACAGATAAGAAATGGTTTCGATTTATACTCAATCAAGTACTGTCAAATGCAATTAAATATTCATCAAGTAAGCAAGAAAAAAAAAGTAATAGTATCGGCTTGTTCAAAAGGACGAGCAATTATTTTGGAAGTAAAAGATCATGGGGTTGGTATTCCTACTGCTGATTTACCACGTGTTTTTAATCCATTTTATACTGGAGAAAATGGTAGGAAATTTAAAGAGTCTACGGGAATGGGATTATATCTTGTTAAAGAAGTATGTGAAAAATTAAATCATAAGATTGAGCTAGAATCTGAAGTAGGTAAGGGAACAAAAGTTAGAATCATATTCCCGTATGCATCTCGTTAACCGATGAAAGGTATACTTTTCATCGGTTTTTCTTTTGAATCTTACAAACTTGTTAGATAACTGTTAGGGAAATCGATATGAGACATACTATATATAGGTTACACTTCATGTATCGAAAAAAGAAATGGAAGGTGAAATACTTGTGGAGATACTACATGTTTCAGATTTAGGGAAGGTTTATCCTGGGAAAATTTCTTATACAGCATTATCCCATATTGATTTAAAAATAAACAAAGGTGAATTTGTAGGAATTATGGGACCATCTGGGAGTGGTAAAACAACGCTATTAAATATGGTGTCTACTATAGATGCTCCAACATCAGGAGAAGTATTAATTCATGGAGAAAATCCGTATCTGTTATCTCCAAATCAGCTGTCTTTATTTCGAAGACGTGAATTAGGGTTTGTTTTTCAATCATTTAATCTCCTTAATACATTGACAGTGAAAGAAAATATTGTTCTTCCACTTACGCTTGATGGTGTCAGTCCTAGAGAAATGGAAGGGAAAGTAGAAGCTATTGCTAAAAAACTAGGGATAACTGAAATATTAGATAAACGTACGTATGAAATTTCTGGTGGGCAGGCACAAAGAACTGCAATCGCACGTGCTACTATTCATAATCCAAAATTATTACTTGCGGATGAGCCTACAGGAAATCTGGATTCAAAATCTGCTAATGATGTGATGGAATTATTGACAAAGCTTAATAAAGAAAATAGCACAACGATGATGTTAGTGACACATGATGCAATGGCTGCAAGTTATTGTGATCGAATTGTGTTTATCAAAGATGGACAGTTATACAATGAGATTTATTGTGGAGATAATCGCAAAGTATTCTATCAAAAAATTCTAGAGGTTTTAGCATTATTAGGAGGAAAGGCAAATGACTTTTCGACAGTTCGCATTTAATAACGTTATTCGTAGTAAAAGAACATATTTGGCTCATTTTTTAAGTAGTACGTTTGCTATTATGATTTTCTTCACCTATGCATTACTTGCATTTCATCCTAATTTACAAGGCGATCTTGCTACCAGTGTAACAATCAATACATTTGCAAAGTCAGGATTACAGATATCGCAGGGGTTAATATTTTTCTTCTCATTCTTCTTTATCTTATATTCTGTAAGTGCATTTTTAAAAACAAGAAAAAAAGATTTTGGAATTCTAATGCTACATGGGATGTCACGTACACAGTTGAATAAATTAGTATTTATTGAAAATATAATAATTGGAATCGCTTCTATTTTAACGGGAATTACAATTGGAATGGCGTTCTCTAAGTTTATCTTAATTATGAGCAACAATCTGTTAATAATTGATAAAGGACTCCCATTTTACATGCCCTTTAAAGCAATTGGAATAACATTTGGAGCTTTTTTCTTACTATTTTTATTTATTTCACTTTTCACTTCTCGACTAGTAAATGTAGAGCAATTAGTAGAATTAATAAAAGCAGAGGAAAAGCCAAAGCCTGAACCAAAAGCATCCTTTTGGCTATCTTTATTCGCACTTATTTGTATTGGATTAGGATATACGGCTGTTTTCCATAGTGTTAACGCAATTCAGTACAAGGGTGCAAATTATGTATTATTCATGGTGGCGGCAGGGGTGAGCTTTGTTGTACTTGGAACGTACTTCTTATTTACCCAGCTCAGTGTGTATGTGTTACGTGCATTAAAGAAAAGGGAAAATATTTTCTTTAAGAAAACAAACATACTAACCATCTCAGATTTAGTGTATCAATTAAAAGATAATGCAAAAATGTTTTTTATGGTCACTATTATTTCTACCGTTGCCTTCACTGCAGTGGGGACTTGTATGGGATTAGGCAACTCATCCATGGCTGAATCGGAAAGTCCTTTTGCATTTTCTTATCAGTCTTATAATAATAACCATTTAGAAAAAGAACATTTAAAAAAAATAGAAAGCGAACTCCATGGTGGTGAGTTTAATTTCAAACAGGTGACTTATTCAATAAAACAAATTCAAGATACTCTCTATAACAGTAATATATTATCAACCGTTATAAAATTAAGTGATTATAATAAGTTAGCTAAGGCATTTGGTTTTGAAAAAGAAAGCTTAAAAGATGAAAATGATAGTCTTGTCATACCTTCAAAAAAAGTTGCTAATTCAAAATCTAATCAAAATAGCTTTCAATTGTTGTATAGAGATATAAAAAAGATATGCATGTAAATAAAATACTTACTCCGAAAGAATTACAAGATACAAGAGTAACGATAATTATTGTACCAGACGCTGTATATAATCAAATGATAGTGGATCCAGAGAATTATTATTTTGAATACATTATTAATGGTTTTATTGTGAAAGATTGGGAGAAAACAAAAAAAGTTGCGGAAAATATTGTAGCTGCTTTTCAGAAGGATAATAAAGGTATAAATGAGCATATAATAGACAACGAAAAATATACATTTTCGACTTTAATTCTTACATGGATAGGGATGAAACAAGGTTTTGGACTTGCATCCATTATGAGTGTATTAATAGGCATTGTTTTCTTTACATTTGCTGCAAGTTTTTTATATTTCCGATTATACACAGACTTAGAACGAAATCAGCAGCAATATAAAATGATAGCAAAAGTTGGTTTAAGTAAACTCGAATTAAAGAAAATTGTGTCACGTCAACTTGTATTACTATTCTTTTTACCCATTGTAATAGCAATTACACATAGTGTCGTAGCTTTTATTGCCTTGCAAAAGTTAGCTGATTTTTCAGTCTTGGGTAGTTCCGTTATAGTATTGGTTTGTTTCTTAGTTTTACAAATTATATACTTCTACTTTGTTCGTGCTCAATATTTGAAGAAAATGTATAAAACAATCATTTAATTCAATTCAAAAAAATAAAAATAAGGAGAATATAGAATGAAAAAAAGATTTGGGTTATTAATAGTAGCTGGTATTTCGATTACCGTGTTAGGAGCATGTTCATTATTTAGTACAAAAGACTCTCCAGCAAATGGAATTTCAATAGAAGTAGGATCGATAAACGAACAAACAAGAAGCTCTATAATTGACTCATACAAAGATATAACAAGCTCACAAGACCTATATCAATTAAAAGAAGGGACGATAGATAATAACAAGCTCGACGTAAAGCTACCGACTAATTTGGGGGATTCTATGGATATTGCTACTAGTAATTTACTATTTATTAGTAGAACAACTGCTGAAAAAATGAATAAAAAGGGGCTTATACGCGAAAGAGATAATAACGAGGGGCTTACATCATCAGTCCCTATTGGTTCGTTACCAAAAATAGAAAAAGATGAAACTATCTTATTTGCAAATAAAGAATATAAAGACTTGAAAGAACTAACATTTGATCAGAAAAAAATGAATGTTCAATATGAAGGGGATGTATGGCTTTCTCCGCATCGTGGTGGATCCAACGTAATCCTATTAATTGTAGAGGATACATTATTCAAAGAAATAAATGGGAAAGAAAAAACTAGACAGATTCTATCTTTTAATAAATCTTTTGGAAATCTTAATTTAGTCAATCAAGGGAAAGCACCAGAATTAAGCAAGGAAATAGATAAAGTGAATACGGTGTTAGGTACTGAGGACAAGAGAGCCGTGAATTTTATAAATATTACAGAAAAGTAAAAAAGTCTATATGGGTAGAATCGCATCACCATTAGATTAAGAAAAACAAATCTAACTATTAACGGCTCGAAGTGATGAAAATAACACTTATACCCTAAGTAATTTTTGATATTTATTGATATAGAATCCGTATTATTAGGATTCTATTTTTTGTTTCAAAAATCTATAAAGAAAAAAGGTAAAATCAGCGAGAACTAAAAGGTATTTTAAATGAATTTTTCAAAACACCACTAATAATGATAACGTTTGCTAAATATAGATGTTCCTTAAGCTTGTAAGAAGCTTACAAACTTCCCTCTTCTAATGCAACTTAAGTGTAAATTAATTTTTTTGTAAATATGGAACAATGTCATTACTTACAATGTCTATTAAGCGTTGAAACATTTTTTATTTAATAAATTTAGAAAGGAATAATGATTTTTAATTAAGGGAGAAGATTGAATTGAAAAAATTATGGATGCTGCTTTTCTTTTGTTTTGCAGTTATATTGGTAGGATGTAATAAAAACGAATTGCCAAAACAAGCATTTGAAGAATATGTGAATTTATGGAATGATAGAAAATTTGCAAATATGTATGATCATTTATCAGAACATGCCCAAAAAACAATTTCTAAAAAGGAATTCACAGAGAAATATCAAAAAATTTATGAAGGTATTGGCGTTAAGAATTTAAAAGTTAATACGAAAGCAGAAAATGCTAAAGATAAAGAAGTTTTTCTTTTTGAAGTTAAGATGGATACGGATGGAGGAAAAGCTTCATTTATCCATGAAGCAAAACTTGTGAAAGAAAAAGAATCTTGGAAAATAGATTGGACACCAGACTTCATTTTTCCAGCTATGAAAAAAGATTACAAAGTACGTATGCAAATAGAACAAGGAAAACGTGGAGAAATATATGATCGAAATGGGAAAGCTCTTGCAACGAATGGTAAAGCGACTGAGGTTGGAATTATTCCAGAGAAACTAGGCGAAACGGCAGTGCAAACAAAAGAAATAGTAGCACAATTACTTGATATGTCTATAGAAGAGGTCGATCAGAAGCTTACAGCGAAATGGATAAAACCAGACTCCTTTGTACCAATTGGTATTTTAAAAGAAGGAACTAGACAGAATGATTATATTGAATTAGAAGGAGTATCATCTCGCCCAGTAAATATTCGGACGTATCCATTAGGAGAAGCGGCCGCACACTTAACTGGTTATATAGGAAAGGTGAATGCAGAGGAGTTAAAATCGCTTCAAAAAAAAGGGTATCAAGCAGATGATTTAGTAGGTAAGACAGGTTTAGAGAAAGTATTAGAGAATAAATTGCGTGGTGAAAAAGGTGGACGCGTATTTATAGAAGATGAGAATGGAAAAGAGATTAAAAATGTAGCGAAAAAAGAAGCAAAAGAAGGGGAAAACGTTACGTTAACAATTGATGCTGCAATTCAAGAAAAAATCTTTAATGAGATGAAAAATGAGGCAGGATCTAGTGCAGCGGTCAATCCTAAAACGGGTGAAACTATTGCACTTGTAAGTAGCCCTGCTTATAATCCAAATACATTAGTTAGAGGCGCGTCAAAAGCCCAACGAGAAGCATGGAATAACGACTCGAAACTACCAATGATGAATCGTTTCACACAAGCATTTGTACCAGGTTCCGTATTTAAAACGATTACTGGTGCAATTGGTTTGGAAACAAACACTATAAACCCTAAGGAAGAATTTAAAATTCAAGGATTAAAGTGGGCAAAAGATTCATCTTGGGGAAATTATTATGTAACACGTGTGAAGGAAGCTAGTCCAATTGATTTTGATAAGGCAATGAAGTACTCTGATAATATTTATTTTGCTCAACAAGCTTTGAAAATGGGAAAAGATCAGTATGTAAATGAATTTAAGAAATACGGATTTCATGAAAAATTACCAATCGAATACGAATTTCCTATTTCAATCATTGCAAGAGATGGGATAAAAAATGATATTCAACTAGCAGACACGGGATATGGACAAGGACAAGTATTAATGACACCACTTCATTTAGCATTAACATATGCACCGATTGTGAATGAAGGGAATATTCCGTCGCCTCATCTTTTAAAAGAAGCAAAAGTAGCGGGGAATTGGAAAAAAAATGTGGTTTCTAAAAAGAATCAAGAGATATTAAAGAGCGCATTAATAAAAGTCATTAATGACCCTGATGGCGCGGGGAGAATTGCTAAGGTTGATGGTATAACTCTTGCTGGTAAAACCGGTACAGCAGAACTGAAGGAGTCGAAAGAAGCAGACGGAAAAGAACTTGGATGGTTTGCAGCTTTTGATGCAAATGCGCCCGACATGATTGTTACCATGATGATCGAAGATGTAAAAGGAAGAGGGGGGAGTAACGTTCCAGGCGAAAAAGTAAAACATGTTTTTCAGAAATAATAAGTAACTATAAGGTGAAATCTTTTACTACATTCATTTTTTGCTTAACACGAAGGTATAAATTGAGCAATACAAAGAACAATTAAGTTTCGAAAAAGCATTCTCCTTAATCGAGAATGCTTTTTTGTTGTGGCTGAATAAAGATGATAACTCATCTTTATTTTCATTTTTGAAAGGTTGGTATTGCTAATAGTAAATAGAAGAGTAAAAAAAATTGAAAGGGACAGGTGAGGGGGATTTTAAACTTTAACAAAAGAGTTATTTAGTAAAACATAAATAGAGCACACAAATAAGTATGCTCTAAGAAAAAAGGTGATACAAGTGGAGTGTTGCGTGAAATGCACAAATAATAATCAGATTTTTTATGAGTGTATTTTTAACATTGTATGCTTTACTTGTTTTTAGGAGCCTGTCATGTAAAAGAATATATAGATGATTATTTTATGAAAGTAATTGCACACCTTTACATTTTTAGGAGGATTTTTCTATCAAAAAAAGATAAACAATGGAACAAATGAAACTTGTATCTTGTCTATATATTGAAACCATAATAAAAGTGAGGGCAGTTTTATGTTTATTCAAATAAGTTCGAGGTGTGGAAATGGAAGAGACGTTTATTGAAAAGTGTATTCATGATGAGCTTGACTATGTTATAAAAGACTATTGGCAAGATGTATGGAATTATTCATTTATTATTACGAAAGATCCACACTTATCAGATGATATCACGCAAGATGTGTTTATAAAGGTATTTAAAAATTGGAATTCATTTCGAAAGGAGTCATCTATTAAAACGTGGATATTAAAAATCACAAGAAATACAGCAATAAACTATTTGAAATCCTCCTATTTTAAAAGGATATCATTAGTAGGTTTTTTTAGTGACGATAAGCAATCTCCATCGGCAGAAAGAGAATTTTTTAAGCAAGAGGAAATGAATGAAGTGTGGGATGTTGTTTTAAAACTACCTAAAAAACACCGTGAAATAATTATTTTAGACGCAAAATATGAATTATCTTATGAAGAAATGGCTGAAACACTAGGAGTATCCATTGGAACTGTTAAATCTAGATTAAGTAGAGCGAGAAGTAAGGTTTCAAAATTAATAGGGGAGGGTAGTAGTGATGAACAATAAACAAAATCCTGACTGGTATAGAAAATTAAAAAAAGGCCCAATGGAGAATCGTAACGATGAAGAAGAATTTATTTTTAAAATAAAGCAGTCTATATACGAAAATAATGAAACGGATCTTGTAAAACATAAAAGACCTTTTCGTAAAAAAGCAGTACCTATTGTAGTTGTTTTAGTTTGTACAATGTTATTTTTTATTGTTCAACAACCTTGGCTTGATGATAATAAATCACCGGTACAAAGTAGCACTCAAATTAAGCCTAAAACAAAAGATGAGTCTGCTCAAGATCCAACATTAAAACAATTTATGAATGAATTATATCAAAGTACAAATTCAAAAAATGAAAATGACTTGTATAGAGCGTTAAATGATGAAGTTCTATTTAAAGGGAAGAGTTATAAGAAGGATGAATTGAAATTTGATGAAGATATTTTTCATGAGTTGCAAGTTGCTCTTACAATGGGGGGAGAATTTACAAATGATACAAAGCAAGCATACAAAGTACCAAGTGGATTGACAGAAAGTAACGAACCAAAGCAAGCGCATTATATATATGCAACTGTTACTGGAAATAAAACGAAAATTTTAGCTGAACCAAAGCGAGAATCACAAGTTTTATATGAAGTATCTAATGAAATGGTAAAAGCTTGGATTCCAGAAAAAGTGCAAAATAATGGATATATAAAAGTATCGACAATTAGCGGTAATACTGGATATGTACAAAAAGAGTATGTTTTAACTGATATTAAATATTCTTTCATGTTCGAAAAGGATCATGAAGGTAAATGGAAAATAACGAATATAGATTCTATATGGTAAAGAGGAAGGTTCACTTTAATGAACCTTCCTCTTTGTTTTTATTCTCTTATTGAAGAGTATTCCAGTACTCTAAAATTTCTGATGTAACGAGAGCAGCAATGTTTTTTTCTGAATTACTACCAGGAATAACGACAGAAACGGCAATTTGTGGATCTTCGGTAGGAGCATATGCAATGAAAAGAGAATGGTTTATCATCCTTTCTTGCTCATTCGGAGCACCTGTTATGCCTGTTTTACCTGCGACATGAAAGGGTAATTTTTTAATTTCCTCTATATTTTGGCTCATCCCACCTTGCACGACACTCCAAAATTTCACCGGGTAACGATTTGAACTTTCTAAAATTGGTTTAAACTTTTTTGTTTCCTTACCATTTTGATCAATAATAGCACTTACGATTTGAGGTTTATATTTATCACCTTTACTTGCTAAAGTTGCTGCATATTGAGAAAGTTGAAGAGGAGTGTGTACTTCATTTCCTCCCCAAGAGGCATTTAATAAGGCGGAGATACCATTTTCAAACTTGTTTGTTGGATGAAATTCATATTGTCCGTCTTCTTCAAAAGGTAAATCAATCCCAGTTTTAGAACGAAGGCCGAATTGCTTTAAATACTCTGTCCATATATGTGCAACTTTTTCTATATTCCCATTATTTTGGTTGAATAAGGGTAGAGCTACTTTTGCTGTCATAAATGTGTTAGATGAATTAATGATAGCCTGCCTCGGTGTAATCTCACCTGTTGGCGTTCCAGGTGCATTCGTAATGTTATTTTGATTATCATATTGAAAAGTACCTTTATCTAAATAAGTATCTTCAGGTTGAAAAAGCTTTTCGTTTAATCCAATTAAAATAGTAAGTGGCTTTATAGTTGAGGCCATATTTACATAAGATTCACCATACTTTAATTTTTGAATTGCTTTATTTTGCGAAAGTGATTTGATGTTTTCTTTTTTAGATGATACTTGTTCATATAATGTATTTGGATTAAACACTGCTGAGTTGGCCATAGTTAAAATTGCGCCAGTTTTCACATCGGTTACCACAACATAACCAGTATTAACATCAGTTATTTTCTTGATTTGAGATCTTAATGCTTCCTCTGTTTTTTGCTGCAACTTAGAGTCTAAAGCTAGCCGGACATCTTTTCCTTTTTGTACTTTTTGCATGTTCCATAAGAACCTTTTATTATTTATTTTAAAAATAAGTGTTTTACCCGGTTTTCCTCTTAAATCATTTTCATATTGCAGTTCAATCCCATTTTTTCCAATAGCCAAATGCTTTGAATTAAGGTCATTTTCTACATACCCAATTACCTGTGAACCAATTTCACATTTAGGATAATATCGAATCACTTCATCTTTGATTATTACATTATTGGGTTTGTTTTTGTTTATGAATGCAAGTTCATTCTCAGTTATGTCAGAGTATAACGGTATATCATTCATAGTCTGCTTTTTACAAGATTGTTGTAATTGAGATTTTATGTCCTCTGTAGAAATGTCATGTTGAAACTCGCTTGAAAATTGATTGAGAAAAGCTAATGTGTTTGCTGTATCTTGTTTCGATAGCTTCTCATCATTAAAAGTGCAATATAAAGACTTAACTTTCTTATTTGTAGCTAGTATTACACCATTTCGATCAAGTATTTGTCCTCTTTCGGCCGAAGAAGTTTCGATAGTAATTGAAAAGAAATGGCTTTTTAACAAAATTATTAATATCAAACCTACAATAGAAAGAATCGCTATAAATCTCCATCTTTTTATTTTTGTATGTAACATAAAACCCTCCCTTTTTAGCTTATTTCATCTTATAGTTAATTATTTTTTTTGTAAATGTGGAACAACTTTATTATTTAGGTTGTCTATTAAGTATTACAGCATGAAGAAAGGAATAATCAGTATGAAAAGTTTTTAGCAAATCTATGTGTAAGTTTTATATGGGCCAGTATATAGTTTAGCATTTCTAATGCTAGCGACAAAAAATAGAGAGAAAACAGGAAAGGAGAGTTATGAATTACGTAACTAAACGAAAAGGGATGGGTGCTAACAAGGATTTAGCAAAAAAGTCGAAACGATATTTATAATCGGTCATCGGTATGTAACATATAAGGAATTAAATGGAGGATTTATGGAAAAACAAAAAGGAAAGAACAAGACGTATATATCTATACGATTAAATATAATGTTCCTTTGCATATTTTTATTATTTTCAGCTATTATTATGCAGCTAGGAAAAGTGCAAATCGTAGAGGGAGAGGCATATAAGAATCAAGTAGAAAGTAGTCAAAATGCAACAACTAGCATTCCAGTTCCACGTGGACAAATACTAGATCGAGAAGGGAAAACAGTTGTTAATAATAAATCCCTTCGTACGATTACGTATACAAGGGTAAAGGGAATTACTAGTGAAGCTATTTTAAAAACAGCAAAAGACTTGGCAAAAGTACTTGAAATGCCTGAACAAGAAATAAATAAATTAACAGATATCGATAAAAAAGATTTTTGGATGCAGTTGAATACGAAACGTGCGGAGACAATGATTACGAAAAAAGATATAGAAAAGTTTAAAGAAAAGGGAGTAGAGGGAAAAGAGTTAGATAAAAAAATAGAAGACTTAAGACGAAGTCGCGTTACAGAAGTAGAATTGGCAGAATTAACAGCACAAGATTTAAAGGTGTTAGCTATTAAAAGTAAAATGAGCGCAGGTTATCAACTGACACCACAAATTATAAAAAAAGATGTAACAGATCAAGAGTATGCACGAATCAGTGAAAATCTTGCGGAGTTTCCTGGGGTAGATGCAACGGTTGATTGGGAGCGCAATTATGTAAATGGTGATTTATTTCGTTCCGTGTTAGGTAATATTACGAGTAGCGAAGAAGGTCTGCCAAAAGAAAATTTAGATTCTTATTTAGTACGCGGATATAACCGTAATGATCGTGTAGGGAAAAGTTATATTGAACAACGATATGAAGATGTGCTACACGGCACAAAAGCAGAAGTGAAAAACATTGCAGATAAATCAGGAAATATTATAAACACAGAAATAATTTCTAAAGGAAAAAGTGGTAATAGTTTAACATTAACGATTGATATGGAATTACAAAAGAAAGTGGAAGAAAGTTTAGAGAAAAATTTGAGAGCTTTTAAGAGTTCAGAGCCACTATTGGACCGAGCTTTTGTTGTTATGACGAATCCGAATAACGGACAGATTTTATCTATGGCAGGCAAAAGGATAGTAGAAAAAGAAGGGAAAATGGAAATCGAGGATTTGGCATTAGGTAATATGACGACGTCGTATGAACTAGGGTCAGCTGTAAAAGGTGCAACTTTATTAACTGGATATGAGACTGGGGCAATACAACCAGGAGATCAATTTTATGATGCACCGATGAAATTTAAAGGCACACAAGCTAAGAAATCGTGGAATGTATCCGGATTTGGTAATATTAATGATTTACGAGCGCTACAAGTATCTTCGAATGTATACATGTTCCAGACAGCTTTAAAAATTGCGGGCGTTAATTACGTACCAAATGGTTCATTGGATATAAAACAAGAAGCATTTGATACGATGCGCTATTATTTTAAACAATTTGGATTAGGCGTGCCAACAGGAATTGATTTACCGAATGAAATAATTGGCCAAACTAGAAAAGTAGATAGTCAGCCTGGGTTTTTACTAGATTTTTCTATCGGTCAGTATGATACGTATACGCCGTTGCAATTAGCACAATATATTTCAACGATTGCTAATGGAGGTTATAGAATGCAACCTCAAATTGTACAAGAAATACGAGAGCAATCAATAAAAGAAGAGGTTGGCAAAGTTATTCGTTCTATAGAGCCTGTCGTATTAAATCGAATTGATATGAAGACAGAACATATTAATCGAATAAAAGAAGGCTTTAGGTGGGTATTCCAAGAAGGTGATGGAACTGGTGTGAAGTATTTCAAAAATGCTCCATACAAGCCAGCAGGGAAGACAGGGACAGCTCAAACTGTATATGGTGGAGATGATCCAATTGGTAGAAATGCGAAAGGAGAACGTATGGAATGTTACAACTTAACGTTAGTTGGATATGCTCCATATGATAATCCAGAAGTAGCCTTTTCTGTAGTAGTTCCGTGGCTTCATAACGATAAAAGTGGAATTAATTCTATAATTGGAAAAGAAGTTTTAGATGTATATTTTGATTTAAAAAAGCAACGTATACATGGTGAGGGTGCTAGTACAGATAGTCCTAATTAAAATTAGTGAAATTTGATTACTTTTCTCAGGGGAAGAGACCCTATTTTATATAAAGCATTTATAAGTAAAAAGATGAGGTGTGAAATAAGGGGTAGCGTCGATCATAGTTGCTACTCTTTATTTTGTTAATAACACCGATATTAGTTATAAAGTTTTTTAAGATAATGGAACAAATTTATTTCGGTGATTGTCTATTATATGTAAGTAAAAAAAGTGTTAAGAACTTGAAAGGAATGATGATTTTGAAAAACAAGAGGATGCTAAAAATAGGAATATGCGTTGGTATATTAGGTTTAAGTCTTGCAAGCCTAGAAGCTTTTACAGGAGGATCACTGCAAGTTGAAGCGAAAGAAAAGAAAGGACAAATAAAACATAAAAATCAGGCGACGCACAAAGAGTTCTCTCAACTTGAGAAAAAATTTGATGCTCGATTAGGTGTATATGCGATTGATACTGGTACCAATCAAACAATTTCTTATCGACCTAACGAAAGATTTGCCTTTGCATCAACTTACAAGGCGTTAGCGGCAGGAGTATTGCTGCAACAATACTCTACTGAGAAATTAAATGACGTTATTACTTACACGAAAGAAGACTTAGTGGATTATTCACCTGTTACAGAGAAACATGTAGATACTGGAATGACAATAGGACAAATTGCGGAGGCTGCTGTTCGTTACAGTGATAATACTGCAGGGAACATTTTATTTCATCAAATAGGCGGACCGAAAGGATATGAAAACGCGCTTAGACAGATGGGTGATCGGGTTACTATGTCTGATCGCTTTGAAACAGAGTTAAACGAGGCTATTCCAGGAGACATTCGTGACACTAGTACAGCGAAAACAATTGCTACGAATCTTAAAGCTTTTACGGTCGGAAATGCACTTCCAGCTGAAAAACGTAAAATTCTTACAGAGTGGATGAAAGGAAATGCTACAGGAGACAAACTTATTCGTGCAGGCGTGCCAACTGACTGGGTAGTTGCAGATAAATCAGGTGCAGGAAGTTACGGGACACGAAATGATATTGCGATCGTTTGGCCACCAAATAGAGCACCCATTATCATCGCAATTTTATCTAGTAAAGATGAAAAAGGGGCTACCTATGATAATCAACTCATTGCAGAGGCGGCTGAAGTTGTCGTTAATGCTTTTTAGTGATAATCTCTCAATTCTCTATGTAATGTAATTGAAAATATGAACTTGGAAAGCGATTCTTTTTAATGTGAAAAGAATCGCTTTTTTGTATTCCTAATACATTTATAATCCAGGTAACAAAAGAATTAAATATATTATATGTAGTATTACCAATAGCTATACTGGTTAAGATTCCTATGAAGGCGCTTTATCAGTAAGAGAAATATGTAATTATACATATTTCTTTTTTATAATGTTTTTATATGCAAAATCCTTTACATATGCATTATTGATTATATTCAAAATGTCACAGGCCTTGATATGTCTGTAAAAACGTATCAAAATTTTACTTTAAGACACACCGTATATAAATTTTTGATTGGGCAAATTCCTCTTTTTTAGGAAGAGTAAAAACACCTACTATAAAAATTTTCACAACAGAGCCAGATAACGTGATAAAGTAATTATTGCTGTGCATGTAAATATCAAAAAAAGCCTTACAAAATGATGTGGTAATAGTTTAGCTTATACGATTTTAGGAAATTAATAGCATTTTATGACGTTATTATTAACCTAGTTTTCAAGAAATAGAGGTGAATGTAGGATGACTAAACCTTTTAAAAAAAATAGTCGTTATATGGTAGGGTTGGACAGTCTAAGGGGTCTAGCTATACTAGGTGTTATTTTGTATCATATTAATTTTAATTGGATGCCTGGAGGGTTTTTAGGAGTTACAGTATTTTTTGTACTTTCAGGTTATTTAATTACAGATATTCTAGCCATGGAGTGGAAGAGAAATAAGAGAATTGATTTGAAAAAATTCTGGCTTAGTAGGGCAAGAAGATTGCTTCCAGGAATGCTTGTTATGCTCGTTATAACATTGGCATGGATTACGATTTTTCATAGCTCTTTACTTGAAAAGATGCGTGGAGATTCATTAGCAGCATTATTTTATGTTAGTAACTGGTGGTATATTTATCATAAATTATCGTACTTTGATAATTTTAACCAGATTTCGCCATTAAATCATTTTTGGTCGTTAGCAGTCGAGGAACAATTCTATGTTGTCTGGCCGTTTATTATTAGTTTAGGACTTTACTACATAAAAAAACAATCCCGTATGATTTTATTGATTTGTCTAGGAGCATTTGCTTCAGCTTTAGCAATGGCAATTTTGTATGAACCTGGAGTTGATCCGAGCAGAATATATTATGGTACAGATACGAGGGCCTTTTCATTACTTATCGGAGCGGTACTTGCCTTAGTTTGGCCAAGCAATAGGCTTGCTAATAAAATTATCCCGAAGGCGCGTTTCATTCTTGATGTAGTGGGTGGCATTGCTCTTATTATTATTTTGGTTATGTTTTGGAAGACCAATCAATATGATCCATTTCTATACAAGGGAGGAATGGTTCTCTTATCAATTGCAACAGCATTGTTAGTGGCAAATCTAGCTCATCCAGCTAGTCGCATTGCTCAATTTTTACGATTTAGACCTTTACGTTGGATAGGGGTAAGATCGTATGGCATATACCTCTGGCATTATCCAATTCTGACATTAACGACTCCAAAAGTAAATGCAGGGGATTTTTCAATAATAAGAGCAATCCTTCAATTTCTTCTGATAATATTGATTGCGCAAATTTCATGGAAGTTTATCGAAAAACCAATCCGACAAGGTGCGCTCCGGAACATTCAGTTTAAGAACTTAAGACTTCAAAATGTCACTTTAGGTGTTAAGTTAGCTTTAGTTTGTTCATTATTCTTTACGTCAATAGCAGTTTTAGGCTTATTAAATGCTAGTAAGGCTAAGGGGAATTATCAACAAGATAAGGTAGAAGCAGTACAAACACAACCGGCGCCACATCCAGTTGCTGTTTGGGAAAAACCAAATCAAGAAACGCCTCTAAATCAAGGGGAATCAAAAGAAGCAAATTCTGCACACCCTAAAAATCCACTCACAGTTACTGCGATAGGCGATTCCGTTATGATTGATATTACTCCATATTTAAAAAATACTTTTCCTGATATCAGGATTGATGCGCAAATTGGCCGTCAGCTGTCAAAAGCGATTTCAGTAGTTGAACAGTTAAAAAATGAAGGGAATTTAGGAAACTATGTCATTATCGGATTAGGTACAAATGGAGCCTTTACTACTGAACAACTTGTTTCATTAATAAAATTAATTGGAAACGAACGTAAAATAATATTTATTAATACGAGAGTGCCACGTCCGTGGGAATCAATTGTGAACGAGAGACTGAAAGTAACAGTAACTAAATATCCTAATGTAACTCTAGTTGATTGGTATGCAGCAAGTGCTGGAAAGAAAGACTACTTTGCACCTGATGGTGTGCATTTAACCAATGTAGGTGCAGAAGCATACGCAGTCCTTGTGGCTAAAGCGGTTAATCAATAATTAATTATATTTGATCAAATTCTTTTGCACAGTTAGCTGAAATAAAAAAGATCTATGTTTGAAGAAATAAACTTTTGGCATTTAGCAATAATTCCTGTAATTCATAATACAATGACAAGCGAAGTTTGGTTGAAGACTTCGCTTTTTTGTACGGGACATGAATGGTGTCGATACCTTTTACTATACATATGGCATAACAAAAATGTTGAATTTCTGTGGTTTTAACAAAATGGTTGTCATTTTATATGTTAATAATCCTGTTCTGTAGGGCTCTTTAACGGGCTACTTATATTTTTCTTACAAGATAATGTATTAGTTCAGTTAGTAATCTTTTAAATGATTTTCTATGATTAAGTAAATATTTCATTTGTTAATATTGATGTATGTAATTTTATTATCTTTCGAAAATGTAATGTTGAAATCATGTTTTTGAATTTTTCTTCAAACGAAAACAGATTAAGATTACAGTATTATAAAAATCAATGAGGTGAACAATATGAAAAAATATATGTCATTTTTTAGTCTATTAGTTGTATTTGCAAGTCTATTAGTTGGGTGTGATATTAATCGTATCGTTAAAAATGAATATTACGTTCAAATTACAATGGATTGAAAAGAGGGAGTTTCAAAATCTATGAATGGTAAAGGGGTATGAATATGCATTATCGGGTTTTGATAAGGAAGGTAAGGAAAATGAGTTAGAATTTATTGTACAAAAGAATCTTCGTAAAGAAGCATTCCTACGTGTATATCATTCAGAGAAAAAAGGTGTAACGGCTTGGAAGGAAGTGCAGGAAGACGAGCTTCCTAAGAAAGCAAAAGAAAAACTAGGTGTGAAATAATCATTTATTTGTGATGGTGGATTCTCCTACGTGGAGGGTTCGCCGTTTTTTATTATATGTTATGTTGTAGTTTTTTATATAAAGCATATTAAAAAGTGAGCGTTTCTTTCTGATAAGTTTGGGGATTAATTTACTAAGGACTATGACAAATTTAAGAACAAGAAGAAAAGTATTTGATACTAGAATTCTGGAAGCGCTAGGATAGAAATTAAATGTTTTTGTAAAAAAAGAATTGACTTATATACTAGTTGTAACTAAAATGGTTACATAAAGATGTAATCAAAAAAGTTACATCGAGTGTCTGTTTTTTGAAAAAAATGTGCACAGTTATCTTTTGTTAAAAATCAAAGTTAATCTTTTTTGAAAGGGTTAGTTTTGAAAAATATATTAAGGTAACTCAAAAAAGAACAAGATATAAAAAGATGTACTTATATAAACCAGAAATTTAGCTGAGCTGGATAATAAAAATAAAGGTAGGAGATTTAAATGGAGACGAAACAAGATAACCTTATTTATGTATGGGACGCTTATTGTGGATGGTGCTATGGCTTTTCAGAAAGTATTAAAGGGTTTTACAAAAACCACACTGAAATGCCGTTAACCGTTTTATGTGGAGGTTTATTCTTAGATAATTTACCAATGAAAAATTTCTCATATATAGAAGAGGGAAATAAAAGAATTAATCAACTCACAGGTGCAGAATTTGGTCCTTCATATCAAAAATTGGTGGAAGAAGGTACTTTTAAAATGAATTCGAAAGATGCTGCAATTGGTTTTTCAGCATTACGCTCATTAGCTCCAGACCGTTTGTTAGAATTCACTTCGGCTATGCAAAAAGCGTTTTATTATGAGGGACAAAGTCTAAGTGATCCTGAGACATATCGTAAGATTGCAATCGAGCATGGTTTGGACCCTGAACAAGTATTAGACCGCTTAAACGCTCAAGAAACAGTAATAGATGTCCAAAATGATTTCAATAAAGTTCGACAGCTTGGTGTTAATAGTTATCCTTCATTACTTTTACAAAAGGATAATCAAATTATTCCTATTGGTGGCGGGGTAATGACGCCAGATAAAATCGAAGCACGTTTTAAAAGTTTATATTAAAAAATCTTAAGCTACAGTATATTGCATGTAACGTTTTAAGAAAAACTACTATAAGTAAATGGACTAAACCTTTTTTATAATAGTTGGTTTCAATTTGTATTTAAACAGTCCAATTTTATTATAGGTCATAGTAATAAACATATTATCTTACGCCAACTGACATTTATCTCCCGAATAATTGTTTGTGCTGTCACACTTTCAGGTGAATTGAATAGGGAGTTTCTATTTGTACAAGAAAAAAATGTGTGATTTATTTAATAACTTTAACAAAAGGAGAGAAACATTCTATGTTTAAAACAATCGATACAAATCAAAAAGATATAAAATTGACGGTGTTTAGTTCAGACGAAAAAAGTTTCATGGTCACTGCAACCTTAGTTGAGAAAGCAGGACATGCATTTTTAATAAACTCAAAATTTACTCAGTCTGATTCGAAAGAAATAATTGATTATCTGAAAAAAAATAACTTATCTCTAGATAAAATCTTTATTATTCATGGGGATCCAGACTACTACTTTGGATTAGAGAGCATTAAAGCTGCTTATCCAGAAGCTATAGCGTATGCTACAGAGTCTACGGTTGAACATATTGCTCATTCTGTATTAGGGAAATTGAAAGTTTGGAAAGATGCACTTGGAGAAAATGCACCAAGTAATGTGGTATTACCTCAAGTGTTTAAGGAAAAATCTATTGATTTTCAGGAACTAACATTTGAACTAGTAGGCTTAGACAATTACAGAACTAGCTTATTTAACAGAGAACTGAAATTATTAATTGGTGGTATAGATGTATTTAACGAAATCCATCTATTCTTAGCAGATACTAGTTCAAAAGCAGCGATGGAGGCATGGATTGAGAACTTGAGAGTGTTACAAGCATTACAAGCTGACGTAATTGTACCTAGCCATGGATCAATTGAAAAATCATTAGATAATCAAGCGATTACTGCAACTATGGATTATTTAAGAACTGCAATTCAAGCTTCTGAGGAAAGTAAGAATTCAAACGATTTTGTAGCAAAACTTGATGCAGCATATCCAGGCTATACAAATAAAGGTGTATTAGAATTAAGTGCAAAAGTTGTAACAAAAGAAATGCCTTGGGGTTAATGCTATGAATAAATATCAAAAACTATTACATGAAACGTATGTGTTAACTGGCGAAGGAAAATTAGATGCTTTTAAAACGTATTTAAGTGAAAATGTATCTTGGACAGAAGCTGCTGGGTTTCCATATGCGGGCACTTATGTAGGTCCTGATGAAGTAGTTAAAAATGTACATGAACGTCTTGGAACTGAATGGGATAACTATAGCGCTAAAGATGAAATTTATGCTTTTAATAACAATACTGTTATCGTGTATGGAAAATATAGTGGAACGTATAAAGTAACAGGGAAATCATTTGTTGCAGATTTTTGTCATCTTTATGAGTTTGATGAGAACGATAAGGTTAAGAAGTTTATCCAAATTGTAGACAGTGCAATTGTTAATGAGGTATTAAATTAGGATTACTAGTTTCTAATATGCCTCGTATAAGGAGTATTGTTAGGATAAATGTGTTTTCCTAACAATATCTCTTACATCACATTATGGGAAAGAGTTTTCCTGTATCAAGGGTGTTAACGAAGATGAATTATAAAATTAGAAGAGGTAGGTATATATGAAAGTAGAGAAAAATTTAATAGTAATAATTATTTCTGTGTTTATTTTAGGAATTGTGTCGACTTTGATATTTCAAGCTTCAACTGGTAATACCAAAGGCCATTCAATAAAGGGTGAGAATGCTGCATCGGTATCGAGAGATAATGTGACAGAAAAAGAAAAGAATAAAAAGATGGTAGTTGATTTCTATAATGAAGTTTTTAACAAACATAATATCGATATTATCCCTAAATATGTAAGTGAAGATTATCAGCAACATAATCCTTTTGTTGCTGATGGCCGAAAAGCCTTCATGGATTTCTTTAAGGAGGACTTTGTAAAAAATCCAAATTCCTCTGCAGAGATTAAACGTGTAGTAGCTGAAGGAGATACAGTTGCCCTCCATGTACATTCTCGTACTAATTCTCAAGATAAGGGAGTTGCTATAGTGGATATTTTCCGTATAAAGGATGGAAAGATTGTTGAACACTGGGATGTAATTCAAGAAATTCCAAATGAGGCAGCTAATAATAATACGATGTTTTAGGTAGAAGATATCTCTAATAATTGTTTAATTGTTAGAGATATATAGAATCTTGAAATTTAGACAAGTTATGTTTTAAGATGAGTAAAAATAAAGGGATGTCCTAGATATGTTACTAGGGCATCCCTTTTTGTTTTAATAAGATTTAATCTAATATGATGTATAGGGTACTTATTGTATGTATTTTTTATCATTAAATCACTTCATGATTAATGACAATCGCTTATGTCTTGAAAAACTATTCATTTATTTGAAATATAGTTTCATCAGGTCTGGAGAATCCATACAATTTCCTTGCGAACTTTAAAATACCTTCTTCGCTCTCTGTTAAAGTTTTAATATCGTTATTCATAATAACGTCCTATGATTTCTAATTCAGACAATCTTTTCTTTTCTTTATTTAGTGTAATTTGTTTTTCTTGAATCATTTGTTCTTGCTTATAAATGCAGATTTGAATGGAAATAACCATAGGTAGCATAAAAGCAAGTGCTAATAAAAGACGACGTCTTAGCTTTTTATTCGTTTGTAGATTCTTGTTAGAATTAATTTGTATTTTTGAGATGGATTGTTGTGGTAGTGAATTTGGGATACTCCCCATTTTAATGCCTCCATTACCTATGTATAGAATTTAAACTGCTTAAAAGTATTATATATGCTAAATAGATAATTTTGAACTTATATGTGTAAAGAGAAGTTTTATGAAATTTAAATAAACTCCCTATTTAGTTGCAAATAAAAAGCACCATAAAAGGTGCTCAATAACTACCACTGAGTTGATCATGATTATTTTACGTATGTTCCTGATAAATGTGCATTTTTTGTATAAAAACTTTATTTTATCAATTTGTAGGTTGATACTGTTCCCAAAACGAAAAGAACCAAGTAAAAAAGTCTTTGTAGTAGGCCTGCAGGTAAGGGGAAAAGAAAAACAAGTGAGATAAGGATTGTTATTACTATTAAGCTTAGTAAACAGAAATATGTCCATTTTCCAGCTTTTTTAAGATTCTTAGCAAAAATAAATAATCCTGGAAATACAGTAAGCATACCTATCCAAACTAGAATAGAATGTCCAATTAGGTTTATATCTGCAGGAATTAATCCTGAAACTATAGTAGAGACTCCTATTATAAGTATAAAAAATGTTGCTATTTTATTAATTTTTGTTTTTTCTAGATGTTGTGAAATATATAGTACTCCAATACAAAATGTTATTCCATTAAGGATAAAGAGTAAATTCATCCAAAAGTGATTAGGGGAGCATATTTCATAAGGCGCTATTTCGTAGGTGAATTCTCCACAGGTTGTTACACCTAGGTCACTCATTGTGCATGATGCAAATAGTTATAAGGTGCTGTAGAAATGAAAATAAAGAAAGGTTCAATTAAAAAGTATAGGCAAGTTAAAATCCAGCTAAATAAGCCAATTTTATATGATATATACATTAGATTCGCCCCTTGAAAAAGTATAGTTCCTTTATAGATGGTTACATTATCGGAAGTAAAAAATTGTAAATCAAGAGTCGGTAATTCTGTTCAATAATATAGGATTTTCTGGACAAATATGCTTAGCGGAAAGACGTATAAAAAATGGATGGAGCAAAACTTAACTAAATAGTTATTTGAAAATAAATAACGGCAAAAACGTCAGGCAACCAATTAAGTTGCCTGACGTTTTTGCACGGTAAAGGATAGATTCCTCTACAAAAGGGAGAAATAAAGAAAAATGTTTTTAAATGAAATTCATAAAAGATTGATAGGCACTACCGAGGGAAAATACCGCAGCTACCGCATGGGCAGTCCATTTAGGCTATTTAATTTTAATATGGTGTTGTGTAAGATTCCGTATACGATATAAATGATCAATACAAATGCAATTAATTGAAGTGCTAACAAAAATAGTGGGTGTTCTAAAGCACTAAAGTCAAGTTGTTCCATTAATTTATCACACTCTTCATTTAATATATTAATATAATTAAAATGAAGAGTGTGAAGGTTTTTACTATAAAGTTTCAAATCTGTATATATTTGACGGTAGATAAGTGAATGTTAACCAAAACCCTACTGTATAAAAAAGAGAAGCGCTTAATCCGGACGCTCCTCTTAATGCCAATATACAATAACTATTCCATTATAATGTATAAGCGTAAAATATTTAACAATTAGCTATGTGGTAAAAATTTTATTTTGTGTTAGTTTAAAAATAAAAAAGAGCACTTAATAAAGTGCTCTCGTGACGAGATTCATTTTGTAAAGACTATTTTATAAAGAAAGGAACACTGAATATTATATGTGCGTGCAGTTAATTGAGTTCGTTTTTTACAAAAAAGAGCAGTTAGTAAAGGCTAACTGCTCCAATCATGGAAAATGGTTCGAAATGGGTTGTCTATAGTATTGACGGAATATTGAGGTTTATTTAGGGGTACCTAAAGGATTTCTTTTTAACTTAATCCATATACCACAAACAAAATAAGGGCTAAAAATACAGATAATGAAAATGTCAGAAAGACGGTTATTATACTCCTGAGCATCGCTTTCCAGTTGCGTACTTTAGTTGTGTTCTGCCATTATGGTGAGATTTGTAATTCTATTAAAAATAGTAACAGCTCGTCCAAACTTATCTAATCTATCTTACATAGTATGTAGTAATAAATTTAAAGGAGGAATCTAGTATGTCTTATTACTACGATGATTATTGTAAGGATTCCAAAAAGAAATATCATGACTGTCATAAAAGCAGTAAGAGTTATGACAAATGTGATAAAAAACATGAGGAAAAGCCTTGGTTTAATGTAAAAGTGAATTGTTGTTCTGATGATAGCGGATATAATCTTGTAAGAGCATCTGCTTTTAGAGCTGTGAGTACAGTTAATCAGAATTTGCCAGCAAATACATTTGTTAAAGTTTTATTCCAAAATGAACAATTTGATTTAGCAAATGAATATAACCCTGCAACATCCATTTTTATACCTAAGACAAGAGGTGTTTACTCTGTTATTGGAACAATTGCGTTCATTCCCAATAATCTAAATGTAAACTATAGAGCGCGGGTAGAAATTCGTGTTAATGGGAATCCGGCAATTGCAATAGATAATGATTTTTTTGGCCCAATAAACTTTGCTAATGTTGTAGCTGTTTCATCGATAATTCAATTGAATGCAGGGGATATAGTTGAGGTTTTTGCACAAAGTAGCGTAGCTGGAGTTATTTCAAATGTAGAAAATAGTACGCATTTTGAAGCTGCAAGATTCCCGTCTCCACAAGTATAGGTAGTATGAAATCTTGTCAGTAATTTTATCTAAGTAAAGTCCCTAATTTATATTTGCCCTGCATAAATGCGGGGCTTTTTTCTTTGTAAAAAAGTTATTCGAAGAGGAAAATAAACGAATTTCTTCCTAGTTGTATAGAAAGTGGTGGGTGATATGAAGTGAAGCAAAAACACGTGTTAGCTCAAGAAGATTACATGAAAGGTATGAAGTGCAAGGAACTGGCTGAGAAAAAAAGCATGGTTGGAATCGAAAAAGGCTGCACCTAGATGTCTAAAGGTGAAAGAACAAATTGTTTGGCAGTAACATTGCAAACTTATCAATCTATTCTAGGGTTTGTTACAGGGTACGATGAGACTAAGAAGTTCTTAAAATTGAAAAAATCCCCTTAATAATGTTAAAGAGACCTTGCTCACGCAAATAATCTGTAAATCAATTCATTTTTGATATACAGATCATTTGTATGATAATATTTATAAAGAATTGCTAAAGAATGAAATTATATAAATGCTTTTAGAAGTTCTTGAATTAATGGGATTGCTCCACCAATAAATTTTAAAACTGCCATTGCGATTTCCATATTATTCTCTCCTCTGCTTTTGTATTAAGATGTGTGAATCTTTATAACCTTATTATAGTAAGCGCTTACATTTATAACAATACATTTTTGTATGCAATATTGCATATTTATACGTTTAGACAAAAATTAGGCTCTATTAGTCATTCTTTAATGGTATCATATCGAGGTGTGAGTCTTTAAGGGTTTTCACTAATAGGAGGAAATATGGAAAGAGTACAAGTAATTTACAGTAATCTGAAAATTAAAATTTGGGCTAAACAGGTATTAGCTGTAGGAGGAATATTAGGTTTCTGCTACTTGGTGTTATATGTTTTTAGTTTCTTAGTTGCTATGTAAATATTATATAACTAAACTAGTAGAGTCTTGCCTAGATAGGTAAGGCTCTTTTGTTTTTATCTGTGATGAGCAAACTACATACAAAGCCTCTCAAGTTTGTCAGATACTATGTATGGTGCCTTATTTCTATATGTTTTAGAACGGCTAAACCCTATCATTGAAAGTAAATATACTTCTATTTAAAAGTTTCCATTTATATTGAAAACACAATTGTATTGATAAAAAATGTGTTTTTACTAGATACATCTTAAAAAGACAAGCATAAGTTATATTACGTTTTGATAAAATCTTTTTATCTTTGAAAAGGATTTTAATCTTAAAAATAGATTTGATCCCTTTCTGTATACCTTAATTTTTATATTACCATATGAATATAATATACTGAAAATAATTTAAAGGCAAGAATATTAGTAGAGGTTCGCCACATGCCCATCAACTTAAAATTTTAAAGTAGCCCCTAAACGAAGAATTTTTTTAAAATTGATTGATAGTAAACAAGAAAGGTTGGCAAATCACTAACTAAAGAAATTTCTTCAGGTAAGCTAATCAGTAATATATCAAAAGATTCTTTACAAAATTTAGAGATATATTTCGTAGGTGTTTATCCTTCTATTTGTAGATTGGAAATGCTGATATAATCCTACCAGTTGATTTATCAAGAGATATCTGGATTTGCATTCCGTTCATTGATTTTTTAATATATGTATTTTTAGTTCCTTTGACAAATTGGGCGTTTTGATAAGCATTCATTAATGCACTTCAAAACTTGTATTCTATTCCAGGAAGAGCTATATATATGAAAGTAAACTCCGTCGTACTGCAAGTGCTGTATATTGACGACAAGGTTATGTGGAAAATATGAGGTGGAAAAACATGAACATCCAGAGTCACATGAAAATCAACCGTCAGATGGCGATACTTGCGACGATTAGAAAGCTGTAGTTTGCAACGAGAAGACATTTGATGAGTTTGCATAATATGGGGGCATTCGAAATGTAAACAGGATTATGAACGATTTGCAATTATACGTAAGTAAGACGATGCAAGGGGAAGAGTATGTGTACTATCTCAATAAAGAAGGGCATGCCATGTTTGGTGACGACGGTAAGGTTGTTTTGAGAGGAAAGCTTGCGCATGCAATATTACGTAATGATGCATGGTTACATTTATTTTGTCCGGACGATTGGCAAATTGAAATTGATATACGTTATAAAAAGAATGGAGAGAAAAAGAAGATTGTCCCAGATATGAAGTTTCGGGATGAAGAGGGGATATTTCACGCAGTTGAGGTAGATCGCTCACAAAAAATGAAAATAAATGAATGGAAGTAATTAAGGAAGCATTAAGAGTATTAAAACCTGGCGGTGAATTTGTCTTCTTAGATTTGTTTATGGATGAAAAAATGTTTGGGGAGAAAAAAGAACTCTTAAATATTTTAAAAGAATATGATGTATCTGAAGTTAATGGCTACAAGCTTGCTGAAGAAATGAAGCTACCAAGGATTTTATTGAACAAAAAAGTATTAGGAAATGCAATGATTTTGAGTGGAAAGAAATAAAAATGTATTTAATTTAAATCCCGTATACATCTTTTGTACTAGTAGTTCTAAGTCTAAAAGTATGTACAATTACACCATTTGACTAATGGGTAAACTTTACAAACTGATATATACTAGTATTGTGTCTTGCCTTTTTAGGTGCAGTACACAGCCGGTGATTGGCTAGTGGATGTTCTTCCATTTTGCCAGTGCCGGTTTTTTGTTGGATAATAGAGAAAATGAAGTTTTTATAAAGAAAGAAGGGGTTGTTTTGAAAGATGTAAATTCTATCTTTATGAGAGAAAAGATTGCTAGTACTTATCTTTATTTTATTTCTTTTCTTGGTTTGGTTACTATAACTATATCTTTACTTGAAATTAAAATCCCTTCTCATCCAACAATACTAATATTGTTGTTACTATTTATGGGGATTGCAGAGTATTTTCCTGTAAGATTTTGGAGAGGAACTAGCTCGCTTACCTTTCCGATCATTTACGCTATGAGTTGGCAGTTTGGAATCCATATAACTATTATTGCTATTGTACTCGTAACGCTAATTATTCACCTGCATCGTCGTTCACCGATACAAAGGATATTATTTAATAGTACTCAGCATGCACTTAGTTTGATTTTGGCCGAATGGTTTTCAAACAAATGTATGTCCTTATTACTTAATAAGATAGTTATGTCGGTTCTATATGAAAATTTAATATCTTTGTTATTATTTTGCGTGTTTTTTTGTTTTTTCAACAATCGTTTTTACGATTTGTTGATGATACTTCTTCCACAGCCATATTCAATATATCAGTGGTATAAAAAAACTGTAACGGTATTTCTTTGCGAAACTTTTGGTTTCTCTTATGCGGCCCTGATGCATGTATTAATTAGTATATATAGTGTGGAAATAAACGAGATTACAGTACTGTTTTTCTTTTTTCCACTTGTAGCAGCTTCCGTTATTAGTTCTTTTTCTGTACGGATAAGGATGGAGAAGGAACGATTATATGAGTTATTTCTTATTACGACCGAAATTAGTCGAGGATTAACTGGAGGAAACTTGAAACATATTAAACAAGCACTTAAAGGTTTTTTTGGCATACAAGCATATGTAATATGGACAAAAGATGATGGGAACTGGAGTATTCTATTAAAAGATGGGAAAGTGCGCTCTCGTATTTCTGATGATTCAGAAAAATTAAGGACGTTTGAGGAACTTTCTAAAAATCTTGTATTTAATGATTGGAAAATTGGTACGGCTCCTAGAGATGAAATATTTGATAGTGTTATACGCTCACTTGTATATTTTCCTCTTATAGTAAATGATGAATTAGTCGGAATGTTTGTTGCAGGGAAAAGTAGAAATGCGGGTTTCTTTCCGGAAGATGTACAGTCGTTAGCTACATTTTCTAACCAATTAGCTAACGTAGTTAAAACAAGGATATTGATTTCTGAACAGGAAAAAAGAATGATCTTAGAAGAAAGAAATAGAATCGCCCGTGAAATCCACGATGGTATTGCGCAAACATTAGCGGGGGTAATATTCCAACTAGAATCCGCACAGAAAAAATACCGTTATAAACCAAAAGATATGCAGCAAGTAGTTGAGAAAAGCATAAAAGATTTAAGAGGAAGCCTAGGAGAAGTTCGCTATTCAATTTATGCTTTAAAACCATATCCGACACAACAATTAGGCCTTAAGCAGGCAATAGCAAGTAAAATAAAATCTTTAAAGCAAGAATACGAACTAGACATTACCTATCATGAAAGAGGTCATGCACGTGCGCTTAGTTTTTCAAAAGAAAGAGTTATATTTGATACATTACAAGAGAGTTTGCAAAACATTGTAAAACATGCACAAGCAAAAAAGGCTGATGTTTTACTCAGTTATCAAAGTGAACACGTTCTTTTAAGGGTTAAGGATAATGGAGTTGGCTTTTCACTATTTGAGTCTATGGTTAAAACAAAGAATGAGCCACATTATGGTATATTACATATGAATGAACAAGCTGACCAATTAGGGGCTACTTTACAGATTGATAGTTCTATAGGAAAAGGGACAGAAATTACACTGTTAATTCCCGATTCACAAACAAGGGGTGCGTAAAATGATTAAAATATTAGTAGTAGATGATCATGCTTTTTTACGGGATGCAATTCGGAGCATACTAGAGGATGAATCTGATATGAAAGTGGTTGGAGAAGCTAGCTGTGGGGATGAAGTATTGGGAAAAGTAGAAGAATGCGGACCAGATTGTATTTTGATGGATATTAACTTGCCAGGGAAAAATGGGATTGAAGCTACAGAGTTAGTGAAAAAAATTTATCCGAGTTGCCGCGTACTTGTGTTTACAATGTATGAACATGATGAGTATTTAATGGATGCACTTCAGGCCGGTGCTGATGGTTATTTATTGAAGGATTCCTCATCAGAGCAGGTAGTAGCAGCAATTCGAATGTTATATCGAGGCGATTCAGTTATTCATCCGCGTATGACTAAAAAATTAATTACATATCATCAGCAAAAAATGAAAGTAGAATCAAATGAAAATGAACTGACGGAACGTGAAAAGGAAATTCTCTTTGAACTAGTAAAAGGACTTAGTAATAAAGAAATTGCTGAAGTTTTATATATTAGTGATAAAACAGTTAAAATACACATCAATAAAATTTTTAAAAAACTAAATGTGAAAAGTAGATCGCAAGCAGTGATTTATGCAGTACGAAATCAATTGGTTCCGCTAGATTAAATAAGAAATCTATCAAAGAACTATCGTGTCGCTTTATTCTGTATTACAAAGAATAAAGGACAAGGTAGTTCTTTTGTACTATGTAGGCATAGAATCCTTAGGGAAAAGATACTCCTTTTGTTTAATTTTCAGAATAATCTAAATGTGGAATAATAAAAATAGAATTACATTTTAATCTTGTTAATAATTCATTTTGTGAAAATCTTTTATTGGGAATAAATGATGGGGGGCTCTGATAGAAAGAGTAAAGTGAGTGGTTAGCTATATGTGGTATGGGGATGGTAGTAGTGTTGGAAATCTTTCATGATACAAAAGATTAAGATTAATAGAGTTTCCAATGCTACATGAGAATTTAAGAATCAATTTGTTTCAAAAAATAATATTAATAATGGGGAGATGCAATATGAAACGAGGGAAATTTGGAAAGGTTCTTATTGGAACGTTAACAGTTGGAATGTTATTGTCTCAAGGGATTCCATATAACGTACTAGCGGAAGAGGTAAATACATCTACTTTAACTGGAATTGATGATGCAAATGCTATCTTAAAAGGCCTTACAAAGGAACAACGTAATGCCTTAAAAACGTTAGATACAAAACCAGGCTTTGTTATTTCGCCAGGTATCAATACAGCAAGTCCTAATAATGTGAATGTGATTATAGAATTTAAGCAAGCACCTAGCAAAATTGAGGTATTAAAACAAGCGGCTAAAGGGAAAAAGGTAGCTCTTTCAAATGCGGAACAAAAGGTAGAGGCATCACATAAAGGATTTAAAGCAGAGCTTGAACAGCTTCAAAAGAATAAAGAGAAAGGGACAAATGTAAAATCTGCAAAAATAACAAGAGAATATAAGAATGCTTTTAATGGTGTAGCGATTTCTTTACCAGCGAATATGATTGAAGACTTAGTTCGTACTGGTATCGTTAAGCGCGTATGGGAAGATCATGAGGTTAAAATTGATTTGCCGAAAGACACAGCTAAGACTGCTGTTGAACCGAAAATGGCAGATAGTGTACCGCAAATTGCTGTGGACAAGCTGCATGATGAAAAAATAACAGGTAAAGGAATTAAGGTAGGTGTACTGGACACGGGTATTGATTACAACCACCCGGATTTGAAAGATGCATATAAGGGATATCGTGCAAAGCAAGGTGAAGATCCAAGCAAAATAGATCCGAACTCAATAAAAGGATGGGACTTTGTTAATAATGATGCCGATCCAATGGAGACAACATATAAGGATTGGCAAAATTCTGGAGGATACCCTGAGATTTATGATGGAAGTGCATATTATACATCCCATGGTACGCATGTAGCTGGGACAATTGCTGCAGACAAACAGAATAGTGTAGATTATGCAGTGAAGGGCGTTGCTCCAGATGTAGATTTATATTCATATCGCGTACTAGGTCCGTATGGAAGTGGACAAACAAGCGGTATTCTTGCTGCGATTGATAAAGCAGTGAAAGACGATATGGATGTTATCAATTTATCACTAGGAGCGTCTATTAATGATCCTTTATATCCTACTTCTGTTGCAGTGAACAATGCGATGTTAGCTGGTGTTGTTACAGTAGTAGCAGCAGGTAATAGTGGTCCGGGAGAAGGTACCATTGGATCACCTAGTGCAGCAGCACTTCCAATTACAGTTGGAGCAAGTGACGCTGCAATGACTATCCCAACGTTCTCCGCCGATGTAGGTGATGTACATGTGGATAAGATGATGCTACTTGGAAAAAGCTTTACTGATAAGATTGAAGATTTGAAAGGGCAATCCTTATCGGTTGTATATGCAGGGCTTGGGAAATCAGGTGATTTTACAGGGAAAGATGTGAAAGGGAAGTTAGCTCTTATCCAACGCGGTGAGATTACATTTGATGAAAAAATTAAAAATGCTAAGGAAGCAGGCGCAAAAGCGGTAATCGTATACAACAATGTAGATGGTGAAATTACAAGTTATCTTGGGGAAAGTAATTCATCCATTCCATCGTTCCGCTTAACAAAAGTAGATGGTGAGAAATTACAAGTAAAAGCTGTACAAGGAGATGTGTCATTAGCGTTTGGAGAACTTAGTAATATAAAAACAGAGGGAGATCACTTGGCTGATTTCAGCTCCCGTGGTCCTGCAACTAAAACAGATGATATTAAGCCGGATATTGTAGCACCAGGTGTGTCTATTTTCTCAACTGTTCCTGAATATATTAATGATCCAAAAGATGGAGAAAATTATCCAGTAGCGTATGGACGTATGTCAGGTACATCTATGGCAACTCCTCATACTGCAGGGGTAGCGGCACTTATTTTACAAGAACATCCAAACTATAGTCCATTTGAAGTAAAAGAAGCACTTATGAATACCGCAGTTGACCTAAAAGAAGAGCGTTCTGTATTTGAGGTGGGCTCTGGACGAATTGATGCATATCGTGCAGTTCATGCAGATACATCTATCGAGGTTATCGATAAAACATCAAACGTTGTAGATGATGAAGAAGTAGAAATTGAAGAAAAAACAGGTTCTATTGCGTTTGGGTATAAAAATCAAATTGAAAATGGGCCTATTAAAGATAGTCGAAAAGTCTTAATTAAGAACAGCGGTAAAACTGATGGGAAAGAGTTTAAATTAGAAGTAGAGTTTTCACCTACAAGTGTAGGTGTGCAAGATGCAGCGAAGAATGGTGTGAAGCTAAATTTACCAGATTCTATTAAAGTAGCTCCTAGTACATCAGAGGAAATTAGCCCTGAAATTATCATTCCAGAAAACGCTGAATTTGGTAGATATGAGGGCTATATTCATATTTCAAATAAAAACAATGAAAAAGAAGTATATCAAGTACCATTTGCAGTTAAATTCACAGAAAAAGGGATTGCGTCTGTAGATTTACTGAGAGATGCAATGGCAACAGATGCATCTAAATTCCATCCGTTTATGGAGAGACCAAGTTCGCCTTTGACATTTAAACTAAATAGTCCTCTTGAAACTATTGATGCAGTTGTGAAGGACCGAAAGACAGGGAAGGCATTAGGAGTCGTTGGTACACTTGATGCAAGTAGTCTAACACCGAATCTTGAATATATGATGTTTTCTGGTATGGGAGGGTATGTACTTCCATTCACAGGAGATCCAGCTCATCCAATTGCGGATAAGCCTGTTATGTTGCCTGATGGAGATTACGAATTGAACTTCGTTGGATATGATAAAGAAGGAAAAGCGTATACAAAAGGCGATAGCATTATCATTGATAATGTAATACCTGAAATGAAATTTAAGGATGTACAACCTGGTATACACGAAGTCAATGATTCCATGTTTAAAGAAGAAGACGGCCAACGTGCATTATGGGTGCATGGTAACATTTATGATTCTACAGTAGATGCATTAAAGGCAAAAGGCTTGCAGTATGATCAAAAAGCGAATCAAATTGTATATTATCAAAATTCTGCCTTTCCATCAGGTTGGCTGAATACAATTCAAGCAAATGGTGATTTTAAATTTGGAGTACTTCCAGAGGAAATAAATGAGCCGTTAAATTTAAAATTATTTGGATATGATCTTGCAACTGCAGGGAATATGGCAACTGGATATAAAGATTACGTCTTTGTAAAGGAAGGGACAGAATACGCTGTTCCAAGTTATGACAAAGATAAAATCAAATTAGGAGAGAAAATTACGTTAACTTTGAATCTTAATAATGTAAAGCAGCTTATGTCAGGTACATTTGAAATTCCTTATTACAAGCAGCTATTTAAATTTACAGATGTGAAACCAAATCCAGCATTTGCGGAATATGTAAAACAACATGGACTGAACCTTAAATTAGAAGATCCGAAGATAAGTGAAGAAGGAGCTTGGGAAAACAAGGTGAAAGTTGGCGCATCATTGGAAGGAAAAGAATTTAAAGGATTAGATGGAGATACACCATTTTTAGATGTTACATTCGAGATGACGAACGATGAATATTTTAATGATTTAACTGCATTTGGAGTAGATAAGTTCTCTTATACAAAAGCTGGTGCATCAGAAGGAACTGAGATTCCTGCGTTTAAAGATAAATCTTTTGCTATTGTTTCGAAACATTCAACAGTTACAGGATATATTGGACCGGAAGCTTTCTTGAATGAAGAGGGGTATTTAGGTAAGAAAGACTATACAAAACTAGGAGCAAAAGTGTACGTAGTTGGCAAGGATGGAAAGAAATATACAGGAACGATTGGTGATAACGGGCAATTTGAAATTCATAGTGTCCCAGTAAGTGATAAAGAATATGATATTTTCGTAGAAATGCCAGGTCATTTAAATAGTAAATTAACAACAAAAATAGGGAAAATGCAGGATGGAGAATTAGTGGGACAAAACTTTAGAGCTGACATGGATGATAACCTTGCAGGTGATGTAAACGGCGATAAAATGGTAGATATTCAAGATGCTAGAATAGCAGCTTTATCGTATGGAAAAGGAAAAGTATCTGTAAAAGATGGAGATATAAATCAAGATGGTGTTATAGATGAAACAGATATTCGTTTTATTGAGAAAAACTTCTTGAAAAAGGGTCCAGATGCCAGAGAAAATCAGAAGCCGAAAGAAAATGTAGGGCCAGTGACGTTAGATAAAATCTTACGATCTATCGGTTTAGAACCAAAAAAATAAGTGGACAAACTTCTAGAGTAAATAAAGTAATCAGACAATGAATAGTAAATGAAATGAGATTGGCTAACAAATGACCGGTAATGATTGATGGTAATATTACCGGTCATTTTAAAAGTAATAGTTGTTTAGGCACAAGCAGTAACTAGTTTAAAGTTAGTTTGCTTTCGTTATGAGACAAGGTAGTTGTTTAATTATTATTGTTTGTGGGATGGAAATAAGGTTTGTAGTTTGAACTTTAAAAATAGGAGGACTTGTGAAATGGGTATGAAGAAAAAACTTGGTATGGGTGTCATAACTGCAGCGCTGGGCTTATCTTTAATTGGTGGGGGAACATATGCGTATTTTAGTGATAAGGAAGTATCACAAAACACGTTTGCAGCGGGTACTTTAGATTTGAGTGTGAATCCTGAAGTTGTTATTAATGTCGACAATCTGAAACCAGGTGATGAAATGGAGCGCGGTTTTCAATTAGTTAACAAAGGAACCTTAGCAATAGGAGATGTGAAACTCCTGACAGATTACAGTGTAATTGATGCGAAAGGCGATAATGGAAATGCTGATTTTGGTGATCATATCCGTGTAGATTTCTTGTGGAATTTGGATAAAAATGAGGTTCCAATTTGGTCTACTACATTATCTGAATTAAAGGTAGCTACGCAAAATGGAAGTATTCCTGATCTTGTACAAAAAGGTGTCGTAGACCGAGAAGGAAATGGACTTGCTCCTGGTGATGATGATACTTTCTATGTAATGTTCACATTTGTAGATAATGATGCAGAGCAAAATATATTTCAAGGAGATTCATTAAAATTAAATTGGACTTTTAATTCCATGCAAGCAAGTGGAGAAGAAAAATAAGTGTAATAATTTGTATACTCTATGTTTAAAACTGTAACAAGAAGCATAAGATGGCCGTTTTGATCAACTTGGCCAACTTATGCTTCTAATATGTATATAACAAAAATAACAACTAGCCCCTCGTAAGAGATGCTAGTTGATGTAAAATTCGTTATTGGAAGTCAATTTGTTTTATTTAGTTCTGTATCGTACAACGCCGAAATGTCATTCCAACCATAAGCTACATCATCTACTACTGTTTCTCCAAACGTGCTGGTTCTGCGAATATATTCCTTTCCACTCATTCGTTTATAAAAACCAAGTCCAGACTTATTTTGCTCCATGACCCATACCAACATAGAATGTATACCGCTTTCCTTAAAGTGACGAGCAACAGTTGAAAGAAGTTGTCTGCCTACACCGAAACCTCTACAATCCTGTAAAAGATATAGTGCATATAATTCACCAGTAAAATGTTTCTCCTCAATGCTTCTTCCTGATGCAAAGCCTACAATTTTTCCTTTATCATTCATGGCAACATATATAAAAGACTCATTCTCTTTATCCAAAAACTGATTCCAGCGTTTTTCAGCCTCTTCGTATGATAATTTATCGAGATATTGATCTGGCACTAATCCCCGATACGTAGTTTTCCATCCATCAACATAGACCTTTGCTACACTTTCTATATCCTGTTTACTTACTTTTCTAATCTTCAAATGAACCACCTTACCTAAAAAAGAAATTTATTAGAAATGATTATACCATTTCTTATTTTACTGATTACTCCATCATTACTAAAAAAGTAGTGTATATTCTATACATGATTGGTTAACATAACGTCTCAATATCAGAAGTTCTCCTTATCAACAATCCCCGACTAATTAATATTCGTGAAACATCCTATTCACCTACGTATGCAGTTTCTTATTCATTCTTTTATATCAGTAGTTAAAAGCAATCATTTTCTTTATTTCCTTTACTCCATATGTATAAAATTTCGCATAAACTAATGGCCAGCTTATGGGTAAAGTGACAAAAACGTATAGTATACAATTAATAGAACTGTTATAAAATTGAGGAGTTTATCGTAAGTGGTAAAGCTCCTCACAAATATATGGGTGAGAAAACTAATGAAGATTTCCTTTTTAAAATACATCGTTAAATATAGTTTACGATGTATTTTGATGTATGTTGGAGGGTATAGGAATATTAAACAATGGTCCTGCTTTTGAGATACCTTGAGGGGATTTTTCTCGTAATCTGGAAGAAAAACAGCTTTGAGAGGCGCTCAATTATAAACTATATTCATTGGCAAGGGAGAGAAAAGAAGTAAAAAATCATGAATGAAAAGGGGGGGATATATGATGTTACGACAAATGAATCTTTTGTATATGTGAAGTAGAAAAAGCGAAAGATCACCTGTAAAGGGCGGTTGAAAATCGGTCTTACTATTTATTTTTTAATGCTCTTTTTAAGAGTTCAATTATTTGTTCTAGCCATTCTATAGGAGTAAGGTTTAAAGCAGGAAAGTAAATTTCGGTATTATATATGATGAATTCTTCTTTTTCATGAACAGATAAATCACTTTGTAGGAATGCTGTAATGTCTTCAAGAGTATTCACTAAACATATATTAGTAACTCCAGTGATAAATTCGTTTATGGCAAATTCGAGTGATTCAATATCTTGATAAAAAGTTCCTGCTAAAAAATAACCTAATTCTTCATATTGTATGTATTTATCTTTCATGTAAACTCTCCTTTATCTTTCTTGATATCCTGTACTAGTAAAACTACCATTTTAGGAGAATCTATTTCTAAATGATCTATTTCCATCAATTTAATATTTTTGAAGTTTCCCAAAAACTAAAGTATTTACTAAAGTCTTTATAAGGAGATAAAAAGCTTTTTAATTCTTGACTAATATCTTCTAGATTTCCATATATATTATCTGCAGCTAAATTAATTTCCTCATTAAAATTATATAGCTGTTCATCTATATAATTGAATTCCTCACAGCAATTATTATGTATCAAATTATATATATGGTTTTATTTTCAATACATTTTCTTCATTTAGAATAAATTTATCCCATAACAGTCCCAGTATAATTTTTACAGGTAATTTTTGATCATACGTTCCTTTTATGTTCTTTAATCTAGATACAATATCAACTAACGTATCATTACTGGATAAAGAAACTTCTATAATCTCTATAGAAGGACTATCTAATGTTTCAATTGTATAATCAGCCCACTCGATTACTTCAGTTTTTGAAAATAAACCAATTTGTAACCCTATCCTCAAAACCTCAGCAATTACTTTTATATTAACCATATATATAACTCCTTAGGATTTTTAATAATTATACATCACAGTAACCTAAACCTCAAAAAGGGTATTGATATTTGGATTAAAATAAAAAACAAAGATAGAAATTCACCTGGAGAATAAATTATACTTTAAGTTGCGTAAGGATAATATTCGTTAAACAGGATAGTATAATTTATAATTTCAAGGAGAGGGAATATGGAAGAGAAATTGAGTTATCTAGTAAAGGAGGTTGCTATATGTATAACTGTAATCAATGTGGAACAGAAATGATTATGCAATTACAAGACAGATTTAGAGAATTTTGCCCAAGATGTGAAGGTCTTAGACCAAGTAGCTTAGTATACTATAATTTATATGAATTACTAGATTATATGGAAGCAAACAATTATATGAATAAAGAAAATATGTTACATAACTTTCTAAAATGGGAGTTTGAGCTAACGAAGGGAAATATATTTAAGTTATATTTAGATGTAGATAGATATGATACCCCTGATGATGAGGATCTTATAAAACAATTAGAGGTTTATATGAAGGGGATTCGATTAAAGTTAAATGTTAAATATGAGGATGACTATATCTGGATTAAGGTTAATTAGATGTGATTCTATATATAATGTGTTTTATTTTAATAACTTCGGAAGCAATGGAAGTTATTAAAATAAATCGTTCTAGATTAAATGTATTAGTTAAAGATGGACGGATTATTTCATTGAAACGGGTAAAAGATATGAATTTATTCTAGAAGTGTGATGCAGAACAATTAGAAAAAGAATTAGCAGTATCTAGAACAAGATAAAGCTAGTAAGGAGGGTATTTTATATCGAGTAAGAAAAAGTATCTAAGTATGATTCTTTAAGAGGCGAGGGTGGACCGTATATATTCCGTACATAAGTTCACAAATGGCAACGCAATTAATATATATTTCTATATTAAGAGCCACAAACCCTCGACGCACAACGTATTAAGGGTTATATATTTTGTGGGTCAAATACTTTTATTTGAAAGAAGAGTAATTCATCCACAAAACATTCACAAATGCTACTTCGATACCAAGGTCATTTTCATAGTTCTGATTTTGCTCTATGATAATTTCCTTCTCACCATCCACGTAAATACCATCAGCTGAATACTCATTATAACTAGTATTATTGAAAGATGAATTGTAATGAACAATTCCGTTCCGCACTTGATCTAAAGCTGTTACTGGAGATATGTTTTCATGTCCAATAAGAACAATTCCAATGTTGTTATCATGCACTTTGTTATTGGTAACTTCAAAAGAATCTACATTCCCATTCACAGCAATTGCTTCACTTAGTCTTAATTTCAAATTTGTTACTTCGTTATTTTCTACCAAAAGATGATTTAAATTATTTTGTATATGAGGTGAAGTATCAGAAGTAGGTGCGATGGAAGACAGTGCTACTAAATATGTCGTAGTTGAGTATCCATCACAAAATGGTGAGAAAGACGTTATTGACGTGTTCTTAACAAAGGGACAAGTATTTAAAACAGGTGAGAAAGTGAAAATAGATACGAAGTATGTAGGCTGGGGCGGCATTTCTATTAATTACAACACAGTGGATCACATCAAAAAAGTGCATGAGGTAAACAATAGCACTCAAAAGAATGATAATGTGTGGATTTGGTCTTAATTTGATTAGTAATATCAGAATCAAAAAAGTAAGACGTTCTTATGTTGTAAAAGCTATACTGAAATGAGTATGGATTATAATATTCATTTCAATTAAATAAAGGAGAGGAGTCTATTCTATGACTTCTCTCCTTTGCTTTATTCGAACTTTGTTGGAGTCTATTTATATGACCATATTTAAGCAAGAATAGCTTTTAAAATCGACACTTTGTTTGTAGTAAATAATACATAATTTTGTTTTACAGTTCTAATTAATATACGGTCAGTTGTCCCATATGCTGTTCCAATACGGATTGCAGTTGGTTCTTCAACTCCAGCATAGGTAGCATCTTCGGTAACCTCAAGCACATCACGTAATGGGATCGTAACCTCCGCCAATTGCCATGAAATAATTAACTCTTCTTTTGTTTTTTTTACATCAATACCTAGCATTATACCAAGAACTTTCTATAATAGAATGCTACACTTCTTATCTTATTATAAAAATTTTTAGATTATTTTTCTACATGTATGAATAGAACTGATATTTTAAGGGTGTAAAAAGAACAGGAAGATATACTATCAATCTATTAAGAAATACGTTATGAAGAAAAGTTCACAGGGAATTAATATGGATTTGATATGGTTGAAGTATGATGAACGAGTAACAGTAGGAGTTGCAGGAAGGAAATGAATGATGAGATTTAAATTAGTAGGAACCTTAACTTGTATAGTAGTAATGTTAGGTATTTTTATCATTTACACCAATATATCTATTGGTAAAGAACCATATAAGACAAACCATGAAACTAGTGAAAACTCCATAAATAATGAAAAAAATAGAAAGCAAAATGGGACTTCAAGTAAGATAGCAAGCTCCTTTGCTAGTATACAGGCTGTAGTAAATAAGGAATATGGTTTACCCGAAAACTATAAGCCAGAGGATTTAGTTGTACCAAATGTACCCTTCTCATATAGTGGGACGGTAGAAAAGAGTCACCTTCGTAAAGAGGCAGCGGCAGCGTTAGAAAAACTATTCTTTTTAGCTAAGCAAGATGGTATACAGTTGAATGCTGTGTCAGGATTTCGTTCCTATGAGTATCAAAAAGGCCTGTATGCCAACAATGTTAAAAAGAATGGGCAAGAGCATACGGATCGCTTCTCTGCAAAGCCTGGACATAGTGAACATCAAACGGGATTAACGATGGATGTTTCTTCTAAAAGTGCAAATAATGAGCTAGAGCTAACTTTTGCGAATACGAAAGAAGGAAAATGGCTGAAAGAAAATGCGCATCGTGCAGGTTTTATTATTCGTTATCCAAAAGGTAAAGAGAGTATTACTGGATATGCTTATGAACCGTGGCATATTCGCTATGTAGGAGATATTGCTGAAAGTATATATAAGAAAAAACTGACTTTAGAAGAATATATGAATCTGTGAAAATAGAATTAAAGAATTAAATTTGCTAGCGATAGCAGTAAGAGTGTAAAAGATAGGGGTATGAAACAAGGTATTTCTTAATACTCTTAAAGGGTATGCCATGGGATTGTAAACGATACTACTATTTTAGAGATGAAAGATGGCGAGTAATATCTTTACAGTAATTTGAGAGGTAGGATCTTGCGTCAGGTGCAGAATGATAAGTATTAGGTTAATATATGATGGAAATCAGAAAGCAACGAAAAAGAATATAAAGATTACGTATTCGGTTTTTTACTAAATAACAGGGCATCATTCTAATTAGAATAATGCCCTGTTATTTTTAGCATAATCTATTGAATTACTTTTTCAATTTTAGGCATTACAGCAATTGGTGGTAAAGATTTGGTCCATGCAGCAGCATAAACATTTAACTGTTCACCTATAGTGTAATTTTCACCATCTGAAATAGGAACCCTTAAAATCTTATTTTGATTTACTAACTCCCACCAATCATTTTGGTAAGCTAGTGCTTCATCTTTTGTAGATGTAGAAGCAACCACTAAATAATTATTTTCTACTGAAATGACATATCCAGTAAAAGGATCTTGTTCTTGTTTATGAATAGAATAAATAGGTGCAGTGCTTACAGACGTCTGATTAGAATCTGCAAATGCCGGTGTTAATCCGAAAGTAAATCCACATCCTAATGTTAAAGCTGTTACGGTTGTTACTAATTTTTGTTTTTTTGTAAACATAATACATATCCCCCTTATATTTTATCCCTACACTAGCAATTTTCTAGTTCTATCATATAAAACCTTTTAATATTAAGATGTTTAGCAGTTCTGTCACATATAATCCATAAATGTTAACATTATCCTTTAATGGAAGTGGATTTGTGTTATAATTCACTAGGTGAAATATTATTATTACATTCATCCCCTGATGAATGTATACCCTTCCTTAATTGTAAATATGTTTGATTTTATTGGTGAAGAGGGAGGAAATCCCTCTTCTTTTTTTGTTCCTTCTAAAGTTCGAAGGTGCCTTGAGTAATAAAATTTGATTTTTTTAACGAATTCCCCGAAAGAATTCTCTTTCCTCAAGCGTGTGCAGGGCGTAGACCAACGGTAGGTGGGAGATGAATTTCTGTTTGGCGTAGTCAAAAGGTTTTGCATTTTATCATTTTAGCCAAGAAGACTCCTTCCTCAAGGAACGCGAAGTGAGTAGGTGGGAGATGAATTGGCTTCGGACAAGGGAGGGCAGGAAGCCATCTTAATTGTTCGACATAAACAAACTGTTATTACACTATCTATCGAATGTATGTTTGTTGTACAATAGACATATATCCAAAAGGAGGTGAATTAAATGATGATTAATAAAGCCTATAAGTTTCGTATCTATCCAAATAAAGTACAAGCAATTCTAATCAACAAAACGATTGGTTGTTCTCGCTTTGTATTCAATCATTTCCTATCCTTATGGGATCATGCATACAAAGAGACTGGAAAAGGCTTGACCTATGGTACATGCTCTGCCAAACTACCTGCCATGAAGAAAGAGTTTGTTTGGCTAAAAGAAGTGGATAGTATTGCGATTCAGTCGTCTGTTCGCAACCTTGCGGATGCCTATACACGTTTTTTCAAAAAACAAAACAGCGCCCCGCGCTTTAAATCTAAGAAAAACAACGTGCAATCTTATACCACAAAACAAACAAATGAAAACATTGCTGTTATAGAAAACAAAATTAAATTGCCAAAACTAGGACTTGTTCGATTTGCCAAAAGTCGTGAAGTAAAGGGACGTATTGTAAATGCTACAGTTAGACGGAACCCTTCTGGTAGATATTTTGTGTCATTGTTAGTTGAAACAGAAGTACAAGAACTTCCGAAAACACATTCTTACATTGGAATAGATGTAGGACTAAAAGATTTCGTCATTTTGTCAGATGGAACAACCTATAAAAATCCGAAGTTTTTTCGGTCATTAGAAGAGAAGTTGGCGAAGGCGCAGCGTGTTCTTTCTAGAAGAATAAAAGGATCTTCTCGCTGGAATAAACAGCGGGTAAAGGTAGCTAGAATCCATGAATACATGACAAACGCTAGAAAAGATTACTTGGGCAAAATCTCGACTGAAATCATCAAAAACCACGATGTTATTGGTATAGAGGATTTGCAAGTATCGAATATGTTAAAGAATCATAAGTTAGCAAAAGCAATTAGTGAGGTATCATGGTCTCAGTTTCGAACTATGTTGGAATATAAGGCAAAATGGTACGGCAAACAAATCATTGTCGTATCGAAAACATTTGCTTCAAGCCAATTATGTTCTTGTTGTGGATATCAAAACAAAGACGTTAAAAATCTAAACTTACGTAAATGGGACTGCCCTTCTTGTCTTACACACCATGATAGAGATATTAACGCAAGTATCAATCTAAAGAATGAAGCGATAAGGCTTCTAACCGCAAGGACTGCGGGGTTAGCCTAATCAATTAGAGTTCGATAGAACTCTTTACTTAGGAATCCCCCACTTCTAAACGAAGTGAAAGTGGGGGTAGTTCAAAGAATGTTGAACATTAGTTTGTTTTTTCAACAATAGGAGAAATAGCTTTCACAGGAACACCAGCAAGTAAAATAGGGCTAAACTCAAAAGATGCAGCATAAACGTTCACCGTATCACCGATTACAATATCTTGTAATACTTCGGTTGAAGTTTCAACTTCATAAGTTATGTTGTTACTTGAAACTAAGATTGAATTATCAGATTTCCCTGTAACATTTCCTTTGATTTTTTTGTATTGATTCTCTAAAATATTTTGTTCATTTCCTTTTTGAATAATCGCGTTTCTTGCCTCGTAAGGTAAGTCCATTAGAAGAATAGGGGCCATTTCAAATGCTTGAGCATAAACATTTACTGTATCGCCTATCTGAATGTTTGGTAATACTTTTGGATTAACATGGGCACGAATGGTTTGATTTTCACTTGAAATTTCTAAGCTATCTTCGGATTTTTTTGTCACTGTACCAGAACGTTTTTTTAGTTGTGCTAAGAGTTTTTGTTCTTTATCTTTACTCATTACATGGTTTTCTTGTTGTTTGTTAGATTCTTCGTTTATTTTAGAAATAGAACTTACATCAGTGTAAAATACAGTTTGTCCATAGATTTTTTGATGTTTCCATTGATCTTTGTTAGCAACTTTAACTTTGTCACCGTTTTTAAAGTTAGAGTTACTACCATTCGGGAAGTCTATAGTCACTTCTTGATTATTTCCATTAGCATCTTTATATGCAACAGTCACATAATAAGGATCTGCATCATTTATTACCCCAATTACATGGTTTTCTTGTTGTTTGTTAGATTCGTCATTTACTTTAGAAATAGAATTCACATCAGTGTAAAATACAGTTTGTCCATAGATTTTTTGATGTTTCCATTGATTTTTGTTAGCAACTTTAACTTTGTCACCTTTTTTAAGGTTAGAGTTACTACCATTTGGGAAGTCTATAGTCACTTCTTGACTATTTCCATTAGCATCTTTATATGCAACAGTCACATAATAAGGGTCTGCATCATTTATTACACCAACTACAGCATTTTCTTCTACTTTTGTTTGTTTGTGGATTTGATCAGATTTTGCAATAAATTGTGCAGCTTCTGCACGGGTAATCGCTCTATTAGGGGACCAGCTATTTCCGTCTTCAGTGCCCTTAGAAATTTCTGTTTGTATTAAAATATTTGCATATCTTTCTCCCCAATGCCCTTTTAAATCCTCAAATGTAGTTACACTATTTTTAGTAACTTTATTTTCTAATTTATAAGCATTTGCCACCATTGAAGCCATGGATGCACGATTAATCAAACCTGTTGGAAGGAAGTTACCATTTCCATCTCCTTTAATAACACCTGCTTTTTCAACAGCTGCAATGTAAGGTGCTGCCCAGTGGTTTTGAGCATCTCGGAAAGATGGTTTAGCATTCTTATTAATTTCTAATCCAAGCATTATAGCCATTATTTTGGCAGCTGAACCGCGGTCAATTGTTTCAGCAGGAGCAAAAGTACCATCGGGTTTTCCGTGTAATGCGCCTTTTTCAACTAGGTAATTTACAGAAGGGCTTGCCCAATTTGGGACATCTGGAAATTTATGAGTATTTGCAAATGCACTAGATGAGTAGGATAGTAGACTTCCAGCAAGAATTCCTGTAGCAATTAATTTGTATTTCAAAATGTAACACTCCTAAAAAATATTATAGCTTGGTAAATCAATCATTTATAGTGAATCTTATAAGTAATATGAATTAGTTTAAATAATAGAGTAGGTTGGCAATTTCGCTATATTACAGGTGAATAATAATTAGTTAATTTAAATTATTATTTCGAAAAAAATCTATAGGCATACACTTATAATAAGGGGCTATTTGATATATTTACCAAGCTTGTGTAACCAGTATAGTTACTTATATATATGAGTGTCAATTAAAAAAGAATTACATTTTTGTAAGATAACCATGTTAATAACATAGTAAGTAATTATTATATAAGGTGAATAATTAATCATTATAATAACTATAAGGATAAATAAATTTGTTTTTAATCCTATGTAATGAGAGGGCTCTCTAGATTAAATAATTTAGATTTATATGTAGGGTATTTTTGTACATCCCCTGAAAAAGGCGAATAAGAAGTACGCTCTTAAAATTTCTAACGAAGTACTTCGTATATACTATTTACTGTATTTTAGATAGTAACTTTGATTGCAGTAATTCTTGAATAAATGCATCCATGTCAACAAACTTTTGTTGTTTATTAAACTTAAATTGCCATAAAGATTAATAAGTTGCCATGCAAACGGAAATGTTTGTTTTAATTTATCTCTAAATATTGGCTATTTTCTTTCCTGTAAGTTAGCAAATTAGTAAAAATATAGGAATTATAATAAATGATACGATTCGCTAATAAACAGTACAATCAACCAGATAGGTGGATTATTATCATTTTTAGCTTATTATAAACATAAAAAAATTTACTTCGTGTAAAAGTTACTTGCTATATTATTAACCTTATTACCTTACAAAAGTGTAATAATCTTTTTGTTGACGTTCTTTAAAAGTTGTAACTATAATGATTACATTATGATTGATAATGGAAATCATTTGGTGAAATGTATATACCAATTCAAAAAGTCTTGTAATATGTTGCAAGGCTTTTTTGAATTAGTTACTTTAAAACATTATCTTCTGTTTCATTTTTATTAGCTGCTTGCAAAAATGTCATATTTCTGTCGTGGACACTCATTCCTATAAGTAACTATAATTGCTCCATCAATTGGGTATATGTTACATTTATATAATTTCTCAGAGATACATGTTTATATAATGATTGTCCTGTTTATATTCTTTTGACTGGAAAGTCTATACATACACTTAATTTCGTGAAATTTTTTTATAGAGATATAAAAACTTTTTTTGTTGATAATATTTAATGTATCTACTCAGTATAAGCCTTTCTGTATTTTATTAATTTTGGAATCATGATGTTAGCATTTTAGCATTGTCCAATCCATTTGGAAGCATGCTAGAGTACTAGAAATATTTGTGGCTTTTTATGAGAAAAAGGATGCAGAGAAATATGGTGATTTATCATTTTCCGACAGAAAATTCCTTTCGTTTCATACGGTTAGAAACATTTTTATAATTCCTGTTCTATAATTGTTGAATATTAACAGGTGTAATTTGAGGTTGCTTTATTTTGAAAGAAATCTTTTGAAATGGTCATAATAGAAATAATAATTAGAAACAAATTTAATAAAAAATGATGAAAGACTTAAGAAGGTGAATATATTGAGTAAACATTCACATGTGCAATTTTATGTATTGATATTGGCTCTAATAGCTTATTTAAGCTTTTGCTTTATATTTTTATTTGTTTTTCCGAATCAGTATTTTGTATCAGATTTTAATATACGACTCTCATCTTTAGTTGTTGAAACTATTGTACTTATTTCATTACTCTATTCTATAGTATCCAGAAAAGTTAAGTTAGGATTGTTTTGGGCTTGTATTACTATTGCAATAGGGTGTTTCTTGATAGGAAATTTTATATCTGCTTTTCAAGTACTTAATATAGAATTACCAATACAAAATTTTAATATCTCTGATGTATTTTTGTTGTTTTTCTTATTCTTCTTTCTCTTTGCGTTCTTTTATAAAATCATGATGGAATGTAACAAATGGGAGAAAGCGTATTTGATTTGTGATTTATGTATTGTTGTTACTGCTATTTTCACCTTAGAGTGGTACCTATTTAATAAACCTTCTGCAAATATTTTATTCTTATCAATTGGAGATGTTTTTCTTTCATTTATTTTCCCGATTATAGATCTATTGCTTCTTTTACTAGGAGTTAGCCTTATCTTTCGACCAGCAATTTTTAATGCGAAAAGTAAATTGTTTATTTTCATCTTAGTATTAACTGGATTGTCTATTACGGACTATTTATATTTCTATTTACAAGATGATTTATCACATCGTTCACTCATATTATTAAGGTGTTTGTATAGAGTTTTTCTATTATTTATTGCCATTGCCGCTACTATCCCAAGGAGTGCATCTTCTAGAAGAAATTATTTTATTATTAATCCGACATTTGGAAAGAAACTTCTTGTCATATTTCCTTATCTTGCAGTTGCAATCTTAATTGGTTTTACTTTAAAAGAGCAAACTTCTTCAGCTACACTGATTACGGGCAATTGTATTGCCTTTGTATTTGTACTGATTCGTCATACAATTGTACGAATGCAAAACAAAGATTTAACTGAAACATTAAAAGTGTTTAATAATCAATTAGAGCAAAAAGTATCTCAAAGAACAGCGGATTTAATAAAAAAATCTAATGATTTGGTGAAAAATCAAGAGAGGTTTAAGTCCTTATATGAGTACCATCCAGATCCTATTTTAACGATTGATTCAAATGGTACCGTTTTAAATATAAACCAGTCTGGAAGTATATTATTAGGGAAAGACAGTGCTGCATTAATAGGGAAAAAGTGCTTCTCTATTTTTTTAGATGAAGATAAATCTGAATTGGAATCGGCTATAAAGAAAGGGAAACGATGTAGTTCATCTTCGTTACAGTTACGTGTGAAAAATAACAATGAGAAGGATATACTTTTTTGGTATGTCACTATAGTTCCTATTATGATAGAAGGACAAGCCTTTGGGAGCTATGTAATGGTAAAAGACATAACGAGGATGAAACAACAACAGGAAGAGATAAATTATCTTGCATTCCATGATACGGTGACGGAGATTGGAAATCGTATATTCTTTCAACAAGAATTAGATAGATCCATTAAGCGTGCACAAAAAACAAAGGATAAGTTTGGCCTCTTGTATATAGATTTAAACCGTTTTAAGACTATTAATGATACACTGGGTCATTCGATTGGTGACAGGGTTTTAAAAGAAGTTGCTAAACGTTTTAGGACATGTCTGTCACCGCCTATTCCTCTAGCAAGAATAGGTGGAGATGAGTTTGCAATCATTGTCCATAACCACACGGAACAACAGCTATTGGATTTGTGTAAAAATCTATTTCGTATAACTGATGAACCATTTGTAGTAAATCATCATAGTTTTTACTTATCTCTTAGTATAGGAATAGCAGTGTATCCGTTTGGAGGAATAAATACTACTACACTTTTACAACACGCTGATATCGCTATGTATAGTGCAAAGGAAAAAGGTAACAATGCTGTTTGTATGTATGACGAGGCATTATCTCAAAAAGTAACTCGTCGATTACGATTAGAACAAGATTTACCAAATGCAATTGAAAATAATGAATTGTTTTTATTGTATCAACCACAAATTGATAGTAAGGCAGGTAAGGTTATTGGTGCAGAGGCTTTAATACGTTGGCAACATCCAGAGCTTGGGCTGATTTCTCCTTTTGAGTTTATACCTATAGCAGAAGAAACGTCGCAGATTATTTCAATTGGGAAGTGGACGTTACAGAAAGCGTGTCGACAACTGAAAGAATGGCATTCTGCGGGCTTTTCAAATCTAAAGATGGGGATAAATTTATCAGCTATAGAGTTTGAACAGAAAGATTTTATTCAAAAGATTATTTCTACCATAGAAGAAATAGGAGTACCAGCTAACTTGATTGATTTGGAATTAACAGAGCGAATTGCCATGGTAGATGAGAAAGAAACTTTATCGAAGTTAAAAGCCTTGAAATCATATGGTGTACATTTATCAATTGATGATTTTGGTACAGGATATTCTTCATTAGCGTATCTACCCTTGTATCCAATTGATACTTTGAAAATTCCAAGAGAATTTGTGAATAGAATTGGAACTTCAAATGATGGAGATGAAATTATTCAAACAATTATTTCGTTAGCCCATACTTTAAATATGAAAGTAATAGCAGAAGGGGTAGAAACGAAGGAGCAATTAACAGTGTTACAACAAAATGCATGTTATCTAATTCAAGGTTATTACTACAGTAAGCCTGTAAATGAAGATGAATTTATTAATTTTTTAAATACGACACAAAATAAATAAGTCCCAAAAAATATATGAATTAAAGTGAGAAGACGTTCTACTCATATGGAGTAGAACGTTTTTCTTATGTTTACTTTCAGAAGGTATGCAGTTAAGTTTCTGTTTTTGAGAGTAAATTTATTATCCATATTCTCATTATTAGATTTGTTTTGAACTACACGCTTATTTAAGTGAATAAAAGTTAGAATAATTAAGGGAAAGGATAATTTTGTTCTTAATTAACATAATTTTCAAAAATAAAATCTGCGGATGTTAAGATTTGTTATATAATATAGTTGTCAAAGTACTACCCCTGTAGTTTCTATGATGAATCGGTAAGATAGTTTGTTTGTCCCATATATTCACGTGATATAAAAAAACTTGTAGAGATTCCTGCAAGTTCTTTTTTTAAGGATTAAATGTGAATCTGAAATAAAGTAACGAGTTTTTGAGGGGAGAAAAGTAAATGTTTATAAAAGCAGAAAGATTACTAATACGAAAATTTGAATTCAAGGATTGGGAAGCTGTTCATGAGTATACATCAGATAGCGATGTTATGAAATACATACCTGAAGGGGTTTTTACTGAAGAAGATACAAGAAACTTTGTAAATAAAAATATGGGTGAAAATGCTAAGAACTTTCCTGTGATACTAATAGGTGAAAATATCCTGATTGGTCATATTGTTTTTCATAAATATTTTGGTGAACATACTTATGAGATTGGGTGGGTATTCAATCCTAAATATTTCAATAAAGGATATGCTTCTGAAGCAGCACAAGCTACATTGAAATATGGGTTTAAGGAAATGAAATTACATAGAATTATAGCTACATGTCAGCCAGAAAATACCCCATCATATCGAGTGATGGAGAAAATTGGAATGAGGAGAGAAGGCTATTTCAAGAAGTGTATCCCTCATGGAAATGAATGGTGGGATGAATATTATTACGCTATTTTAGAAGAAGAGTAGTGTCTCAGAACGTATTATTAAAATCAAAATCATAATTAAAATTGTGCTATCATTTTTTGAGAATTGCTTGGTCTATAAAATAATTAAAATGTGGGTGGTGCTCTATGCCTATCACGCTAACATTATACAAGTTTAATTTATCGAATGGATAAAGCAGATACTCGAGTTATCATTTTAGAAGGAAATGGGTTTGGGTTTTCAAGTGGATTTGACTCATCTGAAGATATAAAACGCCTTCCTAACGATTATACAGGTGGAATTTGGACAAATCGCATTGATAAAATAGCACCTATATTTAAGAAATAAGGGATAATATAACAGTGGAAGTTTTTTTATCTGTTTAACCGTTTATCTATTTAAAAGAAGACTCATTAATAATTTTAAAGGTTTATATACCGATAAACACCCCTGATTTCCATTATTCATAGGAAATCAGGGGTGTTTTTTGGATGAATGGAACTTATTTTACTTATATTCAAACAGCAGTACGACAGCGATTAAATAATTACTCGCAAGATGTAAAAAATGGGCTTAATCCTCATAAATAAATAACTGTAGAAAAGTAAATTTTTTATTTGGGGGTACTTTCAAAATTTTAGGGTGATGGGCATGTGAAGGTACCTCTAGAAGGAATTCATATCTTAATATTTATACAAAAAATCCGGAAATAATTGTATATTAAATTTTGCAATTATATCTCTTATATCACTCATATTGAAGGGGGAAAACGAATAAAAAAACAGTTATTACATTGCTTGCTGCAGGAACAATGTTAGGTGCACCATTTTCAACTGCGTTTGCAGAAGAGCAAGTTTCCCAACAAGAAGCAATGGATAAAATGGAGGTACTACAAAAAAATTGGAATGAGGAACAGGGAAGCCCATCATTTCTTTCAGGTGACTTATCTGATAAAAAGGTAGAGACTCAAAAAGCGGTAAAAGAGTTTCTTGAAGAAAATAAAGAATTATTTAAAATAAATCCACAAAAAGATTTAACACTTAAAGAAGTGAAATCAGATGATTTAGGTATGAAACACTATGTTTATACACGATCTATAAATAAAATAACCGTTGATAGTGCACAATTTATTGTACATACAGATAAAGAGGGTAGAGTAACAACGACCAATGGAGATGTCCATCCAGCTGCAGAGGAAAGATTAAAGGGTAATACAAAAGCAAAGATTACAAAGGAAACAGCACTTTCAAATGCTTGGAAACATATTAAACTTACAAAAAGTGATACGCTAGTAAAAATGGATGGAAATGCATTAGATCAAATAAAAGAAAACTTAGAGTCTACTAATGAAAAAGCAGATTTAGTTGTATATGAAAAAGATGGAACTTACCATTTAACATTTAAAGTGAAACTACAATTTATTAAACCTGATGGTGCTAACTGGCACATCTATGTTAATGCGGAAGATGGGACAATTGTAGATTCATATAATGCAGTTACAGATGCAGATAGTGCTCATAAAGGTTATGGATATGGGGTACTAGGTGATAACAAAGAATTAAATACAACTTTTAGTAGTGTAAAGGGAAAATACTACTTAAAAGACACAACAAAGCCTATGAATGGTGGCTATATTGAAACATTTACAGTAAATCATAGCGATAAAGATTATCCAATAAATTACCGTCTATTTGATGATGATAATGCTTGGACAAATAAAGATCAAGGGCCAGCAGTTGATGCCCATTATCATGCAGGAAAAGTCTATGATTATTATAAAAATGTCCATAATCGTAATAGTATTGATGGGAAAGGTAAAACGATTCGCTCCGCTGTGAATTATGGAGTTAACGTAAATAATGCATTTTGGAATGGCCAGCAAATGATATATGGGGATGGAAATGGTCGCAGATTTATTACACTTTCTGGTTCTCTTGATGTTGTGGCACATGAATTAACTCATGCTGTTACAGAGTATTCTGCTGATCTTCGTTACGTAAATCAATCAGGTGCATTAAATGAATCTTTCTCTGATGTCTTTGGCTATTTTGTTGATCCTACCAATTGGGATGTAGGAGATGCTGTATTTACACCTGGTGTTTCTGGGGACGCACTACGAAGCTTATCAAATCCTGAGGAATAGGGACAACCTGCCCATATGAAAAACTATCAATATCTTCCAGAAACTGAAGAAGGAGATAATGGTGGAGTGCATATTAATAGTGGTATTCCAAATAAGGTTTTATATTTTACAATTAATTCCATTGGTGAAGAAAAGGCAGAAAAAATCTATTATCGTGTATTAACAACATATTTGACTCCAACTAGCGATTTTAAACAAGCTCGTACTGCTTTATTACAATCTGCGGCTGATTATGATGGCTATGATAGTGTAACTTATAAAGCCATAGAAAATGCTTGGAATCAGGTCGGTGTAAAATAATTTAATTTGGCTACTATAGGCTAAGAATTTTATTTATTAAAACTGAAAAATTGGCGATTCTAGCTCTTTATAAAGATGGTTGTCATTCAATAGCTGACATTACGGAAAAGTTTTCTGTTAATTCTGGAACGATTAGAGCTTGGAAAATAAGCTATGAAGTGAATGGTGAAGAAGGCCTAGAAGAAGCGCTTTCTTGGAAAAAAGAGATAAAGATAGATTTGAGCGTAGAGAGAAATTGTAATTAAAGTAAGATAGGAAGAAGACTAGCATTGAGAAATATAAAAGATGGAAGTAACATAGGGGATTTACGCATAAAGTAATATTGACAGTTGAATTAACAAAATTTTCATTTTAATCAAATAAATACATGGTGTTTTTAAATTATAATAATGTTATTACGATGAAAATAAGGCTATTAAATAGTTATTTTAAAAATCAATTTTAGATAGGAAGAGGATAATGAAGACCAGAGATAGTTATAAAATTATTGTAATTGGTGCTGGGACTGCTGGAATATCTTCTACTGCACATTTGTTACGAAATGTACCCCTATTGAAAGAAAGTATTGCAATTATTGATCCGTCAAAAAAACATTATTTTCAACCACTATGGAGTTTAGTGGGGGGAGGAATTGTTTCAAAGGAAATTACGATGCGTGATCAAGAATTGCTTATTCCAAAAGGGGCAACATGGATCCCTAAAAGTGTTATTAAGTTGTTTCCGGATGAAAATAAGCTACTTTTAGATGATGGACTGCTGCTTGAGTATGAAATTCTTATTGTAGCAGCCGGTATACAAATAAATTGGGACGGTATTAAAGGTTTAAAAGAGTCTATTGGGACTAATGGGGTTTGTAGCAATTACTCTTATAAATATGTTGATTCTACTTGGAAAGAAATTAAAAAATTTAAAGGAGGAAATGCGGTTTTTACCCACCCCAATACTCCTATTAAATGCGGTGGTGCCCCACAAAAGATTATGTATTTAGCAGAAGAGTATTTTTCTAATAACGGTGTAAGAAATAAAAGTGAAGTAATGTTTTATACAGCGAACGCTAACATATTTCAGGTTCCACGATATGCTAATACATTAGAACAAGTACTAGAAAGAAAGCAAATTATAACAAATTATAATAAAAACTTAGTAGAAATTATTGCCGAAAAGAGAGAAGCAATTTTTGAAGATACACAAACACTGAAAAGAGAAACTGTACCATACAGTATGATCCATGTTGTTCCACCAATGGGGCCACCTAATTTTATTAAAGAGAGTGAAATAAGTGATTCTCAGGGGTGGGTAGATATAAACCCTTATACTTTACAACATGTGCAGTATAAGAATATTTTCGGACTTGGAGATTGTACCAATTTACCCACCTCTAAAACTGGAGCGGCAATTCGAAAACAAATACCTATCTTAAAACAAAATATTATGGACGTACTTAACGGAAGAGACTTGCAGGCTAAATATGATGGGTATACATCTTGTCCGATTATTACTGGTTATAAAAGTCTGATACTCGCTGAATTTAACTATAAACATGAGCCTCAAGAAACGTTTCCATTTAATCAAGCGAAAGAACGGTATAGTATGTTTTTACTTAAAAGATATATGTTGCCCTATATGTATTGGAATTTTATGTTGAAAGGGATCCTATAAGAGAAAAGAGAAAGTGGTTATAAAAATTAAAATTGAAAAGCAATTTGAAATAACTAATTGGAGGGAATAGCTATGCTTTTAAAATATTTTTATGATGAAAAATTAGCACATGCTTCCTATTTAGTCGGTTGTCAGAAGGAAGGTGTAGCAATTGTAATTGATCCAGGTCGCTATATAGAACAATATATAGAATTTGCTAAGAAAGAGGGGATGGAAGTAATAGCTGCGGCTGAAACTCACATTCATGCAGATTTTCTTTCTGGGTCTAGAGAACTTTCTACTCTTTATCATGCCAATTTATATGTATCTGATGAAGGGGATTGTGATTGGAAATATCAATATCTTAACGAAGGTCGATACAAATTAGTTAGAGAGGGCTCAGAGTTTAAAGTAGGTCATATAAAATTTAATGTAATGCACACACCAGGGCATACGCCTGAAAGTATTTCTTTTTTAGTAACTGATACAAGTCAAAATAATTATACGAATGATAAGCCGATAGGAATATTCACAGGTGATTTTATTTTTGTAGGAGATATAGGAAGGCCGGACTTATTAGAAACCGCTGTAGGTATGAAAGATACTGCAAAAATAGGAGCGAAACAATTATTTAATTCTATACAAAAAATAAAAATACTCCCTGATTATTTGCAGATATGGCCATCACATGGTGCAGGAAGCGCATGTGGAAAAGCATTAGGAGCAATTCCAACTTCTACATTAGGTTATGAAAAGATGTTCAATTGGGCATTTCAGTTTAATGAAGAAAGTGATTTTGTATCGACTTTATTGACGGGACAGCCAGAGCCTCCAAAATATTTTTCATTAATGAAGGATTTAAATAAGTACGGTCCACCAATTCGTAAGAAGAGAGAAGTTTTTGCTATTAAAACAGTAAAAGAACTTCAAGAAGTTATGAGGAGTGTTCAGCAAATAGTTGATATAAGGGATGTAGAGAGTTTTGCTTCTGGTCACATCGAGAAATCAATTAACATACCGTATAACAATTCCTTTACAACCTGGTGTGGATGGTTACTAGATTATAAAACAGAAACTATAATCATTCTAGATGAGGAAAAAGTTAGAGTTGAGGAGGTTATTAGAGACTTTGAATCTATTGGGCTAGATAATATTATTGCTTTTGCACCCTTACAAGTTATACAAAGACTTGATAGGTTTGAAAGTTACAAAGAAAAAACATCAATTGAATTATATCCGCATATAAAAGATGGAAGCGTTAAGGTAATCGACGTGCGTAGTAAAAAGGAGTGGGAGGAAGGACATCTTTATGATGCAATACATATCCCTTTAGGAAATCTATTTAAGCAGCTAGATTGTATACCAAAGGATTGCCCAATCGTTTTACAATGTCGAACCGGATTGCGTTCCGCTATAGCAGCTAGTATTATACAGAGAGCTGGTATAAAGGAAGTGGTTAATCTAAAGGGAGGATTTCTTGCATGGAAAAAAGAAGAGCTTCCTTATACAACTTGTAATCTCAATGTGTAGGGAAATAATTTTTATTAATTTATCCGATAAGGAAAATTACGGATTACATAGGAGTATATCTATAAATAGGAGCACCACATTAAAATAGGAGAAATAGATAATTTATTCTATAGACCTAAATTTATTCAGAATTATGCTGATGAGCAAATGGATATAGTTTTATCAGGACACGCTCAGGGTGGACAATTTAGGTTACTATTTATCAGCAAATTAGTGGCTCCAAATCAAGGTGTTTTACCTAAATATACAGCCGGTTTATATGAAAAACAAAATACGTCTATGGTAGTGAGTAGAGGATTAGGTAATAGTATCATTCTGCAAAGAATTTTTAATAGGCCAGAACTTGTAGTCGTACAGTTAAATTGAACTGTACGACTTTTCTATACAGAAAAAAATAGGACATATGCATTTTATACAAGTTAACATTACAATTTTGTTAAAAATTTTCTACGTTACATAAAGTAACAAAATTTGACCCGAAGAGTTTGTTATAGTGTAAATAATCAAAAAACTTAAAAATTAGTCGAGTGAAATGTGTGATAAGTAATTCATGTAAAAAACTTAAAGGGGTGTACACATGCATAAAGAATATGAAATTGAAGAGTATACGGCGATTGAGGAACAAATACATTATTATTGCAAATGTTTATTAGTAAGTCATCCTGATCAAATTATAAAGTATTTAGAAAAAAGGTTAGAAAAATATGCGGAAACATTACAATATGCACATTTATATCCTGACACAGTTATTTTACCGTTACAGCAATTAGTTATCGAATATTCTTTAGATGTTGCTAGAATTAGGAAATATATGAATTTAAAAACGTAAAGTAAAATATATAATTGAAATGAAACAGAGTCGACTTTAAGAAAGGATATTCTAATGTCGACTCTGTTTCATTGTTTAATATTGTTGACGGAAAACCATACTAATCAATGAAGTTTGACATATAATTACGCAAGAGTAAAATAAAAGTGAGTACTCACTCATTTTGGAAAAGGGGGAAGAATACGTGCAGCAACCTGCCATTATTTTACGGACTGTATCGAAAAGTTTTGGAAAAAAAGAAGTTTTACACAATCTTTCATTACAAGTTGAAAAAGCAGAGATATTTGGTTTAGTTGGGCCTTCAGGTTCAGGGAAAACGACTCTTATTAAATTGATTGCGGGTATTAATGAGGCAACGGAAGGTGAAGTGCTTGTTTACAACACGAACATGCCTAATTTAAATGAAATGAAAAGAATTGGTTATATGGCTCAAGCTGATGCATTATACGAAGAACTATCAGCATATGAAAATGCAGATTTTATTGCAACGATGTACGGATTAAAGGGAAAACATAAAAAGGAAAGAATTGAAGAGATTTTTGAAATTGTACAATTATCACAACATATGAAAAAGCAAGTACAACATTTTTCAGGTGGCATGAAAAAGCGTTTATCATTAGCAATAGCACTCCTCCATGAACCCGAAATATTAATTTTAGATGAGCCAACAGTAGGGATAGATCCGCTTCTTAGAAAAACAATCTGGGAAAAGTTTTATGATCTTAAAAAGAAAGGCACAACGATAATTGTAACGACACACATTATGGATGAAGCTGAGTTTTGTGAGCGTCTAGGGCTGATTAGGGAAGGAAAGCTGGTTGCGACTGGAATACCTGAAGAATTGAAAAAGCGGGTATCATCAGGAAGGATTGAAGATGTCTTTTTGTTGGAAGAGGTGGCTGAATCATGAGAGTTATCGGTGTAATCATTCGTATTATTCGCCAATTTTTTCGAGATAAACGTTCGTTAGCGATGATGTTTGGGGCACCTATGTTATTACTTTGGTTATTGTCGCTAGTGTTTACACAAAAGGACTATGTACCGCATATTGCTGTTGTTGATATGCCCGCTCCAATAGTAACAGTGATGAAAAATCAGGAAGCGTCAATTTATGAATATAGTAAAGAAAAGGCAATGTCTGAGTTGGAAAAACAAAAGGTAGATGCGGTAATTCGTTTAGAAAATGGAAAAATGAATATTGTATTAGAAGGTAGTGATTCGTCAAAAAATCGTGCTGTGCTACAAATATTACAAAAAGGCACAGAGAAGAACGATGTATCGATTATGAAACCTGAAGTGAATTATTTACATGGTTCTAAAGACTTTACAATGTTTGATGGGCTTGGTCCCGTATTAATCGGTTTCTTTACATTTTTCTTTGTATTCATTTTATCAGGGGTATCTTTCGTAAGAGAGCGTTTAAGTGGTACTTTAGAAAGGTTATTATCGACGCCGGTAAGGAGATGGGAAATAGTTGTAGGATATATTATTGGCTTTGGAATCTTTGCATTCATACAATCCATTATTATCGTAAGTTTTTCAGTTTACATTTTAGACCTATATGTAGCTGGCTCCATATGGCTAACGCTACTTATTACATGTATGCTTTCTTTAACTGCTTTAACTTTAGGGACGTTTTTATCTGCATACGCAAATAATGAATTTCAAATGATCCAGTTTATACCGCTTGTCATTGTGCCACAAATTTTCTTTTCTGGTTTGTTTCCAATTGAATCTATGAATAAGTGGCTCCAAATGTTAGGGAAATTATTTCCGCTCACATATGGCGCTGACGCAATGAGACAAGTGATGATTCGAAATCAAGGAATTACAGAGATTGCATTAGATCTTACTGTTTTACTTCTTTTTTCACTATTATTTGCAGTAGGAAATGTATTTGCATTAAAGAAACATCGAAAAATATAATGATGATACAAAGGGGCATTATAGATGAAGAAGGATTGGCTGGAAGAATTGATTGCCGCAACAAATACAGATAAACGAAACGAACGTCAAATGCGTATTTTAGAAGCAGCCGTTGATATGTTTGGAGAAAAAGGATATGCTTCAACTTCAACAAGTGAAATTGCAAAGCGCGCTGGTGTAGCGGAAGGAACGATCTTCCGCTACTATAAAACGAAAAAAGATTTATTGTTAGCAGTCGTCATGCCGACATTAACAAAGTTTGCTGCACCATTTTTTGTACAAGCCTTTGCGAAAGAAATATTTAAATCGGAGTATGAATCGTATGAAGGACTTTTAAGAGTTGTCATTCATAATAGATTTGAATTTGCAAAAAAGCATTTTCCAATGATAAAAATATTAATTCAAGAAGTGCCGTTTCAGCCGGAACTGAAAAATGAAATACAACATTTAGTTGAAACAGAATTACTTTCACATTTTAAAAAGTTGATTGCAAAGTTTCAAGAAGAAGGAGAAATTATTGAAATGCCCCCATCTTCTGTTTTACGACTTACTTTATCAGCTGTATTAGGTTTATTATTAACACGATTTTTATTATTGCCTGAAGAAAAATGGGATGATGAAACGGAAATTGAAAGTACGATTCAATTTATATTGTACGGATTAACGCCACGATTTTAATCATAAGTAAAAATATGTTGAAGTGTGAAGTACTTATATCATTTTTTAGCAAAAAATTAATCGCCTTTAAACAGGCGATTAATTTTCATTATATATTTTTGATAAATAAGTACTTGTTTACTAAAAATGTTCCAAATTAACGTGTTTCTTTGTCTTTTCTTCTAAGACCTAATAATCCTGCTAGTCCTAATAAACCGAGCCAAGCCCAATTATTATTTTTATCACGATTATCATTTAAATCATTTGTCGTATTTACATTTCGAGTTCTCATATCATTATTAACTCTGTCTAAGTTATTGTCATTAACTCGAGTTGAAATGTCAGTGTTATTAACTCTATTCATATTATTTCCATCGTATTCAGCTTGTGCAGATGTACCTAAAAACATAATAGATAGTGCTAAAACACTTAAAATAGATGATAATTTCTTCTTCATAACGCTCCCTCCTTTCTTATGTATTAATTTCTCCAGAGCATGTGTGTATTATTCGTTTCACAATGTCTAAACCATCATTATAGAGCGCACATTAATAAAACTAAATGAATCAAACTTTGCTTAAAATGTAAAACTGAGTACAATTTATATTATATGGACTAGCACTAAGGAGGTAATGAAATGCGACAATTTGCTAAACCTAAAATTGTTGTAAGTAAATGTTTAGAATTTGATGCTTGTCGTTATAATGGAGAGATGATTCCGGATGCAACAATACGAAATTTGCAGCCATTTGTTACATTTATACCTGTTTGTCCAGAAGTTGAGATTGGATTGGGGACTCCTCGTGAAACGATACGCATTGTAGAAGAAAATGGTATGAATAAACTTGTGCAACCGTCTACAAGAGAAGACGTCACTGAAAAAATGGAGCAATTTTCAAATGACTTTTTACATACGATATCCGATGTGGATGGTTTTATTTTAAAGAACCGTTCGCCAAGTTGTGGTACGCGTGATGTGAAAATTTATTCTGGTTTTGAAAAAGCACCAGCAAAAGGAAAAGGACCAGGCTTATTTGGTGGCGCAGTATTAAAAAAATTTTCGCATCTTCCAATTGAAGAAGAAGGTAGATTGTCGAATTTTATTATTAGAGAACATTTCTTTACAAGGTTATTTACAATCGCATATTACAAGATGATTAAACGTAATAAAAATATGAAAGACCTCATATCGTTTCAGTCGGATAATAAATATTTATTTATGGCATATAATCAGGTAAAACAAAAGGAATTAGGGCGTATTATTGCAAATCAAAAAAATGAAAAGATTGAAGTTGTATTTGAAAACTATGAGAAGACTTTATATGAATTATTTATGCGCACACCCCGCTATACATCGAATGTAAATGTATGTGAGCATATTTTTGGATATTTTAAAACAAAGTTGAAAAAACAGGAAAAAGATCATTTTTTAGGAATGATACATAAATATGCAGAAAAGAAAATACCACTTAGTAGCTTACTTGCAATTTTAAAATCATGGACCCTTCGATTTGATGAAAAGTATTTATTAAGACAAACATATTTCGAACCATACCCTGAAGCTTTAGTAGAAATTTCAGATTCGGGAAAAGGTAGAGATTATTAAACAATAAATTACATAATTCGACAAGAAAACTCCTATGTTGTTGTAGAACAATGTAGGAATTTTTTTGTGCATTAGTACAGAATCTGTTTTAAAATTAAGTTATGACAGAATTATAGCAATTGTCTAACTAATATTCTTGTCTTTTAATCTGTAATGTTTGTAGTAGAAACTCGCACGCTGTCGAAACTCAATATTCGATAAGGGGTGTGTAGCGGTATGGAATTTACTCTAACTCGCGAAAAACAAATGATTAAAGAAATGGTACGTGACTTTGCTGAAAAGGAAATCGCACCAAAAGCGGTATATTATGACAAAACTGCGGAATTTCCATATGAAACATTTCAAAAAATGGGCGAACTAGGATTATTAGGCATCCCATTCCCTGAAGAGTATGGGGGTTCAGGTGGCGATACTGTATCGTACGCGTTAGCAGTTGAAGAAATTGGTCGTGCTTGTGGTGGGACAGGATTAAGTTACGCTGCAACAATTTCATTAGGTGCTTCTCCAATTTATTATTTCGGTACAGAAGAACAAAAGCAGAAATATTTAGTTCCAATGGCGTCAGGTAAAACATTAGGTGCTTTCGGATTAACTGAACCGAACGCTGGATCTGATGCAGGTGGTACACAAACGAAAGCTGTATTAGATGGAGACGAGTATGTTATTAGTGGTGAAAAGTGTTGGATTACAAATGCAGAGTATGCAAATACAATTATTGTAACCGCTGTCAACGGTGTTGAAGACAATGGTAGAAAACGCATTTCGGCATTTATCGTACCAACTACAAGTGAAGGATTAACAATCTCAAGCCCTTACGATAAGATGGGTGTTCGTGCTTCTAATACATGTGAAATCGTACTTGATAGTGTACGTGTACCGAAAGAAAATATACTTGGTGATGTAAATAAAGGATTTAAACAATTCTTATATACACTTGATGGAGGACGTATTTCAATCGCAGCATTAGCAGTAGGTATTGCGCAATCTGCATTTGAACGTGCACTGCAATATGCGAAAGAGCGTCAACAATTTGGAAAATCTATTTCTAATTTCCAAGCGATTCAATTTAAATTAGCTGATATGGCGACTGAAGTAGAGTTAGCGCGCAATTTAGTACATAAAGCAGCTTGGTTAAAAGATAACGATAAACCTTTCGGTAAAGAAGCGGCTATGGCAAAACTTTTCGCATCTGAGGCTGCTAGTCGTATTGCAAATCAAGCAGTACAAATTCACGGTGGATACGGCTATATGCGTGAATATGAAGTGGAACGACATATTCGTGATGCAAAATTATTAGAAATTGGTGAAGGAACTTCTGAAATTCAACGTCTCGTAATTGCAAGACATTTAGGATGTAGATAAAAAGGAGGAATCACTATGTTTCAAAAAGTATTAATTGCTAATCGCGGGGAAATCGCAGTTCGTATTATGAAAACTTGCCAAAAACTTGGCATTCGCACTGTTGCTATTTATTCTGAGGCGGATGAAAATGCCCTACATGTAAAAATGGCAAATGAAGCTTACTTAGTAGGTGGGCCGCGTGTCCAAGAAAGCTATTTAAACCTTGAAAAAATTATTGAAATAGCTAAGAAGACAAATGCTGAAGCAATCCATCCGGGATATGGATTATTATCAGAGAATCCGTCTTTTCCGGTTCGCTGTAGAGAAGAAGGAATTGTATTTATCGGTCCATCAGAAGAAATCATTACGAAGATGGGAAGTAAAATCGAATCTCGTATTGCAATGCAAGCTGCAGATGTCCCAGTAGTTCCAGGTATTACTACAAATATTGAAACTGCTGAAGAAGCAATTGAAATTGCAAAACAAATTGGTTATCCATTAATGCTGAAGGCATCCGCAGGCGGCGGAGGCATTGGAATGCAGTTGATGGAAACTGAGCAAACGCTCACCAAAGCATTTGAAAGTAATAAAACAAGAGCGCAAAACTTCTTCGGTAACGGAGAAATGTATTTAGAGCGCTATATTGCAGATGCACACCATATTGAAATTCAGCTTTTAGCAGATACACATGGTAACACAGTGTATTTATGGGAGCGTGAATGTTCCGTGCAGCGCCGAAATCAGAAAGTAATTGAAGAAGCACCTTCACCATTTTTAGATGAAGGTACTCGAAAGGCGATGGGTGAAGTTGCTGTACAAGCTGCCAAAGCTCTAGGCTATACAAATGCAGGTACAGTTGAGTTTCTTGTAGATGATCAGAAAAACTTCTATTTCTTAGAGATGAATACGAGATTACAAGTAGAGCATCCAGTTACAGAAGAAATTACTGGTTTAGATCTTGTAGAACAACAACTTCTAATTGCATACGGTGAGAAACTATCATTTACACAAGATGATGTAAAACGTAGTGGTCATGCCATTGAGGCACGTATTTATGCAGAGGATCCGAAAACTTTCTTCCCATCACCTGGGAAGATTACAGATTTAACGCTTCCATCAAATGTACGTATTGATCATTTTTTAGAGAATCAAGTCACGATTACACCTTTCTATGATCCAATGATTGCGAAAGTCATTGCTCATGGTGAAACTCGTGAAGAAGCAATTTCAAAATTACATGATGCTTTAGAAGAATTAAAAGTAGAAGGTATTAAAACGAACACGCCAATGCTACTTCAAGTATTGGAAGACGATGTGTTCAAAAGTGGTATTTATACAACGGGTTTTGTAACGAAACAACTTGTTAAAAAATAAGATTTAACAATATTAAGGGGGAAAAAATGATGACGAAGGTATATGCATCGATGGCAGGAAATGTATGGAAGATTGTTGTAGGAGTAGGAGATACAGTAGAGGAAGAGCAGGATGTCGTCATTTTGGAATCTATGAAAATGGAAATTCCAATCATTTCAGAAGAAGCTGGCACAGTTATGAAAATTAATGTGCAAGAAGGCGATTTTGTAAATGAAGGAGATGTATTACTAGAAATTGAATAGGGAGATATAGGGGGAAGCGAATTGAAACTACCTAATTTTGCTGTCATTAAAGAAGTCGGGCCACGTGATGGCTTACAAAATGAAAAAAAGATTGTTGGCACAAAAGATAAAGTAAAATGGATTCAACTACTTACAGAGGCTGGATTATCGTACGTTGAAGTTTCCTCATTCGTTCACCCTAAATGGGTCCCTGCATTAGCAGATGCAAATGATGTGTTTTCTGAGCTGAAAAGGGATCCAAATGTTACATATGCAGCGCTTGTTCCAAATCAAAATGGTTTGGAACGAGCTTTTTTGCAAAATGTAGATGAGGTGAATGTTTTTTTATCAGCAAGTGAATCTCATAATAAAAGTAATATTAATAAATCAATTAAAGAAGCATTAGTTGTAATTGAAAATATAACAAAACAGGCATTATTCGAAGGGAAAAAGGTAAGAGGCTATGTTTCTACTGTATTTGGATGTCCTTATGAAGGGGATATAAGTGTCGCAGCAGTTGACGAATTATGTAATCAACTATTTTCATACGGCATTTATGAAGTCTCGCTTGGTGACACAATCGGTGTAGCAAATCCATTACAAGTAGAGCGAGTATTAGAGCATTTATTAAAGAAATATGATGCTTCGCAGTTTGCAATGCACTTCCATAATACGTACGGAATGGCTCTTGCGAATGTAGTAAAGTCTTTAGAATATGGTATTACAACATTTGATAGTTCTTGTGGTGGTCTTGGCGGCTGTCCATATGCACCAGGAGCATCAGGCAATGTTGCAACTGATGACTTAGTTCATATGCTCCATAAGTTAGGGGTCCAAACGAATATTGATGAAGAGAAGTTATTGAGAGCGAGTCAATTTATTCAAAGTAAATTAAATATCCAATTACCGAGTCATGTGTATAGAGCGCTTCAACATAAAACGATAAGTAGGTGAGAAGATGCTACAATTACAAAACATTTCAGTTGATTATGTAACACCTCACGTTGTAAAGATTTCATTATATCGTGAAAGACAAGCAAACTCATTATCTTTAGCGTTATTAGAAGAGTTACAAAACATATTAACTCAAATAAGTGAAGAGCCAAAGACTCGTGTAGTTATTCTAACAGGTGCTGGCGAAAAAGCGTTTTGTGCTGGTGCGGATTTAAAAGAACGCGCCGGTATGAATGAAGAACAAGTTCGTCATGCTGTTAGTATGATTCGCACTACTATGGAGATGGTTGAACAATTACCACAGCCAGTTATTGCTGCTATAAATGGCATCGCACTAGGTGGTGGTACGGAATTAAGTTTAGCTTGTGATTTTAGAATTGCGGCTGAATCTGCAAGTCTTGGTCTTACTGAAACTACACTTGCGATTATACCAGGAGCAGGTGGTACACAGCGTTTACCAAGATTAATTGGTGTTGGGAGAGCGAAAGAATTAATTTATACAGGAAGACGTATTTCGGCGCAAGAAGCAAAAGAATATGGTTTAGTAGAATTTGTTGCACCAGCTCATTTACTTGAAGAGAAAGCGATTGAAATAGCAGAGAAAATTGCTAGTAATGGTCCTATTGCTGTTCGATTAGCAAAAGAAGCAATTTCAAACGGTATTCAAGTTGATTTACATACCGGATTACAAATGGAAAAACAAGCGTATGAAGGTGTAATCCATACGAAAGATAGATTAGAAGGATTACAAGCATTCAAGGAAAAACGCACACCAATGTATAAGGGGGAGTAAATATGTTAGACCAAAAACAACAATCGAATAAATTTGAAGAACGAGTTGAAACGATTAAGCAAGGCGGCGCACCAAAATATCATGAACAAAACAAAGCGAAAGGTAAACTATTCGTTCGAGATCGCTTAGCTCTTTTATTTGATAATGGTGAATATGTAGAAGATGCATTATTTGCAAATTGTGAACAAACAGGATTACCCGCTGATGGTGTTATAACGGCAACGGGTAAAATACATGGTCGTACGGCATGCGTGATGGCAAATGATTCAACTGTCAAAGCAGGATCATGGGGCGCACGTACAGTCGAAAAGATTTTGCGTATTCAAGAAACGGCAGAAAAATTACGTGTTCCGTTATTTTATTTAGTTGACTCTGCTGGAGCGCGTATTACTGATCAAGTTGAAATGTTCCCAGGGCGTCGCGGTGCAGGAAGAATCTTCTATAATCAAGTGAAATTGTCAGGTAAAGTTCCTCAAGTATGCTTGTTATTTGGACCTTCTGCAGCTGGTGGTGCTTATATTCCAGCCTTTTGTGACGTTGTAATGATGGTTGAAGGAAATGCATCTATGTATTTAGGATCTCCTCGTATGGCTGAGATGGTTATCGGTGAGAAGGTAACTTTAGAAGAGATGGGTGGAGCTCGTATGCATTGCTCTGTATCAGGATGCGGAGATGTTTTATGTAAGACCGAAGAAGATGCGATTACACAAGCAAGACAATACATTTCATATTTTCCTAACAACTACTTAGAAAAGACTCCATTGGTTACACCTCAAGAACCGAAACAATTCGATAAAACGTTAGAACAAATCATTCCAGAAAATCAAAATGCTCCTTTCAATATGAAAGATCTCATTAATAGAGTTATTGATGAAGGCTCTTTCTATGAAGTGAAAAAATTATTTGCTCAAGAACTAATTACAGGTTTAGCACGTATTGATGGTAAGCCAGTTGGTATTATTGCAAATCAACCGCGAATGAAAGGCGGCGTATTATTCCACGATTCAGCTGATAAAGCAGCGAAGTTTATTAATTTATGCGATGCATATCATATTCCATTATTATTCCTTGCAGATGTACCTGGATTTATGATTGGTACAAAAGTAGAGCGTGCTGGTATTATTCGCCACGGTGCAAAAATGATTTCTGCGATGAGTGAAGCAACTGTACCGAAAATTTCTATCGTTGTTCGTAAAGCATATGGTGCTGGTTTATATGCGATGGCAGGTCCAGCCTTTGAACCAGATTGCTGCCTAGCATTACCGACAGCTTCTATTGCGGTAATGGGTCCAGAAGCCGCGGTCAATGCTGTATATGCAAATAAGATTGCAGCTTTACCAGAAGAAGAGCGTGATAGCTTCATTGCTGAAAAACGCGAAGAGTATAAGAAAGATATTGATATTTACCATTTAGCATCAGAGATGGTCATTGATGGTATTGTTCATCCAAACAATTTAAGAGAAGAGTTAAAAGGACGATTCGAAATGTATATGAGTAAATATCAAGTATTTACGGATCGTAAACATCCTGTTTATCCAGTTTAGAAGCCCTATTTAGGGCTTTCTTGCTCAAAAAATCAAGGAGGGGAAAACATTGAAACAAGCAGTTTGGTTTCCAACAGAAGAGTATAAAGAAAAAACGCGTTTATATGGTTGGATGAAATCATTGGGCTATGAAGATTATGAAACGTTTTATAATAAGTCAATCGAAGAAACAGCTTGGTTTTGGGGAGAAGCTGAGAAAGCGGTTGGCTATCAATGGATGAAACCTTATACAGAAGTGCTAGATTTAGAAAATGGTACGCCGTTTGCACAGTGGTATAATGGCGGAACATGTAACGTTGTAGAATCAGTTTTATCACGCTGGCTTGCAGATGATGAAACAAGAACACAACCAGCGCTTCAATATGAGGGGGAAAATGGAACTTCAAAATCATTTACATATGAAGAACTGGATAGCTGGGTAAGTTGCGTTGCAAACGGATTAAAACATGCGGGTATTGAAAAAGGTGACCGTGTAACAATTTATATGCCGATGATTCCAGAAACAGTTGTTGCGATGCTAGCTGTTATGAAAATCGGAGCAATTATTTCACCAATATTCTCAGGATTTGCGTCTGATGCAGTCATGACACGTGTGCAAGCAGCAGGATCAAAGATGATCATTACTGCAGATGGTTTTTCACGCCGAGGGAAGATTGTTTCATTAAAAGATGAAGTAGATAAAGCTTGTGAGCATTGTCCAACTGTTGAAAAAGTCGTTATCGTGCGCCACGCAGGAAATGATTTTACACCGCATGATTATGATTTCTCATGGAGTACGTTAGAAAAAGAAAAGCCATTTGTACATGCTGAAGAAATGCATAGTGATGATCCATTAATGCTCATTTATACATCAGGTACAACTGGAAAACCGAAAGGGACCGTACACACTCATGCTGGATTTCCCTTAAAAGCAGCTTTTGATGCGGGGTTCGGAATGAATATCAAACAAGGTGACCGCGTATTATGGGTAACTGATATGGGATGGATGATGGGACCATTTTTATTATTCGGTTCTCTTATTAATGGGGCAACGATGGTTATGTATGAAGGTGTTCCGGACTTTCCAGAAGCAGATCGTTTATGGGAGACGGTTGATAAATATGAAATTACACATCTTGGTATATCACCAACATTAATTCGTGCGTTAATGGCAAAAGGTGATGAGTATGTTAATAAACATGCACTAAAGAGTTTAGAAGTATTCGCATCAACAGGTGAACCTTGGAATCCAGACCCTTGGATGTGGCTATTTGAAACAGTTGGAAAAAGTAATGTACCAATTTGTAACTATTCAGGCGGTACTGAAATTTCTGGTGGGATTTTCGGAAACGTCCTTATTAAACCAATTGCACCGATTAGCTTTAACGCTTCTTTACCAGGAATGGCAGCAGTTGTGCTCGATGATCAAGGGAATCCAATTCGTGATGAAGTTGGAGAATTATGTTTAGAGAAACCCTGGGTTGGTATGACGAAAAGCTTCTGGGAAGACGATGAGCGTTATGTGAACACATATTGGTCACGTTTTGAAAATAAATGGGTTCATGGCGACTGGGTGATTTATGATGGTGAGCAATATATTATTACAGGACGCTCAGATGATACGCTAAACATTGCCGGAAAACGTATTGGCCCCGCTGAATATGAATCTATTCTTGTGAAGCATAATGATGTCATAGAAGCTGCTGCGATTGGTGTACCAGATGATGTAAAAGGTGAAGTTTGTCATTGTTTTGTAGTATTAAGAGACAATGTAACATTCTCAGGAGAATTAAAGAAAGAATTAATGAGTTTAGTAAACTCTCATATTGGAAAAGCATTATGTCCAAAAGATATTCACGTTGTAGAAGATTTACCGAAAACACGTAATTCTAAAGTAATGCGACGCGTCATTAAAGCCGCTTATTTAGGAAAAGAATTAGGCGATTTATCGTCACTTGTGAATCCTGAGGTAGTTCCGTTTATTCAGGGGTTGCAGTCTAGTAAATTATAAAATTGGGAATGAGCTCTATTTAATTAGAGCTCATTTTTAATGTTTATAAATAAAGAAGAGAGAAGAAGTAAATTTGAAGTAGAAAAATTCTACGATTAGTGTTTAGTATGTTTGTTTTATAGTTTTTATCAAAATACGCTACTGTGACATACCTCTTCAATGGAGAGAAACTAATTTACAATAACAAGGTAATGACATAGCGTGACCGCTTATATGTCTGTTTAAATTTTTACATGTTAATATACAAAAAGCTGACTATATTCAGTCAGCTTTTTGTATATTACATTCTAGTATTTATCGGTTCTAAAAGACATTTTCTTTCCTTTAAGTTGACATTTAATATATTACCAATGTTTTCTTTTACAATGACAACAAATAAAGAAACATTTACTGCGACACTTATTTCGTTTAGAACGCCAATCATCATCACAATGGTGCTGTTCTTTAGATTTCCACCAATCATCATTACAATGATTTTCTTTAGAACGCCAATCATCATCACAATGATGATTTTCTTTAGAACTCCACCAATCATCACAACAATGCTTTTTCTTAGAACTCCAGCAATCATTTTTCCAGGACATTCTTTTATACCTCCCTCCAATAGGATTCATATTATTCTATGTTTTAATAAAAAAATGGCTTGTTTATTAACCTATTATTTTACCTTTATATGATAGAGTGCTTTCTACTTGATATAGAGTTCATACAAACTATGCTAATTTTCAAGAGATAGTAGAGAGAACTATTATTTATGATATTGTTCAATAAACACTTGTTGAAGAAAACGTTTTGATTATAAATAATATCTTATTTTCAAGTACGCATTTCTGAATGTATATTTCATAATAGCGAAGGAAAAACATACTATATTAGCGCAAACAAAGTCTATGTATATGTGAAGCGATGGAGAAATCTGGTGCACCTTTAAGGAGCGACTTATTTAAAAGAAAAAAATTTGTTTTAGAAAGTGGTGCTTAAACATTAAATGAAGTAGGACTAAATTCACGGCCTCTAATGAAACAAGCTTTTAATTAGGCGAGGTATGTTTTTATAGTTAATAATGAAAGAAAAGTTTAGTACAATCGTTTGTTTTTTTCTTTCTATGTGTTTGCCTCGTACCCTTTTAAGCTAGTGGACATACTTTACTAATAGAAAGGATTAGGGGGTGAGGTATTGGGTTCTCGATTTAATAATTGTAAAAAGAAGTGTACATGTAAACAGGATGATTGTTGGGAAGTATTCGAAGAGTGTAAAAAAGAACAGCATGAGAAATGTGATAATTCTTGTGTACAAGGAATTAGAGATGAACTTAAGAAATTAATTAATCGAACAGTTCAAATTAATACAGAGGGACGTACTTATGTAGGTACTGTTTCGTCTGTAAGTTGTGATGTAGTTAAGCTTGCAGCTATTCCTGGATCGGTTGGAGTAATTATTTCCATTTGCAAAATTGAAGCAATTTTCCCACCTGTTACAACGGTTACTGCTGAGTTTGACTTTAACGGTGTCGATGTAGCAAATAAAGCATAATTATGCTGTTTATTTGTAAAGCCATTCATATGAATGGCTTTATTTTAATTTTGTATAAAAGGAGAATATATTCTTTACGTAGAATTAAGGTTGAGGCTAGAAATAATGCTTTAAGAAAGGAGAATAGGAATGATTAGACTAGAGCCTTTTAAAAGAAAGGATTTTAAACAGTTAATGAACTGGATTCATTCTGAGGATTTTTTAATACAATGGTCAGGAAATGCATTTACATATCCTTTAAACGAACAGCAATTAGAACAATATATAGAAAGTACAAATACACTTGCATTCAAAGTAATAGATGAAGAGACTAAAGAAGTAATTGGTCATATTTCACTTGGACAAATTGATAATATAAATAAATCTGCAAGGATTGGAAAAGTGCTAGTTGGTAATACGAAAATGAGAGGACGTTCTATAGGAAAACATATGATGAAAGCAGTACTTCATATTGCATTTGATGAATTAAAACTACATAGAGTAACGCTTGGTGTTTATGATTTTAATACATTGGCTATTTCATGTTATGAAAAAATAGGATTTGTAAAAGAAGGTTTATTAAGAGAGTCAAAAAAAGTGGGAGAAACGTATTGGAATTTATGGGAAATGAGTATGTTAGAATATGAATGGAGTGATAAAAAATATTAGTTTTTTATAATTATGTTATGTTAATTAAAAGGGGTATGGTGGGAAGTTATGAATAAAAATACTAAAGTAATTTCAATTGCAGCTGTTTCAGGAGGAGGTAAAACTACTGTTACAGAAGGGTTAACTCATAAGTTAATGAATTCAAAAGCACTATATTTTGATAGCTACAACTTCGATAACTGTCCTGCAGATATTTGTAAATGGATTGATGATGGAGCAAATTATAATGAATGGGTACTCACACCATTAATTAAGGATATTCAGCATCTTATACGAGATAGTAATGTAGATTATATTATTTTAGATTATCCTTTTGCATACTTAAATAGTGAAATGCGACAATTCATTGATGTAACTATATTTATCGATACGCCTTTAGATATTGCGATGGCTAGAAGAATTTTACGAGATTTTAAGGAAGATACAATGAGTGAAATACATAATGATTTAAAGCATTATATAACATATGCTAGAAAAGCCTATTTGGAGGCGCTTCATACTGTAAAGCCAAATTCAGATATAGTTTTGGATGGATCTTTATCTGTAGATGAAATAATTAATCAAATTGAAGAGGAACTTAATCGAAGAGAAGTGATCGTCAATGGTTAAAAGTATAGAAAAATATGTACAAGTTGATGATTTTAAAATGTATTCAAGAGTATTTCAAGGAAAGAAGTTGCAGCCAGTTATTATAATGGAGGCAGGTTATGGCGATTATTCAAATGCATGGGATCATATTGCTGAAGAGCTGACCGAATTTGGGACTGTACTTACATATGATCGAGCTGGATTGGGGAAAAGTGGGGTTAGTTCCAAACGACGTATTAGTTCTGAAATGATAAAAGACTTAAGAAGTTGCTTAGAGCAATTGCAACTGAAACCACCTTATATTTTTGTAGGACATTCTTTTGGTGGTATAAATGCACGATTATTTGCGACTTTTTATTCCGAAGATATGTTGGGAATCATTTTGGTTGATTCGACACCAGAAAATTATAAAAAAGATTTTTTGCCAATCATGTCTCCAGAGTTTCAAGAAGCTTACTATAAACAATTTGTACATGAAAGTTCTTATGAAGAGTTTATGTTTAGTTTAGGTGAAGCAGATAAACATTGTCAGTCAATGAGAAATATTCCACTTGTCGTATTAGCTGCTGGTAAAAAAGCCTATTATTCGCAAGAAGCACAAATGAAGTGGTTACAATTGCAAGACGAATTATTACGATTATCAAGCAATCATACATTTGTAATTGCAGAACAAAGCGGTCACTATATTCAAAAAGATGAGCCGCAATATATAATAGATGCTGTTAAGTGGATTATTGAGGTAGGGGAGAGATAAATATGTACACTTTGTTTCAATACAATTGGCAAGTAAGAGACGATTGGTTTAAGTGGTGTGAGCAAGTTTCTGAGGAAGAATTATTCCGCAAGCGTGTTGGTGGTGTTGGAAGTATTTTAGAAACATTATTTCATATTGTGGATGTTGAGTATAGCTGGATTAGTGCCCTTCAAAAAAAAGAAGATACTGCACCGCAGTTTAAAGAGTATCAATCAATCCAAAAAGTGAAAGCGCTATCTGATTTATATAAAAGAGAATTAGAAGAGTTTTTACAAGTATGGTCTGCTAACTTAGAAGGTAAAATATTAAAAGCTTCGTGGGTAGATAAAACATATACATATGGTGAGGTTTTAAGGCACGTAATTGTACATGAAATTCACCATATCGGTCAGCTATCTATATGGGCGAGGGAGTTAAATCTTCAGCCTGTTTCAGCGAATTTAATTGGGAGAGGACTATAGATTTAGAAAACGGCTTGCACTGTAAATGCAAGCCGTTTTTTATATATAAGAAAATTTCCTAGTTGAAATCCTCGGATTTTTTCTGACGTATATGTAAGAACATTAAAATTGTTATAATGAAGAAAATTAACAATGTTTGTATAATCAAATTTTTAAACTGAAGCAAAACTGCCCAAGATGTAACAGCGTCTTTAAACGCTTGGAGTGCAGAGTACGAGGAAGGGTCAAAACCGTACTCTAGTAATTTTTTTGTTTCAATAAAAGTACTGTTTTCTTCACCGGCATCTAATATCACTGAAATAAGTCTAATATCTCCTCGTTTTGCTGTACTGACAAAACTATAATTACCATTTGTTGAGAAACTAGTTTGTAAGCCGTCAACACCTTGGAGTTTAATGTTTTTATTAAGGGAATATATCATCTTATTGGTGTTGAAAACTTTTGAATCTTTGAAGGTAAATTGGTAAGAGGTTAGTTTTGTAATGTTCAGTATATCTGGAAAGTCTGTTACTAATTGAGTTGCTAGTTTAGCAACGTCGATTGCTGTTGTAGTTGATAGTTTATTTGTATCGTTATTCATTCCAGTAGCGTTTAGAAACGGAGAGGGCTGTGATAACTTTAGTTGTTTTGCTTTTTCATTCATTAAATGTGTAAAGTTATCTTCGTTTCCAGCAATGTGCTCTGCAAGGGCAAGTGTGGAACGATTATTCCCTGTTAAAAAGATTGCATGAAGTAAATCACGAACCGTCGTTTTATCTTTCGACGTTACTTGTATAGGACTTGTTTCTGTTCGGAAAACTTCATTACTTATTTTTACTAATTCATCTAATTGTATTTTTCCTTCATTCAGTTGTTCCAGTGCAATATACTCTGTCATTAATTTAGATAAAGTTGCTGATTGTATAGGAGTTTCTTCATTTTTTTTATAAACAACTTCACCTGAATTAGCATCTATTAAAATAGCTGATTTAGCTTGAATAATTGGACCATTTACATAAAGGTAAAAATATAAAACGATAAGTGCTGTAATAACAAAAGATAACAATAAAATTGCGAACTTTTTCAAGAATTGCATGAGTGATCCTCCTACTATGACATCGATAATAATATTGTAAAAAGGAATGCTTAATTAGGGAGAAAGAAAAGGTAAAGAATTTCTAAAGAATTATAAAGTATTATTAAATTTTGGATGTTAATGGAAAATGAAAGGTCCAATTTCTTATTTGGTAAGAAATTGGACCTGAAATTAAGCTGTATTAACACTTATATGGTTGTAGTTTTACAGTGAAAGTTGTTTTTTTATCATCACTATATACTTCGATTGTTCCTTTATGCAATTCGACAATACTTTTTGCAATTGCTAATCCAAGCCCAGATCCACCGGTGTTTGTAGAGCGAGATTTTTCAACGCGATAAAAACGTTCAAAAATATGAGGTAAATCGGTACTAGGAATAGGTTGTCCGTAATTTGTTATATCTATAGTAATCATATTATTGCTTTCATAGGCAGCAAGGTCGATAAATCCACCGTCGTTTCCATAAGTGATAGCGTTTATAATAAGGTTTTCAAACACACGCACTAATTTGTCACCATCAGCTAATACCATGAGTTTTTGAGATGGGAAAGAAGGGCGACATTCTATATTTGCTTCTTGAACTTGTATGCGGAATTGAACAGTTAATTGTCCAAGTAGTTCTACAATATCAATGGGGACAGAATATAAACTTAACTCTTTATTTTGAACACGTGTATATTCAAACAAGTCATTCATTAATGCATTAAGACGGGTTACTTTATCGTAAATGACTTGTATATAATGACGTAATTCCACTTCATCTCTATAATTATCATGGTGGATTAAATTCACGTATCCAACTATAGAGGTAAGAGGAGTACGTAAATCATGTGATACATTTGTAATAAGTTCACTTTTTGCTTGTTCCGCCTGTCTTTCTTCATCGATTGAAACTTTCAATTGTTCAATAATTTGATTAACCCCAGTCGCTAGCTCTTCCAGATAATTATGGTTTACGATAGAAACCTTATGATTGAAGTTTCCATTTGCAATATAACGAATCTCTTCAATCATTTTTTTAATACAAGTTTCATAGTACATTTTTCTTTCATGACGATAAAAAATGTATAGGTAGGATGAGAAAATAGAAAATAAAAATAAATAAGAGACAATCATCATCCATAGAGATTCCTTTATTCCTCTATATTTTTCATAACCAAAAATTCTAATGAATTCTTTTCCGAGTTCGCTTAACGTAAGTGAACTTTCAATTACACTTGTAACAAGACGATATATAATCAATTCAGTTATAGGGGTAAGTATGATAGCCAGCGAGAACCAAAAAATTAACTTCCATTTAGGGATATCTTTTAATATATCAAATGCTTCATTTCTCAATTTTATAGCCTACTCCCCAAACAGTATGAATAAACTTCTCTCCATTCATTACTGTTTCAAGTTTATCCCGTAAATTACTAATGTGAACCATTACAGTTTTATTTGAACCATAACCATCTTCATTCCAAACACGTTCAAAAATTTCTTCGGAGCTAAATACTCTTCCAGTATTACTCGCAAGTAAATATAAAATATCAAATTCAATAGATGTAAGTTTAATATATTCTCCATTTACTTTAACAGTATGATTATGTTTGTGTATTTCAGCAGAACGAATATGAAGAATACCATCTTCATTCTTTTGAGAAGCAGTATTTTGGAAAGATGATCTTCGTAGCAAAGCTTTCACTCTAGCTACTAATTCTAATGGGTTGAATGGTTTAATCATATAATCATCTGCACCTGTCATAAGACCTAATATTTTATCCATATCTTCTGCTTTTGCACTCAGCATAAGAATAGGTACAGTGTTATTCTCACGAACTTCCTGGCAAACTTCTAATCCATTTCGTTTTGGCATCATAATATCCAAAATCAAAAGGTCAACTTCATATGTAGAAATCATTTGCAATGCCTCGTCGCCATCGTATGCTTTATAAATGTTATAGCCTTCATTTCGCAAATAAACAGCAAGTAATTCAACAATTTCTTTATCATCATCAATAATTAATATGTTTTTATTCATTATGTAGTTCCTTTCCTTACAAATCATTAACATTACTATAATATCAAACATTTATGTATTTTGTAGCAATGATTCCACATAAAATTTCATGTAACGTATTAAAAAGGAATTAAAACATTTATAACGAATACAAAACATAAGGATATTAAAATTACATACTATACTGAAAGTTAGTTTTAAGGGGGATTTGCTATGTTATATAAAGATATATATTCATTTTCTCCAACTGGAAAAATAGAAAATGATATTAAAGATTTTTTATTAAAATACAATCAAGAGTTTACATATAAACATTCAATTCGTGTAGCAAATGAGGCGAGAAAAATTGCAGAAATGTTTTATGAAGATGAAGAAAAGGCAGCAATCGCGGGATATTTACATGATATTAGTGCAATTTTTCCAAATGAAGTGCGGATTGCAGTTGCTGAAGAATTTGGAATAGAGATATTAGAAGAAGAACGAAAATTCCCAATGATTATTCATCAAAAACTTTCGAGAGTAATCGCAAAAGAGATATTTAAAGTGAATGATGAAGAGACTTTAAATGCAATTAGTTTCCATACCACACTGCGTAAACATGCAACGAAGATGGATTTAGTGTTATTTGTTGCTGATAAAATAGAATGGGATCAAAATGGGACACCACCATTTTTAGTAGAAGTAAAAAACGGATTGGATAAATCGTTGGAGCATGCTGCATTTGCATATATTTCATATTTATGGGAAAGAAAAGATACATTGAAAGTTATACATCCGTGGCTAGAAGAAGCATATTGGCATTTAAAAGAAATTTAGAGTAGAAAGGATATGAAAATGTAATTAAAAGGATATATGAATCAAACATTTCCAGGTGTTACATTAAGACCATACATATACTCTCAGTGGAAAAATCATTTGCATTTTGATTTCGGGAAAGGGAAATATCAAAATGTAGAAGGAACCGGCGATTTAAATATGGAATAATTCTCTCAACTTTATACATATAATAAATACTTATTTGAAGAAATATTTTCAGAGGAAGATGAAGTGTTTTTAGTAACAAATGCTTATCGATTTAAAAAGGAAAATGTGAAAAGTCTACAGAAAATAATTATATAGACAATTTATTTAGAAAAAAGATTTAAAGTATCATATAAGGCAAGAAACAATGCCACTTTTATTTAAAGATGGAGAAGCTGATTCGTATTGTACATATCAATTTTCATTAAAATGTTTCGCTGGTGATATAAAGCATAAACGACTTATTCAAGCAGCGAATCATGAAGATTTTCCAGGTCTTTATCCTCGTTTTGGACGCAAAAAAGAAATTTCTTATCCAGATGTATTTCTCATAAATGCAACAAAAGATATTATCATGTTTATGTATGATGATAGAGGATGTGAAGTAATTGCGAAGAATAAAGAAACAATACGAAATTTATATAAAAAATATAAAGAGTGGATTCCAAATTATGAACAAGAAAGTATAGATAACTTATTTAAATGACAGTGGGGGAAGTGAAGTGTGTAATGAAACGTATTGCCATCGTAGCCGCTTGGGAACCTGAACTTACGTATTTACATCAATATTATCCAAGTGAACGCATTGAAAAAAGAGCAGCTTGGGAATTTCATTTTCATACTATAAATGATTTGGAAATTATTTCAGTTATAACTGGTGTTGGCAAGGTAAGTTGTGCTAGTTGTGTACAATTATTAATTAGTGAGTTTCAGCCTGATGAATTGTTTATGACAGGGATATGCGGAAGCCTATCAAACAAGGTGAAAAATGGTCATATTGTAGTGGCACTAAACGCAATACAACACGATGTTACTGCTGCTGGTTCGGGCGAAGATGTTTTTAACTTATATAATGGTAGAACAGCACCTATTGAAACAACAAAGTCACTTGTAAGAAGAATAAAAAAAATACGATCTTATGATCCGATCCACTTCGGTACATTCTTATCTGGAGATCAACGTATTCGTAGTTCGGAAATGAGATATTTACTCCATACTGTATATGGAGCATTGGCAGTTGATCAAGAAGTGGCAGCTTTTGCTTATGTATGTCATATAAACCAGAAACCATTTCTAAGTTTAAAATCCGCTTCAGATCAAGCGAATGATAAAACGAAAGAGGAACAAAAAATATTTAAAATGTTAGCATGTGAAAGAGCATGTGAGCATTTAATTGCTTTTTTACGTGTGTATGAGATTAATGTAGTAAATCATAGATAGTAAGAGGGGTTTAATATTGGAAAGTACAAATAAAATAGCTATTCTGGGCGCGAACGGAAAAGCCGGGAAATACCTTGTAAAAGAAGCTTTAAAAAAGGGATATGAAGTAAAAATATTAACGAGAGATTCTAATAATATGACAATAACTAATGAAAATATAGAGACTATTATTGGAGATGCGCGTGATTTTTCTTCAATACGTGAATTACTTAAAGGGTGTCAAGTTGTAGTTAATGCGGTAGGTCAACCGAAAAATGAATCTTACATTTTTAGTACAGTAACGAAGCATGTTTTAGAAGCAATGAAGGAGTTTAAAATAAAAAGATATATTGTAATTTCCGGAGGTTCTTTAAATGTTACGGGAGATCAGAAGGGAATGGTAAATAAAATAGGAGCTACCTTATTTAAATTGTTTTTACCAAAGATGATGCAAGATAAATATAAAGAATTGCAAACTATTCAAGGTAGTGATGTAGATTGGACAATTGTTAGATTACCATTTGTTATGGAAGGGAAGGGCATTGGAAAGATCAAAGAGAGTTTAGTAGATATGCCAGGAATAAAAATTCAAAATAGTGATATTGCACCTTTTGTTATAAAAGAAATAAATAGTGAGAGATATGTAGGGAAGTGTCCGTTCATTTCAAATTAAGGGGTAGAATTAAAAGTTAAAGAATGATGGGTAAAGTGGAAGTAGTACATTTTATGTATTTGAATGTTAAGTTTAACACGAGTAAGTGGGGGATAATTTTATATGATTCAATACAAAAGATGCAGTGAAGTAAATATAGATTTAGTGTATGAGGCTTTTAAGGATGGATTTTCAGATTATATCATTAAGATGGGAGTTTCAAAAGAAGATTTTATAAAAAGGTTTTTTGGAGCAGAAGGGAATTCGTTAGAACACTCGTTTCTTGCTTTAGATGGTGAAAAGCCAGTTGGTGTAATACTTGGTGGTATTAAGGTTTATGAAAGTATAAAAACAATGCGCTGCGGAACATTAGCGGTTCATCCAAATTACCGCGGTATTGGTGTGAGTCAAAAGTTATTTGAACTACATAAAGAAGAGTCGATTCAACATGAGTGTAAGCAACTTTTCCTTGAAGTCATAGTAGGCAATGACCGAGCGATTCGTTTTTATAATAAATTAGGCTATGAAAAAGTATATGATTTATCTTATTATAATTTAAAAGATATGACTAAAATAATACCTAAAGAATGTAAGGGAATTAAAGTAAAACAATTAGATTTTGCAGCTTTTAAAGTTGAAATTCAAAAATGGTTACACTTCCATATAAATTGGCAAAATGATATGGATTATATTGAAAAAACAAATAATACATTTTACGGCGCATATGTCGAAAATGATTTAAAAGGTTCTATATGTATAAATGAACAAGGTAAAACTAGTTTTATTTTTGTAGACAAAGACTATAGAAATCGTAGTATTGGATCAAAATTATTACAAGTAGCAAGAGATGAGTTGAATTTAGAAAGTTTATCAATTGGGTTTTCAAACAACAATTTACTGGAAGGTTTTTTAAAAAAAGCTGGGTTTGAAAAAAATTCTTTAGCGCAATATGAAATGTATTTATTGTTATAAAAAGTGGAAGGAGTTATTCTTTCGCTTTTTATTTTTGTACTATATTGATATTTTACTTTGTATAATATTCTTTTTTTATGTAAAATAGATAGGATGGGAGGGGATGAAATGAATAATGTATTAAAGTTTAAGATTTTTGAATTGCATTGTTTTGTTCAAAAGACTTATTCTGATATGAAAATAGCATGTGATATTGCTATTTATCAAGAAAACACTTCTAAATATTTAATTTCATTAGGGTTTTTAAATAAATCATACATGACTTATATAGAAGCAAAAAGATTTTATCGTGAAAATGAAGAACTTGTAAGTGTAGAATTTGATAATTTCTTTGATACATATGATAAATTAGAACAGGAATTAAAAAAAGTTATTTCAACTGAAGATAAAAATCCTTCATTGTTACATAGCAGGTTTGATCAGTTTCAGCAGAAAGTTGAAAATATAAATGACCTAATAAAAGTTTTACAAAATGCTCGTTAATGAATGTTTTTTTCTAGTTATATAGAAATTATGCATTGAAAATATATTAGGGATATTACATATTTAAGAGATGACTTTTGTTGATTACAAAAGTCATCTTTTTATGATAGGAATAAATTGTATGAATTTTAGCAGTTTCATATTTTAGAAAATTATACGAGGAAAATAACATGAAAAATAAAAAAGAAATAGCTATAGTTGCATTAACAACAGGATTAGCTTTAGCAAGTGTAACACCATATGGGGTAGTTTATGCAGAGGAAACGGTTCAAATGCAAGTTGATGTTCAAGAGGATTCGTTCCGTGCCGGTGAACTTACACATCCATCACAAAAGACGCCAGAGAATGTAGTGAAAGATGCACTTAAGGAAAAGACGCAGCATGCTTTGTCTCCAAAACAAGTTAGTGGAGACAAAGGGGTAGATTACAAGGTTCTTCAAAAACGTGGTTCATATGATGGGACGACACTTTTGCGTATGCAACAAATATATGAAGGAAAAGAAGTATATGGACACCAATTGACTGCTCATGTAGATAAAAAAGGTGTTATTAAAAGTGTTTCAGGTGACAGCGCACAAAATTTAGCAAAAGAAGATTTAAAGAATCCTATTAATTTATCAAAGGAAGAAGCAAAACAATATATTTATACGAAGTATGGCAATGATATTAAATTTATTTCTGAGCCAGAAGTTAAGGAAGTTATTTTTGTTGATGAAAATCGTGGGCAGGCTACAAATGCATATCAAGTTACATTTGCAGCTGCCACACCAAACTATGTATCTGGAACTTATTTAGTGGATGCTCATAGTGGTGATATGTTGAAAAATATGGTACAAGAATCAAGTTTAAAAGTAAGTGAAGAGCATCTTGAATCTTTAAAGGAGAGTAAAAAAAGCAATTCCATATCATTAACTGGAACAGGAAAAGATGACTTAGGTATAACTCGTTCATTGGGTATTTCTGAGCAAAGTAACGGAAAATATGCACTTGCTGATTATACAAGAGGGCAAGGAATTGAGACGTATGATGTAAATTATAGAGATATTAATTTTGAAGAAAAATATTATCCTGGTATATTAGCAACTAGCACTTCAACAACGTTTAATGATCCAAAGGCGGTAAGTGCTCATTTCTTAGCAACAAAGGTATATGATTTCTATAAAGACAAATATAAGCGTAATAGTTTTGATAATAAGGGGAAAAAAGTAGTATCAGTTGTACATGCATGGCATTCAGGAGAAACAGATGATCCTAAAAATTGGGGGAATGCATTTAGTGCTAATATTAACAATGTTAGTATGCTTATATATGGTGATCCAATGGTTAGAGCGTTTGACATAGCGGGCCATGAATTTACACATGCGGTTACATCTAGCGAATCTAATCTTGAATTCTTTGGAGAATCGGGGGCAATTAATGAAGCATTATCTGATATTATGGGAACGGCTATTGAGAAATATATAAATAATGGGGAATTTAATTGGACAATAGGAGAACAAAGTGGATCCGTTCTCCGTAATATGAAAAATCCATCTTCAGTCAAATTTTTTGATGGAGTACCATATCCGGATGATTATAGTAAATTTAGTGATTTAAACGGAGAAGATAATGAGGGCGTTCATTTTAACTCAAGTATTATTAATAAAGTCGCGTATTTAATTGCACAAGGCGGTACTCATAACGGTGTAACTGTAAATGGTATTGGTGAAGATAAAATGTTTGATATTTTCTATTATGCAAATACTGATGAATTGAACATGACTTCTAATTTCTCTGAATTAAGATTAGCGTGTCTAAAAGTTGCAACAAATAAATATGGAGCAAATTCAATTGAGGTTGAAGCGGTCCAAAAAGCTTTTGATGCAGCAAAAATTCAAGGAACAGTGAAAGAAGACGAAAAAACTGAGGCAAACCAAGTCCCAGAGTTAACTGTACCACTTACAATTACACTACGTGTAGGTGATACGTTTGACCCGATGAGCAATGTAAAAGCTATTGATAAAGAAGATGGTGATTTAACAAATCGAGTAGAACATAAAGGTGATGTAGATACTTCTAAACAAGGCAAATACATTGTGGATTACTCTGTCGTTGATTCTCAAGGCGGGAATACAACGGCAACACAGACTGTAATTGTAAAGGGAAATGGAGAACCATCAGATCTAAAACCTACATTAACAGTTCCTGTTGCAGCGACAATTACTGTAGGAGATTCATTTGATCCAATGGCAAAAGTAAAAGCTATTGATAAAGAAGACGGCGATCTTACTTCTAAAGTAAAAGTTGAGGGTGAAGTAGATACCTCTAAAGCCGGTACTTACATATTAACGTATACAGTTACAGATTCTAAAGGTCATGAAGGAATTGCGAAACAAACTGTAACGGTCAAAGGTAGAGAAGAAGTTAAGAATGAAATACCAATACTAAAAGTACCTGCTACAACTACAATTACTAAGGAAGAAAAATTTGACCCAATAGTAGGAGTATCAGCTACTGATAAAGAGGATGGTGATCTTACCTCTAAAGTAACGTATGAAGGAACTATAGATACCTCTAAACCTGGTACTTTCGAAATAATATATAGTGTCAGGGATTCCGTAGGTAATGAAGTGAATACAATACAAAAAGTATTTGTAAAAGATAATGACACTGGAAAAGCTAATGGCCTTGCTAATAACAGTAATATCCCGAACAACAGTAATTCTGATAAAAATGAATCTACATATAAAGAGCTTCCCAACACAGGGGCTAGTCCAACTAACAGTACAACAATAGGCTTATGGATGGTTATCGTAGGTACAATACTCACTTTGGCTCGTAAATTTAGAAAGATACAAAAATAATAGTAGGGATTACTCGTTTTAAAAAAGTTCATTATCTAGGAGAAATAAAAGAGTTATGTATCATGAACTGATTCCATATAGGTAGACAGATTGTTGCATCAAGAAATATTTTGTGCTTGAATTCAGTAGTGTTCTGGACTCATGATAGTGAATTTCTTCCTTAATTGTTTTTTGTTATAGCAATCCTTATATTCTTCTTAATTTATTGAAGAAGGAAGGATATTAGTAAACATAGAGTATATTAATAAATTAAAATGTTTACGAGGTGAAAATGATGGAAATAAAACAAGACGAAATTAAAGTAGTAGTCGGAGCTGGAGTGTTTAATAATAATCCAGGTTGGATTCAAACGCAAGAAGACGAACTTAACTTACTAGATAAAGCTACGTGGGAAAATAGATTTGAACACAACTCTATTTCAGCTATTGTAGCGGAGCATGTATGGGAACACCTTACGTTTGAAGAAGGTGTAAGAGCAGCTGAAATTTGTTATGAATTTTTAAAACCATCTGGTCATATTCGGTGCGGCGTTCCTGATGCATTTTTCCGGGATGAGGCATACCAAAATATAGTTCAAATAGGTGGACCTGGCCTAAAAGATCACCCAGCGGCAAGTCATAAAATTGTTCATAACTATAAAACATTAACGAAAATGTTTGAAACTGCTGGATTTGAGGTAGTTTTACTTGAATATTGTGATGAAAATGGTCAGTTTTATTACAACGAATGGGATGCGAATGACGGTGTTATTTTCCGTTCGAAAAGGTATGATTCTAGAAATAAAGGGGATAAACTTGGTTTTCCATCGCTAATTGTTGATGCGATTAAGCGCTAAATCATTCAACAAAAACAGGAGTAATTCTATAAGTTTATGAGTCGCAAATGCGGCTCTTTTTATTTGTGCGTAAGTCTATATTTAATAGGGAAACGTACAGTTATGATAATTAATTCTAAAGAGTATAAAATTCGATTTAGAAAATATTTAAAATTTTTTTACCATCATTCACTTTAAAATTAATAATTCGTTGATATAAAGATTTATTTTATATTTATATTCGTGTAAAATAAAACGAGAACATACATTCTGTATAGGGAGGCAATCAATATGATAGCTGAAATTGGGAAACTAACTGATGGATATATTGTAAAATTTGAACGTCAATTTGCATGTACGATAGAAGAAGTTTGGTCAGTTTTAACAGAAAACAGTAAGCTGAAAAAATGGATGTCCAATTTACAGATTGAAAGCCTTAAAACTGGTGGAATAATAAAGTTCGACATGATGGACGGTTCATTCATAAACATTGATATTTTAGAGTGTCAACTAAACTCAGTACTTGAATTTACTTGGGATAAAGATCGGGTCCGATTTGAAATACATAAAGAGGATAATGGTACCCTTTTACTTCTCAAAGAATACATTCATGTATTAACTGATCATACACCGAAAGATATAGCTGGTTGGCATATTTGTTTAGATCTTTTTTCTGCCGTTCTAGAAGGAGAAGAAAAAGAATTTTCTAAAGGTAAATGGCAACAATGGTTTGAAATATATAAAGATAAGGTTCTTGAATTAAGAGCGTAATCAACTTAAAGGTTATATTCATTATGTAATTATTATATTGCAAATGTGATTTTAATGAGAAATAAGAATAGAGGTTAATATGAAGGTAAATCAATTAATTGCTAACAACATCAATAAATTAGATACAGACATTCCATTTAATAAGTCGTTTGGAATTGCTGGTTTATCGGGATCGGGTAAAACAACTTTTTGTCAAACGATTGGTGAAGAATCAAAAAAACGATTAGTTTCTTTATTGCCAAAGGCTGAATATCAATATTTATTTCCTAATATCATGGAAACAAATTTTAGTGCAATTAAGATGGAGGATATGCCTTTAGTACTTTTTCTAGGAAAATCATCGATTTCTTCGAATCCACGTTCAACGATAGGTACACATACTGGTGTTTTCACTGAAATTCGCGAAAAACTTGCTGACGTATTTCATCTTTCCCCTGAGGTTTTTTCATTTAATAACCAGTTAGGTTGGTGTTCTGGTTGTAAAGGCCGAGGTACTACTAAAAATATTGAGTGTAAAAAATGTAAGGGGAAACGTTATAGTGAAGAAATTGAACAACATACTATAGATTTATTTGCTAAACCACATACCATTTCAAATATTAATGATTTAAGTGTCGAGTCTATTCTTTCGCTAGCGGAAGTGTTAAATATTAGTGAAGCAAAGCAACATATATTACAAAATATAATAAATATGAACATTGGTTATTTAACATTAAATCGAATAATGGGTACGTTGTCAGGTGGAGAGTTAACACGACTATATTTAGCTGAATTCATGGCAGTAAGTGAAAATGCTGTAATTATTATTGATGAGATTTCAGTTGGACTTGATCATGAAACATTATTACAAATATTAGAAGAGATCAAGCAATTAGGGTGTAAAAATCAAATTTGGCTTATAGATCATTCAGATACAGTACTGGATACAACAGATGAGCAATTGTTCTTTGGACCTGGTAGCGGAAAATATGGTGGACAAATTGTGAAAGAATCACCAAGACCAAAATCAATACTGTGCGATCTAGATAAAGAAGTACCAACAGAATATTATACATTCCAAGAATTATGTTGCCGTAATATCCAAATGGTGGAGTTTCAGATTCCTAAAAATAGGCTTGTAACAGTTACAGGAGAATCTGGTTGCGGGAAATCTACTCTTGTCAATGAATGTTTAGCTACAGATTTCTTGAAACGATATCCAAAAGATAAACTAGTTATGGTAGGGCAAGATCGAAATCAATCCATTACAAGTCGATCCACTGTAGCAACTTTTCTAGATATTAAAAAGAAACTAACAAAGTATAGTGAAGAAATTGATGATATTTTTGAGCGTTCGATTGAAGATATTATTGATGAACTTCCAAATGAAGATATTGCGTATAAACGCTTGAGCCTACTAATTAAATTAGGTCTTGGCTATTTAACATTAGAACGAAAAACACAAACATTATCAACAGGTGAGTTTCAATGTGTTCATTTAGTTTCGGAATTATTTGCAAACACAAGAAATCCACATACATTATTTATTTTTGATGAGCCTTCAAAAGGTTTATCGCAAAATATTTTAAATCAATTTATAGACAGTATTAGAGGAATATTGCAAGATGAATCAGTCTCTATCATTATGATTGAACATAATAGTTACATGTTAGAAAGCTCTGATTATATTGTAGATTTTGGAAAAAGACAGCTTGAAGCTATCAATCATCTTGAAGTAGTAAGTCATGATGATTATTATCGTCAAAAAAGCAGTGTGAATAATGCTGAGCAAATACATATTTCTTCAGCACTTAAGCATAAAGAAGGCGTTCATTATTTAGAAGAAAATCATGTTAACTATTTTAAAAATGCCGAAGATGTTTATAAGGGTGGTATTTTAAAAAGTTTATCTTCAATGGCGCGTTTAATTTATGGTGAATATGAATCTGATACAATTGCACCGGTTATTGCTATTGATCTTGAGAGGCATTTATATAGTCAATATAGTTTCTTATATGAGGTTGGTGGACTAATTAATCATATTGTAGCTGCTCATTCAACTAATAAAGATACGAGAAGTTTTGATTTCTATTCACAGGACAATCATTGTCCATCTTGTTCTGGACGTCTTCAAATTGAAGTTTTCGATAAAGATATTACAATTCAAGATAAAAATGTTCCATTTTGGGATGGCTTATTCGATCCGGAAATCATGAAAGTATTAAAATTTTATCAATATGAAAAAATAGAGTTTCTATTCGAAGAAATTAAAATTGAGCTTGGTCACGATTTGTCAAAAAGCTATAATGATATGTCAGAAGAAGAAAAGCATACGTTTTGGTACGGATATTTTGAAAAATCATTTTATGATAAAAAAGGAAAGACACGCAGAACATGGGTAGGATTTAATACGATCATTGGTGGATATATTGTTATTTCAAAAGCAGCTATTAAAGAAGAAATTAAGACTTCTAAAGAAATGATGACATGCCCAATTTGTAAAGGGACTGTTTTAAATCACCATAAACCACTTAAATTCGGTAATGTAGATATTCGTGAAATTATCAATAAACCAGTTGATGAAGTGTTGGAAATAGTCGGTGATTTACCTGCACTTCATAAATTGAAGTATATAGTTGGTGGCGATATGAGATTGACAGAAGATGTTTCTTTATTGCCAAGAAAAGCACAAGTCGCACTGAAAATGTTTGAATTAGAACAAGCAAGCTTTTCAAACTATGAAATGGTGTTACAAAATGTCTTACCATTCTGGGGCGAAATAAAAGGGAATATCGAATCCATTAGTGTTAATAATCAAGTGACTGTTTGTGATTTCCCTAATGTTTATGAAACGAGAGAAAACATTATAGATAAGTATTTCACAAATGGTAAATATAAAAAACTTACGTATGTATACGAAGCGTTTGGATACAAAAAATTAGTTACCCAAATTAATAAAATTAAAAAAAGTAATCCATGTCCATTCTGTAAAGGAAAGAAAGTTATTACTGAAGATAATTTGCATGATGGTGTGTTTAAACTAACAATTCCATGTGTAACTTGTAATGCAACTGGTATTAATGACGAAGGGCTAAAAGAAGTTGTTGAGGGTGTGGATGTAAAAACATGGTTAACTGGAAAAGTTAGTGATGTTGTGGATGAGAGCTTATTAACAGAAGCTGTTTCGCAAATACCAATTTTTAATCGCATTCGCGAATTGGATAAATGTGAGATGATGGCGGTTTATGAATGTTTGGAGAGTAATCAATAAAATTTTATTAGTTAAGGTGTTATTAACATAACTTATATAAAACGTATATTCTTTATAATGTTTATAATAACGCAGTATGAGTATTACAAGGTAATGAAAGAAGATCCAATTTCTTAATGTGAAAATTAAGGAATTGGATTTTTTAGTATTTTTATGTCCCGTATACTACATTTCCAACTAAGATATGGAGGAGAGATAGAAAAATATAAGGAACCAACAGTTGATATATTATGTAATTATTATATTATAAAAGTGATTTTTAGGGGTAAAAACAGTTCGCAAGTAATATCTTTTTGCTTATAATACCTTCGTTCTGTTGTCTGATTTTTTTGATTTAACAGAAATATATACTTGAATGAAGTATATATTTCTGTTAAATTTATCCTATGGATAGAACAAGTTTAATTAAAGGTCATTTAGAAATGTGTGTATTATCTATTTTGTCGAAAAAGAAAAGTTATGGTTATGAGATCATGAAAGAACTTGAAGTAAACAATTTAAAATTGAAAGGAGTAGGAAGTATTTACCCCATTTTAACTAAGTTGAAAAATCAAGAATGGGTTAATACTTATCAAGAAGTAACAGACAGTGGTAAAGTTAGGATTTATTATGAAATTAATGAAAATGGGAAAATACGTCTTGAGAAGAAAATTAATGAGTGGTTAGAAGTGCAATCGGATATTCAAACATTATTAAAAAGCGGTTTGAAAGGAGACCTTCTGAAATGAGGAATAGATTGATAGGTAAAGAAAAGCAATTTTTAACAGACGTACTTAAGGAATTAAAGCAATACGATATAAGTTTAGAAGAAAGGGATAATATTAAGCGACAAATATTAGAACATATTCAAGAATGTCGTGAACATGGTGAAGATAGTATAGATGATTTAGGTACACCTCAATTGTTTGTTCAAGATTTTTTAGAAATAAATGAAGTTAACTTACAAGTTAAAATGAAACAACTTCAAAATAAAAAGGGAAAATTCAACACAATTATCTTAAGTGGCATATTCATCGCAGTTATTACTTACCTCATCTCGCAAACTATATTTTCAATATTTTTAACTGAATCATTTAATCCAACTATTAGTAAAGATGTATTTCAGTATAATCTTCTATATCGTATTTCAGAGAATCAATGGTGGAACGCATTATTAATATTGACTAGTTTGACGCTCTCTGTAGTAGTATATATTAGTTTAGTAAGTTATAAAAAAAGAAAGCATCTAAAGTATAATGAAGAATACGATCTATAAACTGTCTCTAATTTGTATTCTTTGTAATGTATTAATATTATGTATCACACCTCCAAAAGCTTACGCTGAGCAAAATATTAAAGTTACATTGGATAAGTATATTGAAAAATTTATAAAGGAACAGAATATTCCAGGAGCTGCTGTTGCAATTGTACATAATAAAGAAGTATTCTTCACAAAAACGATGGGGATTACTGGAGAATCTGAAAAAAAGGTAACTAGTAAAACACCATTTGCAATCGGCTCAATAAGTAAATCTTTAACAGCTTTAGCTATAGTGAAATTAATAGAAGATAAAAAAATAAAATTAGAGGATCCAGTTCAACGATACCTTCCCTGGTTTAAATTAAAAGATTCTCAAATATCCTCAACTATAACAATCCAACATCTACTAACTCATACAAGTGGAATAAGTACATACGAGGGCTTATCATTATCAGATAAGCAATCCAAAAGTTCTACAGCATTAAAAGAAAATGTAATGAAACTTTCAAAGGTAAAATTAAATGCTATACCAGGTGAAAAATATCAATATAGTAATGCGAATTATATTGTTTTAGGTGCACTAATTGAAGAAGTCACAAATGAAACATATTCATCATATATGGAAAAGTATATTTTTCAGCCATTAAATATGAATGGGGCAGCAGCAAGTAAAGAAACTGCATATGAAAAAGGTTATTTAACAGGTTATCAGTCTTGGTTTGGCATTCCAAGAAAAAGTGTAGTGTCCTATGATAATGCCGGGGCACCGTATGGCTATATTACTGCAAATTTAGAAGATATGATTCAATATATTATGTTTTTGAATTGGCGAGAGGATGATCAATTCTTAAAGCAAGAAAACATGGACATTTATCTTTCACCACTTTATAAGATAAATTCAGAAAAAAGTTATGGTTTTGGATTAAGAACAACAAATATAAATGAAAGCGACACGATGATTTGGCATTCAGGATCAACGCCCGATGCTCGTGCGGAAATATTTATTTTAAATAAAAGTGGCTGGAGTGGTGTGATTTTAACAAATAAAAATCATGTATTAGAAGAAACCGCACTATCAGTATTGAAAAAGGGGATTATTAGTATTTTGAATGGAGAAGAACCGGTTGATATCCCTAAAAACATACCATTAACACAAATTATTTTGTTGATAGTTACACTCATACTTTTCATATTATCAATTATATTAATTAAAAAGTATAAATATATGAAAACTGTAAAAAAGCTAATTTGGTTATTTACAGGGAGCCTATCCCTACTATTATCTATTATTTTCATCCCACTTCTTACTTATAGTACAAGCTCACCATGGCGTACGATAAAAATATTTGCGGCAGATGTAGGTTTACTTACAAGTATTATAGTAATTTTATTAGCTGTAAACGGATTATTATCAACCTTCATAGGTTTAAGACGGAAGAGGGTATAAGGGTAAATAATTAAAGAAATATAATTCAAGTGTTATAAACAGTTGACTCTCACACAATGTCATTGTTTAAGATAAAGTTGAGCTTCGAAGTAGATGTAATTTATAGGAGGAATTCATGTTTAAAATAGGGGACTTTTCAAAATTATCTTCCATTAGTATACGGATGTTGAGGCACTACGATAAAGTGGAATTATTACAGCCAGTAAAAGTCGATGAACAAAGTGGTTATCGATACTATTCAGCAGCCCAGTTAAAGAAAGTAAATCAAATTCAAACGTTAAAAGATATGGGATTTAATATCGCTACCATTAAAGAAATCATAGAATCCGATAATATAGATGATATTAAGGAACAATTTTTAAATCGTAGTGCTCAAATTAAAGAAGACATGACTAACCTCAAAAAACAATTACGTCTCCTCGATGACTCAATGAAAACGATGAGAGAGGATGTTGTTGAGATGAACTATCATGTTTCAATAAAAGAAATTCCAGAAAGGTATGTAGCGAGTGTTAGAAAGATTATTCCATCATATAATTGTGAAGGCGATTTATGGACCATATTAATGCAAGAAATTCATATGAAAAATATTAGTATGGCCCATCCGAGTTATAGTATCGCTGTCTTCCATGATCAAGAATACAAAGAAAATGATGTAGATGTAGAAATACAGCTAAATATCTTAGGAAAGCATGAAAATACAAAAGATGTTTATTTTCAAAAAATAGAGCCAATCAAAGTAGCTTCTGTAACAGTAAGCGGAAGTTATGAACAAATGACAAACGTAAATGAAGCAGCCGCAAAATGGATTGAGACAGAAGGTTACGAATTAGCAGGCCCGATGTTTAATATTTATCATGTGAGCCCAGGAATGGAATCGGATCCTAATAAGTGGGTTACAGAAGTTTGTTATCCAGTGAAATGATTGTAAAGAAAAAAGGCATTATGATATGCCTTTTTTCTTTATAAACTTATCCGTAATTGCAATTAACCAATCATACATAATTATCTTTCCTTCTATCGTAGTTTTCGTATCGGACTATATAAAGCAATAAAGACTTCAATTAATTTAGTAAAAGCAGCTAAAGCAAATACAAAGACAGGATTATAAGCTGAAATAATGCCTCCTACTAATGCCCCGAGTGGCATAGCTAATCGTGTAAGTACACGTGAAAATCCTATAACTCTTCCTTGCATATTTGATGGAACTGTTTCCTGACGAACTGTGGCTACAATTGTATTCCATGCAATATTACAAGTCATTGCAACACCGAAAGAAATTCCGGGAGCGAGCCAATATGTGCTCCAAAGCGCAAAAGTTAAGCCAATTGCTCCAACAAATAGGAGTAAAGGAATTAGTATACCGCGTTGCAACCTCTTTTCTAAAGGAACTGCAATCAAGCTTCCTAAAAGACCACCTATTCCAATTAATGAATAATTAACCCCACTTTGTTCTGGGGTAAGTTGTAATGTGGATAATAAATAATACATGAATATACCTAAAACTGCACTTGCTCCAAAGTTTCCTATCATAGCTTGAAAAGATAAAGCTAAATTTAAGCGGTCATTTTTGAGCCATTTAAACCCGTTAAACAAATCAGATAGTACATTTTGAAGTGTATTTTTATCTTCACATTTTTTATTTGTGGTTTTCATAGACGGTAATAACATCACAGCAACTAATGTTGCAATAAATGAAAGAACATTAATCCAAAACAACTGAAAGCCGCCAATAAAAGAAATGAAAACCCCAGCTATCATTGGACCAAATAAACTAGCCAATTGATTAACCATTTGATAGTAAGAATTGGCCTTCGTTAAGGATGCTCCAGCAATTTGCGGAATGACTGTAACAGTTGTTACATCAAAAAGCATGGACATAACTGCTAACATAAAAGTGATTACGTATAAATGCCAGATTTCTAATAGATGTAATGAATGTAGTATTGGAACGAGACTTACTAAAATAATATTAGTAATATCCGCTACCAAAAGTAACTTTTTTCGATCATAACGATCAATTATTACACCAACTAAAGGGCCAAATAAAACGATTGGCAATACGTTAATAGCAAATAAAGAACTCATAATTACAGCTGAACCGGTTAATTGATAGGCAATCCAAGGTAACGCAAAAGTATACAATGAGTCCCCAATTCGTGAAATGAGTAAACCAAAAATAAAAATTTTGTATTCTTTAGAAAAAGTTGTCTTTACGATAAGGCTACGTTCTTGTATAGGTTTCACACTGTTTATACCACCTTTATTGTAGAGGAATTTGAAAATAATCCGTCCAATATTTGTTATGTATAGAATTCTATGATTCTTTTGTGAATCCTACTTTTTAGATGTATTTTAAAATTTTAAGGCGGAAATAAAAATGAAGGCTTTGGATTGAAGATTATTTAAAAACATAATAAAATTATAGTAAACTAGATTGTAAGATGGTTAATTTAGGAGGGAAAATATTGATACATATAGATAAAAATGTACGAACATCTGGTGCATATGTAATGTATAAGAATTTATTTGTTTTTCAAGTTGGACCAACGAGTAAAGGTGATACATTAGGTGTAGTAAGACTTGGAGGACATAAAGAAGCGGATGAAACAGCAGTAGAAACTGCTAAAAGAGAAGTGGAAGAAGAAGCTTCTATCGATATTACTATATTGAATTCACCAAGAACATATTATAAAGAGAACTGGAATGCGCAATCAAAGAAAATAAAGGTAGAAAATGAGATCAATCCAATATTAATTATTGATAGTCCAGATGAAACTTTATCTATTATGTATATGGCACATTCAGAAATTGAGCCAAATCCATCCTCTGAAACGAATGGCCTACTATTACTATCATTACATGATATTGAATTAATTTGCACAGGGAAAATAACATTAAATAATTATATCAATCAAGGCGGGGATGCTATTTTAAAAGAAAAAATGAATAAAGATTTAGTCTTACAACCTTTTCCGCAACTATTATTTTTAGCAGAACTTTTAAAAGAAGATCCTACATTACTATATCACTTTATAAATTAATAATAGCCTCCTTAATACTAGTTAATACAAGGAGGCATTAAATTTTTAATAATTAATGATAGGTGTACCCTCCATCAGGAAACAATACGTTACCAGTAATGAATTCGCATTAAATATAGAACAGTATGTGCAATTTCATCATTATGACCCGGCCTTTTTACAAGAGAAAGCGATTTATAAGCTTCATAAGCAGCTAGTCTATTTTCATTTTCCTTCTGTATCGCACCAGGGGAAACAACATTAACTCTTATAGGAACTAATTCAACAGCTAAAGCTTTCCCTAAACTTTCAATAGCTCTATTACAAGCTCCGTAAGCCTGTGCGCCTTTAAGTGGCCTTTGACTAAATGCACCGGACATTAACACGATAGATCCTAATTTTGAAAGAAAAGGAATCGCATATTTAACGGCGTAATATTGTGGCCAAAATTTTCCGATGAAGCTACTTTCAGCGATAGTATCCGTAGCGGTTATTGGTCCAAGTGTGTAAGAGGCTCCTGGTGTGAACAAATGATCAAAATCTCCAACCTTTTTTGGAGAAATCTTCTAATTGGTTTTTATCCTGATTATCCAATACATAAGTTTGAAGATGGTTGTTATTTATTACATCTTGAGTAACCATTAATTTCTCTTTCGAACGCCCTGCAATAATAACATGTACTCCTTGTTCAACTGCTTGTTCTGCTGTTGCAAATCCAATGCCCAAACTCCCACCAATGATAACGATACGGCTACCTTTTAATGTAGTTATAGACATATTTAAGCCACTCCCTTAATAAAAACTTAAAATAATAGCAACTTTAAAAATAATTGGTGGGAAATGGAAGTCACTCATTTTATTTATTTTGCTAACAGATGGAACGAAACGATTTGGTGAATTAAAGCGATTAATACCTGATATATCTCAGGGCACATTAGCGAAGTAATTACGTGAATTAGAGCAAGATCAACTAATAAAACGTGAAATTTATCAAGAAATAACACCTAAAGTAGAATATAGCTTAACTGAACATGGAAAAACAGTTAGTACAGTTTTGGATAGTATTTGCAGTTGGGGAAGAGCGCATTTAGAATATATCGATAAAGATAAACTATAAAATTATTATGTAAACTTAATATAGTGTGAAGTGAAATGTTGTTTTAATAATTTTTATTTTATAATATATAATTAAATAGTGTTGCAGGTTATTATACATATTTAATTATATATTATAAAGGGGGAGTTATAAGATGAACGAATTAGAGTACAAAAACTTTTATGATAAAGTAGGAAGAGTAAATGGTTGGGATTTTAGTAAAATAAAATGTGAAACTGTAGGAGATTCATGGGACTTTTACGGGGAAGTGAAAGAAAGATGTAAACTATCAGACACTCTACTTGATGTTGGTACAGGTGGAGGAGAGAATGTACTTAACATAGCATCTTCAGCTAAATTGTTAATTGGAATTGATAATTCTAACGGCATGATTGAAACGGCACATTCCAACTTGAAAAAATCAGGTGTACAAAATGTTGAGTTTCTTCAAATGAATTCTGAAGCGTTAACGTTTCAGAATGCCCATTTTGATATCGCTTCTAGTTGTCACGCACCGTTTATAGCATCTGAGTTAGCAAAAGTAATGAAACAAGGTGCTTTTTTCTTAACGCAACAAGTTTGCGAACATGATAAATTGAATCTTAAGGAAGCATTTGGACGAGGACAATGCTTAGGTGAAAGAGATGGCACATTAAAAGAAAAGTATATGAGTGAACTTATTAGTGCAGGATTTGAACTCGTGCAAGTACGTGAATATGATGTGACTGATTATTACAGTACGCCTGAAGATCTTATTTTCTTATTAAAACATACGCCTATTATTCCTAATTTTGGAGAAGAGGCAGAAGATTTTACTATTTTACAAAGTTTCATTGATGTTAATAGTTCTGAAAAAGGGATTCGTACGAATTCAAAAAGATTTATGATTATTGCTGTAAAATCTTAATGTATTTTATTGTAAAAGCTGCTTTTCGTTTAAGGAAAGGCAGCTTTTTTATATAAAAACAATGCAGGGGAAACTTGAAAAAATAAAAATAAGTAAAGTGTTAATCAAAAAACGAAATATGGAGGATATTTGTTTTGAAACGTTAGTGTACAAACAATGAAAGAATCTAGCATATTCATACTAAAGTTGTAGTTTTTATATAAAAAATCAATCCTTCCGTTTGATTTTATCTGTTTATAAATGTAATACAATACGAATAGATAATAAGAAATTAGGGGGAATGTAACGTGATTACACATATTTCAGATATAAAACTACAAACGGTTTCCATAGAAGGAGTAAAACAAGTTTATAAGAACATATTATCTTTTCCAATAAAAAAAGAAACTGCATCATTTATTCAATTAGAAGTAACACCGTATACAACAATTAGCTTCCAAGAAGTATATGAACCAATTGCACCTGCCCACTTCGCTTTTGAAATTCCATATTCAAAATTTCATGAAACAGCAAAATGGCTTGAAAAGTCTGGGTTACTTATTGTGAAATGGAAAGATGGAAATATAATTGGTGAGGAGAACGATCTATTCAATGTATACTTTAAAGACGGAGATGGAAATCTTCTCGAAATTATCGCACATAGTTATGTTAAAGAGGAGGTATTAGTACCACAGTCACCTTTAAACATTTTATACGTAAGGGAAATTGGTCTTCCTGTTAAAAGTGTACCTATTTTTAGGGAATGGCTAAAATCAAATTTAAATATGAAAACGATGGAAGACAGGGACATTTTCAACTTTGTAGTTGGCGGCACTGCATATATCGTCGCGACTTGGTGGCAGCGACCTTGGATTCCAATTGCGATGAAAGCTTTACCACCGAAAGTACATGTTTCTTTCGGAACACCGGATCCCGCATTTTTACAGCAGGTCCAAATCAACTTTAAGAAAAATAGTATGCCATTTGAATGTAAGGATAATGAAATATCATTTATTGAACAGGGATATACATTTTCGATTGTGCATACACCAGAGTTTCCTTCCGATATTCCTAGTAAATTAAACTTACCGCTTTCTATTTAAGGATAGAAAGTGGTAAGTTTTTTATATTTTCATGGAGAAGGGTTTCAGCTTAATTACACTGAATTTATAGAGTAGTATAAGATGTTAGCTTAATTTACTGTAAGGAGAGAAATAAATTGAATTTAGGAAATCCGATAGCAAAAGGGAATACTGCGGAAATTTACCTCTATGAGACTAAAGTTGTAAAATTATTTAAAGAATATCTTCCAGATACAGAGTCTATAATTGAAGCAAAAAAACAAAAATATGCTTATTCATGCGGGCTGCCAGTTCCAAACGTATTTGAAGTGACAAAGATACAAAATAGACAGGCAATTATTATGGAATATGTAAAGGGGGAGAACATTGGTGATCTCCTGCTTAATAATTTGAATGAGGCAGAGCGTTATATCGGCCTTTGTGTTAATGAGCAAAAAAAGATCCATGATATACGTGTGAATACAGATGAAATGGAGTTAATGAGGAAAAGGTTAGAGCGTCAAATTAAATCTGTACATCAATTGGCTGAAAACAAAAAGAAGAATATATTACAAAAATTAGATTCTATTACATTTGATTTTAGGCTATGTCATGGAGATTTTCATCCATTTAATTTGATTTTGAGTAAAGAAGAGAAAGTGAAAGTTGTAGACTGGGTAGATGCCAGTTCAGGTGATATTCGCGCAGATGTGTTTCGTACATATTTATTGTATGCACAGTCTCATATAGAATTAGCGGAAATGTATTTGAAAATATATTGCAATAATACGGATTTAACAAGAGATGAGATTTTTCAATGGGCTCCTATTGTTATTACAGCTAGGTTTGCTGAGAAGGCATCTCCGCAAAATGAAGTGTATTTGAGCAGACTATTGAATCAGTATTCATAAATTATTAAAAATGTTGTCTAGTAGAAAATTAATAAGTGCTATTGTTTAACTACAAGGAAACTTTAGTTAAACAACAGCACTCTTAAACATTGATATAAGTATACTTATTTTCAATTTTCATCCTATAAAGGTTCATTATCCGTACTTGTTCCTCAGTAAATTCTTCTTTATCCCAATACATATGCATTAAGCTATATTCAAAAATCTCTTTTAATTTAATAAACAATGGAAACTTCTCGATCATCTCTTTAGGTAGTTCATTTTCTTCTTGGTACCCTTCAAATAATGCTTTTGTAATGGAATGCTCATACTCAACGATATTCCCATTTCCAGCAAATGAATATTCTATCGCACTATAAATAGGAACAGCTAAATCGAATACGTAAAAATGTTTTTCGCAATCTTGAAAATCAATCATTGTTATGGTTGAATTGTTTTCAACTAAAATATTTTCTAACCATAAATCTCCGTGGATTAAGCCGTAATTTGAAGTGGATTTTTCTAGCTCTTTTATAGAAGTTAAAACGTCAGATGCAATTTCTCTAATGGTTGTTTCTTCTTTAGGAATATACTTAAGGAAATTATATTCCTCATTCTCATACCAGTCGTTAATATATTTAACTGGTTTAGCCTTTTCAAAGATTTTAGATATACGATGTAGTTTTCCAATTTGTTGACCAAGCTTTTTAAATATAGTAGAATTCCATTCGCACCTTGGTAAATGTATACCAGGAGCAGCTTTATATAATACTGTAAAAAGCTCCTTGTCTAATGTTAACTTTTCTACAAAATTCCCCTGTAAAGAAGGGATTATTGGTGGAACACCTAAGCCGTTTTGATATAAAAAATTCGTATATGTAATTTCTTCTAATTGTTCTTCATACGTTTTGTAATTTGTAATTCTAATGAAGTATGTACCTTGTTTTGTGAGACATTGATACATTTCATTTGTTATTGCGTTAATGTTAATAAAATTCAACGGATATTGTTCATTTATTAATTGAAGTATTTTTTTATCTATCTCGTTCATTGTAACGTCCTTTCCAAACTTAAATTTTTTAACTAGGGAAGTAAAAGAATCTTATTTTATAAAATTCGTGTTTAATTTTTGAACTCCTTTAAAATGAAATATAATGTAAATTGACTTTTAATAATGGTAAGGTGTGTGAATCATACTAATTAACGCTAGATTGAAAAGTTAGGATAAGGTATGACAAAATAAGATAGCTAAAAAATTTAATATTTATATATAGAGTTTAAAGATTGTAGAAAATGGATCATGTTATAAAACACAAGAAATATCAAAGGAAAGAAACGCGTTTATCCTATACTTTTAAATAAGGAGTGAAGGGAAGGAAATGAATGAACATATACAGCAGATGATTGATTGGATTGAGCGCAATTTGAAAAAGGGATTTTCATTAGATGAATTATCTCGTTACATGGGGTATTCTCCTTATTATTGCTCTTTTAAATTTCATCAAGTAACGGGTTTCAGTATTAGACGCTATATTCTTCTTAGAAGATTGTATTTATCTACAGAAGATTTAAAGAATGGTAGGAAAATAATTGAGATCGCATTGGATTACGATTACTCTTCCCAAGAGGCTTATAGTAGAGCTTTCAAAAATGTTTTTGGAATGAATCCAAGAGAATACCAACTTAGCAAAATGCCTATTCAATCATTTGTTAAACTCAATTTAAATAAAGAAGGGGCGTTTAATATGAATATTTCTAGAAAAATAGAGGTTGATCAGTTACGAAATAGGAAAAGTGAGCTATTCGATAAAGAGGTACTTAACATATTAAATGGTCAACTTATGTATGAAGAATTTAAAAACGAAAAGCTAATGGGTGATTCTGATTATGCACCATTTAATGAGGCGATGTGTGTGAACCCGACTACTACACAAGTTTTTAATGAAGAGTTTATTAAAACAAGAGCAGAAGGACATACCAGTTCAGTAGAAAGTTATACAAAAAAGGTAATAGATCCGTTAGAAAATCTTTTTACAAAAAAGTATAAATGTATTGTTTTATGGTTTGGGGAAGATATGTTTTGCCAAATGAACCTACTTACAATACTTTCTTACCTTGAACAGTCTTCTTATGAAGGGAAGGTATACTTAAATAGCTTCAGAGAAGATGAATTTAAAGTAAGGCAAACTGAAATAATGTTAGGAAACTATCACTCTGCATATAAAGAAGTGTTGGTAAATCATGAAAAAACTTCTGTTGAATTACTGCCAGTAATGTATCAGTCTATAGACTTATATTTAGAAATGCTAAAACAAGATAATACTGTAATGAAATTTATCTCTAAAAATAAAGACTTATCAACTCAAGAATTATTAACAAAGTTGTTTCAGCTATTTCCAACAATCGGATACGGGGATTCTCAGTACATAGAACTGATAAATAAAATAAAAAAGAAAGCTGTACCTAAAATATAGGAACAGCTTTCTTTTTACAATTGTTCAAGTAACTCTAATTCGCTCTCTACAAATAACATTAGTTCTTTAATCGTTTCTCCAGAAAAATCAAAACGAATTCCAGCTGCTTTATATACTTCCGTTAAAGATTTTGAGCTACCTAATGATAAAGCTTTTTTATAATTTTCTAGTGCTTGTTTAGGATTTTGTTTATATTGCTTATACATTTGCAGTGCACCAAGTTGTGCGATTGCATATTCGATGTAATAGAAAGGTAATTCGAATATGTGTAGTACCGGTAACCAGCCAGTTGCTACCCAATTTTCATAACCATCAATATTTATGATGTTCGATTGGTAAGTGTTATGTAATTCTAAATATTTATCGTTTCTTTCTTTTGCAGTATGATTAGGGTTTTCATACATCCAATGCTGGAATTGATCAACGATAAGCATTTGTGGTAAATATTTAACAATATCTTTAAAGAAATCTAATTTTGATTCTATAAATTCTTCCTTATTTTTATAAAAAGTATCCCAATATTCCATCGAAAATAATTCCATTGTCATGCTAGCTAGTTCAGCGGATTCTGAAGGGATTTCTAAATACTTTTGAAGCTCTAACTGTTTCATACATTCATTATGAATACTATGGCCCATTTCATGGAGGAAAGTAGTAACATCATAATGTGTATGATTGAGATTCATAAAAATAAAAGATAATCTAGAAGCAGGGAAATATTCGCAAAATCCTCCTGGACCTTTTCCTTTACGGCTCTCTAAATCTAAGCAATTATTTTTCTGCATACGATCCAGTAATGTAGAAAATTCAGGATCTAGCTTGTGTAAAATAAGAGAACTTTTTTCGATTAAATCACTCGCGTCTTCGATAGGTTTTAATGCTTTTTGATTTGGTGCGGTTGCTTTTAGATCCCATGGACGAAGGCTATCTACTTGAAGTTCAGATTTTTTCTTATTAAATATTTTATCGATAAGTGGTACTACGTATTTCCGAATAGATTCAGCAAGCTCATAGCAGTCTTCCGCTGTATAATCAAAACGTTCATGTTTTTTAAACATATAATCACGATAATTATCTAATTGAATATTTTTTGCTTTTTGGTGACGGATTACGATTAATTCATTTAATATATGTTGTAATTTATCTTCAACAGATAAGAACTTTTCCGAAATAAGCATTTTTGCTTTTTTTCGTATATGACGATCTGGATCTTGTAAGTAAGACTGTAGTTCAGTAATTGTTTTTTCTTCACCGTCCCATAACGCAGTTAAACCACCAGTAATTTCGAAGTACTCGGTTACTAGTTTGTCTTCATTTACTTCTAAATCAATATTCTTTTCACAAAATAATGTTTGCGCATTCTTAATTTTTTGATCCAGTAAGCTGTATGTTTCTGGATCAAGTTCCATTCGAAAAGGGGACTCTAAATATTTATTATCAAATGAATTTTGATAACGTTTCAAAAGAGGTCGTACATATTGTTGATCATATTCAAAAGTATCTTTAATTTTTTTATTATCTGTATTACATTGAAAGGAGATATAGTGCGATCTTAATTGTTCTTCAATTTCCCAAATGAATGTAGATTGCTTTTTTAACCAGTTTTCAAGCTCTAGTTTTGAAGAAATTACTTCATTTAATAAAGTAGAAAGAGTATTTTCTAATTCTAGAATATTACTAATATCCATCGTATTTAAGCGCTGCATGACATATCCCTCACTTTTTATTTATTATAGAGATATTCTATTTATTAATTGTAATTTCCTTGTTAAGAGACGGAAATGTGAAACAATGTTAAACTTTAAAGTGATTGAAGGGATGAATTTCCTTTCGCTTTATTATGAGCTTATGAGAGTGAGGAATCCTTTTTAGTGCTTCTATAAGGGAGTGAAAGAATGTATAAGTATGTACATATTTTTAATGATATAGAAAACATGATTCAACATGGAGAGATAAAAGAAGGACAGAAATTATCATCAATACGGTCACTCGTTACGCAATATGAATGTAATAAGGCGACAGTTATACGTGCGCTTCATGAATTAGAAAAGCGTCATATTATATATTCTGTCCCTCAAAGTGGATACTACGTTGTTAAGAAATCTGGGAGTACTATAGAAAATAACGAAATAATTGATTTCGCTTCTTCAGCACCGGATCCAGATGTTTTTCCGTATTTAGACTTTCAGCATTGTATTAATAAGGCTATTGATACTTATAAAAATGATTTGTTCGTATACGGAACGCCGAAAGGGTTACCATCTTTAATTCCAGTCATTCAAAAACAGTTGGCAAATTATCAAGTGTTCACGAAAGAAGACAATATTTTTATAACGTCAGGCGTGCAACAGGCACTTGCAATATTAACTTCTATCCCATTTCCAAATGAAAATGAAACAATATTAGTTGAACAGCCAACGTATCATTTATATATAGAATATCTAGAAATAAATAAAGTTCCAGTAATCGGTATTAAACGTACGAATGAAGGTATTGATTTAAATGAATTGGAGCGTATTTTTCGAACTGGTAAAATAAAATTCTTTTATACAATACCAAGATATCATCATCCACTTGGAACTTCTTATTCTAAAGATGAGAAAGAAAAAATCGTACTATTGGCTAAGAAATACAATGTATTTATAGTAGAAGATGATTATTTAGCAGATTTAGAAACAGATTCAAAAGCCGATCCGTTATATAGCTTGGATCATGATAATCATGTCATATATTTAAAAAGTTATTCGAAAATTATTTTTCCAGGTTTACGAGTTGGTGTAGCAGTTATTCCACCGGTTATTTCGAGTGCTTTCCATACATATAAAAAGGTTTTAGATATTGATAGTCCGATGATATCCCAAGCTGCTTTAGAAATTTATATAAAGAGTGGCATGTTCGAACGCCATAAAAATAAAATTCAATCTTCCTATAATAATAGATCTAAAAAACTAGCAGAAGCATTAGAAAGAATGCATGGTGAAAACCCGCTTTTATTCACATTTAAAAAGCAAAATACAATTGGAATCCATACTTGCTTAGAAGTACATAAAACAAGTATTTCGGACATGCTGATACAAAGACTAAGTGAAATACAAATCAGTATTGATACGATTGATAAGAATTATGTGAGAGGTTTTCCGAAACAAAGGCTATTAAAGTTGAACGTATCGAATGTAAAGGAAGATAGGATTGAAGAAGGCATTCGTAAAGTAATGGAGGAAATCAAACAAGTGGAACGTCTAAATTTTCAATTTAAAAAAGAATAAAATGAATAAGGAGGTTTGTTGTACGGCGCAAAATAATTCTCTTGTTTGTGTGTATCGCTGTAATAATTGGAGCTATAGTTGTGACTAATTATTATAAAAAAGATGATCAATGCATTGCAGTTGGTAAGTATTCAAGAGGTACTATCATAGGTCAAAATAACGAACCTATATTTAATGTGAAAATTTATGAAGGTGCTATTAAAGGTAAGGAACGCAGTATTTCAAATGCAGATGGTGAATTTGAAATACTAGATGGAGTTTGTGGTGAGATTGTATTACAATTCGTTACTCCAGATGGAGAAACCTATACGAAGAAATATGATAGGAAGCATATACCAAAAGTTATAAAGCTTAATTAGAAACATAAAGGTGAATAAGATGAAACCATTACGGAGAAAAGTAGCAGTTGTGGTCGGAGCAACTATATATGTAACTGGATAATTATATATTTTTTAAGAGCACTCTTAGCAAAGGGTGCTCTTTTTCATCATAAATATTTACTTAGCATCTTTTTAAAGTGATTTTTATCATAATTTACATATTGTGTAGCTGTATTTCGTATTGGATCTCCAGCGTAAAATCTTTCGTATAATTCGTGTCTTGATCCTAATGGGCTTCCAATAATATCCCAGGCTAACTTAAATAATTTTGTGCGTTGTTCGGCATCTATATTTGTTCCTTTAAAGTGCTTTTTCAATAAATTAGCTATTGGACTCTGGAAATCAATCGAGCTTGAAGGAAGTTGAATAAAGCCACCTGCGCCAATTAATTGTAAAATTTCTATTGCACGGGGATAATATTTAGAACCAAGATTCCTTGCAGTTTCGATATATTTAAAGTTTGGTAAATAAGTTTTTGTTTCATTTGTAGTACCTTCAACTTCCGCAGCAATTAAAAGTGCTCGAATTGTTTCGATTTGCATAATTAATTCTCCGAGTTTTTCTTGAACATGCAAATAAGTGTGAGCTCCAATTGCTTCAGCAATTTCAAAAGCGATCGCAGTTATAAATTCTAGCTTTATTAGTAATCGTATTATAGCTTGATGATAAGCTAAACTACTAGAAGCTGTATCTGATTTTATAGCCCATATTGCTTCTGGATTGTTATAAAGTAAAACACGTTCCCAAGGGACAAATACATTATCGAAGATTAATAGTGCATCCATTTCATCGTACTGTGAGCTAATAGGGGAATCAACTGTGCTTGAAGTTGTATTCGCATATGGTTCTCGACAAACCATATGTAATCCTGGAGAATTGGCTGCCACGATAAGAAAGTGAGCTAAATCTTTTTGAGCGTCAGTCAGTTTTGTTAATGGGTAGATTAATAAATCATTTGAATAAGGAGATGCAGTCCCTATCATTTTCGCACCACTTAAATAAATTCCATCAGAAGTTTCCTTTGTAACTCTTAGCAACCCTAAGTCAGTTGCATTTAACATTGATTCTGTTGAGCGATTTATTTGTGGATCACGTTGGACTACACTTAAAAACAAGTGATTATCCCTAGCTTTTTCGTAATAAGATGCGATTTTATCTGGAAACTGTGCATCGAACTTTTTATAAAAATCTCTTGATACGTACCAGCCAGTAAGTCTCGATCTTGCGTAATCAGATAGTCTACTCATTACACCGTCTGTTGCATAACTCCATGTTTCAAATGCAGTTCTTCTCATTAATAATTCATTATAGGAATTTGGAACTAAAAATGATTTATGAACAAAGTCTTTCGTTTTTGGGCTCACATATCCAATAGAATCTCTCTGTTTGGGATCATCAAATAACGAAAATAAATTAGAAATGGTACATAGTGTCCCCGCAAAATTGTTGTCTGTAGTTACATCTACTTTTTTTCCATAGAGCCAAACATTTCGACCATCTTGTAAGCTCTTTATATAGTGATCCTTTAAATTTTGCATATTTCCTCCTTTTAAAGACTACTCATATATTTGTACATCTTTTAATGGTGGTGAATATACGTGGAATGTTATTGCTGTTGAATCTGTAGCATTATACATTTTATGCACAGTATCTTTTTTTACGGTGAAAATATTTCCCTCTGTAAACTCTTCAATCCGTTCGCTATTTTTTTCGTACGTGGTATTTTGTAGCGTACCATTGACTATTAATATACATCCTATAGATATTCCGTGATCATGAATAAGGGTCTTTGCTTTGCTAGGGAAATTTAATACTAAAATCTCCACAAATTCAGACTTATAGATAACATTTCTTCCGTATTCAAGGTTAATTGGTGAAGTAATAAAAGGAGATATTTTATGAGGTGTAATATTTAATGATTGAATAGCGGATATTAGATTGGCCGTATCGTAGTCACATAAGTTATTAAACGCTTTTTTCATGTTATGAATCAATTGCATGTAAAACTTCCTCCTAAGCATGTACATTAAAAGAAAAAGTAATCTAATATTATATAGAGCGTAGTGAATTATATAATATTGTATTGAAACATTAAAAAAAAGTGACTTCTTTTACTTAGGAAGATTATTTAATTTGAAAATTATGGTAATTAATTCCGTTAACATGATATGCTTGAACTATATACTTTTTTATTGGAAAGGTGATGAAATGAATGGCAGTTCTTTTAGTGGAAAATCTATATCAAATGTCTATTGTTTTACTAATCTTATGTTCATTTTGTTTTTATAGATATTTAAAGAAAATAAAAAGGGAAAGAAAACTTACAGGTTTTGAAATTACGATGTATATCGTGACGCAACTTGCGTATTTCATTTGGGCGGCAACAACTTTTTTGAAAATGTTATCAGAATAGTTAATGTATGGTTAATTGTTTATTAGGTGCTGGGCAGAAATGTACGGTAAACAAAGGCAAAGGACAAAGATAGGCTTATAGATTAGGTAAATAAATATAGTCGGTATCTAGATCGATTACAATATCACTTATAACGTCTTTACAAAAAGAGCGGGGAATACGTTCATAATTATGTCGAACACAAAACAAATCGATAAATGACCAGGTACAACGAGTTGTGTAAACAAAGAAGAGGTTTTGCTTTTCCAATATGTACAAATAGCATATTATCTTTCTCAATGTACATATTAAGTAAAGAGTTTCATATCATGTACATAAAAGGTGGGGTAATATGGATGAAAAAAAGAAAAATGAAGAATTGATTAAATTTAAGAAACAATGGTTTAATGAAGATAATCAACCAGTAGCTGGTATAGAGTTAGCTTTACCACCTGATATAGGTAGCATGTTAGACTCCAAATCAGTTGATGATGAAAGTAAAGAAAGTAATAATGAATAAGTTTAATCTATATGCATCCATTCGGGTGCTTTTTATTTTTTTGACAATGGAAGATGGTTCATCAAATCCTTATTGAAAAAAGGGTGATCAAAATAGATTCTTTTTCAGTATATGTAAGTTTGATTTTTACAAAAAAGTTTAATTAAAATGCATTTAGAATGCTATATGAAATGGGAATGCTAGTAACATTCACCATTAAAGGATTGAGCTATTATGAATATGATTTTTGAAAGTATTATTTTAATTTTCACTGGAATGATTGCATTAAAAATGACAGGCAGTACATCTGTTAGCCAAATGACAAGAGCTGAAATCATTATAGTAGTATCCATTGGACGTATTATTGTGGAGCCTGTATTAAGTAGGAAAGTAGGCCCATCTATATTTGCAGCTGTAATATTTGCAAGCGTACTTCTTATCATTCATTTCTTTGAATTGAAGTCAAAGAAGTTGGAACAATTCCTAAATGGCAGTAGCATTATAATTGTTGAAAACGGAGAGATTGTAAAAAAGAATTTGAAACAGGCAAAAATGTCAGAGCAACAACTTTATATGCAATTAAGAGAAAAAGGAATTCATGATTTAAAGAGTTTGCAGCAAGTTACAGCTGAACCGAATGGGCGTATTGGTTATCAATTAATAGAGAAAGCTCAACCAATCACTTTAGAAGTGTTAGAAAAAGTAATAGATCAGTACAATATAAAAAGATAATTTCTCTTCAGAAAAGCCAATACTACAAAGGAAGTATTGGCTTTTTTATTTTTTTACAAATGTAAGGATTAATAAAATAGGGTGGATTTTCAACCAATCATTATAATAGATATAGACTTATAATTATGCTATATTCAATGAACCTATAGTGAATGTGGTAAAAAAATTAATTTGGCATAGGTAGCCGCAGCACTAAAATTTATAAGTTTTTAATGTGATACTAAAAATAGGATTAGAACAAGGAGATAGAAACATAATGGAATTTTGGGAATCAAGTTTTATTGAGAAACAAACGATGTGGGGTTTTGAACCTACAGAATCTGCAATTTTGGCAAAAGATTTTTTTCTAGAAAAGAACGTTAAGAACATATTAGTTCCGGGTATTGGATATGGTAGAAACGCAAAAGTGTTTATCGATAATGATATAAATGTAACAGGAATTGAAATTTCAAAAACAGCTATTGATTTAGCGAAACAAAACGGATTAGAAGATATTAGTATATATCATGGTTCAGTAAACGAAATGCCTTTTGATAATAAACTGTATGATGGGATATTTAGTCATGCACTTCTTCATTTGTTGAATGAACAGGAAAGAGAGAAATTTATTGAAGATTGTTATAAACAGTTAAAACCAGGCGGATATATGGTTTTTACAACTGTTTCTAAAAAAGCTCCAATGTACGGAAAAGGAAAACAGTTGGATCAAGATTATTATGAGATAATGGAAGGCGTAAAAATGTTCTTCTATGATTCTGAATCTATAAAAAAAGATTTTAATCAATATGGATTAGTACAAGTTTCGGAAATTGATGAACCAAATAAGAACATGGCAAATAAACCTCCAATCAACTTTTTAACGATAAAATGTAAGAAAGAACTATAACTAAAAGTTATTAAGAATGATTAAATATGTTTATATATTAATTATGCACAAATAAAGAGGACAAGCATATAATAGAAATACCTTTTAACTTTAAGTAACCTTAACTTTCGTTAAGAGGGTATCTCAAAATCCCCAAAAGGGCACTTGCGGAAACAAGTGCTCTTTTATTTTTTGTTTATTTAAGATGAATAAATTTCGTTAAACCCATATGGGATTTTAATCCATTATTTTATATAAAGTGGTAAAATAAATAGGGGAAATGTTTAAGGGGGCGGGAGATTTGAAACTAAAAGAGCTGGCGAATTTGTTATTGATTAAAGAAACTATTGGCAATATGGATGTAGAAATTACGGGGTTAGAAATGGATTCTAGAAAGATAACTGATGGAGATCTATTTATATGTGTATCAGGTATCGATGGTTTTCTTGAAGATCGACATCAATTTGTTGAAGATGCAGTGAAAAATGGTGCTGTAGCGCTAATTGTAGAAAGAGATGTAAATATTGAGATACCTAAAATAATTGTTAAAGATGCTAGGTATGCTATGGCAGTTATTGCGTCACATTTCTATGGTTATCCATCTAATAAAATGAAGTTAATTGGAATTACAGGGACAAATGGGAAAACAACTACTTCTTATTTAATTGAAAAAATTTTAAGTGATTATGGATATCACACGGGGCTCATGGGGAATAACGGAGTCAAAGTTGGTTCAAAATGGTATTCTACTGATATTAATACGCAAGAACCTCCAACACTTCAACGGAATTTGCAAATGATGAAAAATCATAATGCAGATTATTGTGTTATGGAAGTTACGTCACAAGGGTTACATATGGAAAGAGTTAAAGGGTGTAACTTTAAAATAGCTGTTTTCACAAATTTAACACAAGATCATTTAGATTATCATGGAACATTTGATGAATATAAGCATGTAAAAAGTCTTCTTTTTGCGAGATTAGGAAATGATTTATCTACTATAGATAAAAAAATAGCTGTTTTGAATGCAGACGATCCATCGGTAGAATACTTTAAAAAAATTACTTCAGCTGAGGTTATCACATATGGAATACATAATGGAGCAGATGTTCAAGCGAAGAACATAACTTTAAGTCCAAAAGGAATTCGTTTTTTAGTTTCGTCCTTTAATGGCGAAATAGAGGTTAACCTTAATCTTGTAGGTCGTTTTAATGTTTATAATGCATTAGCAGCAATAACAGTTGCATTGGTTGAAGGTATTCCGCTTACAAACATTAGTGATAGCTTATCTAACTTAAAGAGTATTGAAGGTAGAATGGAAATCATAGATGAAAATCAAGATTTTCTTGTAATAGTGGACTATGCTCATACACCGGATGCGTTAGAAAATGTTCTCTCTACAATTAGCGAGTTTGCAAAAGGTAAAGTTATTACTGTTTTCGGTTGTGGTGGAGATAGAGACGCAAAAAAACGATCTATAATGGGCGGAATTGCTGGAAGTTATAGCGATTTTGTTTTTATTACTTCTGACAATCCACGTTCGGAAGATCCGCAGGCAATAATGAAAGATATTGAAAAAGGATTTTCGCAAAATAATAATTTGAATTATAAAGTAGAAGTAGATCGTGAAATTGCAATAAATCACGCAATAAACATGGCATCTTCTAATGATATTGTTTTGATTGCAGGGAAAGGGCATGAAACGTATCAAATTTTAAAAGATTCAACTATTCATTTTGATGATAAAGAAAAAGCTCGACAAGCAATTATTAATAAATGAATTCAATTGATAGTGGAATAGTATTTCTAATAAAAATAATGTTTTAGATGAAGATAAAACTAATAACGAAGCAATTTTTTGAAGAATTTATAATTGAAAGGTAAGGGTGTTTCTCTGAATATATGAGGGAAAACCTTACCTTTTATAGTTTTATTTCTTAAAAACAAACGTAATAGCATTTGTTTTTAATTGAATATGCCTTTTATCGCGAACAATATTATAGATTAATTCTTTTATTTCAACTTTAATTTCTTTCCATTCCTTATAAATACTTTTTAATAGATGTATCATATCATCAGTAGAAAGGTTAATTTCAATTAAAGCATCTAATTCTTCATTTGTATGTAAGTCAATTTCTTGTATGTTCGAGTTAATAATTAAACAATTGATTCCACCAGTCTTTGTACCTTTTTTCATAGAATGGAGCACATTTGTTAAATCTTCTTCTGATTTAACATGCTCTAAACTTGATACTGCAACGATATAATCATAAGTATTAGGTAGGATGTAGTAGTTTTCAATTGCTGCTTGTTCTGTTTTAATATTATTAATTACACCATATTCTTTACTATAAGTTTGTAATTTTGTTAAAGCAGAATCAAGTAAATCGACACATGTAACAGTGCCGCTAGTATTTTGCATTTTTTGTGCAATTGGGATGCTATTTCTTCCAACGCCAGAGCCGAGATCAAGTACTTGCAAGTTGTTTTGTCCTTCAAAGTGATCCATCAAGTCCATAACGGTTTTAACCGGTTTGTACAGCCAAGAACCAGTTTCAAATAGTTTATATTGTTCATAACAAAGGTCGTGATATTTCTTTTCTTCTTGTCTTATGTAATCGATACGATTCATAGTGTTTCAACTCCAATACTTTCATTGCAACATGATCCTTCAGTTAAAAATTATTGAAAAAGGTGTAAACCTCACTTTTAATGATATTTATATAATTCCATAAAAATTTAGAAAAAACTTTTATTAATAATATATGGATATGGGAAAGAAGCCTTCTCAAGTTGTTTGATGATAGGTTATAAATACGAGGAGGAAAAGGCATATGATGTTTTATAAAATTGTTTGCTTTTCTTGTAAAAATATATTTCGTGTTTATGAAGGTAGTGAAAAATATAAGCGATTTAAAGAGAAACCAAAAGGGGTATATTGTTGTGATAAGTGTAGCCACAAAATTCAATTAGAAGCTATAAAGAATTTTTTTAGATAATTCTATGATTTTAATTTAGAAAAGTATATCGAAAAATCCATCACATTATTAGACTACTAGAACTTAGTTAAAAGTAACGCAAGTACCCAAAATTCTAAGTACTTGCGTTCCAAATTTTACTACCGTGAATACAATTTCGGACATTCGTCACCACTAGGTTCATAAAAACAATGACTTTTAAACTGTCCTACAAACGGCTGATTATACCATTGGGGTGGACAAGCTCCAACTGGACGGAAATACCAAAGAGCCCATCTTGCTGGCCAGCGCCACTCACCTTGTAAAACTTTTCGTGCGATTTCTTTTTCTGATTCACGAGCCCGTTGATAAAAATATCCGTATTGCACTGCTTCGAATCCACCAGGGCTTTGATACACAGCGTCACGTACAGAACGAAGTTGTTTAAAATCTAAGCAATCACAAAATACACGATTTACTACTACGCAGCCAACAAGTTGTTCACCTTGTCGACCTTCGCCTTCAGCTTCAGCACGCATTAAACGAGCTAGTAAATCAACATCGCTTTCGTTATATGGAATAAGGGGCATAGTGATACCACCTTTCTTTACCTGTTATAGTAAAGAGTGTATGTATGAAAATAAGCTAGGTGCTTTTCTATATGTAAATTCATTAATTTTTAAAAGGAGCTTTTATGAAAAAAGCTAATTAATAATTGTAGACCAATATAAAAGGGGAGAGATAAAATGTATCGAATTCATAAAGATCATATTATTTACGCAATGTCGCCGGAAAATAAGCCGTGTATGGAAGTAGAAATTGGGAGTCGTCTTGTATTTGAAACATTTGATTGCTTTGAAAATCAAATTAATTCTGAAGATGTTGCGTTTCAAGAGTTAGATTGGAATCGAATTAATCCAGCGACTGGACCTGTATATATTAAAGGTGCAGAACCTGGTGATATATTAGTTGTAACGATTGAAAAGATTCAAATTGAAGAGCAAGGTGTTTTAACTACAGGTGCGAATCTCGGTGTAATAGGTGAAGAGCTACATGAAAATACAGTGAAAATTGTCCCAATACATAATGAACATGTTTTGTTTTCAAATGAACTACAAATTCCGATTAATCCAATGATTGGTGTAATTGGTACTGCGCCGAAAGAAGAGAACATTTCATGTGGCACACCGCATGATCACGGCGGGAATATGGATTGTAAAGAGATAAAAGAAGGGACAACTTTACTATTACCTGTAAATGTTCCCGGTGCTCTATTAGCATTAGGAGATTTACACGCAGCGATGGGTGATGGTGAAATTGGTGTTAGCGGGGTAGAGGTTGCGGGTGAGGTAACTGTAACAGTACAGACTATAAAAGGAAAGAAATGGCCACTACCAATGGCGATCCAAAAAGAAAAAATAATGACGATTGCTTCAGAGAAATTGTTAGATGATGCAGCGAATCGCGCTGTACGTAATATGGTGACATTTTTACATAAGGAATTAGAAATGTCTAAAGCAGATGCAACGCTTTTATTATCAGCTGCAGGCAATTTAAAAGTATGCCAAGTTGTGGATCCGCTGAAGACTGCTCGAATGGAACTAGGTATGAATTATGTGGAGAAGCTAGGTTTTAATTTGAGTGAATTTCATATTAAATAAGAATGATAGAAGAAGGATGCTGTTGTATAAAAGTATCCTTTTTTGATTTACGGATGATATAAAAACAGGTAGTATTTATTTTATATAATTAAATATAAGATTGTGGATCGAAAAAGGAGTAAACACATGGTTAAAATTATGATTGTAGAAGACGATATGAAAATTGCAGAACTATTATCAACACATGTCGCGAAATACGGGTATGAAGGAATTATTGTATCGGATTTTCAAAATGTATTAAACATTTTTTTAGAAGAACAACCAGAGTTAGTTTTATTAGATATTAATTTACCAAGTTTTGATGGGTACTATTGGTGTCGTCAAATTCGTGGGGTTTCTACATGTCCGATATTATTCATTTCAGCCCGTGAAGGCACGATGGATCAAGTTATGGCGCTAGAAAACGGTGGTGATGATTTCATCTCAAAGCCCTTCCATTACGAAGTTGTAATGGCTAAAATTCGTAGTCATTTAAGACGTGCTTACGGAGATTATGCACCGAAACTAGAAGAGCGAATGGTTGAGCGACAAGGTCTTTGTTTATATCCAGAAAGGCTTGTATTAAGGCTTAAGAATCAAGAGATTGATATAACGAGAAACGAAGCTATTTTATTAGAAACGTTAATGAAAAATTATCCGCGCATTGTGAGTAGAGAGGTGTTATTAAATAAATTATGGGATAGCGAATCCTATGTTGATGATAATACATTAAGTGTAAATACAACACGTGTGCGAAAAAAGTTAAAAACGTTACAGATTGAGGATGCGATTGAAACGATTCGTAGTGTTGGTTATAGACTACATATTACTTGGGATACTGGTATGGAAAAATGATAAGATTGTTTATTCGTGATCATATACCTCTTATTTGTTTTACAGCAATCCAACTACTATCCATATTTCTCGTATATTGGTTTGATGGACATAAGCATATCGCGACGGCATTGTATGCAATGTTTTTAGGTGCCTTTTTTATGGTAGGCTATTTAGTATTTCGTTACTTTACTCATCGTACTTTCTATGAACGATTAGCAAACCCGATGCAATCTTTAGATGAATCTGTTCAAAAATCTGATTTTGCAGCTGTGTCGACTGCTCTTCAAGAACTACTTGAGATGCAATATCGCCATTATCAAAATCAGCTTCAGATGCAAGAGAGAAAAAATAATGATCATTTAACCTTTATGAATCAGTGGATTCATCAAATGAAAACACCTTTATCTGTAATAGAATTAATTACACAGGATGAAGTGGATTCGCGTTTTGAAAGTATAAATGAGGAAACAGATAGACTGAAAAAAGGGTTAGAGATGGCTTTATATGTCGCACGTTTAGAAGCATTCACACAAGATTTTTATGTGGAAAGAGTGCAACTACATAAAATAGTGAATGATTCTGTACATGAACATAAACGCTTCTTTATCCGGAATTTTGTATATCCAGAGCTTAAAATTGATAAGGATATTACAGTAGAAAGTGATGCAAAATGGTTACAATTTTTAATTGGACAACTACTATCAAATGCAATTAAATATTCATCAGGTAATAGAGAGAAGATTAAAGTGAAAGCTTGTAAGGAAGGTAATACAGTTATACTTGAAATTGCCGATAATGGCGTAGGGATACCGAAGCAAGATTTACCAAGAGTGTTTAAACCTTTCTTTACAGGAGAAAACGGTAGAGATTTTAAAGAATCAACTGGAATGGGGCTATATCTTGTAAATGAAATTACGAAACAATTAGGTCACAGTGTAGAAATCCATTCAGAAGTTGGTAAAGGTACCGTTGTACGAATTAAATTTTTAAATGTGTAAAAATGACTAAGGCTAAAGAACTTGAAATATAAGTTTTTTAGCCTTATTTTATAGTCATTATTTGCAATGGTAAAAAGTCATATTGGTATATATAATAACACACTAATAAATACAGCTGTTAAATTAGAAGGGTTTAATAATAGGCTGATAAATAAATAGTTTTTGTAAGAAAAAAGCCACCCCCTTTGAAAGTGGTAGCTTTATGTATCCATCCTATGATTGAGCGTATTAACATTGATCAGTATAATGTTCGAATTCGCGGTATGTTTTGTGGATTATTAAAGAATTAATCTTTTATTTTTTTCATGATTCAGTATTGTAATTAAGTAAACAAACTTAATACTTTATATCCAATTAAACCTAAAATAATGATAGGAATGACCATTAAAAAAGAAGAAATTCGATTAGCATTAGAGCGCTCTAATACAAGAATCAAGATAATCCCGACTATGACTTCGGTATATCCAACAGGTAACATGTGACTATAGTCTTCAAAATTTAAAAGAATGTGAAGTCCATCCGTTACAAAAACTCCACCAATAAGTGCACTTCCTAATTTATGAAGTGGATTTGTAGTATCTTTCCATAGAAAACCTGCAATTCCAAAAATAGTTCCTCCAATGAATGCACATGTTATCCATACAGAAATAAAATAAATCGAATGAGATACATTTTTAAATATTATTGCATAACCGTAGTAGCCTAGTACCATACCGAGTAGTGCAAGGATACCAGAAAGTATAGCTGTACGCTTAGAATAGCTAAAGCTAGCCACAAAAAAGGATGGAACTAACCACACGCTTCCTAGATTAGCTAATGAATGCCAATGTCCTGGAAGTATACCTTGCCCCAATTTAGTTAGTATGCCAACAATTATCCCTACTATAATCGGGATGAGAAAAATCCTTAAAAACATATTTAACTTTGTAATTTTTAATGTCCTGTCCATAAATTCAATCCTTACATTATTATTTTCTGTAAAGATATAATAGCTTATTGCAAGGGAATAATCAATAAAAATTTATCGAAAAACAATAAGTGGTTATTGGGTAACGAATAACATTTTGTTTTTATATAAAATTTATCCCGCTTTAATGGGCAGTAAGCCCCCCAGCTCAAAAGTCAGCGAAAGCAAAGAAATTAGGTGGGAGATCAACTGCCCATAAAAGTCCGATTGGTTCAACTAATAGTCAGTGGGGGATGAAGAAAACCCCCACTGATTAAAGTTTCACTTTATATAAGAGAGAGTGCTTAGAAGTTTACTACTCGGGAAATCTAAAGGACGTATTACAATTAATGTAATTTGTGCTTGTTCAATATGAGGTTAGGGAATGATAAATAAGCCTAAAGGAAAGTGATCTTTTTAGCAACACAAATAATTGCATTTACTCATACAGTACTATCATGGTACAATATGGTTACTAATGACGGAAAGGAATGATGGGTGGACGATGATTAACTAATCTTATTTTTAAATGTTGAAATGAAATAAATTTCAATTTATAAAAAATAGGATTAGTCTGCCCAATTCCAAACAACGGTTTTGCTATTTGATTTGCGTAATAGCTTATTTGGGTATAAATAATGTAATGACTAATCCTGCCAAATTTATTTGGGAGGAATTTTTTTGTTCTCCCTTAACGAAAGGGATCGGTATTATGAAAGAAATTTTAAAATTAAATGATGTTTATGTTGAAATAAAGGAAAATACTTTGCTAGAGAAAATGAATGTGACAGTAAAACAAGGGGATGTAATCGGATTAATCGGTAAAAATGGTGCTGGTAAATCAACGTTACTTCAATTAATAAATGGGAAGATTGAACCTTCAAAAGGTACTGTTGAATGGATGCAAATGAATATGACAACAGCATATGTTGAACAAGAAAAAGAATCTTTCGTTAGTAAGCATATAATTGCAAAAGAAGCAGAACTGCTTGCGAAATGGGGCGTGCCAACGAACGACTTTCATACTTTAAGTGGTGGTGAAAAGCTGAAAGTACGATTAGCAAAAGGATTTTCTGAAAATCCTAATGTTTTAATATTAGACGAACCGACAAATCATTTAGATGAGATGAGTACAGAATTTCTAATTAAGCAAATTAAAAATATGAAAGGTACAGTTATCGTCGTATCACATGATCGATATTTTTTAGATGTTGTCGCGACTAGAATATGGTCAATTGAGGATAAGAAATTAATTGACCATAGCGGTAATTATACAAGTTATATGAAAGCACGTGAGCACAAAAGAATGACACAGCAGCGTGAATATGAAAAACAACAAAAAAAGATAGAACAAGTAGAAACTCATATAAAAGAATTAAGTTCATGGTCACAAAAGGCACATGCGCAGTCTACAAAACAAGAAGGAGTTAAAGAATTTTATCGTGTAAAAGCGAAGCGCATGGATGCACAAGTGAAGTCAAAACGAAAACGTCTCGAAAAAGAGCTAGAGAAAACGAAGGTAGAACGTGTGAAAGAGGAGTATTCAGTTGAATTCTCTATTCAAGCGAGTAAAAAAGTAGGAAAACGTTTCTTAGAAGTAAAACAATTGCGGAAAGAATTTAATAATCGAACATTATTTGAAAACGTTAATTTTACAATTCAGCATGGTGAGAAGGTTGCGATTATTGGGCCGAATGGTAGCGGGAAAACAACTTTACTGAAGATGATTATGGGAAACGAAACCGCTGAAGGAGAAGTATGGATTTCACCATCAGCAAACATCGGTTATTTAACACAAGAAGTATTTGATTTACCACTTGATAAAACACCAGAAGATTTATTTTATAAAGAGACATTCGAAGAAAGAGGAAAAGTCCAAAATTTAATGAAACATTTAGGATTTGAATCTTCCCAATGGAAAGAGCCGATTCGACATATGAGTATGGGTGAACGAGTAAAATGTAAGCTAATGGCTTATATTTTAGATGAAAAAGATGTACTTATTTTAGATGAACCTACGAATCATCTTGATCTTCCTTCACGTGAACAGCTTGAAAATACATTAGCTGAGTATAACGGAACACTCGTTATCGTTTCTCACGATCGATATTTTCTGGAGAAAACAACTAATACAAAACTCGTGTTTGTAAACAATACGATACAAAAGCAACTCGAAGAACCTACGAAAACAAGAGATGAAATTGAAGAGCTACGTTTAACACTAGAAACAGAGAGACAAGAAGTATTAGGTAAATTAAGCTTTTTAACTTCTAAAGACAAAGAATATAAAGCACTGGATGAACGGTTTATGGAACTCACGAAGCAGATTAAGGAGCTTTAATGTAAGTAAGGGGGATTAACATGGGAGAAGAGAGATTCACTAAGTTATTTAAAATAGATTGTGGAGATATATACCTGCAAGAGTTTACGATTAAAGATGCAGAGAGTATTTATAACATATCCAATCAACCGGAAATAGAAAAGTTTTTACCGGACTGGAAATCGACGAAAGAACAAAGGGTTAATTGGGTTGTAAATTATGAAATACCAGAAAATAAAGCGTTTCTTCATGCAATGAGAATTACGACTAACATAGATGATCACATATTAAAACTAGGAATATTTAAGAAAATCACAAATGAATTTATTGGATGGTGCTGCACAGGTATGAAAGATGAACTCCCTGCACCGAACAGAGAAATTATGTATGCTATTTCAAGTCAATATCATAATAATGGTTATGCAACGAAAGCGACTAAAGGACTGGTGGACTATTTGTTTGAAAAAACAACTGTAGATGTCCTTAACGCAATTGCTTTAATTAACAATGTAGCTTCAAATAAAGTTATTGAAAAATGTAGATTTACTTATTTGGGTCAACAGACGATAGAAAATCAAATTTATAATCATTATGTATTGAGTAAATCCGAATGGATAAAAAATAGTGCTCTGTAAAAGGAATTGAAACGAAATTATAAAAAAGCTTAGAGTTAAAACTCTAAGCTTTTTTACATTCAAATGTACCAGTTAAGCATATTAAAGAGTAGCTTCTGGATAAAGTTGCTTTTTACCAAAAAAAAGATGCATCAAGTTGTATGTGCGAGGACTATTATATAAGCATCATATCTAAAAAGGTATTTGGAAAATTTTGTCGAATATATGTACCTATGAAAACAATAAATTCTTACTCAAATCATCCTACAAATGAATGACTTTAGGCTTTAGTAGAAGAATGTATGGCAAAAGTGCAGGCGAGCAAAGGTTTGAATTTAAAGTAACGGTTGAGTGTTAGTGAATTACATGTTTTTAAATATGAAATTATTTAAATGAGGGAGGGGAATGTTTATTATAATTTGGTTTCGTCACTTACCACAGATAAGTATGGATTTGTCAGAATGGACTCCTTTTATACAAAATAATTGGCATCGAAAACATTATATGAAATTTGTATATGTACTTCAAATCATTATTTTTCTAGTACCGTATTATTTTGGAGCAAGTTTTACCCATATTAATATATTCTACCTCATCATCATAGGTATTTTTGTCTTCATCATTCATGAATGTCTACACATTATTATTATAAATAAAAAGGATGATATTAGTTTAACGTGTAGTGGAATATTTTTTTGGCTAAACACAAATGCAGTCCTATCCAAAACGAGATTTTGGGTCTTTATGAGTTTGCCTATTATTGTATTATCGGTCGTTCCTGCCATTATATCGTTCTATATATCAGGAAATATTAAGTCAATCATTTTATTTATATGTTGGATAAACGCAATAATTTCCGCTTCAGATATTTACAATTCATTTTTAATTGCCATTAAACCGAAGAACTCAATTTTTTGTAGAGGTTATTATAAAGTGGAAGACAATAAAAAAGGGTATCTCAAAAACATTTCAACTAAAGGTATTAGTTAAAAATATAACTTTGGGAAGGAAAAGACCGATAAAGCAATCGGTCTTTTCGCGTTTTTATAATAAAGATTTGATATACAATTGTATTTTCTATCACTATACAATTATTATAAGATAATGCGTTAATATTAATTTGTAAAAAAATTATTATCAGTTTTTTTAGAAATCTTACAAGCGTGTAAGATAAATGAAAGATGAATCAATATGAGATAAAAGACAATTCATTTACACTCTACTATGAGAAGTGCAAATGAAGGGAGAATATACATGGAAATTTTACATGCAAAAAGTATTAGTAAAGTATATAAAGGAAAAGTACCTTATAAAGCATTAGTTGATATTGATTTATCAATTCAAGAAGGCGAATTTGTAGGGATTATGGGGCCATCGGGTAGTGGGAAAACAACGTTATTGAATATGGTATCTACAATTGATTCTCCATCATCGGGAGAAATTTTAATTAATGGCACAAATCCTTTTCAATTGTCATCAGAAGAATTAGCGTTATTCCGCAGAAAACAATTAGGATTTGTTTTTCAATCATTTAATCTTCTTAGTACACTTACTGTAAAAGAAAACATCGTATTACCGATGACTTTAGATGGTGTGTCTGTACAAGAAATGAACAAACGAGTGGAAGAAATTGCAGAGAAATTAAATATTACAGATATATTGAGTAAAAGAACGTTTGAAATATCAGGAGGGCAAGCTCAAAGAACGGCAATCGCACGTGCGATTGTTCATAAGCCACAATTATTACTTGCTGACGAACCAACAGGGAATTTAGACTCTAAATCTTCAAATGATGTAATGGAGATGCTTGATACTCTTAATAAAGAAGAAAAAGCAACGATGATGTTAGTTACACATGATCCGTATGCTGCGAGTTTTTGCAGTAGAGTAATATTTATTAAAGATGGTCAACTATATAACGAAATTTATTGTGGTGAAAGCAGACAAGCCTTTTATCAAAAGATTATGGATGTTCTTTCTTTGTTAGGAGGGAAAAGGCATGACTTTTCGTCAGTTCGCATTTAATAATATTTTTCGTAATAAGCGTACATATGCTGCCCATTTTTTAAGTAGTACATTTTCTATTATGATTTTCTTTACATATGCCCTTTTATTATTTCATCCTAATTTACAAGGGGAGTTAAAATCAACAAGTGCAACAATAAGTGCATATGGTACGATGGGATTTACAATTTCGCAAGTTTTGATTTTTGTATTTTCATTTTTCTTTATTCTATATTCAGTTAGTTCATTTTTAAAAACTCGTAAGAAAGAATTTGGCATATTAATGATGCAAGGTATGTCAATGAGACAGTTTAAGAAATTATTATTAATTGAAAATATGTTGATTGGACTTGGTTCAATTTGTATAGGGATTTTCATTGGACTCATATTTTCTAAACTAGTCTTATTGATAAGCGCAAGTGTATTAATGATTAATAATGGTTTGCCTTTTTATACACCAGTGAAGGCTGTATTATTAACAGTTATCACTTTTCTTTTCTTATTTTTAATTGTTTCACTATTTACATTTAAAATGGTAAAAATAACGGAACTTGTGGAACTTATTCGAGCAGAGGAAAAACCAAAACCTGAACCGAAATCTTCAATTTTATTATCACTGCTTTCTTTAATTAGTATAGGATATGGATATTTCTCAGTATTTCGCTTTATTTCAAGTTCCAGTTTTACTACGCTCGGAATGGGTGTCCTACTAGTAATTATAGGAACTTACTTTTTATATACACAGTGTAGCGTTTATATATTACATCTTGCTAAAAGGAGAGAATCTTTCTTTTTAAAAAGAACAAATATATTAACGTTTTCTGAATTAATTTACCGTATGAAAGATAATGCAATGATGTTTTTTATTGTATCTATTATTTCAGCAGTTGCATTTACAGCTATTGGTACAACAGCTGCTATTGGTAATAGAAATTTAGTGTGGATGACAAACCCATATACATTTCTGTATGAAAGCTCTGAAAACAACAAATTGGTAGATAAACATCTCTCTATTATAAAAAAACATCTCTTGGATGCAAATATTCCGTATCGAATGGCTTCATCTTCAAGTAAATTTACAGAAAGTAACGTAAATGTATTGAAATTAAGTGAATATAACGAACTTACGAGAGCACTCGGGTACCAACACGAAACGATTGAAAAAGAAGATGAAATTTTACTAATCCCTGGGAGGGTGTCACAAAAACAAGAATTTAAAAATGGTGACTATAAAAAAAATATTGAAGTCATTCAAGGAGATTGGACAAAGACATTTCGTGTGAAAAAAACTGTTGGGGATTTAGTTTTACCGCATGATTCTAGTAGTATTTATATTGCTGTTCAAGATAATGTGTATGATGAAATTCCTCTGACGAGTAATCCAAAAGATGAAAATATTCAACATCGTACTTACGGATTTGTTGTAGACGATTGGATAAAAACGAAAGAGATTTCAAATCAATTAAAGAGTATATTTGATAAAGATCTTAGGGACAGTGATTTCTACTTTGAAGCTTTAACATTAAACTTGTTGGAGGCAAAGCAAAAGAATGGTTTATTACTTATGGCAAGTGTTTTAGTCGGAATCGTTTTCTTTACATTTGCTGCTAGTTTTATTTATTTCCGATTATACACTGATTTGGACCGTGATCAACAACAATATAAAATGATTTCGAAAATGGGATTAAGTAAACAAGAGTTAAAAAAAGTTGTAACGAGACAGTTATTATTAATGTTCTTCTTACCGATTGTTGTTGCGGTGATTCATACTGTAGTAGCGTATACGGCACTGCAACAATTAGTTAGTTTTTCTATTTTAAATAGCTCGATTGTTATTTTAATTTCATTTATATGTATACAAGTTTTATATTTCTTTATCACTCGTTGGCGTTACCTACAAAAGCTTTATAAGACTATGGAGCAATAAAGGATATCAACTAATAAAATTACAGAAAAGCATGTAAAAAATGATATGAATTATGAAAGGAACCGTGATGAAAAGAACTTTAACTATTTTTATGTTAACTATAATACTTTTAATAAGCTTTAGTGCATGCTCTAAAAAGGATAACTCATTTCCTGCAAACGGTGTATTAATTATTGGAGATGAAAATAATATTTCACCAATTATTAATCGTTATCAGGAAATTACGAAAGAAAATGAAGTGTTTTCTGTGAAAAAAGGTGAAGTTGGAAATGGACATGTATTAATTTTAAATGAATCTACAGCACTAGCACTGATTAAAGAAAAAGTTTTTCGTAAACGAGATAATGGCTCCAATTATATTTTAGATACGTTACCAAAATTCCCAAAAGAAGGATCGCTATTGTTTACAAATGAAGACGAAAAGACTATGAAAAGTATTAAAATAGAAGGAAACGAGATTCCTGTTACATACGATAGTGACACTTGGATAGGTAACACTCGTAAATATCCAACGCAATCGTATGTGATTGTAGCAAAAAATAGCGTATATAAGGAAATAAAAGCAAATGAAACGAAAATGCACCTTCTTCAATTTAAAAAATCTATAGGTGATGAAAGACCTAAAATGTCGACAGATAATACAATGGTTAATGAAAATGTCAAAGTAAAAAAACTAATTAAAGGTTTGGAAGGAGAAGTAGCTTTTCAGTTTGTAACGATTGGAGAAAAATCTTAAAAAAGAGTTCGAGCTTGATAGAAACTTTATCAAGCTCGAACTCTTTTTAGTTCATAGACCATTCATATAAAAAAGATTACATTACTTCATTTAATCGACTCTCGTTTGTTTCTTCAATCGCATTTGAATTTTGAACTGAATTATTTTGAGCTTCTTTTTCTTTACGGGCTTTTTGTAGCATTTCAAGGATGATCCATAAAGGAACACCTTTATCCTTTAACATCTTCCATAAATCTAATTCATTAAATTTATGTTCAGGCTGTTTCATTTCTTTTTCGGATGAACGAATATCGAATTTGATAGGATCATTTACTTTCTTACTTTCAAGTTTAGTAGAAGAGATAGTATTATGCTCAAGAGTAGATGGAGTTATTTTAGTAGGTTGAGATAATGTATGAATATTTGATCCGATTTGCATGCTTTTTCCTCCTTTTCAAGCAATGAGATTAGTTTTCTTATGGTTTTTAAATCTTTTTAACATGAGGAAACTATATTTAATTATAAATTCAAATAAACAGATTTACAAGGTGTATTGTAAAAAGTAAATGTTCACTTGAATTAATATTTATCAACATTTGTATATGTTTTCTATATATACAACGTATATAAAATACTTTACATTATGTTTAAGTTATTAAAGCATGCTGTAAAGTGAAAAATGTAAACGTTTTATCAGGGGGAGGAAGTATGGGGAAGTTATTTTTAAAAATATGTTTTTTTACATTGATGACTGTATGTTCATTCGCCACGAAAGTAATATACGCTGAAGAGAGTCAACAAAATAATTATCCGATCATATTAGTGAATGGATTTGCTGGATGGGGTAGAGAAGAAATGCTTGGCGTAAAATATTGGGGTGGTGTTCATGATATACAGGAAGATTTGAAACGCAATGGTTATACAGTTCATACCGCAGCTGTTGGGCCAGTTTCAAGTAACTGGGATCGTGCATGTGAATTATATGCCCAAATTAACGGTGGAACAGTAGACTACGGTGCCGCACATGCTGAGAAACATGGACATAATCGTTTTGGCAGAACTTATAGTGGTTTTGCGCCGAATTGGAGTGAAACAAATAAAGTTCATTTAGTTGGGCATAGCATGGGTGGACAAACGATTAGAACATTAGTACAGCTATTAAAAGAAGGCAGTTTTGAAGAAAAAAATCATGTAAAAAATTACCCGAACACCAAAATATCACCACTATTTGAGGGCGAGAAATCATACATTCATAGTGTTACAACATTAGCAACCCCTCACAATGGCACAACACTTGCGGATGGTAGTCTTCTACTACCGTTCGTAAAAGATTTCCTCATTACAGCTGCTAGTTTTGGAGGAAACAATAATTTATCGTTATATGATTTTAAATTGGATCAATGGGGTATAAAGAAGAATACTGGAGAGTCTTTTTTCCAATATACTGATCGCATCCTAAATAGTTCACTTTGGAAAAATACAAAGGATATAAGTCAATGGGATTTAAGTACAGATGGCGCAAAGGAGCTCAATAATTGGGTAAAGACGCAATCAGATGTTTATTACTTATCTTATAGTGGACATGCATCACAAGCGGCACCTATAACAGGTTTACATTTGCCTCATATAACGATGAATAAAGTGTTAATGGGGAATACATTTTTCTTAGGTTCCTATGCAAGATATGAAGAAAATCGTCCATTAATTGATACTACTTGGTGGCAAAATGACGGTGTAGTAAATACAAATTCCATGATTGCACCGTCTTCTAATACTACTGTAAATAGTAATGAGTCTTTACAGATTGGAAAATGGAATCATATTGAAATGAAAGCAAATTGGGACCATCTCGACATGGTGGGATTAAGTGTTTCAGACACGTTAGGTTTTTCTAACATTCAAGAGTTTTATAGAACAATTGCAGAAAAACTATTAAGATTACCGAAATAGGTAATAATAAAGCGCTCTCGATGGAATTCGAGAGCGCTTTATATTATATTGAAAGAGGGATTTGGTAGAAAAAAATGGGGGGATATTATGAAAATTCAAGTTGTATTATCAGGATATGGAACAGTTGGCAGAGAGTTTATAAAATTATTAAACGAAAAATATTCATATATATATGAAACATATGGGATTCGAGTAGTTGTAAGTGGGGTATTAGGAAGGAATATTGCAATATATAATGGGGATGGATTGTCCCTTCACGATTTATTGAAATATGGTGGCGGTAGTGCCGCAATTGAAAAATATATAGAGTATCATCCGAAGGAACGTGCAACAAATGGGATAAATGGTACTGTATTAGTAGAATCAACTGTTACAAACCTTAAAGATGGAAATCCAGGAAAACAATATATAAAACAAGCGATTGAGAAACATATGGATATAGTTGCAATTTCAAAAGGCGCACTCGTTACAAACTGGAAAGAAATAAATGAAGCAGCAAGAATCGAAAATGTACGAATTCGATACAGTGGTGCAACTGCTGCGGCATTACCGACACTCGATATTGGTCAATTTAGTTTAGCCGGTTGCCATATTGAAAAAATAGAAGGAATATTAAACGGGACTACAAATTATATTCTTTCGAAAATGAATGAGGAAGATATTACGTTTGAAGAAGCACTGAAAGAAGCGCAAAGTAAAGGAATTGCTGAAACGAACCCAATATTAGATGTAAGTGGTTCTGATAGTGCGTGTAAATTGTTACTTTTGACAAATAGTTTAATGGGAGTAGAGAATACACTTACAAATATACATATAAGAGGAATTGAGAACGTTACAAAAGAACAAATTCGAAATGCTAAGGAACAACATAAAATTATTAAATTAATAGCATCAGCTTATAAAGGTACAAAAGGTAATGTGAATCTAAGTGTTGAACCGTACGAATTAGATAAAAATCACCCGTTATCAAAAGTAAATGGGACGGAAAAAGGGATTACGTTCTTTACAGATACGATGGGGCAAGTTACTACAATTGGTGGTGCTTCTAATCCACGTGGAGCCGCAGCAGCAGCTTTAAAGGATGTTATAAACTTATATCGAAAAGATTTGTCCTAACTGGTGAAGTCTAATAATCAGTGGGATGAATATTCTCACTGATTAAAGTTTCATTTTATAAGACCGTACCGCCCTTAATAAAAAATACATATGTAGTGGACCTTTTGAGAATGAAATAAATATGCAAAAATAATTGCAGGGGGTAAGGATTTGTTTAAAGATTTTAAAGTTGTCAAAGACCGTCCCGTTTATATTCAACTGAAAGATTATTTAAAAAAGATGATTATGAAAGGGCATTTGCTCGGAGACCAAAAAATACCTTCAACAAGGGAACTAAGTGAATTATTAAGTGTGAGCAGAAATACAGTACTCGCTGCCTATGCAGATTTAGAGCAAGAGGGACTCATTTATGCAGTTAAAGGAAAAGGAAATTTTGTTGCGAAGGTTGATATTTCAAACACTTCGTCTGTTGAAATAGATTGGAAAAATAAACTTAATACAGTTACCTTATTAGCGGATGAATTAGATTTAATGAAACATGGTGTCCGCTGGGAAAAAGGAATGATTGTTTTTAATAGCATTGCTCCGGACGAAAAGCTATTTGATGTGGAAAATTTCAAAAGAGCTTTTCTTACTCGTATGTCCATTGAAGGTGATGTCGTATTAAACTACGGATATGCAAAAGGTTATAGACCGTTAATGAATTATCTACTTCATTATATGGAAATGAAAGGTGTAGATATTTCGAACAAAGATATTTTAATTACAAATGGATTCACTGAAGGGTTAGACATTGTTCTATCCTCGTTATCAAAGAAATCAGGGCGGGTTATTTGTGAGAATCCGACTCATCATGCTGCGTTGAAGCTGTTCCGCTTACATGGTCTTGAAGTGCACGGAATAAATATGAATGAAGATGGCATTGATACGAACGAAGTTGAAAAAAGTTTGTGTGAAAAAGAGTTTGATTTTGCTTATTTAATTCCTTCTTACCATAATCCAACCGGTATTGTTACGAGTTCAGAGAAAAGAACGGAACTGATGAGATTATTTTCAAAATATAAGGTTCCTATTATAGAAGATGGATTTAATGAGGAACTACGTTATTCAGGTTCACACTTAGCCCCATTATTAACTTTTGCTGGAGCTGGTAATAATGTGATTTATATTAGTAGCTTTTCGAAGGTACTTTTCCCTGGTTTACGTGTCGGATGGATCATTGCAGATAAAGAATTGATCCATCATTTAGAAAGTGTAAAAAGGGCAAGAACAATTCATACATCTACTTTAGATCAAGCTGTTCTTTTTCAATATTTACATGAAGGATATTTTGAAAAATATTTAAAAAAGGCAAGATCTGTTTATAAGAAAAAATATGAGTTAGCTGTTGGGGCGTGTAACGAGTACATTCCGTTTCGAAGAATGACCGGTGATGGTGGACTTCATTTATTTATAGAGTTAGAAGAAAAAATTCATGCCCGTATACTTTTACAAAAATGTTATGAGCAAGGGGTTACTTTTTCTCCTGGAGATGTGTTTTATTCTGATGGAGGAGGAGCAACCACTTTTCGATTAGGATTTTCACGCCTGAAAGAAGAAGAAATAGTTCGTGGAATCAAAATAATCGGTGATACAATAAAAAACGAAATTTGGAGTTGAGGAAATGAGAATTGGCGTTATTATGGGAGGGGTATCCTCTGAAAAACAAGTATCAATTATGACTGGAAATGAAATGATTGCGAATTTAGATAAAAATAAATATGATATAGTACCAATTACGTTAAATGAAAAAATGGATTTAATTGAAAAAGCAAAAGACATTGATTTTGCGTTGCTCGCATTACACGGAAAATACGGAGAAGATGGGACAGTTCAAGGAACGCTTGAAAGTTTAGGTATTCCTTATAGCGGGAGTAATATGTTATCTAGCGGTATATGTATGGATAAAAATATTTCGAAAAAGATTTTACGTTATGAAGGAATAGAAACACCAGATTGGATTGAACTTACAAAAATGGAGGATATAAATCTTGATGAGTTAGATAAGTTAGGATTTCCGTTAGTCGTAAAACCAAACTCTGGTGGCTCGAGTGTCGGGGTAAAGATTGTCTATGATAAAAATGAATTAATTTCAATGCTGGAAACTGTGTTCGAATGGGATTCTGAAGTAGTAATTGAGAAATATATAAAAGGTGATGAGATTACATGTTCCATTTTTGATGGTAAACAGTTACCGATCATTTCAATTCGACATGCGGCGGAGTTCTTTGATTACAATGCGAAATATGATGATGCAGGTACTATTGAAGAAGTTATTGAACTTCCAGTTGAATTGAAAGAACGTGTAAACAAAGCGTCATTAGCTTGCTATAAAGCATTAAAATGTAGTGTTTATGCAAGGGTTGATATGATGGTGAAAGACGGTATTCCATATGTAATGGAGGTTAATACATTACCAGGGATGACACAAGCAAGTTTACTACCAAAAAGTGCAGATGCTGCGGGAATTCATTATAGCAAACTATTAGATATGATTATTGAAACTTCATTAAGAGTAAGGGAAGAAGAAAGGTTTTAAGTAGCAGTATCATGAATACTTTTGACAGTAACATGAAGTGTGTTATGATGAATACAATACGAAAATTAAATATTTATCCACTAGGGGGGCCTATTATAGGCTGAGATCAAATGGGAATTTGAGACTCTTAGTACCTGATCTGGTTAATGCCAGCGTAGGGAAGTGGAAAAGACATTGCTATTTCATGTATAAATATTGTCAATTTCACTTTCTTTACGTCTGTAAAGAAAGTTTTTTTATTTTAAAGCGTTAATAGCTGTGGATAAATACTTATATTAAATTAATTATTGGAGGAATTTAAATGACTTTTTCACAATCATTGCGTAAAGAAGTAGATTCAATTTGGGAAGCAAGTTTTCATCATCCTTTTGTAAAAAAACTTGGTGAAGGAACGTTAGATTTAGCTAGTTTTCGCTATTACGTGCTTCAAGATTCCTATTATTTAAGTCACTTTGCTAGAGTACAAACATTAGGAGCTGCAAAAGCACTGGAATTAGAAACGACAGCTCGTATGGCACATCATGCTCAAAATACATATGAGGCGGAATTATCTTTACATGAAAATTTCGCGAAGAAACTAGGGATCACACAAGAAGAAAAGGATAATTTTATCCCCGCTCCAACTGCATACGCATATACTTCACATATGTATCGTGCTGCGTATGAAGGACATTTAGGCGATATCATTGCAGCGATTTTACCTTGCTATTGGTTATATTATGAAATTGGTGAGCGTTTAAAAGAGTGTCAGCCAGAAGAGCCAATTTATAACGAATGGATTTCTGCATATGGATCCGATTGGTTCCGAACATTAGTTGAAGAGCAAATTACAAGGTTAGATACTATCGCTGAAAAAGTAACAGAGGCAGACCGTAAGCGTATGAAGCAGCATTTTATTATTAGCAGTCAATATGAATATTCATTTTGGGAAATGGCTTATACTTTAGAAAAGTGGCCAGTGGATACAGACGTAAAAGATGTAATTGGATAAAGAATGGAAGTAATGTTATAGATAGGTATGGATAATGCCTATCTATATGTTTTTTCTTGCCAGATTTGCGTAAAGCCGATAGTGTTACGGATATGGCAAAATGGCATATCGATAAGTTAGTTAAGCTAATTTTTTACACATTAACTGGTTAAACTCCTGCCACATTTATATTACAAACAAACGGATTAACATATTTCGTTACTGCTCCAACTTCAGATGCACAGCGTAATGGAATGAAATTCTACCTTGAACGTAAAGGATACGGCATCATGGTTATTGAGAAATGAATTGAATTTAGTAAGCATGAAGATATAACACTAGAATTCAAATTTTATAATTTCTATTTATAAAAATGAGCCCATAGTAAAAATGGGTACATGAACAAGGTGCATCATCTAGTGATAAGTCATACTTTGTTGGTGTATGAATTGAACTTAGTTTATAGCACTATTTCTACTTAGGGTTAACGAACAGAAATATAAGAAAGCAACGATGAGGTTGTATTTTATAAACGGAGGTTATGAAAATGAATCAGTTTCAACAAGAACTACAAGCGTTAAGTCTTAATGATTACCGGCCTGGAGATATTGTGTATTGGGATCAGCAAAACCAATATCCATATTACTATACTGAAGATGCTGCTCGTCGCTGTGGAGGTTGTGGTCGCTGTGGAGGTTGTGGCGGTCGTTGTGGTGGATTTCGTTGTGGTGGATTCCGTTGTATTGGTTGCTTCGGTTGTTTTGGCTGTGGCGGCTGTGGTGGTTGTTCTAATTGTTTTAATGGTACTTCTGATGCTATTATAATATATGAATATTAACTACATTTATTAATTAAAAAACATTAGGCTTATACATTTACATGCCGACAAAGAATATAGCCATCGCTAATGGATATATTCAATTATTCAAGTGAAAGAGTAACAATAAGATATATAGGTGTAAATCAAGAGGAGATAGATAAAGCAATGACTAGATTTAAAATCTAATGATTGCTTTTTTTATGGTTTTACCATTAAATATTTATCTAATTAAGGAATCGATTACTTCTGGATAGTGAGTTGACAAAGAAATTATTAAAACTATGTAAGGTTAATGTAATGTTAATCGATAGTAATTTAAGATACTTGAGTGTATTTTAAATAGGATTAAAAAGTACTGTTTATCTATAAAATATTGGGTAAATAATATTTAATTAGGAAGTGTATTAAAATGATTGAATTTAAATCTATTATCCATTCTTACAAACTAAAGAGAAAAATAGCTAAGGATTTATACGGAAAAAGAGATGAATTGACAATGTTATTAAATGAACTTAATAACATGAAAAGTACTGTAACATCTGAAAAGAAGAAAAATAATATATTATCTCGTTTAGAATTAATTTATCAAAAAATGAAATTAGATAAGCTGTATCCTCTTCCAGTTGCTTGTAATAGTAAATTATTGGAACGATTAGAAAAAGAAACTCTACATACTATTGAGGATGGTGTAAACTGTCTACATTACATGTTAGATATGAATTATGAGAAAATAAAACAATATGGATCGAATACAAGTAGGTCATTTGTTCCATTATCGCAGTCTTCCATTTGTCTTGCTGATTGTATTTGTTTAACAGGATTTGTATTAGGTTTACTAGGAGCAATTTCATTTGGGGGATTCATATTATCTGCATGTTCAATTACATAAAAGTTGATATTTATAAAGAAGAGCACCGAGTTAAGGTGTTCTTTTTTAGTTTTATTGTAAAGTTATTGTATTAAAATAAAGATTTCAGGGGTGCTGTATAAGCAATTAAATGTCATTTTTGATGAAAAAGATGCTCTTCGAAAAGAGTGAAGTGAAGTATTGAAAATATTCGAGGATCTCAAAAAATAAAAATATTTACTCGCAAAAGAACATATTGCGGAAACAAAGTTACGCTTGGAAGCGGAAGATGCACTTAAACTCATGCAAAATCAGCTTCAATCTCGTGAGAAAGATTACAACTCGGTACTCAATGAATTTAATGCGATTACGGAAAAGAACCACGAATTAGAGCATGACTTTCAAAAGATGCATATCAATGTACGTGCCGCAGAAGAGACAGCCGCGAAAGAACGAGAAAACCGTCTTGAGTTACAAGGTAGATCACAAGCGCTCGGTATAGTGCTCAAAGCAGTCTTGTAGGTGGATGGTATGAAACTTACTAAAGAAGAACGAAAAAGGCTCACATACCAAATTGGTGACATTATCGAACAGAAATGTAGACGTTGTTATTACAATCGTACATCAAACGAATGTTTTAGTGTGAATGAGTGTAAAGCATGCCCGACTGGTGAAGAATTACGCCAGTTGGGTAGATACTTGGATACACAGCCGAAAAAGAACGGTGGACCGAGAAGGGAAGTGCCGAGTGGTTTAACACCTGAGGTTGTTAGGAATTTAAATATACAAGGTATACCGGATAAGGATATTGATATTATGTATGATCTTAGGCCCTCGTATGTCGGGAAAAAGAAAAAACAATGGAAACGAGCGGGTATTTGGAAAGGGCCAACTGATATGAGAGAAATTAAAAGGGGTGGAGCGAATGTCTGAAATAGTTGATGTGAAAGCCATGACGGATGATGAGTTTTTTTAAAATATAAAAAGCTAGTTTATAAGTTTGTATGGGGAAAGTACGGCTCGAATTTGGAGTCTATTAAAAGTAATACAGGTTTAGAAATAGAGGATTTAATTCAATGTGGCATGATTGGATTTCTTGAAGCAAGAGAAGACTTTGATTCTGTATATGGGTGCAAGTTCTCCACTTTAGCGATCCCTAAAATGGATGGGGAAACCACTAGAGCGATTATAAATAATCAAAAAGTCAAAGTAACGCGAGAAATATTCTACTTAAAAGGCAGAATTATTAGAGGGAAATTAGCAGAAGAAAAATCAGAAGTCATAAGTCAGCTATTAGGTGTATCTGTTGAGAATGTAGAAGAAGCTTTGCGATATCAGCAAATTCCAAGCTCTTTACATGACGTAACATTTTCATCAGGAAGTGGAGGTAATGATCTAACCCTAGAGCAAATGCTTGTAGATGAAAGCTCAATAGGTAAAACAGAAGAAATTGATGAAAAGATAGTAATGTGTTCTTTTATAAATACACTACCAGATAGAGAGTTAATGATTTGGGGATATGTACTCAAACCATATGTCACAGGGGAATATCGGAAAGCGTGTAGGGGTTACTCAAACTCTAATTAGCTGGATTCTAAAACAGATTAATCCGAAATTACATATATTGTAAGTGTGCAGAGGGTTTCAAAGTAGTATCAATTTTGAAAGTTATACAGAAAGGTGTAGTTGCATTATGTTTTGGTTAGGATGCTTTTTAGGATACATCGGTGGTTCGGTTATTACATGTGCGTTATTCTATTTTGGATTTAGAGCAGAGGAGAATAAGAAAGCAGATTTACAAAGAATAGAATGATGGAAATCAATATCAATACAATTTGAATTTTGTTAAGAAATAAAGAAATAGAGTGGTGAATAATTAAATGCTAAAGGAGTAAAAGAAAAAGAATCCTATATAAAAAGGACTCTATTCGGTAATTTAACAATAATCATCGGATTCACAGTAATCTTCATCACAAGAATTACCTTGATTATTACAACAGATGCAAAATGTTTTTTGGACAAATAAACTAACTCCACTGGCAGGACCCTCATGTTTTGTAAGAGTAAGGCTTTGGAAATCTTCAACCTGAAATATTTTTGTTTGAACGGGTTGTAATGTGGTGGTAATTGGTCTATTAGATCCTCTTGTTAGAATAGTTACGTCAACAGGTGCACTCATCCCAATAACAAATAATTGAATTAATGTTTTATTGTGGTTGTTAGTGAAATCCTCAAATACTGTTTGTGGAGTGTTATCTAGAAGGTCAATAACTAAAGGTATATTTCCATTTCTATTTTCTTCAGCACCAGCAATTGTATGAGTCCTAACAGAACAATTATTGTTTTGAAGTTTCGGATTGGATTGTTTTTTATAAATTTTTTTACCATTTTTATAAAAATAATCAGCCATACGAATTTCATCCTCCTTATCTTTAGTTGTCCATATATGTTATTTGAGAAATAGAAATTATGATTGGATTAATTCAATAAAACAAAAAAATGAGGCTTTTAATATATATTTCTGGTTGGTTATATAAAGAAAAAAGAGCACATATTTAATATGTGCTCTTGAAAGAGGAAAACCCTATGAGTATTAGATAGTACATCATATGCTTGTCCGACTAAAAGGTTAAAAGTTTTTAATAAAATCGCTATGTTGTTAAAAAAAGAGAAGCGCTTAATCAGGACGCTTCTCTTAATGCCAATATACAATAACTATTCCATTATAATGTATAAACGTAAAATATTTAACAATTAGCTATGTGGTAAAAATTTCATTTTGTGTTAGTTTAAAACCAAAAAGAGCACTTAATCAAGTGCTCTCGTGACGAGATTTATTTTGTAATGACTATTTCAATTTATAAAGAAAGGAACACAGAATATTATATGTGAGTGCGGTTAATTGTGTTCGTTTTTTACAAACAAAGAGCAGCTAACCAAAGCTAACTGCTCCAATCATGGAATATGGTTCGAAATGGGTTGTCTATAGTATTGACGGAATATTGAGTTTTATTCAGAGCACCTAAAGGTTTTCTTTTTAACTTAATCCATATCCCACAAACAAAATAATGGCTAAAAATACAGACAATGAAAATGTCAGAAAGACTGTTATTATGCTCCTGAGCATCGCTTTCCAGTTGTTTATTTTAGAGAATCCTATTATACCAACAAAAAAAGTTCCTAGTGTTAAAACTAGTAAAACGAATAAAGGATGAAAATATATTGTATTCATAATAGATTCATTCATTTTAGGTGACCATACTTCAAGATATAAAAAGAATAAAGCAACACAAATAAATGAAAAAATAAAAGACCAGAAGTTTATAGTATGTTTCATGATTGCCCCTTTATTAATATGATGTTTTTCACTAAATTTTAGCAAATTCTAAATAGAATTAAAACAAAATAATCCATTTAAAGTGAGGTAGGGGAAAATGAAAGCTAACGTAAAGCTTTTAGGTGATGATGGGAATGGAGTTTAAGGAAAGAACGATTCATGTTTATAACACAGAAGGCAATGTGATGGAATTACTTTCAACAAAAGAACAGGTTCAAGAGGCTATCGACTTTCTTGAAGAATGTAAAATGGAAATGAAGTAAAAGTTCAATAGAGTAGATCGAACATAGGGAAACCGTATCGTATAAATCAAAAGGAAATTCCAGATAAGGAAATAAGCATTATGTATGAGCGTAGCTTTACCTATGTTGGAAAACTCGAGAAGAAGTAGGTATGTGAAGGGAAATGGAAAGGTCCAACTAATATGAGAGAAATCAAAAAAGGCTAGGATTTCTCCTAGCACCCAAGCATAAGTCGTATAGAAAGCAAGCATTGTGCAAATCGGATATTTGTAAGTTCATTATATAACGTTTATTGGGTGGATAGGTTGAATCATATCAATCTTTACGTAAATTTTATATGGTATTGAAGATTTTGATAAAGACCAAATCTGAATTTCATTAAAAAAAGACACCGCTTCCAGTGTCCCAAATTACTACGAGAGTTTTATGAGGAAACTTAAATAGGTGAATTTAAGCTACTCTGTAAAATATGAAACTTCAATTAGAAAATCACGTATTTTTTAAAGGAGTTAATGGGTAATTGTATGTGCCGAAATCCTTATTAAAAACATCTTGTACTAATTGGATAGTTTCATGATCATAAAAACTATCGTATGTTGGGAGGCGTGGGAATAAGGGATCAGTAATATCAGCATCTGCAAAATTCCCTTTAAAAATTGCCCTGTCCTTCTGATGATGCCATGATTTGATTAGTATGTGTAAAGGAGAAGTTTTTAGTTGATATATTTGTTCTAGGCGCACAATTTCAATAGAGAAATTTTCAAGGTAGATATACTTTGTAACAAACTCCTCCTCACCTGGTTCATACTGCTGCATTAAATGTGGATCTACTTGTTCTAAATCTATCATTTGTGCTTTTAAGTAGTAGAGAAAGATTTTAAATGAAATAGGTTGATTACAAAATTCATTACCATAATAAAAATTCCGAATAGGATTCCATGCTGGGTTTTCTATGTAAGGGGGAGCGATTAATGAGAAGAATGAACTTACAGCTCTTGTATATGGGTTTCTTACTAACTTATAGGTATCTTTTTCTTTTGAATATAAAGCTGCAGCTAATTCAATAAAGTAGTCCGAGGAGTTTTTGTATATTTCATTTTCATAATTATGGATGAAAGAATCGTATTTTATAGCTTGTTTAAATAAATTTATTTGATAAAAAAACCAATGTGCAAGAGAGGTACAGCCACTTTTTTGACTCCAAAATAAAATTAAAGGGAAGTTAGAATTAAAAAGGGGAACGCGTCCATATTTAATAATATTTGCAAAAGACATAGTTATCCTCCATTCAGTTATGTCAATTATGTTTAGTGTATGAATAGAGAACTTGGCATATGAACAAGAGAAGTAGAATAGATAGTTTAAAACAATATAATTTTAAAATAAAATCGTTATTTTGTACAAGAATCTGTATACCTATAAACAAACATAGCAGGCAACTGACTAGATTGCCCGCTATGTTCATACACTGCACGGAGGAGTGCCTTCCGTTTTGAAAGAGCGAAGCCCAGGGAGAGAGCGTTCAGATGTAGTATGTGTAATGCAAAAAAGATTATTCGTAAATGAGAATGAAAAATTATTTTATAAGGACTGGCATTCTTTTAGTTTTAAATCTTTCAAAGTCTATAGGGCAATATGCAAATGTTGCTATAGGTTCTGAAGTCTCGTTTGTAAAAAAAGTGTGGTTAATTACTTCACCAGAAGAAGAATAAAAAGTAATTTTGGTTTTTGATATAGGAGGAAGCGTTATTACCAGTGGTTTACTTGTCATACTGATCAGCTCCTAAACTATTTGGTTCTATATGAGCTTAAAATGTATTCAATAAATGTATATGAATTCATTTTATAAAGTTAGCACCTTGTGAATTGAGAAATTTAACAAAATAGTTATTTGAATTAGTTTTATCAATAAAAAAAGAGCCATATTAAGACTCTTTTTAAAAAGGTTTATTAATCATTTGTTTTCTAACCAAAACAAAAACTGTACCTGCAACAACACAGGTTGCATAGATTTTGCCACTTATGCCACCAAAAAATTCAAGTCCGAAAGGTAGTAAAAAAGTAGCAATTCCTACTATGTAAGCAAATATGCCGAATAATTTAGCTAGTTTATTTTTATCACCAATAAAAGTAGCACCTTGGTATCCAGCAATAAGAAATAATTGTTTTTTAATATGAATCAGATAACCCATTATTACAATGATTAGACCAACAAGTGTGCAAACTACAAATCCACTCATTATATTCACCTACCTTATTTGAAATTTACTATATTTAGGTTGGTATAGTTATTGTATTAAACAAAAAACATGCACAAAAATTGTGCATGTATAATAAAAAGCTATGTCTTGTCTATGTATAAATATGTTTGGTTTATATGAATCGTGAGTCTGTTTGAACAAAAGGGTTATTTATTTCAAATATAAAGAGCGCTTTTTAGGGCGCTCCATGAATAAAACTAATATTGAAAAAGAATACCGCATTATATTTTATGTATGTTCTTACTAAGTGTGCAGTTTAAACAATTTTTCTTTTGCACAACGAAGCAGCTAGTTCATAAAACTAACTGCCTGTTGTACAAAAGAAACGCTACGCTTACAGAAATAGTTTGTAACTTTAAGTTACCAAAATAGTATAAGCGGAGTTGAAAATGTTATTCGGAAATAAAAGAAAATAAAAAGAGCAGCTAGCAAAAGCTAACTGCAATGAGAAATTACCCCCATGAATTTAGGAGTATATAGTATGGACAAAAATATCAAGTTTATGTAACAAAAATTAAAATCGATCAGTATTAGCAGAATATTGAATTTTATTCAGTTCTTTAACAAAATCCTTATTTTAAAGCTAAAGAGTGCCTTGTAGAGCACTCCTTATGCCTAATTACAAATGCTTATGTTCGATCTTAGATTGATTTCTTGCTTGGAGAAATAAAATACTCTTAAAACAAAATTTAGATAGACAATACAACCCATAATTACAATATAAAACACCGTACAAAAGAAGATTTAAATGTATTTTAATGCCTTGTTCATATTAGTGCCTTCCTAAAAGAGGATAATTTAGATTTTAATATGATACGTAAAAAAAGGTGCATTTATATGGGGCAGGATGACTAGCAAAAGTAAAACAAAATCGTTATTTGAATAGAAAGAGATTCAAAAATTATAAGGTGAAAAGCGTCATGTATTATCCATTGTAATTAAATATTCATAGTATAAAAGATGGAAAACAAAATATTTACAGGATGAGGTGAATATAGGATGTTTTTTGATCTTTTTTATAATAAAACGCAAATGCGCCCTTTAGGAGGATCGGGGCCTGCACAAAGTACTATTCAAGCGGTTCATCAGGCTATACAAGCACAACAACAAGCGCTGCAACCACAGCACGCGCAACAAAGTTATACCCCAGCACAATCATATTATTCTTTACAGCCTTATTACCCAGCACAATCATATTACTCTGTACAATCTTATTATCCAGCACAATCGTATTACCCAATGTAGATTATACAGAATAGAATATTCTTTTTATTGATTTCATATGAAACTATATATTTTTTATAGTAATAAAAATAATATAGTAGATTTAAATAAAAAGAGCGCTTTTAAAAGCGCTCCATGACAAAGATTTATATTGAAAAAGAGTAGCGCATTATACTTTAAGTATGTTTGGGGTTTATGTGCAGGCTGTAATAAAATCATTATTTTAATTGGTTCAACCCCTTGAAGGGCGCTCCAAGGGGCTAAGATTCGAGAACTTTTAAACTCTTGTTTAATTACATGAAAGCTCCCTAAGGAGAATCTATGGTATTTTAACGCTCAACTGATTATTTTGACAACCATATAGTTCTAAGGGTAATTGCCAAGTAATGACGTACTCGACTAATTAACCATATCATGAATTTTTTGGTAAAAACACTGGTAAATGTGTCCAAGTGAATGAGGGCATCATTTTCAACAAAAACGCTATTTTAGTAGAAATCATTAAAAAGGACCCGATTAGGGGTGCGGGTCCTTTTAATGGAACAATAGAATTTTATGGGATTACCAATAAGTTGCTATAAAAGGGGATTAACTTCCAGTATATAGATATTGAGAAAAATTTATATAAAAACTTCATTTTGTAGAAATAAGGAAAATAAAAAAAGCACCATGCATAAGTGCTCTTTAAGAAAGGAGGTAACTCTTTAAGCGGAACGCCTAGGTTAGAAATATATGATGTGAAAAGGAAATAAGAACAAAATTTCATTTTAGATTTAATACAAAAGAGCAGCTAGCAAAAGCTAACCGCTCTTCAGAAAAACATTAAGAAGGAAGTTCAGAACTCAAGTGTATTTATAGTATGGACATAATTTGAAGGTTTATTCAGAAAAAATTATAAAGAGCAACCACTCAGGTTGCTCTACAGATAGGAGATAACTCAGTGAACAAAATGAACACGTTAAAAATGTATGTAACAAATAGAAAAATAAGAACTAAAAAGCAGCTAGCAAAAGCTAACTGCCCTGGTGAATAAGAAGAACACAATGGTCATTCGTATTCAACCTTGGTGTACTTATATTGTTAACAATTTTCGGAAATTTATTCAATAAAAGAGCAGCTAGCAAGAACTAACTGCTCGACCCTCGACCAAGAGAGCTAGAGTGGGAAGAATTTAAAGCTGACTTTTTAAAGTCCTATATAGTATGGGTGAAATTTAGAATTTTATTCGTGTGAAACATAAAAAGAGCAGTTAGTAAAAGCTAACTGCTCAGGTAATGGAATATGGTTCGAAATGGTTTATCTGTATGATTGACGGAATATTAAGTTTTATTCAGGGGGGATAAGGAAATGAATAAATTTAGGCTGTTCCAACTTGGCTTTGGTCTGCAACATCAGAATCGAATGTATTTGTTGCACTAACGCCGTTAAATGTATTGAGAACAAAAGCAACATTTGATGAACCTGACCCATTATAAGCTTTTGTATTTTCTTTTGGAGAAACGTTATAGAAATCACCTAAGTTGAAAGAACCGTTACTATTTTGTACAACCATATTTCCAACAACAGATGGCATAATTTTTACCTTCTTTCCTAAGAAGTATTTAAATTAGTATATGGTGTATGCGTCTAGTGGTTCATTTGAGTTAGAAAATTTGAAGAGATATTTTTTGGGGATTTAATAAAATAATCCTTTTAATAGAAAGTGAGGTTAGCAGAATGAAACCTTTGAAGAAAAGAAAAGTAAATAATCGTCGTGCAAAAGAGGTGGAGAAGTATCAAGTCAATAAAGCTTAAAGAAACATTTTTGTACAAGCTGGTATTTTAAAAGGAAGCTATTGAAAAGCTGAATAAAATAAAAAAAGCGATGGTTAGCAATTAAGCTAGTTATCGCTTTTTCGTTATAACTCATTTTTGATTAAATTAATTATCTCTTCACGCTTTTTTGGATCGAGGTCGTTAATTTGAAGCATAATTTCTTTGAGATCATCTTTTAATGATTTTGACTCTGTTGAATTTAAACTTTTATATTCAGAGAGTCCCATGATATAGTCTGCTGACACTCCAGATAAACGAGATATTTTTTCAACGGTCTCTCTAGATGGGTTTCTATGGCCATTTTCGTATAAAGAAATCATGGTTTTTTTAGCATTTATAGCTTCTGCGAATTCAAGTTGACTCATTTTAAGAAGTTCTACCCGTATCTCTTTAATTCTAACACCAATTATATTTTTACTCATTATAAATCCTCCCCTTAAAATTCATTGATTATAGTCAATGAATTCCCTATATAGAATGTATCAAAAAGGTTTGCTACAAGACAACTAAAATTTTTTGAATTAAAAAAAGGTTGCTTGAAGCAAACCTTTAGTATATACTCAAATTAACAAACAAGATGAAGGTGATGAAATGATGGTACTTGATACGGAAAAAGTTAAAATCTTAAGGATGAATCTTGGATATAGTCAAAGTTATGTTGCTGAAAAGATAGGTTATCGAAACAAATCGATCTACTGTAATTTAGAATTAGGTAACAGACAGCCAAGTATAACTAAATTAGTTAAGTTAGCAAAATTTTTAAATGTGACAACAGAGGAAATTTTAAAGGAGTCAGAATAAGACGACTTATTTTTTTACCTAAAAGTTTGCTTGAAGCAAACAAAGTGTTATACTTCATAAAATATTTTTACCTTTAATCAAAATTTCATAAGTAAATTACAGATATAAAGGAGCGAAAAAAATGGGATTAGATCAATTTATTAAAGAATCTATCCGTGAAGTTGTAAGAGAGGAAATTAGATCAGCAATAGCTGACTTACAACTACAATCACAACCAAATAAGGTTATGCGAGTAAAAGAAGCGGCAGCTTACCTCAACATTGCTGTTTGTAGAATGTACGAATTAGCAAATCATCCTAGGTTTCCAGTAATAAGAGAAGGGCGTAAACTTCTTTTCTTGCAAAAGGATTTAGAGGCTTGGCTTGAAACACAAAAGGAGGCGGACTAGTGGAAGATACAATATCATTAGCCGTATTTGGATTGTCAATCACAAGTGGTTCATGGCTACTTTATGTTACTTATGAGCCAATAAGAAAATGGGCTTGGAGTAATGTAGAACAAAATAAAAAGACCCATGACAGTGGGTCTTTTAGAAAAAACAAATTTCTATAAGAATACCATGGAAAGTAGGGAAATAGTACATGAATTCAATTGAATATCAGGTGCTATTACCTAGTAAATTTGGGGGCTTAGCAAAAAGCAAATAGTTGAGCAGTATTTCAAAAATGGTTATTCGCATTATGAAATTCAAGGAATCATCAAAAGTGGACAAGCATATGTTGCAGTTTGTACGAGGAGGTAAACAGGTGGCAACATTTCGAGTAAATAAAAGTAAAAATTACACAACCATTAATAACACAGGTCTTCGAGATGAACGTTTAAGTTGGAAAGCAAAAGGGATATTGGCTTACATTTTATCGTTACCAGATGATTGGGTGTTTTATATGGAGGAAATATCTACTCATGCAAAAGATGGAATTGATAGTTTAAGGGTAGGAATGAAAGAACTGAAAAAATACGGTTATGTTAGAAGGTTTCCTGTAAAAAACGAAAAGGGAAAGATAACTAACTGGGAGACGATTATTTATGAAGTTCCACAAGTGGAGAATCCACATATGGAAAAACCACAAGTGGAAGTTCCATTTGTGGAAAATCCAACACTACTAAGTACTAAAGAACTAAGTACTAATATACAAAGTAGTAGTAGCATCTTCTCTTTCTATGAAAATAATTTCGGTATTTTAAATTCGTTCATAGCCGAAAATATTTCACAATGGGTAAACGACACAAGCGAAGAACTTGTACACGCAGCTATGGAACGTGCTTTGAAACAGCAAAAGAAATGGAATTATGCTGAGGGCATTTTAAAACAGTGGGTTAACAATAACGTGAAAACCTTAAAAGATGTTGATGCTTTAGAAACGGAATATCAACGAAATAAAGGAGTGAAAAAACGTGTCGGAATCAATCGGAAGAGTGATGACTCGGATAGTGAATACATCGGCTTGTAGTGAAGAAACAGAAGGGTATACATGTGAACACTGTAATAAATATATCGCGGCAATTACTGTAGAAGTTCCGCAGTTACGTATTAAAAACAAAATACTCCCTACATGTGAGTGTGTTGTAGAACGTGAAGAAGCAAAAATACGTGAAGCTCAAAATTTTGCTAAGAAGAGAGAAATAGAAAAGTTATTCAGCATTAGTAACTTAGGAGAAAGGTTCTCCAAAAGTACATTTGAATCGTTTCTAAATAGAAATGGATCAGAGACAGCTTATAAAGTTGCAGTGAAATACGTGAAGACTTTTAAAGAGTGGAACGGGGAATCGTTAATGCTTTGGGGAGAACCTGGTAATGGAAAAACACACTTAGCAGCCGCGATTGTAAATGAGCTTTCTAAAAAAGGATATATTGTCGTATTTCAAAGCGTTCCAGAATTATTACAACGTATTCGCAGCACATTCAATAGTGAAAACAAAGAAAATGAAACACAAATTATGAGAGCACTTTTAGAATGCGACTTACTTATATTAGATGATATTGGAGCAGAAAAAACTACGGAGTGGGTAGAAGAAAAATTGTTCAATATTATTGATGGGCGGTATAGAAAAGAACTCCCTACTCTATATACGAGCAACTTAGAACCTAAAGAACTGAAAAACCAAGTCGGGAAACGTTCGTATGACCGAATGGTTGAGACAAGTCTAACAGTAAAAAATGAAGCCGCTAGCTATAGAAGAGAGATAGCGAAGCAACGTTTACAAAGGTTTATCGAAGCATAAAAGGAGGAAATAAAAATGTGCGTATTATGTCATGATACAGGGATTATTCGTAAAGAAACTTATCCAGGTGTAATTGAAACGAACGGTTGTAATTGTGAAGTGGCAAAGCGACAGCAAGCGGAAAACGATAAGCGTTGGCAAGAATGGTTAATAAAATTTGAATCAATGAAACAAGAATTAGAAAGAAGCAAACAACAAAAAGCTAGTTAATAAGAAAAGGAGGATTTCAGTCGTATGAAGCCTACGAAAGTTGAAATCGATGTTACGGATAATAGAATTTATGTGGTTAAAAATGGTGAGGTTACTCCGCTGAATCCTCCAGCAACTGGATTTGGAGAACAAATAATTACTTGGCAAGGCGGAAAAGTTGATCGTGTATCAACTACAATCACTGAAAAAATTAAATAATTGGGGATGCAATTATGAAGCAATTAACTATTGATGATGTTGTAGGTAGTTTCGACTACAATGCGATAAGTACCAGTGAAAAGTTTTTGAATCCAAGCTATGAAGTACATTTCTATGATAAAGAGGAACGGCAAAAGATGGATTGTTTTGATGCTAAAACTGAAATCGAGGCTTGGAATGCAACAATAGAAGAGCATGGAAAAGGTATTCAGAAGATTAGGGCAACTCATTCGAATCGTACCAGAGCTGAATTTCTGGCGCTGGATTAGGAGGGACAATTGATGGCTTTCAATCGTTGGTTAACTGATGAGGAATATCAGCAAGCTGAATCAAACAGTATTAGTAGAAGAGTTCTTTACATGAGGATGTACAGATACGGTTGGGAATTGCAAGAAGCATTAACTACACCACCAAGAACATATTGGCATATGGGCGAGGGGAAACACAATAAATGGCTAAAATTAGCTGAAGAAAATGGAGTTAATTCAAGTACTTTTTATAGCAGGGTAAATAATGGGTGGGACCCTAAAGATGCGGCAAATATTCCGACGCGTAAACAAATTGACAGGAAGGAACTTGTTAAGATTGCTGAATCCAATGGCATAAGCGTAAGTACTTTCAGATCTAGATTGAGTTATGGATGGGAACCAATAAAAGCAGCTACAACGCCAGCTAAGTCCAAAAATAAAAATATTAGTTAAGAGGAGCAGATGAAAATGAATGTTATGGAAAACGGTGTATTGGAAGCAACAAAATTAATCAGCGAAGCGAAAAAGGAAGATCAAGCTATAAAAGAAGCTACTGTTTTACAAATCGCAAGCAATTTATCAATCGGTGAATTAAACGATTATCAGGAAGCAACTTTACGTACCTGGAATAACAAAACTGATTTTGGAGGACGAGTTTCAAATGCAGCTTTAGGACTTACAGGCGAAGCTGGTGAAGTTGCCGATATTGTTAAAAAAGCAATTTATCACGGATATGGTTTTCAACCATCGCATTGTCCAGGAGAAGAAGACGGAAACACTTATAAGTTAGCCTTAGAGCTTGGAGATATTCTTTATTATTTATCAATTATGGCGCATGAACTGGGATATACGTTACAAGATATTGCGGAAATGAATATTGCAAAATTAGCTAAAAGATATCCAGATGGTTTTAGTCGAGAAGCAAGTCAAGCACGTGTCGATGTGAAGTAAGTAAAAAGTCCTAGCTTAAAATGCTAGGACTTAAGGAAGTAAAGTTGTTGCAATTGTCGATTCCATATTTATGACTGTAAGGAACTTTCATAGTATAACTAATTATTTATTATAAGTATATATAAATTTTAAAAAATTCTACAAAATAGTTTTTTATAGATTTTAATCAAATTTGAATTTTGTTAAGAAAGTTTAAATTAAAGACTTCATTTGAAAGGAATATCCAAATGAAAAAAGAGCACTGATTTACAGTGCTCATCTTACTATAGATTTCTTAGTCCATCCATTATGGACAATTTACAATGGTAATAGTGACGCTAGCCATTGTTGCTGGAGAATCAAGTAGTGAAGCAGTAACAGTTACTGTTCCAGGTCCATTAGCCGCTAGAAATACAGAAGTAAAGTTACCTGAAGCGTTTGTGATAACAGCAAGAGGAACCATGAAAGCAAGAGCTGGGTTACTAAATGAAAAGCTGACTACTACTCCTGGAGTAGGAATACCGTTTACTAATACTTGACCCGAAAAAAATAAAGTATTATTTCCCTGGGTGGATACGCATGCTGTAGTGTCGTTAGAAGTCAAGGTAATAGATGCAAGTCCAGCAGGAAGATTAAATCCAGTAGGTCCAGTAGCACCAGTAGGCCCGGTAGGTCCAGTAGCACCAGTAGGCCCGGTAGGTCCAGTAGGTCCAGTAGCACCAGTAGGCCCGGTAGGTCCAGTAGGTCCAGTAGGTCCAGTAGCACCAGTAGGTCCAGTAGGCCCGGTAGGCCCGGTAGGTCCAGTAGGTCCAGTAGCACCCGTGGAACCAGTGGGACCTGTAGGGAATTGAAAAGGTTGCATAGGTGGGAGGGTAGGTCCTATTAAATCCGGATTTAATGCAGCGGAGGATAAAAACTCGTCCAATATAATTCACCTCTTAAACATTCGTATTACTAATAGTAAATGCAATGATGTAAAAAATGAGAAATGGACAAGCGACTGAATTTATGAAATTTAACAAAATAGTTATTTTACAACCAAAAATAAAAGAACCCGTTTGTTATAAACGGATTCTTCCCTTAAGGTGTGCAAGGAATACAAGGTAACTGGCCTAGGGAAACCTGTAGGATTCCTTGTAATTGTAATGTATGCAAAGGAATCAATAAGGTTAATGAAGTTTAAACAAAATTCTTATTTAATTAAAAAGAGCACCATTAGGGCAATATGGCGCTCTTTGACCAAGAACTATATTGTGTATTTTTTTATAGTCCATATAAGTATATGGGAGTTAAAAATAAAGAGTGAATACATTTTAAATAAAATCGTTATTTGATTAAAAGAAAAAAGAGCACATGTTGATATGTACTCTAAGATGATCATTTTAATATCTATTTAAGTGTTTCTTCTGCATCAGGTGTATCAAATTTATCAATCACTTTAAAGATTACTTCTAAAAGAATAGTAGATAAAATCGCAAAGATTAATACAGCATGTGGTGATAATTGCACTGCTGTGAAATTAAATTTTGCTAGCCAAAAATATCCGACATACATTGTCAGGAAGGTACTAACAATTGAAATTGTAAATCCTAAGAAACCTAATTCTTTTAGCTTTTCTTCAGATAATTTAAATACGCGTAATACAAATGAGAAGATGATCCCAACTATGAAAAATCCAATACATAAGATCAATAGTGACATTATACTTGGGTATTCAACGTCATTAGGCATCCATTGTTTCATTCCTACAATTATGGCTGTAGGGAGCACGATAGGTATTAATAGTGGTGATACTATTAGAAAAAGAGCTAATAGTCTACTGATGTTGTTTGTTTCATTGTTGTTTTGATTGTTCATAAAGCCTCCAAAAATAATATAAAAATAAACACCCTAGTGGATTTTAGCATGAAATTATTAGTAAAGCCATAGTTAAAAAAAGGTGGATTTAAACAAAAACGCTATTTTGCCAAAAAAAGAAGCGCCTGACCAGGACGCTCTTCTAAATGCTAATATACAATACCTATCCAATCATAATGTAAATGCGTTAGGTATTTAATAATTACTTTTATAATAAAAATTTCATTTTGTAATAAATAAACAGAGCACTTACAGGAGTGCTCTTTAAGATAAGAGGTAACACCTTGAGATGGATACTTAGGTTAAGGGTATATGGCGTAGAAGAGAAATAAGACCTGAAATTTATAATTAACTTAATACAAAAAAGCAGTTATCAAGCGTTAACTGCTCCGTCCTCAGAGAAAGAGGAAAAGAACATTACAGAGGTCACTGTCAATTCAAGCTGTATCAGCCTATTTATAGTATTGGACATACTTTAGAATTTTATTCGGACAGACAAACCAAAAAAAGGCAGCTAGCAAAAGCTAACTGCTCAATAGTTTCATATTTTACACAGGGGTGAAATAGTGAATCTAATGAAGTATAACTTTTATAAAGGTGAATATCATTCGTATGTTAATCATAAAGGGATACGTTCAATATATGGGCGCATATGGTGATTTCTAATATGAAAAGAGAGCCAGGGGCCCCTCTTTAATAGTTATTGGATTCGCTAGAAAAACGAAAAGCTTCAGATATATTTATGCATTAAAAATTTTGTGAACATGAAGTGCAAGGTCCACCAGTAGGTTGGAATACAACATTATCAACAAAAGCTGTTGCGCCTTCTCCACCCGTAGCTAAGTTTTGGAAACTAATACATGCTGTAGTTACATCAGCAGGTATACACACAACAAGGGTATAATGTTGGAAGCCAGCTTGTTGTTGATTTGAAACAGGTACAATGTGCGGAATGTTTAATGGTCCAAGTGTTGTAGGGTTAGGAGGACATCCTTGACCAAGTTCTGGAAACGATACAGAAGCAACAAGGAGTGCTCCGTCTCTTATATCCCCAGCAAAAGAAAGGGTAAAGCAACAACCTTCGCCCACATCAACAGATTGGGTCATAATTCCTCCAGGTCCAATAGAAACAGCTAAAGCACTCAAGGTTCCATTTGGAAGAAAACGACCGCTGTGCGCATTTGGAAATCCTACTTCTGAAACATTTCCCGTTACAATCCATCCTGGAACTGGAGTACCTGGTGTTGCAGGTTCATCAAATCCAGGGTTATCAAGAACATTTGTACATGGGCAACATGCCGTAGCAGCTGGTCCCGTAGGTCCTGTAACTCCTGTAGCCCCAGTTGGTCCAGTCGGCCCAGTTGGTCCAGTCGGCCCAGTTGGTCCAGTCGGCCCGGTTGGTCCAGTCGGCCCGGTTGGTCCAACTTGAGGTGGGGGTACAGGGGGGAGAAAACACTCACATGGAATATGAAATTTCTTTTTAAATTCACTCAATTTTACACCATCCTTATCATTCACCCACTTACACACTACAACTTATGAATTGGTTAACAAACAAGTATAAGAAAAAGGCCCTTGAAAATTAAAATAAATAAAAAAATAAGCCCTTATGTCACAAATATAAACCCATTCCATAATATATAAGGAACATGGGTTCACTTCAAAAAGCTTTTAATATATATAAGGGAGTCCGCTTCCTAAATCAATATCGTTGAACCTGTTGCTCCTGTTGCTTCTGTTGGTAAAGTGAATGACGAAGAATAGATAGGAGAGTTGAATCGATTAAACTTGATTCAACAGCAACTCCATGTAAAACAATATTTTCTTCATTCATACCTTTACCTTCTATGATTGCTCGCCATAGGAGGTAAAGGTTGCAAAAAACAAATCATGAAGTTGGAAAGCATTTATATAAAAGTGCAAGGATTGTTAAGAGGGATTAAAGAATGTATCGAAGTGGACAAGCAGTTTTATTTTATCAATTAAACAAAAATTTAAATTGATAAGTATTAAAAAGCCAAAAAAGAGCACTAAATAAAGTGCTCTCGTGACGAGATTCATTTTTTAATGACTATTTTATAAAGAAAGGAAAGCAGAATATTATATGCGCGTTCAGTCAATTGAGTTCGTTTTTTACAAACAAAGAGCAGCTAGCGAAAGTTAACTGCTCAATACAAGGAGATACAGGGAAATCTACTTTAAATGAGATTTGGCATACAGCCTATATACAGTATTGACGGAATATTTATTTTAAATCCAATTTACTTAAAGTAAACATCCCGAGAGTTAAGATGGCTGCGCCTACTGCAGAACCTAGCCAGTCTCTCCAGCCTAATGTATTTAAAGGTGTATCTGTTAAATCCATAGTTAAGAAGATAACGAAAATTAATATACCGAATGCTAAGCATCCCCAAAATGTTTGCAAATATTTAATCATCTTATTTAGGAACTTGTGCATTTAAATCATCCTTACTAATACCTTTTATTTTTATAAATAAATTATCGCATGTATAAAATTGAAAGTGCAGAATATGCAATATTGCATATTGGGACTCAAAATAATAATCCATTCATAATTAAATAGATTGAACAGAGGAGAAGCGTATCGTATGAATCAATTGTCATTTTTTGAAGATATCGATGAAAAGGAGATGCGTAGACTTGTGGTGAAAGAGCTTAAAAACTACAAAGCATTGTGCGTGCAGATGAAAAAATCAAGAAGAACAGGCTCAAGCTAGGGGCATTATTCTTTTTCCTAAAATGAAGGGTGACTTTTAAACAAATTGAACGGACGTCACAGAATGCACTTGAACTTGATAAAGATTAGAGACAGATTATTGAGTTGAAATATTTAGGGAATGAGAAATTGAAAGATTCCTACATTTATAACGAATTGATGATGAGACGTGATAATTTTTATGAGAATAAAAAAATAGCATAGTTGTTACAAAACCTATATCGTTACCAATAAAAAACCTTGAAAGGCAAGCCAATCAAGGTCTCTAAATTTTTTAAAATGTCTAATAAAGTATTCACACCTACATTATTTACTAATAATCCGGTTAGCGATGGTGCAATTTTCACTGCCTCCTCAATATCCAAATCTGCGAATCTGTTATAGTATATTCCAAAACCATCTTTACCCTGTAGATAGATTAATGCACCACCTCCTTCATCATCACCAATTGCGAGTGAATTCGGGAGATATTTCTGCACTTTATAAGTTTCATTCATTTCAATGCACCCCGAAGCTCCCCAAATTCGAATATAAATTTGGTTGTTAACATTAATTTCAATGTCTGAAGCTAGCTGAATTATTTCTATATATTCTGTAGGTACATCTATTGTTGAAAAATCCTGAAGCGCTTTAATTTCTTCTTCTTTCGAAGGAGATTTTTTGGCATCAATTCTATACACACTACTGATATTATCTAATCTGTTCATTATTAATCAATCCTTTCATATTTAAGTCCTAGTTTATCTAGCATCTTGTATTGTTGTTCAAGAACTTGGCTAGTAGTATCCGCTTCCAGTTGCTTTTAATAATAAATTATTGGAGCGATTAGAAAAAGAATCTCTACATACAATTGAGGATGGTGTAACATGTCTACATTTCATGTTAGATATGAATTATGAGAAAATAAAACAATATAGATCGAGTACAAGTAGGTCATTTTTTCCGTTATCGTAGTCTTCCATTTGTCTTGCTGATTGTATTTGTTTAAAAGGATTTGTATTAGTTTTACTAGGAGCAATTTCATTTTGAAGATTAATATTATCTATATGTTCAATTACATAATGGTTGAAATTTGTAAGAAAAGCACCGACTTAAGATGTTCTTTTTTAGTTTTATTGTAAAGTTATTGTAAATGATAAATACAATACATTATATATATTATATAATTCAAATGTATGAAATTAATGATCCGGGAGGTGCTGTATATGATAACTACTTTTAATTTTTAAAGAGTCGTTTTGATAATGTTTTATTTGGATAAATAGTTTTTACTTTTCTTTTAAATGCTTGGTTTAAATTGATTAGATTAAGTAATTAATTTCTAGTTTTTGATGATCAAGAAAAATGAAGAAAGGAAGTAATCATTTTATGGAAAAATTACGGTTATTAACATTTGAAAATATAGTAGAACCTCTTTTAAACGAAAGTGTATCATTTATATATTTTCCTATTGAATGGCTCGATATTGTAGAGATACATTATAAGACATTTTTATTAACGAGTAAGTTGAAACGATTGAATGAAAGATTATATGATATGTTTTCTGATATATTATTTATTCAGCATAATCCATATGTATTAAATGAAAATACACCATGGATTGTATCGAAAGAACCTATTAGAAAAGAACAACTCGATTATATTTTTCAAAGTTGGTATGAGGTTATTCATGATTGGAAACCTAATAAATTAATAGAATCGCCAAAATATGAATGGCATTACGATTTGATTTCTAATTTAACAGTACTACATGATAAAGAAGTATATTCTAAGTGGGTGCCCGCTTTAATTTCACATATTTTTTGTGAACGTCCCGTACAATTAGAAAATATAAATGAAGAAGATATATATTTTTCTCCTCTTAGATCACAAAATATTTGTGAGGCGATGTCTGAACCTATTAAAGATGAAAAAACACAAGATTATTTTGCCTATGTATATCGGTTCGAGTATATAACGCGCGGAGGAGAGAACATTCCATTATTAAATGTTTCAATAGGAATTCGGAGATTTTATCAAGAATATAACCATCCAGACATTCCTTTGCTAGTAAGACGAAAACGGGGCATGGTATTAATTTCTACTCCAGAATTTGCATTGAATAATAAAAAATTACGGTTTGTAAAACTAAAAGTACAACAAGCTACAAACGGTATAAAGTGGATTAAGATATTTAGAAATTTAAAAGATGATTTTCGTATAGGTGGAGAAGTTGAATTAGAGCATATTCTTCAATATCCGAAAAGTTATATGTTAGGGACAAATATTAGGGTGTTGCTTCCATACAATGAGAGAATATATAAAGTTCAAGGTACTAAAATACAACCTGGTATAAAAGTAAAAGAAAGAGAGGATCTATTTATAGGGTTCCAGCAAAAATTCTCTTATTTCACAATACTACCAGAATGTAAAAGAATAGCAACAAATGATGAAAATGAATTATTCCCTTTAATTGCACCAAAAGGATTAGAGACTATAACATTAGAAATATGGTCTGAAAAAATATCGATGGAAGTAGAACAAGCATTATTTGAAAGTGAAATTGTGATAGCGCAAATTGGTGAGTCATCATATGTATTAAATGCAGATTCTCCAGTATTGTTAAAAATAGTAAGGTATAATATTGAAAAAGTATTGCAAAACCCATATAAAATGCAATATTGCCAGAAATACAAAATAAACTTAGTAGAGGATGTTATGAAAGCGGTTTATGCTACTGCAGGTGAGCGTAATGATGCGACATTGGCATTAATTGCAATGAAAAATTGTGATGGGCGTGAAAAGATTGATCCAAAGCAAATCGTTAGAGAAGGCTTTGCACGAACAAACCGTATTTCGGCATTTATTAATTTATTTATAGGCCAAAGTGTATCTCGTAATACAATTATAAATTGCGTTATTAGTTTATTAGAACAAAAAGGATTTTTGAAACGTAGTTGGAATAAGATAAATTTACCTTGTACATATGTTAATTTATCAATTGAACGAATCTCGAAATTTGATTTCTTACCTATTATTTCACAAATAAAAGAAAAAGAAATTTCATATAAATTATATGGGAGTACAGAGTGGCAAACAATTGATCGTTTATTATTAAATATAAATAAGCATAATACCTTTTTACCGCAGCCTTCAAAAAGAAATGACATGGGAATTCAATTTAAACAATTTGTTTCTGAAACATTAACGGAAATTTTACAATATGCAAAAGAGCAAAATGGACAAGTATACTTCATTATAGATGCAAATGTAAGAAAACATTGGATAAAAGAATTGCAAAATAAAAAAATTGATATAGATACTTTCCCTGAAATTGTTCCGGATGTGTTAAAGGTTCCAAACTTAAATATTATAAGAATAAATACATCTTTTGATGTACCAAAATACGGTGCGATAGAATGTGATGATGTACTGGATAGTACGGGTTTATATATAGATCAAAAAGGAATGTATTATAGCACTGGTGAGTATTCGTTTAATGGTAGTGAAGCATTGCAGCGATACATACTTGAAATTTTACCGCTAGGTGTAAAAGCTGTAGAAAGGAATTATATTGCCAAAATGGTGCATTACATGTGCTGTAATTCAAGTATGCTTTTGGAAAAGAATATACACATGCCGTATTCCATGCATATGGCGAAAGTTATAAAAAGCTATATGACTGATATAGATGCAAGAGAGTTTAAAGAGTTTGATGATGAATTGGATGTAGATATAATGAAAATAGAAAAGAAAGATTCAATTATTCTTCTTTAAATAATAGTAGACAAATCCTGCTCATTATATCGGTCAGGATTTGTCATTTTTTCATGTAAATAAGGATATCTTTTGTCATGTATCTTTTCTTTTACGTATTTACTTTATTTACATACAGGATTAAGATGTTTTTTAGAAATAAAAAACTACATCAAATGGAAAAGCAGTATGAATTGATTCAAAAGAAATTTGAAAGGAATGAGGAATTGTGAAGAAATTAGATGTGCTATTAATGTTATTGAGCGGCCTCTTTCCAGTTGCAGGAATTATAAAGCAAATCCCACTAGAACAGTCTTTATATATTGGGGGCCTTTTATTTTTTACTAGTTTCGGTAGTTATTTTGCGAAAAAAATATATTCACGCATATGTAGCTGGATAGCGTATGCTCCATTTATAACACTACTGTTAGTCATTTGGCATCAAGATATTTCAATAAGTTCAATAATAGCGAACGCGAAAATTGCCGCATGTGTCGCTTTAATTCCGTGTCTATTCCGTTTTCGTACATATGGACTTACATTCGGTTTAGTCTCTTTATGGGCCGCTTTACTATGGGATATTAAAGAAGTACAGTCGTTAGTCATACTTGAACGTATGTCGAGTTTAATGACAAGCAATTTCAAATATATTATGCTTTTAGTTGGTGGACTTATATTAGGTGGATTACTTGCGATGTTAATTCACCGAAGAGAGAAAGATGTTAATAAAGAAAATATAAATCTATTTCAACAAAAAAAGAAGCGCAAAAAATTATCATTTAAGATTCCATTTCCAAGATTACCGAAATTTAAGATGAAATTATTTAAGTTTGGCGGAAAAGTATCAAAACGAAAAACACCAGAAAAAATACGTGAGCATAATTACGAAGAACCAGCTCCAGCTGCAACATATGAAACGCCAGAGCAAATACATCAATATAAAGAAGGTACTGCGCAAGGACAAACGAGGATGGAACGTCGTAGAAACAGGTATAATGCATAAGAAATTTCAGTTAACCCTTTAATGATTTATCATTGAATTAATAAATCATTAAAGGGTTTTTTATGTAATTAAATATAGATTGCTAATGAGGAATTCATAGCATAATCTAAAGTTGAGGACTTAAATAAAATAATGGGAGGACAAAATGCTTTTTATTACATATATTGCCGTCTGCATATTATTCTTAGTTAGCTTTTTACATGTTTATTGGGCTTTTGGAGGTAAGTGGGCGACAAATAGTGTCATTCCAACAAAATCTGGAGAAAAGGCGTTTACACCAGGTTTAGGAATGACATTGTTCATTGCGTTATTATTAAGTATGGCAGCAATGATTTTATTGCAACAAACAAATATAGTTCATTTTGCATTTCCAAATATTATTATTCAAATAGGATCCTGGGTTTGTATGTTTGTTTTTTTCATAAGGGTAATTGGTGAGTTTCGTTATTTTGGTATTTTTAAACGCGAAAAAGATACGCATTTTGCTAGAATGGATACTGTTTTATTTATACCACTTTGTGCATTTCTATCTTTATCTTTCTTATTAGCAATTGTAACGTGAATGTATAAATATATGAATGTTAAATAAGCGGCCTCTGTGCAATCAGAAGCTGCTTATTTTGTGTGGTTACATTTTATTGCAAAAATATAACCAACAATATTTTAATACTGTATTACAAAGTAAAGAGTTGTATACAACTCTAATTAAGAGGATGGATTGTTTCTAGTTGGTAAGTAGCAAAAGAAATTATTACAATAATGTAAGGTTTACGTAATGATAATCGATAGTAAATTAAAGTGTTTGAGTGTATTTTTAATATGGTTTAAAAGTACTGTTTATCTATAAAGATAAATAATATTTAATTAGGAAGTGTAATTAAATGATTGAGATTAAATCAATTATCCATTCATACAAACTAAAGAGAAGAATAGCTAGGGATTTATACGGCACCAGGGATGAATTGACACTATTATTAAATGAATTTAATAATATGAAATGTACAGTTGTATCTGAAAAAAAGGAAAATAGTATGCTAACTCGTTTACAATTAATTTATCAAAATATGAACTTAGATAAACAGTTTCCTCTACCCCTTGCTTTAAATAACAAGTTATTGGAGCGATTAGAAAATGAATCTCTTCAAACTATTGAGGGTTGTATATCGTCTCTACATTTAATGTTAGATATAAATTATGAGAAAATAAAACATTATGGATCGAGCACAAGTAGGTCATTTGTGCCATTATCGCAATCTTCTATTTGTCTTGCTGATTGTATTTGTTTAACGGGATTTATATTAGGAGTACTAGGAACAGTGACATTTGGAGAATTAATATTATCTGTATGTTCGCTTACATAAAGAAAAAGAACACTTACTTAAGGTGTTCTTTTTTCTTTATGTAGAAAAGCTTTTGAGATAGGAAACATGGATTCAAATGTATAAGTTCATTTGGATCGTGTTGTGTAACTCAAAAAGGAAAGTATCAGAAAATGCTTATTTTGAATAAATATAAACATCGGCTATTTGGAATCAGTATTAGAATGCTTAGAATTGGTCGGAAAATGTCGTGTGAAATGTAAATAAAAAAGGACAAGCAGTCGTATCTGCTGTCCTTAAAAGGAGAAAAGTCTTTTGATTAAGAACTACGAATAAACAGAAAAACTGCTTGTAATTAGTTTTACCCTAAATATATATGTCTATACAAAAAAGGGATAAGTAAAAAATACTTATCCCAGGAAGGGAAATCCAAAACACCAAAATGGCTTGCATTGGTATGCAGGTTCAAAAGTAGTATATGTAAAACGAAAAATCTCATACAAAAGCAGACAAGTAAAAGTGTTGTTTGCTAGAGAATCTAATAAATGAGCCAACTTTTCACGCTTCTTTTCCCATGTCAAGAAGAGCAAAAAGTGAAGAATCTACCTGCTTTCAGTGGAATGTATCTATTGCGGTATATATGAAATTATTCAGTCAATCAGTAAAAAAAGCCGAAAGAAGATAATGAATAGTACACAATTACGCGGAATATAAAAGGGACATAACTGAAAGGAAAGAAGTGGGATATACTTTTGGGTTTTATGAATGATGCATTTTCTTTATTTTCTTTGTCCCAAAAATACAACTAATAATTGCGAGTAATGCATTTGAAGAAATGAAATTTACGGTCCAATAAATTCCTGTTCCAGCAATTAAATCGATAATAATAAATTTTTTAATTGCCGAACCTTTTACTACATAAAAAACAAATTGATTGTTATTGTTATTCAATGTTATCACATCCCCTATCTTTTTTAATATATGACAAGGCATGCTTGTTCTAGTCTTAATGTTAATAAACCAATAAGACTTAGCAGAAGCTAATAAAGCAATTATAAATAAAGGATAATTATTGGAAGTTACATTCTTAACTTCAGTGAAAAGAGTTCAAAATTATAATTTTTCCTGCGTTTCTGATAAAATATTATATTTTACTTAAGGGTTTATGCGGAAAATTTGATAAAAAATTCTTTAATTAAAAGTATAATTCCAAGCAGAAACAAGACTTCAATAGAGAACCAAAACATACTTTTTTGAGGCTTTTTAAATTCCATAATAATAGATGAAAACAAAAAAATAGCAATAAGTATGATAATTAAGAGACGAATTATATCAGCCATTAATAACACTCCTAATATTTAATTAATACTATTATATAATTCTTTCTAAAGATGTAGAATGCTAGAAACGTTTGATTGTAATTTTAATAAAAGGAATAAGAGGTGTATATTGGTTGTTTTCTTAAATTCATTTTAAACGTGTTATGGGATGTGATAAACCATAATTTAATAAAAAAGGATGTAAGCGCATTCTTATCGAATTATAGATAATTAAGAGAGGCGGTGACACTATGAAGTATGTAAAGGTCTGTATGAATGGTGGAAGTGAACACAAATTCTCGATGACCTTAGCTCGGTTTGAAGAACTTATTACTACAGAGAATGGGCTACTAGAAAATAAATTAGTTAGTATTGAAAATGTAATGATTAATCCTACTAATATATCTTCTGTAGTTGAAAAAATTGGTGTACCGGCTAAGTTTATGGAAGCTTAAAAGTGTGTACATAAAAAACATCCATAGGGATGTTTTTTTATTTATTAATAGGATAATTGTACAATAGATATTTGAGTAGGATTTTTAGTGATACTTTATATGTGCACCATAAAATAAGTACAAGCATATATTAAATAGTAGGACAAGATCTTCGTGTCCGAATCAATACTCAGAAAAAATCTCTAATCACTCTAGGGCATCCAATAGAAGGGTGCTCTTATTTTTTATGAAAAATGTAGCTCTACAACGGTTTCGTTTCAATTATAGTTTTCTTTAACCTTTGATTTTAAATTTATCTTTTACGTTCATAAATATTAAGAATAAAATGACAGCAATAATTAAATTAGACAAATAGAAATTTTGGTGAAACAGTAGTTCAAAGGTAACATCAAGTGTATATAATAAAGCCGCAGCAGGTAATATACAAATAAATATAAATCTCCAATTTTTTAGATAATGTTTATAATTAGTAAGTACTTTCTCCATTAATATTGCTCCTATAGTTTTTATTTTCTATATAATTATACATTTAAATAAAAAGATTTACAAAGTATTTAAAATTTATTAAGCAACTATTATGATTTTGTGTGATTGATAAAGGGGAAGTAAAAAATATTTTAGGTCTATAGCATGAGGGAGAGATAGAGAAAGATTTTATTAAAAACTTAGATAGCTGCGTTAATCTGTGTAAGAAATGATTTGACTAAAAAAACTTTTAAAGAGTGATACTTAAATGGTACACTATTATCTACGTTATTTTTGAAATGAATAGAGGGATTTGTGTGATAGATAAAATCAAAAATGTTGTAGAGGACATGTACGAAGATGAAGCAAAACATTTACTTCAAAGTATTCTGATTCAGTTAAATTTATTAGAAAAAAATTATAGTGAAGATTCAATTAAAAATTTGATGGATATTCCTAGGCAACTAACGAGTAATACAACTTATAAAAAAAATGTAAAAGAAAGTACGCACGTACATATTGCGTTTGATGATTCAACTGCTGGGTGTTTAAAATATATGCTTAGCCAAGAAGAACGATTGGAAGAGAGAGTTGTCGCTTTTTCTGAATTCTTTTCAATAGGACCGATAAATAAGTTACATACAAATGAGGGGCAACTAGCAAGACAAAAATGGTTAGTAAACAACTTAACCGCTTATGATAGTTATTTTGAAGAAGAGTATTTACCAAGATTTATTGAAACTATGGAAGAACTACATTCTATTCCTATTGAAACTCCTATTACGATTTGGAAAGCAAATAACGCACACGAACAAGTAGGTCTATGTGTTGTATTGGCACAATTAAAAGATAAGAAAAACATTCGAGTTATGAATACGTCAGAAGCAAGTAAAGAAATATTAAAACTAGAGTATGATATTCGTGGAACTGGAGAGTTAGCGCCTGAAAGTTTAGCCCTAATTCATAAAAGTTTTGTAGAATTGCCTTATTTAACTGTGGAGAAACGTATGCAGTTTGAACATGAGTGGGATAGTCTATCGAAAAGTACGGAATTTTTAAGAGTTTGGACAGACAATGAAGTGCATTCTGTACAAGAAGGTTATTTTGATCAATTTATAATTGAATGTGCGAAAAGAGTAGGTGCTGATAAAGGGTTTACTAAAGCTCCTATAGTGATTGGTGAAGCACTTGGTCTTGTGGAACAATTGGTTGGAGATACTTTTTTAGAATATCGCTTGAAACAATTAATTAAAAAAGAAGTATTTGAATTTGTAGGTTCACTAGAAGAAATGCGCTTTTATAGTGTGAAGTTAAGGAAATAATAAATACATTTTATGTTTAAAAGCCTCGTATTATTAAAAATACGAGGTTTTTAAATTGAAGTTGGGCTATAACATAAGCTTCCTTTAGAGGGCAGATCACATATGAATGTTAAAGGTACTGAATGAAAAGAAGGTGATTTGTTAATATGTATAACCAACCAAATTATCCATATGATCAAGCGATGTATTATAATTCACAAAACTACGGATATGAATCTACAAATGAAGTGAGAAATATGGAACAAGAAGATTATAGACCAGATGATGCTGAAGATGCTCCAACGTCACCACCACCGTCACAAGCTCCATCATTACCATCTACATTTGCTTCTCCAGCACAAGCAGGTAATATGAAATCATGGATGTGTAACTGTTTAGGAAGATGGGGATATTTACGTTTACATCGTCCTGGACCTTTCGGAAGAGACTTATGGTTCTTTCCGACTGAAGTGAGAAGAAACGGAGTATCAGGTTACACTTGGCAAGGTGGTCGTCGTCGTAAAGTAAGTTACCGCTATCAACAAATTAGTAATTTTATGTGTTTCGCATAATAAGAAGTGAGAGAGTAAAATAATTTTGCTCTCTCATTTTTTATTTTTCAATATACGAAGTAAGATTTCGGATGAAAATTTACAATTTTCACGTTTTTATTAGAGTATAATGCATATGTTGGTTGGTTTTCAAAAACAAATGAGAGTGAGGGAATACAATGTCAATGAAAAATAAAGTTGGCCGAAGAATAGAAGATGGCATTAATTTAGCTTCAGCTCAGTTTAAAGAAGATGCATATGAAATTTATAAAGAATCGAGAAAAATGCAACCTATCTTATTTGTGAATAAAACTGAATTAGGTGCAGAATGGCTTATTACAAGATATGAAGATGCTTTGCCGCTGTTAAAAGACAGTCGCTTAAAAAAAGATCCGGCCAATGTATTTTCTCAAGATACATTGAATGTCTTTCTTACTGTTGACAATAGTGATAATTTGACGACACATATGTTAAATTCAGATCCACCTAACCACAATCGTTTACGATCACTCGTACAAAAAGCTTTTACACCGAAGATGATCGCACAATTGGAAGGAAGAATTCAGCATATCGCAGATGATTTATTGAACGAAGTCGAACGAAAAGGTTCATTAAACCTTGTTGATGATTATTCATTTCCTTTACCAATCATTGTGATAAGTGAAATGCTCGGCATTCCAAAAGAAGATCAAGCGAAATTTAGAATTTGGTCTCACGCTGTCATTGCTTATCCGGAAACACCAGAAGAAATAAAAGAAACTGAAAAGCAACTATCTGAGTTTATTACATATCTTCAATATTTAGTTGGTATGAAACGAAAAGAGCCGAAAGAAGACTTGGTTAGTGCTTTAATACTTGCAGAGAGTGAAGGGCATAAGCTTAGCGCCCGAGAACTATATTCAATGATAATGCTATTAATTGTCGCAGGACATGAGACGACAGTGAATTTAATTACAAATACGGTATTAGCGCTTCTCGAAAATCCGAATCAATTACAGTTATTGAAAGAAAATCCAAAATTAATTGATGCTGCTATTGAGGAAGGATTACGATATTATTCTCCGGTTGAGGTTACAACTTCAAGATGGGCAGATGAACCTTTTCAAATTCACGATCGAACAATTGAAAAAGGAGATATGGTTGTCATTGCTTTAGCTTCTGCAAACCGTGATGAAACAGTATTTGAGCATCCGGAAGTATTCGATATTACTCGCGAGAACAATCGTCATATTGCCTTTGGGCATGGTAGTCATTTCTGCTTAGGAGCACCGCTTGCTAGGTTGGAAGCAAAAATTGCTATTACTACGTTATTTAATCGAATGCCTAAACTACAAATAAAAGGGAATCGAGAAGAAATCAAATGGCAAGGTAATTATTTAATGCGTTCTTTAGAGGAATTACCATTAACATTCTAGAATATTTATTGTAAGACATGCATACATAGAAAATGATTTACATAGAGTATGTATGTGTTATTTAAATTCGAAACGGAAGGGTGAAAACATCCCAATGATCAACTAATTCTATTTGTAAGAGATCTTCGTTAAAAAACGAAATATTCTTCTGAATAGGATTAGTCTGTACATTTATAGAAAAGGGATGTATTTCGCTCTGCGAAAAATATAGTCTTTTCATATGATTTGTGCTGCCTCCTGTTCAGAACCTGAAATAGGAGGCTTTTTTATGTCGACAAATGTAGAAACGAAACAAAATAATGGGGTATCACAAGTATTGAAGAATAGATTTGTACAGGGAATTTTAGCTTCAGCATTATTTTTACAAATTGGAATATGGGTTCGGAACTTTGCCGTATTACTATATGTAATGGAAATGACAAAAGGTGATGCTTTTGCTATTTCGATGATTTCAGTTGCGGAGTTTGCTCCAATTTTCATCTTTTCCTTTATTGGTGGAACGTTTGCTGATAGGTGGAAGCCGAAGAAGACAATGATATGGTGTGAAACGTTAAGTTCTATTTCAGTATTTGCTGTATTAATCACTCTTATGTTTGGTACGTGGAAAATTGTGTTTTTTGTCACGCTTATTTCTGCAATCCTTTCGCAGTTTTCTCAACCATCTGGAATGAAATTATTTAAACAGCATTTATCGGCAGAACAAATTCAATTAGCGATGTCTATTTATCAAACAATATTTGCGATATTTATGGTGTTAGGACCGATTCTTGGAACATTTATTTTTCATAGTTTTGGAATTTATATTTCAATCATTATTACAGGTATCGCTTTTTTACTTGCAGCAGCTGTGTTATTATTTCTTCCGAAAGATCTTGAGAATGATAACGAGAAGAAAGAAATCACTCTATTACAGGAAATGCTTGATGGTATTAAATATGTGAAAAAGAAAAAGGCATTAACTTTGCTAGGGTTTTGTTTTATGGCTGCAGGACTAGGTATAGGATTGATTCAGCCATTAGGTATATTTATCGTGACTGAGCAGTTAGGGCTGTCAAAAGAGAGTTTACAATGGTTACTAACAGTAAATGGTGCAGGAATGATTGTTGGCGGTGCTTTAGCGATGGTATTTGCAAAAAATGTTGCGCCGCAAAAAATGTTAATTATCGGTATGCTCGGTCAGGCAATCGGCATCGGTATTATAGGTTATTCCACAAATTTATGGGTAACACTCACAGCACAACTTTTTAGTGGGTTAGCTCTTCCGTGTATCCAAATAGGTATTAATACGCTTATTATTCAAAATAGTGATACAGATTTTATTGGTCGTGTAAATGGCATTTTAAGTCCACTATTCACTGGTTCGATGGTAGTAACAATGAGTATAGCTGGTTCATTAAAAGAAATGTTTTCACTAAGTATGATGTATGAGGGCACAGCTTTACTATTTATAATTGGATTATTATTTATTTTACCTATATACAATTTAAAGCCAGTAATAGCGGTAGAAAGTGAAATGAATAGTAAAGGAAGTGCTGTGCAACATGAATCCTAATCCAAATGTTAAATACCCTATTGAAGGAAATAGAAATGTTCACTTTATAAAAAATACAATAACGAAAGCTAATATACATGTTGGAGACTATTCATATTATGATGCGAAAGATGGAGAAACATTTGAAGATCGAGTATTACATCATTATGAATTTCTTGGAGATCACCTTATTATTGGAAAGTTTTGTTGTATTGCAAATGGAGTTACCTTTATTATGAACGGGGCGAATCATCGGATGGATGGATTTTCGGCATACCCATTTAATATATTTGGAAATGGATGGGAGAAATATACACCTAGTTTGACTGATTTACCATACAAAGGAGATACAGTTATAGGAAATGACGTTTGGATTGGTATGGATACAACGATTATGCCTGGGATAAACATAGGTGATGGTGCAATCATTGCAGCTAAATCTGTTGTGACTAGAGACGTCGCACCATATACAATTGTTGGTGGAAACCCTGCAAATAAAATAAAGGACCGATTTACAAATACAATAATAGAGGAATTATTGCAAATTCAATGGTGGCATTTTGACATTGAAAAAATAACTGAAAATATAGATACTATTGTACAAGGGGATATAGAGCCATTAAGAAAGCTAAAAAGGGAATAAAAAATGCATAACAAAGAGTATCATACCTCCGAATCTTGTTAATGATAATAGAACAAGGAGGTGTGATACTATGGCACAAGACGTTTTATGTGAAGTAAACAACTGTAAATTTTGGGCTAACGGCAATAAATGTAGCGCAGACGCAATTTATGTAGTAAGTCATAAAGGAAAACAAGCATCGACTACGGAAGAAACAGATTGCAAAACTTTTGATCCAGAAGTATAAATTTTTGAAGGGTAGCCAAATCGTGGTTGCCCTTTTATTAATTATAGTATTGATAATAAATCTCATTTTCATTCATTGTTTTTAACTTTTCTTTTTATTTTTTCATATTTTCTTCATAAGTGATGTAATCCAGAGCAATTCATGTTCGATACGTGATTTACTAAATTCAATGACTTCTGTAATAAAAGATGAGCTAGCATCTAGAGATTGAATAGCAGTAAGTTGTTTATGTAGTATGTCTTGGCGTATTGTTAAAACTTCTTTTCTAGCTTCATAATCAAGTTTTTCAAATAGCGCGATACGAACAAGAAATTCTATATTGTTTGTCGCAAGTTTTTCGGGAAACTCGCGCAACATTTCAGAAAAGATTTCTTCTCCTGTTTCAGTTATGTCGTACATATTTCGGTTTGGCTTACCGACTTGTGTATGTACTTTTTTCGTTATAGCCCCCATATTCTCAAAACGTCGAAGAGAAGGATAAAGCATATTATGATTTAATTCAAAATTCTCTCCTAACCGATTTTGGATATTTTTCTTAATTTCATAGCCATATTTTGGCCCTGACGTCAATTCTGCCAGCAATAAAATATCAACATACATAAAAATCCCCCTATATATTTCTCAAGCTCTCCAACGGAAAATCTCCTTTAGTATATGTTAAAATAACATATGTTAGATTATACAACTTTGAATTACCGACCTATCACTTTTATTGTAAAAGAAAAGGGAGGAAAGGACTATGGCTTCGCCTGAAAATGTAATTTTAGTTCATGAAATTTCAAAGCTGAAAACGAAAGAAGAATTGTGGAATCCGTATGAGTGGTATCAATTTATGAGGGATAATCACCCCGTATATTATGATGAAGAGCAAGATGTTTGGAATGTATTTTTGTATGAAGATGTAAATCGAGTTTTATCGGATTATCGCTTGTTTTCAAGTAGAAGAGAACGAAGACAATTCTCAATCCCACCTTTAGAAACTCGAATAAATATCAATTCTACTGATCCGCCAGAACATCGTAATGTACGTTCTATCGTTTCTAAAGCATTTACTCCAAGAAGTTTAGAACAATGGAAACCTCGAATACAGGCTATCGCAAATGAACTTGTACAACATATTGGAAAATATAGTGAAGTTAATATCGTTGAAGAGTTTGCAGCCCCTTTACCTGTTACCGTCATATCCGATTTATTAGGAGTGCCAACAACTGACCGTAAAAAAATTAAAGCATGGTCTGATATTTTATTTATGCCGTATAGTAAAGAAAAGTTTAATGATCTGGATGCAGAAAAGGGGATAGCACTAAATGAATTTAAAACATATCTTCTACCGATCGTTCAGGAAAAGAGATACCTTTTAACCGATGATATTATCTCAGATTTAATACGAGCTGAATATGAAGGCGAAAGATTAACTGATGAAGAAATTGTTACTTTTTCATTAGGTTTATTAGCGGCTGGTAATGAAACAACTACAAATTTAATTATTAATAGTTTTTATTGTTTCTTAGTGGATTCACCTGGAACATATAAAGAATTAAGAAAAGAACCTAAATTAATTTCAAAAGCGATTGAGGAAGTATTACGCTATCGCTTTCCTGTTACATTAGCTAGGAGAATTACAGAAGACACCAATATATTTGGACCTTTAATGAAAAAGGATCAAATGGTTGTTGCATGGGTTAGTGCAGCAAACTTAGATGAGAAAAAGTTTGCACAAGCCTCTAAATTTAATATACACCGAATAGGAAATGAAAAGCATTTAACATTTGGTAAAGGTGCTCACTTTTGCTTAGGAGCACCACTTGCACGTTTAGAAGCTGAGATTGCTTTAAGTACTTTTATAAATGCTTTTGAAAAAATAGAGTTATCTTCATCTTTCGATTTAGAAAAATGTATATTGGAGAATGAACAAACTTTGAAATTCTTACCTATCTGCTTAAAAACTCAATAAACTGTTCAGCAAGGTACAAACTTACTGTACCTTGTTTTTTTATTTCTCAATTGTAAAATTTTAGTTGGTTATTTAGTATGGAAGTGTGTGAATAAGAGTAGAGGAGGATGCTTATGTTAACGTGTAATGGAAGTAAGACGTTCCAAACATTTATTAAAGCTGTAACAGATTTAATAAATAGTAATTTGTTAGAAGATCAAATTGTTTGTGGGATTGAAAAATTATTAGAAGAACTTTTAGAAAAGAAAACATGGCTTCCGTTAGAAAAACAGAAGGCGAATTCGGCTCAATATGCACGACACTTATTATATGAAGATCCTTTAAATCGTTTTGAAGTATTAGCTCTTGTATGGAAAGATGGACAATCGACTCCTTTACATGATCATGATGGCACATGGGGAGTAGAAGGCGTATTTACAGGAAGAATAATGGTGCAGAACTTTATACAAACTAAGCAGCTTGAAAATTCACTTGTTTATTTAACTCATACAGGAAATCTTTATTTGGGAGAAGGAGAAACAGATAAAGTCATTCCACCAGCTGATTGTCATATCCTTGAAATAGCCAAATATGAAAGCGTTGTCACTATTCATGTTTACGGAAAACGTTTAGAAAAGTTTAAAGTATACGTCCCAACTAAAGAAAAGAATGTATACACGTGTGAGACAAAATATATTCGTTATAATTCATAGTTTAAAATCCAAAGCCCTTGCTTTGGATTTTATTTATAATTATTTCTTGACCTGAAACGCTTTTCATAAATTATAAATAAGGAGTACTTCATGAAATCAGTATGAAAACGATACCTTTCGTTTAATATGACTCGTGTATATATAGAAAGTGGTGAAGAAATAATGAAATTAATCGCAATTGATTTAGATGGAACTCTTCTTTCGGGGAATAAAATGATTAGTAAAGAGAATGCAGAGGCAATTCGAAAATGTCAGGAAGCAGGCCATGTTGTAGCAATTTGTACAGGTCGTTCTATCGTCGATATTGAACGATTGTTGTTAGAAGTTAATTTGGAGTGTCCAATTATTGCCGAAAATGGTGCGCTTATATATAATGATAAAAAAATGATGGAGAGATATCCAATTCAAAATATGCAGGCGCTTGAGATTGTGAATTATCTTGAAGAAAATGGATTATATTATCAGCTTTATACTAATAAAGGTGTGTACGTACCGGAATATGGAGTAGAGAGTGTACGTAATGAAATCGATTATGTGAAAAATTCAAATGAAAATATCGATTTGAAAGAGTTAGAAACGATTGCAGCATTATACCTTGAACATACAGCATTTTTTAGTGCAGAAAGTTGTAAACCAATTGTAGAAACAGACATACATGTGCATAAGCTTTTACCATTTTCTTATGACATGGAAAAATTAAAAAAGTTAAAAGAAACGTTTCTGCATAATACTGATTTAGCAATTACATCTTCCTATTGGCATAATTTAGAGATTAATCATCGAGATGCTCAAAAAGGAAATGGACTATATACTTTAGCAGAACATCTGAATATTCCAGTTGAAAATACTGTAGCGATAGGTGATGGGCTAAACGATGTATCTATGATGGAAAAAGCAAATCTATCAATTGCAATGGGAAATGCAGTTGAAGAAATAAAATCTATGTGTCAATACGAAACATTGACTAATGAAGAACACGGTGTTGCATATGCTTTATATAAATATGTAATGTAAGAAAAAAAGAAAAAAAGAAAAAAAGAATCTACATAGATTCTTTTTTTCTTTTTATTAGGGGTAAGGTATTCTATGAGATTCATAGAAGCCTTATTACATCTTATTATATAGAATATATTGGAATAAATGTTTATATTTTTCAAAATAATTGTGAAAATTTTATGAACTTTATTTTTTTTGTATTTTTATACTACTACAATCGACGTGTAAAACGTTAATATCAAAATTAGATGTATGCACGACGGCGCGATTTATGTTGCTCGTCAAATCAGAATTGATGTGTGATGAACAAAATACATAATGATTAATGTTTCATTTTATACGTAAATTCATCTCTTTTTTAATTGAAAAATAAAATTTGTTCGAATAATTATTCTACAGCTATATACCTAAAGGCACATTCTTCGTATAATGGAGAAGTATAAATTTTGAATTTGTATTAATTTTACATATTGAGGTGAAAAAAGAATGAATGCGCGGCTAATGGAACTTATTGATGTGAGTACAATAGAAACCATGGCAGAACAATTTTATCAATTAACCAACATATCACATCAACTTCTTGATGCTGAAAAAGAATGTATATTTTCTTTTGGAATAAATGAGACGAAAATATGTAAACTTCCCAAAATTGAAATCCCCATTTTTTTATACAATCAACATTTAGGATCTTTTGTAGTATGGTCAAACAAAAGTGAAATTTTCAATTGTCAAAAATATTTTGAAATGCTTTCAAGTCTAATTATAGATGGGGCAACAAAAGTATTTCAAAGTAAAAATACAACATTGCTTTCTCGAAAAGAGGAGGAATTACACACGATTTTACAAAACATGCCTGTTATGGTTGATGCGCTTGATTATAATGGAGATTTTGTTTTGTGGAATCGAGAGTGTGAAATTGTAACAGGTTATACCGCTGAAGAAATAATAGGGAATCCAAATGCACTTCAACTATTGTACCCGGATCATAATTATCGTCATCGAATACAAACGAAATTTTTAACTTGTGGAAAAAATTTCAGAGATTGGGAAATGCACTTAACGTGTAAAAATGGTGAAACCAAAACAATTATGTGGTCCAATATATCAGAACAGTTTCCTGTAACAGGATTTAGCTACTGGGCTGTTGGTGTAGATATTACACATTTAAAAGCGATAGAAGAGCAATTAAAACAACAAACGTCGGAATTGGAATTAATTTTTAAAGCTTTACCAGATCTATGTTTCTTAACAGAAGTTGATGGCACAATTATAGATTATAAAGCAGGCTCCCCTACAAAATTTTACGTACCGGCAGAAGCTTTTATGGGAAAAAAGTTTTTCGAAGTATTACCACCTCCAGTTGCACAGCAGTTTCAGGAAGCTATTCATCAAGTGAAGGAAAAAGAAACGAATGTAATTGTTGAATACCCTCTTGCAATTAATGGAAGTATTGATTTCTTTGAGGCTAGATGCTTACCATTATTACATGATAAAATTATGATTATTGTACGCGATATTACAGAGCGGAAAAAGACCGAAGAATTACTAAATAAATCAGATACACTTGCAGCAATCGGCCAATTAGCAGCTGGTGTTGCTCATGAAGTGAGGAATCCATTAACAGTCATTAAAGGGTTTATACAGTTATTCCAAATTAATAAAGAAGATCAAGAAAAATATTTTGATTTAATGCTTTCTGAAATTGAAAGAATAGAAGCGATTCTTCAAGAGTTTTTATCAATTGCTAAAACAGATGAAATAAATACAGAACAAAAAAATATATATCAAATTTATAAAAATGTCGTATCGTTAATGAATACAAAAGCAATTATGACCAATATACAGGTTGAACTATATACAGACACCAAAGATATAAGTATTGAATGCTCAGAAAATCAGTTGAAACAAGTGTTTATTAATATTTTGCAAAATTCAATCGAAGCTATGCCAAATGGCGGGAAAATTGCGATTCATTTAAAAGAGATAAAAGATGAGGGTGTCATTATTCATGTAATTGATGAAGGAATAGGGATACCTGAAGAAAGAATTAAGAGATTAGGTGAGCCTTTTTATAGTACGAAAGAGAAAGGTACCGGCATCGGGTTAATGTTAAGTTATAAAATTATTGAAAGTCATCAAGGGAAAATAAGCATTATGAGTGAGATTGGTGTCGGGACGACAGTAACGATTTATTTGCCGAAAGTTCAGAGTAAAGAATCTCTATCAAATTGTGACGATACATGTATATCGATACGTTCTAGTATTAACTCTTAAATAAATGATTAAATACCCAATGAAAAAAGTTAAACTTTTTTCATTGGGTATTTTTATATTTAATCTAGTAAACTTTACCTTTTCTTAACCTTTGTTTTAATTACTATTAAGTTTTTATCGGTATATTAATATTTGTGCAAAGTAATGCATAGAAAATGTGCATTATTTTTAATATATAGAATCAATTATTACTAGAACTACTGTAAGGAGGAGATTATGACAAGGTGAAAAAGCAAGAAGGGAAAACAGGTAGAGCAATACCGACGCGTTTAAATATTTTATTTCTTTGTGTATTTTTATTATTTTCTACAATGATTGTAAAGTTAGGTAAAGTGCAAATTGTCGATGGAGAGACTTATAAAAATGAAGTAGAAAAAAGAGAAAATGCAACTGTGAGTCTTTCCGTCCCACGTGGAAAAATATTTGATCGAGAAGGGAATCCAGTTGTTGATAATAAATCTTTACGTACAATCACGTATACAAAGATGAAAGGCGTAAAATCAGAAGATATTTTAAAAACGGCAAGACAACTTGCAGACATAATTGAAATGCCACAAGAAGATATAGTTAAGTTAACTGAGACAGATATGAAGGATTTTTGGATGCAATTAAATCCGAAACTTGCTGAAAATCTAGTATCTAAAAAAGAAATAGGTACATTTAGGGAGAAGGATATAAGCGGCAAGACGCTAGATAAAAAAATTGAAGAGTTAAAAAGAAAACGAGTTACAGATAAAAATCTTCAGGAATTAACAGATAAAGATATAAAAGTGTTAGCTATTAAAAGTAAGATGACTTCTGGTTATCAAATGGCTCCTCAAATTATTAAAAAAGATGTTAGTGAAAAGGAATTTACTATAATTAGTGAAGGTTTAGCGAATTTCCCAGGTGTAGACGTATCTGTTGATTGGGAGAGAGTGTATGTAAATAATGGATTATTCCGATCCGTTCTTGGAAATATTTCTAATGCCGATGAAGGATTACCGAGTGAACGATTAGATTACTATTTGGTACGTGATTATAGCCGAAATGATAGGATTGGAAAAAGTTATATCGAGCAGCAATACGAAGATGTACTTCATGGTACAAAAAAAGAAGTAAGAAGCGTTGCTGATAAACAAGGGAATACAATTAGAACCGAAACAGTTTCTGAGGGAAAGAGCGGGAAGAACTTAACTTTAACAATAGATATGAAATTGCAGAAAAAAGTAGAAGAAAGTATTGAAAAAATATTAAAGGCATATAAAGGATCGGAATCCATGTTGGACCGTGCTTTCGTTGTAATGATGAATCCGAATAACGGACAAGTCTTATCAATGGCTGGGAAAAGACTTGTAGAAAAAGACGGAAAAACAGAAGTTGAAGACTATGCATTAGGCACAATGACTAGTTCATACGAGTTGGGATCAACAGTTAAAGGTGCGACAGTTTTAACTGGATTTGAAACGAAAGCTATAACACCAGGTACTTATTTTTATGATGCACCTATGAAGTTTAAAGGTACTAAGGAGAAGAAGTCTTGGAAAGAATTTGGAAATATTGACGATTTAAGAGCGTTACAAGTTTCTTCAAACGTTTATATGTTTAATACAGCATTAAAAATTGCAGGTGTGGATTATGTGAAAAATAGTTCATTAAATATTAAACAGGGATACTTTGATAAAATGAGATATTATTTCAGGCAATTTGGATTAGGTGTTCCAACAGGCATCGATTTACCGAATGAAACAGCTGGACAAATTGGTAAAAAAGATAACCAACCAGGTTTCTTATTAGACTACTCAATTGGCCAGTATGACACGTATACACCGCTTCAGCTTGTACAGTATATTTCAACAATTGCAAACGGTGGATATCGAATGAAGCCACAGATTGTTCAAGAGGTTAGAGAGCAAACCGCTCAAAAAGATGAGATTGGTAAAGTGGTGCATTCAGTAGAACCAATCGTTTTAAATAAAATAGATATGAAAGAGGAATATATAAATCAAGTAAAGGAAGGATTTAGAAGAGTTTTCCAAGAAGGTGATGGGACTGGAGTAAAGACATTCCAAAAAGCACCGTATAAACCAGCGGGAAAAACAGGGACAGCACAGACAGTATACGGTGGAGAAAGTGATATTGGAAGAAATGAAAAAGGTGAGCGAAGAGAATGTTATAATTTAACATTAGCAGGATATGCGCCATATGATAATCCAGAAATAGCATTCTCTGTAGTTGTGCCATGGGTTATTAATGATAAATCTGGCATTAACTCTGATATTGGAAAAGAAATATTAGATGCTTATTTCGAATTGAAAAATAAGTGATTGACTGGAGAAACGATAAAAATAGATAGTTCTAGAGAGGATTAAAACATATGAAATGTTATAGAAACTAGATGCATTTTCATATAGGGATAGATTCAAAATGGGTGATAGTGAGGAATAAAATTATGCTATCAATTATTCACATTTTATAAATTAAATCATATATTGATAGCATAGGACAAGCTGAAAAGCTTTTTCTAACCTCACAGAACACTCCTTATCACGGTTAGGCATCTACTTATGTAGATGCCTTTTTTAATTTATTAACTGACAATTATTTATCAATCTAAAGCAGTAAGTATATTAGGACTATTAGGGGAAGATTGACTGTAATAATTACAGTATGATTAATAAGAGCATTTAAATGTAAGGAGTGAGAAATAAGTGCTAAATATTTTAGTGGTTAACTTTCCGGCAGAGGGACATGTAAATCCTACATTAAGTTTAGTCAAAGCCTTTACTGAACGGGGGGATCACGTACATTATATTACAACAGAACACTTTAAAGGCAGAATTGAAGATTTGGGAGCTACCGTTTATACCCATCCAGATTTATTAAAGGAGATTTCTATTGATACTGAAAGTTCATATGGGTTGAATTCTTTCTTTCATGTACATGTTCAAACTTCTTTATATATATTAGAAATTACGAAAAAATTATGTGAAAGCATAAATTTTGATTTCGTAATTTATGATATATTTGGTGCTGGAGAGTTAGTAAAGGAGTATTTACAAATTCCAGGTGTAGTTTCTTCTCCTATATTTTTAATTCCTCCAGAAATTTTAGAGACTTTACCTTTTCATCCAAATGCAGAAATACAATTCCAACCCGATGAGCTTTCCAGCCAATTACTATATCAAATGGAACATAAATTTGGCGTAAAGCCTAAAAATAATCTTCAATTTATGCATAATAAGGGAGATATTTCTCTCGTGTACACAAGTCGTTATTTTCAACCTAATAGCGATTCATTCGGAGAAAATAACATTTTTATTGGGCCGAGTATTTCAAAGCGTAAAACAAATGTAGAGTTTCCACTTGAATTGCTTAAAGATAAGAAAGTGATTTACATTTCAATGGGAACACTACTTGAAGGACTCGAACCATTCTTTAATACATGTATTGATGCTTTCTCAGATTTTGATGGGTTAGTTATAATGACAATTGGTGATAGAAATGATCGTTCTAAAATTAAAAAAGCGCCAAATAATTTTATAATTTCTTCATACGTACCCCAATCAGAAATATTAAGTGAAGCAGATGTTTTTATTACACATGGCGGTATGAATAGCGTTCACGATGCCATTTATTTTAATGTCCCATTTGTCATAATTCCACATGATAAAGATCAGCCAATGATAGCACAAAGATTAACTGAGCTTGAAGCAGCACATTGGTTATTGAAAGAGCATGTTAATATGCAAACTTTGAAAGAAGCGGTAACAGATGTACTTTCAAATGAAAAGTATAAACATGGTATACGAAAACTTAACGATAGTTTTTTAGAATGTGGTGGTTCCAAAAAAGCAATTGCAGTTATTGAATCTCTTTTAAATAAATAGTGTCAACAATATACAAGCATAGAGGTTCAATCCTTATGCTTGTATATTATTATCCCGCAAACTGCACAGCAGTATTTGCGTGTAAAAAAGCAGTATCAAAAACAGGTACAGTAAGGTCATTTTGGGAAATAAGCAAAGGAATTTCAGTACATCCTAGTAATATTCCTTCTGCGCCATTTTGAATTAATGATTTTGTAATTTGTAATAGTTTTTCTTTTGATGTTTCTGAAATAATTCCTTTACTTAATTCATTTAAAATAACATGATGAATAAAATTTCTTTCCTCTTTATTTGGGATGATTGTCTCAATGTTATAATTTGCTAGACGTGATTTATAGAAGTCTTGTTCCATCGTTTGTTTCGTACCCAATAGTCCAATACGCTGTATATTCTGTTCTACCATTTTTTTAGCACTTACATCACCAATGTGAAGAAGCGGGATGGATATTGCACTTTCTACTTCTTCAGCAAATAAATGGACCGTATTGGAACACATTAATAAAAATTCAGCTCCAGATTTTTCAACCTTTTTTGCAACTGTGACTAATTCGTTTTTCACTTCTTCATACTGATGATTTTGTAATAAAGTAGTTACCTCACCAAAGTCCATGCTATATAAAACAAGCTTTGCATTTTGATCATATTGAGAGAGTGTAAGTGTATTAATATGTTTATAGTATAACGATGTAGATTCCCAACTTAGTCCACCAATTAAACCAATTACTTTCATCGTACATTCCTCCCGTAACTATTTTGAATTTATTATTTCATAATTCCGATAAGAATACAATGATTTAAATGTACCGTTAAATAAAAAATAAAAATAATTAGAAAAGTATTGAAATTTATACTTCTTAGTGCCATAATACGAATTACAAATTAATACTTATCCAGAGAGGTGGAGGGAACGGCCCTATGAAACCTCAGCAACCCCTATGTAAATTTATAGGAAGGTGCTAATTCCGCAGAGAACACGATGTGTTTTTTGGAAGATAAGAGGATTCTTGAACGTGAAAGAAAATGACCTCTTATGTAAGAGGTCATTTTTTGTTGTATAGAAAGGAAGTGTCGATGCATAATTCATTTTCAAAATAAATATAGAGTAATAAAAGTTGACTAATATGAGAGGGGAATTGAAATGAACAAATTATCAACAAAATTAGTAGTAGCAATTGGAATTGGATCGGCTTTATACGGGATATTAGGACTTTGGGGGTTTTCTATTGCACCAAATACATTTATTAAACCTGCATTAGCTATATTAACTGTTTTTGGAGCTTTATTTGGTCCAGTGGCAGGACTATTAATAGGACTTATCGGTCATACCGTAACAGATACAATCGCTGGATGGGGTATTTGGTGGGGGGGGGTTATTAGTTCAGGAATTATTGGCCTTGCAATGGGACTCATTCAAAAACGAGTTGGCTTTAGTGTGAAAAACGGGACGTATAATAAGGGTGATATTTCTTATTTAGCCATTACTGGGTTAATTGGTATTGTCATTGCAATTATATTTGCTGGGGCATTCGATATTATTGTGATGGGAGAACCGTTTGACAAAATTGTTATACAAGTATTAGGAGCAACAATTGCTGATGTTATTGTGTTTTTAGTTCTTGGATTGCCAATTACAATTGGTTTAGCAAAATCTAATAAGAAACATACACATTTAAAAATTGAAAAGTAGGGATGTTAACATGCAACCAATTATTTCTTTTGAACAATTCAGCTTTCAATATGAGCATGCAGCACAGCCTACTGTAAAAGACATTACGTTTCATATATATCCTGGAGAAAAAGTACTAGTTGCTGGACGTAGTGGTTCAGGGAAGTCAACGTTAGCTCATTGTATGAATGGGCTAATCCCATTTTCTTATGAAGGGACTAGTACTGGTACTATTTTAATTGACGGAAAAGATCCGAGGAAAGGAAGTATTTTTGAACAGAGTAAACAGGTTGGAACAATTTTGCAAGATCAAGATGCACAATTTATTGGTCTTACAGTAGAAGAAGATGTAGCTTTTTATTTAGAAAACGAATGTGTAAATCAAGTTGATATGAAAAAGATTGTTTCGGATTCATTAAAAAAGGTGAAGATGCATACTTTTCATAAACAAAGTCCACATGAATTATCAGGAGGGCAAAAACAAACTGTTTCTCTAGCAGGTCTGTTAACAACAAATGCTGATATATTATTGTTCGATGAACCGTTAGCAAATTTAGATCCGCTAAGCGCCATACATACAATACAACTAATTAAAGATATACATAAACAATATAATAAAACAATTGTAATTATTGAACATCGAATAGAAGAAATGTTAAACCTGGATTTAGATAAAATCATTTTAATTGATGAAGGTGAAATTGTTGCGATTGGGACACCTGAAAAGATTTTAGCGTCAAATATATTACCATCTATAGGCTTAAGAGAACCTATGTATATAGAAGTATTAAAGAGATTACATTTTGATAGTAATAATGACGTAATATACCCACTTGAAAATCTTCAGAGGGAAAGTGTTAGTAGCGTAATAAATGAGTGGATGGAGAAGCAAGTTTTTTGTAAAGACACTCCTACAAAAAAAGAATTATTGAAAGTAGAGAATTTGTCATTCTCATATTCTAATAAACAAAAAGTATTAGATAATGTGAATTTCTCTATATATAAAGGGGAAATAGTAGCACTTTTAGGCCATAATGGAGCTGGAAAATCAACATTAGCTCATAGTCTTATAGGGATAAACAAAACAAAGAATGATAGGATTTTAATTGATGGAGTAAATATTAATTCTTGGTCTATTCGTAAACGCGGTGAGGTTATATCTTATGTGATGCAAAATCCTAATCATATGATTACTCAACCTACTGTTATGGAAGAGGTTTCGTTTTCATTAAAATTTAAAAAAATTTCAAAGGAAGAAATTAAGCTTAGAGCGGAAGAAGCGTTAAAAGTTTGTGGTTTGTATCCATTTCGAAATTGGCCAATTCATGCGTTAAGTTATGGACAAAAAAAGAGATTAACGATTGCATCTGTACTAACAACAAATCCGAAGCTTATCATATTAGATGAACCGACAGCGAGACAAGATTATTATCATTATAAACAGTTTATGTCGTTTATTAGACAATTAGCTGCAAAGGGAATATCGTTTGTTTTTATTACCCACGATATGAATCTCGCATTGGAATATACAGACAGAGCGATAGTTTTACATGAAGGTAAAATTATTGCGAATAATACCGCGTCTATTGTATTAGGGCATCCAGAAACGTTACAAAGAGCGAATCTAAGGGAAAGTTCATTATTCAAACTAGTTAAATTTAGTGGGATTGCATATCCCGAAAGGTTTATAGAACTTTATTTTGATGTTAAGAGGAGGGAGGAAGGTGTATAGTACATATTTTCATCGCATGGATGGAGCAGTAAAATTGTTGTTATTTATTTTTTGTATGACGCTTACTTTTTTATTTTTTGATTTTCGTGTATTGCTAGTTGTATTTTTGATTGGATGTATCGGACTTTTAGTTGCCAAAATTCCATTTCGTAAAATTTTTATTGTTTTTAGTGTTATATTCACATTTAGTTTATTAAATTCTGTCATGATTTTATTTATTACACCAACCCATGGATCTGAATTAACCGAATCCTATACTTCGTTTGTGCATATTGGGTATGCAACAATTACGTATGAAACATTATTTTATGCAGCTACACTTTCATTAAAATATTTTACTTTATTACCATTCACACTTATTTTTATTTATACGACTGATTCAAGCGAATTCGTTAGTAGCTTAAGTAAATTTCGTATTCATTATAAGATGACATATGCAATAAATATTGCATTACGTTATATACCTGATATTCAGTCCGAATATAAAGTTATTAAACATGCGCAAGAGGCGAGAGGAGTAGCTTTTGAAAAAGGAGAATCCAGTTTATGGATTCGCATGAAAAACCGTGTCTTAATTTTCTGGCCTTTAATTATTCATTCTCTAGAGAGAATCGATACCGTTTCAAACGCAATGGATTTAAGGGGATTTGGAAAGAAAGATACACGTACGTGGTTTTATACAAAGAAAGCAAAAAGTAGGGATTTCTTTGCTTTCTTTGTGGGTGTATTTATTTTAATTGTTGCAGTATATTTAAAATTACATGTATTTCAAAACTTTTGGTATCCATTTTAAAGCACTCTCAAAAGAGTGCTTTTACTTATTTTTATATAGACATGCTCAAAAAAGGGATATTTACATAATGTATAATACGAACCAGTTAAAATGATCAACTACCTATTAGTTTTCAAACCAAAAGGAGGAGAAATTATGAGTTACGGTGGTTCTTGTGGTTTTGGTGGAGGTTTCGCTTTATTAGTTGTGTTATTTATTTTGTTAATTATCGTTGGATGCAGCTGCTGGGGCGGAGGGTACTAATTTCTAATTAGTCTCTACAAATGTAAACTAAAAAAACATAAAAGATACTTATGTATCGAAACAAATAAAAAAGGAGCAATTATGCTCCTTTTTTATTTGTTCTCAGATGAGTTCTGATTACATTTTGGGAATGTAATTGTCAAAGTGGTACCTTTATTAATAACGCTTCGGATTTTTAAACTACCTTGCATCGTTTCAATAATCTTAACAGCAACCATTGTACCTAAACCTGTACCTTTCGTTTTTGTACTAAAATACGGTTCGCCAAATCGATTTATTTGCTCTTGTGACATACCAATTCCGCTATCTTCAATTCGTATTATAACTTTATTATTACTAATAGATGAGGAGATATTTAAAGTGCCACCATTAGGCATTGCTTCAATACCATTTTTTATTAAGTTTAAAAAACATTGCTGAAAGTGCTGTTTATTTCCAACTATTGTTGCCGTAGAGAAATCTTTTGTAATATGTATTGTATTCATATTACATAAAGGTAAGATCATATTAATAACTCGATTTAACTCTTGTTCTACTGAAATCTCATCTAATTTTTCTGAAGCAGGTTTGGCAAACGTTAAATAATCATCAATTATTCCTTGGGCACGATGTAATTCTTCAAGTATATGCTTAATATACTCGTCTCTTGATTCTGGAGTTAAATTTGGTGTTTTTAAAAGTTGAGTAAATCCTTTTACAACAGTTAAGGGATTTCTTACTTCGTGCGATATACTGGCAGCTAGTTGACTGACAATTTCCATTTTTTCCATTTTAATTAACTTCGATCGCATACATACTGCATCTTTTAAAACTTCATTAAAATAAACTACAAACAACATTAAAGTAGTTGGTAATATTATGAAATAAATAATATACAAATTATTCACTTCAAAATCTGATAAAGTTAATACAATTACAGTTGTAAATATTCCTAGAAAAAATGTTAAAAACATTGTATAAGCTACTTTGATTTTTCTATTATACGTATTAAATTTTGCGGATGCGAATGCTGTAATGATAAACATTGTGCCATAAACTAGTATTGTTAACATACTAAATCCATAAAATGAAAATCTTGTAATTAATAAAATAGCAAACAATATGATACCGACAGGGAAGCCACCATAAAGTGTACCTATTATAACTGGTATTTGTCTTAAATCATGAATGCAATTTTCATCCATATAGATAGGATAGCGCATACATAAAATAAGAGGGATACTCGTACAAAGTATAATAAGTAATTTTTTATATTTCTTCAAATAGTGCCCGCTATCATATATAAAATAAAAAATAAAGATACTAATTAAAATGTAAAGAAGATTATTTAATACGTTTTGATTAATATAAACAAAGTCCATAATATTTGCCTCATTATTTTGAATTTCCTTTTCATATATATTATACATGATTATAGTAGAAACTTTATGCTTTTAATACTATAAGTTTATATCTTTTCAGCATTTACCACTTTTAGCCATTCTTCATAAAATTCTTCAACTGATGCATATCGTTCAGTTCGGTTTTCATTTACAGCGCGATATGCTATTTCATATAAATCCCTACTTGCTTCCCATTTTGTAAAGGAGCGATCTATTCCACCCCCTAAAATTACGAAAGCCATTGCACCTATATTAAATACATTTGTTTTTGCATCAATCATAGCGTTTAGCTCAAATTCTTCAGGAGACATAAAACGCGAGGAACCCCATAATCTTCCCATTTTATTCACGTATGGTTTTTTAGAATATAAATCAATATCACAAATTTTTGTCTCATTTGTATGAAAATCATATAAAATACTACCGTCATAAAAATCTATCGCTACATAGTTTTTCTTTTCGACATATGTATGGAAAGAAAAAATGGAATTTAAGGATTGAATTCGTTTCATAACAGGTAAATGCTTAAATTTATAAAATGGAGAGTTTGGATTATTATATTTCTCAGGAGGCGGGAAACTCCAGTGCGAATGAAGACATTCACCATCAAACCAATCGAAAATCAATACATATCCAGATTGAACTGGAAAATGTTCAATTAGTTTTATAAGCGAGTCATGCTTTAATTCCTCGTATAGGGAAACTGAATTTCTTAACCGTTTAATAGCGTCTTTCATTGTTCCTTCATATGCAATTGTTTGTGCCCCTGCGTATTTAATGAATTTCTTATGCCCATTTTTTTCTACACCAAAACTTACATTACCTGAATCTTGCTGGTCAAAAACTGCAAATACGGTTCCTAATTTCAATAACCAATCAAAATTGTGATGTTCTTTTAATTGGAATGTTATTTGATTCAAATGAATTTCAACCGGTTTAGCTTCCATAATATACCTCGCATTTATTATAATTAAGTTGTATATTTCAGTATTCGACATATTTTGTTAAAATCCTATGTTAATCACATGAAATTTTATAAATATAATAATAAATAATTATAAGAAGGTGGATAAAATGGAACAACAAATCGTTATTAAACCATATCAAAAAGATTGGCAGGAAGAGTATTTAAAAGAAAAAGAGAAATTTATTTCTTTATTCGGGGAAGATTGTATTGCTATTGAACATATAGGAAGTACATCTGTCGAGGGATTAGGAGCGAAACCTCTAATAGATATGATGATTGGTGTAACGGATTTGCAAATTACCGGAAAGTGGATTGAAGCGCTATTAAAAATTGGATATGAATATGTTCCAAAAGAAACACCTAATTGGCGTTTTTTTAGAAAGGGAAAATGGAGAGCTGGTACCCATCATTTACATGTTTATATTTATAATAGTGAGGAGTGGAAGAATAACATTTTATTTCGTGACTTTCTTATAGAACATAAATGGGCACAAATTGAATATAGAGCATTAAAAGAGAAACTTGCAGCTACATATCCGTTTGATCGTGCTTCATATACAAATGCAAAAGCGCCGTTTATTCAAAATATAATAAAATTAGCTAAAAATGATCACTAGAAAATTCAAGTGATATTTAAATTCTCATTTTATTTTAATCTTTTTCTCATGTTCCTTTCTTTTTAATTTGATATTCTGCTTGTTACAGAAGGTTTATAAGGAAGGAGCTTAAATGAATTGGAGAAGCTACTAAGAAATAAATATTTTCATTTGTATGTTAAAATTATTGGCATTACTATTATTTTTTGTAGTATAGCATTGTTATTTATTAATGTAATATACGGCAACGCATTAAATTTGAAATGGTTAAATAAGAAATTAGGTTCTTTCGGTGAATACGGTGCAATTTTAGCTGCATCGTTATGGATTTTACGTCATGTATGGTTATTTTTTAAAAAGAAAAACATAATTGGGTTTAAATTGATAAAGGATGTATATCTGTTCATTAAAAAGTTTCACGTATTAATTGGATATACTGTATTAGCTGTATCAATTACTCACGGCATTTATTTTTTATTAAAAGGAAGTCGGCATATGGTTATATTTTATAGTGGTATATTCTCTCTTTTTGTTTTAATCATACTAGGAATTGTTGGATTTTTCTTACAGAAACATAATAAAAAAACAAACTGGATATTGTATAGAAAAGCACATCAAATCATTGCCATTGTATTTGGAATAGGATTACTCATTCATTTAACTATATAGGAGGAATTACGGTTGCAACACATATTAATTATTGAGGATGAGGAAAGTTTAGCTGATTTTTTAGAATTAGAATTAAATTATGAAGGATATAAGGTAGACATACAGTTTGATGGAAGGAGGGGATTAGAGGCCGCACTTGAAACAAATTATGATCTTATTTTACTTGATTTAATGTTGCCAGGGTTAAATGGGCTAGAAGTTTGTCGTAGATTAAGGGCAACTAAAAATACACCTATTATTATGCTGACTGCACGCGATAGTATTATGGACCGCGTGACAGGATTAGATAGCGGAGCCGATGATTATCTTCCAAAACCATTTGCAATTGAAGAGTTGTTAGCGCGAATGAGAGTTATATTTAGACGAGAAGAACATATAGAAAACAAACATGTTTCATCTCTTACGTTCAAAGATTTACAGCTCCAGATTGAATCGCGAACGATTACGAAAGGAAATGAAGAAATAGAACTAACAAATAAAGAATTTGAACTATTGCTGATGTTTATGAAAAATATTAATAGAGTACTTACCCGTGATGTTTTATTGGATCAAGTATGGGGATATGACGCGATGGTTGAGACAAATATCGTTGATGTATACGTTCGTTATTTACGTAACAAGTTACATAGTGTAGATAAGGAGGAATATATCCAAACGGTCCGAGGTGCTGGATATATAATGAAATGATTAAAAATATTGTGCATCAAATTCGAAATCTACCTATAAAGTGGAAATTAACACTTTGGTCCACTACTCTAGTATTTATTTTATTCATTCTATATAGCGCTCTGCAGTTTATTGTAATTAATAAGTGGACTATAGACTATGAACAGAAACAAATAAATAGACAAGTGACAGAAATAGCGGCCTATTTCCAAGATAAAAATGATACCCTTTCGAGAAAAAAGTTTGAAAACAGTAAAGATTTCTTAAACAATATGATTGATAAACATCAAATGATTCGTATTATCGGTATGGATGGGAAAACAATTGTTACTGTTTCGCGAGAGTTTAATGAAGCATGGATAAAACCAAAACAAGTTACACAAGAGGAATTATTTATAAAAAGACATGTAGAAGATCGCATATTAGTTAAGCGTATACCAATCCAAACAAAAGAGTTCACTGGTACTATTGAACTTACGAAAAACTTAGAGGCTTTCGATCATTTATTAAAAATTATTCTAGTAGTAATGGTTATTGCCGGAATATGTGGACTAATCTTTAGTTTTTTAGGTGGGCTACTAATCACGAAAAAACTATTATCAAGCGTTCAAAATATAACGGATACGATGAAACGCATTAAGAAAAATGGACTAAATGAACGAGTTCCAGTACGTGAAAATAATGATGAACTTGCAAAATTATCGTTTCTTTTTAACGAAATGATGGATGAGGTAGAAACTTCTTTTACACAACAGAAACAGTTTGTAGAAGACGCATCTCATGAACTGAGAACACCACTGACAATTATTCAAGGACACTTGTCTATGTTAAATCGGTGGGGGAAAAATGATCCAATAGTTTTAGATAAATCGCTTCAATCCAGTTTAAAGGAAGTCGATCGTTTAAATAAGTTAGTTTTAGAATTGCTAGAACTATCAAGAGCTGAATCAGAACAGATGCATCCAATCGCAGCTGATCCTGTCCATGTAAATAGCATATTAAAACAAGTTACACAAAACTTTTGCGTACTTCAAACTGAATTTCAATTTGATATGAAACTGGGTGGAGATGCGGCATATGTCTCAATACCTTCGTCTTACTTAGAACAAATTATTATTATCGTAATGGATAACGCTGTGAAGTATACAAAAGAAGTTAATAAATATATTTGTATTGAATCTAGTGTACAATCAGGGAAAGTTAAAATTCGTATCATAGATCGTGGAGCGGGAATACCCGAAGCTGATTTACCTTTTGTTCTTAACCGTTTTTATCGAGTCGACAAAGCAAGAAGTCGAAAACAGGGTGGAAACGGTCTAGGTTTGTCTATTGCAAAACGACTTGTAGAGAAATACAACGGAACGATTCAAATAGAGAGTAAAGAAGACGAAGGAACAATCGTTACGATTATACTGCCTACCGTTTCACTTTAATAATTTAGAAAGAAGGGATGTTTTTGTGCATTCCTTCTTTTTTACGGTCAAATTATTTTGTTTATTTCGAACTTTCTAGTACATTAGAATCATGAAGGGGGAATAATAATGAAAGCTATCGTACAACAATATAAAGCAGGATTTGAAGGGGTAGAATATAAAGTATTACCAGAGATAACACCTAATGCTGGAGAAGTGAAAGTGAAATTAAAATCAGCCGGCTTAAATCATCGCGATTTATTTATAATGAATAATAGAAAAGAAATGCAATTACCATTAGTTCTAGGATCAGATGGTGCAGGTATTGTTACGGAAATTGGAGAAGGGGTTTCAGGTGCTTTATTGAAAACCGAGGTTATTATTAATCCTAGTATTGGATGGGATAATATTGCTGAAATACCTGAGTTACCAGAGGTGTTAGGTGGACCGAAAGATGGAACGTTTGCAGAATATGTTATTGTGCCAGCTGAAAATGTAGTGGCAAAACCGTCATATCTTACTTGGGAAGAGTCTGGGGTTCTATCTTTATCGGCACTAACTGCATATAGAGCGCTTTTTACAAAGGGTAGAGTAAAGTGTGGAGAACATGTTTTAATTCCGGGGATAGGCGGCGGTGTAGCGACATTTGCCATGTTATTTGCAAAAGCAATTGGCGCAAAAGTAAGTGTTACTTCAAGGGTAGAGAGCAAAAGAAAGTTTGCAGAAACCTATGGCGCAGACTTTTCTTTTAATAGTTCTGGAAATTGGGAAGAGAGTTTATGCGGAGAGAAAGTAGATTTAATAATCGATAGTATAGGTCCAGCGACGTTCTTAAAATACTTTGATGTATTAAAACCAAATGGGAGAATTGTTAATTTTGGTGCAAGCTCCGGAGATAAAATTGAATTACCTTTACGAGCATTATTTTATAATCAAATCGATATAATGGGAACATCTATGGGTAGCCGCGAGGAATTTAATGAAATGATTAAGTTTATAGAGAATCATAAAATTAAACCAATTATTGATAAAGTATATTCGCTAGAAGAAGCCATTGGGGCGTTAAGTCGTATGGAACAAGGAGAACAATTTGGTAATATCGCACTTCGTATGTATTAAAAATACGATTTCGCAACTAATATATTTAAGTAACAATGTTATGTATTCTACATATGAAAAGTATGTAATTCGTATTGTTTTAAAGGTTTTTCAGCTTTATACATAATTAGCCGTAATAATTAGTCTCAATATTGTCAAATGAGTACTAGTAAAATGAGAATTAGATGAGAAAAGTTTAAGCCCATTTTCATATTGATGTTGTATACTGTGTAAATCAAGAACGCTTTTATGTAAGGAGAGAGTATTATGAATTACACAGTATTTCAATGGTTTAATAATTTTTCTGGATCGTCTAAACTATTAGATGCGCTAATGATTGCTATTACAAATAGTGCTGTATATGTAGCAATTTTGTTTATGCTTATCTTATGGTTTAATAATGGAAAGAAAGTCAGTGCCATTAAAAAACAATACACAGTGTTATATACGACACTTTCAGTCATTATCGCATTACTAGTAAATGTTGTGATACATGCGGTATATTACCATGCACGTCCGTTTGTATCACATGATGTACATCAATTAGTGCCACATGCAGCAGACTCATCATTTGTTAGTGATCATTCTGTACTTGTATTTTCCATTGCATTTGTATTTTTACTTAGAGGAGAAAAACTTAAATATGTCGCTCTTATTTGGGCAGTATTAGTCGGTATATCACGTATGTACGTAGGTGTTCATTATCCTCTAGATATACTTGGTGCTGCTTTCTTAACATTTATTACGAGCGGCTTAGTAATGCAAAGTACACGTATGTTTGAACCGATAGCGAAATTTGTATTTAAAATGTACGCATTGGTAGCGAAACGAATTCCTTTTTTAGCGAAATATAATCATATAGCTTAATTTTTATAAATAACTATTTATAGGTTTGTTAAAAAGTTCTCCTTTGGAAATCCAGAGGGGAAATTTTTTATTGTGAACAAGATAAGAGGATACGTAATAAAAGGGTGCCGAAAAAATAACTTAAATTAGTAGTATCGAGCACCATATGGCAAATTTATCGCGCTTGAATATTCATAAATTTCACGCACCGTACTATAAATAGATAAATAAACAGAAACAATAGCTACTTTCAGAACATTTTAAAGGAATTAAAAAGAAAAGTTCGAAACATATAGTATTGAAATCAAAAACTACATAATTTGTAGCACACCTTTGCCGTAATTAATTGTGAAAGAAAGGAGATCAATATGCATAAACTTCAAACGGATAAAGGCGCGCGGTATTTTATGATTGCTTTTATTGTTTTGTTTCTTATTATGCTTTTGCGTTTTTTCTATATTCAAGCAGTAGGGGTCGTGCATAATGTGAACGTCAAGGATCTTGCAACTGAACAACATAATAAAAATGGTGTTTTGGAAGCAAATCGTGGCACAATATATGATCAAACTGGAAAGGTGCTAGTCCAAGATTCTACAACGTATCGTGTTGTTGTAAATTTAAAAGGAACAGATAAAGTGAAAAATAAAGATGAAACCGCCGGGCAATTAGCTGATGCGCTTGAAATTGATAAAGAAAATGTGTTAAAAAATTTTCATGAGGGGCGTACGCAAGTTGAAATCGGAAAAGTTGGTCGAAATTTATCTAGAGAAAAGAAAGAACAAATTAAAAAATTAAAAATTCCGGGTGTATCTTTTATGTCTGAGAAAGCAAGAGTATATCCAAATGAAGATTTTGCATCTTATATACTTGGTTTTGCTAGACCAGACGATAAAGGAAATACAGAAGGAAAATTTGGTCTTGAAAAAAGTTTGGATAAATATTTGCGCTCGACAAATGGAAATATAGAATATGTAGGAGCGCGAAGAGGTATCCCGCTTACAAATGATATAGGGAAAATAGAACCCGCTAAAAATGGAAATAACGTTTACCTTACGCTTGATAAACAAATTAATAGTTTTTTAGAAGAATCGATGAATAAGGCACAAGAGCACTATGATCCTTCCATGTTAGTAGGAATCATAGCGGATCCAAAGACAGGGAAAGTTTTAGCAATGTCTAGTAAACCTAGTTTTAATCCTAATAAAGGCGATATTGAATACTTTTTAAATGATCCAATCGCAAATGCATATGAACCAGGTTCAACAATGAAAATATTTACGTTAGCTGCTGCAATTAATGAAGGTGTATACAACGGAAAAGAGTATTTTCAATCCGGAAAATATTCCGTTGGTTCATCTGATATAAAAGATCATAATGGTGGATTTGGATGGGGATCTATTACATTTGATGAAGGCTTTGAAAGATCATCAAACGTAGCTTTTTCTATTTTAGAAGATCAATTATTAAAACCAGATAAATTTAAGCAATATATGAATAAATTTGGATTTAACCAAAAAACCGGAATAGATTTACCTGGTGAAAGTAAAAATACTTTATTATTAAATACACAAATTCAACAAGTCACAACTTCTTTTGGGCAAGGTTCTACAGTAACTCCTATTCAATTAATCCAAGCTGCTACTGCTATAGCGAATGACGGGAAAATGATGCAACCATATATCGTTGACAAAGTTGTAAATCCAACAAACAAACAAGTTATTATGGAAAATCAACCGAAAGAAATTGGGAATCCGATAAAAAAAGAAACAGCGAACAAGGTAAGAGACTTAATGGAACGTGTTATTACGTCTTCAAAAGGGACTGGTACAATGTATAAAGTGGATGGTTATCCAATTGGAGGTAAAACAGGGACAGCGCAAATTCCGAATCCTGAAAATGGACGATATATGGAAGGGAAAGAAAATTATATTTTTTCATTTTTAGGTATGGCTCCGATTGATGACCCAGAGTTAATTGTATACTTAGCTATTAAGCAGCCAAAGTTAAAGGGAGACGAGTATGGAGCTCAGCCACTTGCTGAAATATTTAAACCAGTTATCAAAAATAGCCTTGAATATTTAAAGGTGAAACCATTTACAGAAAAACAAATGACAGATGCAACGAAACGATCTCAATTAAAAGTACAAAATTATGTCAACCAATCAATAGATACAGTAGAGAATAGTGTAAAAGAAGAAAAACTCCAGCCGATAATTTTAGGAGAAGAAAAAATCAAAAAACAATATCCGCAGTCTGGTGAAGTAATGAGTGAAGGGGATCGTATATTTTTATTAGGAAGTAACCCCAAAATGCCAAATTTAAAAGGGTGGTCCATGCGTGATGCTATGTATTTCTCTAAACTATTAAAATTAGATTTAAAAACTACAGGGACAGGCTATGTAACGAGTCAAAGTATTGAAAAGGGACAAGATATACAAGAAGGAGATATATTAGAACTAGAATTAGAACCACCATTACAACCGTTAGCAGAGGCGAATACAAATTAATTTGGGCAATGTGAAGGGTCTATAGACAATAGGCTCTTTTTTATAGATGCAAGTAATTTCACGCACCGTAATTTTTAGAAAAAATAATAAAGAATAGAATTAACAGTGACGCACCATTAAATATCTGATTATTTTTTATTTACAGTTAAAAATAATTGTGATAATATGGAAAAAATCAAATGCAGTGAAGAGAAGAGTAAATAAAACGAATTTTTCACAGAGAGCTCCATTTAGCTGAAAAGGAGTAAAAATTCTTTATTGAACCAAGCCTCTGAGCAGCGCATCGGAACCTATTATTAGGGGATGGTGTGACGGGAGCTCCCGTTATAGAGCTATGGTATAAGCATGAAGAATGCAGTACCTGATAAGGTTAATATGGCGACATATTAACAAACTAGGGTGGCACCGCGATGATAAATCTCGTCCCTAAGACTAAAAGTCTTGGGGGTGGGATTTTTTTATTGGTTTAAAACAATTTGGAAAGCGGGGCCTAAAATGAAAAACTTACTTAAAAATTGGAAATATCCATTATTACTACTGTCTGGAGTTGGTATTGCAAATTTAGGGGCATGGATTTACTTAATAGCACTGAATGTACTTGTCTATCATATGGGTGGCTCAGCCTTAGCAGTTGCTACTTTATATGTAATTAAACCATTAGCTGCTTTATTTACAAACGCTTGGTCAGGAAGTATGATTGATCGTTTAAATAAACGGAAGTTAATGATTCACCTCGATATATATCGCGCGGTATTTATTGCTATTTTACCTTTACTTCCATCACTTTGGATGGTTTATGTGTTCGTATTCTTTATAAGTATGGCCAGTGCGATTTATGAACCAACTGCTATGACATATATGACTAAATTAATTCCAGTTGAGAAAAGACAACGTTTTAACTCATTGCGTAGTTTAATAGGATCGGGTGCTTCTGTAATTGGTCCATCGATAGCGGGAGCATTGTTAATAGCAAATACATCAGAGTTTGCTATATATATGAATGCTATAGCATTCCTCTTATCCGGAGTAATTACATTGCTACTACCTAATCTTGATAAAAAAACTGATATTCATACATCAAATGACAGGTTATCTTTAGCTGTACTAAAAAAAGATTGGAACATCGTTTTAAATTTTAGTAAAAAATCTTTGTATATCGTTTTTGTGTACTTCTTATTCCAAGGGATGATGGTGTTAGTTGCCGCAAATGATTCACTTGAATTGTCATTTGCGAAAGAAGTTTTATTCTTAACAGATAGTGAATATGGCTTTTTAGTTAGTATCGCTGGAGCCGGCTTTATTTTAGGAGCAATAACAAATACAATTTTATCAAAAAAATTAACACCTTCATTTTTAATTGGAATAGGATCATTATTCATCGCAATCGGTTATATAATTTATGCTTTTTCAAATGAGTTTTTAATGGCTGCAATTGGATTCTTTCTTTTATCTTTCTCTATGGCGTATGCAAATACAGGGTTTAACACTTTTTATCAAAATAATGTCCCTGTCCATATAATGGGACGGATTGGGAGCATATATGGCTTATTTATTGCAGGTATCACCATTTTGATTACGATTTTGTTTGGAGTTGCAACCCAATTTATTTCGATACAACTCGTAGTTATTGTAGGATCATTGGTAATGCTACTGATTACTATCATATTGTGTGTGTTTAATTTATTGCCTTCACATTCTAAGGTGCATTCTTCTGAGTCGATACATTCGAAATAGTTTTAGAATTTACGGTGATATATAGGAGGGTTCACCCTCCTATATATGGAAATATAAGAAGTGTGAACAATATTGATGAACAAGGGTGATTTTTATAATGAAAACAAAAGATCAAATAGACAACGTTGTAAAAGCAATACATCGGCATATAGATTTCTCAGGGGTAATTTTAGTGAAAGAGGAAAAAAGCGTAGTCTTTGAAGAGGCGTTTGGTTATGCAAATCGAAATGAATGTATAAACAATACAATACAAACTAGATTCGGAATTGCCTCAGGATGTAAAATCTTCACAGCAATTGGCATCTGTCAACTTGTTGAAAGGGGTGTAATTACTTTTCATACAAAGTTAAAAGATTGTTTAAGTATTAAATTTCCAAATTTCAATGAAGATATTACAATACATCACCTTCTGACACATAGTTCGGGTATTCCAGATTATTTTGATGAAAGTATTTTGGATAACTTTGAGGATCTTTGGAAAGAAACTCCTATGTACCTATTAAAAAGTTTAAAAGACTTTTTACCACTATTTCAAAACAGAGATATGATGTTTGCACCAGGAAATAAGTTTCACTACAACAATGCAGGGTTTATTATACTTGGATTAATAATCGAAGAACAGACAAAACTTAAATTTACGGAGTATATAGAAAAAAACATATTTAAACTAATCGATATGAATGATTCTGGCTATTTCTCTTTAGATAGATTACCAAGACACACAGCTCTCGGATATATACAAGATGAAATTAGCCAGACATGGAGAACAAATGCTTACTCTATTCCGATAAAAGGTGGTTCTGATGGTGGAGCTTTTATTACTGCGCCAGACATGCTGAAGTTCTGGGAAGCATTGTTTAACTATGAAATCATAAACCGAGAATATACAAAAATACTATTAACTCCTCACATTCAAGTGAATAATAAACAGTCTTACGGCTATGGAATATGGATTGAAACAAGGGAAAATAAGATATTCAAATATCATGTAATGGGATATGATCCAGGGGTCAGTTTTCGCTCAGCCGTATATCCAGACTTAGGAATTACATTAGTTATTCCATCGAATAAAGGGGCAGGACCCGAAAAATTAATGAAAGAAATAGAAGGAGCTTTTTAATTATATGGATATAGAAATTAGAGCGTATAGTAAAGAGGATGAAACAGGTTGGATACGTTGTCGTGTGTTATCTTTTCTAGATACAGCATATTACGATAATGTATTTAGAGAGAAAGAAAAATATGAAAATCCTGCTATTGAATTAGTAGTTGTATATGAAAATCAAATTGTGGGTTTAATAGATATTGAATACGAATTAGAAGAACGTACAGTTTGTTCAAGAGGGACTGGTCTTGGCGGTATGATTTGGCATATTGCAGTTCATCCGGATTTCCGTAGAATGAAAATTGGTAATCAACTATTAAAGGAAGCGGAGAAGTTAGTGAATGAACTTAACCTAAATCGCCTGGAAGCATGGACTAGGGATAATTTATGGGTTCATGGATGGTATGAAAAGAACGGTTTTGTAAACGTAGACTCCTATTTACACGTATATAGCGATCATACTGACGAGATGAAAGGTGTAATGAAAAGTAATATAGATCAGTTATATCCAGTTCAAACATTTGCTCATTATACAGGTGAAAATAAAGAAGAGATAAGAAAACAATTTAAACGGGTTCATGATTGTTTTTGTTTTGAAAAGTATTTTATTTAACGAGGAACCCTTTATTTAGTAAATAAAGGGTTTTCTAATTCTGCACAAATACATATGATTATATGGATTTTTAAATTTAAAAAACCATTACTATATAGTTATAAATTTTAATTATTAATTCATATGAAAGGATGTGTTAACAATTTGTATATGATCAACGGTAGCTTGTTTATTATTTTAGGGGTTATTTGTTATTTAATTGTACGTGGAATATTAATTGGTACCAAAAATAAAAAACATGTGATTTGGTGGAAAGAAATAATAAGTTTTTTATTTTTGGTCTACATTTGTATGGTTGTTGCAGTAACTTTATTCCCTTTACCAATCGGTTTTCCTTCTAATATTGAAACTCTGAATCGCTCGGTCAATATAATACCATTTGCATCAATTATTAAAGACATCAATCAAATTGGTAGTGCTTATGATGGAGATGCCCTATTTATGATTGGTCTAATTGTAAGAAATGCAGGCGGGAATATTTTATTATTAATGCCTTTAGGGTTTTTAGCACCAATCCTATGGGATAAATATAAGAAATTCAAAAATACAATTTTATTAGGATTTTCTATATCAACTAGTATTGAATTGCTACAATTAATTCAGTCTTTATTTAGTGGAGTGGGACGAATTACTGATATTGATGATGTAATCTGTAACGTTATAGGTTGTATTGTTGGATACTTTATTTATAAAATCACTATAATGCTAGCTGCTAAATTTAACATTCAAGTATTTAATGAGACGGATTCTAAAAGAATAGAAACTATTGATAACTAACAATTCATACGTGTTAAAGTATACATTTATTTTGAATAAAGATGATAAAAGACGTACGAGTCAAAAGTACGTCTTTTTACTTTTATAAATAAGCTTTTGGCTATTATGGTGTAACATAATAAATAGACAATAGTATAATCGGAAATGCATAATAAATTAATAAAAAAGTGTAAATATATTCATCCCTTGTTTATCAATGCTCTGAACGGTAATACTAAATAACATTGAACTTTTATAACAAGGGATGATAATATGATATTCATTTACACGGATTTCGGTGGAACACATTCAACTGCACTCGCTGCAGCTTATCATTTAAATAAATTACCAACGGATCGTAAGCTAACAAAAGAAGAAATATTAAATGTAGATTATTTTAATAAATTGAAAACTGAAGATATGGGGAAAATTATTTTTCATGGAATAGATGAAAATGGTAACCCGGTTTATACGATTGGATGCGGCGCATCAAAAGTTGTTGTACCTGCGATGAAGCATTTAGGAGAGATTCTACAAAAACATTATCAAAGTCATGAAAAGATTATTTTTTCTAATACATCACCAACAGTGCCTTTACCAATGACTTTTGGCGGTCTGTTTTCTAGAAGGTTTCACATCGACTTTATCGGTGTACCACTACTTGTATGGGGTGCAAAACTTAGCTGTGATAACGTACAAAGACTTGTTAGTTATACGAAAGAATCCGGGCGATTAACAAACGATTATGTTGTGATTTTAGATAACGAAACTTTTAAATAATGTAAGATAAAAGGAAAATCAAGCAAATTTCTTGATTTTCTTTTTAATTTGTGAAAAAGACAAGAAATATTCACATTTATCATCTATCTACTATAGCCAAAACAATAAAGTCCTGTTACTATTACAGGGATATTCTCTTTTCATAACATAAATATATAGAAAAATTAGAAAAGAGGAATTGAATTAAGGGAGGAACAACATGAAGCGTGTTGCTTGGATTACTGATAGTACAACTGCGAGTTTTACAACAGAAGGAGATAACTTTGTTATCCCAATTGAAGTTATTATTGATGGTGTGTCGTACAAAGATTGTGAAGAAGGTGTGCGTGAGCGCGTTTATAATGCTTTAAACGAAGGTAAAACTGTCACTACATCACAGCCTAACATAGGGGAAATGGTAGAGTTATTTTCGAAATGCAAAGAAGAATATGAAGAGGGATTTGCAGTTGCTATTAGCGGAAAAGTAAGTGGAACCTATCAAAACATGAAATTGGCTGCAGAAATGGCAGGTTTCCCATTAACGGTATTAGATAGTGAAACAACAAGCTATCCAATGGATGAACTAATTAGAAAAGCGAAATCGTTATACAATGATGGTATGACTTTACAAGATATACACAAAACATTAGTAGATGAAAAAAGAAGACCTTTCCATGTATTCCCGAAAAGTTTAAAAGGCCTTTACGCAAGTGGGCGTGTAAAGGGCATTCAATTTTTACTTGGAAGTTTATTAAGTGTCAACTTAATATTAGAAGTAAAAGGTGGAGAGCTTTTACTGGAAAAGAAAGTTCGTAAAATCCAAAAATGTCGAGAATACATTAAAAATGAACTTGAAAAAGAATTACCAAAAGTACTTCACATGTTCCATGCTAACGATAAAGATGGAGCCGAAGAATGGATTGCAGATATTAGACAAGCATTCCCTGAAATGGATTTCAAATTATATCCATTACCAATTTCATTTGCGGTACATGCAGGTGAGGGTACAATAGCAATTAGTTATTAATAAGAAAACCCGTGAATGATTCGCGGGTTTTTTTATTTAAAAATGGTGCACACCACGCCGCCATCAGATGGAAGTTTTATAGCACTATAGAACGAAATTTGTATTAACTTGAAACAAAAATTTTATTTAATCGCTTTGGGGAGCAACCACAATCCCTTGACTTGATTTGAAATTAAAAATATAAACCTTTGCCTACTGGCTGAACAGTTTCTAGTACAATATCAACCATTTCTTCATTAATTAGGGTGCTTATAATCCAAGCTGAGAGTTCTTGAGCAGCAAAACAACCCGCAGCAGTTGAAATATTTCCTTCGTTTACGAAACTTTTTTCAATAACGTCTACATCAAATTCTTTAAGTTGTTCTACTGCGGATGGATATGTAGTTGCTTTTTTTCCAGTTAACAATTTTTTAGCTCCTAGTAATAGTGAACCAGAACACATGGAGCTTATTAATTGTCTTTGAGGATCTACATGAATGTTATTAAGATATTCTTGATTTTTATATAAATCTTGTACTCCCTTACCACTTGCAAATATTACAGCGTCAGCAGAAGGAATTTCAGATAGGCTTCCTGTCATCGGAATACGCAAACCAGACATGGAAATATGAGTTTTTTCCGTTCCTAATAGTTGGACATTCCAATCAGAAATACCGCCAACTAAACGTACACGATTTAATAAATCCCATGGTAGAAAAACATCTGTATCAGTAAAATTATCGAAACAGACTATTGCAATTTTCATTTTCTACTCCCCCATTACTGTTGTTAACGTTGCCAATTAAATTTTCTAACAAAAAAATTGCTTTAACAACTGATTCTAACTCCATATGTATTTCCCTTTATTTACAATATAAACTTCTCCTTTTTATGTTCTATATTAAGTGATAAATTCCTGTATATCCCATGCGTATGAAAGAGGTGTTAGCGATTTTTTAATTCCTCTAAATATAATAAGATGTAAAATCTTTTTCTTGCTTTCTATCGATTTTTTCTACAAAAATAAGATTTGTAGCAATAATTCGTAAGGTATTGAGGGATGAAAATCTTTAAAACTTTCAAGGAAATAGGTGTAATTCATCACACATACAAATAGAAATAAAAACGTCATCCTTTCTTATAAAATTACAGATAGAATCATGTTTGATTTTTATAATTTTTGTAAAATAGTTTTGACGTATTTATTTTTTCACTATAAAATAATATTCGTTCATCCAAATTTAACCAGAAGCATATAAAAGATATATCTTTTATATGCATAGGTTGTATTTTTTTAGTTTTAAGGGGGAAAGGTTAATATGAAAGTAAAGAAACTAGTTACGCTTGCAGTACCATTTATGCTATTAGTCGGTTGTGGAACGGAGAAAACAGATGCAAAACCAAAAGAAAAAGTGGAATCAAAAGCAGAAACAAAAGAGAAGTTATCGAAAGACAAGTATCCTGAGCGAATAACAGCTATATCAACCGAATTCTTGCAGAAAGTTACTGAAATGTCTGAAATAGCAAAGGATAGAACAACTAGTGATAAAGAAGCAACTGAGAAAATATTAGCGCAAGTAAAGGCTATACAGAAAACCATTAAGAAGTTTGATACTATTGAACCACCAGTAGAGTATCAAGACGCCCATAAAGACATATTAAAAGCAGTAGATTGTTATAAAGAAGCATACTCGATTCAAGAAGAAATTTTAACATCAGACAAGAAAACAGACGAGAAAGCACTTAAGGATAAAGCAGATAAGTCAAAAGACTTAATTAAAAAAGGATCTGAACTTTGGGCATCTGGTTACAAACCAATTCAAGATGTGATAGTGGGTAAAACGAACGAAATTAAGGATAATTCTGACTCTAAAACTGACAGCCCTTCAACTTCTGATACTTCTACTCTTAGTAATAAAGATGTGCAACTATCAATAAGTGGTAAAGAATTAGTAGGAGAATGGGGTAAATACGAAGGTTCTGAATTTATCAAAGCAGTTGAGTTTCGTGAGGATGGTACATATATCGCATATGATGACAAAGGTAAAACACCTTATGAGCAAAACCATATGGAAGGAAGCTGGTTCTACACTCAAGAAAAAAACCAAGTATCATTAACGGCGAAAGAAGTTGTAAAAGACGGGAATAAGATCGATACAAGTCAGTTAAAGATAGCAGTAGACTACAAGGTTGATTCATTTAAAGACGATTCCTTCAAGATGACAGACGCAAAGGGAAATAGTCTACAAGCAGTAAAACGTAAGTAATTCATGCAAAGTATGTATGCTATTTGATTTTAATTCATTCAAAAAAGACATTTACTTTTTCAGTAAGTGCCTTTTTTATATCAAAGAAACAAATATCATATTCGTGTAATTATTCAGTTTGTTTATTTAGCTATATATCATTATAGTGTACCTTGTTTATATAAGTACAGAAGACTGATAAAATCATAGTTAGGAGCGTCTCATAAGACTTGTATCAAAAATGATGTGATATTTTACGGAAAATCGGTTATATACGTGTCAGTTCAACTAGCCAGAATCCTTCAAGGCAATTTCAACAACTTAACGAAATCGGAATGGATATTATTTTTGAAGAAAAAGGTTCCGGAGCAACAAAAGATCGTGAGCAACTTCAAAAAAAGTTAGAGAATATACAAGAAGATTACATCATTTATGTTACGTACTTAACTCGGATTACTCGTAGTACACAAGATTATTTGAATTAATCGATAACATACGGAGTAAAAAGGCAAATTTAAAATCCTGAAAAGATACATGGCTGGATTTGTCAGAAGATAATCCCTACAGCCAATTCTTAATTACGGTTATGTCGGGTGTAAATCAATAAGAACGTGATCTTATTCGTATGCGGTAGCGTGAAGGAATTGAACTGGCTAAGAAAGAAGGAAAGTTTAAAGGTCGGTTAAAGAAGTACCATAAAAATCATGCAGGAATGAATTATGCAGAAAAGCTTTATAAAGAGGGAGATATGACTGTAAAACACATTTGTAAAATTATAAATGTGTTTAGGGCCTCATTATATAGAAAGCTATCGGAAAGGAACAGTTGATGAGTTATACCGAAAATTGGAAATATATAATAGGAAATAAGTTTCATATAGAGGTGGAATTATATGCCTAAAATTGACAATATGTTAGCAATTCTATGGATGCTTCGTTCAGGTGAAAAAATTACTGCAAAACAAATTTCAGAAAAGTTAGAGATGAATATAAGGACTGTGTATCGTTATATTGATACAATTTCAACTAGTGGCGTACCTATAATTTCAGAACCTGGACATAACGGTGGATACACTTTATTGAACAATTTTATCGAGGCTCCTCTTTTTTTTGATTTTGAGGAGCAAACTTCACTATTTCACGCTGCTGTTTTTGCAGAAGAAGCCGGATATTATGGAGGTGAAGCACTAAATAGGGCCATTTCAAAACTAAGTAAATACTCAAATCAAGAGCAAGAAACAAAGATAAACCACCATTTAACTAGTCTTGAAGTAATAAGTCGATTAAGTTCACTCTCTATAGAACCTTTTTTGAAGGAATTGGAGCAGTCCGTAGCAGACGGATACTCAGTAAAAATTCTTTACCATAAAAGTAGCGAAAAGCAATTAAATGATAGATTGGTCGATCCATACAGGATTATCTATTGGAATAATAAATGGTATGTGATTGGATTTTGTCATCTTAGGAATGATATTCGTAGTTTTAGAGTAGATCGAATTGAAAGTTTAACGCTAACCGAAAATAAGTTTAACCGGCCAGAAAATTTTTCAGCACGTGACTTTTTTATAAAAAATCTTCTTCCAACAATAGAAGATAAGGAAGGGATTATTTCTTTGGTTATTAGTGGGGATAAAAATGTTTTGGCTGATATTTGCCAACATTGGTTTTTAGGACATTATTTACAAGAACGGACTTCAAATCAAGCAGTTTTTCTTCTTGAAAAAGATATGCTACATAAATATGTACCTTATTTACTTTTACCGTATAATAAATCCATTAAAGTTATTGAGCCAATAAGTCTTAAGAAAAGGCTTATTGAAGTTCTGTCGGAATTAATACAATTTCATCAAGTATAATAACTTCCCTGACGCTAACTGTCAGGGAAGTTATATTATAATAGCTATATAAATTGTGATTGGAGTGTTATTGGATGCAAACAAAAAAAGCTTTTCTATATGTATTTAATACAATGTCGGACTGGGAATATGGATATTTAATTGCTGAACTAAACTCAGGAAGATATTTCAAAAAAGATTTAGCACCTTTAAAAGTAATTACAGTAGGAGTTAATAAAGAAATGATAACTACTATGGGAGGACTGAGCATAAAACCAGATATTTCCCTTGATGAATGTACTCTTGAGAGTAAAGATCTTTTAATTTTACCAGGAGGTACTACTTGGAGTGAAGAAATTCATCAACCTATCTTGGAAAGAATTGGCCAAGCTTTAAAGCTTGGCACTATTGTTGCTGCAATTTGTGGTGCAACTGATGCCCTCGCGAATATGGGATACTTGGATACTAGAAAGCATACAAGTAATAACTTAGAATATACTAAAATGGTATGTCCTAACTATAAAGGAGAAAAGTTCTATGAGTTGGGAACTGCGGTATCTGATGCGAATTTAGTTACTGCATCAGGAATAGCTCCTCTGGAATTTGCAATGGAGGTACTGAAAAACATAGGTGTATTTACACCAGATGCATTACATTCATGGTATAACCTAAATAAGACTCATAAACCTGAATACTTCTTCCAGTTAATGAATTCAATAAATAAATGATATAACTAAAAAGCTCAATTTCTCTATTTTGATTTGCAGAGAAGTTGGGCTTTTTAATTTGGAATTCCCTTATCGTTGTAAATCGGCATTTTCCTGACGCTATCCCTATGTAACCTTCTACATATAATGTCCATTTATAGGTACATTTCATTAAGTAGAAAGTAATAAATTTATTGAGGTTTAATAATTCTAATACTAATAATTTGACATACTTAAAACCAAAAGTTGCATGTTATATTATTAGGCACAACAATATAAATAATACCATTTGTTTATTCCGTAAATAATGTTGATAAAAAAGGTGAAAGGATTTTTAAAGATAAAAATAGAAATCTATATAAAAAATATTTAAATGGTAGGGATATTATGAAAATCGGTAAGTTTGGAGAAGTAAATAACATAAGTATTGATACAATTAGACATTATATGGATCTCAGTCTCATTATTCCTGAAAAAAAAGGAGGGTACTATTTTTTTGATGAGTATTGTCAAACAGATTTAGAACTTATATTACATTACAAAGATTTAGGATTTAGCTTGAATGAAATTAAAGAACTATTTTTTTATAAAAATTTAGCGAAATCTATGAATTACGAAAAAGATACCTTTTACCAATCTTTATTTAAACTGAAATATGACAAGATGGAACAGGAAATAGAACTTTTGGAGAAGAAACGGGATAAATTAAAGGGAGTGTTACATGATTTATCATTAACAAATGAAACTTCTAATTCAATTATAGGGATAGATTTAAATGTACTACACTTACTTACATGTTCTAAGTGTAATAGAAAACTAATTCTTCAAGATGGTATTATTAATAACAATCAAATTGTTGAAGGAAAGTTAATTTGTAATTGTGGTGAAGAATACATGATTACTTCAGGAATTATAACTGCTGGTAAATTATTTAAAGCAAATGAGCGGACGTCACTTGATGATACTATTTCGGATTATATTCATGAAACTGATAATGAATATTTGGAAAATATGCATAGAGAAGGGGAATGGGCGAAAAAGAAACTACTACATTTAGATTTAAATAACAAATTAATACTGGATATAGGATCAGGACTTGGGTTCTTTTTGAGGAACATTTATGAAGAACTACCGGAAGATTGCCTATACATCGCAGTGGATCGAGATTTCAATAAACTATTATTTTTAAAAGATGTATTAGCGAGAAGAAATCCGAGAAGAAATATTCTCTTTATCTGTGCGGATTTTTTGAACATCCCTATTCAAAAGCAGTCTGTTGATATTGTAATTGATCACTCTGGTACGAGCAATTATAGTTTTGAGCATGAGAATTTTTTACTTCACGAATTAAATTCACTTTTTAAATTTAATTGTTATTTATTAAGTTTATTTATTTTATTTAAAAATTTCAGCTCAAATAGTCAAATTACAAATAACTTTCGAGCAAATTTTTCACTTTCAAAAGTAACGAAAGAAATCCAAAATCTACAGTTTCAATCGATTGATGAAAGTACTTCAAATTATTTGAAACAAGGCGGAAAGTATGAGGATTTCTTTGTTCAAGGTGAAGAAATTTATACATATTCATTTTTCGGAAAAAGATGGGGTTAACCCCATCTTTTATTTATTTCCCCTTAAAATTATTCAAATCGTACATATTGCGATTGGGGTGACCCAAGAACTTACAATGTACGTAACACAAAATTAGGCAGGGGGAAAAGTTATGGCAAGTTTACGATTACATATAGAAAATAAAAAAAGCAATCAAGAACTAAGAAATATTTGCTTATATTCAATTGCAAAAACAGTATCAATATTCGGTAATTCTATTTATAATTTCGCAGTAGGATTATATGTTTTACAAATAACCGGATCTGCTTTAAATTTCGCGATTACGCTTATTTTAGGGACGATTCCAATGATTGTTATGAATCCATTTGCCGGTGTAATTGCTGATAAGGTTGATAAAAAGAAACTCGTCGTTTGTATGGATGTACTAAGCGGATGCTTATTAATAACGGTTTATATATTAAGCAGCTATTATGGGTTAAACCTATTTATCATTTATACTACTACCTTTCTTATGACAGGATTTACAACATTTTTTGGAATAGGATTAGAGGCTGCAAAACCAAATATCGTCTCTAAAGAGAGACTAATGAGTCTTAACTCTATAAGTAAAATTATCGACTCTATATCTTTAATTCTAGGACCTATGTTAGGAGGCATTGTTTTTGCAGTCTTTGATATGAAAACTTTTATAATTATTAACGGTATTTCATTTATCCTTTCGGCTATATCCATATTGTTTATAAACTTTAAATTGTGCGAGCAATACATAAAAGAGGAATGTTCAATTAGGGAAATTAATTTTATTAAAGATATAAAGGAGGGATGCTCTTACTTAATGGAGCGGGAAAGCCTAAAAAATACGTTTAGTATTTTAATTTCACTTAATTTTTTCCTTGGATTTGCTGTAACTGTTCCATTGCCATACATTATTAATACAGTTCTCAACCTTAGTTCTAAACAATTTGGTTTGATTCAAGGGACTTTTCCAATAGGTATGATAGTTGGTGCAATCATAGTAAAAAAGATAACGAATCGCTTTTCTTATTCCTATCTATTGAAAAAAATAAGTTTTATGGTGGCAATTTTTATGATAGTTTCAGGTGTCCCTGTTCTATTCAAAAGTATTGAAATGAATAATATTGTATTTGTTCCTATGTATTGCGCTATTATGTTCTTTTTAGGGCTAATGATAGCATTAATCGATATCCCTTTAATTTATTTTATGCAAAAAGAGATTCCAGATGAATATAGAGGCAGAGTACTTAGTATTGGATTAAGTTTAGGTAAAATGATGCAGCCGATAGCACTGATATTATCAGGTCTATTATTAAATCATATTCCAGCCTACGCGCTTCCAATTGGAGGAGGAATCGCATTTCTTATTTTGAACCAGGCTTACTCAAATAAGTTAAATTTCGAAATTCATTCAAAAGGGTATAGTGTTGAACGTGATTAAATAATATCGAAAAAGCGCCGGATCCTTATCCTGCGCTTTTATATCTTAATTCAAATGTTCTTCCAATAATACATTTATCAATATCATCTTCTTCAATGCTAATAAATAATCCCCATTTTTTTAAATTGAGTTTGTAAAAATATTGTTTGTTGTATCATGTCTCTTCACTGAATACTTAGACAAAAAAGATCTTAAACGTTGAGAAATGAATTAGAGGGGGGGATGGAAAAAGTATACGGTGAGTGGATTTTCTACAACTATAATACATGTTATCATATGTTCATATTGTTAAAACCTGAATTTTCCATCAAGGACGAGAAAAGGAGCTGTTATTTACTTTATTCTAGTCAAATACAGCACTTTTTAATAGAGTTGTACATAAGGAAAGATGCGATTCAAATATATATAACGTCCTAAGGCACAATAAACAATATTCGTAGAGGAAATGAACGAGGAACAACAAAGAAAGAGTTGGAATGAAAGTAGAAATAATCTAAATCAAAGGGGTATATATCAATGAAACGTAAAATATTAACTGTAGTCTTACCAATTACATTAGCGTTAGGGGTAGGTTGTAGTAAGGATGTCTCCGAAACAAAGAAAACTGATAGTATAAAAGCAGCAGAAGAAAAGCAAGATGATGGTAGACTGAAAAGTGCTCATGAGTACAAAGAGAAAGTTAATGATGTAGCAAAAGAGTGGGTAAGTCAGTATCAGGTTATATCAGAAGTAATAGCAAAAGACCCTTCATTTGCTACTACAGAAAATGAGTTTAAAATAGAGATAGGTAGTTTAAAAGTTGTAACACAGAAAATGAAAGAGATAAAACCACCTAAGAAATATGATGATTTACAGAAAGAGTTGTCTGATGCAATGTTAATGTACGAAGATTCTTTATCGGAAATGGTTGAAGGTCTAGATAAAGGTAACCCTGAAACAGTTACACAGTCTTCTAAACATATGGATGATGCTTTAAAGAAGATAACAAAAACAATAAAGACAATTAAAGAAATAAAGGATAAATAGTAGTAATTAGATATCCTAATTTTGAAGTAGAGTATGATGATGCACGTGTATTTATAGAACTTGAATATACCATTGGGATTAATTATTATATTAGTCTACCAAATAATCAATGTAAATTAGAGACTTCAGAGTTTAAGAGATTACTTTGAAGAAATACAGTGGTGACAGAAGGACACGATATTAATATAAATTAAAACACAAATTATAAAAAGCGCAGGATGGTGATCCTGCGCTTTTCTATCGTAATTCAGCTGTTTTTCTAATAACAATCTTATCAATATCATCTTCTTCATCACCGATAAATAACCCGCGTTCTTTTAAATACGCCTCAAAATATAAATCTGCTTCTGCACGTTCATCATATGGTTTTACAGATAGAACGAAACCTAATTTGTTTTGTTCCTCTAAATGAGAAGTGGAGATGTAGGCCGGTACATTGTGGCGTAAAAAGAGTTCTTTAACCGGAATAATCATATCTTTCATTAATTTCGTTAACATACCCATTTCAAACTCGAAATTAAAGCGATCTATGCTACATAAATCAGCGAATACTACACCGATAAAACCTGTATTAAATACTTCTTGATAATCTACTTCTTCGTTACCATAAAAATTCTTTTCGATTAAATAATTGATAAAGTAAGCCACACCATCACTTTGTTCAAATGGTTTCGTTGAAAGAACAAAGCCGATTTTCTTTTGTTTATGTAAATACACACATGACATATATGCTGAAATGTTATGTTCTTTAAATAGAGAGCTTGTTGCTCCAGATAGACCATCTAATACGTGATGAACAATTTGAAGTTTTTTACGGGCGAAATAATAGGATTTCTTTTGTAACTCCAATGTATCAATAAAGACAGAGCCGATAAAGCCTGTATTTGAAATAATAGGTGTTTGCTTTTTTCTTCCTCTGCGCTTTGATTGAGCCATTGTAAAAATCATCCCTTCATGTACAATTAAAATAAAAAAGAACGTTTGTTCGTGTATTTACATTTTACTATTAAAACGCTATAAAGTAAAGGGTTTTTGACGAAAAAAACAACAAAAAAGACACCTGTAAAAGGTGTCTTAAACGCTGTAGGGAAGAGGATTCATCCATACAATTTATATTATGATACAGAAACAATCTCTTCTGTATCTTCTACATCTAAATGACAGTCCATTGTACGAACATCTTGATCTTCATGACTTCCGAAATAAATAGTAATTTTCATATGTATCGCTCCTTTATTCTAGGAATACCTAAAATAATTACTAGTAATGTTAATATTTATTATATACCACTTTTTTCATTCCGACAACGTTATATCATTTTTTATTCTTATAGGGCGCAAAGAGTGATTTAAAGAGATATTTTTATAGAAATAGGTATATTTCTTATATGTTATATTTAATACTGAAGGATTCGAATACGAATTTTTATGAAAGGAGCAAAATGAATGAATAATAAAAAGTTACTAATAGATAATTTTACATATAAAGCAGCATATATTGCGCGGCAAGTAGACGGAATGGATGTAAAAGAAACGAAGGATTACATCGCTGTCGACTGTGGTTTACCTGCAGATACATTTAATATCATTACTTTACTAGACAATCATTTAACGGAAGGTTTCGAGAAACTATATAAGGAGGTAGAATATTTTAATCAAAAGAAATTTCCAATGAGTGTTTGGTTTTGGGACGAGAAATCAGAGGGTAACATAGAGAACGAATTAGTAAATATTGGATTAAAAGAAGCAGAACAGAATATCACGATGGTAGCAAACTTAAATACAATTCATCCAACAATAAACATGCCAGAAAGTTTTACAATACAAAAAGCCTCTTCGTCAGGACAAATTAAAAAGTTTGGAGAAGTGTTAGCCAGTCTATTTGGTACATTAGAGGAAGGGATACATGTTCAAGCTTTTTACAATCAAACTGCTTCTTTCGACTTATGGAATAGTGAAAATATGAAACTGTACTTAGGACTTTATAAAGATGAAGTTGTATCGGTAGGCTCATTAGTATGTACAAAAGATAGTATTGGTATTTATGATATAGCAACGAAAGAAGAAATGAGAGGAAAAGGATTTGGTTCTACTATGTTTAATTACTTGCTGCAAGAAGCAAAGGAATTAAACGTTGCTCAATGCGTATTACAAGCTTCACCTGATGGGATTAATATTTACAAAAAGGCTGGTTTTCAATCTGTTGGACAAATGACTGTATTTGAAAATCGACATTTATTTGAATAAATTATCCAAGTCAAATTGCTTTCATGTGGGAGTTAATACATCATTATGAAAAAGAAATATATTGTTACTGATGATCTCAACGAAGTAAAAAAACTAATCTTAAACTATAACGGCGTAATGATTACTGAACCAATACAAGTACCCACAGGTATTGAAATGATAATTCGTCATCCAGATGGTAACATTATTGAATACATAGAGCCTACATTAAAATGAAATTCGAAAAAGAATCCAAGACTTATATTGGATTCTTTTTATTTAGCTCTAAATGACTAACTTAAAGCAATACGATCTTGAATTTACAAATAAAATTTTACATTGAGTATGATTTTTCGTAATAATAATTAGAAAGTAACGAAAATGTAATGAATTTTAACTACGCTTTTTATATTTTTTTGATACACTGGCTACGAGAGGGATACCGATTAATGTAGGTAAAAACCAAAACCATATAGGTGGCAATAAATTAATTATGGGAATATGAATACCTATGTTTACTAATAGTGCGGTAACGGCACCGATATAAGAGCCTAACATACCTCTAATATGGTGGTGAAGCCAATTTTTCCAACGTTTTTTTCGTGCAAGGTAACCATAAATTGCAAAAGCATAAGAGAAAATTGCTACATAAAATAAATATGCGATTTTATCCCAGTTTATAATGGATAATATAATTGCAGTAATGGTGATGACCACATAGGATGCATGATATATTTCACCCCATTCCGTATGTTTTCCTTTCTTCTTTTGAGCAACCATCGCTACAATACCGGTGATTAAACATATCGCTCCAAATAATATGTGGATGGTTAAAAGAACTTTGAAAATGCTCATAATAATTCCTCCTTTTTTATTTTTATAGTATTGCAGTATAGGAGAAAAGTTGAAACATATTGTTTATTCGCCTTAATATACTGAAATAAAGGTACTTCTAGAACAAATTTAAACGGACAAATTTTTCTTGAATTTAGTGAGTCACACATTATGTGAAATGAAGGAGAGACTCCCATGTTTACATCTATTACATATTTACAATCTGGGAATGAGAAGCAACAAAAAGTGTATGATGTTTTGAATAAATTAAACATAATGGAGGATTTAACTTTGTATAGTCCCGTTCTTTGCGGGACAATCCCTATAAGAATTGATACAATTCAATCCGACTTAGATATAGTAATGGAAGTACATAACTTTGATGTTTTTGAACAGGAAATGAGATCTTTATACGGTTCTTATAAAGGATTTAAAATAAAAAAGAAAAAAATTAAAACTACCGAATCGATAAAGGTAAATTTTGAATTTGAAGGTTTTGAATTTGAATTATTTGCTCAGCCTAAGCCAGTTCGTAATCAAAATGCATATAGACATATGATCGTAGAGCACATGCTATTAATGCAGCATCCCCATATAAGGGAAGAAATTCTTCACTTAAAAGAGAACGGTTTAAAAACAGAACCTGCTTTTGCTCAAGTATTAAATATTGACGGAGATCCTTATGACGAGCTTATTTTATTAGGACAGGAAATGAGATTGTGGTAAATACGATACACAAAAACTCCTCTATAAATAAAAGAGGAGTTTTTGTTATGTCATTAACTTACGGATTAATTCGCCTAACAATTTAACCCCGTTAGTCATTTGCTCTGGAGAAGCATATCCATATGATAAACGAATGTACCGATCTGATTCTTCTTCATAAATACGTCCTGGGTTTAAAAGAATTCCTTTTGATAGTGTCTCTGAAAATAATTTCTTCATCGGAATGCTAGGTACAACCTTTAGCCATATAAATAATCCACCAGTAGGAATATCCCACGATGCAACGTCTGCACAATATTTATTTAAAGCCCGTATCATGATTTGTCTTCGTTCTTTTAGTTGAATTCTTACGTTTGCAACATGTTCTTCATAAAAACCTTTATGTATCCATTCAGCAGCAACTCTTTGGGATAATGAACTCGATCCATAGTCTGTTTGCATTTTTATATCTGACAATCTATCAATTACAGGTTCTGGTCCAATAATCCATCCAATTCTAAGACCAGGAGTAAGTGTTTTAGAGAGACTACCAACATATAATACATGTCCATGTTTATCTATCGACTTTAAAGGAGCTGGAGGTGGTTCATCAATCCATAATTCGCGGTAAATATCATCTTCAATAATAGGTAACTGTTCCTTTTCACATATTTTTAATATTTCTTTTCTTCGTTCTTGAGACAGTAATATCCCTGTTGGATTTTGAAAACAAGGGATAGAATATAAAATATTATTCTTTTGACTGTATTTAATGCGTTTTAATAATTCGTTAGGTAAAATACCGTGATGATCCATACATATACCAGCTAGATTTATATTTGCTGATTGAAATACATGAAGCGAATATAAATAAGAAGGCTGCTCAAGTAAAACGGTTGATTCTCTATGCAATAGACCAATTGATATTAATTGCAATGCTTGTAACGCACCAGAAACGATTAATATAGAGTTAGACGATGCATGTATTCCAAATGATTTTACGTAGTTACTTATTGCTTCACGTAACGGTAAAAAACCTTTTTGTTCTTCGTATCCAAAATACTCTAAATCCTCACATACGCTTTTCATAATGGACTGCATAGTTTCTAGTGGGAAAAGTTGAGGCGCAAGTTCACCTTTACTAAGGTGGATAAGTTCTTTATTTGTTTCTGCTTCATTTATTTCTCGTACCATTAACTTGCTAGGTTTATGAATACCAGCCTTTACATATTCACTCCAATCAGGCGGGGGATTCGTCGCTAATAATGACCATGTATTATTCGTTACAATTGTTCCAGCTCCGATTTGCCCTTGAATCAATCCATCTGCCATAAGTTCATCTAGCGCAGTTATTACAGTACTTCGATTTACATGAAATAATTTGGCTAACTGCCTTTGACTAGGGATTTTACTTCCAATTGGCCATTCTCCATTTTCGATTTTTTCTTTCATATAGTCTACTATCTGCCGATATTTAGGCAGTTTTTTATTAGTTGTCATAAAAAAACTCCCTCGTTCACTTTAAAAATCCCAAGTGGTTGGTTTTTACGGTAAATAACTGGTTGAAGACATTGTATCAACTATTAAATATGATGAAAAGAAATAATTGGTAATTTGAAAGTGGTTGGTTTATTAGGGAGGGAGAGACAACATGCATAATAAAAAATGGGATTTACGCATCATATGTGCTCACGCTTTTACAATTTTAATATGGGGAACCGCTTTTCCGGCAATTCGTATGGGACTCGAATCTTATACACCTGAGCATCTTACTTTACTACGTTTATTAATTGCTTCATTTATACTTCTTTTGTTTTCCTTTATATATAAGTTGAGGCTACCAGATTTAAAGGATATCCCAGCAATTTTTATATTTGGTGCTTTAGGGTTTACTATTTATCACATTGCATTAAACTACGGTGAAAAAACAGTAAATGCTGGATCTGCAAGTTTAATTGTTTCGGTCACACCTATAGTAACGGCTATTTTTGCTTCTGTTTTTTTGAACGAAAAAATGAAATTAAATGGTTGGATTGGTGGTGTAATTAGTTTTATAGGAATTGCTTTCATATCATTTAGTCAAGGAGATGCAATTCAATTGAATAGTGGAGGATTATTTATATTATTAGCAGCGATTTCAGAAAGCCTTTTTTTCGTTTTCCAAACTTCTTACTTGAAAAAATACGGCTTTTTGCCATTTACCATATATACAATTTTATCTAGTACTGTATGTATGCTTATTTTCTTACCTGGAATGTATACAGAAATACTAGCAGTTCCTCTTGAAGTTAATTTGAGCGTTATATATTTAGGTGTCTTTCCAACAGTACTCCCATATATTGCATTGGCCTATATTATATCTCATACTGGTGCTTCCGAGGCAACAAGTTCTCTATATTTAACGCCAGTAATTGCGTGTTTTGTAGCTTGGATATGGTTAGGAGAAGTGCCAACTTTAGTTTCGATAATTGGCGGAGGGATTACTATACTTGGAATTGTGATTGCTCATATACCAGTATTAAGAAAAGAAAAACATAGCAATTTAGCAAATAATCAATCCGTATAATGTAATTAAATAATGATTTTATGATACTTTTTTATATAGTTTCTTTCTTATGTTGATAAATATAATATTTTGTATTTCAGTTAAATATTGTATGTTACATTTTATGTAGTAAGCATTTTAAAAGGAGCTGACAACATAATGAATGGAAAAAGAAATATTTTCACATGTATTTCTATTGTAGGAATCGGACTAGCTAGTTTTTCTAATTCTAGTTTCGCAGCGAGTGTAACGGACAATTCAATGCAAAATTCTATTCCTGTAGTTAATCAACAAGTAGCTGCTGCAAAGGAAATGAAACCATTTCCCCAGCAAGTTAATTATGCAGGTGTTATAAAACCGAATCATGTTACACAGGAAAGTTTAAATGCTTCTGTAAGAAGTTACTACGATAATTGGAAAAAGAAATATTTGAAAAATGATTTATCTTCTTTACCTGGTGGTTATTACGTAAAAGGAGAGATTACGGGTGATGCGGATGGGTTTAAGCCACTTGGAACTTCAGAAGGTCAAGGGTATGGGATGATAATTACAGTATTAATGGCTGGTTATGATTCGAATGCTCAAAAAATCTATGACGGTTTATTTAAAACAGCAAGAACTTTTAAAAGCTCTCAAAATCCTAATTTAATGGGATGGGTTGTCGCAGATAGTAAAAAAGCACAAGGTCATTTTGATTCTGCTACTGATGGGGATTTAGATATTGCGTATTCTCTTCTTCTTGCTCACAAGCAGTGGGGATCAAATGGAGCAGTTAATTATTTAAAAGAAGCACAAGACATGATTACAAAAGGTATTAAAGCTAGTAATGTTACAAATAATAGCCGACTAAATTTAGGAGATTGGGATTCTAAAAGTTCACTTGATACGAGACCATCTGATTGGATGATGTCACACCTTAGAGCATTTTATGAATTTACAGGTGATAAAACTTGGCTCACTGTTATTAATAATTTGTACGATGTTTATACGCAATTTAGTAATAAGTACTCTCCAAATACAGGACTTATTTCAGATTTTGTTGTAAAAAACCCACCACAACCCGCACCTAAAGACTTCTTAAATGAGTCAGAATATACAAATGCATATTATTACAATGCTAGTCGAGTACCTTTAAGAATTGTAATGGACTATGCGATGTACGGCGAGAAGCGAAGTAAAGTCATTTCTGATAAAGTATCTTCATGGATTCAAAATAAAACGAATGGAAATCCTTCTAAAATTGTGGATGGTTATCAATTAAACGGATCCAATATTGGTAGTTATCCAACTGCTGTATTCGTTTCGCCATTTGTTTCTGCAAGTATAACAAATAGCAATAATCAGAAGTGGGTAAATAGTGGATGGGATTGGATGAAGAATAAGAGAGAAAGCTATTTTAGTGATAGTTATAATTTATTAACTATGTTATTTATTACAGGAAATTGGTGGAAACCTGTACCTGATAATAAAAAGACACAAAATCAAATAAATGATGCAATTTATGAAGGATACGATAATTAATTAAATTTGAGAATGGTTACTCAAGAAAGGAATTAGCATACGCTAGTTCCTTTTTAATATTTTGTAAAACATTATCCATTCTAAAATTCGCATAGATATACTTGCTTTTTTCATATACATAGTTATTGATGACTCTATGTTTTTGTGAAGGGAGAGTATTTCTTGGAGAAAGTATTATTTTTCGGAGACCCAGGTATTGATGACTCGTTTGCGATTATATATGGTTTACTGCATCCCGAAATTGAAATTGTCGGTATTGTAACTGGATATGGAAATGTTGAACATATACATGCTGCACATAATGCAGCGTATATTTTACAGTTAGCAAATAGACAAGACATTCCTGTCATTAGCGGTGCAACAAAACCACTTACAGAAGAAATTACTACGTACTACCCTGAAATTCACGGAGCAGAAGGATTAGGTCCCATCCATGTTCCAGAAAAAGTATTATCTATTCCAATATACAATTTTGGCAGTATTGCTGCGATTCTTATAAAGTACGGAAAAGATTTAACGATTGTTGATGTAGGAAGATCTACCTCGTTAGCAATTGCTTTTAATTTATGGAATGATTTAATGCTAAATGTAAAAGGAATATATTTCATGGGTGGTGTTTTTTTAGAAGTAGGAAACGTTACACCGTTAGCAGAGGCAAACGTCTATGGAGATCCTCTAGCAAGTAAAATTGTTTTTCAGCAAGCAAAGAATTTATTCATATTCCCTTTAAATGTAACTAATAAAGCTGTGTTGACTCCAAATGTATTTAGCTATATCCAAGCTAATTCAAAGAATCCATTTCATACGATAATGAAACCGATGTATGATTACTATTTATCTGCATACCAAAAACTTAATCCATCTATTGAAGGTCCTTTGCTACATGATGTGGTTGCTATAAGTGGATTAGTTAACCCAAGTTTTTTTGAATTTGCGCACCGTACAGTGAATGTAGATACATACGGAGATACGAAAGGACAAACATTTGCTGATTTTCGCCCTAGTTCAATATCTAAAGGAGCCCGTATAGCTTTAGAAATAGATGAACAAAAATTTATTCAAGATTTTATAAAAATCATGTTATAGGCTGTTGGCGAAAAAGGGAATGATTTCAATACGTTGAATTTAAAATATATCCTCTTTATAAAGGAGCTTACAATATTGAATATCCAGTTAAAGGTTGTTACGAGAGAGAATTGGGAAGATGCATTAAAGTTACAAGTTAAAGAAAATCAAAGAAAATTTGTTCCGTCTGTAGCAGTCTCACTTGCTAAGGTATATATAAAACCAGATGGTGACAATGTAGAATATATACCATTTGCGATATACAACGGCGATCTAATGGTTGGTTTTGTTATGCATGCTGTTGTAAAAGAAACAACTGATATGTATTGGATAAATGGATTTATTATCGATCAAAATCAGCAAGGGAATGGCTACGGAAAAGCGGCATTACAGGAAAGTATCTATTTAATAAAAAATACATATAAGGCGTGTAAAGAAATTAGATTAACAGTACATAAAGATAATATCTCTGCAAAGAAACTATATGAACGTTATGGTTTTCAGTCATTGGAACATGATTATGATGGTGAGCAAGTATATCGCTTATTCGTTTAATTATTATGTAGCAAAGGTGTGAAATGAATTATGCAATTTACTGAAGTCAAAATTGAAGTATTTATCCCTGAAGAATACATTGAAATGTTGAGGAATGAGTTAAATAAAATTGGTGCTTGTAAAACGGGAGAATATGATCATTGTCTGTCCTATAGTTCTGTGAAAGGATACTGGAGACCGTTAAAAGGCGCATCACCTTTTAACGGGGAAATTGGTCAGATTTGTGAAGGGCAAGAATGTAAAATTGAAATAAAGTGCAAACGGGATCTTGTAAAGGATGCACTTGAAGTTATTAACCAAATTCATCCGTATGAAACACCTATGATTTATATTATCCCGATATTAAATGACTATTTTAATCAAATATAAAGTAAATGAATGGGAGGAATAACAATTGAAAAAAAAATTTCATCATATTGTACGAGCTGTTATGATTAAAGATAAAAAATTGTTAGTGGCTGAATACATTGGCCATCATTATTTTTTACCAGGTGGTCATGTTGAAGTTGGCGAATCAGCTGCGAATGCATTAATAAGAGAAATACGAGAAGAACTCGGAGTAAATTGTAGTATAAAACAATTTTTAGGAGTCATAGAAAACAAATGGCAAGATAAAGAAGTTCTTCACCATGAAATCAATCATATTTTTGAGATAGATTCACAAGAGTTACATATTGATTTCGTACCAAAATCTAAAGAATCTCATTTAGCATTTCACTGGATAGATTATAATCAAGAAGCTTTACATACTTATAAAATCATGCCAGCACCTTCAGTTAAAGAGTTACTAGAAAGAAAGTTAAGTGAGGAACTATTAAACTGTTGGATTAGCAATTTTTAAACGCCTCTATCAATAGTAAATCCGTCTGCCAAAAGGAAAGTAAGAAAATAGGCTAAAAAACAAGGTACATCACCTAGAGTAATTTCATATTTTGTTGATGTACGTATTTAGTCTATAGCCTTGTTTCTACTTTGGTTGCAAAAATATATTACTTTTCATATTTGAGCGGAATTTACATTTATAAATGGAGGGTTTCATAATGAATCAATTTCAACAAGAACTACAATCATTGAACCTAAATGATTATCAAACTGGTAATGTTGTGTATTGGGATCAACAACAAAGTCAATATCCATACTACTACATTCAAGACGATGCACGTCGTTGCGGCGGATGCGGAGGTTGTGGTGGACGCTGTGGCGGATGTGGCGGCAGATGTGGTGGTTGTGCAGGTCGTTGCGGCGGATGCATAGGATGCGCTGGATGTTTCGGTTGCTTTAATTGCTGGAACTGGTGGATCATTTAAGTATAGAACATCAAAGCTAATTTACTTGAAAGAAAGGTGTGAAAACTATTTTGCACTTTTCTTTCAAGCTGTAATTTTTATGCGTATTAAGGGGGATTTATTTGTATACATATGATAAGTTGAGTTCTTGGGTAGAGAATATTAAAGAAAAAAATCATAGTTCTGCAACAGCACTTTGTATTATAAAAGATAACAAAATCGTACTAGAGCATTATAGTGGATATCACTCAAATACATCAAGTAATAGAAAAGTAACCGCATCTTCACAGTTCAACGTTGCTTCTGCGAGAAAAAGTTATTTAGGATTAATGATAGCGTATGCGCTTTACGAGGGGAAAATAAACTCTATTGATGATGAAGCGATAAAGTATTTTAAAGACTTCGATCCTGTATTACTTGGTAAAACAACGATAAGACATTTAGTAACTCATTCGCACGGTTTAGGAGAAACGAATGACGGAAAAATTTTTCGTGAATTTGAACCTGGACAATCTTGGGCTTATAGAGATATTAATGTAAGAATGATGACACATCTTATTTATCAGCTATATAGCAAAAGTTTTCCTGAATTGTTAAGAGAGCGTGTGTTTAAACCTGCTAATTTTCTAGAAACAGGTTGGAGAGTACAGCAAGATGAAAATTTAGTTGACGTTGTTAATAATCCAAATGAAGAAGCGATTAGTGAAATTGGTACGGTAGATGACGGTACTGAAAAAAATTTGTTTGTCTCAGCTAGAGAATTTGCACAGTGGGGCAATCTTCATCTAAATCAAGGCAAGATACATGATAAACAAATTGTTCCACAAGAAGTTATAAAAATCGCTACAAGTTTGCAGAGTCCAACATATATAAACAAAGATTTACCGCAAAATGGCTTGTTTTGGTTCGTACAAAATAAACCTGCAAGATTAAGTGAACTTGGTGAACGCGTTCCAAAAGGATCATATCAAATATTAGGGATTACAGGACCGACTATTTTAGTAATACCCGAATATAAAGTAGTTGTTGCAAAAATGTACAATAAAAGATACAACTACGGTGGTGATAATTATTTATATTATTTACGTGAATTTAGCAATTTAGTCGCTGATACATTTCGTAACAGTAATAGGGCATAATTACTCCTATAATGAAAAGGAGTGAAAGAAAATGAAAGATAAAATAAATAAAAACAAAAAGCAAAACATTAAAGATGTAAATACAGAACAAAATGCGATTTATAGCGATCCTAAAGACGCAGCTAATATGCAAACTGTACCGCAGCCGAAGGATTTTGATGAAATTGAATACTAATTTTTATTCATCCGACTAAATATCGAATAAAAAATACATCTTAAGTCCCATCACATGAAAGAAATCTTTTGATATCCTATATACATAAGCATTTGAAAATGTCTTATCTTAACAAAGCTTTCTTTAAGTAAATCTAATATAACCTGCAAAAAGACACTTCATAATGGAGTGTCTTTTTGTGTATATGAACTTAATTACCATTTTCCGTACAGTATCTTGCAATTTATGATGGATATACTAACTGTGAAAATTCATGTCAAGATAAAAGAAGGGGACAGTTAGTATGAAACAAAATTCAATAAATCCGTTACTAATTGTTCTAGGTACAATCATTGTTCAAATTGGCCTTGGAACAATTTATACATGGAGTTTATTTAATCAGCCCCTGGTCAGTAAGTTTGGATGGAACCTCAATGCCGTTGCGATAACTTTCTCCATAACAAGCTTTTCTTTATCATTTTCAACTTTATTTGCAGGAAAGCTACAGCAAAAATTAGGACTTCGTAAACTCATCGCTACTGCAGGGATTGTTCTGGGACTCGGTTTAATACTTAGTTCACAAGTTTCTTCCTTACCATTACTATATTTATTAGCAGGTGTTGTTGTTGGTTATGCAGACGGAACTGCTTATATTACATCACTATCTAATTTAATTAAATGGTTTCCAAATCGGAAAGGCCTTATTTCTGGAATATCTGTTTCTGCATATGGAATGGGTAGCTTAATCTTTAGATATATAAACGGAAGTCTTATCGATAGTCTTGGTGTATCACAGGCATTTTTATATTGGGGTATCATTGTTTTACTTTTAGTATTAACCGGATCATTCTTCTTACGTGAAGCAATAGTAAGTAACGCCGTAACTGAAACATTACACAATGATTATACGCCTCGTGAAATGATACGAACGAAACAAGTATATCTCTTGTTTTTTATGCTATTCACATCGTGTATGGGTGGTCTGTATTTAATCGGTATGGTAAAAGATATTGGGGTACAGCTCGTTGGACTTAGCGCAGCGACTGCCGCTAACGCCGTCGCAATGATTGCAATCTTTAATACAGTAGGTAGAATCATTCTTGGAACGTTATCAGATAAAATTGGTCGAATGAAAATTGTCTCTGCAACGTTTATTATTATTGGATTGTCAGTCTTTACTTTAAGTTTCATTCCACTAAATTACGGCATTTATTTCGCTTGTGTAGCAAGTGTTGCCTTTTGCTTTGGTGGTAATATCACAATATTCCCAGCTATTGTTGGAGATTTTTTCGGCTTAAAAAACCATAGTACAAATTATGGGATTGTATATCAAGGGTTCGGATTCGGTGCACTTGCAGGTTCATTCATTGGAGCATTACTTGGTGGATTTCAACCGACCTTTATTACAATTGGTGTTTTAAGCGTTATTTCTTTCATTATCTCGATATTAATTCGTCCACCAAAAGCAGAGAAGAAAAAGGAAATAAAGCATTTACATCGAAAAGTAGCGTAATACTAAAAAGAGTCCTAATAAAGGGCTCTTTTTTATTACAAAACATTTAATTTTCTCTTTTTATTTATTATGTAACCTATTATTGTGTAGGAAGAATGGCGTTACTTAATTGAAAGTGAAATGATTTGAGAAGCAGTAAAGTTGTTTATTTCTTAAGGGATCAAGTAGCAGATTAGTAGAATATTCATATTGTTTTATAAAGGAACTAAAATGTTGTTAAAAAACATTTAGAAAATTAAAGTTAACCAACTTTGTAATGGAATATGCACTTTATTCATAGACCATTATTTTCTTATAAATTTATCATGAAGGTAGTTGGCTTATATTGGTTACAACCATAATTTCTTCTGTTGTGACATTCACTACAACAAATATTGATGATATTTTTATACTCCTTGTTTTATTTTCACAAGTAAAGACAGGAGAAGAAGATAGAACTTTCCAGGGGAAAACTAAGATGAAACAACTTTATATAGTTATTGGACAATATTTGGGGTTTAGTGTAATTATTTTTCTAAGTATTATTGGTTCCTTAAGCTCTTTTTTCATTCCTATATCGTGGATCGGATTATTAGGATTCGTACCAATTTATATGGGTGTTAAAGGACTTTTATCGCATCGTTCTAATAAAAGTAATGAAGTCATTGATAACGCTTCTGGTTCATTATTTAAAGTAGCTGCGATTACATTAGCTAATGGAGCTGACAATATCTCAATTTATATACCAATGTTCGCTAGTCAAACCTTGGAAGCAAATATCGTTACATTAATTATCTTTTTTTCCATGATAGCAATATGGTGTTTTATTAGCTACAGATTGATAAGAGCTCATATTTTAGCTAAAGCACTTGAGAAAAATTGTCATATTATAGTTCCAATTGTTTTAATTGGTTTAGGAATATTCATTCTTTTTCGCAGTAATACAATAGCATTATTTTATTAAAATGTTGAACTGACGGACGCCTTAATTAAAATAGATTGAACAATGTATAAAGCCTTATTACAGATGAAATGTAGTAGGGCTTTTCTTTATTTTAGTGAAATGAAACAATTGTATTAGGCTCTACAACTACTAAGTTAGACAGGACATTACGATTATTAAATTGAATAGATACCATAAAAGGAGCGTGATAATTAAAATGAAAATAGTAAAACAGTGGGTCCAGGAAGATAGTGATTACATAAGAGAAAAAGTAATTGAATATAATCAAAAACATATTTTAGATGAAGAAAAAAAACTTTCAGAAAAAATTAGTTTTATAGTGAAAAATGAAAATGAAGAAATAGTAGGCGGTATAACTGCAATTACATTTTGGCACCACGTACATGTTGATTTCCTGTGGGTTTCTGAAGAATATAGACACGAAGGCTATGGAACTAAGTTAATAAAACTTATTGAAGAATTTGCAATTGAAAAAGAATGTAGGCTAATCAATTTAGATACTTTTAGCTTTCAAGCACCGGATTTTTATAAGAAGCATGGGTATAGAGTAATTGGAGTGAGTGAAGATTACCCGAAAGGACACAATCATTACTATTTAGAAAAAAGGTTATCAAGTATATAGAATATAGAATCCAAAATTGAATCAATCATAGCATAAAGAGCGTACGTTGAATGATCATCTTCAAAATACGCTCTTTTTATATAGAAATGAAGGGTATTGATTATAAACTTTGCAAAGAGCAGTTAAATGAAATACTCAATTAACTTTTTTATATTTTAAAGCGATTAAATGGTAGAATGTAAAAAGACAGAAAATTCCTATTGTTAGAGGTGGACTTAGATGAAAAAAGTAAATGTTACATATGCGCTTTTATACGATAAAACGAACGAAAAGATCTTAATGGTAAAAAACAAAGGGGAAAATGGTTCTTATTACACATTACCAGGTGGCGCAGTTAAATTTGGGGAAACATTAGAAGAGGCAGTAATTCGGGAAGTGAAAGAAGAAACAGGGTTACATATATGTGTAAAAGGGATTTGTTACATTAGCGAAGCTTTTTTCGAGGAGAGAGGACACCATGCAATATTCTTTAATTTTTTAGGTGAAATAATTGGCGGGGAAACAAATATAACAAGGCCAAAAGAAATTGAAGAGATTACTTGGATGGAATTACATGTAGCAGCACCGCATTTACGTATTCCGGAACATTTGCTAAATATGTTAAAAAAGAAAGAAACGGTACCTTACGTTTTTAATGGAACTATCGTTCATCAATCTTCATAAAAATATTATTTCATTTTAGGCGGGGGAAAAAATGGAGTTTATCGTTAATCACAAACATTTCACACAAGCACTTTCAGATGTAAGTAAAGCCATATCGACAAAAGCTTTCATTCCTATATTATCTGGCATAAAAATAACAGCAGATCAATCTGGTATTACTTTAATCGCAAGTAACTCGAATATTTTCATCGAAAAATTTATACCAAGTTCCATAGAAGACGAACGAATTACGACTATCTTAAAAGCAGGAACTATTGTTGTACCTGCAAAATACTTTATTGAAATTATAAAGAAAATGCCAAGCGATGTATTAATAAAAAGTCAGAATGAGCAAACAATTACCATACAGTCAGAAGAAATTACTTTAAACTTAAATGGCTTTCCAGCAAATGAGTTTCCTAACGTACCACAAATAGACGATCATGCAGAAATAAAAATAGAAACGAAACAATTGATTGATGCGTTTAAACAAACAGTCTTTGCAGTAGCAAAAAATGAATCTAGACCCGTTCTTACCGGAGTACATATCGAGTTAGACCATAATAAATTAATTTGCGCTGCAACTGACTCTCATAGACTAGCTATACGTGAAACACTAATTTCTACTAATATGAAAGCGAATTGTATTGTACCAAGCGCAACCATTAATGAGCTTTTAAAATTAATGAACAGCAATTTAGAATTCGTTTCTATTTATCTTTCAGAAAGTCACATTATTTTTACATTCGGCACAACTACATTATATTCAAGACTAATCGAAGGGAAATATCCTAATATTTCTACACTCATTCCAAATGAATTTCAAACTGTTATTAACATAGATAGAAAAAATATATTACAAGGTGTAGATCGTTCAAGTTTATTAGCAAGTGAATGGGCGAATAACAACGTCAACTTAGAAATCATCAATGAATCCACTATTAAAGTTTCTTCTAATGCTTCTCAAATCGGAAAAATATCTGAGACACAACAAATAGATACCATTCGTGGTGAAAAACAATTAAATATATCTTTCGATGGACGTTTTATGGTTGAAGCCTTGAAGGCAATAAAAGAAGAAACAATTACTTTAAGCTTTGGTGGCTCTATGAGACCGATATTGATTGAGGCAGGAGAACAATCTGCAATAGTACATCTTATATCACCAGTAAGAACTTATTAGGAACAAAGGAAGGTATCACATTATGTACAAGCATACATTATGTTTTATTAAACGAAATGAAGAAATACTGATGCTAAATAGGGAATATGACCCTGTAAAAGGACTATGGAATGGGGTAGGAGGAAAAATAGAAAAGGGAGAAACACCTTTAGAGAATGCGATTCGCGAAATAAAAGAAGAGACTAATATAGAAATTAAGCAGGACCAAATCCAATTTAAAGGCATTATTAAATGGGAGGATTCTTCATATTCTGGCGGTATGTATGTTTATCTAGTAGAGCTACTTGACAAATTTACATATCACACTCCAAAAAAAGTTACTGAAGGAATTCTAGATTGGAAAGAGATTTCTTGGATTCTTAGTGATTATAATTACGGTGTAGGAGAGATGATACCTAAATTTTTAGTTGAAGTGCTCCACAATGAATTAATATTAGAGCACAATTTTGTTTTATCTAATCATAAATTAATAGATTATAGGAATAAAGAATTAGCTAAGCAGGACAGCTCTATAGATAATATAATTCAATTATAAAAAGTAAGAATTGTAATCTATCATACACAGCAAAGTAATTATCACCTAAATATAAAAGCCATAGATTATTCGAAGAGTAGCTAAGGAGAAAATTTATATGAGGATGAGTGTGATGAAGAAAATAATTATTTTACTTATAGGTATCGTTCTAATTACTATTGCTTTTTATCAATACAACAAAAAAGAAGGTTTAGCTAAAAATGATAAGGTGTATGTAGAGGAATTTAAAGGTAAAAATGATTCAAACAAAATACAATCTGCTATTAATAAAGCAGAGTCAGGTAAAATTAAAACTGTATTGCTTGATGATAAAAAATATAAAATCACGTCACCGATCGTTATTAAAAAAGGTGTAAAATTATTATTTGGTTATGGAACACAATTTGTCGTTGAGGGAAACTTTAGGGTTCTTGAGCTAGAAAAGAATGCTTCTATAGAAGGAGCATATATAGCTATCGATGATCCCAAGTTCAATTCAGAAGTAATCTATTTGGATGGAAAAAATAAGTACTATAACACTTGGCACAAAACACAAATAAAAGATATAAATATTATCAATTGGACAGAAACGAATAAAGGTACCGGCATTTCTTTGTATTCTGGTGGGAAGGAAAATGAAATTTCATATATTAATTTTGAAAATATAAAAGTTGTAGGGATGGAAACGGGGTTAAAATTAGTAGCAAAGAAACCACAATCTGGACATGCATGGATAAATGCCAACCGTTTTATGAACTTCTCTCTTGAAGATTGTGTAAATATGATTTATTTGGATAGTAATGTAACAATACCAAATGAAATTAGCGGGAACCAATTTACAAACCTTCAAATACAGCCTTCAAATAAAACGAAAAGTATTGTAAGGGTAAGCGGACAGCATAATGAGATTCATGGAATGGTGTGGGATTTGAATAAAATAAAACATGAAAACGAACTTATTGAACTAACTGATAAAAGCATGAATACAATTATTGAAATGTCCAGTATACCAGCAAATAGAGTTTTAGATAGTGGGAAAGCAAATATAGTGAAATAAGCATTAAAACAAAAATAGAGCGAATTCCATATAAGAGAGTTCGCTCTATTTATATTTATAATTATATTTTTCTCCACCAAGCTGATGAAGGATAGTCTTTAGATTTTAACGTAATAGATTCACCAATTTGAGGCGTTGTAACTTTAACTCCTAAACGGTTCGCTTTTTTCGTAACACGTTCTATCGGGTCACTCCATTCGTGTAATGCTAATGTAAAAGCACCCCAATGAATCGGAAGAAGTAACTCTCCTTTTACATCAATATGAGCTTGTACCGTTTCTTCAGGCAACATATGAATCGCAGACCACCTGGGATCATATTGTCCACATTCCATTAACGTAAGATCAAATGGACCGTATTTATCACCAATTTCCTTAAAGTGAGGGGCATAACCGCTATCACCACTAAAGAAAACTTTAGTTTCTTGACCAAGAATAAGCCATGAACACCATAACGAACAATCTCTATCTGTCATACTTCGTCCAGAGAAATGTCTTGCAGGAGCACAAACTAACTTAATATTATCAAACGTAATTTCATCCCACCAATTATGTTCACTAATTTTATTAGGTGAAACACCCCATTTAATAAGATATTGTGCAACTCCAGTCGGAACATAGAAATGCTTTGCACGATCTTTTAATTGCATAATACTTTTATAATTTAAATGATCATAGTGATTATGAGAAATGATAATCGCATCAATTTCTTGAAAATCTTCACGTTCTAAAGAAAACGTACCACTATAACGTTTACTATTAAAGACTGGGAATGGGGAAGAAGCATCTCCAAGCATAGGATCTAATAACAGTTTTTTACCTTCTATTTTTAAAAGAGACGCAGAATGACCAAACCATGTAACACTCTCTAAAGATTTATTATCTTTATTTGATAAAACGATAGGTAAATTCTTTATAGGACGCAGCTTTGTTTTCATTTTTAAGTAATCAGTCATTAAACCTATAATATCTTTCGGTTTAAAACTTACATCAGTATCGATTTGATTTATCAGTATCGATTTGATTTATATATTTCTTTTTCATTCGTTCTCCTTTTTACGTTTAACAATATACGTATGTTGTAATTGTAACTATTTGTAGTGTAAACTATATCATTTTATCTTCCATCTTAAATGAAGTACATTTCATAAATTCGTCAAATTCATTATTCGTTTCTATAAAGTACTAGTCACACAGCAGTAGCTAAACAAACTATTAAGTACATGTAAATTGTTTTTATTTAGTAAATTCCTTCTTATACGTAACAAAGAACGTATGTTTCGTTGTATGCTATAGAAGAAAATATGTCTCTAATAAAAGAAAGGAAGGAGAGGATGTAAGTGCAAATAGAGCAAAAAAAGAAATCAAAATGTAAACTATCTAAAGCTGAAATTATTCATATGTATGCAGAAGGGGAAAGTACTTCAGAAATCGCGATGTTTGCTAATGTGTCTGCAAGGTATATTCGTATGGTTCTATCAGACAGCAACGTTCCAAGGCGAGCTATAGGGAGCTGGAAGAGAAAGTATGACATAACAGAAAATTATTTTAAAACGTGGTCAAATAACATGGCTTATATTTTAGGGTTTATAGCAGCAGATGGTGTTATACAGAAAGAAAATCAATGTGTCAGTATATCTCAAAAAGAAAGTTATATTTTAGAAAATATAAAAAAAGAACTAAAAACAAACCAGCCACTTTATCAAAACAAAAAAACAGGCGTATACATGCTAAATATTAATAGCAAAACAATAAAAGACGACCTTATGAACATACACGGAATTATGCCATGTAAATCATTTAACATCGAATTTCCTTTTGTACCAGAAGAATATTTGCATCATTTTGTTCGTGGGTATTTTGATGGGGATGGTTACGTCAAGTATGAAACTTATACAGTTAATTTCGTAGGTGGATCATATAACTTTATGAATTCTTTACATCAAATTCTTCAAAATCGCAATTTACGAGCCGATTTACTAAATCAAAACAAACATTATCGCGTTATTTTATCTGGAAGAAAATCAATACAACTATTTTCAAATTGGATTTATAAAGACAAAGATATTTATTTGCATAGAAAATTTGAAGTGTTTCAGAAAGAAAGTCTGAGTTTAGATCAATTACAAGATCGAAAATTAAAACAAACTCAAACTGCCGTTAAACAAAGAAAACAAAATTTCCTTGAAGAATATATGAAAAATAAATGTAATGCTACAACTTGTTCAAATTTAGAAATAAGCGAATCGGCTTTCAAACGTTGGCTAAAAAATGATAATCAATTTAAAAGAGATTATGAAAAGATTAATTTAACAATGTCCACTAGCGATAACTAAATATAAAATCCTAAAAAACCTTAGAATAGGTATGAAGATAGCTATTCTAAGGTTTTTTATTTTTAAATCATAAAGGATTCTTAATTTTATTGATTGAATATAGTAAATACATAGATTTTACAATTTTCTTGATAAAAAAGGAGAGAGACACCTTGCAAAAGAAATTTATCAATCCAGAAACGATGCCACCAACTTTTGGATACTCACATGTAGTCGAAGTTAGTAACGCTAAACGAACAATTTACATATCTGGACAAGTAGCAATTAACACTGATGGTCAAATAGTTGGCATTGGTGATTTAGCTACACAAACGCGACAAGTATTCGAAAACATTAAAAGTGCATTAGATACTTTGGAATTACAATTTAATGATGTAGTAAAATTAACATTTTTCCTAACAGATATTTCTCAAATGGCCACTGTTAGAGATATACGAGATCAATACATTGATATTAAAAATCCACCAGCAAGTTCAGCTGTAGAAGTTAGAAAGTTAATTAACGATAACTTTTTAATTGAAATCGAAGCAATTGCTGTAGCAAACTAATTTCAAGAACTTATCCGTAATCATATCAATGCAATTCGTTTAATGCGTTCAGTTAAAACGAATTGCATTGTTTATTGTCTTAAATATAATTTATATCTGGAGACATTTTCATCAACAACTTATAAAACAAACAACTAAATAATCCATCACATAGAATGATTAAAAAGAACAAGGGGAGGGTAATCACAATAATAAACTTATTTATAATAAGTTTATTATTTAAAGTTAGTTAACATAATATATATTATAGGCAGTTATAGAAACAAAGCAATATCAGGTATCAAAATCCAAGTAAACTATACTTAATGAGACGAAACAGAGATTTTTAGTGAGATTCACATAAAATCTTATTTAAACGCATTTATACAGTTTTTATCGTTTTTTAGTTATAAATTTATCACAGCAAATCTTAATCGATTATTTATTAAAATTTAACGAATCAATAACATTTTTGATCAGCAAGAAATTTTTACACGAAAAAATGATTTCTATACAAAATATAAATTACTAATTTTATTTTATGTTTAACTTAATGAATTTATTGCTATTTACACACGTTTTATAAATTTATATTATTTGTTGCTATTCCTATTATTTACGCTTGACTTTTATTATTCCTATTGTTCTACACTCTAGTTAACATAACGTTTATTTTTAACATAAAAAAATCTCCCTCACCTTCAGGAAGATTTTTAGCTTGCTAGTATTTTCATTTATATATTTTTAGTAGCAATCCCAATTGTAAATAACATTGGAAAAATCTAGATCTAACAAATCGCCTTTTTTTATAAAGAAATTAGCAACACCAGAATCTCCCCACATAATATTTAATGAGTCGTCAGTATCGATTTGCAGCAATAAAATGTCATGTTGTTGGTACTTTTCTTCCCATTCTCTTGGATCTGTCTGTGTGAAAAATGGATAACCCCCAATTTTATGTCCTTGATCTTTACATAAATCATCGTACAGTTCGCCTAATTCTGTATTATTTTCTTCATCAACGATTTTTTCCCAATCAATATCTTCACTAAAAATCTTTTCAAATCGATAATCCCTTGACGTTACTGGTTGATAGCCTAATTCAAACCTTAATTTCGCTGCTTCAGGTATGATAAATTCCTCTAATTCTAAAGTGTTTAAATAACTAAAATCAGTAATAACCTTATTTAAATCTTCTATAATTGTAGAATGATAAATAATTCGAAAGTCTTTTTGGATTGTTGGAAGATCAAAATCTGCTCCATAAAGCTCATCATCAGCACTTACGAAAAACTGTAACATTCCCTTTTGTGGCATATATTCAACGTGCGGCATTTCTGCAAAGTTTAGTTGCGCAAGTAACAGCATAGGTTGCCCATTTGAATCTGTAGGATGCTCTTGATCTATAGGTAAATACGGATAACCACCAAACTTACTTTCAAAAAGAGTTGTCTCAGCTAATGTTCCAGACACTTTAACATACGGTTTTACACTTTCTTCTAAAATACTACGATACTGCTCTAGTTCTTTCGGAATTTGAAGTTGATACGTATTCTTCATCACAATTGCCTCCCTTTCATAATAAATTGAAAATGCCTTACTTAATTATATAGCAAGAGATAGCTTCATTAAAAATGGTTAAAAGTCCGTTTTCACCCTCGTTTTTTGCGCACTTGGTGGACAAAGTAGGTTATGTTCTAAAACCTTTTTATTAATAGTTCGAATTAAATCCGCTGCTTCTGCAGTATTTGTATTTTCTTTTAGTTTTTCTTTTAAGTCATCAATTTCCTTTGAAAGCTCAATCCACCTAGGTAAAACATGATTATTTTTCAAAGTTCTATACAGTTGCTTTTCAGGATTGTACGAAAGGTCTTTATCAAGATTAAGAGGTTTCCCTTTACCAGGTAAATGATCGAAAGACCCTTTCTTTTCCGCCTCTTTAACGATAGAACTAATATGATCCTCATACGTATAGGACCAAACTTTCTCGTCTTTCACTAAAATCTCTTGCTTTTTTAGTTTTTTATCTAGCTCTTCTTGATTCATAGATTCTCTCTCCTTTTTATTTTCTATTGTCGTTTTTGTAAGTTCTAATGTCCTTAATCCATCGAATAGCTTTTCTCGCCACCACACGCTATCATGTCCACCTTGAAACTCTTCATAAATGGTTTGGTGTTTCTTTTCTTCTAAAGCTTTATATAGCCGTCTATTGGCCGTTAAAAGAGGTTCGTTTTCAAGTTCACCTACTGCTATGTAAGAATATAGATGAGTCGCATTAGAATCTATTGATGAAATTTGATTTTCAATCCATGGAATTGCATTTTCATAATCATTCTTTTTCCAATGTACGGATCCAGACATTGACAACACATTCCCGAAAATATGTGGATTTTGAAGTGCTGCATAATAAGCTGCTAAGCCACCAAGGCTGAAACCAGCAATTGTTGTATGTTTTGCTTTTTGATACACACGATATTTAGTTTGAATCCATGGAAGTAATTCCTTTGTTAAAAATGAATTCATTTTATCGTTATAAGTTAGCTCTTGTAATCGATCGACAGGATCTATAGCAACAGCAATACAAGATGGGATTTCTTTTTCGTAAATTAAATAATTAAGTGTTTTTGTGATTGAAAGGTCATTAATGAATGAATTCCCATCAAATACAATGAGAAGTTCTTGAAGATGTGAAGTGTGAGAATAATCATGAGGCGTATAAATATGAATTTTGCGTGTGTTATTTAAAATCGAACTATAAAAAGAATATGTTTCAATCTTTCCGGATGGATAATCATTTGAAGGAAAACGACTGCTATACTGTACTTCCATTCCTATATTTAACACAGATGCTTTATTAGCACCTTCTCCAAATGTTTTTCCATTAAATCGGTCTAGTTCGTACTGTTCACTACGCTTTATCCACTCATTTTGGAAAAAATCGTTTACTGAAAAATAGTAAGTTGAAATAAAACTCTTATCCGTCCTAAACGTTTCATACCATATATCTGTCTGTAACAATCGTTTTAATTGATTTACAGACAGATCCCAACCAGGAAAACTACCGAATACATAAACATTTTCAGTTTTTTGGTCTCCTAACCATATATACGTTATAAGCTTATACTGATTATCTATAGGACATTGTTCTATAAGTGGTGTATGATTTGACTTGATTTCATGCAAAAAAGTATAAAGAGCTTTTTCATTTCCATTCTTTAAGTGATTTTTAAGCTTCTCTAACTTAGGACTGATTATTGTAGTCACCTCTCTTCCTCCTTTGTAGTATTCTATATGTAGTTTTTTCATTAGAATCCCTATATAAAAGTAGTCGTAAGTTATGTGTTTAGAGAAGTTATTGATTAGAAAAATGATCAATTGCTTGAATAGAAAGTTCCAATGATTTTATTCTTCTTTCTAAAAGAGTTCTTTGAGGACTCCCGAGCTTTGACTTAACATAAATCTTTTCAATTGATGGAAGCAAACCAATTAGAACATTTCGAGCGTCTGCTAAATCCTCTTGCGTGTAATGATGGGTTTCTTCATTCCAAATACTTTCTAACATAGCTAAGCCGATACTAGCTGCTTTGAGTCTTTTTTTCACTAAAGTAGTGTTTGAGCCTTTTTGAGTCATCTGAGATAGTGCATTTTCAAGTTTACGGATTGTTGACTGTAAAGATTTAATTGATTCTACTTTATCTACATTTGATACGTTTTCCATATTAAACCTGTCCCTTCTTCGTTTCTAAATTAGTTTTCTTGATATTTGATAATACCATTTAGAAGCGAATTTTACTCGAAATATTTGAGTTGGACATGAATTGAAAGGAAAACGGCTAACAAACTTCTGTCTCCTCCCTCACACATTCTCTATATGTACTTCTTTTTTCTCGTTAAAATACCTACATGGACAAGTTGTTAATATTGTATATTTTATGAACAAAAAACGTACAAGTAGCATAACTTGTACGTTTTTAAACAGTAAGGTAATAAAGTAATAGCTTTCGGGTCTTTTCATAATTCATGAAATCTCTATACAAAATGGGATACGTAACAATTTCTGTTTCTAGAAAACGATATTGCGGAAACCACTCGAAAAACGATATCCTTAGCCACTTTATTTGATTAAACACAATCTCCTGTTCATTATTATTAAGCACGTAACTTAAAGTACCTGCTGTATGCATCCAATAATAATTTAAATCAGCGCTTATACAATCATCTTCTGTAAACATATTATTAAAATCTTTTCGTATTTTTCGAATGTCACAATTCGGAAACGGTTTATACAGCAGACTAGGCATTTTCTGCAATTCATTAAAAATAACCCTTTTTCCTAACTTCAACTTTCCACCCCTTTATTTCTCTATCCAACTTAATAATTTTTCATAATGATATTGAGCATCTGTATAGCCAAGATTATATAAATTAACGAGCTTTTCTTTACTTCTTTCTATTCCGCTTATTGGAAGCTGTACGCTAGGCTGAATAATATAAAAGTTGTCTTTTTGTTTTATTTGATGCATATAAGATATCGTCTCATTATAAAAACGATAATGTTCTACTAAAGATTCTGCGATATTCGGATATTTCCTATATAAAATTTTAGCTAGTCCAGAAAATTTATTTCGCTGCTTCTCATATCCTTCTGGTTTTGTCATAATTACAACGTTCTTTTCATAACCATCAGTTTGAGCTTTTAAAATCGGTATAGGATCTATAATTCCTCCATCTAGCAATTTTCGATTATCATATTCTACAGCAGGTGCTATAAAAGGCACTGAGCTAGATGCACGAATGATTTTTAAAATATCATTTCCATGTTCTGCTTTATTATAATAAATAGCTTGTCCTGATTCGCAGTCAGTCGTTCCTATAACAAACTGTTCATCTGAGTTTAAGAAAGTTTGAAAATCAAATGGTACAATTTTATTAGGTACTTCATCAAACAAAAAATCCATTCCGAATAATTCACGTTTTCGAATCAAATTTCGATAAGATATATAACGATGATCTGCTACTAGCTCTGTATTTACTTTTTTATTTCTCCCTTTTTGACGTGATAAATAAGTGGCTCCCATACAAGCTCCAGCGGATACGCCGACTACATAAGGGAAGAATAAGTTCTTTTCCATAAAATATTCGAGTACGCCTGCAGTATATAAACCTTTCATTCCTCCGCCTTCTAATACTAAACCGATATTTTTCATGCTATATCCCTCTGCTTCTTTTTTCTTACTTACATATTAGCATAAGATATTAAGATGAGGTTATATAAATGAATTGCAATAATAACCAGAAACTACTAAAGTAATATCATAATTTCTTAGTAAATAGCATGGTACAATATAAGTAACACATTCCACAAATAATGGAGGAGGAATTTCCTATGGGTTTATTTAGCGGTATTTTAGGAAATGCATCAAATACGAGTACAGAAAGTGTAGAACGTGATTTAGAGAAGATTATGTTAGAAGATGAGAAAGTTGAACATGCTTATAAATTAATTCGTGATTTAATCGTATTTACAAATCGTCGTCTTATTTTAGTAGATAAACAAGGGATATCAGGTAAAAAAACAGAGTATCATTCTATCCCTTATAAAAGCATTACACAATTTAGCATTGAAACAGCTGGGCATTTTGATTTAGATGCTGAGCTTAAAATTTGGGTATCTAGTTTGAGTACGCCAATTACGAAGGAATTTAAAGGTGACGATAGTGTTTTAAGCATTCAAAAAGCGTTAGTAACCTATACGACAAAATAACGTCTTTTCGTATGTTTATTCACTTTCTAAATTACTAACCCGAGTATTTTGGAAGAATATGCATTAAATTTGTATATTTAATCTTAAATAACATAAAAAGGTAAAGCGTATTTCAAATGCTTTACCTTTCTTTTTTGTAATAAATAAGTGTAGTTTTATCATTTAATTTCTTTATTACTTCCGTTCTTTTATATCCCATCTTTTCGTATAGAAAACAATTTCTTTCTTCTTCTAAAATCGTAGTAAGTTCAAAACTTCGTGCTTCTGGAAACATCTCTTCGATTAAAATAAGTACCTTCTGAGCGATTCCTTTCCCTTGATAGTTTGGATGAATGAACATTGGACTAATCCAAAATTTAAATGGTATTTCTTTTTGAGATATACATATCGCTCCAACAAGGCTCGAATAATAGTTACTGCTAAGATTATTTATCCTTAAAATAGTTTTTTCAATGGATTCATTTGCTGGATTTGTTTCATAGTCTTTATATTTATTTAATAAAGGGCTAAATGAGTCTATTTGCATTTGAAATAAAACTGCTGCATCATTTTCTGTTGCCTTCTCTAAAGTAATATCCATGTTACCAATTTAGTCGATTTCTTAATGAAGTTATATGAGCTGTATGATGACGTCCGTGCCATGCATATAGTCCTATTGCAGCAGCAAGTTTTGTTTCACCAGTCTCTGGATGGTTAAATGTCTTTTCCAGATCTTCAAGTTCTAAAGAATATAAAAGGTTAACCCATCTTTTATGTAATGAATCTAACATTACTAGTGAAACATCTACTGGTAATTTAGAATCAGGTAATTCTGCCCACTTCTCTTCTTTATAAGGTTTAATCGTTGGATTTTTTTCTGTTAGTGCTAATTTAAAGCGTATATAGCTATTCATATGGCTATCCACAACGTGATGGACTACTTGACGAACTGTCCATCCGCCAACGCGGTATGGTGTGTCTAACTGTTTCTGATCTAAATCTTTGATTGCCTTCGTTAGTTCATTAGGTAAATTTTCAATTTCTTGAATCCATGTATCAATCATTTCTTCAGTTATAGGACGTTTGTATGTAAATTGCCCAATTGGATAACGTAAATCATTCATGAATAAGTCCCCCTTATTATAAACGCGAAGTATTTCTCCAAATATAATGTACAAAATTCACATGTTCTCCATTTAATTCTACAGATGTTGTATCTGCTTCGTTATGATAAGAAGAAAACCCGCTTTTTTCTAATACAATTTGTGATGCGAGATTATTAGAAGTTGTTTTAGCATGAATCTCATTAATTTCCTTATTTTTCGCTACGTCTAAAATTAATTTTACAGCTGCAGTTGCAACTCCTTTTTTAGTAAACTTTTCTCCAACTCGATATCCTAGCGAACTGCTTCGAGTTTCCGAATCTATATCTACTAAATTTATTCGTCCTACAATTTCATTTTCTTCGTTACAAATTAAATAAAAATAAGATTCTCCATCCGCCTGTTCTATTAATAAATCGTCTAGTAGTTTTTGAAAATATTCAAAATCAAAATATTGCGAGCCACGATTTGGTACCATTGTTTCGAAAAAAGATTTATTCGTAAGTTCAAACGTAAATAAATCTTTAGCATCGTGTTTCTTTAATTGTTCTATGTATATTTTCATCGCATTTACTCCTTCTATATCTACTAACTGTTATATATTCTTTTTTAATCAACTATTTTCCTGCTATTTCTTTCGTTTCAGTAACACAGCAAGTAGCACTTTCGGATGAAAAAGATGAAATGGACTACGAATTAAATTCATCACTTTTACTAATCGAATATAAACATCAGAATCAGTTGCAGATAGTTGATATATTTGTTTCGTATACCATAGCTGAAATTTTTGTTTTATCGTTAATTCTCTTTTTAGCTGTGGATGACGTGATATTTCCGTTGTTGTCATTTCCCAAGGAGTTTGTATGATATGAGCGGTCTCTTTATAAAACTGCTGTGTAAATGCATGATCGAGCTTTTGTCTCCTTTGTAAAAGTAACTGCAATTGGTGAGCTTCCATAGCTGCAACTGAAACACCTTGCCCGAAAACAGGATCAAAACGACAATGTGCATCTCCAACGACTAATAATCCTTCTGGCATATTTGTAGTGAGATCAAATCTCCGACGTACTTGATAAGGAATTTTATACGTTTTGATCTCTGAAATTGCCTCCGCTTTATTTAGGAAATCCGTAACATTAGAAATTGATAGATTTTCAGCAAACTTATAAAATTCCTCATCTGTTTGTGGTGCTTTCTCATTTGCATATCCGCTGAAAGTAACAAAATAACGATTATCTTCAATCGTTTGAATAAGAACACCATACGGATTGTCAGGAAAACTTGGAGACATTAGCATATTACAACAGTCTAATTTCTCATTTTCTTTAAGCTTAAACATTCTAGTTGCGTAAAATAAATCAATACGTACTTTCTCTTCTTGCACTTCGATATTGTATTCACGTAACCACGATATGCTTTTTGAACTAAATCCACTTGCATCAACAACAATATCTGCTTGTATTTCTTCTTGTGTGCCTGTCTCTAAACATTTAGCTTTTACTCCACATACTTTGTTAATCTTTTCATCTACTAATAATCCTTCAACCAGTGTCCCAAATTTACTGGTGATATTTGGAATTTGATGTATTCGTTTTTGAATATGCCATTCAAGCAAAAACCTACTTTGTTGAATCATATGTACTTCTCCTGTGAATTGCTGTTTCCATAAACCAAATTGATGCCATTTTAAATCACGAGTAAAGTTATTTACGATACTACCTGCTTCTATTAATTTATTCGTAATAGTAGGAAACAATTTTTCAATTGCGTTTTCTCCACCTTTTAATAACACATGAGGATGATTACTTTGTGGAACTCTTTTTCTCGAAGACTTTCCATCCCATCTTTCACCAGCTTCTATAATGATTACTTCTTTAAAAGAAGTTGATAGAGCTTTTGCTGCGAGCTTTCCTGCCATACTTCCGCCAATAACGATAGCCTTATTAAACATGTTTTCCCCCTTAATAAAAAGAGATCCTGCTTTGTATGAATGAAACAGGATCTTAAACTAATTAACTTCTTTATCATTATACTTAAAATACATCAGTAAATTGCAACGTTAAAATTAAAATACCTAATCCCCATACGTAATACGCGAATACTCTTAAGGAGTGACGTTTTAAATATTGAATCATCCATGAAACGGCTATGTAACCGAAAAACGCAGCTGATAACGTTCCGACAATTAAAGATGTACTAGAAATAGATTCTGCTTTCCCTTGAAAAACATCTACAAATTGCAAAATGATAGCTCCGACAATAGCTGGCGTTGATAATAAAAAGGAAAAGTAAGCAGCAGTTTCGCGGTCTAACTTCCTCCATAACGCAGCGACGATTGTCATACCAGAACGAGAAATTGCTGGGAAAATAGCAGCCGCTTGAAATGAACCGATGATAAATGCGTCTTTATATGTAATGTCGTCCATTTTTTTACGACCATTCTTTTGTTTATCCGCCATGTAGAGAAAGAATCCAGTCACTAAAAACTCCCAACCAATCGTAATACCTGTTTTTGAAATATCCTCAAAAAAGTCTTTAAATAACAATCCGATTACAACTGCGGGTATCGTTCCGACAATAAGTAGTAGCATTAGTTTTGATAATGGATTTTTGATTAAATATATAAATTCTTTTTTGTAATAAATAAACAACGCAAGTAAAGTGCCAATATGCAGCATCGTATCTAAAAACAATCCTGCTTCATCTAATTGAAACAAATGTCTTCCTAAATAAAGATGTCCTGTACTACTTATCGGTAAAAACTCTGTTAAACCTTGTATAATCCCTAATATAAAAGCTTCTAACCAATTCATGATGGTCCCCTTTCTTGTTTGCTTGTACCAATATATGAAGGGTAAATTTTTGATATGAAAAAAACTATATTTCTCTATGAATTTACTTTTATTTTATGGATATATATGTAAAAGGAGGTGCGAAGGATTACTATGTGGCAACATACGAAATTAGGCAATATATTACTGTGGATAGGACCTATTCTTGTGTTCGTTGGGTTATGTATGACAAATGTTATTTCTGATATTCCTTTCTTTGAGGGAAAACATAAAACGATTGGAATTGTACTTATATGTATAGGTGTATGCTGCTTTATTGTTGCAAATCATTTGAAAAAAGGAGAAAAATATGAGGACTAATTTTAAATAAAAAACAATCCCAGTATGTGTGCTAGGATTGTTTTTTTATTACTTATTTATAGAATACTTTATCAACGTTATATTTTGCTTTGTATTCATTAATGATATATGTTTCGTAAATTTCTCTTTCTGTTGGATCTTCTACGATACATGCATCAATGCGGTATACTTCATCACGGTGATTTTTAATTGGTGAAACATTGTCTTCAAAATGCTTCTTAATACGTTGTCTAATTTTACGAGCCTTACCTACGAAAAGAAGTTCGTCATTAATATTGTAAAACATAAAAATGCCGCCTTTATCTCTAGGGAACAAGTGGAAATCGATAAAACCATTAATTGGAGTGATTATTGGCTCGTCTCCTTTAATAACTTGTTTACGTTCAGTAATTGAAACATCAGCTTCAGGAATATTAATTTTAATCAAGTTCATTCACGTCCTCTTTTATTATAAAGATAAATAATAGCATACATATGTAAGAAAAGCTACGCTAAGAGGCATATTTCATTTTATAATTCAAATATTATAGGTGTATCATGTAAACTCTTCTTCCAAATCATATGATCACTTGATTCTCCCCAGTAATCCTTTAGTACATAACTAGGCTCTCCAAACTTCTTCGTCCATATACTTTGCGCTTTTTTGTAGCCACTATCTAAACAGAATTCTGTTATTCCTCTGCTAAGTAACGTAAGAAACATTGTGTTTAGTAGCAAACTTCCGATACCCTTTTTTTGATACTCTGGCAGTATAAAAACAGTTCCTATTTCATACAAATCCTTAAGTACATCGCCTGTACAACTATTAATCAACGTACTTGCTGGACCAACTTCAATTGTTCCAATGATTTTATCGTTATTTGTATCAATTGCTAATAAAAAGTAACGTTTTTCTCCATTACTATCAAAATCTGTTTTCAAATATTGCTTTTTCATGTTAATTTCATTTTCTATGTCATCCAATAGTTGTGATAATCCTTCGTCTTTATATGTATTCGTAATAACTATACGGAAAAATAAGTGTAGTTCCTCTAAATCATCCGAATTTGGTCTCCTAATTGCAACGTTATACATGTTTTAAGTCTCCATTCTATACAAGTGTTAAAACCATACTCTATATACTCTATTCAACAATATTCTACAAAGCCCTGCATAGATCCAGCAGTATAGAAAGCTCAGTATAAATATTGATAAAATAATTTTTATATCCATAGTTGTATAAATAGTAGGACCAAGTACTGGAAAACGGAAAATATCTAGAACAATCATAATTCCTATAAGTAGACAAATCGAAGAAAAGGAAACAACCCAAATTCTCCTCTTGAATTGTATAAAGGAAAGTCCTAAGGCTATACCTAATAAACCTGTAGTAAAGGGGAAAACAATTAGTTCACTTGGCTCAATAATAAATAATAGGAGAATAGTAAGAAGATAAGAAAGTACTCCCTCACGAATAGAGTAGCAAATAGCCAAAAAAATTGGTAATGTCGCAAATGGGCTAATGAATAACCCTATACCAGGAATTAAGTTACCTGCTGCTTGAAACATGGTGGCCAAAGCACTCATTAAAGCTGTAATGACTAGCTTATTTGCTAGGGACAATTTTTTTGTATGAACAAAGTTCGCATCATTCTCTATCATAAGTTGACACCAATAACGTACAAACCGATTCATCAAAATACCCCCTAAAGATATCTAATTTATCACTTTCTATCTTATTCATACACTATTGGTTTATGAGCTGCTTTCTACTTGTTATGAGTTACTATACAAAAAAGTTTTTAGGGGGATAAATTGTACGTTTTAAAACAAAGTGAATTCCTTGTATGATTAAACTACGAGTGTATATCGTATTAAGGAATAATTTCAAATATGGTACCTTTGTTAAAATCAGTTACTTTCATAGAACTGTAAACTCCTAAATATAACCTAGTTTGATCCAAATTTGTTCCTAAACTCATATAATAAGCTGCTTGCGTGCCAAAATCATAATTGGTTTCAATAACATGAAAGTCAGTATGTTTACCGTCTGTACCAGCTTTAGTATATGCTAAAACACCCTTTACTGGTGGCCGAGAATCTTCTTTCCTAGCAAGGTCAGTAAATACAACACTACCATTTAAATTGGGGATTGCAGTTCCCATATATGGCTGAACGCCTGTTAGTGAAGTTCCAGCAAACTTATCTGGTCTGGAGTCTTTATGAAAATAACTAATTAGTGGTTGAATACGCTTTGCAGATAATTCTATTGTTTCATTATAATAAGCCATTGCCCTCTCATCCAAAGTAGGATTCTCAGAACAGTGCCTTATAAAAGAAGTAGGTAATTCTCCTTCCCATCCCCGCCAACCAAAATTAATAAATCCAACTTGATTGGGAGTGAATCTCATTACATGCATTTGAACAAGTTCGGTAACCGGTATTGGTTTATATTGAACAAATGAAAAAATAGATTCTACAATATCTTGTCCGACATTACCTGCATATTTAATATATTGGTTATAAAACCTTTGGAATGAAATACCGGTTATATTGCGAACCCCTTTCGCAATTACTGTAAGTGTTTCTTGTATTGATAGAGGAAGTTCATTAAAGCGTGTAACGACTGGAGGATTATTTATGACTGTATCTCTACTTACATCGATTTCAATTATTTTACCCGCTATTTCTAAATCATCTTGGCTTAAATTAAACGGATCATAACCTGATCCACCATCTCCATTTGTAAAAACAAGTTTTCCTGTTTCAGGAGAAAAATTTAAAGTATTTACTCCATTATGATTAAAAAATGGACGTTTTATATTAAGTAATGTTCTGCGTTTTTGAGGTTGACCGTTTGATTGTAAAATCCATTCTTCAATTGTATCGATATGATCATATTGCGTATTTCTATTAACCCACTTTAAGTTTAACGTTTTAGGATCACAAGGATTCGGTTTAAATTGTTCAGAAAGTGCACCAGGTCCTTGAGTTCCAGCTACTGAATAATGAAGATAAAATAAACCGTTTTGATAAAATCGAGGATGAAATGCTAGTCCAAGCAATCCACGTTCATCATAGCCGCTACTAGCAACACCTTCTTCAAATGTACCTAATTTAATAATTCGCGGACGAATATTTAAAAATGTTTTTATGACTCCGTCTCCTATGTAGAAAATCTCCCCTAATTGAGTTGCAATAAATAGTCTTTCAGCCGATTCACCTGGAAGAATAGCTGTTTTTATTACAGTGGGTAAATTTATGTGATGAACAATGGGTCGTAAACGAACCTTCACTTTTGTCAATTAACTTTACACTCCTCTATATTCTTTTTAATAGAAGAATATGATTAGAGTGATCTTATTAGTATTAAATAAGTTTAATTCCTTTTTATTACAATTTTGTATATAATATCATTATAAATAAACTAAGGAGCTACTTATGACAATTTTACTACAAATCATCTTACCACTTATAATTGCACTATATTTATTTACCCTCTATCGTAATACAACTATTAGAAAAGCCGCTTTTCTTTTAGCAGTCATTATTGGGATTTATGGATTAGAGAACATTTTTCAGCATGCTAATCTAACAAATCATGCTATTTATCCATATTGGGGCAGCTTGAAGGCTGTTGTTATTATTTTATCAGTCGTATTTCTATTTAAAAAAGGTAGTTTAACAGGAAAATATTGATTTATAATGCTGTACATATTTTCTTATTAGACTGCTTTTATTTTATAAAAAAAGAAATGTTTATGTAAAAACACGAAGGGATGTGTTACATATGTCTATAAATATTATTTCTATAGTTTCTATAATAATATGGATTGTGTTGATTACAGAACTTATAAAACCTTCAAAAGAACAGAATGGACGAAAAATAGTAATGTTATTAACTGCTGGTTCCGCATCAACACTTATTTTAACGGTTTCATTTATTCAAAATATCTCGTTTTGGAATTGATAGTGATATAACTAACAAAAATATGTATACATAAAAAAGATTAGGACCGTACATATTAGACATATCTAAAATGTACGGTCCTTTTGTTTGCTAGTGGTTCACTTATAAGTATGTGATTCTTTTACAATTCGAATTTCTTTTTAAGTTTCTTATATTTTCTATACGAATGTCTAACAATGTTTAACATAAAATACGGTATTTTAACATCGAAAGGCAATTTATAAATGAAAGGTAAATAAAATGTAAAATATGCCTTTTCTAGGTCTCTCCACTTACTATCTTCTTTTGCTTTTAAGAAATCAGATACATCGACTACATAACCTCTTCCTTTTTCCATCATCACATTTTTCCCGTGAACATCACAAGGAGTTAATCCTTGTTTTCTTGCATACTCTAAAGCTTTATTGATATCAAGGATCACCTGTTTAGGAATTTTAATCCCCTTATGAATAGCATCGTATAAGGTAATTTCTTTTAAACGTTTCAATACTATGAAATTTTCTCCTTTATATATAAGCTTTGAATAAGAAGGATGATTTCCGATTCTGCGGTATACTTCTGACTCTTTTTCAATTCCTTCCCCTTCTCGCGCATAAACTTTCACTACCCAATCTTTGTATTCTTTGTGCATGAATACTGCAGCATAATTACCTTTTCCTAAACAAATCCAAAGTCTAGGAATATCTTTAACTACTACAGGCTCGAATTCATCCTCACTTCTTATACTTACCTCTTTTAATAATTCGTCCTTTATTAATTCCACAAAACTATTTATACTCATCATTTCCACTCCGGTTTTGCTAAAAGGGGGTCCACCCACATTTTAACGAAAATATACACTAAGCGAATTTTAGCATAAAACGAGTCATCTTTCTTCTTAAAAATAAAAAGAGGACTTGTTCTATTTGAACTGTTGAATACTTAATATGTATTCCGCTATTCATAGTCAAAAACCGTACAACATAAAAATATTTCTAACTATTTTCATTTTTTAGAGGCGACTGTATAAAGCCTTTCTTAGTGCAAGTGCTCTTAGTTTATTGGCCATGCCAAATCCATATTTGATTTTAAAAAACGACACTAAGAAAAAAACCTTGTTACAAATGTAGTGTAGCAAGGTTTTTTTAAATTATTGAATTCTTATTTCACTAATATCTTTGTTAGCTAACACTTTTATTGTTTTAATAGTCTTTTGTTTAATTCCCACAATGCTGTTTTGTTGCTATCCCATTTCAAAAGCGTTACTGCTTCCTCAAAGCATAACCATTTATAATTGAAGTGTTCTTTAGATAATGAGATGTTTTTTGTAGGGACTTTAACTCCAAAAGAAAACTCTTTTATTACATAAACCTCATCTCCCCAAAGGAATTCTCCAACCACATCCTCTACTGGTAGTGAAGACACAGAATCTAATTGTATATATGAACATTCACTTGTAATACCAGCCTCTTCAAACGCTTCCCGTTTTGCTGATCCAATAGGAATCTCACCGTCTTCTCCGCCACCAGCTATCCCTTGCCAATAACCATAATCACTTCGGTTGAAAATCGCATATTGAATAGAATCGTCAGTTTTTATATAAGGAAATATCAATACTTGATATGGTGCTCTCATTGCTTAACCTTCTCTCGAAAATATATTTTAAATAAATAAAAATAAAGAGCCGACATCACAATTCTACATTAATAATGCAGGTTTATGGTGTCGGCCCTCTATTTTTAAAGAATTTTGTTTTTCATAAACAGGCTTACTCTTGACGAAGGAAAAATACTTATTCCCTGTCGAATTCGCTTAGCATGTTTTTTTTCTAAATGTTAGCAGTACCCCATATTATTCAATTGCCCCAGAAACGTCATAATCATTTAAATCTAATTCAATTAGTTGTCCCAGAGCTAATTTAGCAAGTTCAGACCCTAAATATGGACCTGCAGTTAAACCTGAAGCACCTAATCCGTTCGCAACGAGAATACCTTCAAAATTAGGGAGCGGACCAATAACAGGTAAGAATCCAGGCGTAAATGGTCTGAATCCAACTCTCGTTTCAAGCATTGTAGCATTTTCTAATCCAGGTGCAACTGTTAATGCTTTATGGAAAACTTCATGTAAACCACCAGCCGTTACACGGTGATCGAAACCAGTATCATTTTCATGTGTTGCACCAATTACGACATGGCCATTATCGAATGTTAAAATGTATTGATCATTTGGCGGCATAACAACTGGCATATTTTCTGTTGCTGTATTTTCCATTTGCAGGTGAACAATTTGTCCTTTTTGGAACGTAACTAAGAAATTAATTCCTAAAGGGTTTAAGATTTCGTTTGCCCATGCACCTGCAGTTACAATAACCTTTTCTGTTAAAATTGTTTCATCGTTTACTTTAACTCCAGTAATATGGTTACCTTCACGGACTAATACTGCATCGCCTTTTATAAAAGTTGCACCATGTTTTTTCGCAGCGCTTATTAATGCGTTGCGTAATAATCTTCCATTTACTCGTGCAGCACCACTAATATGAACAGAACTATATTCTTCTGATAATGCCGGGAATAATTTTTTCGTTTCTTCAGCTGATAAACGCGTAATTTCACCAATCTCTGGTGCATCTTCACGTCGTTTATAAGCTCGCTCTTCCATTTGATCTAGTTTTTTCTCATCAGTATGTAAACTAATTGCACCTACACGGTTGTAACCTGTATCCGTTTCACCGTCTTCTTCTAATTGCTGAATTAACGAAGAATAGTAACGTGCACCGCCTTTAACAATTTTATACCATGCTTTATTACGACGTTGCGAAAGCCATGGACAGACAATACCTGCTGCTGCATCCGTTGCTTGACCTACTTGTTGACGATCCACGATAGTAACGTTCGCGCCAGCCTTAGCAAGATGATAGGCAGTAGACGCTCCTAAAATTCCAGCTCCAACTACAATATACGATTTCATTTCAAACACCTTTTCTCTTTTACTAATTATATAAATATAAGAACATTTCTTAGTATAATGGAAGGAATACTTTTTTCAATGTACTGATCGCAATTAATTGTTGCATCATTGTGACTTTCCTAATCTTATTTTTTCTTTTTGCGGAATAAATCAATTGTTTTATAGCCTTGTGATAGAACCTCAATCATTTTTTCAAAACGTTTTTCACGTGTTTTTTCTTGTTTTACAGAAAAAAGATTACGTGCCCAATCTTTTTTGTATCCAGGTGTTAAACTTTGATAAAACTTAAGTTCAGTTGGGTGATTAGCTAATAAAGCTTCAACATCTTGAATTCGATTTGCATAATCAGCTACACATTGGCTCATTGCAGGCGTTTTCGTCGCTTTTTTCTTTTCACGTTTTAAACCTACAACAGTAAAGACTTCATCCATACTTACCATTCGTGCAAATTTAATATCGCTTTCTCCCACATAACCATCTTCTCCAACGTTTAATGCCGGAAACATCTCATCACGGTGAATAAAAGTACTATAACGAGCATTACCTTTTTTCGGATATGCGAAGAACACGTAACCTTTTTCAATTAGTAATTCTTCATTACTAATAATAAAATTCGTTTGTTTCACCATTTCATCAAGTGTTTCTACAAAAATAAAAATGGCATCGTGTTCTTTTGAAAATACAGTTTCTTTCCCTGTAAAAACTTCGTAATCACTTGGTTCATTAATAACAACCATATTCGTATACTTATTAAGTTTCAATTTATCGATAATTGACATAAAAATCTTCCTTTACATTCAAAATTCATTGTTTATACTTTTTCATACTGTTCTAGTGTATTATATCTATTAAGAAAATCAAACTTTAACAGTTGTTTTAGTTAAAAATGTCACTTCATTAGCTTCTACGATTTCTTTATTCTTTTTCTATACATAAAAAAGAGACTAGACTCAATTTTAAGCCTAGTTAATATATCACCGTATTTCCCTCTTGCATTTCTATTTATTAATCCTCTACATTTACTCCGACTCTAATCGCTGTATCTATTTGTTGATTGTATGCTGTTACTTTTTGAAAAGGATTATGTATTAAAATAGGCGTTAAATCATACACTCCTTTTTCTTTGTTTATAGGAATTTGAGATTTTACAGTATAAACTGTATTTGGTTCTAAATCATAAAATAATACATCTTTATTATCTATAAATTTCATCTGCTTCCAATCAAAGAATTGTACTAATGCATATTGTTTTCTTGTATTACTATTATTTCCAACCTTCGTATAGAAATTTAGTTTTTTTTCATTAGTAACTTCTTGAGTCAACCATCTTTTGTAATTATTTTCTTTCGCAATAAAAACACCATCTAAAATATCCTCTGTTTTCTTTTCTCCGTAGCTATTAAATTTAACCTGATTATTTACATGCTCATCCCCTCCTACTACTATACTGAATCTTACAAATAGAAGATTTGATGAATCTGTTTGTTTTCTAAATTCTTCATCCAATATCTTTTTATCTGGGAATTTAGCAATAACAAAAGTTATATCGTGTAACCCTTTTGGTAATGGGGGAATTTCTATAGGGATTTCCACTGCTTCTCCCGCCCCTACTTTAAAGGTGAAGTCTTTTGCTAACTCTCTATCATCAACTTTAAATTTATTTTGCTTATAATCCACAAGAAGAAACATCTTATAAACTCTTTCAGTTTTAATTAGATTTCCTAAAGAAATAAATTTTTTAAGACTTTGATTTGCTTCTATATTAAAGTTGAAATCTTTCTCAATTTCTCCGTTTAGATTATATATTCCTAAATTAATTCCTCCAGATTTGGTAAAAGGCAATTTATCTCGATTTAATGTACTTTCAATAGTTGATTTAAAAGTAGTGCTATCTAATGAAATTCCGGAAGAATTATTAGTTTGTTTCTTATCTTTTGTACAGCCAGTAGACAATAATAACATTGGTATTACTAGTATATATACTAGCCTGTAGTGACCCATTTCATCACCTCTAACATAAAATTTATACATTTGATTAGAAGAAAAACTTTAAAATCAAAAATTAGTAAAATGGCCGATTCTGAATAAGAACCGGCTATTTGTATATTCACAACTCAATAGCAAATAAAGTATATAAAAGCTCTCTATATTGATCTTCTGTAATTTCACGTTTCGCTTTTTCACCATGAATCATTTCAGTTAAACTAGTATTCGTTAAAGAGACATGGCCAGATTCCGTCAATTTGACTGCAATTGGTCCTTTATTGAAAATAGATTTCTCATCTTCTACTACTCTTTTTTGAACATCATTCACTACTGCCTCATCAATGATACGATTATAAAAAGCATGACATACTTTCCACTCACCGTTCGTATCTTTTCTTTCTAGAACGTAATTCCCTTTACTCGTATCTTTTCGTCTCACTCGATACGTACCATTTTTAGAAGAAATAGACTCACCAGTAAAAGATACAGGAACTAGAGGTACTAAAGAAGCAATACCTACATCAATTACGTATCGTACGTTATCATAATTTAGAATAATCGTTATATGTCCATCCTCGAGTGCCCAAGCGTTTATATCATTTTTATATACGGTACCTAATGCGAGTTGTACATCATAACCACAATCTTTTAAAAAGTAGTAAAAAAGAGTATTTAATTCATAACAAAGTCCACCGCGGGATCTAGTTAAAATTTTATCCTTTAAATTTTCCATAGTAATTGCATTCGAATTACGTGATATAACATCTAAATTCTCAAATGGTATAGTGTGTGCAAATGCAAAGAGAATTGTATTTAATTCTTCAAACTTCACTTCAGTACGCTTTGCAAGATTCAATCTTGTAAAAAGCTTATGTTGTAGACTTGTCATAGTCAGCACCCCTTAAAATGTATAAGTTAAAATAGTATATGCTGATTGTAAATTTGAAGGAGTACTGAAACAATGTACATTTCGTTTAACTGTACCGGTACAAAAAGTCTAACTCACGAGATTACTTAAGATAAGAAGCTACGAATACAAGTTTAATAGTTTGTCTATGGATAAATTATTATGATCACTTAAATCAACAAAATACTGAAGCTGCCACATTTGGCTCTTTTTAGCTTGCTTGCTAACAGGGCTATCCCAGATCGGATAAATCCTCATAGCCATCTTGCCTTTTTGATTTTGTGTTCTCAAGATTTTTTCCTTAAGAAGAATCTCTTTAGGGAAAATAAATTGTCCTAGTTTATTATCATCTATACAAGTGATAACTAATAAGTCAGGAGCAGCGTCATAAGAAAACGCTTGATTTTGCACATTGTCATCTTTCTCCCAAAAAGAAACAAATTGACCAATTTTATTAGGAGTAATTTTTGATTTTCTAAAACGAATGGTTTTATTATTTAAGTGGAATAAACATCCTGCATATTCTGCGTTTTGCTTTTCTTCTTTTACATTCGTAATCAGTAAATTGTTAGGTTTGTAAATTATATTGTTTAAATTTCGTATCGTATCATTATAACTGTTCAAGAAAACTCCCCCTTTATTCATTTCTTAGTTTAACACAAACATCAGTTCTTATATGTTATAAATAATAAGGGATGTGAAAAAGAGGGGAATTTTAATGGGGTATTATTATTACTTTAATGTACTTAGTTTTTCAATTGCTTGTTGTTCAGTTGCTAAGTAAAAAATATCTTTACCTTTATTACATTCATAAATAAAATCCTTTAAGCTTTTACTAGTATACATAGAGAAATCTCCAACAATAGCAAATTTCACTTTGTAGTTTATAAACTTTTGAAGGATATCGCCCGCAAGACGTGTTTTTAGATCAAAGAAATCTTCACTTATTAAAGATTTATGGATAATAATATGCTTCGCATCTACCTCATATTGAACAGTTGCCATAGTATCTAATGCAGATTGAACATCGGATATTAATACCTTATCATTTCTAATGACCGCAATATTGATTCCATCGATTACTACTTTCTTTATTTCCATAGTCCCACCCCTTTATAATTTATACAGTATGAATAAAATTGTTTTACAAAATTGCCTCTGTTGTTTATTTTAAATATATATTTTTTTATTACTAATACGGTCAATGAAATTAATTTTACTTGTTAAAAAAAAATTGTGGCGTAACATAACTTAACAAGCTATTCAAAGTGTTAATCTCGGCATATGGTTGTATTTTGGTAGTATTCTTGATTTTCTGAGGGTTAAACCACACACCTTTTATATTTGCATTTTGAGGACCAGCAATATCCTTTTCTAAGTCATCCCCAACAAATAAAGTATTTTCCGGCTGTAAATTTAGCTTATTTAATGCTAGTTCGAATATACGTTTATCAGGTTTACTAAATCCCACTTCTTCAGAAATAATGACCGTATCAAAGTAATTGTTTAACTTCGTGTTAATTATTTTAGCCTTTTGCCTTTGAGTTGAGCCATTTGTTATAATTCCAACTTCAAAGTGCTTCTTTATATGATTTAAGAAATGAATAGTATTTTTGTCTATTGAAAAACATTTAGGGAAATTATTATTCCAAAAATCTTGGATATAATTGCGTGGCAATCTATACTTCGGCGGGAATTCATCAAACAATGATTCTAAAACTATCGTTTTATCACTCATGCCGTATTCCCTTTTATCGTATTCTTTGAATTTCTGTAACATGTTGTTTTTAACTGTATCACTAACATCCTCATAACACTTTTCTAAAACAAATAAAAACAATGTGTCTACTGCTTTATCCCTATCAAGTAATGTATCATCTAAATCAAACAGCATCGCTTTATAACCCATCAAATCATTTCACAACCTTTCTAGCATTATATAAATCTCTCCAAGTTTGTACCTTTAAACTTTTGGTTTAGCAAGAACATTGTTATGTAGTGATTAACGATTAAATAGAAACTAGATGAAAGAAATCCAAAGTTCTTGGCACACACTCTAGTATTATGGTAGCTTCTTCTATATTGAAATTCCTTTTCCTCTTTTGGTAAAGAAGCAAAAGTATATTTTCGCAAATTTCAAGAAACTACATACAATTCACATTATTATACATTAGTTTTTCGTAAATATTAATCGTACATCAATTCATACAATAAGTTTTTTAAGCAATTATTTCTCCATAAAAAAAGTAATATAGCTAATAATACTTTTTGCTAGTAAACGTTCTATGAACTTTCCTATTGTAACTCCACATAAACTCCAGATTGTACGGCTATAATGACTACCAGAGGTGATATTATGAAAAACTATCATATCCTCGTGGTTGAGGACGATCAAGAAATTCAGGAATTAATTAAACAATTTTTAATGACACAGCATTATACAGTGGTAGTCGCTTCAGATGGACTAGAGGGTATGACACAATTTAATAAGCAATCATTTGATTTAATTCTTCTAGATGTCATGATGCCCAATCTTAATGGGTTTGAAGTTTCTAAAATGATTCGAAGTCAGTCAAACGTACCAATTATTATGCTAACTGCGTTGGAAGAAGAAGAAGATCAAATGAAAGGATTCGATCTTGGGATCGATGATTATATAACAAAACCCTTTTCATTTCATGTTTTGATTAGACGAGTCGAAGCTGTACTTAGAAGAAGTTATGATAAAAATGTAAATAGTCATTTGATATTTAAAGAAGTGCGTATCGATGTGGATGCATATAGAGTATATGTAAATGACGTTGAAATTATATTAACGACAAAAGAGTTTGAAATTCTACAACTACTATTTCAAAATGAGAGAAAAGTACTTACAAGAGAAAATATCGTAGAGAAAGTTTGGGGTTACGATTATTTTGGAGAAACACGAATAATTGATACACATATTAAAAACCTACGCAAAAAATTAGCTATCCCTTATATTAAAACAATAAAGGGTATTGGTTATAAAATTGATGAATAGTATTGTGAAACTCATGAAAATGAAGCAAATTACTTATAAACTCTTTATGACTACATCTCTCATTTTGTTATCCTTTGCAGTATTGATTTATTTAACTTTATACTTCTTTCTCCCTACGTTTTATGAGCAATATAAAACAGATCAACTTCAAACAGGGATAAACGAAATCATTGATAAGTCTAAAAATCTTACGTTTCAAGATGCGATACCACTTTTTGATGAATACGCCAAAAAAAATAATGCGATGCTTTATCTTCAAAATAAAGAAGGAGTAATTATTTACTCTCCTTCATTTTCTTTTATTCAAAGTGGTACGCAAAAAACAGTAGTTACTAAAGCAACACGATTCGAGAATGCAAGTACCCTTAGCAATTCATATAACGTTACGAAACCAATTCAATTCCAAGATGGTAGTTTAACGCTTATAGTCTTTGCTACATTTCAACCGATTGATGAAGCTTCACAGGTTTTAGTGCGCTTTCTCCCTTATATTAGTATCATTGTGCTCGTTATTGGTATAGGGAGTGCTTATTTTTATTCTAGGTTTATTACAAAGCCACTTATTTATATTAATGAAGGTGCACAAAAGATGGCAAATTTAGATTTCTCCGAAAAAATTGAGGTTCGCTCTACAGATGAGCTAGGAGAATTATCTAATAGTTTAAATGACATGTCTATTAACTTACAACAAGCTATGTTTGATTTAAAAAAAGCAAATGAACAATTAAAAAATGATATTGAAAAAGAAAGAGAAATAGAAACAAAACGCAGAGAGTTTTTTGCGATTGTAGCACATGAATTAAAGTCCCCTCTTACTGTAATGAAAGGATACTTAGAAGGGATGATATACAATATTGGCCCTTATCAAAATCGCGATCAATATTTAAAGAAAAATCATCAAATTATTGAGAGTATGGAACAATTAGTTCGTGAAATTTTAAGCGTATCGAAATTAGAACAACACACCTTCAAACTAAAAGTAGAGGAAGTTAATCCTTCAAAGTTAATAGGTACAATCACAAAAGATCTCGAATTTTTTGCTTCTCAAAAAAGCATCGAAATAATAAAAGAAATTGATTCTGATCTTTCTATTTATACAGATTGTGCTCTTTTAGAAAAAGCATGTAAAAATATTATCCATAATGCGGTTATGTATTCACCACATAATGAAAAAGTCTATATAAAGTTAAGCGAGAATTCTAAACAAGATCAAATCGAAATACAAATTACAAATACAGGTGTCAATATTAAAGATGAAGATATACAACAAATTTTCAAACCATTTTATCGTATTGAAAAATCAAGGAATCGAAATACTGGAGGAAGTGGTTTGGGGCTATATATTGTTAAACAAATTCTTGAAACGCTAGATATAAAGTATTCAATAAAAAATATGGAACATAGTGTGCAATTTTGCATAAGGATTCCATTATCAAGACCAAAAACAAACAACCTCCCCTCTTAGTAGGACGAGTTTGTTTGTTTTTGTAGTAACTATAGACTTATCAGGAACTAATAGGCTGGCTTTTCGTTTTAAATGAAACGATATTCTTGTTTACGATTCTTTAATATACAATCATCATAGGCACTCTTCGCAGCCTGAATTTGCTCTTCTTTTGTATTTCGGTGTATTAAAGCATCCTCTACAATTGCAATTTGATTATCAAACATTTCGTGAAAATCTATTTCACAATCCATTGATTTTGTGTATCTGAGAAAGTAATTTTTCAGTTTCAAACCCAATGATATTAAAGTCATCGATTTATTGTATATTAAATAAAAAGTACAATCCTTTCCGATAATTATTCAGTAAGAGTTGTACCCTTGGTATAGATTTATCTGTAATTATTATGAATGGGTTGAAACAAATCCTCGTGGCTAGTTCGAACAACAGAAAAATTATCTACATTTAATTCTTGTTGTACATCAATAATACGCAAGGCATGTTTCAATATAAAAACTCCTTTATGTAACATATTTATGTTATCCATAGCTTTTCTCATTTTTACAATCATAATGTCGTCATCTAGTATTTTTAGAAACTATTTCACTATAAACTTAATAAGTAATATTGTTATAAACTAATAGGACAGACACTATTCGACAGGGCTCTAGGTCTTTTAACAAGTTCTCCTTGGCAATTAGGACATACATTGTTCATTAATTTTGTACACTCCTCACAAAATGTACATTCATGTGTACAAATAAAGGCTAATGATTGCGCCTCAATCTTCTTATTGCATTTCTCGCAATGTTTTCTCATCTCAAGTCCCATTTCAATTCCTCCAATAACATTATTTTCATGATATACTTAAAATTATAAATTTTAAATAATTTTGTTTAAATACAAATTATGAGTTATTTCATCTGGTAAACTTAAAAATTTAATTTATTATACGTATTTTACATTAAATAAAAAGGAGTTATTGAGAATGGATCACATTGACCAAAAAATTATATATATACTGCAAGAAGATGGACGGGTATCTATGACTGAGCTCGGAAAAATGGTTAACTTATCGACACCTGCTGTAAAAGAAAGAGTTAAAAAGTTAGAAGATAAAAGTATAATTACAGCCTATAGGGCAGTTATAAACCCAGAAAAGTTGAATAAGAATGTAACGGCTTTTGTATTGTTTGAATCAAAAAAATGTAAGCAATTCAGGGATTTTTGCAAAGAAAATCCCATGGTTTTTGAGTGCCACAGATTAGCTGGACAATATAGTTATTTGGTGAAAATAATCACTGAATCCGTGCATCAATTAGAAGAATTTATCGATGATTCTATGGAGTTCGGCTATCCATCAACTTTAATTAACTTATCATCACCAGTTCAATATAGAAGTATTTCTTAATCTGGGATTTCAAGGATTTTTACGTCATGCTGCGTATAGCAATTGAACTAACATAAAAAAATATAACGGACAAAACAGGCTATTCTTTCTATACAATAATAGGAAAGAATAGCTTTTTCAATAAATTGAAACCACGCTAAAGAATAATAAGTGTTCACATTTTGAATGTAGTAAATACATTTATGACACTATCCGATTTTGATGTTTTAATATGGTAATGCTTCATCCCTTTTGCTTTTTTATGCTATAAAATATGGTTGTGTTTTACTCTCCAAAGGGTTGAATCCTAGTTTTCAAGAGAGAAAAACGGATGAACTTTAATCCCCTTCTTCTAGTTTGCTACGATGAAATCTAGGTGTGTTTTCCACGCTAAAAAATTGATGCAGCCTCGCCCTAACGGGATAGTTTCTTGTCTTTATTAAGTTCATTCTACTTGTTTCATTTGTGTTTGGTATTGAATATATAGTTGCTAGAATAAACTGGAATAGATCTAATAAAACATAATAATATTTGAAAAACTTATCTTTTTGTCATAAACAAGTTTTGTTATTTTGATGATGAAGTAGTCCCTTCATTTAGCGGATGCAGAACATTCGACTTGAACCTTCCTATATATGTGAAACAATATTTATAGCTCACCTACGGAAGTAAGCATGATTTTTGATTTCAATTTCAAACTTTCAGATTAATTTGTAATTCTTTTATGATAAGCTATATGTAAAGATTAAACATAAAACATAAAGGATGATTCGTATGCAAATAAGACCACAAGTAAGTGAATATAACTCCTATTATGCAACGTATACTAACTTGGTATCAGACGGAAATATCATACATATTCTAGAACAACAAATGAAGGAAACGAATCTTTTATTAAAGGAAATTTCTGATAGTGAGGGACTTTTCCGGTATGCTCCTACTAAATGGAGTATAAAAGAAGTAATGGGTCATATAGCAGATACAGAACGTATTATGGCGTATCGATTGCTATCAATCGCTCGAGGCGAGACAGCAGAACTTCCAGGCTATAATGATGATATGTATGTTCTTAGAGCTGCTTTTGATAAGCAATCTATGCAAGATCTTCTTGAGAATTTAATAGTTGTTCGACAATCTACCCTGTATTTACTTAGAAGCTTAGATAATGAAGCTTGGTCACAAAGAGGAAATGCGAATAATTCTGAAGTTACAGTTCGTGCATTAGCATACATCATTGCTGGTCATGAGCTTCATCATCTTCAAATTATAAAAGAACGTTACCTTGGTTCTGATTTATATCCAGCAACTTAATATTTGAAGAAAAAGAGTCCTATTTATGTAGGGCTCTTTTTCAGTATTTATAACGGATTATTGCTTAGAACTATGGCAATTAAATGCATTTATTTATAAAATTCACCACATAATATATATGCTATCCCCTCTTATTCTGTACATAATTTTCTTTAGGCTGATATACTATAAACACAATAGTTCTGGAAAGGTGATGATATTATGTATGAACAACAAAATAATAGAGATAGAGATCAAAAAATGATGTTTTTCATGCAAGGAGTTCCCACAAATAAAATTAACATGCATCAATTACCTAAATGGATTAGAATTTTTGGCTATTGTGTGTTTGGTTGGATGATAGTATTTAGTTTAATTATGATTGTAGGTTTAATTCTGCAATAACTATACAGAGTAGGTAAACGGGACAGTATTTAGGTCATAAATCTAGGTAATGTCCCGTTTTTTATATGTAATTATCCCATGATATAAGTAACCAAATATAATAAAAAGAACCTGTAGAATATCCTACAAGTTCTTTTTATTATATTATTACAACGGGAACAACAAACTATTTTAACATTCAGTACAGGGAGACCATTTTGATTATGGCTTGATTTTATTATAAATCAAATATAAGCTTTTGAAAGGTCTATATTTTGAAAATTATGTGAATTAAAAAGCTACGATGTTTATATTAGATTTCATTTACGACCAACTTCTTCTTACTTAAATACACTGCACGATCTGATTTTTTAGCAACCTCCTGTGAGTGCGTCACAACAATAATGCATTTATTCTCTTTATGTGCAAGTTCTTGAAACAGTTCTATTATATCCATTGCGGTTTCCTCGTCGAGGTTTCCTGTCGGCTCATCTGCAATTAGTAAATCAACATTACACGATAGTGCTCGAGCAATTGCTACACGCTGTTGTTGTCCACCGCTTAGTTGCAGGACGTTTCGTTTCGCTTCAGCTTCTGAGAGTCCTACCCTCTCTAATAATTCTAATGCTCTTGCTGTTTTATTTTGCACTTTAACACCTGTAATTTCCATTGCTGTTAAGACGTTTTGAAGAGCGGTCATATAGGTAATTAAGTTATAAGATTGGAAAATTACAGATACATTTTGATTACGGTATCGATCCAAACCAATTTTTCTAATATCTTTGCCATTATACAGTACATAACCATTTTTAGGGACATCTAGTCCACAACCTAAGCTTAGAGTTGTGGTTTTACCAGATCCAGATGGTCCTAAAATCGTGTAGAAATGTCCTTTTTGAAAAGAAAAGTTAACATTATCTAGTATCGCTACATTTTTTCCGTTACTTTCATAATAATAATCCAAATTTTTAAACTGTAAAATCGTCTCCATATCGAGCCTCCTCATTCATCTTTTAAAAGAATTTGTTTTGGGTTTAAACGTAGAATAGATAATGCTGGAAGAAGCGTTGCTATTATAGCAATAGCTAGTCCTATTCCACCCATTTTCCCTACATCTTCTCCTGTTACACTTACATCAATTTTATCAATTGGATCTTCTTTTTGATTTTGTAGAGTACCACCGGGTCCAGCCATCATTACAGTACCATGTTGCGAGGTATCTGTTTCTTCGCTTGCAGTAGCAATTTCATTCGAAAGTAAATGATCCCCGATATATTGAGAAACTTTAGCTCCTGTTGTTATGGATAATCCAAATGCTAAAATAGCGACACACACTACTTCTACTACGAATTGCGCCACCAGTTTCCACTTTTTCTCTCCAATAGACAATAGAATTCCCATTTCTTTACGACGTCCTTTAATTGATAGCATAATGATTAATCCTAAAATGATCGCACCTGCAATCGATACAATATAAATAATCATTTGAGAAGTCGAAGAGATATTTTCGATAGGACCAATCATTTGCTTGTACAATGAATCATGCGCATCTAATTTATAATAATTAAAATCAATATTAGATTTTTTTGCTTCTTTTTTAAATGCATCAATATATTGTGGATCATTCAAGAAATACACGACTTGAACACTACTTATACCTTGGTCTACTTCTAATTTTTTCATAGTTGAATGTGGCATATATAGTTTATTAGCTGGATCCATAATAGGAGGAGCCTGTTGACCCATTGCTTGCTCATTTGTTTCGTAAATACCGATAATTTCAATCTCAAGGGTTTCCTTCTTATCCCCTGATTGTATTTTAACTTTGTCTCCTACTTTCAAATTGTTTAATTCCGCTAATCGTTTTTCCATTAAAGCTACATTCTGTTCCTTCATTTGCTCTGTTATTGGTTTTCCATCAATGATTTTACTTTTTCCGTTTTTAAAGCTTTCTTGTAATGCAGTCTTGCGAACTCCCTCAATCATAAAAGAAGCATTCATATCTATTTCTGTACCAGAGCTTGAACCGCCTCGCGCGGCCGCCATTCCCACTTTACCTTTTCCTTCTTCTTCTCCTTCTGAAGCCCCTACTAGTTTAAGCCCATCAGAAATACCTAAAGTATTAGTTATGTAATTATAATCTTTTACATACTTGGACTCCGCTAATTGATCTGTTTCTTTTGCATCGAGCTGCGGCGGATTTGGCATTTCTCCAGATTCCTTAGCTTTTTGACCTAATTTGTCGAAATTAAGACCTAAAGTAACATCTACACCAAGTTTTTTTCTTGCAGCATCCGCTGCTTTTTTTGATGCATTTTGGATTGTGAAACCTGAAAGAACCAAGTTTGTAACAATCAGAAAAACTGCCATCAAAATTAATGATGTTCCTATCCTTTTTTTCATACTGAGAATTGCTCGTTTCATAAAATTCATTTTTTCTTACCTCCTTGATAACTTGTATTCTATATAGGTTATCTAGAGTTTATATGGAGCTAGTCGGTAGTTTAACTAGAGATATAAGGAGTTTATGTGTAGTTATTTACCTGTTCCAAAAAAGCTAGAACACAAATTCAAAAACGCAGTCGTTTTTGAATATTGGTAAGGAGTTAGTCAATTTAAGAGACTTATAGAAAAGAGAGGTTAAGCTTAATTTAATGTATATAATAAAAAAAATATATTTATTGTATAATTTCTATACAATAAATATAGAGAACCTATTTGTGAATATTTATATGAGAATTGTAAGTTCCTAATAGAAATTACATCTTTTAATAAGAAAAGAAACAATTTAACATTCTTTTATGTGGATATGAATATTAACTTACTTCTTAAATTTTAGTATATATTTATAGTTTTATTTTATTGTAAGCTTTATAATATACAAATTTATCACCTGTTCTTATAATTCAAGCACCTACTATTAGGAAAAGAGAATATTTCTTAATTAATTTAAAACATAAATTTTGTCTATATTTTAAACAATATGTATTTGGGAGGAGGTTAATTTGATTTTTTCAAAACTCATTGATCGGTACGCCTTATATGATTTACACAAAAAAAGAAGTGTAGCGTTTCAGTATACTTCCCTTTCTAACACTTCATTAAATATAAAGGACATAGAATCTTTTTATAAAGTAAAACCATCCTATATTCATTTTGACATTAAGCATTTAAAGCAAAAAAATGAATACATGGTTGGGCAATTCAAATATAAAAGCTCGGTTCAATCCGGTGATTCACGCAACGACTCTGTAACTGGGGAATTATTCTTACATAAAAATGAAAATGCACCTCATGTTATCTTTGTTCACGGTTGGAGAATGGATTCTAACGAACGTGTAAAAAAAATATTCCACGATCATATGACCACTCTAAAGTGGAATATGTATTATTTCACTCTACCCTATCATTTTGAAAGAAAACCCGATCAATCCTTATTCAGTGGAGAGTATATGGTAAGTGCAAATATTGAACGAACAGTACAAGCAACTAGACAAGCGGTAACTGATTTACGGGCTTTGATTAAATGGATTAAAGCAAATAAAAATGTTCCCCTGATTCTAATAGGAATTAGTTTAGGTGGATTTATTACTAACTTAACCTCTCTTGTTGAAGAAGAAATTGATGTGTTAGCATCCATTTTCTATGCAAATCGACTTTCTTATTCTATTTGGAATACAATTCCGGGTAAATTTATTAGAGAAGACTTAAAATATCATGGTATTACGTATGATGACTTAATAGATTATTGGAAAATCACTGAACCGAGTCAAGCATTACCAAAAGTACAAAAAGAAAATATTTTATTAATTTCAGGTAAGCACGATCTATATGTGCATTCTGAGGATACAGACTACTTGTGGGAATCTTGGGAAAGGCCTACACAATATATTTATACATGTGGGCATGCCGGGATAGTTCTTAAACGTAAAAAAATTGCAACTGATACTATCAATTTTATTCAAAATCGATTGAACGCCCCGCACTTATCCAATGACAGGTCTTAAATTGTGAGATTACTAAGTAGGGGGTAGTACCAACATTCGTACACTAAGATTCTTTCAACATAAAGATTGTTGATAACTTGTACGTGTCAGTAATGCTGGTGTTACTTTAAATACAAAGAGCATGTTTTAAAAAATGATAATAACATGCTCTAAACTTATCTATTTATTTTTATTTCTTACAGATATCTATAGATAATATTGAAACATCTCATGTATTAAAAAGTGTTCCCTGCAGTGCTTTTATGTATCGATCTGCTGACTTCTGAACAGCAAGGTCCACATGCTTTGACACGACTCGATGAAAAGCATTATAAATACGGTTGAATGGTAGCCCTTTTACTATATCCGTCAGCTATTTTGCTTTACTAGCAGTGGATGTAGATAACTGTACATGAAACTCACTCACTGACAGTTGGCAATCACTTGAAAAATATCACCTGTTAGCAAAATGCCTTAATATAATTTCCAACTTTCCAGTGTAAAACAGTTCTTCCTTTAAAATGACCTCCAAGACGATTTAATGTAATGCCATTTGTTAATTCAAAAGACTCACATACTTGTATACTCAAAATCCCTTTGATTTGTTTTTGGATGGTAAAACATGTTTCTCTACTCTTTCATATTGAGTAAGTAATTGCCTAATAAAAGATAATTTCGGTATTAACCAATACGAAAATACCGCTGAAACACATCCTATTAAAGCCCCTATTGCAACATCAAAAGGATAATGAACCCCAACCCAAATACGTGAGATTGCTACACAAAGTGCAAGTATAAGCCATAGCCATCCAGTTCTTTTACGAACAAGCCAAAACGAAAAACAAATTGAAAAAAAGAGAATCGTATGGTCACTAGGAAATGAATTATCTACAGCATGGTCGACAAGTTTATTAACATCAGGCAATACTGCAAACGGTTGATAATTTAGATGGAATTCCCCTGCTATTTTCCCGATTACCTCAGCAATTACAAAAGCAACCATCGCTTGAATAACTATCATTCTACTTTTTCTAGACCCAGTAAACCAATAAGCTAAAATAATTAAAGCAAAAATATATACCATATATTCTGCCAAAAATACGATGGCCGGGTTTAGGAATGAATATTGTTTACCTAAATCATTAATTGCTCGAAAAATATCAATATTGAATTGAGAAAAAGACATTTCAAATCCCTCCTTTTAGTAAGGTGTTTTACTGAATGCCATATACTTTCATTACATGAATAGTTTTGGTTATTGTACTCATCTAGAAATAAAAACTTCTTATGACATCGCTTTCTTCTTTTTCACTTTAATAAAAAAAGAAAAAGGAAAACATCGAATTTCCTTACAAACATTCGTGCATTCTTACAGTTTTGTCATTTTTTCGTCACTTTGTAAATAGGTTCATCGTCTTGCCTTTTGCTATATTTATAAACTCTTATATCTATAACTACGGAAACGATAATTACACATAAAAAAGAGAAGAACCTTGGTAAGTTCTTCTCTTTTTTGTTTATTAAATTGTAATATAATTACAGTATGTGAAATTATACTATTTTAATTTTAAAAGCGAAATGAAAACAACCTTTCCTCCACTTTCGGCATTTATTTAATTGGTTTCTCTGTTTTTAAAACTAGTGAACTTAATGCAGGGACTTTAATTTTATTATCATGGACAACGTAAAGTGTTTTACTACCTGCCTGTTTACCGTCTACTAGTACTTTCCATGGACCTTTCGATGGAAGCGCTATTTCAACGGATTCCCTATTTGCATTATGAGCCACTATAAAGTATTCGTTTTTATTCTCATTGCCCTTTCCATCTATTGAATAAGCCACAACATTTTTGGGAGCATCAATAAAAGATATTTGTTTTTTAATTTGTTCTGCAGATGTCATTCGAAAAGCTGAGTACTTTTTGCGTAATTCTATTAAGCCCTTCATATAATCTACTTCATTATTAAACGTTGCACGGCGCAACCAGTCCATCTGGTTAATTGAATCTGGAGATTTGTAACTGTTATGATCACCATATTTCGTGCGCATAAACTCTTGTCCCGCATGTAAGAATGGAATACCTTGTGATGTTAATAAAATCGAAGAAGATACTTTATGCATTTGTTTTCGCACTTCTTCACTGTCACTTGGATTAGTCAACTCAAGTTTATCCCATAATGTATGATTATCATGCGCTTCCACATAAGTTAGCACCTGCTCTGGATCTTGATAAGTAGACAAATTCACATCGTAGTCAATGCCTGCTGTAATACCTTTTTTAATACGGTCTTCCATGTTCTCCTTTCCATTTACAAAGCCGCTTTCTTTCTCTTCAAATACACTACCTTTCAATCCATCACGTATATTATCGTTAAAATGAGCAATCCCTTTCATTTTCTCTGCATTTTTTTGATTTGCTTTCAACTCAGGTGCAAGAGGTGTATTTAAATCCCAACCTTCTCCATGCAGTATAATAGAAGGGTCAATTTGATTAACAGCTTTACGTATTTCATTCATCGTTTCATAATCATGAATACCCATTAAATCAAAACGGAATCCATCTAAATTGTATTCTTTTGCCCAGTATGTGACGGAATCTATCATAAATTTCCTCATCATTTTTCGTTCTGAAGCAGTATCATTTCCTACTCCAGTTCCATTTGCAAGTGTTCCGTCTTCATTGTAACGGTAATAATAACCTGGAACTAACTTATGAAAATTAGATTCAGCAGCATTATACATGTGATTATATACTACATCCATTACAACACGAAGATTATTATCATGCAGTGTTTGAATCATTTGCTTTAATTCAGTTATTCGAACAGTTGGCTCATATGGATTTGTAGAATAGGATCCTTCTGGAACGTTGAAATTTTTCGGATCATATCCCCAGTTATACTGTGGTTCATTTAAATTCTCTTCATTTACTGAAGCATAATCAAATATCGGTAAAAGCTGAACATGCGTAACACCAAGATCTTTCATATGATCAAGTCCTGTTTTTACACCTTCAGGCCCTCTTGTTCCTTTTTCTGTTACCCCTAAATATTTTCCTTTCTGTTTAATACCACTTTCGGGCTGAATAGAAAGATCACGTACATGCAATTCATAAATAATAGCATCTTCTGGGTTGTTAAATTTTGGCTTGTTATTTCCTTTCCATTTTTTCGGATTTGTTTCTTCTAAATCAACAACTGCACCTTTATCTCCATTTACAGAAGCAGCGCGTGCATACGGATCAACTGCTTCAGTCCACTTATCACCAATTTTCACCTTATACGTATAAAAGAGTCCTTTTTGGTTCCCTTTAAGTTCTGATTTCCAAGTGCCTTTTTCGCCTTGTTGCATGTTTATTTCAGTACCTATTTTATCGTTCCATTTTTTATATGTAACTAACTTCACTTCACTCGCAGTAGGAGCCCATACACGGAATTTTGTATGTTGTGGTGTATATATATTACCTAAATCGTTACCATCATAATAAAATGAATGATCAAACGCCTCACTACGAATGACTTTACCGATTTCGGTATACGTATCGGCTACGTTTTCGATTTTAACTTTGTATGTCTGTTTTAAATCAATTTCCTGCTCCGTAATTATTTTAACCTTATTAGTAATATTTCCACTGTTTATATCATAAGGACTAATATTCTTAATTTTAATGCCTTCAATTTCAATTTTCCGTTCCTTAATATGAAACGGCACATTAGTCGTTACAGTAATTTCATTGAAACTATCAATAGTTGCTTTTTGAATTGAGAGATCCGAAGAAGGCTTAGAATTATATACTTTATCGTCACCAGAAAGAATCCATACTTCAGCACGACCGTCCTTTATATTTTCAATCCAACGATCGCCACCATCTTTTTCCCACTCATTCGTACGAATGATAAATCCTACACGGTCATATTCATCATTTATATTAATCTTAGCGTACTTTCCAAATTCATCTTCACCAGTAAATTCATATGATTTACCATTCGCATTTTCTCCCCATAACCAAAGGTTCCAATCCTTTGTATTTCCAGACTGTTCTTTGTAATGAATGGTAACTTCAGTTGTTTTCGAAGTTGAAACTGCCTTTACACTTTGAAAAGAGAAAACTGAGGAAAACATAACGATTATAGTAAGTAATAAAACTGATTTGTTAATTAATCTTTTTATCATTTGCACCACATACACCCTTTCTTTAAATAGTACGTACAATTTATTATGCTCGTACTAAATTACACTACTTAAATTAATCTAGAACTCTCTTTTACTGCACCCCCATATTGGCTATTTTCACATATGTATTTCAATGATCTTTTAATACGAAAACGTTTGCATTAATGTTTAAAAAAATAGATTTATTTATGTCTGCATATATTTGTAAATACTAAAAGATCAGGGAAATCATTTTAAAGCAATCGTTTGTTATCGCTTTCATTTTATAGTAATTTCTATTAAGAGGTCAATATATTATTAATTTTCTGTTTTTGTAGATTTTAAACCTTTTATATTTGTCGCAACTTATTGAAGATACCTAGCCTAATTATTGCTTAGTAAGTTTATTTTTACTAATGTATAGTTACGTAAAAAACAGCTAATATCCTTAAAAGGACGTTAGCTGTTTTTTATAATGTATTAATATATGAATGATAACCATGTTTCTAACTTACTTAATTTTTGCTGCATCAAATGCTTTTTGAACTGCTTGAACTTCAGCTGTATTCGCACCATATTTATTAGTTGCCACTCGAATACATGCTGATCTCAATTCTTTAAAATTAGAAGTCATGTTTAACTCATCTGTATTTGCGTAATAGAAGATATCAAACATTTTATCTTCACCAATTCCTTTAACAGTTACACCGTTATGAGTTCCGCCTTTTGCAATGAGATACGCAACTTTATTAATAATGCTTGAATTAAAATGAACGCCACCTTGATCCCATCCATTAAAATCGTTAAATTCACTGTAATCATCTGGATAAGGTACTCCAAGTGAAGATGGAACAGAAGCCGGGTTTTCCATATCACGGAAGACAGATCCAGTTTGTTCTCCCATCGTCCAGTTAAAGCTTCCATTATTTACGTATTTCTCAATAGATGTTCCCATAATATCAGATAGCGCCTCATTAATCGCACCAGATTCACCGTAATATTCAAGATTAGATTCACTAGAAGTAACAGCATGTGTAAATTCATGGCCAGCTACATCATATGCTTTGACGATTGGATCTCCATATACAAGCATACTACCATTATTCGCACTTAACGCATTCTGCCAATTTTTCGGATCATTTGTATCTCCAGAATCCCAAGCATGTACAACTGAAACTACCTTTTGCCCCTTGTTATCAAAACTATTACGCTTATATTTCTCTTTATAAAAATCAAATACTTTTGTTGCTAAGTAATGAGCACTTACTGCTTTTGGATCGTTAAATGCTGTCGAAGTACTAGTTGCTAATGTACCAGGATAATAGCTTTCTTCTTTAGTAATATCTCTGTAATTCACATCATATGTTTCAATTCCTTGCCCTCTTGTATAATCAGCAAGAGCATATTTGCCATTACTTTGTTTAGAAATACCAAATGAACGAGAGATCCCTAAATCATCTTTTCCAGTGCCCGTTAATGATGTAAGACTGCTTTTTTTATTTTTCTTTAAAGCTCCAACTAATTTTTCACTAGCTTTCAAGTTAGATTCTTGCACCATATTTTTTAACATATCACCATTTTGTGCATTTACTAAATAAGTTCCGGAAACATAGTTTGGTGTTGCAGCTTCAAATGTAACCTGGTATGCATTGCTAGCTTGTCCATTATTTTCATCAACAAAAATAACTTCCTTAACTTCTGGCCCAGAAATAAAATTGATATCGTTCCCGTACTTCGTATAAATATATTGTTTCGCTTCATCTTTTGATAGATTGATAGGTTTTTTCAATTCGTCTTGTTTTAAATTTTGCGCGCTATCACCTGAAACACTTTTAATAACACCGTTATTATCTACGTGTGCAGTTAATTGATGGCCATATACTTCTTTTCCTTCATATGTTTGCTGTATACGTACAAGCGTAGTCCCATCATATGAATCACGTTTTTGAAGAACTTTATAATCTACTCCAGTTTCTCCATTGACTTGCTTTGAAGAAAGGGCTTGTTCTGTTTTCTCCTTAAGAGCATCTTTTACTACATTCTCTGGTGCCTTTTGTGACGGTTGTGTAAGTTCACCTGAACGGAATGATTCCTCCTGAATTTGAACTTGTAGTTGATCTGTTTCCTCTGCATGCCCTACCCCATATGGTGCTACTGCTGTTAAAGCTAAACCTGTTGTTAATGCTACCTTAGTTAATGTCTTTTTGTTTTTCATTTTTTCACCTCGTATAATTTTGAAATAGAAAGCTTGTACAAAGTATACTGCCTGTCTCTGTCGAAAAAAAGGGAAAATACACAATTTATGTAACATTATGCAAAATTACATAATGTAAGGGCGATAATACAAATAAAGAACAACTTATATATGTACATGAGTTTCAATAAAAAAAAGAGCACTTTAAGGTGCTCTTCAAATACGATTATAAATTATGCATTGTGTCATTTATTAGTATATGCTCGTCTCATTTAATTGTTTATTTAATGATTTCTCTACCCAATAACCTTTTAAAAATGCATCATCTAGTACACTGGTATCCTCCGTTACTATTTGATTAGCAAATAAAAAATATAGTTAAGATAATGCTAGAAAGAAACATACTACTTATTTGAAATAATATTTATTGGTACTTTGTTAATTAGCACAAATAAATCAACCTTTAACTTTCCTTCTAGATCTTCCGCTACATTATTTAAGCAAAACTCTAAATTATCTCTATCATAATCTGCAGCATATTCACTATTTAGTAGCCACTCTGCATATATGTATTGATATGCAGCACTTAATTTATGAGAACTGGTATAGAGCGTATAGACCTCCATCTACACTTTTAAATTGCACATCCTGATGTTGTACTTTTTTAAAGTCTTCAGGTATGGTAACGCAAGCATCATGTCGGCACATATGACTTGCAACAATATCAGGATTATCTAATGAAATTCCGATAAATGATTGCTCTGGTGGATAAAGTTTATTTTCAATTGACCAGTTCAACAACTTTCCCCAGTGATCTTGTGGTTCAAAATAACTACCAGTTCATCTTATATATGCCACTTCTAATGGTGGTAATTTTTTTATAGTCACTTTCATATATATCAGCCCCTTTATAACTATCTACTCCATTCATAACATGTCTTATCAATTTATCATGAAATAAATGTAAAAAATGCCTCCATTCACTCATTTTTCATGCGTATGTATGTACATTTGTTAATTTATTCGATATATTATGTGTATTGAATGATTATGAAAAGTTTATAGGTCGCTAAAAAAACTTATATTTTTATATCCTTGAAAACTACAAAATGTATGTAAATCCATTTGTCAAATGAATTTAGTGCGGAAGGAGGTTTGTGGTTACTTCATCGGGATATAATAATCAGTTTTAAACTGATAAAAATATAGGAGGCGACATAATGTTTCGTACGATTTCAAATTTCATGAGAGTAGCTGAGATAAGAAACAAAATTCTTTTTACACTAGCGATGCTAATTGTTTTTCGAATTGGCACGTTTATTCCAGTTCCTCATACTAACGCAGAGGTATTAAAAGTACAAGATCAAGCTAACGTTTTAGGTATGCTAAACGTCTTTGGCGGAGGAGCACTGCAGCATTTCTCAATCTTTGCTGTAGGTATCACACCATATATTACAGCTTCCATCATAGTGCAATTACTACAAATGGACGTTGTACCTAAATTTTCGGAATGGGCAAAGCAAGGAGAAATGGGCCGTAAGAAATCAGCTCAATTCACTCGATACTTTACAATCATTCTCGCATTCATACAATCCATTGGGATGTCTTATGGTTTTAATAATATAGCAGGTGGACAATTAATTACAGATCAAAGCTGGACTACATACTTATTTATTGCGACAGTTTTAACTGCAGGTACTGCATTTTTACTTTGGTTAGGTGAACAAATTACCGCTAATGGCGTTGGTAATGGTATTTCGATGATTATCTTCGCAGGACTTGTTGCGGCGATTCCAAATGTTGCGAACCAAATTTATTTACAACAATTTCAAAATGCAGGCGATCAATTATTCATGCACATCATAAAGATAGTTTTAATTGGTCTCGTAATTTTAGCGATAGTTGTTGGTGTTATTTACATTCAACAAGCTGTACGTAAAATACCGATCCAATATGCAAAAGCTGTTTCAGGAAACAATCAATATCAAGGAGCAAAAAACACTCATTTACCGCTTAAAGTAAATAGTGCTGGTGTTATACCAGTTATCTTTGCTTCTGCATTTTTAATGACGCCGCGTACAATTGCGCAGCTCTTCCCTGATTCAAGCGTATCAAAATGGTTAGTTGCAAATCTTGATTTTGCACATCCAATTGGAATGACACTTTATGTCGGTCTTATCGTTGCTTTCACATACTTCTACGCATTTATTCAAGTAAATCCTGAACAAATGGCAGAGAATTTGAAGAAGCAAAATGGATATGTACCTGGTATTCGTCCTGGTAAATCAACAGAACAATATGTAACTAAAATTTTATACCGTTTAACATTTATCGGTGCAATTTTCTTAGGTGCAATTTCAATTTTACCGCTCGTATTCACAAAGATTGCTACATTACCACCCTCAGCACAAATTGGTGGTACAAGCTTACTGATCATCGTCGGTGTAGCACTTGAAACAATGAAAACATTAGAAAGTCAGCTTGTAAAACGTCATTATAAAGGGTTTATAAAAAAAGCAAATTAAGTAAAAAAACACAGTTGGTTATTTTTCCAACTGTGTTTTTGATTTTACTACCTCTAAATTTGCCACTAATGTAACAATGACTTTTTCCAAGTTCATTATTTTTTCTTCTAAGGCTTGAATGCGCTTATTGCTCTCGTCTACATCATTATATTTTAAATTATCATTTGAGACGTTGTACTGCTCCCCTAATTCGGAAATGATATCTTTAATAGTTGATCTTGATTTTTCATCATTACTAGTTGTATTTGTATTTGATTTTAATTCAAATTGAAGTTCATATGTATTTCCAGTTACTTCTTTAGCTATTTGCGAAATTAAATCTTTATAAGACTTTTTAACCCACTCTTGTTGAAATTCATTTTTAAAATAAATGATCAATGAATTTTCATTTATTCTGGCTGTCGTTTCTTTGACCCATGTTTCATATGATGGTCTCGAAATTGTTAATTGTATTTTAGCTTTTATTTTATTCCAAATTGTACTGGATTCCTCTTGTCCGGAAGTGCGATGATTATGGTGCACGTGATGAGCCTGTGCTATAGAAGTAGCGTTTGATTCTATTTCGAACCAAATTTGATATTCTTCATTTGTAATTTTCTGTACGGTACTTGAAATTATATTTTTATACTCCCCTTCAAGCAAATCACGATGAAACGCATCTTCACAACAGATTATTAATTTATTATCTTCTATTGTAGCATTTGTATTTCTAATCCATGTCATAAATGTTTTCTCCGCTACTTTTGGTCTTAATACTTTCTTTACTTCATCCCAGCTATTTAGCCTTTCTTTTTGAACATCTTTCAACATAGATGGTTCGCCATTACATAGATCAAACTGAATTTCAAACGTTGTATTATACATTTCTCTTAGAGTATTAAATACTAATTCTTTGTAATGAGATTCTAACCAGTCACGCGCAAATTCATTCGGACAATAAATTGTTAATATATCCTCCTCTAAATAAACAGTAGTATTAGTAAACCAAGTTTCATATGATGGTTTTGAAATTTGTGGTCGAATTTTCCCCTTTACTTCAGTCCAATTTATTTTCATAATAACTCCCCTCTTTTACAGTTCTCTTTCATATAGCTTAATAATATTACGCCTTGCCAATAAATAAAGTCAATCCGTATCGTTAATAAAATGAAAGCCGCCCTTATATACAGGGCGGCTTCTTTATGCAACTACATTTCCTTCTCAAATAATCTCCCTTGTTTAAAATAAGTCCGGAGTGTGGATCGATTAGCTAAAAATACACCAACCAAGATAAAACAAGCACCTATTCCCATTGTAGAGTTTAAAGGTTCTCCTAATATGACGTATCCAACTATAATAGCAATTAGTGGTGATACATATAACCACGTTGACGGGAATACAGGATTTGTTTTTGATAAAAGCCAATAATATAATCCGTGCCCACCAATTGATCCGATAAAGATGAGATATAAAATAGGCCACTGTACACTCCATGAAGCTAATACAGTTACATTCGGCTGTTCTACTATGAAGGATACGATTAGTAGTAAAGCTCCTCCATAAAACATTTGAATACCATTAATGAGAAATGGTGATACACTTTGTAAATCCGAAAGTATTTCTTTTGAACGAATAGAACCTATTCCGTAAAATATCTCTCCTATTATTAAAACAAAACAAGCAATACTCCATATGAAGCTTATTTCTTGGTGCATTCCAGGTAAAGAAACAAAAACAACACCTATTAGTGCAATAATTAAAGCTAGCAGTTGTTCCTTTTGTAATTTTGTCTTATTTCTTTTTGCCTGTAACAACAAAATTATCATCGGTCCCGTAGCAGATAGCACAGCAGCTAACCCTGAAGAAATATATTGTTCCGCCCAGTACAATGATGCGAATGTCATGAACGTTAAACAAAAACCAGCATACATAATACGTTTCGAAAATACATGTGGCATAATTTTTTTTCGCTTCAACTTAAATATAATCATCAGAATTACTCCTGCTAACAAGAAACGAATTCCTGCTGAAAATAATGGGGGCGCTCCTGCTTCAATTCCGATTTTTATCGTTAAAAATGTTGTTCCGAAAATAATACATACTAAAATATAATTGAAAATGACCATTTTTCTTCCTCCTTTTTACTCTTAACATGAGTATAGAAGGTATGGTGTATAACAGTGTATCTATGTATATAACAGTTACCTAAAATCATAGTTGATTCTATATATATTTTTCGCTTTAATTAAATAAAAACGAAAAAGGTGAAACCATGAAGATTGTCCTTCGTAAAGAATCCAACATACCGTATTACCAGCAAATATATATGCAAATTATTGACAGAGTACAAAGTGGCATGCTTTCACATGGTGACTCACTTCCATCTTTACGTTCTTTAGCTGAAGATTTACAGATTAGCTTATTAACTGTTCGTAAGGCGTATAAGCAATTAGAAAAGAAAGATTATATACGTATTGAGCAAGGGAAAGGTGCTTATATACATAAACATGTAAAGAAAGATTTCAAACCAATTCCGTATAAATGGCAACAAACAAAAACGATTAATGTTATGCGATCTCAATATGCAATGACTCAGCACCGGAAATATTACGATTTTTCACAAGCGATTTTATATCCTCGTTTATTGCCAAATCCATTCTTGGCAAACGAAATGCATAAAATACTTAATAAAGACCAGATGATTCTAGCAACTTATGGGCCAGTTCAAGGCGATTATGAACTGCGGGTTGAAATAGTAAATTACTTAAATGAACACCAGAAATTAGTGACAGACCCATCTCAATTATTAATTACAAGCGGAGCACAACAAGGAATTGATTTAATTGCTCAAACATTATTAAAACCTGGTGATATTGTATTAGTGGAAAGTCCGTGTTACAGTGCTGCACTTGATATTTTCATCAATAAAGGTGCTCAAATTATACCTGTTTCTCTTGATAATCATGGAGTTCGTTCCGACTTAATCGATGATATTTGTCAAAGTAAAAATCCTGTTTTATTGTATACGAATCCAACTTTTCAGAATCCAACAGGAACAGTAATGAGTAAAGAACGGAGAATGGAACTTATAGAACTAGCAGAGCTATATGAGTTTTTTATAATTGAGGATGATTCTTTCGGAGAAATATATTTTGAGGGTGCGACTGTTCCCCTTCCTATCAAAAATTTTGATACAAACGGCCACGTAATATATATAAAAGGATTTAGTAAAACGTTAGCACCAGGACTGCGTATCGCAGCACTTATTGCCGATGGTCCTATTTTTGAATGGTTATATGCTGTAAAAGGTTCAATGGATATCGGTAGCCCTTTATTAACACAAAAAGCACTTCTACCGTTTTTACGTGCAGAACGAATGAAAAATCATTTAGAAAAATTACGTACAGCTTTACAAATTAGACGTGATATAACTATTGATATGTTATCACCACTTAAGGAAATAAACTTTGAAATTCCAAATGGTGGCTTTAATTTATGGATTGCACTTTCTAATTCGATAGATCCTTTTACTTTATTACAAAAAGCAAATGAAGTAGATGTGTCTTTTTTACCAGGAACAGCTTGTCTATTACATAACGATATAAATAATAACCAATTCAGGATTAGCTATTCTATGTTAAATGAAAAAGATATGTTGATTGGTTTAGAGAAATTACATGATACAATAAGAAACTATAAACTTTAAAAACATATGCACAATCCTTGTAAGCTAACAAGTAAATACCCCAAAATATTTTTATTTTGGGGTAAAATGAAATGTTGAAGTATGCTAAATGATTTTCATTACAATCTTACCTCTAACATGTTTACCTTCACTCAAAATATGAGCTTCTCTAATTCCTTCTTCATTAAACGGCAAAATCTTACTAACAATAGGTTTAATTTTTCCATCTACAATTAAATCTGATAATTCTTCCAATTGCTTTCCGTTTGGTTTCAGCCATAAAAACCCTGATTTTATCCCTTTTACTTTTTGAATTGGCTCATGAACAATCGAAACTAATGTACCACCAGGCTTAATAATTTGAAAGCTTTTTTCTTGTACTTCACCACCTATTGTATCTAATACAATATCGAAATCTGATAGTAATTCTTCAAATTTATCTTTTTTATAATCAATAACAAAATCTGCCCCTAAAGATTTTAAAAACTCTTCATTCTTACTACTCGCAGTCGTAGCAACAAAAGCTCCAAATGATTTGGCGATTTGGATTGCTAAACTTCCAACTCCACCAGCTCCAGCATGAATGAGCACTCGGTCATGTTCTTTTATTTTTGCATAATCCACAAGACTTTGCCGCGCTGTAAGTCCTGCAAGAGGAATCGAAGCTGCCTGTTCGAAACTTAGGTTAGTAGGCATATAGGATACTAAATCTGATTTTACTGATATGAATTCAGCATAAGAGCCTTTCCCTATATTTTCAGGTTTCGTAAACACCTTATCTCCTATTTTGAAACAATCTACATCTTCCCCAACTTCTTCAATAACACCAGCTACATCTAATCCTAAAATGATTGGAAATGAAAAGTGCAATTGTTCTTGTAAGTCTCCTTTTCTTATTTTCCAATCAACAGGATTAACAGATGTTGCGAAAATACGTATTAATACCTCGTTATTCTTAACAATCGGTTTTAAAACTTGTCTTTCTTTTAATTCTTCAACACTACCATATTGATCTATAACAATCACTTTCATTTCCTCTCCTCCTTGCTGTTTATTTTAATAACATACAAATATTTCTCAAAATTTTTTGCCTTGAATTATCATAAACTTATTTTTGGGGGTAATTATGTAAGAAACTAAGCAAATCTTACAAACACCTTTGAGTTATTCAAAATTGTATTTTTAATTAAATTCAAAAGAAATGGAGAGAACTCTATGACTGAAAAGATATTTAAAATAAACGGAATTGATATATGTACAGAAAGCTTTGGGGATCCTAGAAATCCAGCTATTTTATTAATTATGGGGGCTACGTGTTCAATGGTTTATTGGGATGAAGAATTTTGTGAACAGTTGGCTAACAGCGGGAAATTTGTTATTCGTTATGATAACCGTGATGTGGGACGCTCTGTTGCATATGAACCTGGAACTTCCAATTATACAGTTACAGATATGGCTGAAGATTCAATTGGGGTACTAGATGCTTATCATATTGACAAAGCACATCTATTTGGTATGTCATTAGGTGGTATGATTGCTCAAATTGCTGCTGTAAAACATCCCGAAAGAATTTTATCGTTAACATTATTAGCTACAAGTGTGATAGGTTCTGACAATAACACGCGCGATTTACCTCCGATGGATGAAAGAATTTTAACACATCACGCAAATGGCGTGCATCTAGATTGGACAAATGAAAATGTTGTAGCGGAATATTTGGTTTCAGGATCTCGTCTATTATGTGGATCAAAAAGAAAATTTGATGAAAAAAGAGTCTATAATCAAGTCAAACAAGAAATACAGCGAGCTAACAATTTATTAAGTATGTTTAATCACGCTCTACTTCAAGGAGATGATGCATATGAAGGTGTGCTTCACTCCATACAAGCACCGACATTAGTCATTCACGGAACAGACGATACTGCACTCCCTTTTGAACATGGTCTTGCAATTATTGATGAAATTCCTAACTCAGCTCTATTAACCCTTGAAGGTGCAGGACATGAAAATCATCCTGATGATTGGGAAGACATAATTTATACTGTTACTGAGCATACATCTAAAGTATAGATAAATAACAAATAGAAGAGGCACACCGTAATTTGTGTCCCTTCTATTTGTTACATTTAAAAAGCCCATCACTGTATCCGTATGTATAGTGATGGGCAATACTTATATTTTTCTATGTTTAAAAAAACGGACAATCTAATTGATCAACAGCTTCCCATGATTTTTTTTTTATATTATCGGTGGATTTATTTGCTTCTAGTGGTACGTTTTTAAAAGGATTAACTTCGACCTTTAATAAGGATGATGGCTCTACGTATAATGAGAAAACATGGCTGCTTGGTATAGCTTTCGACACATCAATATCTCCTACTTGTTTAAAGAGTTGCTGCGCTGCAAAGAAAAAGAAATTGGTTGGGTTTGATTGTTTATTCAGCCATGCAAGCATTTCAGGTGATACTGATTTATGAATATTGATTTTCACTCGATCACCACGTTTATATCGCCTAGATCGCATGATTCCACCAACTAACTTATCGTTAAGTTTGTAAATCCTAACTCTTTTTGCTTATGCTCTCTATATTTTGGTGAACAAGTGTATACTAATAAACCACGTGCATTTGTAAATAATGGATTATCTACAAAGATCACATTTGTCAAACGCCCTTTTTGTTTTAAAATCATTTTCAAGCTATTTTTAATGATAACTGCGCCCCCGCCATAAATAAACACGTATGGATCGTCTTTCATATCATCAATTTTGTTTATAATATCCGTTGCGACACGTGCTGCTAAACCTAATAATGCTGGTTGTGATTCTTCAACTAGTAATGCATTTCTAGGGTGTTTATCATTTAAATAAATTTGATTGAATTCTGTAATGCTATCAATCGTCTTTGTTGGATACTTCCGGTTCCATCTCGTAATAATTTGTAGTAATGTTTCTTTCACGCCGTATGATAAGCCTTTACTTAGTTGTGGTCTAAAGTTTACACCTAGTGAAACTACTTCTTCTGTAGTCCCTGCTCCAATATCAAAAGATAATAATGTTTTATCAACAAAATCAATTTCAGAAACTTGATTTTGTTCACATTCTATTTTATGTTTCACAACATTGCCTTCTTCATCGTATACAATGCCCCACGTCCCAGAAGCGCCCTCAGGTAGACATTTACAATATTCGATAGAAATATTAATTGTCACATCACGTCCATTTGGATAATGGAACACAACTTTATGGTTACCCATATAACGCTTTGCATTTTCCGCAGCTATTTCTTGCGTAATAAGTTGCATAGGAAGAGCAACAGATAAATCATATCGAATGTTAATATGACTAGAAGTTGGACTTTGACGCATAGCACTTACCGCTAAGCCTGATAGAATTGTAATAACCATTAACTCATCCGTTGACTTATTCGATTTCTTCTCTACTTCAGTACCTTTTAATTGATCTTGAATTACTTTTTCTCCAACGATATACCGTACATTATTTAACATTAACGATGGAGAACTAATGGTCACGTCAATGTGATTTTCTAATTCAGATAATGAAACATCTCCCTCATCTAAGAGTCCTGTAGGCTCTCCTATATATAAAGAATATATACTCGGAATAAAAATAGGGTCTTGCCCTTTCACCATTAACTTCAAACCGTTATTTCCTGCATCAGCACCAGCTTTTAAAAGAATAGACATAACTACCCCCTAAATTAATCTGACATCCCTTCCAAATATATGCGAGCCCATTCTTTTACATTCAAATGTAATGTAATTTTTTATTAATCTTAAAAACAAAATATCATATTCTCGCCCTTTATGTAAAAAGTATTTGACATAGAACTTTTCCAATTTTATACTATTAATGTAAAGAGTTTTTTACAACTATGGAGGTGTCATTTCTAAATTGAAGCATAAAAAATTTATTTTCATGATTATCGTTTTTTCATTAATCGGAGTCCTCATACATGGCGCATATAAATATGTAACAGAAGGTTCGATTTTGGGAGGAACAATATTCGCTTTTTCGTTAATACTTGGTAATTTAATTAATCAAATTACTTGGGGAGATCCAAATGGAGTATCCGAAGAAAGCAAAGATGAAATGGGACAACAAATTCAATATAAAAGCTTTAAAATCGCTTATTTTGCACTTATATGCCTTATGTTTTTTATTTTAATATTATCAGAAGGATTTGCATTCCTATTACTCGATGAAATAAAGAACCTTCCTCTCTTTATCGCACTTTGTTCTTCATTCTTTATTTATCCCATTGTCGAACTTATAGTCGGAAAACAATATAAATAAAAAGATGAGATTTTCTATATATAGAAAATCTCATCTTTTTATATTTACATACCCTCAACTATCGCTTTTAATTTATTTACAGTCCGCCAATTTCTTACTGTAGCTGGTGTATGCAACTTCTGAAACTGGTTCATTAATTTAGAATTTCGAATGGTATTTTTGAAAAATAAATACACAACTTTCTCATCTATATAGCAATCTTCAAGTTCACTTTTAAATGTAAGCAATTGACTACTCTCTTCTTCAGAAAGTACATTAGCTAAAAAAGCAACATGAACACTTTCTCCTTCTAACAATAAATGAACTTCATACGGACATTGTTTAATAATATTTATAAATTCATCATGTGTTCTTAGCATGACTGGAACATCGAAATCAAATTCTTTTTTTATTTCAGATTGTATTCGGTCCTTTAGAAAGTTTATACCTTCCTCAGATTCGAACACAATATTACCACTTTGTATATATGTTTTCACTTGTTTTAACCCTATTGATTCAAACACTCGTTTTAAATCAGCCATTTTAATTACTTTATGTCCACCAACATTGATTCCTCTTAGTAATGCAATATAAATTGTCATATTATTCCCCCACAATAAAATGAACTTATCAATTGAATCGATTTTCCTACTCATATTTCTCGGATATTTGTTTTAATTCTTCTAACATATCATGAATAGATAATACCTCAAATAAAATAATAGATTCACTTAAAAAATGGTGATGATAATGATTTGGTTTATAATCTTTTAAATCATTTTTATAACTCCAAAATTGCTTGTCTAATTCAGCAAAAAGTTTAAAATGTTCCTCATTAATTTCATTACAATGGTTTCTCAATATAGCAATTATAGAATGAATTGTTTGTTGTAATATTTCCTTTTCCCTTTGTGACCAGTCACAAGTCTCAATTGACACTCGAGCTAAATTATCTATATGGTAAATGATTTGCTGTAATATATGAAGTTGCTTCTGCATCGTTAAAAAATTTCTCATTTCCTTCTTTGTATGTTGATGATATTTCCAATCTTTCTGCTCATATTGAACAAATTGTATCGCCTTATGCAATAATAAAGTCAATTTAGATAGATCCTGAGCAGTCTCCTTTTTCATACCTCTTCCTGCAACTAATGCAGTAATCCATTCTTCTATAATATTTGCTGTTTTAGCAAATAGATCCTCTGTACATCCAAAAATCGTTTTCGTGTAGTGGGGAGGAAAAATGAAAAAATTCACTAAAGTAGATACTATAATACCAGTAGATGTAGTAGCTAAACGAATTAAAAATGCAGTAAAATAATGATCTGCCGTAATTGGAATCATAGCTACAGCAGTTAAAGTTGCGACTAAAGTTCCCGCGTGTAACCTTAGTTTTTGACATGTAACGATCGTAAACATCGCAGCTAATGCATAAGAAATTGCTTGATGACCTAGGAAAAATGTGAAAGTCATGGCATATGCAGATCCAATTGTTGAGGCCGGAAAGCGAATAAGTCCTTTTTTTATTGAGTCTGTTGCAGTTGGTTCAATTGTAACAATTGCTGTTATTACAGCAAAAATAGTTGGGAGGTTAAAAAAATTACAAACTAACACTGTAAGAAAAACTGCAATCCCAGTTTTAATCACTCTTCCTCCAGCGATATTCCATTTTCTATCTTGTTTCAATTTTATATCCTTCATTTCTGTTTCCTTTTATATACATATATTATATATTGTTAAAATAAAAAAACCTACTACATGAATATTCAAGAGTAAGTTTTCTATCTCATTATTTCATTATAGGTAAATGCATTATTATTTGTTGGCCAATTGGTCCCATTCTTCTAAAACCTTTATCTTGGAAGCCGACTTTTGCATATAAATTTTGTGCAGGAATATTTCTTTCATTCACAGCAAGTACAACTTCATTTTTTATTGGAAAATAACGTTTTACAAACTCTTTTAATAATAACAATGACTTTTTAGCGTATCCCTTTTTTTGTCTATTGTGATTAATAGAAAATGACGTTAAAAGTAAAGCATCCTCATTATCTGTGAACTCCTTTACTCTATCTCCTGTTTGCAATGCGAAAAGACCCACCGGTACCCCATTGTAATCTAAAATAACAATCACATTTTTTGTACGATCACTTTTTGCTTTCTCCAGTAATGCGCTTGGATCTGATGTAAACTGAACTTGTTCACTTGGTAAAGTAAATGTTTGTATAACTTCTTTATATTTCTCCTTATACGGAACTAATTGAATTTCCCCTGTGTGTATGTTCATGCTAAACTCTCCCATTTTTTAGCTTATTAACTTATACCTTGCTGTGCTTTTGAATGCACTTTTCCATCTAAAAAGGTAATTTCAACAAATGAATTTGGATCGTTTCCTTTCCAAGCAAAAATTTGTTTAATTTGTGTAGAATGCGCTACCCCTTCTTCTATAAGTAAATCCCCTTCAAAACCAATTAAATCTTTCACTTCTGTATAAGTCATTCCTTCATTTATGTTCGAGAAATGATTTATATTGATAGACTCTTTCTGTTGCCTTTCCATCACAGTAGAAGAAGTTGCTGTTTGATTTTTCACTTCTTTTCTCTGTTCACACGCTGTCATACTGAAACCTAAGCATAAACTAAACAATATACATGCGCTTTTTTTCATCATAACAGTTGTCCCTCCCATCATAATTAAACCATATATTCCCTTAAAAATAAACTGAATATTTAATATTATATTTAAAAACCTCGTACAATTAAGTACGAGGCTAATTTCATTTATTCAAATGATTATTTGATTGATCATCCTGTTCTTTTCTTAACTCTTGTTCTTCATCTTTGGGTAATTGTTTATCATTATCTTTAATTGGATTCGTTTCTCTATTTTCTATCATATCATTTGGAACTTGTGGCATTACTCGGCCCACAATAGCCGCTAATTCATCTAATATACCTTCACCTGTTTTACCTTTTTTTATTTGCTTTCCAATTTGTTTGAGGCGTTCATACGTATCAACATCTGCTACAACGACTACATTAGCACCGTCAGGGTCATTTTTTAAACTTTCTGCAACAGAGTATTTAATTGATTCAACACGAGTTCGATCAAGTTTTGCTTTTACGTCTATACCTACAATTGCATATTTGCCGACTACTACAGCTGTCGCATCATTCACTCCTGGCACACTCGCGGCTAAAGATGCTAAATGGTCCGCTGCTTTTTCATTTGGCTTATTTGATTTGTTCGTATAATTAACATTTTTCGTCGAAACATTTTTTTGTTCTGGCTTTTCGTTTGGATTATCTTTTTTTCCAATACTGCATCCAGTTATAAACAAGCAAAGCATCAATATATATATTAGAATTTTCATTATTCTCACCACTTTACTTTTAAAGTTTAATCATAAATTTTTTCAACAGCTTGCATTTTCTTCACTTTTTCTTCTGCCCCGCTATTTGCATTAATGAAAATTTGGTACGTATCTTTCCCTAACGTACCTACAAATTCATAGCAAAGTACTTCGTTATGCAAATCATTTACTACGACAGCTTTACGCTCTTCCATAACTTTCACATCTGGATTAATTTTCTTTCTTGCTTCTGCTGCAGTTAGTTTTGCTGATGGAACTGTTCGTTTTTGATGTGATGCTAAATATTCTTTTGCGGAGAATCCAACGATAGAACCGTCATCTAGAGCAATTTTCATTTGAATTGCTTCTGGATAAATTCGTACGCCATTCTCATTTACTACATACGTAAATACACCAACATTATCATATTGTGAACTATCATAAAGCTCCATATTGTTAAACTTGTGGTCCTTTAAAAATGTCAAACCTTTATTTCCTGCATCGTTTAAACTAATTTTCTGTTCTTTAATTTCTCGGTTATTCATAACCCAAATTGGATATCCGCCTTTTCCGGTAATATCCATATAAAACTCATTATTGGTTGCTGGGTCTTTAATTTTCACACTATAGAAAGATTCTTTTGCACCTTTTCCGCTTTTCTCGACTTCTACTTTTTCATTTCCTTTTAAATTCAAAAACGATTTTGCGATTTTCGCCGCTTCATCTTTTGAAATTGCTTTTCCTTCTGCTTCAAATCCACCTTTTTTATTTTTTTGCGCACTTGTAAAGGTAGGTCCGAAGTTTGTAGATGAATATGATGTTACATTTTTTTCTACTGTCTTTAATCCGTCAATAATTGTATTGTCTGCAGGATCACGATTTGATGCGAGGGCCATCTCAACATCCATCCAGCGTAAATTGTTTTTCAAAACAAGATGTTGCACCTTTCTTAGTTCATCTTGTATATTCCCTGCATTGGAATATAAAGTTTGCAACGTTTTGTATTCTTGATCATTTAATGGCTCTTTTTCTAAATCACGAATGGCTGCACGGTAACTAAAATCACCGATATTCGCTAAAAATTCTTCCGTTTTATTAAAAGGCATTAATGTTAAAGGAAGTTGTCCTACATCCGAACGAGCTTCCGATGTTAATCTCCATACATCTGCTAATGCAGGCGATAAAGATGCGCGTGAATTCATCGCAAGCGTTGTTCCAATTTTGTCGTGCAATAAATCAACCTCATACGCTAAATCATGAAACGCACGTTGATAGCTATTTTCTGCCCGAATTAATACTGCATTCTTCTCTTGATGCTCTTTATAGCCCCAGTATCCTGTCCCAACTACACCAACTGTTAATAATACGATTATAATACCTCGTAACATAGTTCCACCTCCGCTCTATTTACAGAAAATATGTTTTCCGATCTTTTTAATTTGTGGACGAGTCCAAATCCATTTACTTGTTGCGGTATCTGGATTGAAGTAATACAATGCGTTTCCTGTTGGATCCCAGCCATTAATTGCATCCAATACAGCTTTTTTCGCTGTTTCATTTGGTGTTAAATATATTTGTCCGTCTGCTACTGCTGTGAATGCTCTTGGCTCAAAGATTACACCCGAAACGGTATTTGGAAATGATGCACTTGTAACACGATTCAATATAACCGCAGCTACTGCAACTTGTCCTAAGTATGGCTCACCACGAGATTCTCCATATACTGCGTTTGCCATGAGCTGAATGTCATTTTGAGAATAGCCATTTGGAACATTTGTCCCTTTATTTTGAGGTGGTTTATTTTCTTGCGCAGTACCACCACTATTTCCTTTATTCGTTGTCGTTCCTTTATTAGCAGTTGACTTGTCATACTTCGTTGCTTTCACGAGCATTTGCTTCGTTTTAGCTCCAGCTAAACCATCAACAGGTAATCCGAATTTCTCTTGAAAATTTCGAAGTGCCCAGTATGTACCCCATCCAAAAACACCATCCACTTTTCCCGTATAAAATCCGTTATATTTCAAACGAGATTGCAGTTCAATGACATCTTCGCCAGATGCTCCTCTTTGAATAACTTGATTAGAAAAGGCTTCTACATTTTTTAGTTGTATACTACTAACCATCAAAGATAGTCCTATGAAAGCAAGTAAAACTGCTATTTTAAAAATAGCTTTTTGGCGCATAATTTTCCCTCCTTAATTACGGAAATGATTTCTTGGTTATGTTTTGTAAAAGCCTCGCTTTTATGTAAAGAAGACAAAAAAATCCAAGCTAATATCGTTGAAAAAATATGTAAACAATATACAAAAAGGATAAAAGGAGTTCATCATGAAGAAATTGTTAAAGCGTGTCGCACTCGTCATTCTGTTCATAACAACATGTTCAAATATATATACCGGCTCATCAATTGTTCATGCGCAGCCGCCGTATGCTAAATGGGGGAAACTTGCTGTAGAAAAAACGAAAGAACAATACCCGAAAGCTGAGATTATTGATTATCTTCATATAGGTAGAAAACCAAAAACCGTTCAAATTACAGTTGAAAAATTCAAATTATGGCTACGTGAGAACGGAAAAGAATACGGTGTTTTTGTTGATGTAGAATTTGAAACGAAGACGGAGAAATTTATAAAGATGTCATTTCAGAAGACGAGTAGATAAAGTGAAACTTTAATCAGCCCTCACCAATCGGGCTGCCCGTTAATGCGGGATAAAATGAAAACCCCACTGTTAAAAATGAAAACAGTGGGGTTCCTTGCATTTCTAAAATTCTTTCCTAAAGTTTCGATTCCCTAAAAATCTTACCAATATACAAATAGCGCCAATTACAACAGCTATCCCTATACTATATAAAAGTACTTTACCATACCCACCTATTCTCGGATCTAAAAACGGATATGGATACCAATTCACGATTGGGCCACGTATTAAGCTATATACAACGTAAAAACACGGGAATAAGAGCCAACTTGCAGCTTGTTTCCAAGTGATTTTCTTAATAGGTGGATTTAAAATCCAATCTAAAAGCATTGCAATCGGCATGATATAATGTAGTACAGTATTTACCCATGGTATTGCGGTTTGAAGTGACTCTTCTAACCCTCTTAGTAATAAAAAATAAACGAGTCCTGTCGTAAGTATGTATACCGTTGCCGCACCACGAAGTATACTAAACTGTTCTGAGCGACCAAATGTAGCTGTTTCGATACTGCTTAAAAGGAGAATAGATGCAACTAAAATGTTACTTTCAATCGTAAAGAAACTAAAAAAGTTAACTGGATTGAACGGTTTCACTTGTGCCCTGATTATGAATTGCGTAATAATGGCGCTACATGCTAGAAGACTTAAACATAGTCTAAATAAAGATAAAGTCTTTTTCATCCCTCATACATTCCCTCCTTCTCTTATATATAATTGGAATTCCCCTGTACATGCTCAATAAATAGTTTTAATGGAACGAGCCCACGTTTTGGCATATGACTACTTATAATAGCTACTACTTCTAACTGAGGAATGATAACGATGTATTGTCCGCCGTATCCCATAGAGAAATATATACAATACGGTATGTGAAATCTTTCGTTATGTAATACCCACCAGTGATATCCATATGCGCCGACATGTTCATATGTTTCAAATTGCGCCCTACTTGACTCTTCTAACCATTTCGCTGACACAATTTCGTTCCTGTTCCAATATCCATTTTGTAAACATAACTTTCCTAATTTTAATAAATCGGTAGATTTCATTTTCATACCGAAGCCGCCGACATATATCCCCTGCGGGTCTTGTTGCCACTCGTATTCGTTAATTTCTAATGGATCAAATAAATATTTCTTTGCAAACCGCTCTGTCGACATTCCAGTAGCTTCTTGAATAATATAGCTCAGTAAATGAGAAGAACCTGAATTATAATTCATTTTTGTAGCAGGTTCTTCAATTATTGGCTTTTCTAATATGTACTGTACCCAGTTCTCTGATTCTACAAAGTCATTTGGGAATACTACTCCATTCCCAAACTCTTTCCAGTCCTCACCAGTAGTCATTGTTAATAAGTGATAAAGCGTTAAATCATGTTTTTCCCTAGGTACATTTTCAATCCACTCTGTAATCGGTGTATGTATATCATTTATATAGCCCTTATCAATTGCAATACCTATTAATATAGATACAATACTTTTTGTAATCGAATTTATTTTATATAAGTTATTTGCACATTCAGGTGTTTTATAATACTCAGTTGTTAATTCCCCTTTTTGATAAACAAGAAATGTATTCACTTTTTTCTTTTCGAATTTATTTTCTAGTTGCTTGAAATCCAAAAACTTTACCTCCATTTAAATAGTTACTCCATTTATTATATCTTGTTCCTTCATTTTAAACATAATTGTGCTCAAATAAAAATAAACCTGTCAGCCATAATGAACTGACAGGTTTATTTTTATAATTTCGTACGAACATTCCAAAGCTCTGGGAAGAACTGTTGATCAAGTACTCGTTTTAAATAGGATACACCAGAAGATCCACCTGTTCCCATTTTATGTCCAATAATACGTTCTACCGTTTTCATATGACGGAAACGCCATTGTTGTAACCAATCTTCAATATCGATTAATTTTTCAGCAAGCTGATATAAATTCCAATATTTCTTCACGTCCGCATACACTTCTATCCAAGCTGCTTCCACAGTTGCATCTTCTTCATAAGGCTGCGTAATATCGCGATTCAACACATCTTTATGAATAGGGAATCCTTCTTTTACAAGTGCTTGAATTGCGACATCATACAAACTTGGTGCATGTAGCGCTGTATGAAGTCGAGCGTGTAATTCTGGATCTTTTTCATAAATTTTCAATGCATGTGGCGTTTTATAACCAAGCGCATACTCAATCATACGATATTGATACGATTGAAAACCTGAAGCTTGACCGAGCGAGTCACGAAACTCAATGTACTCTGATGGTGTTAATGTCGCAAGAATATCCCAAGATTGAATAATTTGAGACTGAATTTTTGATACACGTGCTAACATTTTAAAAGCAGGTTGTAATTTATCTTGTTTAATAGATTCAATTGCTGCGTTTAACTCATGTAAAATAAGCTTCATCCAAAGTTCACTTGCCTGGTGAATAACGATGAACAACATTTCATCATGATGGTCTGATAATCTCTTTTGAGAAGATAGTAAACTATCTAATTGTAAATATTCCCCGTACGTCATATTCTCTTTAAAGTCCGTATGAATCCCTTTTTCCATGATTACCTTTTCATTTTCTTTCATATTAGCCAAACGCCCCTTTTATATATTTCTACTTATATTGGTCTAATAACTGCTCGAACTGGACTTCCATCTGCATCTATTAAGGCAAGTGGTAATGCGATCAATTCATAATCACCGTCTACTACATGATCTAGTACGACATTTTCTAAAATGTGTATTCCATGTTTAAACAATTGATGATGCGCATCTAATTCTTTATCATCTAATGGATCAACTGATGGTACATCCACCCCGATTAAACGTATACCTTTCTCTGAAAGAAACGGTGCTATATCCGCACGTAAATGCGGGATTACATCCGGGAATTCATTAGCTTTACCATGTGAAGATGTGCGTAACAACAAGCGTTCTACGCCTTCTAAATGAAAGTTTTCTAATTCCTTTTTCCCAATGCTTTCAAGATTAGAAACGTCAATGATTCGCGTAGGTCCGACATAAACTTGAATATCTAGATCGAACACTTTTTTTCCATCATTATCAAAATGAAACGGTGCATCAATATGAGTACCTGTATGAATACTCATCGTTAACTTTCCAACATTTACTGAACCACTCTCTTCTTTTGACCATGATACTTCATACGAGAACGGTGTATCCCCTGGCCAAGTAGCAATATCATTATTTAGCGGTTGTGAAATATCAATCCACTCTGAAGTTTTCATACTTATGCCACAACCTCTCGCTTATTTTCAAACTGTTTATACTCTTCATCTTTCATGATTTTCTTTAATATTTGTACAGATTTCCATACTTCTTCGTATGTGTTATATAAAGCGACTGGCGCAAGTCTTACTCCATTAGGTGCTCTGAAATCAGGAATAACCCCATTCGCTTTTAACGCTTTACATATGCGTGCTGCTTCTGCATGCTCTAAATAAATATGTCCACCTCGTTTTTCATCCTCTAATGGATTTCCAATTGTAAATCCGAAATTTTTTAATTCATGCTCAATTAAATCAAGCATGTATCTTGTAATATGTAAGGATTTTTCACGTAAACGTTCTATACCAGCATCTTTAAATATTTCAAGAGAACCGATTAAAGGTGCAGTACTTAATACGTGCGGTGTACCAATTTGATACGAACCTGCATGATCAGCAGCTGTTAATGTATGTTCCATATCAAACTGCTTATCTTTTCTAGAACTAAACCAGCCAGACAATCCTGGAAGTCTATTAAAATGCTTTTTATTTACATAAAGGCCGGCAACACCACCAGGTCCTGCGTTTAAGTATTTATAATTACACCAAATAGCGAAATCAACATCCCATTCTTTGAAATGATGCGGAATAGAACCAATTGAGTGACATAAATCGAATCCGATATGAATACCACGCTTATGTGCTTCCGCTGTTAAACGTTTCATATCAAGAATTTGGCCACTTCTATATAGTACAGAAGGTAATAAAATTAACGCGATATCATCTGTCATTGCATGAATAATATCATCTTCAGAAAGTGTTCTACCATCTCGGCTCTTCACTCGTACTAAATGCTCATCTGGCTCTAACCCTTTTAAACGAATTTGACTTTGAAGTGCATATATATCTGACGGGAATGTTAATTCATCCGCAAGAATTTTTGTGCGTATTCCTTTCGGCTCATAGAAAGTTGCGATTACTTGATGAATATTCGTTGTGGTGGAACCGGTTACAATAGTTTCTTCTGGTAAAGCTCCAATAAGAGGTGCTGTCAATTCACCTAATTTCTCCGAAAGGAAAAACCACGGATGCTCTCCTTCTGTCCACCCATCAATGCCATATTCTCTCCATGAATCTAGTAAAGTAAGTAACGATTTTTCCGCTCTTTTTGAAAGTAGCCCTAATGAGTTTCCATCTAAATATATTGTTCCTTCTTTTTTATAAAATTCAGTTTGAAAACCTTTCAGTTCATCATGTTTATCACATTCAAGCGCATACTCATAAGTTGGTTGAAATGGTTCTTTATACATGGTGTCACCTTCTTTTAATTTTCTTTTTATTCTAACTAATTGAAATATATCACCTCAGTTGATATAACGTCAATGATATTATGTCAGTTGACTTTATATATGAATTTCTTTTACAATACAGTTATATTTTCAGATATTTCAGTATAAAGAGGTGATTCTTTGAAAAACACTACTCTTTCATCAAGAAAACACCGCTCCTTAGAAACAAAGAAAAAACTTTTACACTCTGGTTATACGAATTTTATACATAACGGATTTCAAAAAACGACAATCACTCAAATTATTAAACATGCAGAAACTGGTTATGGAACAGCATATGTATACTTTAAAAACAAAGATGATCTCCTTATCGTTTTAATGGAAGATGTCATGAATCAATTTTATAATATTGCTGAGCGCTCCTTTTCCCCTCAAACAAAAGAAGAAGCACATAATATGATTCAAAACCAAGTAAGAGCATTCCTACAACTAGCAGAGAAAGAACGAGCTATTTTACAAGTTGTAGAAGAAGCGATCGGGTTATCAAAAGATATACGTCAAAAATGGGATGAGATTCGAGGACGATTTATAAGCAGTATTGCGCAGGATATTACGTACTCTCAAAAAAGTGGATTAGCACAAACTGAATTAAATAAAGAAATTGTAGCGCGTGCTTGGTTCGCTATGAATGAGATGTTTCTTTGGACGATTGTGCAACATAACACAGAGGTAGAACTAGAAGAAATAGTATATACGTTAACTGAAATGTATACGACGGGGTTGTATACATAGCGCACTTTCGCAGATAAACAAATAAAACATATCCTTAACCTTTCTGAACTTACTTATTGGATAACAAAAAATTGTATTGATAAATAATTATGTGAAAGAGCTATTGAGATTTCCAATGAAAAATCTTCAAATAATAAAAGTGTTACTCAAAAAATTGAGTAACACTTTTACCTTAATATGTCTTTAATATTAATCTTCTTTATGATAAGCAGCTTCTACACATTCTGCTAGACGTTCCATTTGTTCCATAGTTAAACCTCGTGAAATCCAGCCTGTTAACTTATACATCATTTTATAGTAAAAATTACTAGGTTCATATTCTGAAATTAATGTTAGTGCTGTACCTTCCGCATCTTCTTCTAACATATAAGTCATTGCTGAATAACCTTGCTTTATTTCACTACCTAGTGAAATAATATGCGGTGCATCGTATTCAAGAATCTCTACTTCTGCCTCGAATATTTTCTTACCGACTTTTTGAACAGTAATATATTTATCTCCTACACATGGATTCTCTTTATCCATATTTGAAGGATAGCGATTTTCTATTATAAACGTATTCCATTCTTTTATTTTTTCATCTTCTATTATGTAGTCACATACAACATCCATTGGTGCTTTTATTACTATTTCAATTGCAAAACTCATTATACTGCCCCTCTCAAATACCCTATCCATTTCTATTTTAACTCAATCATTATGCCATATTTTATATAGTGAAATACAAGTAGAAATTGAACTTTTATTACAAGAATGTTTATTGTAATAAGAAAAGCATGAATAAGTAACTTAAATACTTATTCATGCAAAATATTTTATTAATGATACGACAATTAAATATAACGCAACGAGTAGTAAAGTGATACCCATACTTTTATTTTCTTTATTTTTAAAATTTTGCACCCCTAAACTAACTAACATAAACCCTAAAAGCGTTTGTAAAATTAGCATACTCTGTTCCGAAGCATCATTCCAACTATACATGGAATACCCCATTACAATAATTGCAAGTATAATCGTTAAGATCCTATTCATAGGAAAATCCCTCCTATAAAGTGAAACTTTAATCAGTGGGGGTTTTCTTCATCCCCCACTGATTATTAGCCCTCACCAATCGGGCTTTTATGGGCAGTTGATCCCCCACCTAACTTCTTTGCTTTCGCTGAATTTTGAGGTGGGGGTCTTACTGCCCATTAAAGCGGGATAAAAAAAGAAACCGCTAAGTTTCCTTAGTGGTTTTATTAACAATTTATATTTAGTAAAATTGCTTTTTATGAATTTGATATAAGTCAAAAGAATTTCCTGCTCAATATAACTACGCATGTTAGCCCACTTTTTCTTTATCCAGTCTACTTACAATTCCAACTATAAATTTATATTCAATCCTCCTCTTCTTAACCTTTTTAAACCCTTCTTTCGTATCAAAAATTAAACACGTTTTCCGAAACCACATTCGTACATATAAAGACTCAAAATAAATAGGTTTTATAATTCCTCGTTCTTCAAATTCAGTTCCATCTTTATTTTCGGTTTCTGTTCGAACGAACCACGTATTCCCAATACCAATTTCAATATACTTCACATAAGTTCCCCTTCCGGAAATTAATTTCTAACTATTCTATTATTTCCCCGGTAAGCGCACATTCCGACAGAACATGAGCCCATAAAGAAAAAGTAGATTACAAAAATCTACTTTATAACTTATATTTTTGCATTCGTTTATAAAATGTACTTCGAGGTACATCTAAAAGTTTTGCAGCCAAGGAAACATTTCCATTCGTCTTTTCTAGCGCTTCAACCATACTATCACGTTGTATTTTTTCACGGAAATTTAATGCGTTCTCTGTTTTATTTTCTGCTTGCAATGCAAGTTGGTGTTGATTTCCCATCATTGTTTGTAATAAAAAAGAGATTTGTTTTTCGCATATTTCCCGTCCTTGCGACAAAATGTAAATGCGTTCTAATACATTTAATAATTCTCGAATATTTCCGGGCCACGTATGCTGATAAAATTGATTACAAATACTTTTTGGAAATACCACATTCCAATTCGTTCGTTCACAAAAATGTTTTATAAAGTACGGAATATCCTCTTTTCTTTCTATTAACGATGGAACATATAACGGATAAACATGTAAACGATAATATAAATCTTGACGGAATTTCCCTTCTTCTACTAATCGCAATAAATCTTTATGTGTCGCAGTAATAATACGAATATTTACCTGTACCTCTTTTGAACTGCCGATTGGGGTTACTGTTCGTTCTTGTAAAACACGCAATAATGCTACTTGCATCTCTGGCGGCACTTCACCAATTTCATCTAAAAATATTGTTCCTCCGTCTGCTTGTTCGAATTTCCCTTTATATCCTTGGCGCCGCGCACCTGTAAACGCTCCTTCAGCATAACCAAATAGTTCACTTTCCATTAATTCTTTCGGTAATGAACCGCAGTTAACAGCTATAAAAGGACCATTTTTTCTTGGACTATTTTCATGAATCGCTCTCGCAACATATTCTTTCCCTACACCTGTTTCCCCGCACACATATACACTAGCGTCAGTTGGAGATACAAGCTTAATTTCTTCTAAAGTATGTTGAAATGCATCGCTTGTCCCAATAACTCCAGGGAAAGTGATTCCATTTATAAATGGGGAAGTTGAAAATAATTTTTCTTGTTTATTTTCCTTTACATAAATACATTTCCCAATCATTCTATCACTACTGTATACTGGAACTTCCAATTTAGTTTTCAATCCATAGTGCATTAAATCTTCAAGTTTCATTCGTGACCAATTACATACTCGTTCTCGAACCTTCTTGCTCGCAGAAACGATAACATCACGATGATTACAAATTACAACTTGTTCATTACTATCAATTACATCTAAAAAACGATGGATTAAATGCAGTTCGTTTTGATGTACACGAATACTACATTCACGTTCAATTGCATGTGCAATCGAAGTTACCATTCCAAGCATATATGGATGTGAAAATTCAATTGGACAGGAGAAATCTAGAACACCAATTAATTTCCCATCATCATTATGGATGGGAGCGGCCGCACAGCTCCAGCTATGGGATGCGACAGAGTAATGCTCTGTACCACTTATCATAATAGCCTCTTCAATCTCTAACGCTGTCCCTATCGCATTTGTACCAACAGCTGCTTCCGTCCATTTCACACCTTCAATGAAATTAATATGTTTTGCTCGTTTCAACGTTTGTTGATTTCCACTTAACGATAGAACGTAACCGTCTGGATCAATTAATAATGCCATCATTTGGAGATCATCAATGGTTTTTCTCATATTTTGTATTTGAGGTATTGCTATATCTAGGAAGATTTCACTCTTTTTCTTTTGATCTTGAAAAAAATTAGAAGACAAAATTTTCTGACCTTTATTCATATGAGGATTCACATTTGCTTGTTTACATCGATGCCATGATTCTAAAATTCTTTCGTTTATACGATTCGAATCAAGGACTCCTTCATCAACAAACTTTTTCCATGTATGTAAGTAAAACGGTGAAGCTAACATTGTATCATCTCCCTATTCATTGTTTTGGAGATCTGTAAAAACATACTTTTATTATAAAACTGAATAAAAGCGTTTTCAATAAAACTAGAAAGACGACACAAATATGTTAATAATTTGAATATCTTAATGCACTTCTTTATTCTTTTTTAGTAGCACTATATTTTGTATAATGGAAGCAAAGAAAATACATAACCAAAACCACTTTTGTGGATTACCGTTTATAAAAAAAACAATCACGGCTATTGTAAATAAAATAGTAGATGCTACACTAAAATATAATTTTGTTTTCATTCCCCTTATCCCTCACATCTCTATCACTTTACAGTACATATTAACTCTTCATTTTTCATCTCTACTATGTACTCCTGTAAAACATACTCTTTCCCGCCATGTTTTTCATACCATTCATGTATTCTTCTAATATGTTTCTCGTCACTTCTAATTTTTGATTCTATTTCTTTATACTGTTCATAACTATCATATTCCCATATAGCAAACACTTCAGTTGTACCATCATTATTATCTTTCATCCAGCGTCCTATTAGCCTGGAACCATACTTTAACTGATTAGGTAAATTCGTGTTATTAAAATGCTCATTAAATATTTCTACAAATTCATTCTTTACCATATAGTACTTTCTTCTGTAAAACATATATTTTCACCTCTTTTATGAACAGACTCAAATACACCTTCCCATTACTACCGTATTATAATACTTACCATCCGAAAGCCTTTTATCATTTCTTAAAATACCTTCTACTTCAAAACCTAATTTTTTATAAAGCTGAATGGCTTTTTCGTTTGTTTCTAATACTTGTAATGATATCTTTTTAATCTCATTTTCATCAGCCCAATGAATAGATTGTCGCAATAGACTCTTACCCATTCCATATCCCCAAAACTCTTTTAAAATACAAACACCAAATTCTACTTTATGAGATAATCTCTTCAAATTTGACCCTTCGCATCTAGAAAACCCAACGATTCGATTGTGCACTTCTGCAACTAAAAACAGATTCTTCGTCGATTCACTATCTGTTTTTATTATTTTTTGAAACCCTGTCTTATCTATAAATCCCTCTCCAGCTTCTCTATCCATATTTTCAGTTTCTCCATCGATCTGAACTCTAATTTTTGATAACTGCTCTGCATCTGTTTCAGCTGCAGAACGAATTGTATAAACTAATCCATTTATGTGAAACTCTTGCCTTTTTATAATCATTTTAAACTCCTTTTAAATACAGTCTATTGATGCTATTACAATCTCTTTACCTTGTTTCTCAAATTCTTGAATCGTTTCTTTACTAGTCTCCGAATCTGTTATGAAAAGGTCAATTTCAATCAGTGATTCTCCTTTTATAAAGTAGTCTATTCCAAGTTTATTATGAGGAGCTAAACAAATATTTCTTCTAGCAATCTTATTTACTGTTTTACTAAAATAAGCAACTTCAGGCGTTGCGGTACTTATACCATTCAATGAAATGCCGCCACCTGTAGAAAAATACAGATCAATTGAGAATTGACTTATCAATTCTGAGGCAAGTGTATCTGTCATATTTCCTGATGGTTTCACCTTCCCACCAATTAAGTACGTATCAATGTTCTTATAATCCCGTAACGTACTAGCAATTTCTAAAGCATTCGTAATCACCGTAAATGATGTTTCCGGCAAATATTTTAACATAGCATAATGAATAGAAGACCCCCCAATAAAAACGGAATCTCCTTCTTGTATATAAGAAGCTGCGATTTTTGCAATTGCATCGTCATATATAGAAGCATTTTGATAACGCTCAAATCGCTCGGAAGGTAAATCCCTTACTCTAGCAAGTTCAATTGCACCTCCATGCGTTCTTTTTAACAAGCCATCTTTCTCCATAATAGACAAATCTCTTCTTATAGAATCGATAGACATATCGAAACTTTCCGCTAGATTCTTTGCAATTACTCTTCCATCTTTCTTAAGTAACTCTAAAATTTTCTCTCTACGCTCTTCAGTAAACATGTTTGCACCACCATTATTGAAGATTCAGAAAAATGATCTATATTTTAATTATATGCATGTTTTTTCTGTTTTACAATATTTTCAATACTTCTTTATTCATCTCTATACAGGTTTTCTCCCTTTTTCTATCCCGTTAAATTGACAACTAAATAAATGCATATTTGCATATTACACAATTACACTTCCATTCACCCTTCTATTAATGTAAAATAATCCCCGTGTTTTACTTTTTTATACAGAAAGGAATTACTATGAAATCTTTAATGAAAGTAACTTGTACAGCATTATTATTTACAGGGATAATGGCAGGATGTAGTGGAAATGCTACGCCAAAACAAGAAAAAAGTGCTCTAGCAAAAAATGCAATGCATTACGGGGAAATCTTTAAAAACGAATACTATAGAGCAACTGTTGAAAATGCTAAATTCGAAAAAATAGACAAAGAGTGGCGTCTCACAGCTCGCGTTACAATAAATAACGCTCGTATTGACGGACAAACGATAGATCTTTCTGAAATAAAATATTTCATAAAAGATGAAAAGACGGGTGAAAAATACGAAGGTGAATTTATACAAAATGAAAATGCTAAAAAGGTTCCATCTGAGTTTTCTTTAACTACCGACATTGAATTTAATATGAAAACTTCACCAAAAGATTTAAATAATATGTATTTATTCATAGATAGCAAAGCTGCGCCGTTAACAGATACATATTGGAAGCTTGATAATTTAGTATCTAAAGAAAAAGACCAGTCTTAAATGACTGGTTTTTTTACATTCATGCACTTAATTTTCATTAACATTTACATTTATTTGCTAATAACAACTTGAATTACATTAGCTAATCCAGTGTGCCCTTTCCCTTCAACTCGCTCTTGCTCCCCATTAAAGAAATGAATTACCTTATGTTTTTCACACCAAGTAAGGATATCAATTGGATCATACAGCATCTCAATATCTTTTGGCCCACCAGTACCGTAATTTATTTGTTTGTTTGAGTAAACTTCAAACAGTATTAATCCACCAGGCTTTATCGTTTGTATCATTTTATCTAATACCATTTTTTTATGATCATTATGAAAATGTCCAAATACCATAATTGCCGCATCATATTCATTTACTGGCAAACTATCAGCTAATAAATCTACTTTTTTTGTGTGTACGTCTACGTTATGCTTCATGGCTAATTTTTTTGTCTTTTCTAATCCATCTTTCGAATAATCAATAGCTGTCACTTTATGTCCTTGTCTTGCTAGAAATACAGCATTTCTACCTTCTCCCTCTGCGAAAGCTATTACTTTATTGTGATTTGTTAAACGAAATACTTGTTCTTTAATAAATGCATTAGGTTCTTCCCCATAAAAATATTCATCTGATTTATATCGATCATTCCAAAAATTATTCATCTTCTTCTCCCCTTCTACATATCATTTTTTTGTTAGAACCGCTCATCCGTAATATCACTATTAATGGCTATTGCTGCTTTATTTCCATGTGACGCAGCAATAATTAATGAGGATGGTCCTTGAATCATTGTTTCTCCTGCTAAGTAAATATTTTTTTCTGAAGTACGTCCAAAATCATCAATTACAAAAGTTCCATTACTTTGTGGTTCACAACCAAGTTGTTCTATAAATTGATTTGGTCTAAAGAAAGTAGGTACTATAAATCCTCCAGCCCTTTCAATCCGTAAACCTGAATAAAACTCTACTTCTTTTAAATAACCTTCTTCGCCTTGTAGTGCACGTATAGGTTCTGTAATTACAGGTATATTTTTATTAGACAGTTCATCCATAATAGCCTGACTTAGCTCATTACCATTTGTTGCGATTACCAAATCGGTAGACCAATTATAAACTAATTTTGTCATATGCAACGTATAATCTTCGTTTTCAGAAATAATAATGAGCGGTTGATCTTTTAATTCCCATCCATCACAATACGGACAGCTAAATAAGCTTTTTCCATAGTATTCTCGAACATTAGGAATTGATGGGAATTCTTCCTGTATACCCGTCGCTAATAAAACTCTTTCCGCCAAATATTTTGTGTGATCTTTTGTTTCAATCTCAAATAAACCAGTGGATTGTTTCGTTATCATTACAACTGTTTTTTCATAATAATGAACCGATGGATACTTCATCAATTCATTTAAGCCTATTTCCTTAAACTCTTCAGGTTTAATCCCGTCACGCGTAATAAATCCGTGAGAATTTTGTGTAACACGATTCCTATTCGTTTTGTTATCAAATAACGCTATTTGTTTACGAGCTCTTCCTAAAACTAAACTTGCATTAAGTCCAGCTGGCCCTGCTCCTATTACTGCACAGTCTATACATTCCATAAGCAAATATCCTCCATGAATTAATTTAACTATAATTAAAGATATTAGAGAGTCTTTTTATCCTTAATTAATTTAAAAATAAAAGCGGATTAAAAATCCACTTTTATTTTTTTCGCAAGATCTACGATTTTTTGATTTCGTAACTCATCTTCCATTTTCTCTTCTGCTGCGAGCATTGCTTCATTAATTAAACATCCAGGTTTTTCATGTAAACAACATTCAAATAATGATGTCTTACCTTCAATCGCATGTATAATATCTAAAAATGAAATATCTTCCCAATTATGACTAAGCGAATATCCACCTTTTGGACCAGATGATGAATGTATCATCCCTTCCTTTGTTAACTTAGTTAGTATTTTAGACAAGTACGTTGATGAAACATTTTGCATTTCTGCTAATTGGTGAACGCTAACTAACTTATTTGGTGTTGCCTTTGCCAGAAAAAGCATTGTATGAAGAGCATAATTTGTAGCTTTAGAATATTTCATAGTACAGCTCCTATTGTAGACTTCATATATCTACAATAACTTTATTTCTGTATCCTGTCAAACGTTTGTAATACTCCATGCAAAATTATCTCTCTTCAAGTAATACATCGGCTGCGCAAATCTTTACTTCTCTAAATGGACAATCAAATAAAATCCCTAGTTCAAAACCGTTTTCAGCAAGATCTATTTCATGACATAACCACCAAGCACCTTCAAAATTTTCTGGGATAGAACATTTCGTTACTCCTGTAAAAGTTACTTGTAGTTTATCAAATTCACTGAAAGTACCACCGCAATCTAAAGTTATAATTAGCGTACCTTCTGATCTTCTCTCCACTGATTTGACTACACTGTCATGTAGTGAGTATTCATGTAGTTGAACGACATTCTGCGCGAGCTTTTCTTTTATAGAATTATAATTATCTATATAGGCTTGCTCTAAATCATTCATTCTTTTCTCATAATCTTTTGTCCACTCAAGCATAAGTCTCTTTAATTTTTCCGTTGGGTATTCTGAATTAATTGTATTGTCATGAATGTATGGATGCAGTGATTTAGGGAGGAACTTTAATAAATCTTCTTTCTTTTCTTCCACGTCTTCTCTCAAACTTTGCTTATAATCTATTCCTACCTTTTCGCTCTCTCGCAACATCTCTTCCCATTCTTCTAATGTTTCTAAAAAAGTTAAAAATCCAGACACTTGCATTTCTTTATACCAATCTTTATTAAAATACTTCAAAGATTTTCCCCCTAAAACATTTTAAGATCCAACAAAAGCGATATATCTATTTATTATATCATTCCAATAACTATTTTTTCTAAAGAAAAAATGCAAAACTGTAAATATTCCGCCTTTTATTTCTAAAACTTCAGAATATTTACAAAAGTTAATAATTAGAATACATTTTACTAGTACAAAGATTCACAAGTACAAAAATCTAAACAAAAAGGGATGGTTATATGTTGAAGAAATTAGTAGCAGGTACATTAGTAGCGGGATTTGCATTAACTGGAGGACTAGGAGTAGCAAGTGCTGAAGAAAAAAGTAACACAATTAAGTCTTTTGATTATTTAAAAGTGGATGAACAGAATGTTAATTCATTTACAAAATTAAGTGATCAGGATAAGAAAAACATCCAAATTACTATGGTATTACCAGAGCAAAATGAAAATGGAGATTGGCTAGCTTATGGTTTTACTAGCCGCGAAACATTAGATGCTTATATTGAAAAGGATAAAAAAGTACTTAAAAATAAAATTAATCCTTTAGGTAGCGGTGCTGGTAGTACTGATTTTTATGAACATAAAGATAAAGGTGGCCAATATATCTACTGGAGCAGCGGCTTTAAAAACTTACCATCTAGCTGGAACGACAGAATTTCCTCTGTAAGTACAGCATCACCTTCTGCAAGTTATTCAACGACACTTTGGGAGCATACTTCTACACAAGGATATGGAAAAGGTGTTGTATTTAAACACGCTGATTGGTACGGTAAAACTGCTAATTTAGCTGCTGATTGGAACGATATTACTTCAGCGATTGAAATTAAATAGTAATAAGATATTTAATTTCTTCTATAAAAATTCAAACCACTATTCTCTCTTTCATTTAAAGAATAGTGGTTTATCATATTTCTATTTAAGCATGTACAGCATGTCCTACTGCTTGCATTAACGCTTCATGAATCGCTTCAGATAAAGTTGGGTGTGCCGCAATATAATCTCTCATAATATCAGCGGTAACTTCTGTATGAATCATTACAGTTCCTTGTCCGATCAGTTCAGTTGCACGAGGACCGATAATAGAAATCCCTACAATTTCTTGATATTTAGGTTCCACAATGACTTTTACCTTGCCCGTTTGTTCTCCTAAAATAAGAGCTTTTCCATTCGCTGTAAAAGAGAATTCTCCGATTTGTATGTCACCATAATGCTCTCTCGCATCTCTTTCGTTTAAACCGACACTTGCGATTTCTGGAGCTGTATATATACAACGAGGCACGGCATGATAGTTAACTTTCACATCTTCTCCACTTGCATGTAATGCTGCTGTCGTTCCTTCATGGAAGGCAACATGAGCAAGCTGGATTCCACCAATCACATCACCAGCTGCGTAAATATGTGATATATTCGTTTGCATATGTTCATTCACAGAAATTCCTTTATTTGAAAATTGAATGCCTGCTTTTTCTAAATCTAATTGTTGTACACGTGGTTTTCGACCTACAGAAACGAGAACAAATTCTGGATTAATTTCTTGGATACTTCCTTCGTATTCAAATGAAGCCTGCTTCTTATAATTATTTAATCCTTTTAAAGCTGCTCCTGTAAATATTTCTACGCCATCATTTTCTAGTTTCTCTCTTAATATATTTGCGATATCTTGATCTTCGCCAGGTAATAGTTGCGGTGCCATTTCAACAATCGTAACTTTTGTTCCAAGACGACTATAAATACTTGCAAACTCGCATCCTATTACACCACCGCCAACGATTAATAATGATTTTGGTATATGATCTATGGACATTGCATGGCTGCTGTTTAAAATCCACTTTCCGTCAAATGGAGCAAAGGGTAATTCAGTCGGTTCTGAACCTACCGCTATAATGAACTGTTCTCCATCTACTACCTCTTCTTTATCACCGTATGTAACTCGGACACGATGATCCGTTTCAAATTTCGCTTTACCTTGTATAACTTTTATTTTATTTTTCTTCATTAAATATTGAATCCCTTGGACGAGCTGCGATACGATTTGTGATTTCCTCGCCTGCATGTGCTTCCAATCGATTGATATACTTCCAGTGTTAAGTGTAACTCCATAATGATTCGCTTTTCTCACAATGTCATGCACTTCTGCACTTTCTAACAATGATTTCGTAGGCATGCACCCAACATTTAAACAAGTCCCGCCAAGATCCGCTTCATCAATAAGAATGACATCTTTTCTATTTTGAGCTGCGGTAATTGCCGCTACATAGCCAGCAGGTCCGCCTCCAATAACGACTAGTTTACTCATTCTCTCACCTTCTCTTTATAAAAGAATTGTTACAGGTTCTTCTAAATAACGTTTAATTGTGCGTAAAAATGCAGCTGCTGGTGCACCATCTAATACACGATGATCAAATGTTAAACTTAAAGGTAACATACTGCCTTTTTTTATTTTCTTTCCTTTATATACTGGAACATGCTCAATTGCACCTACACCTAAAATACCAGTTTCCGGCGTATTTAATACTGGCGTAAAATATTCAATCCCAAAGCTACCTAAATTACTAATTGTAAAGGTTGTACCTTGCATATCATCACTACTTAAATTACCTTCTCTTGCTTTTTGTGCAACGTTTTTAATTTGTTTAGATAACTCTACTAAAGATAGATTATTAGCAAAGCGAATAGCTGGAACGACTAATCCTTTTTCTAATGCAACTGCCATACCTAAATAAACATGTTCAAATTGATGAATTGCATCATCCATATATGCGCTATTCATTTCTTTATGCTCCCCAAGCGCTAATACTACAGCACGAGAAACAAAATCCGTAATGGTTAGTTTGTTATCGTATCGTTTTTGTACAGCTTCCGCTATGTCTTTATGTAAAGCAACTAAATCTGTCACATCTACTTTCATCGTTAATGTTAATTGCGCACTATTTTGTAAACTTGTATGCATACGGTTTGCGATTGCTTTCCTTATACCAGTCACCGGAATTACTTTACTTTCTTCTTGTTCAAGTATTTCTGGAATCGTCACTCTTTCTTCAAGCACCTTTAATACATCTACCTTTGTAATTCTTCCGCCAGGACCTGTACCAACTAATGCCTTGATATCTAGATTTTCAGACTTTGCAATTTTCTTCGCTACAGGTGAAATTTTGATTCTTTGTTTTGCTACTTCTTTCGCATATGGTTCTGGATGTTGGACCTTTTTCGGCTCTAGATTCGGTATTTTTTCTTCTACAACATCTGTACTTTCATGGACTTCGACTCTTTCGTTCGGTTTACCGATATAGCAAATTACAGTGCCAGGTGGAACTCCCTCATCTTCACTTACAGCTATATCAAGAACAGTTCCATCAGCTGGTGCCTCTATTTCAGTTTCGATTTTTTCCGAGTTAATACTAGCAATTAGTTCACCTTTTGCTACATGATCGCCTGTTTTAATATTCCAGGTCGTAATAAAACCTTCTTTCATCGCCATACCTAATTTCGGCATTACAACTTCTACAGCCATGTTTCTCTCTCCCTTCTCATCGTTTCATTACACATGTAATAACGATTGGTCTCCGATCATTTCTGATACAGTTTCAATTACTTTCTCCGGCGTTGGTAAATATAACTTTTCAAGTGGTGGCGAGAACGGAACTGGTGTATGTGGTGCTGTAATTCGTTTAATAGGTGCATCTAACAAATCAAATCCTTTATCCGCTACAATTGCCGCAATATCTGTTGCGATACTACATCTTGGGTTCGCTTCATCAATAACAATCAAGCGATTTGTTTTTTCCACAGATGCTAAAATCGTATCTTCATCAAGCGGTGATAAAGAACGTGGATCAATTACTTCTACTTCAAGTCCTTTTTTCGATAATTGCTCAGCAGCTGCAAGTGCTGTATGAACTTGTTTTCCAATTGCGACGATTGTTACATCAGAACCTTCACGCTTAATATCTGCTTTACCTAAAGGAATTGTATAATACCCTTCTGGTACTTCGCCTTTCATATTGTAAAGTGTTTTATCTTCAAAAAAGATTACTGGGTCATCATCTTCAATTGCCGCTAATAATAAGCCTTTTGCATCATACGGAGTGGAAGGAACGACAACTTTAATTCCTGGAATACTCGTAAATAATGCATATAAACTTTGTGAATGCTGTGCTGCTGCACTAAAACCAGCGCCATGCATCGTACGTACTGTCACTGGAACTTTTGCTTTACCACCGAACATATAGCGGAATTTTGCACCCTGGTTTAATACTTGATCAAGACAACTACCGATAAAATCATTAAACATTAATTCAGCTATCGGACGTAATCCTGTTGCAGCAGCTGCCATCGCTGCTCCCATATAACCAGCTTCTGAAATTGGTGTATCTAATATACGATTTCGGCCAAACTCTTGTACAAGTCCTTTCGTAACACCAAGAACGCCACCCCACGCTTCATCATCTTGCAAGTGATCAACTTGTGCACCACCTGCAACGTCTTCACCTATTAAAATTACATTTTCATCACGGCGCATTGATATTTTCATCGCTTCATTGATTGCAGTTGACATACTTACTGTTCTAGTCATTATTTTTCACCCTCCTCTTATTTGTAAGAAACGTATACATCTTTTAATAATTCTTCATCGTCTGGATATGGACTATTTTCACTAAATTCAATTGATCTTTCTACTGCATCATCTACTGCTTTCTCCATATCAACAAGTTCAGATTCTGTTAATAAACCTTCATGAATTAAATGTTTACGGAAATTCACAATCGCATCTATTTCATTTAAATGTTTTTCTTTTTCCTCCGCAGTTTTATATGTTTGTGCTTCACCCTCGAAATGACCATAGTTACGATATGTCATACATTCAATTATTGTTGGACCACCGCCATTACGCGCACGTTCTACCGCTTCTTCTGCGGCTTTATATACTGCAAGTAGATTTTTTCCATCGACTTGAACACCTGGAATGTTATAAGCTTTTGCACGATCAGCAATAGAATCACAGCTTGATGCATATTCGAATGTTGTTGCTTCACCGTAACCGTTATTTTCAGCGATAAAAATAACTGGTAACTTCCAAATCGCCGCTAAATTAACTCCTTCATGGAAAGTTCCTTCATTATTTGCTCCGTCACCGAAGAAACAAACACTTACATCTCTCGTTCCTTTATATTTAGCTGTTAATGCCGAACCGCAAGCAAGCGGGAAACCGCCACCTACAATTCCATTTGCACCAAGCATTCCTTTATCTAAATCGGCAATATGCATGGATCCGCCTTTACCTTTACATAACCCTGTCGCTTTCCCGAAAAGTTCAGCCATCATACCATTTAAATCACAACCTTTTGCGATACAATGCCCATGACCTCTATGTGTACTTGTAATACTGTCACTATCCGTTAAGTGGGCACATACACCAACTGCTACCGCTTCTTCACCTGCGTATAAATGAACGAAACCTGGCAGAACGCCTTGTGCGAACAATTCATGCACCTTATCTTCAAACTTACGAATCTCTAACATTTTTTCGTACATCCAACGAGCTTGTTCTTTCGTAATTTCATTCCCTTTACTTTCAGTTGTTTTTAACATGTCCAGCCCTCCTATTTTCTTGTTCATCTTTTATATTGCAAGTACTGTGCCAAATTCTAATCCTTGATTTAATAGGTTTTCTCTTTTCTTTCAAAATAAAAAAGTGGACAAAATGAGACAGCTGTCTCGTTTTGTCCACTTTTGTTCACCTAATTTGAAAATTATTATTTTATTCATTATCAAAGTTCTTGTGTAACTTACGGATATAAATAATTTGACCAATATGATAAGCATTATGAGTTGTTACATTACTTAATATTTCCCACCACTTCGCACTTACAGGAAATCCGATTACATCACTTTCAACCTGCTCTTCACTTATGAGGTTTTGCCATTGCAACAACTTCTCTAATAGCTTTTCTCTTAATTCTTCAAATGTTTGATTATCTGAAAGCATAAAACTTTTGTTATTATCACCAATAGCAGGCACGGCATTCACACTTGATTCTTTATACCTAGTTTGCCACGTTGAGTTCCAATACAGTAAATGTTGTACAATTTCAGCTATACTATTACTCTCTTCATTCGGTTTCCAGAAAGCTTCTCTCTCAGATAGATCTTTCACTGCATCTGAAAATGGAATATACCAACTGGGATCGTTTGCATTCGCCAACAATTGATCTGCTAATACATCCTTCACATGGGCCATTATTCTTCCCTCATTTCATAAACGTATTCATACTCACTTCTCTATATACGCTGAGTCCGTATAATTTCCTCTTTTAAAAATCTCATAGAATATAGAATCAACGGGTAATGCTCTCAAAACGAATGTAAGAATAATAGATTTTCTTATCATAACTCGTTATGATAAAAGAAAAAGAAAGCGAGCAAAAAATGAATAAAAAAATCGCAGTTATAACCGGGGCTTCAAGTGGATTCGGTCTTTTAACAACAATTGAACTTGCGAAAAAAGACTATTTAGTTATTGCTACAATGAGGAACCTTGAAAAACAAGTGAACTTAGTATCTCAAGCTACTCAACTCAACTTACAGCAAAACATTAAAATTCAACAATTAGATGTAACCGATCAAAACTCTATACATAATTTCCAATTATTTTTAAAAAAAATAAACAGAGTAAACCTTCTTATTAATAATGCAGGATATGCTAATGGTGGCTTTGTAGAAGAAATTCCAGTAGAGGAATATCGCAAACAATTTGAAACGAATCTTTTTGGTGCTATATCGATCACTCAGCTTGTTTTACCATTTATGAGAGAACAACATAGAGGGAAAATTATTAATATAAGTAGCATTAGTGGCCAAGTTGGATTCCCTGGTCTATCTCCTTACGTTTCTTCAAAACATGCATTAGAAGGATGGAGTGAATCCCTTCGTTTAGAAGTAAAACCGTTCGGAATAGATGTTGCTTTAGTGGAACCTGGTTCTTATAACACGAATATATGGGAAGTTGGTAAACAACTAGCTACAAACCAATCTGATACTACTTCTCCTTACAAAGAATATATGGACAAAATACAAAAACATATTAATAGCGGCATTGATACATTTGGTAATCCAATAGATGTTGCTAATAAAATTGTAGAAATTGCTGAAGCTAAGCGCACAACATTACGGCACCCAATTGGAAAAGGTGTAAAATATATGATCTTAGCAAAGAAGATTCTTCCTTGGAGATTGTGGGAATACCTTGTTTTGAGAAGTTTTAAGAAGATGTAATTCCCTTTATTAAAAACCATTTTGAAAGAGGTGCTAATTAAATGTTAGGTTTACCCTATGGTAAAGTGTTTTTAGTTCCGTGGACTGCAGAGTGGGCAATTGAATTTGTAAAGGAGAAACAATTCATTGAGGAACAAATTGGCGAACATATTTTAGCGATACACCATATTGGTAGTACTTCTATTCCACATTTAAGTGCAAAGCCAATTATTGATATAGCAATCGAACTAGAAAATTATAGGGACGGTATACATTGTATTAAAAAGTTAGAACTACTAAACTATAAATATAGAAAAGATGTATTGCCTGAACGATATTATTTTAATAAAGGTGAGCCAAGAACTCATCAAATTCATATGTATGAACAAGGAAATAAATATTTAACTGAACAATTACAATTCAGAGATTACTTAATAGACAATAAAATTTCTCGAATACAGTATAAAAAGTTAAAAATTCAACTTTCACAAGCTAATCCTAATGATAAACACCAATATGCAGAGGATAAAACAAATTTCGTTACATCTATTTTAGCTAAAATAAATGCTTAAATAAATAAGAAACCATTTAGCAGTAGATGGTTTCTTATTTATTAGTTATTTCATTATTTGTACTATCAATAATAAAATCTGCAAATTCATGTGGTTTATGACTTTCTACATACATATCTTCAGCAATCATCCAATTGTTTTCCCACATATCGCGCGCAGCTTCCCCGTCTCTAGCAATCCCTCTTTTTATCCGTGTTTCACGAGTACAATTCACCCATATTTTCAAATCATACACTTCAGCTAGCTCCTGACGTGTTGCATATACACCTTCTATAATAACAATTCCGTTTGCAGGGACAATAAGAGATTCCACTAAAGAATCGGTTTCCCAATCGTAACGTTTATAACATCCTTCAACACCATTACTAATTGGATCTAAAACTTCTTGTAAAAGGCGTTTCCAATCAAAATCTGCACCAATCGATTTATTCGTAGGATTTTCATTTACAATCTTTGTAGATGGTAAATAAAAATCATCCATATGAACAATCGTTACAGTTGAAAAATTACTTTTTATTTTATTAGCTAACGTACTTTTACCTGCACCGCCACAGCCATCAATACCTATTATTAGAAGTGATTGTTCCGTACATTTTTCTTGAGCCCATTTTAAAATTAAGTCTAAATCCAAACTAACCCATCCCCTTATATCTCTTACATTCCATTATTAAAGTTTTACGTTGCAAGTGGAACGAAATGAAATAGTATCGAGAGCATCAATATAAAAGAAACCATTCCCATTATTGAAAGTATATATTCTTTTGATTTTCTATCATATTTCCATTCCATCCATGCTCTTAAAGTCCATGATATCCCTAAATAAGTGAACATGACATAAGTCATTTTAGCGTTCTCAAATTTAAACATATAATAACAACTACTTATTACATAAATAATAATAAGCCCTATTTCTAATTTTACATGTAAACTATTCACATGCTTATATTCAAAAAAGCCTCTTTTCTCCATATTTAATTTTCTTCTTAAAAACTGTTCTATAAAGTAACCACCTATACCAAGTCCAATAATAATAAGCAAAATTGTAGAAATACCCATTGCTATCCCTCCTATTACTTTATTTATCTTTAGTAATAAAGTGAACTATATTACAGTTATCCTCTTCTAAATAACTTACAATTCCTTCAGGATATGTGGGCTTCTCCTTTAGCTCATTTATACTTTTCCAAGTTAATTTAATATCTTCATGTTCTTTATGCCTTATTTCATTTGTAATTATCTCTTTAACAGTTCCCCAATGTATCAATGTACAATGATGTCCTTTTTCGTTGTTCCACTCGAAAATATGCTCATTTACAACGGCTAATTCTTAAACATCAATCTTCAAATCGTATTCTTCCATTAATTCTCGTATTATTGCTTCTTTTGCTGTTCCACCAAATTCAATAGAACCGCCTGGAAAACGATAAAATGTTTTATTTAAATCACATTGTACAAGTACTTCAGAATGATCTTCATTTAAAATCATTACTTCAGCACGTAATTTAAGTATTTTCATTTTGTCAATCCGTTCATTCCACATATGATTAAATCCAATAACTATAAAAGAAAAGATTAAACATAATTCCTGTTATTATTAATAGTGGAACCGTTCCTAAAGAAATGACATATTCCCTCGATTCTTTATCAAATTTCCACTCCATATATGATTGAAAGCAGTATAAAGTTATTAAAAATAAAATGGGTAAATTACTAATATAAATAGGATTTAAAGTGGCACATATCATCGTAACAATTATATAAGAAATGATAAGAGCCCTAGTCCCCCATTTATGAGCGCTGTTTACATATTTACTATTCCAGTCAGTTTGTTTCGGTATATTTAATTTTTTTCTCACTACTTTTTCCAAAATAACTACAAATATGATCCATAATACTAATAAAATTACTTTAACTAAAAACAGTGATGTCTCCTCCTTTACCTTTTATCTGGCTGATCACTCGGATACATAGCCTCTCCTTTATTATCAATGTCCCAACAAATAACGGTCGCACTATCGCGTCCGAATTGATGATGAACGTGCTCTAATACATGATGAACACTTTCTTCAAGTTTTATATCATTTCTATTCATATCACTATACAGATTTACAGGAGTTTCATACCGCCGTTCTCCGCATTCTAATACCCCATCTGTGACCATTACAATTCGATTCTTTCCATTACGTAATTCACGAATGCCTGTTGAATAACAAGGAACAGGTAAATCAAATGTGTTTACATTTCCAATCCATTCGTAAAAATGACGTTGATTTAACGCATATTGTCCTAACTTATGTAACTCTTCATGAAATACATAAACTAAACAGTCTCCAATAGATAGCCACCATATATAATTTTCTTTTCTTACACATAGTAAGCAAGCTGTTTCACCTTTAATTCTTTGACACTTTTCCTTAAATGAAGAAGATTGAAAGGTAGTAAGAATATGATTTTCAAAAGATCGAAATACTGTATCAATCGATTCATTCATCATTTCTTTTATATTTTCATATTCTTTTTGAATTGTATTTACTACTAAATCAACACTTTCTGCACTATTATGTCCGTCCAAAATAACTGCAAATTCCCAATCACCATTCGACCAAACTAAAGCCCCATCTTCATTCTTTTTTGCTCCGGCGCTTATATTCCCGCCATATGTACCGAGCACGATGTCACCATATTGTTTTACTGAAACTTCGTCTAAACACATTTTCCTACTTCCAACCCATGCATATTGTCTATTATTTGTTGTATGCATACTCATTCACCATATACTCTCGTATTCTTTCGCATAGTTTTTTGATTTTCGCTGCGTCACCATATGGTGCACCAGTCCATTTCGCTACTTCAGTCGGTGACCAAAACTCTTTTGGTGTATTTGCATAACGCGGTATAATGTGCATATGCATATGTGGTACACCGTTCCCTGAAACAAAAGTGTAAATATGTTCTGCACCTTCACTTTCTTTTAGCGCTTTACTTACTCTACTTGTTATAAGTCCGAACCTTTTCGCTTCTTCATCTGTTAGTTCAGCAAGACCAGGTACATGTCTTTTTATATCTATCATTACATAACCAAGATATGTTTCTTCGCTATCCCAGTGAACATGTCCAATGTAAACGAGTTCATCTTCGTAAATAGCTCCACCTGGAACTTTAATGTTTCCTTTATGTTTTTCACAAATGAAGCAGTTTTGTTCTTCTTGATTATTTTTTGACATATCCATCACCATCCTTTTCATTTATAATATCATAAAAAAAGGAAAAATAGGATTTATATTCCTAAAATTCATTCTTTTTATACAACAATTTTTGAAATGAATTTACCTCTCATTATTTCTTCAAAACCGCAAATCCAATTACAATTCCAATCACAATTCCGATTACTAAATTATTAGTAAAATAACCTTGGAATACACCAATTACAACCCCTATACCAACACCTATTACCAAAGCATCATTTTTATTATTTTTAGCCAAAATTACATCTCCTCCCATCATTTACCCCCTAATAATATCCATTTACATGACGTCGCTGTCTCCTAATATATTCGCTATTCCATTTAATAATTTCCAAAAAATGCACTTTATTACTTATACTTTTCCACCACATAATCCTTTTCTTAAGGAGAGATTCTCAAGTCGCTATTAAATAAACATATCTTTATTCATCGAAAAATTAATTCAATGAAATAACAGCAAAACCAAGTTTGTGCACCTACTGGCGATTCTGTTATTGTTCGTATGTAATTTTTTCAAACAAAAAACACACTTTGTATAATAAAGTGTGTTTTCGTTTTATCTTCTTTTTTGATGAAACCCTTGTGTAATCCGGTCTAATATAATCGCAATAACAACGATAGCAAGTCCAGCTTCAAATCCCATTCCGATATTAACTTGTGTTACAGAGCGGTATACATCAACTCCAAGACCTGGTGCTCCTACAAGAGATGCTGTTACTACCATCGATAACGAAAGCATAATGCTTTGGTTCACACCAGCCATGATTGTTCCAGTTGCGAGTGGTAATTGTACTTTAAATAATTTTTGTGATGCGGTAGAGCCAAACGCATTCGCTGCTTCAATTAAATCTTCTGGAACTTGTCTAATTCCTAAGTCAGTAAAACGAATTGTCGGTGGCATTGCAAAGATTACGGATGCGATAATCCCAGGCACTACACCTACTCCGAAAAATGTAATTGCAGGAATAAGATATACGAAAGCCGGCATTGTTTGCATAAAGTCTAATGTCGGTTTTAAAAATTTTGAGAAGCGTTCATTTTGAGAAGCTAAAATTCCGATTGGGATTCCTACAATAATTGAAATAATAACAGACGTAAGTACAAGTGCTAATGTTTGCATCGTCTGTGCCCAGTAGTTAATATTTAAAATAAATAATAAACCGATCAGTGTAAAAATAATTAAAGATACCTTTCTCGTTGTGTACCAAATGAGGAAACAAAGGATAATAATCATCAATATGGCCGGTATTATTGTTAAAAAATTAGTGAGTAAATCAACGAATCCACCGATAATATAAGAGAATCCTCGGAATAATCCTTCAAGGTGCTCATATAAACTTGCAACAAATGAGTCGACCCATTCCCCTAAAGGAATACGTGGTATACTATTCATCGTCTTTCACCTCTTCCTCAATATTACCTGCAAGAGCTTGAATGACACTTTCACGTTTAATAATTCCTCTTAGCCTTTTTTTCTCATCGATTACTGGTAACGGATATTTCATCTCCGCCATTTTTGCATACGTTTCCTCTAGTAAAGTATCTAAATAAACATGCGGAATATCGTTAAGTAATAAATCAGCAATCGGCCACTGTTTTTGAACTGCTTTACTTGCATCATCCGCAGTTAATATACCTAAAAACTCATACTTTTTATTAACTACATAAACAGTAGAAACCCCGGCGTTCCTCATAATTTGAAGTGCTACACGTGGTCCCCGATCAATTAATAATGTCTCTGGTCGTTTTAATATAGATTCCGCCGTAATTACTTTTCCTAAATTCACGTCCGCCACGAACTTCTCTACAAACTCATTGGCAGGACTCATCATAATTTCTTCCGGTGTTCCAATTTGGACAACTTCACCGTCTTTCATTAACGCAATTCGATCACCAATTCGAAGGGCTTCATCTAAATCATGCGTAATAAAAATAATTGTTTTTTCCATTTTGTCTTGTAACTCTAATAGCTCATCTTGCATTTCTTTTCGAATAAGTGGATCTAACGCACTAAATGACTCATCCATAAGTAAAACATCCGGATCGTTCGTAAGCGCTCTTGCAATGCCAACACGCTGCTGCATACCACCACTCAGTTGACTTGGATAATTATCTTTATGATGGTCTAGGCCAACTAATTTCAAAGACTCTAACGCCTTTCTCTCTCGTTCCTCTACTGGTACTCCTTGTATTTCTAATCCGTATGCCACGTTTTGCAAAACAGTACGATGCGGGAATAGAGCGAATTTCTGGAAGACCATGCTCATCTTCGTTCTTCTCACTCTTCGTAACTCTTCTTTTCCCATCGTTGCGATGTCTTCACCATCTATGTATATATGCCCCGCTGTTGGTCTAATTAATTGGTTTAACATACGAACTAACGTAGATTTCCCACTACCAGATAAACCCATAATTACAAAAATTTCTCCAGTATATACTTCAAACGTTGCCTTTTTCACACCAACGTTCATTCCTGTCTCTTTCAAAATTTCTGATTTACTTTTTCCCTCTTTTAATAAGGTAAGGGCTCTTTGCGGGTGTTTCCCAAATACTTTTGTTACGTTTTCAACACGCACCTTTGTATTATCCATGTCACTACTCCTTTTCTACCCATCTATTCACATAGTGTTGCGATTTTACAAAGAAATATTACATAAAAATGACATTCATAAGATTTCTTTAAAATTCTCGTTTCCGTTCATAATAAGAATGCTTACTTATACATTTATTTAAAAAGGCAAACGTTTCTTAGGAGGTTTTCAATGAGAAAGAAAATATGGCTTATATGCCTTGCATTATTTATTACTATGATTTTCACTTCATGTAATGCAACAAATGCAAATTCGAAAGGAAAAATTAAACTTGGTGTAACAAGTTGGAAAGAAAACATTGCAACAGCAAACATGTGGAAAGTTTTATTAGAACAAAAAGGCTACAAAGTTGAACTCATGTATTTAGAAAAAGCGGCGATTTGGACTGGTGTCGCTCGTGGTGATGTTGATGCTAATTTAGAAGTATGGCTACCCGTTACGGATAAACCGCTAAACGATCGTTATAAAGATGATATTGTCTTAAAATCAAAATGGTATGAAGGTACTGGACTTGGCCTTGTCGTACCTTCTTATATGAAAAACATAAATAGTATCGAGGATTTAAATGCTCATAAAGATGAACTAGATAACAAAATTGTCGGTATCGAACCCGGTAGTAGTCTTATGAATTTAACGAATAAAGCCATGAAGGAATATGATATTAAACTAAAACTTGTCCAATCTTCTGAAGCGGCGATGATGAGTGAACTAAAGAAAGCATATACGAAAAAGAAACCAATCGCTGTTACGCTTTGGAATCCGCATTGGGGCTTTTCAGAATTTGACTTAAAATATTTAAAAGACCCTAAGAAAGTATATGGTGAAAAAGATGACATTTATTACTCTGTTCGTAAAGGTTTCGAAAAAGATCACCCGGATATCGTGAAATACTTTGATAAATGGAAAATGAACGATGAACAGCTTGGTACATTAATGGTCATGTTAAATAAAACGAAAGATCCAGAAGAAGCTGCTCGAAATTGGATTAAAAAGAATCAATCGTTAGTTGATGAATGGATTAAAGATTAAAAAACAGGCTAGAGAATTAGCATATTCTCTAGCCTGTTTTATGTTATTTTTTCTCAACGACCCCATCAACAATCCCATATTCTTTAGCTTCCTCTGCTGTCATAAAATAATCTCTTTCCGTATCATGTGCTATTTTTTCGATTGGCTTTCCTGTTCTGTCAGCAATAATTTGATTAATGTCATGCTTTAATTTCAATATTCTTTTTGCTGTAATTTCGATTTCTGTTGCTTGCCCTTTTACACCGCCAAGTGGCTGATGAATCATGATTTCACTATTAGGAAGCGCAAATCTTTTTCCTTTTGCGCCAGCTAATAGTAAAAGGGCACCAAATGATGCTGCTAAGCCCATACAAAGCGTTTGCACATCCGGTTTAATAAGATTCATTGTATCTAATATTGCAAATCCCGCTGTCGTTGAGCCGCCAGGACTATTAATATACAGGAATATATCTTTCTCTGCGTCTTCCGCTTCTAAAAATAATAATTGCGCTACTACACTGCTCGCAACCTGATCATTAATCTCTGAACCGATTATAATAATTCGGTCTTTTAATAACCTTGAATATATATCATAGGAACGTTCTCCTAATTTCGTTTGTTCTACTACATATGGAATTGCATTCATTTTAAATCCCTCCAATAATTGTTATGCCGCGCAAAGCATACAACTGTAGGAAGAAGGGTTTTTCGCATTAAATAATAAGACTGGCTGTTTAGATGGTAACTTAGTAAAATCAATTGTCGGAAGAAGTTTGGTTAATAATTCCGGCCTTTCTTCACGAATAGACGTTACTACAACTTCAATATCATCTGTGAATTCGACTATCTCAATCCCTTCTTCACTTACAGTTTTCAGCCTATTTCTACTCCGAAATAAAGAAGCTTTCACTGCCCCTTCCGATACGGAACATACTTTGGCAATATCAGCGATACTATATTGAAAAACATCCTTTAATAATAAAATTGCGGATTGCTGTACATTTAATGAAAATAATACTTTCCCTACCATTTCATGCAAATCCGCAATTTTTTCATGTGGTTCTTCAAAAGTAATTTGATCTCTTATTTTTTCATGAACTGATTTTGACTTTATTTGATCTAACCAACGATTTCTAGCTATTTTATATACAAGCGTCATACAAATATCTTTATCACCATATTTTTGAAGAACTTTACAAACTGTTTCTTGGGCAAGATCTTCGCCGTCCCATTTGTTTTTCGTTAAAAATGTACAGTACCTTTTCAATTCTCCATATTGCTCAATTAACGAGTTTATATTTGAATGATTCATATCGATATGATTTTTTAAAATATGAGTTACTTTTGTGCACAAAATAACCACTCCTTTTCAGCGCTTACTTAATTAACGATTCAACAAATAAAAAAGTTACGGGGCATATAAAAAAATTATGTTTATGTTCAAGAATTCGCGGTCATAAATATGTTATGTACAATTTTACGTGAGGAGGAACAATTTTGCCAAAATTAACAATTGAAGGTGCAGGAACTTTTGATGTAAAAGAAGGCACAAAATTAGTATTAGCGATTGAAGACAACGGTGTAAACATACTCCATCGTTGCGGCGGAAAAGCACGTTGCACAACTTGTAGAGTAGAAATTATAGCGGGTGATTTTTGTGAAGCGAGTGCGAATGAAAAAAATGCGATGACGGAAAAAGGGATTGAGGATCATTTACGATTATCTTGTCAAATGCGTGTACATAAAGATTTAGTCGTTCGTCCGGTACTTACAGTTGAGAATTCAGGTCTTGATGCTGGACCACGTCCAGCGGAATAAAGCGATGAATCTAAAACAACTCGCAGGTGAATATGCTGCAAACTTTGTAAAAAATGGAATGACAGTTGGGCTTGGCACAGGTTCAACTGTATATTGGACGATTCAAAAATTAGGTGATCGTGTAAAAGAAGGGTTATTATTTCAAGCTGTACCGACATCAAAGGAAACAGAGGCATTAGCACAGCAATTAAATATCCCATTGATTTCGTTAAACGACGTACAAAGTCTTGATCTTACAATTGATGGAGCTGATGAAATTGATCCTAATTTACAGCTTATTAAAGGCGGCGGTGGTGCATTACTACGAGAGAAAATTGTAGCCTCCTCCTCGAAAGAACTTATAATTATCACTGATGAATCAAAAGTTGTGACACGCTTAGGTACTTTCCCATTACCTGTTGAAATTATACCTTTTTCATGGAAACAAACAGAAAGTAAAATTCAAGCGTTAGGTTGTCAAACAACGTTACGTTTAAAAAATAATGAAACGTTTATTACCGATAACAATAACATAATTATTGATTGTGTATTTCCTCATAACATAACTAATCCTGCCCATTTACACACCCAATTAAAAATGATTACTGGTGTAGTTGAAACAGGTTTGTTTATAAGTATGACGAGTAAAGCAATTATCGGCACTAAAAATGGGATAAAGGAATTGTAATAAAAGCTGACTTTTTAAAGTTGGCTTTTTAGTATGTTCTTCTTCTCTTAATAGCGCTTCATTATGATATACTATGAAAACACAAGCTGATTACACTAGAAAGGACTGAACATTTTGCAATTCAAACTTATAACAGAACTTACTGATTTAGAAACTGCCTTTCATATTCGAAAAGAAGTATTTGTAAAAGAACAAGGTGTCCCTCTTGCAGATGAATTCGATACATTCGATGAAATCGGTGAGAAATGTAAACATATTTTAGTTTATTATAATGAGCTTCCTGTTGGTACAGGTCGTATACGATTTGTTGATGGTGTCGGAAAATTAGAACGTATTTGTATTTTAAAAGATTATCGTACATACGGATTAGGTAAAGTCATCATTCAAACGTTAGAAGAAATTGCTCGTAACAAACAAGTTACAAAAGTGAAGCTACACGGTCAAACACAAGCTGAAGGATTTTATAAAAAATTAGACTATCAAACTTCTTCTGATATATTTATGGAAGATGGCATTCCGCATATACTTATGACGAAAATGTTATCATAATAAAAAGGGTAGTATATGAAACTACTTTACGTATTCATATACTACCCTTTTTTATTAATAGAAAAATGAATTCTCAAGATGTCCTTTTGCATCAAAGCCCATTATCTCTTAGTTCATACCTTAGTAAAGCTTATACTGTTTTCCATAATGATAAGGCATAAATCCAGTTTGGATCCCCATTTCCTTTATAACTCTGGACTGCTTCATATACTTTTCCCTCGTATAGAACTCTATCTCCCTTTTCATATGCTTTCGTTGCATCCCACTCTTCGTATGAAGCGCTTTCAGTTTTTGTAGTAATTGTGAATATATCACTCTGTACAGATTCATTTCCAGCTACATCAACAGCTTTCACTACATATTTATAAGTAGTATTGGAGAGTAAATTTTTATCCATATAAGAAGTCGTATTGGATGTTGCAATCTTTTTCATCGATCCTTTTGTTTCTCTATAAATATCGTAATGGTCTACACCAATATTATCGTCAGATGGACTCCACATTAAATCCACACTTGACGCTGTCGTTCCCATACTATGTAATCCTTTTGGTTGTGTTGGTGCTTCTGTATCAGGAACCTCAACTGTTGTTTTTACTTTGAGCGCCGCACTTTCTTTCGAAACATTTCCAGCTGCGTCAATTGCTTTTACAGTATAAGAATATTCCGTGCTTGGTTGTAATTTTTTATCAATAAAAAGAGTGCCCGGTACAGTATCGATCATCTCTCCGTTACGGAAGATTTGATATCCTTTTACCCCTACATTATCCGTAGAAGCGTTCCATGCTAGTTCTATACTATGCGCTGTTACTTTTTGTTCCTGAATTCCATTTGGAATACTTGGAGCTTCTGTATCTAGTTTTACGTCATTGATGAGATTAATATCAATGACATTATAAAATGCATTTGCAGTATCAGCTACATCCCATACTGCTAAAATCACATGATATCCACTTCGATCAGTAGGTACATTGATTTTGTGAGTTAAATGATTTGAGGCTGCAGAACCATCATGTTGTACAGTTCCAATTGGTTCAAAATCTGCTCTTGTGAGCGCTTTATTGGGATTCCATCCTTTTTTTGTAATATAGTAATGCCATTTACTCGTTAAATGAGGCGCTGTATACTTCCAAGTAAATGTATTTTCCCCACCTATGATTGTATTTTTAAACCAACGATTGTCTGTTTGTTGATCTAAAACACCACCAAATTTACCACCTGCAGAAGCGATTTGTCCATCAACTGGGCCACCTTGCGGGAAGCCTTTTGGAGCTTCTAAACTTTGTGGTTCATACATAACACTTCCGCAATTTACATTTAGTGCACCATAAGATGGACTACATAAAGCAGATCGGCTGCCTGGCTTTTCAACAAAACCATGCGCGTATGTGTTTTGAGGAATAAGTGTCGTACCAATAATTCCGGCTGTTAATGCAACAGCTCCTAGACTTTTTTTGTTCATTTTCATGTTTTTTAGTTGTTTTAATAATCGATTATTCATGTTCCTGTCCCCTTCTTGTTATACTTCGTAGTGTATGTGGGCTTCGATGTAAAAGAATAACAAGAGAGAATCTTGTATCGATGTATGTGTTAGTTATACATACACCACAGTGAAAATATATTTCTTTTTATGTGAAATATTTCACTTAATGAATATATAATGACATAGAAATCACTAAAACACGTGCAGAAGTTGTGCAGAAACTGTGAAAGCATTACTAACACGTAATACTATGGTCAGAATTTATAAAACAGAATATTCAATCTTTCAAAATAATTGATTCTCCGCTTCATATAACAGAAAAGTGTCTATACCATTTCATATAGACACTCTTCTTATGTATAATCTTCCATTTATTACTTGCCTATAAATGTAAAAATCTCATCAACAGCTTGTTTATACCCACCAGATTTTCGAAATGACTCCTTTAAATTCAATGCAGCTTCTTTATATGATGGATTATTTAATACAAGTTCTACACTTTCACGTAGTTGTTCCACCGTTACTTCTTTCATAGACAACTTAATTCCAGCTCCTAGATTCTCTACTTGCTTTGCGATTACTGGCTGATCTGCACTTTGTGGAATTACAATGAGTGGAATCCCGTTATATAATCCTTCATGTGTACTGTTCATCCCGCCATGTGTAATAAATAGCTTTGTATATGTAAGTAGTTTCGTTTGTGGTACATAATTTTTCACAATGAAGTTTTTAGGAATAGTACCTAAATCACTTATTTTCGTTTTATTACCAATAGACATCACAATAGTATGCTCACTATTTTCAAACGTCTTCATACAGAGTTTATAAAAATCAAGCGCTTCATTAAAAACAGTGCCTAGAGAAATATAAATTGGGCTTTTTTCTTCAATTGAAGTAAAATCAAAGTCTTCATTTTTTACTTGTGAAGAAATAGATGGGCCTACAAATTTATATGTTTCATCAAACGTATCACCAAAAGGTTGAAATTCTTTAATCGTATACACAATAGTGAGTGATGCTGGATTACAAAAAACTTCATACGGTGAGTTTATTTCTACATTATATTTTTCTGCAATTCCTTTTGTTAAGTTTTGAAAATCTTTATGTATTCTATCCTGAATTTCCAGCGGGATATTTTTAGAAAGGTGGTCTAACATTTGTTTAAATGATCTTTCATCCTGCGCAAAAGATGTGCAGGAATTTATGGCAGGAAGATTGAGAATTTGAGCAATTATTTGCCCGCAGCCAAACATCGAATCATGAATCATATAATCAAAATGTTCTCCCTCAATTTGTTCAAGAACACTTGGTATAATAATATCTGCTGTATGTAAAAGACCGTTTATTCTTTCCTGCAAATAATTTCGACCACCGGAAAGAAATGCTTTTATAAACCTTTGGTCGTCAATTGTTCTTACAATAGCCCCTGTTTTTTCAATACGTTCTCTGAAAGCTTCTATTGAAAAATAAACTACCTCTTCCCCGCGCGAAACTAATTCTTCTACAACTTGCAATGTTGGATTTATATGCCCTTCTGATCCAGTATTAATGAATAAAACACGTGCCACTTTAAACACTCCTTAAGTCAAATCTATTCTAGCGTGTTAAGAATATGGATACTCTCTAAAATCTTTGTTATATACTATTCTTTCATTAAATTGACCTTGCAAGCCTAAAACCAAGGTCATCTATATGAAATGTAGGATGGCTACGTCGGCGACAAGTCGCACCACAACCTCTAGCTTCTTCAGCCCAACTGCCGCCTCGAAAAATCCGGTACGAACCATACACTTTTTCATCATACAAATCATAGCACCATTCCCAAACATTTCCTAACATATCATACAAGCCCCATGCATTTGGTTCTTTTTTTCCGACCTCATGAATATGTCCATCTGAATTTTCATTATACCAAGCAATCTCTTTCAGTTCTCCATATATGTATCCAGTCGTTCCTGCTTTACACGCATACTGCCACTCTGCTTCTGAAGGTAATCGATAACCATTTGAATCTAAATTACAACTAACAATTTGACCACGATCGCTAATAGAATAATATTCTTTTAATCCCGCTTTTTTTGAAAGTAAATTACAAAACATAATGGCATCATTCCATGAAATATTTACAACTGGCTTATTGCTATTTTTATAATCATTACATGTACTATTTGTAATAGCATCATATAATTCCATCGTTACAACATACTTTGCAAGAAGAAATGGTTTTATTTGTACTTGCCATTCTTTTTTAATTCGATCATCTCTTAATTCTACTTTTCCCGCTGGAACTTTCATCATATTAGAATCAACCTGGCCTATGAATCTATTCTTCAATCCTATCCCCCCATGTTACTTCTTTTTATAATCTAACTATTCATGGTATCTTACTTTTCTAAAAATTGTCTTACTTCATTTGAAGATTTTAAAATAATAACGTCTTTATCCTTACTCAATTGATTTAGCCTCTTTAAAATTGAAGGTCGTTTCGTTTTAGGATATTCCCATATCCATTTAAAAAATTGCAAGTCAAACCTTTCTTCACATCCAGCCGCCATATCCGGTCTTGTTTTATTCCGATATTGTACAACTCTTTTAAAAGCTCGATATACACATATTGTTCTATGAATATCAAGAAAGATAATTGTATCCGCTGCGTTAATTCTTATGTCCATCGTCCCGCCATAATTCCCATCAATAATCCACTTTTCTCCTTTAACTAATTCATTTTGAACAACTCTTTGCTCCTCTTTCGGTACACCCTCCCAATTTGGTTTCCAAAATAACGCATCAAGATGATGTACTTTAATATTTAGTTTATTCCCTAACTCTTTTGCTAATGTAGATTTCCCTGAACCACCAGAACCTATTAATATTATTTTTCTCATAAATACATACCCCTTTTCAGATTATCCTATTTCTTCCGTAACATAAACTCAAAAAACATTCCTACCCCAACACCAATTGTATAAGCAACTAAATCACTCCACAAAAATCCATAACCTAATACGAGTCCGCCTAAAGTCGTTGCACGAACACTATCTATCCATTCAGCATGGTATAATTGGCTCACTTCAATCCCGTAGCAAAACATTAAGCTAATAAAAGCCAATTTCTTCGTTTCTATTTTAGAAAATAAAAATCCGAATCCAATGAAAATCATTAACGCCCATAAAGCATCACCTAAATAATCATTTAATAGAGCCGGCAGCGCAAAAGCAAACTTTCTTGAACTAAGCCCTAAAATAATAACAAGGATTGTAAACATTGCGTATAGTAGTCTATTTCGTTTCGTATTCATTTCAAAACTCCTAATTCATCATTTAAAACTGCAAAATAGCTAGTAAAATATAATCATTTTACTAGCTATTTATTAACTGCTTTAACAATAAGAAAATGTGGATTTGTATTTAAATAGTGATAAGATTTTTCATTTACTTCTTTCATCTTTTCAACTGGCCTCGGTTCAACCATTTTTTCTAACATAAAATAATTTGTTGTTTCATTAATAATATCTTGAAGTGACCTTCTAAAAAATGCAACTTCAATTGTAATGTTTGGTTTAACCCAAGTATCTACTAATAATTGTTTTTCGAAATAACTTTCACAAGTAAACTTTGTAAAGTCCATAAAAGGATGATGAATGGAGTATATAAATTCGCCACCTGGCTTCAGTACTCGACGAAACTCCTGAAATACTTGATTCCAATTTTCTAAGTAATGAAGAGTTAACGAACTTACAATTACATCAAAAGTATGATCTTCAAACGGTAATACTTCTTGCAAGTCATGGCAAAGAAACGTTGCTTTATCCCCCATACTTTCCTTTGCAGCTTTTACCATTTCAGAACTTACGTCAATTGCAGTAACATTTGCTCCTCTTTCTACAAATTGAGAAGTATACCATCCAGCTGCACATCCGGCATCTAGTATACTCTTCCCTTCTAATTTCTTTGGAATCATCTCCATCATCGCTGGTCTTTCATAATAGCTGTTATATGGATTAGCCAAATCTAGATTTTCTTTGTATGTACTCGCTAATTTATCATATGTACCTTTGATCGTGTCTTTCAATACATCCACCCCTTATACATATTAATCTAATAACTCTTGCTGCTTTTTCTTTGAAAATGACTGTAGAACTAAATTATACGACCAATCAATCATCTTATTAATTTGCTCCTGTTCTACATCTTTATGTATATACACTGTATTCCAATGTTTTTTATTCATATGATATCCTGGAATGATTGTATCTGGATAATCGTCTCTTATTCTTATTGCAAGTTCTGGATCACATTTTAATGTTATTGCCGCTTTTTCGCCTTCTTCATGGTTCAATATCGCAAATATTTTATTATTAAGCCTCATACATGTTGCATTCCAACCATCAGGAGAATCTTCTGTCGCTTTTCTTTTCGATAAACAATACGCCCTTGTTGTCTTCATTCTCATTCACACCTCATATTTCTTTTACTATTTGATTACGATGCATCACAATTTGTTTCGTCGCTTGAAATTGTTGTTGACCATAAAACTTTATAAGTTTCTCTCCACAAAATAGGCTCACAATATCGATATGAGATATCTCTTCAAGTAGCATTGTAAGCATCTTCTCTCCAATACCTTTATTTCTTACACTACCATGTACAACAACATCTTCTATGTACGCCCGAAAAACACCATCTGAAACAACTCTAGCAAAACCAATTAACTCATTTTCTTTCCATACCCCAATTGCTATACTGTTCTTTAACATTTTTTCAATATCGATTTCTTTTCTTTCTGGCCACCAACCGACAGAATCGTAAAGTTTCTTTAATTTTTCTGCGCAGATTGGTTGATCAATTTGTAATTTATACGTGTACATTTTCTTTCTCCCATTAATAGAACATAAATTATTATAACTAATTTTATCAATATTTAAATTTAATATTAACAAGGTCGTTTACACACTTGTTAGCACCTTTCATTAAGTTACTATTATGACATTTAAGCGAATTACTCAATTCGATATACACAGTGCAGCTTCTCCTCGTATTTATTTTTCCTTACTTCCCTTCCATCACTATTTAGTTTTGGAATCCAACCTGTTACCAAACCTTCATAAGATTAATTTATATTACAGATTTTACAATTGCAATATAAACAGTTCTTCACTACCTTTCATATCCCCTCTATTAAATTACCTTTTTTAAAATTGATGAATTCGTGAATATACACAATTACTAATAAGATATTTATCTATTAAACCTTGAATTACTTGTAAGAAATGGTAAAGTTAATAAGGTAAAAAATACATTAAGTGAGGCGATTTTTTGAAAAAGTTTAGTTTATTACTAACAGCATTTGTCATGATTTTAACATTGTTCATTCCAAATCTTACAAGTGCCAAATCTTTCCCTGATGTCCAAGCTAATCATTGGGCAATTAAAGAAATTAACTATTTATCGGATAAAGGTATCATTAAAGGTACGCCAGAAGGAACTTTTAAACCGAGTGATGATGTAAATCGTGGACAAATGGCCTTAATGCTAGATTTATCATTAAAATTAGAAAAACCATCTAGCTATAATCATATTTTTTCCGATGTAGCCAAAGGTATCTATTACTATGATTCTGTACATAAGTTAGCACATAACAACATTGTACAACGCGAGACAAACTACTTCCCTAACCGCTCATTATCTCGTGCAGAAATGGCAGTAGTTCTTGTCAAAACTTTTGATTTGAAACCGACAGGTGCCGACGTAAATTTCCCTGATGTTCCATCTAATCACTGGGGTTACAATTATGTCAAAATTTTAGCTCAAAATAATATTACCGCTGGATTCCCTGATGGTACATTTGGTCCAGACGTAAAAGTAACTCGTGAGCAATTCGCTGCATTTTTGGCTCGTGTATTAGAACCAAATTTCCGTCCAGCTCTTCCTAAGCCTAAAGGTAACTTAGAGATGCATTATATTGATGTAGGACAAGGTGATGCTACTTTTATTAAATCCCCAAGTGGAGAAACGATTCTTATTGACGGTGGTAACAACGGAAAAGGTACAGTAGTAGCAAATTATTTAAAAGGATTAGGATTCCAAACTATTGATTATATGATCGCCACTCATCCTGATGCTGATCATGTAGGCGGATTAGATGAAGTCTTATATTCTATGAATGTAAAAAACGTTTACGCGCCTAAAGTAAGTCATACGACACAAACGTTTAAAGACTTTTTAACTGCAGTAGCTAACAAAGGGTTAACTATTAAAGAAGCGAAATCTGGAGTAACTTTACCAATCAATGGTTTAAACTCTCAATTTTTAGCTCCTGTTAAAGAATACGGTAACGATCTAAATGAGTGGAGTGCTGTATTAAAAGTAACACATGGTAGCAAATCTTTCTTATTTACTGGTGATGCTGAATCTAAAAGTGAAAAAGATATGATTGCAACACATGGCTCTAACCTAAAGGCTGATGTATTAAAACCTGGTCACCATGGAAGTAAGACATCTTCTTCTCAACCATTTTTAGATGCAGTGAAACCAAGTATCGCTGTGATCAGTGCAGGTGCAGGTAACCGATATGGCCATCCTACACAGGAAACTTTAGCTAAGTTAAATGCAATGGCTGTTAAGGTATATAGAACTGATTTAAATGGAACTGTAACTATTAATAGTGATGGTTCTAGCATTTCTGTAAGAACGGAGAGATAATTATGAAAAGAGGTATTATTGACCGTTTTGAAGGCGAACTAGCAGTTATTGAAGTGAATAACGTAACAATTGATGTACCTAAATCCAAACTCCCTTCCACTGCAAAAGAGGGTGATGTTCTTATAATACAGGATGATACTTATACAATTGATAAGGACGAAACAGATAAAAGAAGACGTGAAATACAAGATTTAATGAATAAGCTATTTGAATAGTAAAAAAGAGCCCTCCAAAACCTGGACGGCTCTTTTTTTGCACAAATAGTAGCTAGTTATTTTTTTATTATTTAACTTCATACCACCAACCTTTTCGATCAAGCCAGCTTTTCATTGCGTTTAATTGCGTATCACTAGTGGGTTCAGTAACAAAATATGTTAAACCATCCGATTGTAAAATGAAGGTAGCAGTCATTTTTAAAGAAGTTAACGCTCCCATAACATCTGGAGTTTCATAAGGTGAAAAGGCTCCAGATTGGATGATATTTTGTTTAGAAACTTGTGCTTGTACGTTTTCTTGTTTTGGTACTGATTCAGTAAACCAAGAAAGTGGCTTATTTCCTATCAATTGGTTTAAATCACATTTACCGATACCTGGTACATTACCTGTCTCAGTGTATTGCCAAATATCACAAGGATATACTGGTTTATTACCACCATACCTAGGAATCCATACAAAATCACTTTTTACGTTCGCCATACCGAAAGGCTCATATACATGATGCCCAACATATAAGCCAACTTTCTTAGCACCTAGTCGGCGTAACTCATCGATAAAAGCTTGTGTACCAGCTCTCATATCATCCATTGTTTTCACTTCTACATCAGCAGCCCAAACTGTAGCACTCTTATCACCACGATTCCAAAAATCTTGTGCCTCCTTCTTCGCATCAGCAATTGAAATAAAGCGGCAGAATGCATAGTTACCGAACGGAATATTTCTTGTTTTCATTGCTTGAACATAACTTTTATATAAAGGATCTACATAATTCGAACCATCCTGTATCCTAGCGATTACGAAATCTAGTTGTGGAGCTGCTACATCCCAGTTAATGTTACCGTTCCATTTTGAAATATCTACAATATAACCCATTACTTTACACCTCCTATAGCATTATTATATTCAGAGCTCGTCTTATTGCTCTTCCCCTTCAAAAAATTCAATACTGTTTGTTAGTGTACATAGTAAATAAGTTACTACCTTCTACAAAGACAGTAACTTATTTCCGATAAAAAAGAAAATCTTTGTTATACAAACCTTACTATTTGTTCCCATAATTGTAGCTGGTTGAGTAGTAGCTATAAACAAAATAAAAAGCATCACCTTGTTAGTGATACTTTTAAAATCTATTTTTCTGGCAGAATACTATTACTATAATCTCTTCTCTAAAAAGTGTTGACTATGTCCCTTCGGATGATCTTCAACAACACCATATTCTCGGTAGCCGTGCTTTTTATAAAATTCTGGTGCTTGAAAACTAAATGAATCTAGTAATATTAATCTACAAGCTTTTTCCTTTGCGATGTCTTCAATTTTATGTAATAGTTGACTGCCATAACCATCATGACGAACCGATTCGTCAACCCATAAAAAATCTATATGAAGATGATAAAAATACATCGTTCCTGTTACCCCGCCAAAGATTTTTCCATCCTCATCTTTCACTACGAAACTTACTTGTTCCATCGGCTGTTTCGCTTCATCAGTTAAAATAGACATGTTATATTGAATGACTTTATTTTTTATGTATTCTCCTTCAACGCGAGTACCGTTCTCTATGTGTTTCATATATTCCTTCCTTTCAACTTAGTAAATTACCTTTCATTTTTACTTTTCCTCTTTAAAATACTAATAAATACGAATCCACCATATGTAACAAAGCATGAAAAACCAATTATCCCTGGCACAGAAACATAGCCTATTCTTATATAACTTATAACTGCAAAAGAAGCGATAGACAGTAACATAGATGGCCAAAATAGAAGAGCTGTTTTTCTTCGCCCTTGTTTCGATATACATTCTTTCTCTTTAGAAATACGTGTACCAAAAAGTAATACAATACAAATGAAGATCGCTGCAAAGTAAATTGTATCTAACGATAAAGTGTGATCGTAAATCGCGATTCCAACTTCCAAGGCGATAATGGTTACTATTAATATAATGATTGTTGATGTCTTTAAGTTTCTTTTCAATCAATTACTCCTAGCATACTTTCACTATATTCTTTATATATGTACTTCAAAGCTACTGCAAAAACTTCATCTACCTCTTTATTTTCACGTCGATTAGGTAAATCTTTTCCCCCAATAACATAAAGAAACGGGAATTCGTTAAATATTCCTATTATACCAATATTTATTGTAGCTGAAGATAGTCCACCTGTCATATGAGCTAAGTGATATGAATGTATTCCTTCATATTCACCTTGCTGCCTTACCATACCGCTAATAATTGGTTCCCATAATTCTGCTTCTGATTTATACCCCTGAAAAATATGTACTAACAGTGAAAGAACTTCATTTAATTCTCCAACATTTTTCTCATCTCTAGCGTCCTCTTGTATATGAATTTTTGAAAAGTACGTTTGGGCATACATTTTCACAACATCCCATCCACCACAGTACATTACAACTGACTGCGCAACATAACTATCATGACATGCTATCATTACTTCTACTGCTTTACTAAGTGTTAAAGTCCTTCTCCCTTGTAAATGTGGATATAACTGCGCACTATCTTCTTTCGGATTAAATTTAACATGCTGAAGTATATCATTCCAATGACATTTATTTTCCTTCACCATTTGCGCTACTACAAATCCGATTACTACTTTTGCTGCCGATGCTAACGGAATATTTAATTCACTATTATATGAAGCAACTATACGATTGCTTTTTGTAGAATAAATAGTTATCCCAACATGATCAGATTGTATCTCTTTCATTTTTCGAATGACAGTTTCCATTTTCATTCCTCATTTCATATCGTTTTATCACCTTCAATAATTCAATATAGAATGTAAAAACCCTTTTTAGCAGATTAAATCGGCTATTACAATAAAAAAAGATAGCATGAAATTACTCCATGCTACCTTTCTAAAATAAATACTAGGCAAAATACAATTATCTATTGTTCCGTAGGCGTTTTAGGACCGCTAAGCTCCAATTGATAAAAAGCTAAATCTAGCCATTTATTAAACTTATAACCAGCCTTTTTGATTGTACCAGCATGAACAAATCCATAGTTTTCATGTAAAGAAATACTTTTCTCATTTTCCGCATCAATTCCAGCAATTAAAGTCATATATTCTCTTTCTTTTGCAATTGTGATTAATGCTCTCATCAAAGAAGTTCCAATCCCACATTTTCTATATTCCTTATCAACATACACAGAATGCTCAATTGAATATTTGTAGGCAGGCCAAGCTCTAAACGGACCGAGTGTCGCAAAACCTACTACTTTATTATCTAGTTCATATACTAAAATCGGATAACCCTCAGCCTTTTTCTGTTCATACCAATCTATTCTATTTTCAAGGGTTACAGGTTTATATGCATATACAGCGGTTGTATTTAGTATGGCATCATTATAAATATCTAAAATGTATGTTACATCTTTTTCCGTTGCTTCCCTTATCATCGTTTTCTTCCTTTCATATACGTTCTCTTTTTAACTACCTATTTGTTACACGAACACTAGCTTTTCGAAAGCCATCATAAATGTTTAATGAAGCAGATAAAACGTAAATGAGAATCCCTCCACCAATTAGCCACTTTTTAAGTTCTTCCGGAGAAATAGTGAATACATTTGCCACAAACGTAATAAATCCATCGGTAAATATGTGCGGATTTACTACAATTATAATGAATACTATCGTTCCAGCTATTTGGAGAATAGTATTCCCGATTGCCAATCTTTTCGTCCATTGTCCCTGTACTAACTTATATAGAGATATAGCTATTTCAAAAACAATTATCATCACAACGATTGGCCAATACTGAAGTAACACATCTTGATTAAACGTTGGCGCGACAAACTTCAATCCACTTCCCGTACCACTGTATACGCCAACGAGATGATTCGCATAAAAATAAAGTGTAGCCCATATTGCCGTCCACATTAACCCTCCAAAAACTTCAAACTTGGAGATTGCTTTTTTCTTCGGAATATGCGAAATGTTTTTCAAATCATCTGGCGTCCACTTTTTTAAACTTGTCGTCAACGGCTCAGTATCTTTGTTTTTATCCGTTCTTTCTAAAATAGCAAATACAAGTGTTAACCAGAAAAATACATGGAGAGCTACTTCAAAAATTTCTCCAATGCCTTTACCTATTACTTGTAAAATAACATTTAATACTGCTTGATCACCAGTATAACTTAAAAAATTTTCTGCAACCATTGCAATGAGGGCGATAACGGCTGCAATTGGAATGATCATTTTTAATAATGTCATATATACATCAAAATAACGTGGTCCAATTACATGCATCGGTCTATCCAAATATCCATTAGCTAATGAAACCGGACTCCCCAATTTTTCAAGAACTCTTTTTTCATCATCTTCATTATAATCATCAGGCAACATATCCTCAATTGTTGACCGTAGCTCAAGAATAATATCTTCACGATTTTTTTCAGGTAATCTCTTCGCTACTTCCTCGACATAAATATCAATCAAATTCATTCTTGTCCTCCTCCTTTAATAAGTTATAAAGTTCTTTCGAATCCTTTATCCATTCCTTTTTCAACTGCAGGAATATCTCTAATCCGTATTCACTTAAAACATAGTACTTGCGCGGTCTACTCTCTGTTTTATCCCAACTACTCGTCACTAGCTCTTGCTTTTCTAACCGGCGAAGTAGTGGATATAAAGTACTTTGATCGATTGTAATCCCTGATTGCTCCAATAATTGGACAAGTGAATATCCATACTGCGGCATTCTTAATTGGCTTAAAACTGCTAATGTTAATGTGCCTCTTCTTAGCTCAGTAATTAATGAATTTAATAAAGCATCCATGTATTCACCTCATTTCCATTACTATATGTCATACAGTATATGTTTTATACTATGTATCGTACAGTATTAAGGTGACAAATACAATATTTTTTACCAAAAAACGGATAATAAAAAGCACAAATTTGTAATTTGTGCTTTTCTAGCTTACTTATAACACGCTTAACTTTGTAACTCTGGTAATATGAATTCCCCTTTTTCATTAGGAAATGGAACAATATCTATAATTGCATCTATATTAATTGCTCCGTAAACATGCGGATATTCTTGGCCGTTAGAAGCAAGTTCATATTTTATTTCTGCTTTCACTAAGGATGGATCAATTGTCATTAATAAAACATCTTCTTCATAAATGAAAAATTTTTCCGCAACGTTTAAGGCTTGCTCTAAAAATGAACAGTGTATAAATCCCTCTTCTTTTAGTGAAACTTCATTAATCTCTCCATTTATCTTTGCGATTTCCCAATTTCTTTTTGTTATTACTTTTGTAATCATTATCTTGTCCCCTATATATTTATAAAATAAGAAGCTTTTCTATTCATAACTAGAAAAGCCTCTTGAATTTTTATTTCTTAATTAACGGAGATACTTCCCTGCTATGGAAAATCCATAAATCATGAAGTGATCTCGTACATCCGACATATAGTAACTTTGCATCGTGTTTTGTGTTTTTGTAATGTTCCTCATCAACATCGATTAGAATTACAGCGTCAAATTCTAAACCTTTCGCTAAATAGACAGGTACTACCGAAATACCACCTTCATATTTGCTTTGATCTGCTTCAATAACATTTACAGTCAGTCCTGCGCTCGTTAATTTCTCATACATTTCACGGCATTCATCATCTGTTCTTCCGATCACAGCAATTGTTTTCACATCTTCATTTTGTAGATGCTGTAAAGTCTTCATAATTTCAGCGAATTGATCTTCTGTATAAATTATTTTCACTTCTTCACCACTACGGAAAACTGGCATTGCAAGCCCTACTGGAATCTCTGCATTTTTAATTATTTCGTTCGCAAATTCTATAATTTCTTTTGTAGAGCGATAACTTCTCGTCAGTTCATAATAACCTGTTTCTTGGAATACTTCCTTAAAAGCACTCCAATCTTCAATCCCTTGGTAATCATAAATTGCTTGGGATAAATCACCTAATATAGTGAAAGAATTACCTAATGTAATTTCTTTTAATACATAAACTTGGAATGGTGAGAAATCTTGCGCTTCATCAATAACAACGTGATGAAACTTTTGTCCAATTTCAATACCTGTGATGCGGTGATGTATGTATATTAAAGCGGGTAAATCTTCTACATACACTTCTTTTTTACGACAACTTTTTTCAGTTTCTTTCACAAGTTCTTCAGGTAATACCTTGAGTATTTCTTTACTTTTCAATATTGAACTATATATTGAAAGTGAGCTCATTTTCGGCCAAAACTTCATATAACTGTTCAATCTCTTTGTCGCTTCTTTTTTTAATAATTTCTTCTCGTTTGTTTCTCCATACTTTTTCAGTTCAATTTCAATCCAGCGTTTCATACGGCCAACTAAACGTTCTCTTCTTTTCTTTAATGGATAATGTTTATACTCAACTTGCATCCATTTTTTTATATCTTCAACTGGAATAACAGCTTTATCCCATGCCTCAAAATCACTTGTTGGTACTAGTTCTTTTTCAAATTGAACCATTCGCTCTTCAATAAAGGACTTAAATTCTAGCGTACCTTTCAATTTACCAAGCATAACCTTTCTTTCATCACGATTAATAGAAAATGCTTCTTTCAACTTTTCTTCTGTCTGCTTCAGTTTCACCGAATCATCTAACGTACGTAATGCCCAGTCCGGAAATGTTGTTTGACTAATATTCCCTACACCCAATTCAGGAAGTACACTCGAAATATAGTCTAAAAACAGACTATTCGGAGCAAAAACAATCATTCGCTCAGCTTCTAATTGTTCACGATATTCATAAATTAAAAAAGCAAGGCGATGTAAAGCGATCGTTGTTTTACCGCTTCCTGCAACCCCTTGAATAAGTAATGGTAAGTTTCTTTCCGCACGAATAATATCATTTTGCTCCGATTGTATCGTCGAAACAATATCCTTTAGTTTATTATCTTTATTCTCACCTAATCGATATAGAAGAAAATCATCGGCATGCGAGACATCTTCATTTCCTTTTACATATGTATCAATAACACGTTCTAATTCTCTTTTTCGAATAGAGATGTTTCGCTTTAAATAAACATCACCTTCTACTAATCCGTCTGGTGATTGATAAAACGCTAATTCTTCACCGCCGGTAAATGAATAAAACATACTTGCGACAGGTGCCCGCCAATCAATTACAATTGGTTTCATCGTATCTTTATGTGAAACACCTACTTTACCGATATAAATCGGCATAACGTCTTCCTTTCCATCCTCCTGAAAATCTAATCTTCCAAAGTACGGCTCTTGTACACCAATACGTAAGTTTTGCCTATTAGATTCTCTCATACTTTCAAGAATTTGTTCTTTAAAATCATCTCCATAATAAACTGGAATTTTTTCAAGCTGTTCTAATTGATCATCCATCGTACGTAATGTATCTTTCATTTTTTGTAACTCTTCTTCAAAAATGTTGTTCATTTGATGATTCCCTCCTGTCCGTTCTAATTTTTCAGTCGAAATATAATTGTATTAAAAATCCAATTATAAAGTCAAGGGTTTAATTTGTTTTTTCTGAAAAAACTTACTTTTCACCTTTCTAATATTGAAATTCAAATGATATTTTTACATGATAAGAATATATAACATCTAAATCATACAACTACACATATAATAAAGTGATTTATACAAAAGCTGCTATTTTCTATTGTTTAAAAGGACTTTATACTATCTAACTAAGTTCCCTTTACATACTCTCCAGCTTCTTTTCTAGATATCTATTATTTCATTTATAAAATAACCAAGATCACAAAAACAAAAATAAAAGTAAAGGAGTCTATTCAAAATGGCTGCTACCAAAAGAAAACCCCTTAAATTACATTTACTTATTTTTCTGTTCATTGTATTGGCAAGTGGCTGGATTGGGGTATTTCTAGATTCTCTTCTAACGGATCAGCCTGAAGGAAACTCTTTAGGTATGGGATTATGGCTCATATTACCCTTTCTCGTAAGTATTTTACTTAGAATTATTGGTCGAGATTGGAATGGTTTTGGTATCAAGTTAAATTTGAAGGGAAACTTTAAATGTTATTTTATTGCACTACTAATTTATCCTTTCGTTACAGTAATAACGATAAGCATAGCACGTACGTTTGTAGTAGCTAACATATCTAGTTTTGAGATGTCCTCTTTATTTTCCCTCATACTCATGTCTACTATAGGTAATTTTATTAAAAATATTTTTGAAGAGTTTTCTTGGCGCGGTTATTTAACTCCAAAACTCATTGAACTAAAGTTAAACGATTGGTTTATTTATATTATTTCTGGTTTAGTTTGGGCTCTTTGGCATGCCGCTTATTATTTAATTTTTTTACCAAATGAATATTTCGAATCCATTTCAAGGTTACATATGCTTTTATCAGGCTGTATACTTATGGTTTCTTGGTCTATTATGTATGTTGAAATATATAGACTTACAAAGTCAGTATGGCCATGCGTTATTATGCATGCAATTGAAGATGCCGTTCCTACTGTTTTAGTTACAATAACAGGGATTATTACACTTACCAACGGCAGTGATTTTTGGTTAAACCCTATTAGCGGAGTCGTTGCTACTATTGTATTTCTTGGAATTGGGATTGTACTAAGAACCATAAGAATAAAAAAAGAACGGAAATTAAACACGAAAGACAATCAATTATTCACAATATAAGAGCAAAAAAAGAGTAAGGAGTTAATCCCTACTCTTTTTTACTTTTATTCGATATGATAAACATTCATTTAAAGACGCTTGCTCTTTATATTTTCCCTCTTCAAAGTCATACGCTCCTCCTGGGAAAATTCCAACTATACTGAAATGAGCCTCTGCACATAAATTACTAATCTCATCTATCGTATAGCAACGTAAAGATTGTGTCACGATATCATTTGAAGAATCTGTTTCCCACCAGTGGTCCAGCATCCTAGCATTTTCACTATCATATTCATATTTTCGCATTGCAGAATAAATCGGCATTTCTTGTCCATTTGCTTTTTCCCAATATAATGGTTGATAAATATCAATAAGTGCACACCCATCATCTTTCAACCAATTATGGATTCGTTTTAATAAAACCAATTGTTCTTCATCTGTCCCTACACCAAATCCATCTAAATAACTAACAACATCAAACTTTTCTTCAAAGTTAATTTTATAAAAATCAGCGCAATGAATATCTATATCACTAGTAGAATGTTCTTTAGCGAACATAACTAACTCTGGTACAAGCTCAACCGTAGTCATTTTTACATCCAAATTAGACATCGCTCTTGCAAACCCGCCATTTCCAGCACCTAGTTCTAACATCGTCTGAAATGGATATCCCACTTGCTCTTGAATTTCTTCAGCAACTTCCTGTAACCAATTTTCATTATTTATATCATGGCTTAGTAATTCAAATTGTTTTTTATAAAATTCTTTTACATTTAATTCGTTCATTATTATTCTCCTCCTGTACGTTATTTTTCTACTACAGTGGAGAAACTAAATTTCTGACACCCATGAAAAATCCCCCTTTTTATTTCCCTATATTTACAATTTATCAAAAAAATAAGAAATTTAAAAGTGTAAATATAAAAAAGTAGATAATGGATTATTCCACTATCTACTCTTTAGCTACTCTTATTTTTCTTTTTGATACTCCACCCAATCTCCAGAATCAATCACTTTCAATATCATCTTTTTATCTTGAGCGATATACACATATGCCTCTATTTCCCTATCAGCAGCATATATTGTTTGCGTGATTCGATCATATAAATCAGTCTCCGCATTACCTGTATATTCTTCTAGTTCATCTAACTTATGCAATATCTCATCATTTACTTCATAAACTTCACCATAGACCTTTTCTTCACTCGAATAAGTCATGGCTAGATACCCTTCGTTTGTATCAAATAATTTCCCATACGTCCATGCTTTGTCTGCAATGCATATTGCACCTTGCATATAATGAGCATTCGTTTGCTCTTTTCTTAACGTGCCATACACAAAAACGTAATGCATTAATCCCTATCCCCTTTACATGTCACTACTTTCTAATTTGTAAATAAGCACGAATCATAAAGTAACTCACTTCATTCGGAAGTTGTTCCTTTATAGATTTCAAACCACCATCAGCATTTTTCACAGCAGTTTCAATCAGTTGTTCATATTCTGCAGGAACAAAACTGTTCCAGTCTACTTCCATTCCATCTTCAAAACAACGAATTAAATGATTTTCAATCGTTTGTCTTGATAATCCACGTTCTTTCGCAATTTCATCTAGATCAATGCCTTGTTTATACATTTCATACGTTTCCAAATGAGAATTTGCTGAAGCTTTCCCTGACTTCTTCCGCTCTGACACCACTTCTGTTTTAATAGTTTCAGCATAGTTTGGGTTTTCATCAATAAAGTGCTGAACTGCTTGTAAGAAGTGCGAACCATACTTCACAAGTTTATGTTCACCAATCCCTTTCACAGTTAAAAGTTCAGAGTCACTTTGCGGCATTTTTGCGCACATATCTTTCAACGTTTGGTCAGAGAAAATAACGAATGGCGGTACACCTTCTCCTTGCGCAATTTCTTTACGTACTTCACGAAGTACTTCAAATAAAGGATGGTCTTGAACGATTTGTCTTGTCTCTACTCGTTCTTTACGTAAAACATTCTCTTTACCTAGTAACACTTCTTTCCCTTTTTCCGTTACTTTTAGTGTCGGGTAAGTACCATGTTCAACTGCGATTAGCTCGTCTGAAATTAAAAACTCAATAAATTCACTCACTTCTTTTACACTACGATTTGATAAAAGCCCGTAAGTTGGTAAAGTATGAAAATTAAATTCAATGACTTTCTTATTTTTAGATCCAGTTAGTACTTGTGCAATCATTTGTTTACCAAATCGTTGGTTCGTCCTAATCATACAAGATAGAACCATTTGTGATTCTCTCGTCACATCGATACTTTCTCTGTCATCGGTGCAATTACCGCAGCGGCCGCAATCTTCTTTCGGTTCTTCTCCAAAGTATTGCAAAATAAATGATTGTAAACATTGTTCTGTATGACAGTAATCAGTCATATTTTGCAATTTTTCAAGTTCATTTGAAAAACGAGACTCTCCGGTCGATTGATCAATCAAAAAGCGCTGTACTTGCACATCTTGAGAAGAATATAGCAATATACATGCACTATCTAATCCGTCACGGCCAGCACGTCCTGCTTCTTGGTAATAACTTTCCATATTTTTTGGCAGCTGATAATGGATAACGTAACGAATATTCGATTTATCAATCCCCATCCCGAATGCAGATGTCGCTACCATTACACTCACTTCATCACGTAAAAAGAGTTCTTGCTGCTCATTTCGATCGCCATCACTCATACCGGCATGATATTTTGATACAGAAACTCCCGCTTTCATTAAATCCTCATACAACTGATCAACTACTTTTCTAGTAGCTGCATATATAATTCCAGATTCCTTTTGATTTTGACGAATATAATCCGCTAAATATGCATTACGATCTTGTCCTTTAATAACAGAAAATGATAAGTTCTCACGCTCAAACGTTGTCATAATCGTGTTTTCTTGATTAATTCCAAGCGTGTTGCAAATATCATCACGAACTTGTGGTGTTGCCGTAGCAGTTAATGCTAATACGAGCGGCTTTTCTGGAAGATAATCTAATATGCGATGTATATGTAAATAACTTGGACGGAAATCATGTCCCCACTGCGAAATACAGTGCGCCTCATCAATGGCAATCATCGGGATTTTCATATCAATAAGTTGGTCAACAAACTCCATTGAATCAAGTCGCTCAGGCGCTACATAAAGTAACTTATAATGGCCTTGTTTCGCTAATTGAATTCGTTGATTCGCTTCTGCAATTGAAATAGAACTATTAATATAGGTAGCTGAAATACCGTTTTGTACTAATGTATCTACTTGGTCTTTCATAAGTGATATTAAAGGCGATATAACTAACGTTGTTCCTTCAAATACTAATGCGGGAATTTGATAACAAATTGACTTACCACCACCTGTAGGCATAATACAGACAGTATCTTTCCCATCTAATACATTTTTAATTGTTTCATCTTGTCCTCTTCGGAATGACGAATAACCGAAATAAGACGCTAAAAGTTCTTGTGCTTTTGTAAACAAAAAAGAGTCACCTGCTTTTCTTTATCTTTCATCTACTCCTATTATATCATCTCTTATGCATCATGAAAGTGATGAATACATGACTAACAGCCTGCTTTTTCATTATTTTATGCTTCTTTACGTTTTTGAGAATGATTAGCAATTATAACGAATTTCAAAATAAATACACATTTTATTAATTCTCCTTGAATACTACTAATCTTATACATATGAATTCAGGAGGTTACTATATGAAGCACCGTAATATTAGTACCATCAAACAGAAAACGGTATCGAACCAACTCCAATTCTCAAATAATGAAGCGTGGAAATATGAATCATACTATAAGTACCAACCATTATTTTCTTATAGAAAGCTTTTTCATTTTCTTTCTCAACTTTTTAAACGTTAATACACGTGCGAAATAGATCATTCATAATAATTTTCTCAATATAAACCGTATAGACTTACTGCAATACAGTTGGTATTATATGAAATATTCTGTTGGATAAACCCCTTAAGTTGACCTGCTTTTATAAGCGGGTCTTTTTTAATTTTTACATATTTCATAACACTTTTAGATGTAATTATAAATCTTATCACCATTTTATAACCATAATCCACTCACTACAAATGGTGATAATTACAAAAGGTAAAATATAAATACTTAACATTTAAATATCTAATTCTTTTTTCTCAATACACAAAACGAAATTCACTTGTTACTATAAAGGTACTCCAGATGAGTTTTTGCTCATCGACATTATCTAGTTAAAGGGACCTGCCGCGGGAAGCAGGTTCCTTTGACTTTATTAAAGACTCAATTTCATTTGGACACATTTACCAGGTTTTTTTAATAGAATTTTATGATAATATTACGTAGTCGAGTCCGACATCTCGGCAATACCCTTTTGAGGATCTGCAACTTCCCTTGCAGATCCTCTTTTACTTTATATTCAATTTATTTATATATACCGCAACAACATTCATTAAATTTCTCCATATCAATTTCTAAAATTAATCTAGGACACGTAACTAAAAATAAACCTTTATCATACTTTGAGTTATACATGTTCAAAGGAGTGTTACTATTTATGTATTCATATTGGCAGTCGTATTACTCCCCCTATCATAATCCTTATGTAAACTTTGATGTATCTGTACGTAACTACCGAATTAGTAAAAACGAGAATTTTTTAAAAGGTTACATGCGTTCTTTATGGGAACAACACGTCACTTGGACGAGATTAGCTATTATAAGTATTGTCTTTCATTTACCAGACGTTAATGTTACAGTTGGGCGTCTTCTCCAAAATGCAACGCATATGGGACTATCTCTTGAACCATTCTATGGTGAAGATGCAGTGAAAAAATATAGTGCATTAATTAAAGAGCACTTAGTAATTGCAGCGGATCTTGTTAAAGCCGCAAAAGCTGGTGATCAAAATGCAGCTACCGCTATAGAGAAAAAATGGTACGCTAACGGTGATGAAATTGTGGCTTTTCTTACTAGCATCAACCCATATATTGAAAAAGAAGAATTTAGAAAAATGTTTTATGAACATTTAGCACTTACGAAAGCAGAAGCACTAGCATTCCTAAATAAAGATTATGAAGCAAGCGTAAAACTGTACGATAAAATTGAAAAAGAAGCATTAGAAATGGCCGACATGATAACAAATGCAATCGTAAAACAATTCCCGCAAGTGTTTCAATAACAATAAGCCGATTTGAAAAAAACAAATTGGCTTATTAAACTTTCTATCAATGATATTTCTCCTATCCTCTTTACATTTAACGTATATCGATATATTTTATTAATATCCGTTTTTTATAGGAGGAAACAGTTTGATTAACGCCATTGGTCTCGTATTTATACTCACAAATAAACATGAGAAAAAGAAGAAAGTTTATCTAAATGAAAAATTCGCATTAATAGATATTATTGATTCTAAGGAAGTAATTGATGATGAAGGTAACTCACTAGTAGAACTAACATGTAAATACAGTATATATTTAGATGAAAAATACTACTGTAAATCACTTGATGATTATACTGGACAAGTATTTCCGTTCTTAAGCGCTAAAATAGGAAAAGGACTTCTCAGAAATTTAAATTACTACTTTTCTTACGTTGATGCCTATGATAAAAAACCACCCGTTAAAGAAATTAGACCACTTATGAAACAAGTAACGAACAGATAGTGAAAATCACTCCAAAAAGAAAACATCTAATTTCAGATGTTTTCTTTTTGAATCTAGAACTAGTTACCTTTCATCCTCTTCTAAATATATGTATCCAAGCATACTTTAAATTAAAAACATTGGAGGATTAAACTGAATGAAATACACAGAAACAATTGTAAGTAAACGGCTTCGAACACTTAAAATATGTAGTATGTTTATCATGCTAGTTTTAATCGCATGGATTGGATATACAAAATTACTTTATGAAAAAGGATTTCTTCAAGAAAAGAAAAATTCAGTTGACGTAATGAATACTAGTATTACAGGAGAAATTGAACAGAATTCCCATGTAAACTTACAAGGTTATCGTAAAACAGACCTTGATACTATTATAGATGCAAGTAGGACTGATCCGAGCGAACTATCCTTAATTGAAATTATCAATACATCTTGTTCACGAGATTGCATAGGTGAACCATTGACATATGTAAATGCAAACAATGGATATATTTTTTATAAGGAGTCTACTGGAACTAATGTAACTATAAAGATAAAAAAACAAGATAAATGGAAAATTGTAAAAAAATCTGTTCAAGATGGAATATAACCTTATAAAATTAAAGAGTACTTAACGTACTCTTTTTATTATTAATACCCTTCATGTTTACAATGACATTTCGGTTTCTCTTTACAATGACATTTTTCACAATCACATTTCGGTTTCTCCTTGCAGCAACACTCTTCACAATCGCACTTCGGTTTCTCTTTGCAACGACATTCGTGACAATTCCTACACCTACATCTTCCAAACATTAAATCGTCCCAAAATGAACGCCTACAATTACAATGATTCCCCATGAATATGCATCCTCCTAATTAGAATTCATCATATTTTATGTTTACAAGTATAAAAATGCTTGTTTGCTAGTCTATATTCTAGTTTTTATAAATACAGTTTTAATATTATACTTTTCTGATAGTCCTTCCATATCTATTTAAAGGGACTACTACAAAGAAAAAAGCCCAATATTGATATTATTTGGGCTTTTTTCTCTCACACAATATATAAAAACTGAAAGGCTCAAACTAAAAGTTGGCTATAACTCTCTCCCTTCCTCTACAGCCCCTTTCAACCTCTGCAACATATACCCAATCCCTTTACATCCTGCTAACGGATACGTAATGATTTCTTCTGGATATAATTGTGTTACTACCTTCTTATGCTTCTTACCTGCGAGTAAGACGATTTCATCAAACTGAAGCAAGTCCTTTTCAATCATCTGTTGTTTTAATTGTTCCATACTAATAATCTCATCACTCTTTGAATCAAACGCAAGATCATAGTTTTCTAGTACAATATCATTTGGCCTTAAAAATCCATGCTTCGCCGATAATATAACCCAATTCTCGAAAAACTTAGTTGCATATGCCTGACATGCTTTTCCGAATGGGCTAATATATACATCCTTTGCCTCCATCGGTCCATAATCAGGATACTTATCCCAAATTTTCTTCTTTCCGCATGGAATTATGCATAACCTTTTCATCGTTTTTTCTTACCTCATTTCTAACTTTTTAAATATAAAAATATAGAACCCTCTACTTCTTCATACTCAGCTTCTATATCTCCAATCCCCACTACGTTCCAACCACTCTTTGTTTCTATCGGTTTTTCGTTCATTATGATATGAACTTGTGTCATATTTTTAAAATCTTCTTCAAAAGATACTAAAACAGGTTGATTTATCATATATGTTTTATTATGTATACTTACACTTAAAAAAGTTTTATGTAATGCTTTATTTCCGTTTAACTTTACATTCATTGGATTAAACGAATTTAATTTTATATTGCCTATAATATACAAATGATACCCTTTCTCCTCATAAAAGTGGTTAAAATCCTTGTCTTTTTCGTCTTGAATAAAATGAAGGATTTGCTTCGTTTTTTCACTAACTGTAATTTCATTATTTAAACTCAAATCCACATTTATATTTTGTTTTAAAAAAGCATATAACGATTTATCACTATTAAAGAAGCTCTTTTTCCATTCAGGGAGGACTTCATCTAATAATAAACATAAAAGCATTCCTGAGCTATAGCAGCTCTTTCTAATGTTACAATTAGCTTCATATGCATCTAAAATGAGTCCGCTATATTTTCGTAATGTGTCGCTTTCATCATTTTTACATACTGCATTGTAAGCATTCATTTCAACATACCAAGCAGGCCCCTCTATACTTTCAATCATATGCTCATATGTTATAAAATTTTCTCCCATAACACTAGCTCTTTGCTCTCTTAGTTTAATAAATTGCTTAATATAATTAATTTTCTCTTCTTGAGATTTACAATGAACAACATCATATAAACAAATTCGTTCTTTATTTCGTAATTCTATGTTTTCTTCTATTATAGGATATTGAAATCCTATAGATTCATTTGGAAATCTACTCTCTTTATTCAAATATTGATAGCAATGAAACAGTTCATGCACCACAATCGCAAGTAAACTTGCATAATCTTTATATCTATTCATATTCACGATGGCAGTTGGATAATCTTTGAATAGAATACAAGTATCACCTTTAAATTGTTCATCCCACTTTAAAACACTATACTCATCATTATCTTTCAAAAATAGAGGATGATGAAATACATACACATGCTCATCATCGTATAGTGCAAATGCAGCCCTCTTAAAACCAGGCCATAGCGTATTCAATAATTCTATACTTACATCTTTCTTTATTCGATTTAATATATTGTTCATTATATGTAACACCCCTATATCATTCTACATACACCTATTCTATTCCACTTAAAAACAACCCTTTTATCTACATAAATATTAGAAAAACATATTTGTTATCTCAAGCTATAATGTATTATATAAATATATATGTGATGATTTTCTGAAAAGGAGGTGAACAAATGAAAAATATAACCCCTGCACTAGTACTCTATATTGTTGTTTGTATAATCGCTATGCTTGCTCCAGCATCTCAAGGCTATAATCATGTTGGCTGGAAGTTGTTTGTTGGGCAAGTGTATGCTATACCTATTTTCCTCATTACTGCTATTATTACATTTTATATAAACAAGAAAAAATCTACAAATAAACAGTTATAAGGATAGCGAATGCTATCCTTTATTTTAATTCGTTAATTAGATCCCAAATAACCAATGCAGTACTTTCAATCCTTTCTTCCGAAAAGTCAAACGTGACACCGGTTTTTTCATATATTTCTTGTATAGGTAGGTTCCAATCTGCACTCGCTCCCTCTTTAAAGAAAGCAATCGCTTTTTCTGGGTCCTCTCGATATATTTGAAACAATTGCATTGCTCCTATTTGTGCAACTGCGTATTCAATTTGATAAAAAGGAAACTGAACATAATGAAATGACTCTAACCAGCTTGCACCGATTTCATCCTCTAATCCTGCAATGTCGACTGATGAATATTGATACCTTTTGCATAGTTCTGCGTATTTCTTATCACGCTCTTCTGGTGTATGGTTTGGATTTGCATAAAGCCAATGCTGGAATACATCTCCTGCAATTGACGACATTAATAAAGACAAAGCACGATATAATTGTACGCACTGCACTTCTTTATATTCATTCTCTTGCTTATAAAAAACATTCAACTTATCCATTACTAATAACTCAAGACTGAGTGAATAAAGCTCAGCCACCTCTTCGCGCATATATCTTTCCTGCATGCTACTATCATTGTTAAATTGTTTATAAAAATGAAATGCATGCCCCACTTCATGTATGAGTGCATTTATTGCATAAAAAGATGGACTAAAATTAGAATACACAAAAACCTCTTTACTATGAGGCAATGTAAAGCAAGCAGCTCCTGGTGCTTTATTTCCACGTTCTTCTACATCAACTAATCCCGCTTTTCGTATATGGTTAAATTTCTCATAAAAATATAAATCTGTCTTCCGAAATATTTCTTCCACCCCATCCAATAAATCTATAGCATTTTGGAATGGGACTTTTGGTAAATTACATGGAGAAAGATCCCAAGGGCGATACGTTTTTACACCGAGATTCTTTTTAGAAATACTTCCTAACTGTTTCCAAATTGGTACAACATACTTTTCTATAGATTCATGAAGCTTATAGCACTCTTCAATACTGTAATCTCTGTTTTTTTGTTCAAAAGCATATTCACTATAATTATGAAATCCTGCATGTAAAGCGATCTCATTCCGTAATTGTACGAGCTCATTCATAATACAATCTATTTCCATTTTCACCGCACTTCTTGCTGTAAATAAAGCGTACCAAGCTTTTTCACGAATAGCTCTATTAGGATTTTCTAGCTTTGCTTTTACGTATGCATACGTTTTTTGCTCGCCTTCCCAATTAATAGATATGTTAGACATTATTTCTCTATATTTCGTAATAAGCTCTTGCTCTTTAACGGAAAGAGCAATGTTTTTTTCATTAAACATTTTACTTTTTGCCAATCTCGCTTTTTTCATAAATCCATATTTCTGCTCATCTAATAAGTCGGAAAACTGACACTCTCTAAATTTCTGGTCAAATTTTGCATTGTATCTTTTTAAAAGTGGCTGAATTGTATTTTCGTTATACATATGTAAATCACGTATATTGCTATCGTTTGTATCTCTATACATGGAAATTAAACTATTTGTTATCTCCTCTTCTACTTCAGCGGTTACACGCAGTTCCTCCGAAAGCCAACTTTCTAATTCTGAAACAGACGTATTATTTCGCTCTAAAAGAGACTGTAATTTACTCTCCAAATCATTAAACATACACAATCCTCCTGTTTTAAATTTTAAATTTTCTGTTTTTTATAGATAGAAAAAGACAAGTAGCCAATCTGACTACTTGTCCTTGCTGTTTATCTGTACGCAATAGAATTAAGCTTGGAATGCTTCTGTTAATACTGGTACAATTTGTTTTTTACGAGATACTACACCTTTTAATGTAGCAGTGTTGTTTTCTAGAGATACGTTGTATGCTTTCTCAACAATGTTTGCTGCTTTACCGATCGCAAGACCAACAGAATCGTTAGTTAAGATATCAGTTACAACGAATAAGAATAGGTCTAAACCTTTTTCTTCTACTACTGCAGAGATAACTTTTTCAAGTTCCGCTTGGTGTACAAGAACGTCGTTTGTATCAACAGCGTTTACTTGTGCGATTTCAACTTTCGCATTACCCATTTGGAATTCTTTAGCGTCAAGAGAGATTAATTGCTCCATTGTTTTTCCGCTTAAGTCAGCACCAGCTTTTAACATTTCTAAGCCGTAGTTATCAGCATCTACACCAGCGATTTCCGCTAATTCACGAGCTGCTGCTACGTCTTGTTCTGTGCAAGTTGGAGATTTAAATAGTAAAGAATCTGAAATGATTGCAGATAACATTAAACCTGCAACTTCTTTACGAATTGTAACGCCATTTTCTTTGTACATTTTGTTTAAGATTGTAGCTGTACAACCAACTGGCTCACAACGGTAGTAAATAGGATCGCTTGTTTCAAAGTTAGCAATACGGTGATGGTCAATAACTTCTAACACACGAACAGATTCGATATCGTTAGCACTTTGTTGACGCTCGTTATGATCAACTAAAATAACGTTGTCCACTTCGCTTGCAACTGTCTCAACAAAACGCGGTCCTTCTACTTTAAAATAGTCTAACGCAAATTGAGTTTCACCGCTGATTTCGCCTAAACGTACAGGCTCAGCATTCATTCCTAATTCTTTTTTCAATTCTGCATAAGCAATTGCAGAGCAAATTGCATCTGTATCTGGGTTTTTATGCCCGAAAACTAGTACTTTTTCCATGTTTTCCACCTCTTCATGAAAAGGATATCTTAAAGAAGCAAATATGACAATATTTAAAGCATAATTTTTTATAAATAATTGCACTTTCTTCTATATTTTTCATCGTTTTGCGTAAAAAGATCATCTAAAATGAATTAGATGATCGAAGTGTATACTTTATTTAAAATAATGTAGGAACTTGCACTACATGATTTAGCATGTTATTTGATGGTAAACCGTTATTTACAAGGTTTACATCTATAACTTGATAAAACGCATTTCCAGTGTCTGCAATTTCCCAAACAGCTAAAATAAGATGGTATCCACTACGGTCAGTTGGTACATTTGCTTCATGCGTTACTGTTGTCCCTGGTCTAGCTCCTCCATCATTTTTCATATAGAAAGGCACTAAATCTAAATCAGACCTCGTTAAAGGCTTGTTTGGATTCCAATCTTTCTTCGTAATATAATATTTCCACTCTTTCGTACTATGAGGAGCCGTTAGTTTCCACTTGAATGTATTCGTCCCGCCATTTAACGTAACTTTCTTCCATCTATCTACAGTCTGGACATCTAAAGCAGGGAAATGGCCAGCTCCTGCGATTTGTCCATCAGAAGGTCCTAATTGCGGGAATCCACCTATTCCTTCTACACTTTGCGGCTCATATTGAATCGGACCGCAATTTACATTTACCCCTTGCTTACATAAATAAGAACGGCTCGCTGGTGATTCTACGTATCCATGAGCTGAAGCCTTTTCTGAAAAACCGAAAGTTAACAATCCTGTAAGTAATATCCCACCACTTAATATAACTTTCTTCACCTTCTGTAAACCTTTCGTTTTCATCTCTTCATCCCCTTTCCCATAATAAAGCGAAAATAACTATAGTTGCCTAGTCATCTTCTCTACATCCATTATAAGTCGAGGAGCATAACGAAAAGAACCCTCTAAAAACTTTCTCAAATTCATTTCGTCCATTATACAAATTCAAATAACACCGCTAGAGAAATATAGACGGTGTTAAAAATCGTGGTTTATTATTTTGTGCATAATAGCTTTTTAATCGTAACTTATAAAACTTTATAATAAATAACTGTGGCATCTAAATTACCATTTGGAGATATTGCGTATTCTGGTATTTTTCCAACTTCTTGATAGTCTAATGATTTATACAATCTATTAGAAGGGTCTCCTTCTCTCGTATCTAACACTAAAAGAGACCTATTTTCTTGCTTCGCTCTTTCCTCTGCTTTTTGCATAAGTAAACGTCCAATGCCATTACGTCTAAAGTTTGGATGAGTCATTAACTTACAAATCTCGGCTCTATGAATTCCGTTAGGCTTTGTAACCAAATGTAGCTGAATACTCCCTGCCAATTCATTGTTTATTTTAGCAACATATAATATCACTTCTGGTGCTATAACAGTTTGCCAATACTTTGTTGATTCCTTTTGTTCCAGTGGAGGTAAAAAACCAATTGACGCCCCATCATCTACAACTGCCTTCAAAAGTTTAGAAAGCTCTTCCACATCATCTTTTATTTGCTTAATTTCTTCAATTACTATATTTTGCATTACTAATCCCCCTTTTGTTTCATTGTACCAAGTTTTATAGAAGGAATAACAGGTTACTAAGATGAAATTATTTAAGGTACAATTTTTTCAGAGAAAGGATACTTATATGAAGTATATATTAGATAGGACATACGCAAGAGAACTTCTCGAGTGGGCATATGAACAAAACCCTGGTCCGTGGTTCGAACATTCATGTAATGTTGCTCTTGCAACTGAAAAGATAGTTGTGGAACTTATTCATAATGGGTATGACCTAAATGCTGACATTGCATATAATGCTGCCCTACTGCATGATATAGGAAGGTATAAAGGTTTTACTAAATCTGTTATTCATTCCTATGATGGTTATATGTATATGAATGATTTAGGGTATATAGGAAACGCGATTATTTGCGTGACACATTCATTCCCGTGCAAAAATGAACATTTAGATATAGCAGCGGAGTGGCCCCTTGTTCCTGATTATATGAAAAGCCGATTAATTGAAATATTAAATGAAAATAGTGACTACGACTTATACAATAAGGTCATTACCCTTTGTGACGCACTTGCTGATGCAGAGGGCTTTACTACTCTTGAAAAAAGATTAATTTCAGTTGGTTTACGACATGGAACAACCTCTCATTCTTCTTTACATTGGAAAGGCTTCTATACAATTAAGAATGAATTAGAATCTTTAATCGGTAAGAGCATATACAAAGTTCTTCCTGACATAGAGAAGTCGATTTATAAAAAATATGGAATGTTAAATTACATACAACTTAAAAAAGATAGAATTTTTATGTGTACTTCTAAAGAAATCATTGAAAAGTGGAGGGATTAACCATTAGTAAAATAGGATTTGACTTAATTAATCATGAGGATAACTTTGATCTCGGATATCAAGATATCGAGGCGATATGTAAGAAATGCAAATTTTCTAACTGCTCTCATACAAATGAACCACACTGCGCAATTAAAAAAGCTATTTCCGATGGAATTGTTACAGAAGACATGATGAATAGTTATTATAGGGATAAGAATGAATTCGAATATGTGTGTAAACAAAAGAACAAAACAAAGGCCATTGATTATATGAAACAATTGAAACTTTTTCGGAAAACTTAAAACTAAATAAATAGTTGTTATTTCTCATTCCCACTAAATTTAAAATTCTTACTTTAATACATTACATACCAGGTAATTTTTATACGCAAATTCAATCTCACATAAAAAACGTTTTAAACATAAAGTTTAAAACGTTTTTTTACTTTCAATGATTTTGATTTTTCATTTCTGTTAAACATTCCTGTACTAAAGTTACAGCTTGACTCATTGCAGCTCCACCAGCAAATGCTGCTGATACCCCACATGCTTCCAGAATCTCTTTATCTGAACACCCTTGATCAAGACAACCTTTTGTATGATAAACGGTACAATATTCATCTTGCGTTGCTAGACTAATTCCTAATGCGATAAGTTGTTTTTCCCTTTTTGTTAAAGAACCCTCTTGAAAACAAGCTTGCGTGAATGCATTATATGTCTCAGCAATTCCAGGAATTTGGTTTGTAAAACTACCGATTCCTTCTTTATAATGATGTAGAACGTCATTTACTGAACTATGATGTTGTTCGTGTTCCATCTTATTATTACCCCCATTCAAATTATCTGTACCTACTGTAGTATGTGATGAAAAGAAGGCAATATACATCGTTTAATAGAACGAATATTCAGTTTATTTAAGCTACAGTTTCAGACTATCATCCACTACCGCTTGTTCTTTAGCGTTTTTTCTTTGAACCTCTTTACTTCTCTCTTCCCAAAATGTTAAACCTTCAATCCCTACATTTTTAGGATCAAATACTGGATCTTTCCCTACTTTTTTCTGCGCTTCATAATCTTTTAACACTTTTAATGCGATCTTACTTAATAATAGAATCGCAATTAAGTTTAACCATGCCATACTACCAATTCCTAAATCTCCAAGATTCCATAAAAGTGACGCTGATTCTACGCTACCGATATAAACCATAATTAAAAACCCAATTTTTAATACTGGTTTTAACCAGTTATGTTTAAGCTCCCGATCTAAATAAGTAAGTGTCGTTTCAGCGATATAGTAGTATGCAAGTAAAGTTGTAAATGCGAAGAAGAAGATTGCGATTGAAATGAATAACGGGCCAAACCCTGTCATAACAGTTTCAACTGCTTGTTGTGTATAGATTGGACCTGCATCTACATTCCCTATGTTCTTTACAATAGCGCTTTTCCCTTCCGGTATAACATTATACATACCTGTTATTAAAATCATAAGAGCTGTCGCTGTACATACGACAATTGTATCAATGTATACGGAAAACGCTTGAACTAACCCTTGTTTTGCAGGATGTGATACTTCAGCAGCAGCGGAGCTATATGTCGCTTCTCCAACACCAGCAACATTTGAAAATACAGCGCGCTTTACGCCCCATGCGATTGCTGCCCCGACGATTCCACCAAACATTTCATTTACGCCAAAAGCACTAGAGAAAATTAACGCAAACATACTTGGAATTTCCGTTACATTCGCAATTAATACGATACATGTAACAATTACATAACCAATTGCCATAAATGGAACAAGCATTTGCGAAACGCCTGCAATTCTCTTTACGCCACCAAATATGATCGCTGCTAATAATACGACTAACAATATACCAGTTATATATTTGCTAATCCCATTAGAGTTTTCAAATCCAACTGCGATACTACTAGATTGAATACCTGGTAGTAAAACGCCATATGAAAGTGTTACAACGACCGCTACAATGACTGCAAACCATTTCATTTTCAAACCTTTTTCAATGAAATATGGTGTACCACCGCGGTATTCATTTCCGACTTTACTTTTATATACTTGAGATAATGTTGATTCAACAAACGCACTCGCTGCTCCTAATAGTGCCATTACCCACATCCAAAATACAGCTCCAGGTCCGCCAAAAGCGATAGCTGTTGCGACCCCTGCAATATTACCTATTCCAACCCTACCTGATAAGGCTAAACAAAACGCTTGAAAGGATGATATTCCCGTCTCCGAGCTCTTCCCTTCAAATAACAGTTTAATCATCTCTTTAAAATAACGAATTTGTAGAAAACGAGTGGCAATTGTAAAATACACACCTGCTCCTAATGCGAAAACAACTAAGCCAATACTCCACACTTGCCCTACTAACCATTCTACTAACTGCTCCATCCAAATCCCCCTTATCATTCTTTTGAAAACTATTTTATATATAAGAAAACGGACAACTATTATTAAAACTTCCAGTTGTCCGCCTATCTCATTATTTCATCTCTCTATTACTTTATATTTACCCAAACACTTTTTACTTCTGTATAGTTATCAAGCGCATATGAACCTAACTCACGACCGATACCAGATTGTTTAAACCCACCAAATGGCGCCGCTGCATTCTCTAAATTATAATCATTAATCCATACTGTTCCTGCCTTTAACTTATTAGCTACTTGATGCCCTGTTTTAATATTTTGTGTCCATACACCTGCAGCGAGTCCGTATGAAGAGCGATTTGCTCTTTCAATTACCTCTTCTGTTGAATCAAATGGAAGTACAACGACAACTGGTCCAAAAATTTCTTCTTTCACAATTGTCATATCATCAGTAACATTTGTGAATACCGTTGGCTGTACAAAATAACCTTTTTCAAATGCACGTTCACCACCAGCAGCAATAGTAGCGCCTTCAGCTTTTCCTTGTTCAATATAATGTAGCACACGCTCTTGTTGTTTTTTAGATACGAGTGGGCCCATTTCCGTTTCCTTCTCCATACCTGCTCCAAGTTTCACGTTATTCGCCATTTTCACAAGTTCAGTTACGACTGTTTCGTAATGTTTTCGATGAACAAACACGCGAGATCCAGCACTACAATTTTGGCCGTGATTATACATAATGCCTTGGAATGCGCCGTTAATCGCTTCTTCTAAATCAGCGTCTTCTAAAATGATATTTGGTGATTTACCACCAAGTTCTAACGTTACATGTTTAATTGTTTCTGCAGATTGACGCATAATATATTTTCCAGTAACCGTTGAACCTGTAAAAGCTACTTTATCAATATCGTGATGGTTTACGATTGCAGCTCCTGCTTCAGGACCAAACCCCGGAACAAAGTTTACAACACCGTTTGGAAAACCTGCCTCTTTAAAGAGCTTCGCTGTATATAATAACGATAAAGGCGTTTGTTCTGCTGGTTTTAATACGATCGTACAACCTGTTGCCAGTGCAGCTCCCATTTTCCAAGAAGACATAACGAGCGGGAAATTCCAAGGAATAATTTGACCTACAACGCCAACAGGTTCATGGCGTGTGTAATTTAAGTAATCTTTTGAAATCGGAATTGTTTGCCCGATAATTTTTGTAGCCCATCCCGCATAATAGCGATAATTTTCTACAGTCGCTGCTATATCATCATCTAGTGCTACTTGATATGGCTTCCCATTATCTAAAGCTTCTAACTGTGCTAATTCTTCTCCATGCTCTTCTATTAAGTCTGCTAATTTATAAATAAGATGTGCTCTTTCAGCGGTAGTCATTTCTGCCCAAGGTCCTGATTCAAATGCAGATCTTGCTGCTTTTACTGCAACATCAATATCCTCTTCTTGCGCTTCGCATACGACAGCTAGAACATCTTCTGTCGCTGGATTGTATGTCTCAAATGTCTTCCCGCTAATTGAAGGAACAAATTCACCATTAATAAACATTTTAATTTCTTCATTTAAAAACGCTTTCACTTTTGGTTTTAGTTCAATGTTTTTCGTTAACATATATGCTCTCCTCCTTATTTAAACAGCTGCATGAGCTGCAATTTTTGAAATAATCATTTGAAGCTTTTGATCCTCTTCTTCAGTTAATCCGAGTCTTGGATAACGAGAAGGTCCCCCTGCTTGCCCGTGTAATTCCATTGAACGTTTAACGATTTGTACATATTTTCCTGATCCTTCAAGAAACTCACAAAGTGGTAAAATGGTGTCGTTTATTTCCCAAGCTTTTTCTAATTCACCATTTTGGAAATGCTCATACATTTTCGTCACAAGTCCCGGTACGATATTCCCTGCTACTGAAACCCATCCCGTCGCACCAACTAAATAAGATTCCATAACTAAATCTTCAGATCCACAGAATACTTGAAAAGCACCTTCGCCTTGTCTTACTAAATCTCTTGCTTTTCGAATATCTCCGCTAGATTCTTTAATATGTGTAACATTTTCACATTCTTTTCCAATACGTAACATGAGGTCTGTACTCATATTAACACCAGATGTAAATGGGTTATTGTATAACATAATTGGTATATTTACTGCGTTTGAGATTTCTTTAAAATGAAAATAGATTTCCTCTTCTTTCGGTTTACAATAATACGAGTTTATAATTAACGCACAATCCGCTCCATGCACTTCTGCATGTTTCGTATATTCAATCGTTTCTTTCGTCGTCTCCGCAGCAGTCCCAACAATAACTGGAATACGGCCATCAACTTCTTTTAATACTGTTTCTACCATTTTAAATCGCTCTTCTTTTGACAAACTAACAAACTCTCCTGTACTTCCATTAATAATAATCCCAGCTACTTTTTGCTCAATAAAGTAGTTTACGTTTTGTTTTACACCGTTCCAATTAATTTCTTGAAACTCATCCATCGGTGTGATCAATACTGGAAATGCCCCTTTAATTTTTTTCATATTTATCTCTCCCTTTACCATTTTATTTTAATAAAAATCCTGTCGGAAACGGATCTGTAGGGTCTAATAGAAACGTCTGCATCCCTGTAATAAATCCTCTACTTTCAAAACGGAAAATGTAACCAGTTTCTTCCTTCTGTACTTTCTCCACTGTTATAAAGCTATTACATATACTTTCATTTATAAAAGGTTTATCCGCTATATAATCATTTTTAAATAGCGCATGAACATAAGACACAATTGTAGAAACAAAACCTGGCGATCGTACGATAAAGTTATCTTCATGGAATGTAATCGACTTTATATGGTTCTTTTCTTTTTGCGAAGAATCTACTAAAATAAGTTTTTTTATGAATGACTGTTTTTGTATAGCTTGTAGCGTAGCTTCTCCCCATTTTTTTAGTTTAGAGATGTTTTCAATACTGATTTCTGGCGAATACGTATCCTTTTCTACAACTGCATATACTTTATCTGCCTGAATGAGAGAGTAACTTATATTACCTACTTGTAAATTTTGCTCAATCATATAACATAGCTTACTTTCAAACGAAACAGATACAACTTCATCATTCTCTACATACGCATGGACTGAAAATATGCCAGATAACGTTTCGATTTTGTATTGATTCGTCTCTCTCTTTTTTAAATATCCGCATTCTAGTAACATCGTTATTACTGCGACAATGCCTCCATAATGAAGCGGAATGGATCCTTCATGATTAAAAAATAGCACAGCTGCATCGACTTCCGTATGAATAGAAGGAGCGACAATACATCCATTTAAACCGATAAAACCACGTGGTTCATTTAATAAAAGCTTCATTTTTTCTGCTAATTCACCTGAAAATTGCTCGTTTAATTGTTCCAAACTGGAGTAGTATTTGCATGGTACATCTTTCATTACACGAAATGCTTCACCATTTACATGTACGTCTACTGTCGTATACATTTTTTGAATGTTCATTTTACATCCTCCGTTTCATGTTCCATCGGCGGAATTAGCAAAAAACCTTCTTTCAGCGGGTCCTTTTCATTGTAAAAAAATCTATGCATCCCCATAAGCCAAGCTGAACCTGTGATTTTTGTTACGACAGCTTCCATATTTTCAACATTTGTCGTATTTATGACGCATCCTTTAAATAGAGAGCCAACGATACTTTCGTGAACAAACTCTTCATTAATCTCTATTTTTTGATTTGCGTATAATACAGCTAGCTTTGCTGATGTTCCTGTACCACATGGAGAACGATCAATTCCTCCTGGCGGAACGACAACTGTATTTTTTACATGAGCACTTTCATGAGTAGGATCTGTATAAAATTCAACATGGGTTAATCCTCTAATAAACGAATGCTCTGGATGAATGATTTCAAATTTGTCATTTATGATATTTCTAATATAAATTGCCTTATCAATGATTGTAGATGCATTTTCCGGTACTAACTCTAAACCCACTGACTTCGCATCAATAATGGCATAGAAATTTCCTCCATACGCAATATCTGCTTCAACAGTTCCAATTCCTTCGACTTGTACAGTAATATGTTTCAGTAAAAAAGCTGGTATGTTACAGAAAGAGACTTCTTTCGCTTTTCCATCTTGAACAAAGATATCCACTTCTACTAAGCCGGCTGGCGTGTCTAACTTTAACGAAGTAATCGGTTCAACTACCGAAATTAAACCTGATTCAATTAAAGCTGTACATACACCAATTGTATCGTGACCACACATCGGTAAATATCCACCTGTCTCTATGTAAATAACACCAATATCTGCTTCGGGATGACATGGATCTGTTAATAGTGCTCCTGACATTACATCATGACCACGCGGTTCATTCATTAACAATTTGCGAATCCAGTCATACTCCTTTTTCATATGTAACATCTTCTCTGCCATCGTCTCTCCAATTAACTTTGGAAGTCCGCTTATCAATGTCCTGGTTGGATTCCCGCCTGTATGTGTATCAATCGTTGTAAAGACTCTTTGTGACCTCATCCGTTTAACACCCTTTCTGTAAAACGACTCAAACGAAGTGGTTCAATTGGAATGATTGTTTCTTTTTCATTTAATAACTCTTCAATCACTTTTCCAGTAACCGCTGCAAGGCTAATGCCATCCCCTTCATGCCCGGCTGCTATAAAGTAGTTTGGGATATGTTCCACGCGTGAAATGATTGGCAAATGATCTTCTGTCCATGGGCGTAATCCAGCATATGAACGAATCACCATCATATCCGCCATTTTCGGATAAAAACGAATTGCTCTGTTCGCAATACATTTAATAACCTCGTTATTAATTCTCGTATGAAACCCTACAAACTCTCTACTACTACCAATTAAAAAATTTTGGCTTTCTGTCGGCTCAAATACAAGAGCTACCCCATATTTCTCAGTTAAAGCATCCACTTTTCGTTTTCCGCCAAATTTAGAAATTAAATAACCAAATTCCATTACTTTACGACAACCAACGTGCTGTTGCCTTGAAGCTACAATAATATGCCCTTTTCTCGGTTCAATCGGGATATTTACATCCAACATTTGTCCGATTTTCGGAGCCCATACACCCGCTGCGTTCACCACTTGTTTCGCAGTAAACGTCCCGTTTGTCGTTTCTATAATAAAGGAACCGTCTATATCTCTTTTCATTTCTTTTACTTCCGTATGATTAAAAGCTTTCGTACCAAATTTCTTCGATTCTGCAAGAAGTTCAAAAGCAAGAAGATATGGATTTACAGTCGAATCCGTTGCGCATTCTAACCCACCTAATAAATCATCTGCAAAGAATGGCGATTCCGCTCTTATATCTTGCCTATCAAGCATTCGAAACGGTAATCCAGCTTCTTTTTGACGATTCACCCATTGCTGCGCTGCTTCCATTTCTTCTTCCGACTCACATACGAGAATACTTCCTGGTGCCCTATATTCAAATGCGTGCTCTAACTCTTCACTTAAATCAGTTACTAATTTTTGACTAACTAACGACATTTGACTATCAAATCCTGGGTCTTTATCAATAGCCAAAATATTTCCGTCACACCGTGAAGACGTCCCACTGACAAATTCTCCTTTTTCAATGATTGTTACGTCTCTTCCGTATTTTGATGTGTAGTAAGCGATAGAACACCCTATAATTCCACCGCCTATTATTAAAACGTCGCAGTGCCTCACAAAATACTCCTCCTTTTCCCTAAACCTCTCACTTTCTTTTATGCAATTGACGTGCCAACTCGACATATATACACTTTTTATAAATAATATTTTTATTTGTAAAAATATTTTAAATTTATCGTAAATAGGTGTATTATTTTTTTATCACTGTCAAAATTTTTATACATAACAGGAGGACAATATGGCATTCTCATTTCCCACAATAAAAGAATTTCTAAAAACTTTATCCATTGATCATACAAACAGTATGCAATCTATTGAGCACGTTGGCGAAAAATTTTATTACTGCTCTTCTACTACAGAAAAATATAACTGCGCAGTTATATTTGAAGATGGCTCATTCTCCGCCTTAATTGAGGCGTTTTCTAATGAAATGATCGTTATCATAATGAACGAAAATAAAGAGCCTATATGCTGTATAACAGCTCAGCAAATCATTCCGTTTCTTGTTAAGTCTTACTATGAACTACAATCTTTTTATAACGCCGTAATACAAACTACTGATTCTTCTGTTACAGTTATCGATGATAAAGAACATGTTCGTACTTGGACAGATGGCGCTGAAAAGATTTTTTCAGTCAACCATAATGAAATTATTGGACAACCTATCACTCGTTTTTTTGACTATAAAGATTTGGAAATTTTGCAATCATTACATGACGGAAAAAGTATAATCGCTCAGTTCCATCAGCCTCGTCCAGATTTGTTCGTATTAATCAATTCAAACCCAGTCTACTGTAACGATGAAATTATCGGAGCGGTCGTCTCAGAAACTGATGTGACAAACCAAGTTGCTTTAAACGAAAAACTATTTAATATGTCACATGAAATGCACCGTTTAGAACAAGAGGTCGCAAAATATAAAGATGAATCCGATCCTTTCCTTGCGATGAATGGAAAAAGCCCTGTTATTCAAAGAACAATACAATTAGCTAGAAAGGTTTGTTCGGTGAAATCCACTGTTTTAATACTCGGCGAAAGTGGTGTTGGAAAAGAAGTATTTGCGAAAGCAATTCATGAGGCAAGTGAGGCAGCGAAGGCACCTTTTATTTCGATTAACTGCGGTGCCATTCCAGAGGCGTTATTTGAAAGCGAATTATTCGGGTATGAGCGCGGGGCTTTTTCTGGTGCAAATAGTAAAGGAAAAAAGGGTAAAATAGAGCTCGCGCAAGGCGGTACATTATTCCTTGATGAAATAGGCGAAATGCCACTCGATATGCAAGTGAAGCTTTTACGTGTACTACAAGAACGAAAGTATTACCGAGTTGGTGGAGAAAAAGAAATTAATATTGATTTCCGTATTATCGCTGCTACAAATCGTGATTTACAAGAAGAAATGAGAAGAGGTACTTTCCGAGAAGATTTATACTATCGCCTCAATGTAGTTAGCTTGCATATTCCACCGCTACGCGAAAGACGCGAAGATATTATCGAATTAACATACTCTTTCTTAAACGATTTTTCAATCAACTATAACAGACCAATTCGTGACTTACCTTCAAGCATTATGCATGAACTGCTTCATTACAATTGGCCAGGTAATATTCGCGAGCTTCGTAACGTTGTTGAAAGACTTGTCGTATTTGCGACTGACGGTATTATAAAAAAAGAATATTTACCATTTCATACAACTGAAACGTTAGACAATCATTCGGTTCCTTCCCTATTACTCAGCAACAATAATACAATTCTCTCTTTGCAAGAAGAGATGGATGAACATGAAAAAAAAGTCATTGAGAGGGCTTTACGCATTTTGAATGGGAATAAATTAGAATGTGCAAAACAGCTTGGTGTTACGAGGGCTACTTTATATAACCGTTTAAAAAAACTTGGATTACAATAAACCATCCCTCCTCTATATTGGCATAGTTATTGCATTATATAATTTGTGCAAACCGAACTAGAGGAGGAATACATATGACGAATAAAGATCACTTAATTGTTTGTCGATGTGAAGAAGTTACATACGGTCAACTTCAATCGACAATCGCTGAATATAAATGCTCGGCAAGAGAATTAAAACTAAGAACACGTGCTAGCATGGGATTTTGCGGTGGCCGCACATGTAGAATGATGATAGATCGAATGATCGAAAGTGCAAATCCCGACTTAACTACTAATGAAATCCCATTAAAATATCAACCACCAGTGCGCGCAGTTACTTTTGGATCGGTAGGTGAAAGTAAATGAGTAGAATTACAAATCACCCTATTTTAGGGAGTTTAAATAGTAATAAGCGCATCACTTTCCAATTTAATGGTCAACAATACGAAGCATATGAACATGAAACGATTGCGGCCGCTTTACTTGCAAACGGAATAAGAACATTAAGAGTGCATGAAGATAGCGGGACGCCACGAGGTATTTACTGTAATATCGGACATTGTTCTGAATGTCGCGTTAATGTAAATAGTCAAATAAACGTACGAGCATGCTTAACTGTTGTAGAAGATAATATGATTGTGGAAAGTGGAAAACAGCATCCAAATATCGTAAGAGAGATGGTGAAAAAGCGATGAATGATGTCATAATTATCGGAGCCGGACCAGCGGGTTTATCAGCCTCTATCTCTTGTGCTCGTTTTGGACTAAACGTACTTGTTATTGATGAATTTATGAAACCTGGCGGAAGGTTGCTCGGACAATTGCATCAAGAGCCTTCTGGAGAATGGTGGAACGGAATAGAAGAATCGAAGCGACTTCGTGAAGAAGCAGAATCACTTTCAGTTGATATTCAATGCGGTATTTCTGTCTATAATTTAGAAAAAGATGAAAGTTCTTGGTTCGTACATACGAATATCGGTACGTTAGAAGCATCGTTCGTTTTACTTGCTACTGGTGCTGCTGAGTACTCTATCCCCCTCCCTGGTTGGACACTTCCTGGAGTCATGTCGATTGGGGCAGCACAAGTAATGACAAATGTACATCGCGTTCAAGTTGGGAGAAAAGGAGTAATTATTGGCGCTAATATTTTGTCATTCGCTATCTTAAATGAATTACAATTAGCGGGCATTAAAGTTGAACATATCGTACTTCCTGAAAAAAGTGAATTAAGTCAAAAGGCTGGTGACCCAGAAGAAGTTTTAAATTCTCTATTACATGCTGCACACCTTGCCCCGTCACCTTTATTACGTATAGGTAGTAAATTGATGAAATATAATTGGGCTAAACAAGCTGGATTAACCTTCTATCCAAACAGTGGAATGAAAATAAACGGTACACCTCTTCACCTTCGAAAAGCAGCACTTGAAATTATCGGAACAGATCAAGTTGAAGGTGTACGCGTTGCTAATATTGATACGAAAGGAAACATCATCACTGGATCGGAACAAATATATGAGGCAGACTTCGTTTGTATTGCTGGCGGCTTATACCCTCTTGCTGAACTAGCCGCTGTAGCTGGCTGCCCCTTCCGTTACATTCCGGAATTAGGCGGGCACGTTCCTCTCCATTCCGAAACAATGGAAACCCCTCTTCCGGGTTTATTTGTTGCCGGTAATATAACTGGCATTGAAAGCGGGAAAATCGCAATGACACAAGGAACTGTTGCTGGATATTCAATCGTAAAACAAGCGAATACAAAATCTCATTCGGTTGAACAACAATTGCAACAGGCGATGCAACATGTACATACTGTACGTCAACAAGCTGCCATTCAATTTAACCCGATGATTGATGTCGGTAGACGCAAAATGGATGAAATTTGGCGTGATTATTCCCTTGCATATGCACATACTAAAAAGAGCTGCTGAGATTACTCTCAACAGCTCTTTTCTCTACTCATCCGAGTTATTAAATTTCGCTAATGCGTAAATACCTTCTTCATCATCTAATTCAAGTTGTAATCTCGCTGCGAATGAATTGACATTATATTCTCTGTCAAGCAATAAGCGTAATGCTTCGATTAAGTTTGCTTGAATTAAAATTTGCTGGCGACCATTTACCTCTACTTCCGCAGAGAAACCGTAGTCATCGTCATACATGAGTTCAACTAACACTTCTTCTGGACCCACTTGTCTTTTTTCAGCGATATATACGCAAAGCGCATTGATAAGTTCTTGTTCAGAAATTTTTATTGTTTCCATGCTACTTCATCTGCCTTTTTCTTACGTTGATCTTTGAAGTATTTAAATGCACGAATTGCTAACATTACGATACCAGCCATTACTAACATATTTACCATAAACGCTAATACAGAACCAAGAGCTCCCATATTTGCAAATAAGCTACCCATTAGTAAACCACCAAGACCACCTAGTAATAAACCTTTCATAAAGCTTCCTTTATTACTTTTTGGTGCTGTGTTTGTTGCTTTTGTTTTTGAATCTGGAGTCGTTTTTTGAGAATTTACATTTGAATCTTTTTTGTTTAAATCAACTTTTGATTTTTGACCTGAACTTGGTGTAAATGATTTTTTACCAGATTTGTAACTTTTCGCTGCCGCATGATCTACGAACATAAAGCTACTAGCCCCAAAGATCACCATGAATGCTGTCATTACTGCTACAAGTTTTTTCAACATATTATATCCATTCTCCTTTTATATAGATATATGTGAAATCTATCTTTCTAGTAAATTCAGAATGATAGATTTATTTTTAAGAACATTTAAAGGTTCTTATGAACTTATTATATGAACTTTTGTCGAAATATGCAAGTATTATTTACTTCCAACAGTTTAGTGACAAAGGAAAAATTAAGCAAAACTGAATTGACTTTAAATGAAACAAAACATATTATAAGTTCATAAGAACTTTTTATTATTTTGGAGGTGAAAAGATGGAAACATTTCATCTCACACGAAACGAAATGGCAACCCTCCTTTTATCATTAAGAGGATGGAATACGAAAAAGCCTCTCGGTATTTTACAAGAAGCTTGGGCAAAGTCACATAAAAAAGATATTGAAAGCGGACAAAGCGTAACTGCTTTTATTACTACCGCACTTTCACCTATTTTCGAAAAATTGATTAAAATTGACGATACAGACGTCGGTTTTTCTTTAAATGAAATAGTCGCGCTTGGCAATCAGATCGAAAACACGAGTTTCTCTGTAACTGCTATGCAAAACTGGGTGAAACGAGATATAAAAGAAATGATTGGCTCTCCTCAAAAAGGGAAAAAATATTCAATTGAACAAGCAGCCTTACTATTCATTGTCGAAGATCTAAAAACAGCACTTGATTTTGAATCCATTCGTAAGCTATTACGCCTAATCGTTAATGACCCAGCTGATCGAAGTGATGATTTAATCAATCCTGTTCATTTATATGTAGCATACTCTTCTCTATTTGAAGAACTTAACCAAGGGAACTGCTTACAACTAAATGCAACAGATACCGTTCATACAATTGAAAACATCGTAAAAGAAAAAGCTGATAAAATCGCAAGCAAGTTCGATCAAATTAATAACGAACAACGCGAAGCAATTCGTAACGCTATTATTATTGCGACCCTTTCTGTACATACCGCATATGTACAAATGTTAGCAAAACGTTACGTAACAGCGACGTTATTTTTACAAAATTTAGATGTGAAACCGTAAAAAATAGAAGCAAAGTTGCTTCTATTTTTTTATGAGAAATTTTTAATAATCTTTTCATTAACCCTTCATGAAAACGCGGCTTATATCCTTTACTATAACACTTATGAGAGACATAAATGAATTGAAATAGCAATCCCCTATACAAATAAGGTATAATCTACACATAGTGAATCTTTTATATTATTAACTATAAGGTTCACCTATTCAAAAATACATAAACTAGAAGGTGCAACAATGGTAAGTAGTTTTATTCACTCAGTATTAACATTTTTTGAAGGGCTAGGTTATTGGGGCATTATGCTTGGACTTATGATTGAAATTATCCCAAGTGAGATTGTCCTTGCTTATGCCGGGTACTTAGTATTCAATGGTAGTATCTCATTTTTAGGCGCAGTTGTATTTGGTACGATTGGCGGTGTTATTGCTCAAATCTTTATTTATTGGATTGGACGATACGGTGGCCGCCCTATTTTAGAACGTTACGGAAAATATATTTTTATTCATAAAAAACAAATAGACGCTGCTGAAGATTGGTTTAATCGTTACGGGACTGGCGTGATTTTCACAGCGCGCTTCATTCCAGTAGTACGTCATGCGATTTCAATTCCTGCTGGTATTACAAAAATGTCATTCCTACGTTTCACTACGTTAACAGCACTCGCAATCATCCCTTGGTCTATCATTTTCATTTACTTAGGTGAAAAACTAGGTGAGAATTGGGAGAATATTAATGATATTGCTGGACCATATGTGAAATCATTCGCAATTGGTGGCGTCATACTTATTCTTTTATACTTCGTTATAAAAAAATGGACAAAAAAGCGTAAAAATCTTGCGTAAAAATATAAATAAAAACCGCTGTACATTCATTACGAATGTTAGCGGTTTTTATTATAGGCCTGATTTTTTATTAGAAATTGTATTATTTCTTCTTTGTGCTTTAAGTCATGTTGAATGAGTGATGAAAAGTAATGATTTAATTTCACTTTTTTAGTGCCAAATTGGTAGTCATTATAAAAATATTTGGTGGGAATTCGCCCAATTCCATCCACTAACTGTTTACGAGTAACACTAAATTGATTTAATAGTTCTTCTTTTGAAATACCAGATCTTGCATATTTAATTGCTCCCTTATTCATATCCTCAACATCTATTGGAACATTTGGTACAGATTGTCTACTTATAAAGTATGGAATTCTATCCTGTATTAAAAACACATCCCAAACGATAAAATGTGAAATCACATCCGCAATTGCCCATGAACCTTCTCTTAATGCCTGAAACCATATATCATCAGGTACTTGCTGTAATATTTGACACCATTCTATTAAATATAATTTTTCTTCCAAAATATTCTCTTTCCTCATTATTTCTTCCTTCCTCGCACTTATAATTCATTCATATTAATATCTTCTAGAAATTGTATAAAAAGCCTTCATAATTATGTGGATAAGCTACAATTCACTCATTCATTTCGTATATTATCTCAAAAAGGAGTGATTCCCCTATGCATTGGCAACACAAAATACAATACTTAATCGGACGCCCTATCGGTATTTCCTTCATTAATGGGCAAGGAACCTCTGGTGTATTATGTTCAGCACATGATGGTCAATTGTATGTATATGAATACCTTTATCAAGCGCAGTTCGCAATGAAACATTATGATTTTAGACAAATTCAAGATATACACGCCTTTCCGAATTGCCCACATCAAAATCCTCTATACTAAAAAAGGAACAGCTTATAGCCGTTCCTTTTTCTCCACACTTATTTCTCAGTATAAAAGTTTTGTACTGCTTCATCAAAGTAAATCCAGCCTTTCCACCCTAAATGAATTGTATCTTTTAAGAAATACTTATCATATTCATGGCCAGAGAAATCGACTACTGGATACCCTGCTTTCTCAACTTGTTCCCGAACTTTTTTATAATATACTTCACGGCGTTCTTTAGGGAAGCCAGCATAATCATACCATGGTCCGTTTACAGGTACAGAAATAAAGAGCGGCTTGACATTTTTCTCTTTAAAAATATTTAAAACCATTTGTAAATCATCATATTCTGGTGATTCTTCATACGATTCATTTGCTCTAAAGTTTTTTAAACCTTTTAATTTTTTCTTTAAATTATGCTTATAGTAATACGGATTTTCAATTCCAAATGTGTTTGTAGTAGATTCCGCTTTCCCTTCTTCTTCCGCATGTTTACGTGCATCTACCCAAGAAATTGAACGTAGTCCCACATTTGTTTTTTCTTTCATCGGTTCAATCTTAAATATAGAGTTAAATAAATCTCTATGATCTAAAATATTTCGATGCATATAAGCAAGTGGTTTAACTAAACCCGCTTTTATATTATGTTTCGTATCATTATATACAACACCTTCTAATGAATTCTTTAATATATCATCTTCTTGAACAACTTTATAATCTAATAGTCGTTTCGCAATTTTCTTCTTCATTTCTACATTTATTTTATCATTAAAAATAAAATGATATGCTTGTTGTTTGGAGAAATTGTTCGTAAAATCCCCCTGCGAAACCCCAGTCTTTGTAAACCATTGTGGTGATAGAACAAAGACTACTTTTTTACCTTCTAATTCATCCATTGTAGACGTCATATTTAATATATGAGCTAAACTTTGTGTACCGCCAATCCCGATTAAATATGGCGTAAAACCTGAGGGATTTACTTTGAAGTAATTAGATGGATGATATGCATCCATTCGTAAAAATTCAGATGAACCGTACATCGGTAAATACTGCGAATTCTCTAACATTTTCTGCTGCAAGAATACACTTTGTAATTTTTCTTTTTGTAAGGAAGTTGCCGCATCTTCTACCTTCTTATCACTAATAAGTGATACTAAACTTTTCGATGGGATGAGTATGATAATGAAAAAAAGCACACACGCTAAAATTATGGGACCAAAAGCATGCTTCATTTTCATTTTTTGTTCCTCTTTCTATCGCTATTAAATTGTAACCCTTGTTTTTGACACGTCATTTTTTTTCTCCTTTTTCTCTATACATGTTCCATTCTATTTATCTATTATATACATGTATGTATTCCTTTCCTTGTTCTATTAAGCCCTATATAAATAGCACAAGAAAATGTTTCCATAGAAACACGTTAATTATACAAGATTCTACATAAATTTCACACTGCAATTTTACTAATAATTTTATTTTTAAGACATGAAAAAATATATAAAATGTCTATAATCCATCAGCTCCTATATTAAATTCAAAATACGATAAACTACGTCCACTATAATAAACACCATGATTATATGCAAAACCTCGCTTTCTGTTCTAACTTTGCATATTCACCAAATCTAGTTAATCCTTCAACCATCGGGGCTTGCTTATGTAAAGATTTAGCTGCTTTATCTACACTGAACAGTTTTTTATAAAAAATAAACCACTTAGACAAATGTCCAAGTGGTTGGAAGGAAACACTATAGCATCTCCTTTTTATTACTATCCTTTTAAATTCAGTATCATATAGTAGTAGATAAGTCGAATTTAGAAAAAACTATCTGATATACATAGAATCCGGTACAGACATTAAATAATAGAAAAAGACTCCGATTATCCCACTAGTAAAAATAATAAATCCCATATTGCGTATGCCTTTAATTTTTGACTGTAAACCTATAAACCCTGATAGTAGCCCAGTAAAAGAAAATAGAATCCAATATAGCTCGGTTGGGATGTCAAGATATTGACTACCCTCAACGCCCAGCCCCCAAAAAATATAAGGCAGTACGACAAAGGAAACACTGAGTAATCCCATAATACTCACAAGTAGTTTATGATATTTGACTCCTGATATTATTAAATAAATCCCACCCGCAAATCCGCATAATACGAGATAAGGTGTGTATAGTATCCAAAGAAGACTTAAGATGAGCATATGTAAGTTCCTCCTATTTATTTTGGGTCATTGTAGTCTATTGATTTTCTGCATCTGCTACTAATTTTTCAAGGTGACCGAGTGCTTCTTCTAAATCAAACGAGTTAAACCAACGATAATCTTGTTTATCTAAAATACGATAATGCTGACTAATTAGATTTTGTTGTAAACGAAAGTTCCCTTTTTCTTGAATTTGTTTCCACCAGACTTTTCCTCCCAGTGTTTTCTGTTTGGTGTTGTTTATGTTTTTATGTGCTAAAGTTGCAATGACTACTAATGGATCATCTCCTAGACTAGACTGTAAAACCTCGCTATCCCTAAACAATGCACAAATTGCTACGGTATTGGTCCACCCTGCATTTGTTCGTCCCTTCTCAATTTGAACGAGCGTTTTTTTTGAAATACCAAGAACTTCAGCCATTTTATCCTGTGTGTATCCTTTCTCCGTACGAATTAACTTTATTTTTGTTGATATGAGTTCGATTGTAAGCTCTTTATTCAATTCCTTCACCTCCGGAAGTAACTTATGTTTTATTTAGTGTAATTTTACACTATACCTGTTTTGTTATCAACTTATTCTCTTCACGTTAGCTTCTATCACATTTATGTATTGAAATCCATCCCTATTTACTATTATCAACTTACCAATTATTCTTTTTACACACATAAGCTCTATTGCATATTGAATGGAATTTTTCGCTACTTCTGATGCATATCCATTCCCCCAATATTCCGGATCAAGTAGATACATAATTTCTATTCCATCAGTTTCATCCACTTTTCTACTTGCCAAAAACTTCTTTCTTTAAAATGTTATAAAATTGATCGACATCTTCTATAATTGGTTTCCTCATGAGTACCTATTACTTTCTTTTAACCTAAATATCATGCCCCTCCAATCTCTGTTTACAGACTAGTAATTTATACCGCGAGCAATTTATATAACTTTACATAAGAAAAACAGACTTCCACACACATGGAGTCTGTTTTCTCTTCCTTTATTTTTGTACATCTGCCCACTTTAAACTTGTTGCGGGTCCAAATTGATGTACGTATAAATCTTTCACATATGGCTTTTGTAAGTAAGATAATCCGCGCTGGAATACTGGAGCAATTACCGCATCATCCAGCAACATTTTTTCAGCATCTTGCAGTGCTTTCCAACGAGCTTTTTCATCATTACCTAATTCTGTTTTAATCTTCTTAATTAACGCATCATATTCTGGATTCGCATATTCAGTATTGTTCACACTACTTCCAGAAAGGAATACTTCTAAGTATGTCATTGGATCTGGATAATCTGGTAGCCAACGTGATAATGACATTTCATATTCTTTTTTCTTCTCTAGCGCTAACTTTTGCGTATGTGGTTGTAATTTCACATTTACCTTTAAGCCCGGTAAGTTTTTCTCAAGCTGCTCTTTAATATATTCTCCTACTTTTTTGAAGTTTTCTAAATCATAGTTTAATAACTCAAGCGTTACTTCATTTGTACCAGTCTCTTGCTTCGCCTTTTCCCAATATTCTTTCGCCTGTTTTACATCAGTTTTATTAAACTCACCTGCCGTACTTCTAAAATCTTTTTTATCTGGACCTTTTAAAAATCCTTTTGGCACGTAATAATTTGCAGCAACCGATCCATCATTTAAAAATGAAGTCGCAAGTCCTTTCTTATCAAACACTGTACTTAGCGCAAGCCTTGCATTTTTATTTTTAAGAATCGGTACATTTTCATTGAATCGGAAGAAGTACATAACCGGATCTGTATATTGTTTAAGCTCTTTATTATTTTTATATTTATCTACGAATTCAGTTGAAATGACAGCTCGATCAACTTTATCTGTTTCATATAAATTTACCGCAGTTGAAATTTCTTTAACAATTTGATAGTTTACTTCATCTAACTTCACTGCTTTTTTATCCCAATACTTTTCGTTTTTCTTCATTGTAAAGCTCACTTCATGCTTCCAATCAGATAGTGTAAAAGGCCCATTATATACCGCTTTATTTGCTTCTAATCCGTATTTATCACCTTGTTCTTTCGCATATTTTTCGTTAATTGGATAGAACGATGGTAAAATAAGTAATTTCGTAAAATACGGTACAGGATGTTCTAACTCTACAACGAATGTTTTATCATCCGTCGCTTTCACTCCTAATTCCTCTACCCCTAGTTGTTTCTTATTTATTTTCTCCGCATTTTTCACATCGTATGCAATGTATGCATATTGAGAAGCAGTATCCGGATTGATAAGCTGTTTCCAAGCATATACGTAATCTTGAGCTGTTACTGGATCTCCGTTAGACCATTTCGCATCACGTAAGTGGAATGTATATGTTTTTCCATCTTTGCTCACTTCATATTTTTGTGCTCCAGCCTCAATCACTTCATCATTTTTCGATAAGCGGAATAATCCTTCCATGACGTTATTTAAAACGTTAAATGATACTGCATCTGTTACTTTTCCTGAATTTAATGACGGAATTTCACCCGTTTCTAGTAACTGTAATACTTTCTTCTCATCTTTCGGCTTTGTCGTTGTTTTTTCTTTTGCGCAGCCAACTAAAATTGAAGAAACTAATAGAGTACTAACTAATGAGTAACGAACAACTTTTTTCATTTGAAAACCCCCTCTATTTTTTAAGGTAAGTAACGACGGGCGCCAGCGTATTCTTCTATATATCCTGGTGTATTTAACGGTATAATTTCTACCGACCTTTCAGCTCTTGGTGAGTGAATCATATTTCCGTCTCCAATATACATAGCAACGTGATGGACACTGCCTTTTCCTTGATCATGTGCAAAGAAGATTAAATCTCCTTTTTGTAAATGTTCTTTATCAACTGCAACTCCATTTCTCGATTGCGGTCCAGAATCTCGCGGAATGGTAATACCATGCGATTTATAAATTGTATGTGTAAATCCAGAGCAATCAAATCCGAAGCCACTTGTACCAGCCCATATATACGGTAATCCTAAAAACATTTTCCCTGTGTTTATTAAATCATCGGCCGCCGGAGTTGGAATATCATTTTGAGAGCGGTAAACCGTTCCATCATGTTTTCGTAGCCAAGCTTTCTGTCCATTTGGTAACAACACGCGATATGAAATTGTATCTTCACTTAGGAGCGGCAGTCTCGTATTATAGCTCACTTCAAGCGATTTGTGTTTTTCAGAAGGATTTATATATAAAATTGCTGTCGGTTTCGTTACTAATACGAAAGGTTCATTTGTTTTATCTGCAAATTCTTGATTATATGTTAACTGTTTTTCAGGCATCCATCCTGGGTAACCTTCCTCATTTCGCGGTGTTGGTTGACCATGGACTAACACTTTCACCCAGTCCCCTTTTTTATCAACAACCGTTACTTCTTGACCTAATAGCGCTTGCGTTTCTAATTTATTTGCATTTGTTAACCAAAGTTTCTCATCAAGCGTCATCGATTTCGTCCACTTCCACAAATCAACTGGATTTGTAGCGCTCGGTACATCAATTGGTCGTAATGAATCAGGTGCAGTCCAAAGTGTTGCGGCAGATACATCGATAAACGCTTTACTATCTCTCTTCTCTTCAGCATTCGCTGATGTAAACGATGAAAATATAAATAAAGTTGTTAAAAATGCAGTTCCTACTTTTTTCATACATATCCCCCTTAAAAGATAGTTTACTAGTCTCTTCTCCTAAGATTTACTATTCACTGTCGATTGAAGGTTTACCTTTGATCCAGAATAAGTCATTCCTTCTGGCTCTTCCATTAACCAAAGCGGCGCATCAAGATCGAAATAATGAATATTAGGATGAGCTGCCGCCAAATGGGCTACAGCGCTAACAGAAAGTGAAGATTCCATCATGCTTCCTACCATACATTTCACACCAGCTGCTTCTGCTATATCTGCAATACGCCACGCTTCACGAATGCCACCACATTTCATTAATTTAATATTGATTAAGTCTGCATATCTTCCTTGTACGATTTTCAATGCATCGCTGGCTGAAAATATGCTTTCATCTGCCATAATAGGCGTTTGCACATGGTCTTTGACGTACTTTAACCCATCCCAATCTTTCGCATGAACAGGTTGTTCAATAAATTCGATATTTAAATTACGATTCTCCATTTCTTTAATGATAGAAACCGCTTCTTTTGGATTCCATCCTTGATTTGCATCTAATCGTAACGTCGTATTTTTTGGTACACTATTTCGAATCGCTTCAATACGTTCTAAATCTAAATGAGCAGATTTCCCCACTTTAATTTTCAAAGTTTGAAACCCTTTTTCTACATGTTGCTTTGCCTCTTTTGCCATAACGAAAGGCTCATCTACACTCACCGTAATATCTGTATGAATTTCTTTCTTCCCGCCTAATAATGCGTAAAGTGGAACGTTTTGGTGTTGACAATACACATCATATAAAGCAATATCTACCGCCGCTTTCGCACTTGGATTTCCAATACAACTCATTTGAATGTGCTGCAGTAACTGCTGAAATTGAATGATATCTTGACCAATTAAACAGGAACGCATCGGTCCTAAAATTGCTTCTTCAACCCCGTTAGCGAAATCCCCCGTAATAACTGGTGTTGCGGCTGCAGCACCCTTGCCAACAATTCCTTCATCTGTATGAATATATACATCTATACTTTCTATTTCGGTTACAGTACGAAGCGCCGTTTTAAACGGTGTATGCAGATTTACACGTCTACGATTTACTTTTACATCATTAATTTTCATTTTGTTCATCCTTTCATTGTTTGGCAAAATGGAACATTAATTCTCAATTATGTTGGAGCAATAAATCTCCTCTTTTGCTTACTTTTCATGTAGAAGGTTAATGAAAAATAAAAAATCCAGCCATAAGAAGATTCTTACGGCTGGATTTTGTCTATGAATGGGTAGACAAAGCAGCGATTTGATTATATTTTTTCTGTGCATCTTTTAATGCTACAAGTAGTGCCTTTTGAGACGAACCGAAGTATCTATTTTTTATTTCTGTTACCAATAGTGGGTCATTAATGTTTTTATGTAGAAACAAATATTTAACGAATTGTGATGTTAATGCAATTGTCGCTGAGCAATCTGCATCTACAATTTCCCCGGTCTCCTTAATAAGTACAAATGCTACAAAATAACTTTTGAACTTTTCGGTAATGGGATTATTTTGAGGTGCTTTCGCATCCCCTACGATATAAATTGTATTTGAAGCGTACACAGCTATCTTCCTTTCTAATACTGGATAACGGTTTTCTTAATAGTCGTATGAGTGATAAACTCAACGTTGATTAAAAAATGTATCCGCTTAACTTGTATTATAATATAATTGACAGAATTTTAACAACATTTATTTCGGTATATATTCCATAATTATAAAAACAGCTCAAACTCTTCATTTTTACAATATGTGATTGTTTCTTGTACCATGCCATTCATACATGAAAAAACAGCTAGCAATCGCTAACTGTTCTATTACACTACTTCGGCAACACAAATATAGTTTCATTGGACTTAGAAAATTGATATTCTTTTCTCGCAAACTTCAAAATTTCTTCCTCATCGTCTGTTAAATTTTCTATGTTAGTCTTTAAAGAAGTCTGATCTTTCTTTAAAGAAACCAATTGTTTTTTTTGATTCGTAATTGTATCTTTTTTTTCTACAATTACTTCTTGTTGTTTCGTTAAAATAAATTGAACGTACAAAGTAGCCGCCGCAATAAATAAAAACATGAATATAAATCTCCTTAGTTTTTTCTTATTAATTGCTCGATTCTCATTAGACTGTGATAGTTGTTCTTGTATATTAGGAACATTTATTCGCTTGAGTTTCCTCATTATGAAATCCCCCTAACACATATATTTTCACTACCATCGGCATAATCTCTTACTAACTATAATTCTATTCTTATAAAATAAGCTCCTTCACAAAAATATCTCACAAATTAACCAATTAAAGATAGCATTCGACGACATTTCCATATTTACACTGAAATTCTTTATGTATGCTGCCATAAAATAGTAGTTTCTGTTAATCTTTTTCTATTATTGTAGAAGAGTTTTTACACACAGAATATCTTTCCTACATATCAATGTTATAACATGCTTACAAGGAGGGAAAATATGCATTACCGTACATTAGGTAAAACCGGAATAACTGTTTCTGAAATAGGTTTTGGGGCATGGGCAATCGGTGGTGATGAATGGGGACCTGTTAACGATAAACAATCTATAACAGCTATCAAAAAAGCAATTGAGTGTGGTGTGAATTTTATTGATACTGCGGATGTGTATGGTTTAGGACATAGTGAAAAGTTAGTGGCTACCGCAATTAAAGGACATCGTAATGATATTATCCTATCAACGAAAGGTGGTTTAATCGGACATCACTACGATCCCAATGGAGAACCTGTATATAATACTCCCGAAAAAATCATCGCCGTATTTGAAACAAGTTTACAACGTCTTCAAACAGATTACGTTGATCTTTATTTTTGTCATATTTGGTGGCATAATCGTAGAGAAACAGAAGCATTTTTACGTGCATTTGAAATATTAAAACGTGATGGAAAAGTAAGAGCTGTCGGTGTTTCGACCCATGATTTACAGTACATTCATCATTTCAATACAAACAATAAAATTGACATCGTACAACTTGATTACAATATATTGAATCGAAAACCAGAAAATGATATTTTGCCATTTTTGCAAGAGAAAAATCTAGGAGCTGTTATTCGTGGGCCATTAAAAATGGGTATTTTAACTGGAAAATTCACAAGTAAAACAACTTTTCCAAATGGTGATTTACGCAAAGATTGGCCAAATAAAACTTGGTTTCAAGAAGACTTACAAAAGGTAGAGAAACTTCGATTGCTCTCAAATAAAAATCAGACCTTAGGACAACTTGCACTTCGCTATATACTCACTCATCCAGCAGTAAGTGTTGTAATCCCTGGTGCAAAAACAGAAAAACAAGCACAAGAAAATGCAAATGCGTCTGTTCGCCCTATTTTGAGTGATGAGGAGCTTAGCTATATTCATTCAATATAAAAAGCCTAACCTGGGCTTTTTAATTTTGTAAATCAATATCATATTCCATGCTTTTGGCCGTTTCCTCAGCAACCTCCACACCCAACAAATTTTTCACAATATGAAATGACATGTTAATACCAGCTGAAATACCTGCCGATGTAATAATTTGTCCTTCATCTACAAATTTTACATTCTCCATTACTTCTACATTCGGGAAGTCTTTTTTGAAAGTTTGAATACTAGCCCAATGCGTTGTTGCTTTTAAGCCTTCCAGTAAACCAGCTTTCGCAAGTAATAGCGCACCAGTACAAACTGAAGTCATTAGCTTTACTTCTTTCATTTGCTGTCGAACCCAATTTATTATAGTTTCATTTTCCCTAACGCCTTTACCACCTGGAATAATTAAAATATCAATTGGTGGTAAATCTTCAATACTATAATCCGGCTGTACCTTTAATCCGTTTCTTGCTGTAATCATTTCTCCATTTTGGCTAACTGTATAAACAGTAAATGTTTTTTCTTTATCCGCTTCGGTTACAGAAAAAACTTCAAATGGTCCTGCAAAATCTAACACTTCTACATCATTAAATAAAAATATACCCACGCTCCATTTATTTATCATACGTTCACTTCCTGTTTTAAATGATGTAAAAGGTGATCATATCCTTTTTCTAACGCAATATCATACGCTGTTTTTCCATCATTTTTCTTAATCGCTTTATTAGCTCCATTTTCAAGAAGTAGCATAACTATTTCTTCATTTCCTAATAATGCTGCTTCGTGAAGTGAAGTCCTGTCCAACCACCACTTTGTATAACATTTACATGTGAACCTTTTTCAATTAAGAAAGCAACAAGTTCGCTTTGCTTATTCGCTATTGCCGCTTGCAAAGGTGTATTTTTATTTTCGTTTTTTGCTCTAATATGTATATCTGTACCACTTTCTATAAGAAAACTTGCTAGCTCTTTTTCTCCAAAATAAGCTGCTAAATGAAGTAAAGTCCAACCATCTTCACTAAACTCGTTAACAGCATTTGGATTTTCCTTCATAAACTCCACCACTTTTTCCTTATTACCACTAATGACAGCGTGTACTATTGATTGTAAAATCCCCATAAAAAATCTCCCATCTTTCAAAATATTTAAGCATACTCTTCTATATGTTCTATTGATTATTATATTTTCCTGTCCAATAAACAGTTTACATAATAATATTATTCATCTGATTTCTATCTTTTATTTTAAATATTAAAATTTTCTGTTAAGATAGCACTAATCATGTTTAATATGGAGGAGAAGTTATGTTACAAGTAATGCCTTTAGATAATGAAGACTATGATTTAATTACAGCTGCTGAAAAAGTAATCGAAAAAAACTATAAATATGGTCGTCATCATATCGGTTCAGCTGTACGAACTAAAACAGGTAATATTTATGCAGCAGTGCATGTTGAAGCGAATGTTGGAAGAATAACAGTATGTGGCGAAGCTATGGCAATCGGAAAATCTATTTCCGAAGGTGATCATGAATTTGATACTATTGTAGCAGTCGCTCACCCACACCCTCATGAAGATATTGAAAAATGTTGGATTGTTGCTCCGTGTGGTATGTGTCGAGAATTGATAAGTGATTATGGAAAAAATACGAATGTTATACTTTCTTATAATGGTGAACTTGTAAAATGTAACGTAATGGAATTATTACCTGAAAAGTATACAAGCGAAGCAGAATAATCCTTCCTGTTTTCCATTCATTAAATAATATTATTCCAATAAAAAAACAATCCATTTTAAAAACGGATTGTTTTTTTATTTCTGTTTTATGCAGTTTATTTTATTTTATTTTTCTATTTTCAATACCGATAGAATTACATTAATAAAAATGAAATTAAAATATGAAAGCGCGCCTTGCCCTGTGTTTTTCATTTGAAAACAAAAAAAAGAATTTCCCCTTACATTCGAAAAACATTAATATAAGCTCTCTAAAATCAGGAATCTGATCATACCAATCTATAACAATTCTGTCTTCTTCCCTTGCCTGTTTCCTTTAGCACATATGATTTTAAAACTAGTGCCGTTAATGAATCCGTTAATGTTTTATATGATAAATTAGATAATGCTAACAGATCGTTCGTATATAACATTCTATGCTTCTCTAATAATAATAGTACTAATCGTTCAGACGGTTTTAATGCCTCATCACTTTCTAGTATAAAGTCTACATTTTTCATTTCTCTAATTATTACTCCTTATATAAAAAAATACTTACACAATTGATTTAATATAAAAATACTACACAACAAAATCTGAAATATATTAAAATAACATTGTTTTAAAACACTATTATACTATAACATAGAAAAAGGATTTCCCGAAATAAGAAATCCTTTTTTATATTACATATATAATTCTTACAAACTTACATTATATTACGAATTCTTATCTGTTCAATTTCCTCCTAATTTTTTATGGGCATCCTTATGTATTTATAATCAAGTGAAACTTTAATCAGTCCTCACCAATCAAGCTTTTATGAGCCGTTGATTCCCGACCTAACTTCTTTGCTTTCGCTGTAATTTAAGTTGGCGGGCTTACTACCAGTTAATGGGAGATAAATCAAATTTTTCTAAAATGATTTAAACAAATAAAAACAGTTAGTCTATCATGCTCTACACATGAATGACTAACTGTTTTCCAGCGTTTTGTTCTACCTTAAATATTTCTCGCAATATGCGGCTTACTGTAATGACTTGTTCCACCGCCGCCTACTACTACTTTACCGCCTTTTTCAAAAATTAATAATTTACTTGAACCATCTGCAAGAAGTACTATTACTTCAGCATTATCACTTGTTGCTACATAAATTACGTAACCACTTTTTGATATACAAGTTTCCCAGTTCTCATCAAATTCTGATCTTACTACACGATTTGAATACACTTGATTTTCAATTCTATCTTGTTCTTCGTTTGCCAAATTTATCCCCCTACTTCTCTAAAATATCATTTATAAAAAAATTACAGTTCTATTTATAATAGTGACTGTCTTTAATATAAATAGTATATGTAATTAGTAGCAGAATGCTTGGACAATGAAAACACAACAATATGTAAGTAACATACAATTTAAATAAGGCAATCGATATTGTATCGATCGCCTTGTTATCTTAGATAGTTCTTTATTTTCCGTTTCGCACAGCTTCAAAAGTAAACATTTGATTTGCATTTGACGGTTCTTTTTCATAAGCATAGTCAGCAGAACAAGTAATGGTAGAAAAACCAATACTTTCTAAAAGAAGTTTAAACTCTTCTATTCCATACCAGCGCACCGCGAAGCGTTGTAGTTCTGTTTGTACTAACTTTCCTTTACTCCATTTTTCATATTTTAAATAGGATAGAGTAACTTGGTTCAGCCAATCTATTTCAATTGATTTATTTTCTAATGTAATTCCATCACCACTTGGCAAAGAAAAAGTCGATGTATGAATCTCTCCAGTCTTCCAGTCATGTGGAAGCATAATATCGACGATTAACCGACCACCTGGCTTCAGGTGTTCATAAAAACATTTCAATGCGTTTATAGAATCCACACGATTTTCAATTAAACAAAAAGATCCAGTAGGAATGATAATTGCCTCATATTTATATGGCAGTGAAAATTTTTGTAAGCTTCCTTCATATAAATTAGGGTGTAAGCCTCTCTCTTCGCATCTTATACGGCACGATTCTAGCATTTCAGGTGAATAGTCAATCCCATCAACTTTAAAACCAGCCTCAAGAAGTGGGATGATGACACGCCCTGATCCTACTGCTGCTTCGAGAATTCTACCTCTACAATTTTTTAAACGTTCTTCGTAATACTCAATATCACCATTTAAAGAATAACCGACAGGCTTTGTGTAATCATAAAGTTCCGTGCAAAGTGAACTATAAAAACTAAACATTTATTTTCTCCTCCGTTTTTACGTACGGAAGATTTTCATTCAATTAATCTTCCTGTACCTTTACTTTTAATAAAAATTCGAAAGAGCTGACTGTCATACTATATCACTCGCTTTCCATAGAATATAATCATATTGTATAATATTTCCTTAAAAATGAAAATATATAAAACGAAAATTCAGAATTCTATTAGGGGGATGATATAATGAATTCATTCATTATATTTCTTTTACTTCTTATTGCTTTTAATGCTCTAATTTTCTTTATAGCAAAGAAATATAAGTGAATATGGAAAATATCTAGTGGTATTTTCATTCTTGCTGCCCCCATTGTTTTCTTCACCACTTTGCACATAATTGGTGAAAAAGTAGGAGATGGATTCGCTGGAGGTTTTGCGGGGCTTATATTTAATGGCCTATTGATCATGAATGCAATTGTCTTATTTGTTGTAAGTATTTTTGTATGTACCAATAAAAATTCATAATAAACTCCCCTTTCAATATGTAAAGAGCTTACCGTATAGTAAGCTCTTTATTCATAACTATTTATTTCACAATTGGCAATGTCACTTCACTTAATTTTACTGTAAGCTTCGTGCCCGCTTTCGGTCTAATTGTATAATCATAGTCGCTAGCAATTAAAACGACCCCTATTTGATGCCCAGCTTTAAAGACATAATCATCTGGCTGCATGTCCCATGTAAATGTATAATCTTTGCCCGGTTGAATCGCTGTTGAATTTTCTATACTCTTTACGTTTTGTGGATCCATCCAGCCTCGTGTTACGATTTCCGGCTTCGTTCCTCCATAGTCAACAAGTAATGCTGTTAAATTTGATACAGATCGATCAATATTTCCTGTAATTGAAATCTTTGGTGTACCACTTATACGCGTATCTTTTTGCAGTACAGGCATTGTATACACTAATCGATTGGCTACATCTAATTCTGGGTTTGCTACTAATTCGTTTGATTTCATTTTTGCATCATCTACGAATGAAAACATCTTATTAAAAGAACCCATACTTAATGGTAAATTAACTGCTTTGTTACTTAAATACATACGAACTTTTGACGGTACAGCTGCTGGATCCGGCCAATTTTTTAATTTTTCCCAAGTTTTATTTTCACGTTGTACATCAACCATTGGTTCATTCATAATCCCATTTTCAATTCCATACAGCCAGTAATCGAACCATTTATTTTGTGTTCTTTGCCAGTCATTCGTTGATGTTCCACCGTGCCCACCTTGATGTAACCACATTTTACGCGGGACACCATTCTCTCCAAGAGCTTCCCACCACTGTGAGAACTGCTTCGTCTTTACATTCCAATCATTTAAACCATGAACAACAAATACACTCGCTTTTACATTTTTAGCATCCTTTACATAATTACGTTTATCCCAAAAACCATTATAATTACCAGTTTTCCGGTCCTGTCCAGCTGTTAGCTCTTTTATTACTTGTCCGCAAACTTCCGGATTTTCTCTTGTTAGTACTGCTTCTGCCATATTATCTGTATCTTCTCCTTGGTATCCACCTGGCGCAATAACTGCACCGTTTGCACGATAATAATCATACCAACTACTAATCGCTGCGATTGGAATAATTGTTTTTAATCCTTCAACACCAGTCGTCGCAACAGCATTCGGTAACGTACCATTATAAGAGACTCCTGTCATACCTACATTTCCTGTTGACCAATCGGCCTTAACTTCCTCACCATATTCTGTATATGCTTTCGCACGTCCATTCACCCAATCAATAACAGATTTTGTCCCTAATATTTCTTGCTCATCCCCAGTCGTCGGACATCCATCTGATTTTCCAGTTCCAATACTTTCACCTAAAATAACTGCATAGCCCCTTGGTACATAATAATTTCCGTATGAACCAAGATTAACAGCTCCATACGGTTTACCTTCATACGCATACAATTCTTCATCTACATTATATACAGGAACATCTTTTAAACCAGCTCGATATGGACTCATTTCATATATAACTGGCACTTTCACATTTGAATCAGTTTTTGGGCGCATAACTTTTACTGATACTCGGTCTTTTTTTCCATCTCGATCACTATCTACTTCCGTTTCTACAAATAAATTTTCAATAATTGCTTCATCAAGCGAATAAATCGGTTTTGTCATCCCATTCTCTAATTCGATCTTCGTATTTGATTGTAACCTTTCTGAAACTTTCCCATTTAACTTCACATCATTCTCAGTTATGTAGTTTGTTTCTTTATTGTCTGCATAAGCAGTCATACTAGAAACTCCCGATGTGACTGATAAAGATAAGATTGTTGATAATGTAATGGCTATTTTCTTTTTCCCCATACTCTTTCCTCCCCATATATTTCTCCTTTTACTATACAATAAAATTACTGAAAATTCAGTTTATAATTTATACAACAACTTGAGAAATTTGTAGAACACTCTTCCAACGGGCTTTCCAGGTTATATATTCTGATTTACTGCTCTCATATAATCAATAAAAAACATCGCCTATTAATAAACGATGCTTCTAATTGTATTGAATTAGTCATTCTTCATATTAATATAAAACCGTATTTCTCCCTCTTTAGTACATACGCCATAGTCAAAACCATGTCTTTCTAAAATACTTTTCACGATCGCTAAGCCTAGTCCTGTACCTGAATGATCTTTACTACGAGAAGATTCTAAGACGTAAAAAGGTTCCCAAATTTTATCAACATCTTTAATTTGTTCTGCATTAATCCCATTTTTAATTTGAAAATATACACTTTTATTTCTCTCTTCTAAAGTGATTATTATGTTTTGATTTGCTGTATATTTTATTGCGTTAGAAATTAAATTTTGAAACACCATTCCCATTTTATTTAAATCCGCATAAATGACCTGATTTTTAATATTACTGTTCGTCTGCAACTGTATTTCTTTCGACTCCAGTTCAATTTTATGCTTATCTATTATACTTCGGACTAATGGTTCAATAGGGAATTCTTCTTTTTGTAAAACATCTCTTTCTAACTTCGAAAATCGTAATAGTTCTTCAATTAAGTTTGATATTTGATCTGTTTGTTTAATAATTGTATCTACGTATGTCCCATCATCCAATCCATCCTTAATTCCCATAGAATATGCTTTTACTAATGCAATTGGTGTCTTTAATTCATGCGTCACATCACCCATAAATCGTTTTAAATGTTCATTACGATCTGTTAAATCTTGATGTGCTTCATGTAGTTTTTCACTCATGATATTAATACTATCGGCTAACTCTCCTATTTCATCATTCGTTTTCACTTTTGTTCTTTTAAACTTCAAATGTGAAATATCCTGAGCTACATCGCTTAGATCTTTCAATGGAGTCGTTATTATTTTTGAGAGTATCCACACAAGTAAAATAATAAGAAGGAGTGAGAAACATACTATGTATAAGTAAAATGTATTTAACGTTTTTATAACCTCATTTGAATGTGCGATAGAAGTTCCCATTAAAATTATCGTATTATCTTTTGCAATATATTTAGCGAAAAAACTTGCTTTTAACTTCTCTTGATCATACAGTTTATTCGATTGCCCTTCTGCTTTCACCTTCATGACTTCGTCTTTCGTAATCCACAGTTTATTTAAAACTACTTTCTTTTTCGTAAGTTGCATGCGTAACGCTTCGTTCATATCATCTTCTGACTGATTGATTGACGTATATGCAACCGTAACGTTATTTTCACTTTCAATTGTACGAATTACATCTTCTAACTCATTTACAGGTATATTTTGTATTTGCACTGTAAATTCATTTAAGTTCTCTCTCGTTTTGTAAATATTATATTTCGGTAAAAGATAGTTAATTAATAATAAAGAGATCGTAAAAATAATAATAACAGTAAAAGAAATGCTGAGAAATAGCTTTTTTCCAAGTTTATTCACTCTGCTCCTCCAAACTATATCCTAGCCCGCGATGCGTCTTTATAATATTTTCTCCAACTTTTTTACGTAATCTTCTTACATGTGTATCAACAGTTCGCTCTTCTCCAAAATAGTCAAATCCCCATACGATATCTAACAATTTCTTACGAGTTAAAATCATGCCTTTATGATTTAAAAAACACTTAATTAATTCTAGCTCTGTTTTTGTAATATCTAACTCTTTGTCATTTTTATAAACTTTATTTTTAGTGAAATCTATTTTCAAATCTTGAACTTGAATGACATCATCATGCTGTATAAGCTTTTTTGCTCGAGTAATTAGTACGCCTGGGTGAAATGGTTTTTTTACGTACTCATCTGCCCCACTTTGAAGCGCTGCTAATTCATCTTCGCTTTCACTTTTCGCCGTAAGCATTAATACTTTTACGCTTGAATTCTTTTTTATTTCCTGACAGACAGTAATACCACTATGTTTCGGCATCATCCAATCTAAAATAGCTAAATCAATTTTCTCATCATAAAATATTTGAAATGCTTCCTCTCCATCTTTTGCTAATAATACTTCGAAGCCTTCTTTCTCAAAATAAGCTTTTAAAATTCTTAACATATCTTGTTCATCATCTGCAATTAATACTCTCATACGCTATCCTCCATTGCTTTTAAACAAAAACCAATTGTATTATACAACTTCTTTGTTACATAAATGTGACAGGAAAATATTTGAACCTTTTAAGGGTATAGTAAAGACGAGGTGTTGTATTATGATTAAAAAAATCGGGGTCATTACTCTTCTTTGTTTCTTATTATCGACAAATGTGTTCGCAAATACAAATCAACAAATTGAAGTATTTGATTGCCAAAAAGAAATGGTTGTTCAAAAACAATCTTTAGATCCAGCTATTCAAAAAAAAGCTGTTCAATATGCTAAATCCATTACTGGCCCGTTCAAAAACTTAAATGTCGTTCCAAAAGATGGTCACATGATAAAAATCCCTTTATCTAAACCAATTTCTATTACAAATCAATGGCTACAAACAACAATTGATGAAGTACTTATTCTTCTACCACTTAACGAAAAACCTTATATTATGCTTTACGACGATGAAAACAATCCACATTTTTATTATGTGAAAGGTAATCCGAAGGGATTATTGAAAGAAATGAATGTTAAATTATAATGTAAGAAAGATCCCATAAATATCATTTGTGGGATCTTTCTTTATCAGTTAGCAACTGCATTTTCATTTAAAAAATGAATAACCTGTCTTTTATGATGGTTATCATGCTCTATAAATTCTTTAATAATATATATAAGAGAATACGGCGTTCCAGTATGAGGACAGTGTGATACTCCATTGGCTGTTAAAGGTTTCTTTAGGTTTTCATCATGCAGTAATCTAAGTTCTTTTACGAGTAGCTCTCTTTTAGCTTTTGCTTCTTCAAGAAGTTTCATCTTAGATATACCAGATTTGGCATAACTAGATGCCAGTGTATTATATGTATCAAAATCAGGGAACTCCATTCCCTTTCCATCTCTCACTGATGATAATGTCTCACGTAATAGATAGTCATCCCAGTTCATAATATGAGATATTATTTCGCCAATAGTCCATTTCCCCTCTGATATTGGTGCCACCCATAATTCATCTTTCATACCTTTCAATGCATTTAACCAAATTGAATATTCATTAAAATCATTAATAATTTTATTTTCTCCCATCATCCAATTCCCCATTCTAATAATAGATTCAAATAAATTATATCATTAATCCGCCTAAGATAGAACAAGAGTTCCGATTGAGGGGGATATAAAATAATTCACTACCTTTTATATAAATTCAAATAATGGCTGGCTCCTACATATTTTGTCCCTTTCACAAATCCACTCGAAGTATAAAATTTGTCACCCTGTTCTGTATCTGTATGTAAGACAACAATATTAAAATATTTTTTCGCATCACTTAAAATTCGCACTAACAGTAACCTTCCTAATCCTTTCCTTCGGTATTCTTTTGCAATGTAAAATCTCCTTACCCTACCAATCTTATTGTTTTCTATATAGGGATCCTCATTCATCCCTCCAATTCCAATTAGCCTTTCCCCTTGAAAAATACCATATAAATACTCTCCAGTTTTATTAAATGTGTTTATTTTATTTTCATAGTCACTTATAAGTCTTATTAGGAAATTAAATCCTTCTTCTTTGCTTTCTTGAACAAGATAATCATGTTCGTATATCATTAAATCCTTAATCTGTCGAATATGTATATCTTTCAAGTAAATCCCCCTTACTATGAAAATACATAAAAATGCTCTAGAATTATTGATTCTGAGCATTTTTATGATTGTTACTTTATTCAATTCGTAACATGCTTATTCTTTACTTCAGGCAATATCCCCTTCAACTCCAATAAATCATCTATTACTATATCCGCCTGAGCAAGTTCATCTTCTTGTGCAAAATCAAAATTGCATCCAATCGCAATCAAACCGTTCTCTTTCGCTGCGTTTATATCAGATAACCGGTCTCCAACTACTGCTGCTTCTTTTATATCATATTTGTTCAAAATACTTTTCACTAAGTCACTTTTATTAAGTGAGTTTATTTGTTCAATACTAAACGTTTCAGTAACCCATTGGTCTAAGTCATAATAAGATACAATTGCTCGTAAATATTCAGTTAAACCATTGCTAGCAATATATATTGAACAATTATTTTCTTTTATATATGTAAAAATTTCTTTTACATTCGGGTATAAAGCACCGTTTCCACTCTTAATATTTTCAATTAATCTTTCTAAAAAATATGCATCGGTTTGTTCTCTTACTTCAAGAGAATGATCTGGTAGTAAAGCTTCCCAAACTTTCGGTAACGGCACACCCATGATTTCACGGTATTTATCAATAGGTGTTACCGTATCCCATAATTGTAATGAACGCAAATAATCAAAAGTATCATCTAACGATAATTCTAAAATTTTATCTGTTTGAAATAACGTACCGTCCATATCAAAAATTAATGCTTGTAACTTGTCATTCTCTCCTTTTGAACTATAAGTATTACTCAATATATTTTTCAGCATCTCAACGATAATTTCTGAACAATAATTTGCGGCAGTTCTTGCGAAATCATCATAGGAAACTTGAGCTTCATCGTCTGCACTGTCAGAAATACATCTTATAACGAGAAACGGTACGTCATTTATGTAAGCAATATGTCCTATTGCTGCACCTTCCATTTCTGTACAATGCGGTGCATATTCGTCTATTAATTTCGCTTTTAGTTTTGAATCTTCAACAAAACATTCACCACTGATGATTCTTCCTTCATGAATTTCCATATGTAAACTACTACTATTGCATGCAATACGTGCTAACTCTACTAATTCCTTACTTGCGACAAATTCTTCTTGAAACGGGAATAAGTTTTTCATTTGAGTTTTACTTACATCATGGTGGGTAACATTCGTTGAAATAACGATATCACCAACTTTTACATCTGGGTGTAACCCACCAGCAACACCCGTATTGATGATAGCATCTACATCAAATTTATGAATTAATGTTTGCGTACATGCGGCTGCATTTACTTTTCCTACACCACATCTTGTAACAATCACTTCTGTTCCCATGAATTCGCCAATGTAAAAGGGCATTCCCGCAATCGTCTGTTCCTCTTGTATAGCTAGTTTTTCTAAAAGTAAGTCTATTTCAATTTGCATTGCTCCGATAATTCCTATTCTGTTCATGTATGTTGTCCCCTTTTTCACTCTAAATAAGCCTCAAATATTCATCAATATCTTTAGAAATTTGTTTATAAGCTTTATCCCAAAATGCATAACTTGTTATATCTATTTCAAAATGTTTTTTCATAAGTTCTTCCACTGGAGCTTTTCCTGTTTCTCGTAGAAACTCCTTATATTTCGAATGAAAAGTGCTTTTACTTTCTTGAGCTATTTCTAATAAACTAAAACTAGCTAAATAGCCAAATGTGTATGGATAATTATAAAAAGGAACATCTGTAATATAAAACTGAACATATTTCATCCAAACAAACGGCTGATATTCTGATAATGCATTCCCGTATGCTTTTTCTTGCGCTGCTATAGATAATTTTTCAATTTCATCAGCACTTAAAGGACCTTCTTTACATTTTTCATAAAAGTTCTTCTCGAATTCGAACGATGCTCGTATTGCCATTACATAATTAAAACAGTTTCTTATTTTCCAACTAAGCAATGACTTTTTCATATCCATACTATCTGTTGTTTGAATTAAATAGTTTATAAGCACGGTTTCAAAGAAAATAGACGCTGATTCAGCCGTACTCATTGGCAAATAATCATCTAAAAAAGAAGTAGATTGCTCAAAACTCATATTATAAAAATGCCAAGCATGTCCTAGTTCGTGCGCAAGTACTCTTACACTATCAATACTTCCGTCATAACGCATTGAGATTCGTGATTCTTTTTCACTGAAAAAAGGAGCACAAAATCCACCAGGCGGTTTATTATCTCTCGGTTCCGCATCTACCCACCCACTCTCTATTGCATTCCGTGCAAATTCTGCTAATTCTTTATCAATATCTTGTAATGCATCATATATGTTCTGTACTGCAACTGAAAAAGGTATAAAAGTCTCATTATTTTCCTTTACTGTCATAAGTTCATGCCACGTAATCGAAACTCCCCCCTTTTTATACACGTTTAAAGCACTTACTAATGTATCAAGATTTTCTTCTGTCGCATTCCACATTTGTAATAATACAGTTTCAGAAATACCATTCGCATGTAGAGATTGCGTTAAAATCTCTCTATCTTCTATTTCATTACTCTTTGTACTGCGTAATCTCCCTATTTGATTTAAGACAGTAGCGAAGATTTCTTTTTCCTTATGTAAGGCACTTGTTAATAACTCGAATACTTGTAGTCTTTCCTTTTCATTATCACTATTCATTGCAATATTATTTGCTGGGCCAAATGATAATTGCTTATTATTGTGTTCTATTTCTATTTTATTCCTTAATTGTATGTACATATTTTCCCATGCGTTAAGTTCGTCTTTTATTAACCTAGTATTAATATTATCGGAAGTTTCCACTTCACTTTGTTGTATTACTTGCTGCACTTCTCTTTTCAAATCTTTTACTGCCGTAGTCAATATAGTAAGGTCAGATGAAACACTTTCTTCAACTGATCGGCAATACAAATAATATTCTGCTTTTTCAATAGCTTGTATAAGTTTTGAAAGAATCTCTATATCTTTTGTTACAAAATATTGCTCTTTCAACTCCAATATTGGTACTAGAATATCCTCATTCGAATACAATCGACCTAAATCCCACTTAGCAATTTCGTGCATTTTTATAGCCGCCTCCTATTTTTACGAATAGTTACAGATATCTCTCCCTACACAATTATATATGAAACGAGAAAATTTTAATATCTTTAAATATTTAGATTTCTATAAACGCTTCCTTATTTATATTCTTTTCTTCTGCTACTGAAACGCACATAAAATAAACATATGAATGCTACGGCTACTGGGATCAGTACTACTCCTCCAATAAAAGGGTAAATAACTACGCAACATGTAAAAGCTACTATAGAAAAAATTTTACCTAGCCTATTCTTTATTAATTTCATTCCAGCAGCAGTACCTACTATGTATGTAACAATCCCCAACGAATTCGGTATTAAAACAATTTTATCTATGCTAATATGGAAAACGAAACTTATTAACAAACCTATTATTGCAATACAACCTACAACTTTTACTGCATTTGTTGGTGCTTCTCTTTTTTTATCAATACGTGCTAAATAACGCGGTGCAACTTCTTCTTTTCCTAGTGAATAACCTAAACGCCCCATACTTGCAATAAATGCATTTGTCGTCCCTAAACAAATGATAAAAGCTACAAATCCAATTAACCATGCAAATTGGTCGCCTAAAGTTTGCTTAATTACAAGCACGAGAGCTGTAGTATTATCAACATTAATATGATAGGATTTCGTTCCAATTACTGATAATGCAATACCAATATATAAAACTCCAATAATAACAATCGCAAATCCTGTGGATAAAATAATATTTCTTTTTCTAGGTGTTTTAAATTCTGGCGCTAAACTCGCAATGGCTTCCCAACCGAAAAACGACCAAAAAATTAATAATGATGCCTCTAAAATTGGGTTTATTTTTTGCATAGAAATATTTACATTTATATGCTTCATTTCAATATAAGGTAATGAACTTATAATTGTTACGATTAAAATAATGAAAGTTAATACACCTATACATATTTGAAACAATCCACTTATTTGTAACCCATATAAATTGAAACCAATTGAAATACTTAAAATAATTAGCGCTATAACGTACGAAAAATATGATGGTAACGTAAAAACCTTCACTATATACATGCCACCAGTCAAAGATACAACGATTTGCCCAACACTACCTGCTATATAAAAAGACCAACCTATAATAGCACCTACATTTTTGCCAAAAGCTTTTTCTGAAAAAGTAGCAATTCCACCTGTACTTGGATACTCAATCGATAAAAAAGCGAATGTGAACGCAAGTGGAATACTAAGTGCTATCATAACAAGCCAGGAAACAATCGCATTCCCTTCTGCTACACTCGCTGTCATACCAGGTAATATAAGAATTCCTGATCCTAGAACCGCTCCGACGTATAAAGCAGTTCCCTTTTTAATTGAAATTGTTTCATTAAAATGATTAGACATTACATGCACCTCCATTTATATTTTAATTATAGAAAGTTGTCAGTCTATTTAACATTCAAAAGTGTATGTAGTCTGGCATTAGATTTTACATTATGTATTTATTTCAGAATTTCACTTTCGTATTTGTAAAGGAGCATAATTCATGGATGAAATTGATAAGAAAATAACCCTATTACTACAAGAAGATGCCAGAATGACAATTACAGAAATGACTGAGCACTTACACCTCACCCGCCCTAGTGTTACCGAAAGACTAAAGAGATTACAAGATACTGGAATAATTGAGAAATATACCGCACGGATATCATTAGATGCAGTTGGAAAATCAATTCAAGCATTTTTAAGAATTGAAAATTTAAAGATTCCTTGTAAAAAATTTGAGGAAAAAATATACGGAGAACATAGAATACTTGAATGTCACCGAGTAACAGGTGAAAGTAGCTATTACTTAAAAGTAGCAGTTCACTCTATGAAGGAATTAGAAGAATTAATTGATATCGTTATTCTTTTTGGAACAGTCAAAACTTCGATGATTTTATCTTCACCAATACCATATCGACCGGTAATCACAGATTAAAGAAAAAAGGATTGATCAAAAGATCAATCCTTTACTCTACTTCATTTAAGAAAAATAACGTTATAACGCCAGGTCCTGTATGTGCTCCGATTGCTGCACCAATTGTATTTACGATAAATACTTCACAACCGAATCTTTCCGTAATTAATGATTTTAATGCTTCAGCTGTTTCTAAGTCATCACCATGAGTCATACCGATTGTTTGACCTTTAAGGTCTTTACCACGCTCTTCCATAATATCAACAATTCGGCTTAATACTTTCTTTTTCCCTCTTACCTTTTCAAGTGGTACAAGTTTTCCTTCTTCCACGTTTAAGATAGGCTTAATGTTTAGTAAACCACCGATAAAACCAGCTACTTTACTTAAACGTCCACCTCTAACAAGGTACTGTAAGTCAGCTACAGTGAAGATGTGCTCCATATGGTTCATTAGAAAAGCGACACGGTTTAAAATATCTTCTTTTGATGCGCCGCCTTTTGCCATTTTAGCAGCTTCTAAAACGACAAGACCTTGACCAAGCGAAGCACATTTCGTATCAATAATTTCTAAATCTAAATCTGCATATGTTTCTTTTACTTCCTCTTTAATGACAACTGATGATTGATATGTACCAGACAGTTCAGATGAAAAAGCTAAATATATACAAGGATTACCTTCTTTTGCATAAGAAACAAATTTTTCTTGGAAAGTTTCAAGTGAAGGCAATGACGTTCTATAAACAGCGCCTTCTCTCATTTTTTGCAATAATGTAACTGACTCTAATGTTACTCCATCTAAATACTCTGTTTCTGCTTCATCATATACACGGAGTGGAATTAAATCAATATCATATGCTTGCAGCAATTCTACCGGTAAATCCGCCGCACTATCCGTAATGATTTTAACACCCATTTTTAAACCTCTATTCTGTTATAAATATAAAATAATAAAATAAAAATAGTACCTTTAAATTATATACGTAAAACTTAAATGAAGAAAGGAAAACACTTTATATTGTATGCACTATTCTTCAAAACTTGAACTGTTAATACAAATGATTCTATTTTAAACACCTTTTTCTTATTATTTTTCTAAAACACGAATAATTTTATAAGTATTTTGTATCATTATATTTTAATTCTTTATCTTAATATAATCTTTTCAAATTCATACTGTTTAAAATTTAAAAGCCAAATCCAATAAAGGAAATGGCTTTTAAATTTTCATAAAATAACCAAACTTCATTTTCCATCACATTGCTCTCATTATTATTTTGGCGATGTTAAATATTAGTCCAGTTATGATTAATATTTATAGCCTGTACTATAATTAAAACAGTAAATATTCACCTGTAAGAATCACTAGATAAAAAACAAGTTAAACATTTTATAAAATATTTAATTTAACTAGTAACGCTAATAAAATTTGGAGAAGAATTTGAACATTTACAGCTATATCTGTATCAGTAGTCGTAACTGTAACATTTCTAGAATTTCTAATAACAGTTTCTTGTTTATTAACTTGTTTAATAGATGATTTTTGAAACAATTCTTGTGCAACACGATCAGCTTTTTCACTATCTGCTATAGAAATACTTATTATCACCACGATAGCTGCTTGTAATGCAGCTTGAATAGATAACGCAGCTTTTGTATCTGTAGTAGTAACTTCTACATCTGCTGAATCAACAATTGTAATTGATTCTTCAGAAATTTGGTAAGTTTTACTTTCTTGCGCAGCTGCTTCTGAAACGCTAGCATTTTTAAAAGATGGATGAGGATTTGAGTAATCTAATGCACTCCACTTTTTATTTTCATCTGAATGACATGTTTTGTCCATACATTCACCCCCTTTCAATCTAAATAATTATTAACTTGTGATTGTATTTCAGAAACAATACTTTTAATTTGCTGCTTTTTTTCTGGCGATAAATTTTTTAGTTTTTCTTCATTTATCCCATGCCTATTAAAAATATCTGAGAGTAAAAGGTCTATAATTATATTCTTTTGATCCTTATCAAACTTAAAGGAAGAAAATTTGTTTAAATCATCCATTTACAATATTCACTCCAATCAATTTTCTATAAAAATTTTAAATATCTACGAGCATTATATGTAATGAAATAAAAATTGCTTGGACAAGTAACTTAATCTTCTATTTTCATTTCTTTTTGCTAATAAAATCAAAAGCTGGCTTCTAATAAGAAGACAGCTTTCATTCACTTCACATAAATATAAGTTTCATTACTGTTAAATCATGTATTTTATCTTTATTTGTAGTTTTCCATACTTGCTTTACCATTAATCTTGAATATTAATTCAGTCATAATAAAAAGTCCAAGCTTGTACCACGTATTACAACAAAAACATTTACTTAGAGTGAAAACTTATAGCTAAATATCAATAGGATAGACACTTTATAAAATGTTTAGTTTAACTAATAAAGCTAATAAAATTTGAAGGAGAATTTGAATATTCACTGCAATATCTGTATCAGTAGTTGTTACAGTTACGTTTCTGGAATTTTTAATAAATGTTTTTTGTCTATTAATTTGTTTAATAGCTGATTTTTGAAATAATTCTTGTGTTATTTTATCTGCCTTTTCACTATCTGCTATAGAAATACTTACTACAACTACGATAGCTGCTTGTAATGCCGCTTGGATAGATAGCGCAGCTTTTGTATCTGTAGTAGTAACTTGTACATCTGCTGAATCAACTATTTCAATATATTCCTCAGAAATTTGATCGATTTCATCTGTTTGTATAGCTTCCTCTAAAAAATTTGCATTTTTACTAAACGAATAATAATTTAATGATTCGCAATCTTCTTTCTTTGGTTCACAATCCTCTTTTTTTGGCTCGCAATCCTCTTTTTTCGGCTCACAATCCTCTTTTTTTGGCTCACAATCCTCTTTTTTTGGCTCAGGAACTCGTTTTTTCGGCTCAAACTCCCGGTTTAATGGATCCCGATTTTTCTTTCTTCTACAAACTTCACATTCACACATAAAATCACCCCTTTTAGTCTTAAAATTAGCAATATTAAAATATTGACTAACTACTAGCATTTTATGTATTTTTTTAAAATTTGTTTGGACAAGTAACTTAATCTTCTACTTCTTTTTCTAATAAAAAAAGCTGCCTTCTAATAAGAAGACAACTTTCTTTGTGACTACTCTAGAATAGATTTCATACAATATAATTGTTCCTTCCTTATAACCTGAGTTCGTCACTTTAGTTATAAAAATGTGGGTATATCCTATAACCTTTTTAGGGATCATCCATAATTTATTTCATAAAAAGTGCTTTGTTTTACTGAAAGGTGGTTGCGGAAACAACCGCCTTTTTATTCGGAACAAAATAAAACTTTTATATAAAAGGCCCATAATTAAATACACTTAACTTCATATGATATATTGCATCCTTTCTTTTTAGAATGAGTAGTCGTTACTGAAGGGCACTTTTCGAAGTGCTCTTATCTTTAAATCCCTTTTCTTTTTCAGGAGGTTTTTTTTCTAAATCCTAATACGATTTTTATCACTCAGGCTGGTGATTATTATATTTCCTTACTAGTTCCAATAATATAGTAGCTACACCAATTAAAATAAGCCTATAAACTCTATACGCTTAAATAATAATGCGTTACCAAACACACGAAATAGTTTTACACTAAATTCACAAGGTTCTTATCCTCTTTTAGTTGAAGTAATCATTTCAATACCAGCAAATCCACACCTTTAACTAACAAATTTAGCAAATGTGCTATATCAAGGTTCTTTTGATATAGCATCTTATGTTTTATATAATAAAGATAGTGCTAGTATTCCGAAGGAGGATGTCTATGAGTATTCAAATGGCTACATCTAACGATTTAGAATGGATTAATAATCAATATGACTCAATAGGATTTGTACGAAGTGATTTAAAAAGAGATAAAGTTGCAATCATTACATACAACAACGAGTATGCAGGTGTGGGACGATTAGTCCAAATAGATGATGATACTATAGAAATGGGTGGAATTTTTATTCTCCCTCAATTTAGAGGGTTACATTTAGCTGGGGAACTTGTATCATTTTTAGTAGAAACTGCGAAAAAATTACAAGTAAAAAATGTATATTGTCTTCCTTTTGAGGAATTAGAAAACTTTTATAAGAAATATGGCTTTACTGAAGTTGATGCTACAAAAGAAGTTATCCATCCAATTATTCTAAAAAAATATAACTGGTGTTTGGATACTTATGATAAACATGTTTTACTATTTAAGTTGTGAGTTTCTAAATTAGGATTTAACACCTTGTATTTCCCCACATGTAAAAAAGATTTATCACGTTTCACCTAGTTAATTAACGTATTGTTAATTACTACATTGGCAGTATTTCACTTCCAATGCATGTTAGCTAGCTTGTTTGCAGACTTGCTAGCACTTTTTGTGTTTTTCTATTACAAACTCCTAAAAAAATTCAACTGATTGATAGTGAAATAATCATTTATGTAATTCGCACACGAACTTCCTGTTCTTGTAATAATTGGACGTTTAGTTCCAATATAATATTTTGCATTAACTGGTAGATCTTATCATGATTTTCACTTTGTTCTGATGTAAATTCAATACACTGAAATATATAACCTTCTACACGTAAGCTTCCTTTTTCAATTATAGATGGATTTTTTCCTTTCTTTATTATTTTTGGCAATAAGAATTCTTTGTTTGTTACAATAATTTCCTGTGATACTTCTTTTATTTCTATAACTGTTTCTTTAAAAACGATCTTTTCTATTAGACTAATTTCACCTTTATACCTCCCTATTTCAATTGGTAATTTCGCAGTTATATAATTATTTACATCTGCTTCAACTTCCTTCTCTAATATTATACCGTGGATAGGAATCCATGAAGATGAGCCTACCCAACCCTCTTCAATATTCCCTTTTTCTTTTTGATTAGAAAGTTCTAAAAGTATCCTCTTTTCATGAAGGTTTGAAGAAACTAAATTACAATCAATCTCTCCATGATAATATTCCATTGTAGTTAGTAACGTAGAATCCAGCTCACGCCCTCTTGCATCTTCTTCATTACGAAATACATATACTTCTTGATTTTTCACATTCATATTAGGGAATTTTTTAAAACTAGTAACATCTGAAATAATAGAAAATGGGGTTTTCACTTCTATTGAACGTTCTGAATTCGCTATTTTTGATTCAGAATCTATACTTTTCCCCTCTAATACACTCGTTTTATGTTCTTTTCCTAGGAAAATTTTTTCAATTTTTTTCTCAGATTCATTTGCTTTTTCTTCCCTTTGGGGCTCTGGTTCTTTATTTTCTTTCTTTGCTTGTATTGCTTTTTCTTCTTTTTTTGACTTTGTTTCTTTATTTTCCTTTTCTGCTTGTATTGCTTTTTCTTCTTTTTTTGACCCTGGTTCTTTACTTTCTTTCTCTGCTTGTATTGCTTTTTCTTCTTTTTTTGACTTTGTTTCTTTATTTTCCTTTTCTGCTTGTATTGCCTTCACCTTACGTTCTAGTCCTTTACCTTCTTTCTCTACTTGTATTGCTTTCTCTTTTTTCTCTGAATCTGTTTGTTTACTTTTCTTATTTTCTCTTATTTCATGAGATTGCTCTTGATCAATCAGTATCTCTCCTTTGTAAAATTTGTTCCATATTTTCTTACCAACCCATGGATTTTTCATCACCATCCCCCCACCAATGAAACTCATAAAAATATATTTTTGTACGCGACCATTTCATTATTATATATGTTTTATAAAACGAAAAAAAACATTGTCTTTTTATCAAAGACAATGCTTTTTTAGTTTTACACTCGTACTTGTTGCACTTGTAAAACTTTCACAGTAAGATCCAGTACAATTTTCTCACGAAGAGTCTCAAATGATTCGTTTAATTCTGTTGGACAAGGAGAGAAGTCTAATTCAAAAAATTGAGCGCTAACTAATTCGCAATATGGTTGTTCATTATAAAAAACAGTATTTTCAAAGAAGTATTTGTCTAAACGTGGTAAGTCACCGTTATTAGGATTAATAAAGTGAGATGTAGTATCTGAGGAAGCAGCTACTATTGCTAGTGATAGAAAATCTGTTTCTGTTAAATCTGCAAAACCAGAAAATGGAACATTTGCGATACGATCAAATAGTACTGAATTACATCCACTACCTGCATATTCAATGTTTTTACGAATATATCCTTGTACAAATAACTTTGCTCTTGTAACTCGGCGGTAATTTGTACCTGGTACTGGAGTGAATGCTACTGGAACTAACTTACACTGTGTTAAAAATACGTTTTTTAACACACGTTTAATTTCGGATGCTGCAGGTGCTAATGGAATATCTGATTCTACAACAATTTGAATTGTTCTTTCGGCTAATACCACTGGAATTTTTACAATCGGTGCTCCTGGTGTAAGAATTGGTGCTGCTGCCTCATCACTTAATGGTGTTTGGGTTTGTCCTACTACCTGACATGGTACATTAATTGGACATTGTTCACTCATAATATATAATCTCCTTTATAAAAAAAATTAGAGTTTTTCAACTCTCTATACTGTATATGTACTTTTTCTATTAATGCGTGGGTTTGTATCATAGTCACTTTTATCATTTGCAAAATAAGAGATTCATTTCCCCTTGATAGTTAAAAACATATAAATTAATAAAAGGAGCCTATACTGATATCTACCTATATAAAATAGAAGGTCTCGACTTTTTTCTGTTAGAGCTAATAGGTGTTCCAAAATTAATTTTTCAAGAGTCTTTTATTCCATCTAACAAAGGATAATATTTAATAAGAACCATTTACCGACTTTTTAATATCCACAAAATAGAAGGTCACGACTAATTTATCTTTTTATAAAAAATAAAAACGGACTAAAAAAGCCAGTTTTTACACTCAATATATTATAAAATATTCTTATTATTGAACTAATTATTTTATTTTCTAATGTTTTGATAGAGTTTTTAAAAACTCTATCAAAACATTCTAGTTATCTGTCTTTCCCTTTAAACTCTTTACTTTGTACACATCTTACACTCTCTGCCCATTCATCTATTATCCACAAAATACGTATCATACGCCTTATCAAAAACATATCCTAACTTTTCTGCTAGTTTCGCAGATGTAGTATTTGCTGCATCCCAGTTTGGATATATCCCTTTTTCTAAACAATCCAAGATTAACGCCGCACTAACTATAGTTGCCAACCCTTTTCTTCTATGGTTGTAATCAGTCGCCACTTCGATTTCAATCCCATTATCATAAATGCTATATGATGATGCACCGCATATAACTTCTCCTGTATACAAAATACAATACCCTATACCTCGGTTTATATAATCTTCAACTGATTGAAATTGACTTGTAAAATCTTCAGAGACTTTATGTAATGTAGGGTTATTTACGATATCTTCATCTATTCTTCTTAACTCGTATCCTTTTGGAAGTACTGATATAAAAGATTGTAATTTTGAACGATTAAAAACTTCTGCATTACGTTTGAATTTATAGCGTAAAAACTTATCTATTTTTCTTCCGTAAAATGTTTCTAAACGCTTTTTCCACTCTTCACTATTTACGATTACTAACATTCTATCAGGAATGTTACGTACTAATTCTTCTGTTTCTTTCGCATTTGAATCCCCAGCATAAAATGTGAAAATCCCTATTGTAACTTGCGCTACTGTTGGATTTTCAAGATTATTTACCCAAGCGGTACCCATATGTCCTTGTAAATAAGAAAGTAAAACAATGTTATTGAAATCTTCGAACATAGTAACTAATTTTTCTCTTGTATGTATATTCGCTTCATATATCATTTACATTCCTGCTTTCTTTAGAATTAATGCACTTCTACTCTTTGCTACATATAAGCAAACGCCTACTACATTCCATATAATTATAAATTATTCATAAATATAAAATTATTATAACATTTCATCAAAAAGTAAATGACTTCCTAGTGTATAGGTTTATAGATAATATACTTAATAATAATTCACAATCTATAATCTTTTATTATGTAAAAACCCTCAACATTAGTCTAAGGGTTCATTTAAATATATATGTTATAACTCATTCTTATAAAGAAATGATTCTGTTGCCCCATTTTTATATACTTTAGTCACTTGAACAACTGATGTGTACGTATTATCGTCATTCGATATCATCTTTCTCATCTCTTCTATCTCGGTATTACCAGCTCCACTCTCAATTTTCAAACAGTTCGAAATGTTGAGGTATCCACTCGATGCGAAAAGAATAATAAACGTAAGATCTGGGAAATTAATGAACAGTATTCCAAACTTTAAAGGATTCCCAGCCGTATCAGATAAAACTAATCGAAAGTTTAATAGTTCAGGCACTTGAACAAAGTCTTTAGAAACAATTGCTTCCCCAACTATTGTAACCTGCTTCACTGCATTGCCATTTTCATCTATAAATTCAGTACAACTAGGTGCATCAATTGTTTTTGCTTGCAGTGATAAATTCAATTCTGGATTGTGAAAGTCAAAAAAGAGTGTACTTCCTTCGGTTAAACATTGCGGACAAATATTTCCAAGTAGACTAAAATCCTCTTCAATAAATTTAACTTTCGTTTTACAACTACAGACTTTTCCTATTCGAATTGCATCAATCTTAGAGCAATCTACAAAAATAACCTCATTGTCCTCTTGTACGAAGGATACGATACCATTCCTCTTATTAAATGAAAGAAAATAAGATACAACAATTCCATTTCCTGCTATTACAATACTCTCAACTTTAGTATATGGTTCAAGACTTTGTAAAAATTCACATATACTATTTTGGCAACATCCACAATCGCGTTTCGGCTCACAATCCACTTACACTCCATCCCTTCCCTATATGTTTTTATCTAATACATATAATATGAGCGGAGTATAAAAAAAGCTTGGACAATATAACTTTAACGTAAGAATTCACATTAAGTATTAGGAATAACACATAATTTTTACTATAAATACATATAACAATTTCATCTTTCATGAAAAAAACGTTATAATAAGGTGTAGCCTCTACGATTACGTTATAAAGGAGATTAAAACAATGGCTAAAATTAAAGTATACCAAGCAAAAGAAGAAAATATGGAAGCAGTAAAAAACATCATTGATGTTGAGGAACAAAATCCAACTGCTGACAACTTACAAAATCTATACGCATGTGTATTAGAAACTGAAGATATGGCATTGCCTGAATCATACATTGAAGAAGATATCTTAATCGATTCTATGGAAGTTATGGTTAACGCTTCTCAAAGCAAGCTACGAGACTTAGGTACATATGATGTAATCGAAGTTCAAAACAAAGGTAAGAAAACACAAATATTATTATTAGCAGACGAAGAATACGAAATCATCGAAGGCTAATCTAAATCTGTACATACGAAAAAGCTCCCTTCCAATTGGAAAGGAGCTTTTTCATTACGCTTTGGATGTTTCGTTCTTATTATTCTTTTGTTGTTTCTTAATTACCATGCGCTCATTGCCCATAAAGAAAATAAATATGAATGCTAAACCAGCTGGTACTAATGCCCACATAAATGTTTGAACAATTGAGCTAGAAAGAGCGTCAACAATTTTATCTAATATTTGCGGCGGAATTTGAGATCTTGCCGATTCTGATAGAATAGCTCTTGAATCTCCTAAAGCATTTGTATTCATTCCCCCACTCATCCCTTTAAACGCTTCTTCTAATTGATCTTGGAAACCTGTTCTTTGGATCATTCCGAAGATTGTAATACCAAGCGTCATTCCTAATGAACGAATGAAATTACTCGTTGAAGTTGCAGATCCGCGCTGTTCCATACCGAAGTTGTGAATAGCTGCCATACTTAGTACAGAGAATGAGAATCCAACTCCAAATCCGATAATAATCATATACACTGTTAATAATGCACGACTTGTTTCTGGCGTTAATGTGCTTAATAAAAATAGTCCAATTAGCATAATAACCGCAGAAATAATCATAATGTTTCGGTAGCTAAGTTTTGTCGTTAAAAATCCGCCTAATTGCGCTGTTACGACTGATCCTAACATCATCGGTAAAAGTAATAACCCTGAGTTTGTTGCGCTACCACCGTATACCCCTTGAATGAATAATGGAATATATACAGTTGCTGACATAAACGCAGCACCGTAACATAATGCAATAATGGTACTCATCCCGAATAAACGTTGTTTAAACATTTCAAACGAAATGATCGGTTCTTCTACTTTACGTTCAATAAAAATAAATGCAATAATTAAAATAGCGAATGCGCCAAATAAACTTAAAATAAAGCTAGAATCCCAGTCATACTTTTGTCCACCAAGTTCAAGCGCAAACATTAACGAAACTACTGCACCAACTAAAGTAATTGCCCCAAACCAATCAATTTTTTGCTTTCTATGAACTCGTGACTCTTTATAAAAGAATGTAATAAAAATAAGTGCTAAAACGCCAAGCGGTAAGTTAATATAAAATACCCAGTGCCAGCTAATATAATCTGTAATATACGCGCCAAGCAACGGTCCAAAAATACTTGATAAACCAAATACTGCTCCGAATAATCCACCCATTTTCCCGCGCTTTTCAGGAGGGAAAATATCAAAAACGATAGTAAATGCGATCGGTACTAATGCCCCGCCGCCAATACCTTGAATCGCACGATAAATACCTAACTGTGTAATGTTTTCAGCAGTACCACAAAGTGCCGAACCAATCATAAAGACGATTAAACCGAAAATAAAGAACCTTTTTCTACCATACATATCTGATAGTTTACCGAATATCGGCATACCTGCCATTTCTGCGACCATATAGGCAGAAACGACCCATACAAAGTTTTCAAGGCCTCCTAAGTCACCCACAATCGTTCCCATCGCTGTTACGACAATGGTATTATCCATTGATGCCATTAAAATACCTAGCAATAAGCCCGCCACAACAAAGCCGAGCTTATTATTCTTCTCAACCATAACCTTGCTCTCCCTCGTACTACTTATATTTGTTTATGTTCTTTTACGACTGCATTACCCTTTTGATTAAAACTAGTATGATATTCTACAACACTAATTTCACAACCAGGGCCAATTGTAACATTGTTTCCTCTCACTACTTCAGCAATCGTATGTTCTAAATATATATCATCTCCTTCAACAATTGAAGTTTGGAGGTTTCCAACATGACTAGTAAAAGGAAAAAATCTCGCTTTTTTACGAATAGTAATTTTTTTACCACCAATTTCTCTTACCTTACTCCCTTCATAACGAAGTGAGATTTGAATGTTTTCAGCATTTAGTAATCCATCACTTTCAAGACCACCAGTTAATGATAAATTTTCTACTTCAATATCTCCCTTCACATTTAAAGCACCTTTTACATCGACAAAATCACCTGAAAACTTTCCTGCAATATCTATCATACCTCTAACTTTTGTTTTTTCAATATGTGCATCGCCATGAATTTGTGTATTACCATATACTTTTACATATTCCGCATCTACATTTCCTTGTACTTCGCTATCTCCATACACAACATAATTTTTCACTTTCATATCACCGCGTACATCACTCGTGCCATACGTTTTAAATTCATTACAACTCATAGCATTCGTAATTGTTCCTTCACCGCGAATCTTCACTTTATTATAATCTCCGCCTGCTGAATTACCGGAACCATTTACTGTGAGACTATGTGGATGTTCCATATTACTTACTCCCTCCCATTAAACCTGCTTAATTTCTTTTACATTTGCGCTTTTATCAACAGTAAGCACACCTGTATATTCAATGAGTTCAATCTCACAGTTCGGTCCTACTGTAACATTATTTCCTCTTACCGTTCTTATGTGGGCATAATCAATATCGATATTGTCACCTTCAAGCAGCTCAGCTTCTAACTGCAAGCCAAATACTGTTTTAAATAGCCTACTAAATGTACCTGATCTATGTCTTACTTTAATCGTTTGACCACCAATTTCTTTCGCTCGACATGTACCGTGAATATTAATATTTATTTCATCGGCGCTTAATAACCCACCAATTGTAAATTGTCCTTCTGAAGAAAAAGTATCCACTTCACAATTACCATCAATTGTCGCTTGACCATTGACTTTAAATTCTTCACCAGTGACATTTCCACCTATCGTACCTTTTCCTGCAATTTTCAAACTGTTTGCTTTCACATCTTGCGTAATTGTTGCTTTCCCATCAATTCGCATCTTTTCTGCAAGTACTGTACCATCGACTTTACCTGATCCACTAATTCTTGCATTGCTACTTTTCAAGTTTCCAGTAACGGCACCGTAACCATTACATTCAAATTGCTCACATTCAACATTCCCATTCACAGTTCCTTTTCCGTTTAATTGCACTTTATGAAACTCGCCACCATTCGATGAACCGTAACCATTTATAATCAAATTATCTGTACGCATACGTTCTCCTCCACTACAACAATTTAGTTTTTAATGCTTCGGTATATTTCATAATCGCTTCGCGTAAAACGATTTTGGTGCCTTTTTCAAAAATTAAATCTTCCACGTTTGAAACTAAGAAACATGTAGAAATCCCTAACTTTCGGACAATGATTAAGTCACACGTTTTATGTTTAATTGCTTCATAATTTTCACGTAATACTTGCAAGACCATTTTTCCTTCTTCTAAACTAATCTCTCCCGATTGTAGTAATTCTTCTAACATGTACACATAAAGAATATCTACAAATTGAAACTCTGTTGTTTTATTCGTTTGTTCTATGAAGAATTGTAAAACTGGCTCTGATGCAATCCCTTTACGTAAAATGTCTTCCTTTGTTAAAAGAATTTCTCTCACACTCGGTGAAAACATATTCGCTAGTTCATCAAGTGATAGATCCTCTTTCATCGTTTGGATTTTATCAATTCGCTCTAAAATCTTTTCTTTCGGAAAAAATGTCTCCTGACCCGTGAATGTAGACTTTCGTACAAACCAATCTTCCGGTATTAAATTTTTTCTTTTCCACCTATATAACTGTCCGTATGAAATACCAGTAAGTTCTAATAAATCTTTTTTTGAAATTAAATCTGTACTCAACTGTATAACACTCCTTCCTGATAACAATGTAACATAACACTGTTACGCTGTAAATAGACTTTTATCACAAGTATCGTAACAATGTGTAAAACAAACCTATTTTACATACAAAAAAGGTCCTTACACATCTAATGAAAATGCATAAGAACCTTTATATATCAAGGTTTAAACCATATTTTATAAAAATCAATCCACCCTTGTGAATTAATCATTATATTTTGTACTTTTTCGTGAGAAGTTATTTGTTGTTTGTTACGATATAAAGGAATAACTTGAATTTGACGTAACAAAGTGTCTTCAATATCGCGTAACAGTGTAACTCTTTTCTCTACTTGTTCTTGTTTAAAATAAGGGGCCAATGATTTATGAAAGTCCATTCTGCTTTGCCCATAAATAAAACTGTTTTTTGTAAGAAACATATATAGCAAACTATCTTCTATTCGTTCGCTAATTGTTGCGCTATCATGCATCATATCAGCCTTTTGTATCGTACTTATTTCTAACAGATCTTCTATTTCAAGAAAATTATTTTCTACAAGAATCCCGTACATCGCACACTCTTTTTGTATCCATTGTGCATCTTCAACGTGATCTCGTCCTGTAAATGTGTATAGTTGTAGCACTTCACTATGATATGTACTCCTTTTAATTAAACTTTCGATATCTTCTTCAATATCTACTATGCTTTCATTTGCTAATATTAGTTTCTTTGCCACTTCTCCACGTTCTCCGCCGAGTTCTTGAACGATTTTATCACCATGAATAATTTTATATAGTGCTTTACGAAACAGCTCATCTTGCATTGGCCCTTCTTTTACAAGATTACACGTTACATATGTCACATTCGATTCGAGCCGTGAAAGTTCTTTATTAAGATTTTCTTTATCTTTATACTGCGCCTTTACTAATACGTCATATGTATTTACATTTTGCTCTATATTCAATAGTTCAATCCGGTCAAGAAAAGGTCTTTCACGATAATATAAATCATGCACTTCTAATGCAAATAAATGTGTATTCTTCTCTCGCAATATAAAAGGTCCTGTACCTATGAAGTTTCCCGCTTCATCTTCATTTACGATAGAACACTGTTCTGCACTTAGCATATGTAAAAACATCCTATTTTCTGTATGTAATTGAATTTCAACAACAAATTCATCCACTGCACGGAAACTTTCAACATGTTGTAACATCCATGCATGCGGGTTGTTTTCAGCTTTCATAAATCGTTTTAATGAATGTATAACATGATGTGCAGTAAGTCGTTTTCCATTATGAAGACGAACGCCTTTTCGTAAATAAAAAGTCCATACCTTTTCAGTATCATCATATTCCCATTGAAAAGCAAGCCTTGGTTCTATAGAGTTTGTGTCCTCATTTACATATACGAGTGTATCAAAAATATGTTTTACCATATGACATTCTGAACGCATTGTAGCGTAGACCGGATCTAATGCAATGTCTAAATTCATTTGAACCTGCAAACGAAGGACATCTCTTCTCCCTTCGGATGTCCTTTCTATTTTATGACCAAATATTGAATCTATCCAAACTTCATACTCTTTCTTTACTGACGGAAATTGTGAGCTGTAGCGCTCCACAAATGAAATTCCGCTTTTCACATCCCCTTTTCTCGTTATCTCTTTTCCTTTAGCTAAAATCAATGATATCGGTTGCTTTTGAAATATTAGTTTAGAACGATTGCCTCTCCCACGACCTGGAAACCAAACGATCCAATTTAACTCATCTAATTTTTTTATAATTAATTTACTATTACGCTCTGTACAAAATAATGTTTCGGATATATTTTGCACTGTTATTTCTAATTGTTCTCCTTCTTTTTTCCCTTTCCCATAGGTAATCCATAGCTCAATGTATTGATCTAAAATAAACATCATATTCCCCCTAAAAGGTGAAAAATATCCCCTATTCTTTCTACCCTTTTTCCAATTCTCCTTTCATCTTATCATTTCAATATAGAAAGGAGGAAATAATATTGAATCATCTCTTATTACGTTACAATAAACCAATTATCATTAGACTGTGCGGTGAATTATTAACTCGAACAACAGAATCAATGTTAGCTATTATTATGATTATTTATGTTAATAAGATGCTAAACGGCAATATTATGATGACTATGCTTATTTTCGGGTTACAACCGCTTTCGGACATTATATTTACACTTATTGCAGGAAGAGTCACTGATAAATATGGACGAAAGAAAATTATGTTACTCGGCTTATTGCTACAAAGCGTTGCAATCGGTAGCTTCATCTTTGCTCAATCCGTTTTTATATTTGCTTTGTTATATGTCATAAATGGGATTGGCCGTTCCTTATATATTCCTGCTCAACGTGCACAAATAGCTGATTTAACAAAACCTGGGCAGCAAGCAGAAATCTTCTCTCTTCTGCAAACGATGGGAGCAATAGGTACCCTAATCGGCCCTTTAGTTGGTACTATTTTTTATAAGACACACCCTGAATATGTATTTATGGTGCAAAGCATTGCACTTATAGTATATGCACTCGTTGTTTGGACGCAGCTTCCAGAAACCGCTCCGGCAATGACAACACCAACGCAAAAGCTTGAAAGATCATCCCAAAAACATTTTGTACGCAAACATTACGCCGTATTTGGACTTATGGTTTCTACACTTCCTATTAGCTTTTTTTATGCACAAACTGAGACGAATTATCTTATTTTCGTGAAACATACTTTTACGGATTTCGAACTCATACTCGTTTTTATTTCAACATGCAAAGCTATTTTGGAAATCTTTCTGCAAGTTTTCCTCGTGAAATGGTCTGAACGATTTTCCATGGCGAAAATCATCATTATTTCTTATGCCTGCTATACAGTAGCTGCACTTGGCTACGGGCTTTCAGCAACAATCGCGTCACTATTTTTCACATTACTCTTTTTAGTCATCGGTGGAAGTATTGCTTTAAACCATTTACTTCGATTCGTTTCAGAAATCGCTCCTTCAGATAAACGTGGATTGTATTTTTCAATTTACGGCTTACATTGGGATGTATCTCGAACGTGCGGTCCTGTTATTGGTGCGGTTTTATTAAGCAAACTAAACGGCAGTATGCTATTTTATATTTGTGCTTGTTTCTTAATAATTGGGGGCATTATTCAAGCTCTTTTTGTTCAAAATTTAGAGCGTAATAAAATAAAAAAGGACATTTCAGAGCAAACTCCTCATGTTTTATAGGGCTGCTTTCCTCATCCTTTTAACAGTAAAAGAAGGCTATCACAAAAGTCTTGATGACCTTGGTGATAGCCTTCTTTATTACCCTGCCATTTTATTTATACTATCTTCTGGCGAAAATACCGAAATATGATTTACCTTACCAGTCGATTTTGGAATGATAAATTTTAACTCAAACTGATTGTTTACTTTATATACATATATTTTATCTTCACCATTTACTTTAACTGAGTTTGGTTTTCCTAATGCCTTTTCAATTTCTTGTAATGTAATTAACTTTAGCTCTGCATGATAGGAGCGTACATCAAAAACTTGTGATCCTTTATTAAAACCGAAGGAAACATTTTTACTTGTAAAGGTTGCGTACATTCCGTTTCCTGCTTGCTCCGTTTTATCAGCTTTCCCCCACGCTTTTTCTATTTCTTCGATATCTCCTGTATGAGCTGCGAACGGAACATTAGGCACTTTTCCTTCTTTCGCTAATTCAAATAATTCTTTAACGTGGTTAATTGATTTTTGATTTATTACTGTATCTTTCTCGCTTTGATCTGCCTTTGGTTTTGTTGATCCTTCATTATTTGATTTTTCATCTGGCTCTTTCTTTTCTTGAGAAGTATTTTTCTGTTCGTTTTTACTATTTTCCGTTGTTGGGTCTGTTTCCTTTTTTTCGTCCGTCCCTTTACATGCTACTAATGCAAAAATGCATGTAAAAGCGAGAAATAACATACCTATCTTTACATACACTCTCATACATTTCAGCCCCCTATCATAATCTTATTCAGTTCATTTCACTAACCAATCCATTACATCTCTTTTCAAATTGTGTTTGTTCCAAAAAGTAAATACTTCACTCTCTCCCCATGCTTGTACAACATACTCTACAAAAGCTGTTCCTAAAAAATAACCAAGTCGGTTGTATCCAAAATATTGTCCGCCAGATAACCGAAACCACTCTTTCTCTTTTTCAAACGTCCATCCTTCTATATAATCCTCCAAAAAACGTTTCTTTATATGTTCTTCATTTTCTATATAATATTGTAACCAACGTTCACCATCATTGTTATATGAGTAGTACACTGATTCATTTAACCCTTTCATAATTTGCTTTGATAAATAGGTTGCAACACCCTCACGGTACAAACCTACCGATGCCTCATTCCATTCAGCCTTACTCCAGTCCATTCCATCATTTTGTAACATAACATTATGATATATATGTCCTATTTCGTGAGCGATAATAATGCGAAGATGATTTGAATCTGGAGATAATTTTTCTGCCGCAAAAAATATATCTCCAATAATCTCCCTTTCTACAAATGCATTAGAGCCAAAAGCTCCAACAAATAAATGAAATTTCATATTTACATCAAAGTTGAATTTGTTATCATATTCATTCGTTATCTCTTGAATAATGTTTGGTAATAATTCTGCAATGACACGAATATCTTCTATTTTTGTGGGATATAGGTTAATGGCATTAGAGAGACGTTCTTTCGTTTTAGGACAATGATACTTAAAGTATTCTTCAAATATCTCTGGATGCGAAGTGAAGTATTGATTAAGGACTGTTAATTCTACGTCGGTACCTTCCCATAATTTTAAAAAACTTGGAATTGTATTGTTTATCATAGTATTCATCTCCTTATTTATACCTTCTCTTCTCAATGATTATATCCTCTATCTATATAAAACATGGTGTCACTCAGTTCCATGAAACAGAAAAAACCAGCAGGAAGTGATTACTCTTTTCCTACTGGTTGAAATGAAATTAAACGGTAAATCTTAACTTCTTAAAAAATGTAGCGATAGCGCTTTTTACAGTTTCAAAATTATAAGCAAATGCATTATCTCCACTTAATGATGAAATACACGTTAAACCTGCAGCTTTAATAAAAGCTTTTACATCTACAAGCATAGAATTAGCCTCCATGAATTTAATTACAATCATTATAACAGATGTTTTACGAATGAAACATGAAAGCAATCAATACTCCTACTTAATAAATAAAGTTCTATTATTAATTTATTTAGCTCATAGTACACAATTTCTATACGATATAAAAAAGCTGCCCAAAAAGGACAGCTTCAAATATGTATATTACACTTCGATTGACTTACCATCTTCAACAATATGATAAAGTAAGTGAGCTAAATGATGAATTGGACCATACTCTTCCTCTTCTTCATCTGTTTCACCTTGGAATTCAAGATCGTTTAAGTATAATGCTAAAAATTGATAGTATAGTTTTAAATCAAATCCGTAGCACGCAGTTGGCTCTTCATGATCCCCTTCATATTGTAGCATTAAGTATTGATCATTTCCTTCTGCATCTTCTGCATCAAAGAATACGAAGAATCCAACGTTTGTATCTAAATCAAATAGATGACGAGTGCCTTTTTCTGTCGCTTTATTGAAGTCCTCTTCACTTAATTTATGTACTGTTGTCGCTTTAGCATTATCTTCTTGATGAAAATTTACTGTAAATGTTTTCAATGCTGACACCTCCTGATTGTATAATACTAGCATAACATATAAAAAGGACTGCTTACAAATGTAAACAGTCCTTACATTTATTTTCGCATTGCTCGCAATAAGAAACTTACGATGAAGATTAAAATAATCGCACCAATTAAAGCTGGAATAATTGCATATCCGCCGATTACTGGGCCGAAACTACCAAGTAATTTCCCACCAATCCAAGAACCAATAATACCAGCAATAATATTACCAATTACACCACCAGGTACATCCCTTCCAGTAATTAAGCTAGCAAGCCACCCTAATATACCACCAACGATTAAAGACCAAATCATATGATAACCTCCTTTATATTTCACCAATCAAAATATAATTAGAAACAATTGCTTACCATTAGTTATGTTACATTTTTCATAAGTTATTCATGGAGCGCAACTGTATTTTTTTGTAAAAACAATACATATTAATTAACTTTTTAGACTAACGATTTATGCAGCTTGAAATATTACACTTATTATGGACAATCAGGCTTCAATATTGTCCGCATAAACTCTTCCTTAAATGCAGGATAGTTAAAACCAACCGCAATTCTTTGTATTGGTCGATCATCAAACCTTGTCGGCTCAGCTATTTTTCTCAAGTCAGCCACACTTTGCCCTCTTGTTACATCATTTGTCGTACTAATCCAAACTGCAGATTTTTTATATTCAAAAATATCATCATTTATAAATGAAATGAACGGAAGCAAATCGTGAATCGGACTTCCAGCAATACCCGGGTATTCTTTTTTATAAAAGTTCTCATAATAAAAATCAATCATTGGTTTAATTAGCTTCGCCTGCCCTGTTCCTTCTTTATTAATAATATCCACCATTTCAGGAGTAATGAGTGCTTTTTGCGTTACATTTAACGGATAAATAGTCGCATTCTTCGCGTACTTCATCACAATATTCGCAGCGATTGGATCCCCATAAAAATTTGCTTCTGATACAGGAGTAACGTTACCAGGAAATAAAAACGCACCGCCCATAATATAATACGAACATACCTTATCCATGACATTTGGATATAATAAAAATAACGTTGCCAATGTTGTTAATCGCCCTGTCGCTACGATAATAATATCTTCTGGACAAGGCTCAATTAATTTAATTAACTCACAAAAATTTTCGCGTTTACAAATCCTCATATCAGGTGGAATAATTGGTCCTAAACCGTGATCCCCATGAATTTCAGGAAAGAATAAAGGTTCTTCTGCTGTCATCGGTCTTGCTGCACCCTCAATGATTTTTACTTCTGTAGCATAGTATCTTTCTAAAAAATACACATTTTCCGTTACAATCTCTCGCGATACATTCCCATATTCCGCAACAATACCTATAATATCTAATTTACATGTTTTATTTGCATAAATTAACGCCACAGCATCGTCAATACCAAAGTCTCCAAAAAAGATGATTTTCTTATTTACTATCCTCACCCCTCTTCAGCATAATCTACTACTATTATTATGTGAAAAAGACAAGGCTGTGAAACAGTGCAAACTAAAAAAGCCGCCTATTTATTGGCGACTTCAATCTTTTTATAAGATAAATATGCTAGTACGTTTTTACTTGAATCGTATTTTGGATTATTTCCTTTTTTCGGTTCTCTCATATGTGTCTTTTCAAATCCAGGAATATCCGGCATTTTCTCCATAAATTCAATCATTTCTTCTTCAGTTCCTTCAATGCGTACACGAATCATTATTACATTTCCTCAATTCTCATTTTCTCTGTAATAAGTATAACGTACTTTAAAAAGACTGCAAGAAGTTTATCTTTTTAATGTCGAACTTTTTTTACATACAAACAATGCCATTTCAGTATAAAACGATTTAATTTTATTATTTTCATATTGAATATTAAAGAATTCTTGCATTTCAACCGATGTTTTCATCATACATTCTGTTAACTTCACCCGTTTCTGCACAGGTACATCCATCATATCGCACCACCAGTCAAATTCAAATTTCTTGTCAAAAGTAAGACATGACTGCATTTGCAAACCATTTCTTTCTAACAAGGTAATCCATTCTGTTTTTTTTAAAGCTCGTTCATGACTCGGATCTCGTTTTTTTTCTATAAAATTATAAAATGTATCAAATTCATTATTTTCCGGTGAAACATTATCTATTAAAATAAACAATCCATTATCTTCTAACGTCCGATTTACTTCATAAATAAACTGAGCTGGATTCGTAAAGTGATGTGCTGCAATTCGGCACGTAATTGTATCAAAAGAACTATTAGCAAACGGTAAACTTTCAGCATTTCCAGCGACAAAAGATACATTTTCATGTCCATTATTTATAATAAAGCTTTTCGCATTCTCTAACATTTTTTCTGTTAAGTCTAAGGCTACTACTTCTTGAAACAATGGAGCTAATACATTCGCAACATGTCCTCCACCAGTAGCAATATCAAGAAGACGATTATTATGACGAGACTCAACTTGTTGAACTACATATTGTAAATCCGGTCCTTTAGCATGAATTTTACTTTTCACATACTTTTCCGCATTATTACCAAACTGTTGTTTTACAAGCTCTTCTTTACTCACTTTATCATCTTCTTTCTATTGTTATTTACATATAGAGTTCCTGTAATAATTAGAATTCTCTTTATGTATTTTCAAATCCTCTTTTCAGCTCACTTCTTAGCATTATGTGTATAATGTAATTTTACGTTTTATCACTAAACAAAAAAGGCTACGGGAACTTATCCCATAACCTAACTAAATATCAATTACATTTTTACTTTTTCATATACATCTATATAATATAAATCCTCTTTCAACTTCATAATAATGTCTACTTCATTATAAGTAGCCTCACGAGCATGTAAACCAATTTGATCCATGCCAATCCATATCCATCCAGGTGTATGATAGAGAACATCTATGTTAAAATACTCTAATTTACTAAGCTCCGATTTAATAAATTTATCTTTATTAGCGACTTGTTTATCTATTAGACCATATTCTTTTCCATTTTCCAATAGCGATATAATTTTCCCTACAATGGGATGTTCACGAACAATAAAGTGATATTCCTTTTCCTCCACATTCGCCACAATCAAACGAGAATCAGATAAATCAGACCCTAAATTCGACATCTTAATTTATTCACCTCCTTTATGAGTTTCACAAACATAATAACAAATGAATATTCAAATAATATTAATATAATGTAAAAAATAAAAAAGCTGACTTCCCTTTAGAAATCAGCCTTTATAGTTTGATCATCTGTATACTTTTACAAACTATTATAATCTTTCTTTTTTCTCATCATTTCCGGAAACTAAATTGCCAATAGCATCTGCTGTTACTTCCACCACAAATTCACAAATACCTGCTACTACTTCTCCAATCACTTCATCCATCTTTTTACCCCCTTATTTTATGTAACCTATTTGTAGTATAGAAAAGATTGGTTATTTTTAACTATCGGAAAACGTGACAACAACATTACAGTTTTGTAAGCTTTTTTATTTTGTTTAGCTTCTATCCTTTGAAACTTCAAGTATGATTCATATGCATATAGGTCATCATAATATTAAGTACATACTAATTTTGCTAGAGGAGGCGTGTAAAATTTACTACGTAAAATTAATTAAAGGTCAATCCTTCTATGCTTTTGATCATCGTTTCTTAATGTCTGAAGAAGAAGAGGTTTCCGAGAAAGTGTATAATTACTTACGTCGTAATGAATTTTTCGAAGTACGTAAAGAAGAATATTCTGCTTAATTACAAAAAGCATCAAGAAAAACCTCACTTTATTGTGATATTTTCTTGATGCTTTTTTGTGAGTTATCCCTTTTCAACAATTATTTTCGAATCTATTAAAATAATCTATTATTTGTCCAAGCTATCTCATCGCCATTTTCATATTTTAGTATATGAGGAGGTGACGAATATGACTCATATCATTGATTACCAAGCTACTCAACCTATAAGTAAAACTGGTGAAACAACTTTTGCAATCCCAACTTCTCCAAATAAAGCAATTCTAGCAAATTTGAAAGTAAGAATTTCAAGTAGAGATTCACGTAATAATCGAGTAGAATTAATCGCTACAATTGGTGTAGAAGGTATAACTGGGACTTCACAAGTTTTATTCCGAATTTTCCGTGATAACATTGAAATTTTTAATGCACAAGTAGGTATTGAATCTACAGATTCTGAACAATTCTACGTACAAACATTGCAAGCTATAGATCAAAACGTTAGCAGTGGAACACACGAATATTCATTAACTGTAGAAAACCTTACTAGTGGTGCAAGCGCAGAAGTTGTTGGTCCTCTATCTTTTAGCGCTTTAGCTATTGGACAAGAGCGTAAATGCTGCTAAGTGAATCTAATGTTTAATTTTGCTATTGAAAAAAGCGAGACGTAATTATACGTTCTTGCTTTTTTTTATTTTTGCGATATTTGTCCCTACTTTCAGTTAATTTTCAATCATCTCGTATTTACATTTTGATGTGCTTATTTTATCAATTAACGAATCATTTTTTGACAAATCAAAAAAATTGAAATCCACTCATGAAACACGTAATATAGACTCTGACTCTAAAAAAGTTCGTTATAAATTATACATAAAATAAGGAGGTTTTATATACGAGTTTTTCATTTTAAAAGACGGAGAGGTTTTATATTATGTGGCGTAATAAAAATGTTTGGATTGTTTTAATTGGGGAGTTTATTGCTGGTTTAGGGTTATGGCTTGGTATTCTTGGCAATCTGGAATTTATGCAAAAATATGTCCCTTCTGATTTCATGAAATCAGTTATATTATTTATCGGACTATTAGCAGGTGTTCTAGTAGGGCCTATGGCTGGTCGCATTATTGATCAGTATGAAAAGAAAAAAGTTCTTCTTTATGCCGGGTTTGGTCGTGTTATTAGTGTTATTTTTATGTTTTTCGCTATCCAATTTGAAAGTATCGCCTTTATGATTGCATTTATGGTTGCTCTTCAAATTTCAGCAGCATTTTATTTCCCTGCATTACAATCTGTAATCCCACTTATCGTACGTGAGCATGAGTTATTACAGATGAACGGTGTACATATGAATGTAGGTACAATCGCTCGTATTGCAGGTACTTCACTAGGTGGAATTCTTTTAGTTGTAATGAGTTTACAGTATATGTATGCCTTCTCAATGGCAGCGTACGCTTTATTATTCCTCTCAACTTTCTTCCTTCAATTCGAAGATAAGAAATCAACAACACCAAGCAAACAAGCTGCAAAAGATAATAGCTTTATGGAAGTATTTCGTATTTTAAAAGGAATTCCGATTGCTTTCACAGCACTTATATTAAGTATTATCCCTCTATTATTTATAGCTGGATTTAATTTAATGGTAATTAACATTAGCGAAATGCAACATGATCCAACGATTAAAGGATTTATATATACCATTGAAGGTATCGCATTTATGTTAGGTGCCTTCGTTATTAAACGTTTATCGGACCATTTCAAACCTGAAAAGTTACTATATTTCTTCGCAGTTTGTACCGCTTTTGCACATCTATCATTGTTCTTTAGCGATATAAAATGGATGTCTCTTACATCATTTGGTTTATTTGGTTTTAGTGTCGGTTGCTTCTTCCCTATTATGTCGACAATTTTCCAAACGAAAGTGGAAAAAAGTTATCACGGCCGTCTATTCTCATTCCGTAATATGTTTGAGAGAGTGATGTTCCAAATCGTTTTACTCGGTACTGGTTTCTTCTTAGATACGATTGGTTTACAGTACATGGTCTTAATTTTCGGCGTCATTTCATTATTAATTATTTTCATTTCTTTATCTAAACAGAAACAATATGAAAAACAGCCTTCGCAATCTGCGAATTTATAACATAAACAAAGACGCATGGATCCTATTAGATTAATCCATGCGTCTTTGTTATATATAATTTTATTTATTACGCTTCTTAAAATTTTTTAAAGGAGTACCCTCTTTTGCATTCGAATATAGTATATTAACAAGATATCCTGGAGGTGCGAAAATGTCTGATGGCATACAGCTAATTATTATCCTTCTTTTTGTAATTGCTATGTTTAGTATCCTAAATTTTTTAGCCATTTCCCTTTCTCAGCATAGCTTTAAAAGAAGAATTGTGGCAGGCTTCATATTTTTACTGTTAACTCCCATTATCTTTTTGACTACTTCAGCTTTCACTTCTATATTCAATAAAGCTAATTTTGGAGCGGTCAACCTAACCGTTTCTATTGTAAATGTATATATTGTAAATGGCATTGTCATTCTTCTTTCCGCTTCATTTATCCACAAAAAACAAAACATTAGATAGCAAACTAGGCATGAATCTGACTTTACACTAGATTCATGCTTTTTCAATCCCCTCTAAATTTTTATATGAAATTAAATAATTCTTTATAAAAATTTAAACTTTATTTATTACAATATTCCTATCGTATTCGCACGTTTATTGAAAACGAAAAGAAAGGAGTACAAAATGAAAAAGGTCATATTAATTATTCCGTTATTCATTATACTACTCAGTGGATGTAGCAATAATGACATATACGGCTCTTGGGAAGTCGTTGACAACAAAAACGGTCTTTGTCCTATATCGTATAAATTTGAAACAGTTGTAAAAGAAGAAAAGAAAGAAAAAATTATTCAATATTTAGTAGAGATGCAAACAACAAAGAAAAAAGAAGATTTATACAAAGGTTCATTTATAAAGGACTCTAATGTATATCACATTGATTATGGTAACTCATTTACATCGGATCAAACTTTAAAAATTGTCGATGGCAAATTAAATGTATACTTTTATGCAGTAGAAAAATTATGTACATATACAAAGAAATGATTGCACTTCATATAAAACGCAGAAAATATTTTCTGCGTTATTTTACTTTAGAAAGCTTTCTTAAAAATATTACCCTCTTTTAAATCTTTTAATTCGAATGTAATATTATATAATAACAATATTTTTACTGCGAGGTGTTTTTTTTGAGAAGTTTAAGTTCATTAGTTGTATCAACAATCTGTTCCATTATCCTAATCCTATGGAATGCACTTTCATTTTATGAAAAATTCACGACAGGAAATTCATACTATTGGCTTAGTTGTATAATAGGACTCGTTTTCGTGTTCTTTTTCATCCAAAATATGCGGGATATACTTAACAAAAACTATAAACATCCTAAACCATCTAGAAAGATATAATAGACAGTTCAGTTTACCGGTACTTATTTACAGCTCCCCTTTCAAAATAGACTAATCCTCCCTCCAAATTTGTCAATCGTTTTAATTTTCATAAAAAAATGATAAAATGTAACCATGTGTTTTCAGAATAATTAAAAACGCAGAAAGAAAACACTGTTTTTAGGAGGGGTTTTGATGACTTACACGTTAGCAACTAGAATGAAAGCATTCCAATCTTCTATATTTAGTGAATTAGGGGCTTATAAAAAAGAAAAGATTGCAGCAGGCCACAAAATGATTGATTTAAGTATCGGGAATCCTGATATGCCACCTGCTGATTTCGTAAGAGAAGAAATGGTATATACAGCAAATCAAAAAGAAAGCTATGGATACACATTAAGTGGTATTCAAGAATTTCACGAAGCTGTAACTGAATATTACAACAACACACATAATGTTATATTAAATGCCGATAAAGAAGTTTTATTATTAATGGGGTCACAGGACGGACTCGTTCATTTACCTATGGTTTATGCGAATCCGGGAGATATTATATTAGTTCCTGATCCAGGATATACAGCTTATGAAACAGGAATTCAAATGGCTGGAGCAACATCTTACTACATGCCTTTAAAGAAAGATAATAATTTCTTACCTAACTTAGAGCTAATTCCTGAAGAAATTGCGGATCAAGCGAAGATGATGATTTTAAACTTCCCAGGGAATCCCGTTCCAGCAATGGCTCATGAAGATTTCTTTAAAGAGGTAATCTCATTCGCGAAAAAACACAATATTATTGTTGTACATGATTTTGCTTATGCTGAATTTTATTTTGATGGTAATAAACCAATTAGCTTCCTCTCCGTGCCTGGTGCTAAAGATGTTGGCGTAGAAATCAACTCTTTGTCAAAAAGTTATAGTTTAGCAGGTAGTCGTATTGGTTATATGATTGGTAATGAAGAAATTGTCGGAGCGCTTACACAATTTAAATCTAATACGGATTATGGAGTATTTTTACCAATTCAAAAAGCAGCATCAGCTGCATTAAGAAATGGTGCTGCTTTTTGTGAGAAAAATCGCGGTATTTATCAAGAACGTAGAGATACTTTAGTTGATGGATTCCGAACATTTGGCTGGAATGTTGATAAACCAGCTGGTAGTATGTTCGTCTGGGCCGAAATTCCGAAGGGCTGGACTTCTATAGATTTCGCTTATGCATTAATGGATCGTGCGAATGTCGTCGTTACACCAGGTCATGCATTTGGACCTCACGGAGAAGGCTTTGTACGTATTGCACTCGTTCAAGATAAAGAAGTGCTACAACAAGTGGTTGAAAACATTAGAAATAGTGGTATTTTTTCTCTTGAAAAAGTAAATGAATTAGTTAAAAATTAATGATAACTCCCCTGCTTAACTGTAGCAGGGGTATTATTCATTGGAGGTACTTATATGCATATTAAAGACACTCTTCCTCATCGTTATCCATTTTTAATGATTGATAAAGTAACAAATGTAAAACAAGGTCAATCGGTTACGGGATATAAACTCATTTCAAATAACGAGTGGTTTATAAATGATAGTCAAAAACATATGCCTCATATGTTAATTGTAGAAGCACTTGCTCAGCTTAGTGCATTTGTACATACGAGTGACTCTGAAGGATTAGGTTTTCTCTCCTCGCTAGATGGGGTTACGTTCCATGAAAAAGCATATCCCGGTGATAAACTTGATTTACATTATGAGTTAACTCGAAATCGGCGAGGTTTTGTTCTCGGTAAAGGTACCGCAACGGTTAATAATCAACCAATTGTAACGATAGAAAAGCTATTAATATATCAAGCAGAAGAAAAATGATGTAATTCAACGGGGTGTCTATCTCCTAAAAATTCATTTCACCAACACGAACAGAGTAAATAAATCAATTGGTTAGGAGCAGGAAAATGGAAAGTACTATTGGTATCGATGCTGGAGGCACATTAACGAAAATTGCTTATTTGGATGAACAAAAGCAATTAGCTTTTGAAAAATTTTATTCAAATGAACAAGATAACATAATAGATTGGCTTAAGAAACGCACGGGTAAAAAGCAAATATGTATTACAGGTGGTAAAGCGAAAAAATTACAGCAACTACTTTCAGACTCATATAAAATAGTAGAACTAAACGAATTTGAAGCTACTCTTATAGGCGTCCGCTGCATGTTAAAAGAAGAGAAATATGATATAAACAACTTTATTTTAACAAATATCGGCACAGGTACTTCTATTCATTACGTTTATAATAACAAATATATTCGAGCTGGTGGAACTGGTGTTGGTGGCGGTACTATTATGGGGCTTTCAAAATTATTAACAAATATAGATCATTTTGAAGATGTGATTCCTTTAACAAAAATAGGTTCTAGAAAAGAACTAGATATTACGGTTGGAGATATTTATGGTGGTATTCTCTCCCCTATTGATAATAGTTTAACTGCAAGCAATTTTGGTAAAGCGGCTACTATAGAATCAAATTATAATAGCTCAGATATACTTGCTACTGTACAAGGACTTGTCGGTGAAGTCGTTACTGCATTAAGCCTTCAATTCGCCGAAACAAAAAACATTGACCATATTATTTATATTGGTTCGACTCTATGTAATAATGTACACCTTCAAAATATTATTAGTAGCTACACAAAATATCAAAATAAAACACCAATCTTTTTACGAGATGGTGGTAATAGCGGTGCGATTGGTGCTTTACTTCATGTTACGAATAAAAAAAGCTGACTTTTGTCAGCTTTTTTACAACGGTACTTCAAATTCAATAATTGATTCTCCACCCTCTCCAATTCGCTCTACACTAATTCTATCAATTACACATTGTAACTTTTCAGGTAAACTACGAATATCCTTGGCTACTTTAGCAGCTAACTCCTCACTACTTTTTCTTCCCACTGTTACATGCGGTATGTATAGAATATCTGCTCTCAAAAATTGTAGCAAAGGACCTGTATATAATTTAGCGTGTAATTCTTCTATCTGTTCTTTCCCTCTCTCCACTTCCAAATACAAATAGTTTCCTACATTAGTGATACAATTTGCAAACTCAATTTCAATTTTGCCTATCCCTTTTGCTAAATTCAAAATATGAGATTTTAATTCATCATTTGAAATATTACTCTTAAACGGAAATACAATTGTTATATGCGGTGGAATTAATTCAAATAAAGGATCATGTATTTGTCTAATGTTCTCTATTTTATCGATGGACATATTATTTAGAAAAACTAAAATTGTACGCATTTTTATCCCCTCTACTTTCCCTTATTTTAATATGTATCATATTCTATAACTGTCTTGCACTTCAACAAATTATTTTACTTACATGTAAAAATAAAAAACTTCTCAAATGAGAAGTTTTCATATAACATGATTACTATTTTCTCGCCAAACTTTTCTAAACTTTATATAACAACCAATCCTCCACGGAATAATATACGATACTGCAACTACGTAAAATAATAAACCTATCGTTTGTTGATCTAAATCCACAATAAATTGTCTTGAACCATATCTTAAAACGACAAATGCAATAAAGGTAATTAAAAAGGCAGCACTTTTTTTCGTATAAATTTTCCCATCATCTCTTCGCTCATAATTTGTTAAAACTATAAGTGGTACGGCGAAAAGCCCCCCAATGAATGCTGCTATTATTATTTGTAAGATAGCTGGATGTACGGGACCAAAAAACCATACAATACCTGGAGTTAAAAATAGTAATGGCCATAAAATACGTTTTCCCGATCCCTTTATCGGCTTATACATGGAGCGATAACGACGCCAAAATATTAGTAGTGCAATGCATAAAAAGACGGTTATTAATGAAGAAGCATCTCTCATTTACTCTTCCTTCTCCCCTAAAATAATTGTATTTAAATTGTATCTTCAAACGAAACCTTACGAATAAATAGTGCGCTAATTACAATATATATGAAAATAAGAACAATCGAAACTGATATGAAATTAGGTATTTCTAGCAACATTTTACTATTAATGAACACCAATTCTTTTATTCCTATCCCTGCATACATTGCACTCGCCAATCCAAATAAAAATATTATACTAAAGGCTAATCCGAACCAATTAAATCTTTTCTGAAAAATAATTGTTGATTGGAATAAACAAGCTAATGTACTATAAAATATGAACTGCACAAAGAATTGTTCAATTGCATTTGCTCCTAAGTTTATATGTTCTGTTTTATAAAATGTATCCTGTAAAAATAAAGCTTGGAGACATGAAAACAATGCTGATTGCAATAAAATAAAACATATTGAACCCATCAAGAATTGCAATCTAGTGACACCGAACGAGACGACTGTAGGGAAAATATCAAGTTGAATAAGAAACACACTGATCACAATAAACATTACGATTGCAATTGATGAATTATTAAAGATATCATGTAAAAGCGCTACCTTTATTCCCTTCAAATCTGTTGCCGTCATTGTCCCTTTTATAAGTAATGCTACAGTCCAAAAGATAAGAATGGCTTTATGCTGATATTTTATATGTAACTTCAACTGCTTCATTAACATCGTCATTTTACTTCACCACCGGTTATATGAATAAATAGTTTTTGTAATGTAATTCTATCAATTGCTAAACCTTCCTTTTCAAGAGAGTAATAATCTTCATTAGAAAGTTCTTCCCATATAACAGCAATCCCCTTATTTCCATAAACTTCTCGATTTATTACTTTTTTATTGATTGAAAACTCATCCACTTTATCTTTTTTTCCTGAAATAATATGAGCTTGTTGTAATAAATCCTCCACAGATGATTGAACAATCAGTCTTCCTTCTTTTATGATGATTACATCTTCAATAACATGAGTTACTTCCTCTACTAAATGTGTTGATAATATAATTGTTCGTGGATATTCACCGTAATCTTCTAGTAGTAAACTATAAAACAACTCTCGATGTGCTGCGTCTAAGCCCGTAGTCGGCTCATCAAAAATTGTAATTGGCGCCCTACTTGCTAATCCTTGAATAATACCGACAACTGTTTGCATACCATGTGATAACTTATGGTATTTTTCTTTCAAATTAAGTTGAAATTTCCTTGCAAGTTCTTCAGCAAACTCTTGATCCCAGTTTTTATAAAACATGTTACATAAATTAAAAATCTCTTTAACTTTATTATTTAGATATGCAGCTTCTTTCACTTTAATAAAACAAATATTTTGCATCGCTTTACTATTCTCAAAAACATGTTCACCAAATATTGATATGCTTCCACTACTTGAAGTAATTTGGCCTGCAAGTAAATTTAATAGTGTCGTTTTTCCTGCTCCGTTTCTACCGAGCAAACCATATATTTTATGCTCTTCCAATGAAATCGTTACTTCATTTACAGCTAGTTTCTTTTTATATTTTTTCGTTAAATCTTTCGTTTCAAGTGCAATCATCCCTCTTTCCCCTCCTTCGTAATTTTTTGAATCATATCCATTAATTCGTCTTTCGATATTTCTAGTACTTTCGCTTCTTCCCACACTTTAGGTAAATATTCGGTCATAAAAGTGTTTTGTCTTTTTTTTAGTACAACTTCTTTCGCTCCCTTTGCAACAAACATCCCGATCCCTCTCTTTTTATATAAAATCCCTTCATCCACTAATACATTTACCCCTTTAGCTGCAGTAGCTGGATTTATTTGTAACATCTTCGCAAATTGATTTGTTGATGGAACTTGTTCTTCTTCAAGCAATATATCTTTTAAAATATCAGATTCAATGGTTTCCGCAATTTGTAAGTATATTAATTTATTTTGCTCCAGAGTAGGCTTCATAATTTCACCACCTTAGGTTCATAGGTTCATTACTTATGCAATTAACCATATCACATAAAAATGTTTATTTCCATAAATTTCTTTTACAAAAAAAGAGAGTCATTCGTTTAAGAATGACTCTCTTTCTAAAAGTTCGAAGTTTCAACTCTTGTTCTCAAATTCTTTTCATTTATACCATTTTGACAAAAGTTAAATTGTTGTCCCTTTATAGACTTTGTACGATCTACTACTTGCCCTAAATGATAACTTGTATGCTCCACTAAATGTAATAAGCTATGAAGATCCATATGCTTTTTTTCTTCCCATACTTGTATATATGCTTTTCCCCATTCATCAAATACTTCTTCAACGCACTGTAACAAAACTTCAGTACTTTGTCGTTTTACTGGAAAATACTCCTCAATACCATTTTCAAATACTATATTTGGATTCTTATAACGCCTTGCATTTCTCTGTAAATGTTCACAAATATGCAGTACAATTCCACCAATTGAATTAACAGAGTCCCCTTGTTTCCACAAATCTTCTTCACTAACGAGCTTAATTGACTGTACTAACTTTGGTAAATAATGATCTTGCATTCTATTATAAGTAATTTTATATACTAACTCCACCTTTTCTCCTCCCATTATTTCAACTGCTGCACTGGATGTGTAGCAAATAAAGATTTCCGAAACTCTTTATCATTTATAAGCATTGTAATTTTTTCGTTATTATCATTAAGGAACTTTACTACTTTCTTTTTATCCCAAATATCATCTTCTTTTGGGAAATCATTAAAATTTTCATACAAGATTGGTAGTATTTCTTCTCTTTTCATCGTGAAATTTTTATTTTCTACTTGAAACTCGTAACTTTTCGCATTTGGTACTAAAATCGCTAAATAAATAACGTTAAAGAGAAAATTCTTCTTCATCGTATCCTTACTATCAAACCAATATGTCTCAACAATGTCTTCTGTAAGGGGGCCATTCCCTTTTGCACCATAGTTCACCTTTATTCTTTCATTCTCCAAACTTATACTTTGAAATGTTTCACCACCGGGTAAATGATTAACTATTGCAACCACATCTGAGTTATTCCCAACATATGTCCCAGCATATTGCTTAAAGTCACCAGGTTCAACATCAGATATTTCTTTTATTCTTTCTCCGCTAGAACAAGCAGTAATAAATAAAAAAATTGTTAGCATAACCATTACATTACGTTGCATATATTTCATTTAGCATCCCTCATTTTGATTGTTATTTCGTTAATTACAATACTTCTTTTCAAATCCCTTTAAAACATACGCATTTTAATCAAAATTAAAAATTTTCAATTTTTATGTTTACAATTATCCATTAATTGTATATACTTACTAACGTAAGAAAAATATTCTAAAAGGAGGTCGAAGGAAATGATGAAATTACAATTACATGCTTTAACTTTAGCGTTAACTGCACCTGTGTTTTCTGGACAATTAAATATGAATTCGACCACCCTAATGGAGAATTGAAAATCGTACTTTATTTCTATTAATTCATAAATTCGCCACAGGAGGTCGTATACTTTCCTGTGGCTTTTTCACGCCTGGCCATAGGAGAACTATATCTTCCTGTGGCTTTTTTGTGCGATTTTTTAGTCTCTTACATTATTTTTTAAAGAAAGGGGCAACATTCGATGACTATTAGCGTATTGTTTTTAAGTATTACGATTCAAAGAAATACAATTTCCAAAGATGAAATTTTTCATAATGAGCAAATTGAAAAAGCTATGAATGATATTAAGGAGCGCCAAGCACTTTATTGTGATCACATGTAATTCCTTTTCGAAAGGAGGAATTCATTTATGACTTTTCATATTTTCTTTTTTACGACTGTACTTCAGAAAAATACTTTAACTGAAGCTGAAATCAATCGTAAACAACAATTAAAACAACTGACTGATAAAATGACTGACATTAAAAGTTCATACTATACGCAAATGTATTAAAAATATATTTTTAAAGGAGCAATACCCTAATGAAATTTAAAGCATTCTTTTTAACTATCACTATTCAAAAACGTAAGCTTTCACAGAAAGAAATTTTACGTGAGCAACACATTCAAACTATTATGGACGATGTAAAAGAACGTCAAGCTGCTTATTACAGCCGTCTTTTCTAATTAACTTATAAGGAGTTTTATCTAATGAAATTTAAAGCATTCTTTTTAACCATTACCATTCAAAAACGTAAGCTTTCACAGAATGAGATTTTACACGAACAACACGTTCAAAACATTATGGACGAAGTAAAAGAGCGTCAAGCTTCTTATTACAGCCGTCTTTTCTAAATAACTTTTAAAGGGGCAATACACTTATGAAATTTAAAGCATTCTTTTTAACCATCACCATTCAAAAACGCAAGCTTTCACAGAAAGAAATTTTACGTGAGCAACACATTCAAACTATTATGGACGAAGTAAAAGAGCACCAAGCTTCTTATTACAGCCGTCTTTTCTAATAAACTTATAAAGGGGTTTTATCTAATGAAATTTAAAGTATTCTTTTTAACAATCACGATTCAGAAAACTAAGTTCTCAGACAGTGAGATACTGCATGACCATCAAATTAATAAAGCTATGGAAGATGTGAAAGAACGTCAAAGTCACTACTGTAGCCATCTATAATTCCTTTCGAAAGGAGGAATGTATCATGAAGTTTCACCTTTTCTTTTTAACAATTACAATCCAGAAAGAAATCTTTTCTGAAGGTGAATTAAAACAAGAGCAACAATACAAAAAGATTATGAACGAAATTCGAGATCGTAGAAGCAAATACTACACTCACCTATAATCCTTTAAAAATATAAAACTTGAAAGGAGTCGATTATGATGTTGATAGCACGTTGTAAGGAAATGATTTGGATAGTTCAGAGGGATTCCACATAGTTTTATAGTGGCTATATCATACAAGTTTTCTGTTACTTTTGATATGTAATAAATATATAATAAAATTATATTCATACACTTTTAATATTGAGTAATAAACAAAAGATACACCACTTAAAAGCGGTGTATCTTTCTAAACATATACTATTTTCTATTACTTCGCTTCGTCTTAAACAATCTCACCAAGTTCGATACAACTGTTTTCGTTACTGCATAAACCGGTACTGCTAAAATCATTCCGATAATTCCCGCAAAGTTACCTACCCCTAAAATTAAAATAATAATTGTTAACGGATGGATATTTAATTTCGAACTCATAATACGCGGTGAAATGATGTTACTTTCAAACTGTTGTACAATTGTTACGATAATAATTACGTACAACGCTTGCATCGGAGAAACGAACAGACCCACAATTACAGCTGGTGCTGCACCAATAAATGGACCTAAGTTAGGAATGATATTTGTAAATGCTGCTATAATTCCTAAAACGAAAGCGTACGGTAAATCGATAATTAAATAACCGATAAAAGTAAAAGCACCTACAAATATACAAACAAGCGCTTGCCCTTGAATATATGCAGATAATGTTTCATTCGTTTCCTTAATGATGCGAAGTCCTTCTTCACGGTAAGACTCTGGTAATAAGCTTACTGCTTTACCTGGAAAGGCATGTCCATCTTTAAACATATAAAATAAAATGAATGGTACTGTGAAGATAACTAATGCAACGTTCGTGATAATACCAAATAAAGCCGTTGCACTCGACGTAATTGTGTTTGGTATACCCTTTAAGTATTCAATTGCATTTTTCTCAATTGTTTCAATGGAAACATAATTTTGTGTAGATAACCATTCAAATAATCTGTGATGGGATAAATCTTGTATGTATAGTTTTCCCTCTTGTATATACATCGGCATGTTTTTCACTAAATCCATTAGCTGTTGTGAGATGGTTGGAACAACAACTCCAATAGCCACTCCAGTTAATGTAATAATAAAAAGATACAGTAGTAAAATCGCTAAACCTCTAGGTACTTTTTTATTCTCCAAAAAGACTAACAATGGGTTAAATATAAAGTATAAAAATAACGCGATTAAGATTGGGAAAAACAACGTAGATATGAAGATACCAATCGGTTGAAATAGAAACGATATTTTTGTGCAAATAAATATGATCGCTACAACCATTAGCACTTCTAATGTCCAAAAGTGCACTTTCGATTTCAAAAAAACGTCCTCCTTTAAACTAGCACTTCTCTTCATTGTACCAAAATAAGCAAGAATTTCACATAATATTTTCCTTTACAATATTCCAAAATACCAATAAATACACTACAATGAGATTACATACAAATTTGCAGGTAAAGGTGATAAAAATGACACAATGCATCATTTGCAGAAAAGATACGAAAGAACTTAGTGAACAATATGTCATCCCAGAAATATTATGTGGATATTATTTCACAAACTCAATTTGTGATACTTGTCATGAACAAATGACAACAAATATTGATCGTCCCTTAATTCGGCATAAATTAAGTCAATTTAAGATTGAGCAAATGAAAAAACAAATTGACTCCCCCCTCTATACGAATGAGCATGGTGAGGAACTTGCAGCAGCTGAGACAGATGTTGTTGAAGTAAGTGATGAAATACTTTATTCCAATGCATTAATTATGAAACTATGTAAAAAGCACGATATTTCACTACATAATGAAATTTGGAAAGAAGAACGTGTAACGAAAGTAGCTAGCTCTATCCAACGTGAATTACTTTTAGATAACCGTAAGTATAAAATGAGTGTATTAAAAATGGCTTATACTTTCGCTGTACAAGCAGTCGATGGCTATTTTGAAGATCCAGATGCGATTGATATTTCTAACATTCTATCAAATGCCGACTTCATGGAATTAAAAGAAAAGAGCATCGTTCGTGATTTAAGCAAAAGTTCTTTATGGAATACATTAAATACAAATAGCGAAAACCATTACTTTATTTTATTAAGTGATAAAGATGGACTGTTCTGTTTCATTCGTCTATTTGATATCTTTGACGTTGTCGTTCATTTATCAGAAAAGAGATATGAACTTTCATCACCCATTGTCGGCGTAAATAATGTAAATAAGCAAGAATTTTATGTCCAAACTTTAAAACAGTATATGGATGGACTATTTAAAGAAAAAACACCTTCTATTTAATCGAAATCAGAACATACGGTCTCCTTTCTTGATGAAAAGACACTGTGTTATAATAAGTATGAAAAGAACAATACAATCACATAAACCAATTATTAATTGTATATAAATAAAAAAGACTAGTGTGCGGCTACACACTAGTCCACGTAACTTAGCAGATTGGATTGTTCATTTATCCTATTTGTTTCTTACAAACAAAACAACCCACATTCTATTGGCATAGGTGGGTTGTTATTTTTTGAGCTTGTCTATTAAAACGACGACGAACGTTAACAATGCAACGAGAAACAGTCCACCTTGCAATAACAACGCTATTTCACTCACTTATTATCACCCCCCTCCTACTTGGAGAAGTGATAATTGAACAACCAACCGTACCTTAAGTTACTATTTAATTTTACCATATTTTCTAATAGTTTACGATGAAAACCCGCAAGTGATTTACTTGCGAGTTTTTTTATCCCGTATTAACAGGCAGTAAACAAAACGAAGTAAAGCATAGTTGAAACTGCCTGTTAATGCCCGATTGGTTCAACTAATAATCCTTTGGGACAATTCACCCAAAGGATTAAAGTTTCACTTTATTTCTCATTATTTTTTAAGTGCATATGCATCAGCTATCATTTCACCAACAATTTTATTTTCTTGTTTCTCTTCTTTTAATAAAGGAAATAACAGTTCTGCCATTTCATATGCCTCTTCTAAATGAGGATATCCCGATAATATAAACGTATCAATTCCTAACGCTTCATATTCTTTTATTCTATCTGCTACTGTATGCGGATCTCCTACAAGTGCAGTACCTGCACCACCTCTTACAAGTCCTATACCAGCCCATAAGTTTGGACTTATCTCTAACGACTCCCGTGTACCTTTATTTAAATAAGTCATTCGTTTTTGACCAACTGAATCGTATCTTGCAAATGTTTTTTGAGCAAGCTCAATTGTCTCATTATCTACATATTGAATTAAACGTTCTGCCTCTTCCCATGCTTCTTCTTCTGTTTCTCTTACAATTACGTGTAATCTAATGCCAAATTGAACCGTACGCCCCTTCTCTTCTGCAAGTTTTCTTACTTCATCTATTTTCTCTTTCACTTGCTCTGGTGGCTCTCCCCACGTTAAATACACATCACTATGTTCAGCTGCAACTTCTTTACCCGCAGCCGATGATCCTCCAAAATATATAGGGGGATACGGTGTTTGAACTGGCGGGAACACTACTTTACTATCTGTAACTTTAATATGTTTTCCTTCCAATGAAATGGTTTCACCTTGCAAAGTCGATTTCCAAACTTTTAAAAATTCATCGGCAGCTTCATACCTTTCATCATGTTCAAGATACAATCCATCACCCTGCAATTCAACGGGATCTCCTCCAGCTACTACATTAATAAGTAATCTTCCATCTGAAATTCTATCAAATGTAGATGCCATCCTTGCTGCAACTGTCGGTGACATTAATCCTGGTCTAACTGCTACTAAAAATTTTAATTTCTCTGTCTCAGCTGCAAGTGCCGATGCTAATACCCATGGATCTTCACAACCTTGACCAGTTGGAAGTAACACACCTGTATACCCTAAATAATCGGCTGCTTGTGCAACTTGTTTATAATAACCATACTCAGCTGCTCTTCCTCGTTTTGTCGTTCCTAAATATCGACCATCTCCATACGCCGGAATAAACCATAATAATTCCATACCTTATACACCCCTTATTTATTTTGAAACGTACACTAAAATACTCTATATAAATTACCCCTAATAATTTATATGTTAATTTCCTATCTCGCCTTTAAAATTATCTCGCCATCTTAAAAACTTCACTTCTAGTAAACGTACGAGTGAATCCGAAAATTTCCCAACGAATGCAAAGATGATAATACCAACAAATACGATATCTGTATTTGAAAATTGCCTTGCATCCATTATCATATAGCCAATACCTTCTGTAGATCCCATAAGTTCTGCGACTACTAAACTCACCCATGCAACTCCTAATGATAATCTCGCTCCTAGTAATAGGTTCGGTAATGCTGCAGGTAAAATTAATTTTGTAATTAATTTTCTTTTACTAAACTCTAATACTCTCGCAACATCAAATAACTTTGAATCCACACCTCGTATTCCTAGAAACGCATTTACGTATAAAGGAAAAAAAGCACCATCTGCAATTAATAACACTTTCGATGTTTCCCCAAAACCGAACCATAATACGAAAAGCGGTGCAACAGCCAAGTGAGGCACAGTTCTTAACATTTGTACTGAAGGATCTAAATATTGCTCACTTCTCGTTGAAAACCCAACAATTGTTCCTAAAATAATTCCTAAACTCCCGCCAATAAAGAAACCAGTCGCAGCCCTGAATACACTAATACTTAAATGACCGAATAACTCTCCTGTTTTTATAAGTTCTTGAAAAGCTAAAAATATATCTAGAGGCGTTGGTAAAACTGTTTTAGAAACTAGACCGAATACGCCAGCCAACTGCCAAATTATTAATACGATAATTGGTATAGTAATCGCTCTTACTAACACTTTTACTTTTGTCTTTCGCACTTTCTTTACATCGTTATTATCAATCGTTATACTCGTTGGTTTCATAACAGCTTTCGTATTCTCCAATTTACAAAACCTCTCTTCATTTCGCCTTTAACGCTTTTTCTACGAAAGAATTATCTACAACTTTATCTGTGTTGATTTCTTTCTTTATAGAACCGAGCTTATATTGAAAATCTGCTGTCTTTTGCTGTTCTGCTATTATTTCTTTCGTTACCTGAACTAAAATTGGTTTGTCGTGATTAAACACTTCTTTTACAATCTCTGCATCTATTTTCTTTGCAGAAGTGTATATTTTTATTGCTTCATCCAAGTTTTCATCTTGCCATACACGTGCTTTTTCATATACTTTAAGGAATTTCTCAACTAATTCTGGATGCTCTTTCGCAAATTTTGTTCTCGCAATTAAAAACTCTGGAGAAGATACATTTAATGTTTCACCATCTATAATCACCTTTGCTCCTTTATTTACCGTATGTAACGATATGAAAGGATCCCAAATTGCCCATGCATCTACTGAACCTGATTCAAATGCTGGCTGTGCTTCATCTGGTTGTAACTGAATGACATTTACATCTTTCGCATTGATACCTTCTTTATCAAGCGCTCGATACAATAAATTAAATGCGCTACTTCCTTTTGCCACTGCTATTTTCTTGCCTTTCAAATCTTTTACACTCGCAATCTTGCTATCCTTTTGTACAAGAATCCCCGTTCCTTTTCTCGCATAACTTGTATTAGCAATTTCGGTAAATTCAATACCAACTGCTTGAGCTGAAATAACTGGGGAGTTCCCAACTTCACCAAAGTCTAATCGATTTGATGCAATTGCTTCAAAATAAGGAGGACCGCTTTGGAACTCTGTCCACTTCACTTTAACTCCTTCTTTTTTAAACTCTTCTTCAAACCATCCTTTTTTCTGCGCGAGTAATAGTGGACTTAATCCTTGCTGAATACCAATTTGTACTGTTACATCTTCCTTCTTACTACTTGCTGTGCTTTTTTCACATCCAAATAAATATAAAGAAATAGCTACTGCAAAAGAAAGAACTTTGATTTTTTTATACATATACTCACTCTTTCCCTATATACTTGTTTGAATTAGTCCCCCGTGTTCAAACTGCTGTAATACTTTCTTTCGAATTCCTTGGAATGACTCGGAAGTTTTACTACGCGGATAAGGTAAATTATTTTCAATCACTTTATGTATTTTTCCAGGCTTTGCACTCATGATGACAATTCTGTTTGAAAGATATATTGCTTCGTCTATATCATGTGTAACGAATATCATTGTCGTCTTTTTTTGTTCCCAAATGTTGAGCAGTACTTCTTGCAAATGACTTCGGGTAAATGCATCCAGTGCTCCAAATGGTTCATCAAGCAATAATACATTGGGATCCCTTAACAACGCTCTTGCAATCGCAACACGTTGTGACATCCCGCCTGATATTTCTTTCGGATATGATTTTTCAAAACCGTCTAACCGAACAATTTCAACCCATTCCTTTGCCTTATCCTTCACATATTTATCTTTTAATGACAAATCAGCTGCAATATTTTCTTCCACTGTAAGCCATGGAAACAATCGATGCTCTTGAAATATAAATCCTTGCTTCTTACTCGGTTTTGTTATACGCTCCCCGTCAATAATGATTTCACCTTCAAAATCGTTGTCTAAACCTGCAATAATTTTTAATAGTGTACTTTTTCCGCAACCACTCGGACCAATTACTGTAACAAAATCCCCTTTTTCTAATTGAAAATTAATATGCTCTAATACTTGAACAGTACGAGTTTGTTTCGAAAAATATTTTGATACTCCATCAATTGATACAGTCACTTTTCCCCCTCCTTGAAATGATTCATCTTAATGAACAGATTCAGTATTTATGCAATAAAAAAACCAAAGGCATTTTATCTATTGATAAAATGCCTTTGGTTTCTCCAATCAGCAATACGTAATGGAATTAAGTACATATTATACAAATATTTCCGATAAGTCAACTCGGTTTTATTAAAACATACGTATGATTTGTTTGAACATCCTTATTGTTATTTATTTAAAAATTATTTTTTATGGTTCTTAATCCACTGTAACCAATAAGAAAACTCACATGCCAAATGCATTTGATGCGATTTAATAAGACTATTAGGACAAAGTGCCGGAAACTCTACAACTAGACTTACTTCTATACCAGTATCTGCATCTTTGAATTGATGTCGAACTCCACCAATAGTAGTACCGTCTTTCATACGTGCAACACCTGTTGATTGGTATTGATAGGACTTATCTCTAGGTGTCTTCAATCCCATTTCGTCACCAAAAACAATAAAAAATTGAACTGGAAATGGAGAATTACCAGTAGTTTCGATAACCTCTAATTCATTTTCCCCAAAGGGTCTTAGTACGTAATGATCTGGACAGGCCGATAAATTCACTTGATCATTTTCATCTGATTGTTCAAGCATAAAACTATCAATTCCATTTATCGCTTCTTCTGCTGTAATTCCATCTAAATAGATACTTGTTTTTGAAAATTTTCGTCTATCACCAGATAAAACAGTACAAATACGCATACCCATTTCACTTAATTTAAGTTTAGATTTTAACTTATCATACATTTCATTGTATGAATAATTTAACTTTAGTTCCGTTAGTTTTTTTATCATAACGTCTGTATCATTTAATTCCGGTTCTTTATGTCCCAATGTATTTAAAACTTTTTTAATACGTTCTCTTTTCCACTTTGTAAGTTGTTCATTCGAAATATTGTTTCCATCAATAATAATTTTCATATACATTCTCCTTCGCTTTGATCGTATCGTAGTGTATTAAATACTAAATTAATCATTTCTTGCTTCGTGTCTAGATTCAAATCCACCTCTGAATGAGCAATACTGCTAAGACCGTATAAAATAAATCCTGATGCTAATAATGAGTTATCAGTATTAAAAATCCCAGTTTTCACCCCTTCTTCGATTACTTGTCGAATTGATGGCTGCATTCGCGTAAATAATTTCTGTTCCAGTTGAAAATGTTGTTCCGTCTGAAACGAACTCACATTTTTATAGGGTGCTAATTTTTCGATAAATGTCCAAAATATATTTAGAGAATCTTTCAGCTTTTGCATGACAGACCGTTCATTAGAAATAAGTATTTCTTCAATTAACTCCATATTTTTCACAATAAAATCATTTAATACTTCATCAACAAAATTCTCTTTAGACTTGAAGTAATAATAAAATAAGCCCGTTGCTACACCTGCATGATTCACAACATCTTTTATGCCAAATCCTTTCATACCATTTTTCATATATAGTTCAAAACCAATATCCATCAACTCTTGCCGTCTAACATCTGGTTCTTTTGATATTCTTTTCATAGGTCATCTCCTATTATGTTTTACCTTTGACTGAATCTGATTCAATCATAAACGACTGAACTATATTCAGTCAATGTTAGTTTCCACAAAAAAAGAGTAATCTCAAGAAATATACATCTAACCTTAGACTTATCAAAAAGTTAGATCATATAACTTAAGACTACTCAATTTCATTAAACACATATTTTCTTTTCAAATCGCTTTAGTTTAACCACACCATTTCTGTCTCTACAATCATTTGAGGAAGCGTCTTTTGAATTATTTCCTCTAATACATTAAGAGCTTCATTCACATAACCACCCTCAAAACCCTCTAAAGGCTCAGGTAACTCATCCTCATCTAAAATAAAATATTCTCCACTTGGAAGTACCAATATATCAATAATTAAGTCTTCAAATGACACGAATTCGTCTGTTATTTGCGTATTTTTTACAACATTAAAATAAGAGCCTACATACATTCCATTTTTATCTCTCCATATGTATAAATTGTACGGACGATTTTCCCAGTAGTATGCAATGGTGTAACTTCCTTTTGGGATTGTTAAACTCGCACGATGTGCAGTCATTGTAAATGAATACTGAACCTCATGAAATAACACGATACTTTGCAACTGCTTTTCAAGTAATAAGCAAGTGTGATCTACTACGGTCGAGTCATACCGAATTTTTCTTTCTATAATTTCACTTTTTGGTGTTAGTAATTTATTCATTCTTTGTTTCCCCTTATGCTATTTCTAATCTTAATTATATCCATTTATATAGTGATAAAGAAGTGTTTAGTCTCCAAATACACAATAAAAACTCCCTCTTATTTTAGAAGGAGTTTTTCACTGTCCATGTTTCATATTTTTTCACTTCTAATGGAAGCTCATGCGTTTTCAGCCATTCTACTGCACTACATACAAGCGGAGATGAATTATCTTCAGTAATACTTTCTATTGGAATCCATCTAGCTCCTAATGAATCTTGTTCTTCAAATTGTTTCGGTACTACGAATTCACCTTCGCACCTTTCAACACCGTAGAAAACTGCGATATGATGTACATGTGTGTACTCCTTGAATTTTGATGGAAATTGAAAATCAAATGTACCTATTTGTTTTACTACCGTTACATTTAGCCCGGTCTCCTCTTTAATCTCTCTATGAAGTCCAGCTAATAATGATTCCCCATCTTCTAGACTACCACCAGGTAGATCATACCGATTTCTATATGGCCCTTTAATTTTATCGATTACTAATAGATTATTATTTTCGATACAAATGCCGTACACACCAAACGCACGATGAAAATTAATAGCATTATTCACGGTTCAATTTCTCCGTCACCACATCATAAAAATTCCGTTCCTCATCAACATTTAAGTGAACACGACTCACTGCTTTAGAAAATCCATATAACAATTGTGCTTTCATTGGCTCTTTAAGTATTATTTCAAATGTTGGAGGTTCCTTTATAAATTCCATCACTGTTGCGTCAAGAAGCTCTTTCTCTTTCTTTAAAAGGTCTCCTTTATAAAATGTAATTGTATCAATTTGCGCAAATGGTATAATGATTTTCTTTCCTAATCCAATTTGAATAATTATTTTTTCTTTCGCAACAATAATTGGATTTTTACGCATCGCTTGTATTTCAGCTAAAAAATAAAACATTGCATATACGTTTAAAATAAGTAACACCCATGCTATTACTGGATTCCATTGATGAAGTAAATAATGAAAACCAATACTTTCTATTAAGGTCGCATGGATGATCATGACATATACACCTATTGCACCAGTCTTTTTGTGATATGAGTATACATATTCACCTTCTGGCACTTTTGCACGCCACGATAAAAATGCATAATAGATTAACTTAGACTCTGTTACAATGATATCTATTAATTTATTTCTTTTCATAGTAGCGTCAAATGCAGCATCAATTGCATAAGAAAATGAAGAGTACTCACTTTTATATTCTTTATATTTTTTTATTATGGTAGGAAGCTTTCTAACAATTTTATATAGAAGGAATAACTCTAAACATACAAAAGCAACTTCTCCTGCAACTATAATATAAGAAACGTATGAAAAACCTTGTAAATAGTCGCTCGGAATAATAAATCTTGCAAATATATAACCAGCTATTACAACAGGAAATATATACGTTAACGAGTATCTTTTTCGAATAATAAAGAAATACGTAATGACCGGAATTACAAACATGCAATCTAATAATGATCCAAGAACAACTTCTTTCGGAGTAGCTGGTACAATCGGAAGAGCATATAATAAATAGTTTGATAACAAGATTACAGATACGAGTCCAATCCAGATACCTTTTCGCCTTCGCGAAAGTGTGTCACTCATACATTCACTCCTCTATTTAAAAACCTCGTTTAAATGGTCTTTATAAAATGAAATAGCACGTTCAAATTCTTTAACCTCTTCTACTTTTACGACTGTTTCAAGTAATAATTTCATCGCGGATTCATGATCGTTTACGTTATATTTTGCTAATGACAAAAATACTTTCATCACATCGTTATCTGGAAACTGCTGCAAACCTGTTTCTAAAACAGTAATTGCTTTGTCATACTCCCCTATACAACGATATGTACTGCCAAGACCGATATATGCGCCGCAAAGTGACTCACCTTCAAGACCGTTTGCAATTGCCTGTTCATAGTATGGCATAGCTTCTGTTTCAAGACCCATTACATCATGTATCCAGGCACATTGATAAAGTACTTCTGCATCCCTCGTAAAGTTTGTTAATCCAATGAGTATCTCTTTAGACTGCGCATATTTCTTTTCTTTCCGGAGTTTAATAGCTTGCTTTAATAAATGTTCCATAGAATTCACTCCTCACCAATTATTCTATGTATCCATATTGAATGGTTAACGTTTGTGTAAAAGTAAAATTCCCATAAATTAAAGTTTCACTTACCTATTTATACTATGCGGATTTACTCTTATCCAAATACTTAAAATTAAAAAGTAGTAATGTGATTACATAGTACTTCTAACCTTTTGACAATTTCTTTCGCTGTTTCATCTTTCCCATTACATAGCTTCCCTTTACCGTCTTGTCCAATTACGTAGTGCATTGCTCCGCGCGAATATAAAGAATGTGGTGAATTCGCAATCATTATACTCGCCTTTGCTTCTTCCATTCTATTTTTTGCTTTTTCAAACAGTTCTTCTTCATTTACATCACTTTCAAGCTTAAAGCCTACGAGCACTGTTTCTGCATCCCACTTTTTTATTTGTTTTAATACTTTCGGTGCCTTTTGAAAATGAATAATTGGCGCTATATCACTTGAAATTTTTCCATTCATATCAAGAACATTCCCATCTTGATCACAAATTTTGTCCACAATCCAATCTGATCCAGCCGCTGCCATAATAACTGCATCAACTTTTTCATGCGTAATGATACTTTTCATTTTATCTTGTAAATCAACAATTCCTTCAAATGGGTGTAATTCTAATTGATTATTTATATCGTTTGGTTTCTCGGCAAAATAACCGTGTAAATATATAACATGCGCTCCTTTACATATAAGCTCTTCAGCAAGTATTCTTCCAATTGTTCCTTTTGCCATATTCGTATGACCACGCACTTGGTCCCATTTTTCTAAACAACCACCACTTGTAATTAATACCTTTTTCCCCTTCATTGTAACCATCCCTTACTGATTTTTCTTACGAAACCATTCTGTTCCAAAGTCAACGATATCTCGTTGTTTCATAAGACGACACTTTGCGTTTCCTATTTTCCCCATTGTTACAGTACCCTTTTGCTCAAACTCTACACCGATTTCTACAAACCTTTCAGAATCATAATCCATATCAACAAACTCTTTCCATACTCTTTCACCATTTTCTATAATGGGTGCCCCTACTTTTATTAACTCACATGCACCAGAACGTACTTCTGATAAATGTACAGACGTATTGGAGTCATATCCAACACCAATTAATACTATGTATCCGTCTAAATCATATATTTTTCTTAAAGGAGATTCTTCTCCTAAACTCATCGATAGTGACTGATTCACCGTTATTTCTTCTGCGTGTCTTCCCCATGCAGCAAAACTTCCTAATGGATGGTTACTGCGTACTACATTCGGATATGTACGAAAACATTCAACTATTTCCCCCATGCCTCTTGTTGGTGTTATGCGAGGATCATAAGCTGGGACATTATCACGGATAATCTGCCACCAATCTTCAGGAACAGGCGGTCTTGACCAATGTTTCGGATCAGATAAATCTGAAGATTGCGTTGGCATAATGATTGTTCCTTCTTTTGTAACAACTTTCATTAATGCTTCAACTACCGCAACCGCCCCACCAGATATCCAGCCGATAGAACTTAGCGAAGAATGCACGATAACCGTCATTCCTTTTTCTAACCCTAATTTTCTTAAATCATTTGTAATTGTTTTGATTGTATTTGGCAATTGTGTACTTGCCACTATGTCATTCATTTTCACGGTTGTTCCCCCACTTTATTTTAAACTACTACATACATATATTATCATATTTTTCTCAATTTTTAACTTAATCATTTTTATCTACGTGAAAAATGACAATATATTGATTTTATATAACAAAAGAAGAAACATGAAGGCGTTACATCAAAACAATAAAAACGCTATAAATAAACAAAGAGCTCATCAAAAATGATAAGCTCTTTGTTCATTTATCCTTCATTTGTAACTCCAGTAAACATCGATAAGTTTCCCGTTATTTTCTCACCTACACGTAAAAATAAACCAGCAGCTCTCCCGCTAATACAGTGTGAACCAATTAATAGTTTACCGGTATATGGACCATCCCATGTGTCAATTGTATAGTCAGGCATTTCTATGTATTTCTGATATATTTTCCGCTGTTCAAAGTAATACTCTGTTTTATCTTCAGCTAATAGTTCATTATTTTCAAATATAGATACTCCTCCGCCTTCACGGCCGTATAAAGGTTTAGAAACATAGGATTCATTTCTTTCTATAAATGGTTTATTTGTAAAATATGTTGGTAGGAAGTATTTCTGAATGATTCCTCGCTCTTCTTCCTCAAAGAAAACTTCTTCTTCGTAAAGTTGCCAAATTAATGCGAGTATACTTTTATTTTGCATAAGAAAAGCAGCTGGTGGATTAATGATTTTCACTCTGCCTTGCGCTATATGATCTAAAAACTGAAGTCCAATTCTTTTCCCGTTTTTATCAGCGTCTGAAACTAAATATTCAATTGGATATAGTCTATATAAATAATGAATTCTCTCACCATTTGGCGTATATATACCATCATCTGCCACGACAATATCTTGTATACCTATATAATCCGTTGCCTGATCTAAACAATAGCTTCTTAAAAATTGAACCGTTCGATGATCTTCATCATGCCAATCATAACTCGTGAAATAAATCGTTTCTCTAGGATCTATATTATAGTCATGTTTAATTTGTTCCCATGCCTGCACAATATGCTCTTCTATATGATTTGGGTGATTTACATCGTGATAACGGCACAACACTTCATTTGCGACAGATGGCTCTAAATAACCTGTTGGTGTATCACAATTTACTTCTATTAACTTTATATCTTCACCATTTACGATAAAGTCAAACCTTGTAAAATATGAAAACAAACCATTATGTTTCATTCTCGCAATTTCCCACGTTTCAGCTGGAAATCCTAGTTTTTGAAAATCTTCTGTCGTATTGAGAATATATTGATACGTTCTATATAACACATACATAATTTCTTCTGTCGCTTTTGAAATAGCAGTATAAGTTTTTACTGGCATACGATACATACCTGTTGCCATATATTGATTCCATTCTTCATTTTCTAATAGACTCGGCCAAGTAAATCCATTCCTACCAGCCTCTTCTGCAAGTGAAAACCATACTTTCATATACTCTTTCTGTTCTTGTTCTGTATACATAACCCTATTATCCTTTCGTGTTAAGATCCGGCTGGCGCTTTTGCATTCCCAATTCCACTTGAACCAGAATTCACTTTCGGTGTTTGTGTCGTAGATGATTTCGGCGCATTTGTATCTGGCGTCACTTTATTTGATGGATTTGGCTGTTGTTTATTTAAATCCACTTTATTGGAAGAATTACTATTGTTACTGTTAGTTCCACCGTAATACCCTCCACCACCGCTGCCGCCAGTTCTACGCTCATCTTTTTCACGATAAGGAATAATATTGTTCGTATATGGTTTCTTCATTACATTTGGTTTTGCTGTATAATTCATATTTGAAGTTCTGCTTGCTAATAAATATCCTGCTACAAACGGAAGTATTGGTAAATGTGAATTTTCATTATACGATGAAAACGATGGATTATTTTCCTTACATAACTCATCTTTTTCTACATTTTCATTAGTTGGGGCTTTATCATCACAATTTAATGTTTCTTGTTCATTTCCTTGTTTTGCACCATCTGTTTTAACAGCGGTACTTTCTTTCTGTGCAGTTTCTTCTTCATAATCGCCACAGCCCGTTAATAAAAAAGATGACACCCCTATTGAAGTAGCGATTTTTATAAATTTACTTTTATCCATTCTCATGTGTTATACACCTAATTTCTATTATCTATATTTTTCCAGATACCTTTATTATATAATGTAAATATCACTTTTTTCAAACGAAACACAATATGTACATTTGCATATTTTCACACTATTTTTCCAAGTAACAATGAAACCTTTCACTCCCCGGATATTTTTCTCCTAAACTTTTAACCTGAAAACCAATTTTCTTATAAAATTCTACTGCCTCATCGTCTGTCTCTGCCTCTAGATAAGTCAATTGATGCATTCTTACTACTTCCTTTATCATTTGCAACGCAATTCCTTTATTACGATATTGTGGAGCGACTGCTATATGGCATATTCTTGCTTTATTTACTCCGATTATTTCAATACCTATACAAGCCTTTTCCTCATATCTATGCAATGTCCCTTTATTCCTTTCATAAAATAAAACTGCTTTCTTTTTGCTAGTTTCACTTGGGCCGACTGCATACAGGAGTACATTTAAAATGGGATCTTTCTCAATTTGTTCAACACATTGCAAATTCATTTCATCATTCCTTTGTACGAAAAAAGATTAGCTCTTTATATATAGAGCTAATCTCATTACGCAGTTATTTTTTCTTCTTTCTTCACAACGACCGCTACATAACTATGTAGTATCATTCCGATAATAACGAGGCTCATACCAATCCAAGATAAAGATGACGGAATTGGTGCAGATAACAAGATAAGTTCTCCTACTAGCGCAAATAAAACCTCCCCAGACTGAGTTGCTTCCACTGTTGCTAGTTTTTGTGGATCATCTTTTACAAGATCTGTCGCAAAGAAGAATAGTACGGTCGCGATTAAACCAGAACTAACCGCTACAATAAAACATTGGAAAACTTGGCTAATTGACGGTAGACCACCTGTTGATACTTCATAACCAGATAGTAAAAACCAAAATGGTAAGCTTGCTAATGTCATACCAAGAACTCGCTGGAATACATCTAACTCCCCTTTACAAACTTGCATCATTTTTCGGTTTCCAAGAGGATACGCAAACGCTGCAATAAGTACAGGAACGACACATAAAACAGTTTCACGAATTCCTAACGACGAAGCATGTTCTACTTGCATGAGTACAACACCGCATAAAATAATACCCGACATAACTAATTCCTTCATTGGGAGTTTTTTATGTAATGGATCTACCGCAAAAAATGGTGTTAACAAAATCCCTGCGACGATCGTAATTTGCCATGTTGATGCAACGAGCCAACCAGGTCCAAAAGCTCCAGCAAAACTAAGTGGTGCATAGAAGAGACCAAATCCAACGATACTCCACACTAACCATTCTTTCGGATTGTTTTTCATAAATTGAAAGAGTTGCTTTAAGTTTCCCCTATACATGACAATAAGTAAAAGCATTGGAACCATAAAGTAGTACCGTAATGAAGCACTCCAAATCCAGCTTCCACCTTCTAAGTCCATCGCCCGGTTTAAAACGAAGGTAAAGGCAAAGAAAAATGATGCCAATATCCCTACTGCAATAGCTTTCATGATAAAACCCCTTGTTTAGTTTCTTCTTATACTATACAACAAAATAAATATAATTAAAATTCGAACTCTTTATCTCGCATGAATTCTAGCACTATATAGTCTTCTTAAACGACTAATATGAGCCTGATGGTATCGATTATGATCAGCTATATGCCATATCCCCCATCTTATAGTCGTATTTTCTCCCTTTTCATAAAAAACTTCTCGTGTTAAATCATTTTCTGTTAGTTTCATACACTCCTCATAAAGCATATGTTGAACAACTTCATAATCTTGCATTAATTGTTGCAACGTCTGTTTTCTTACTCTTGGCAGTTTTCCTACTTCATTTAACATAGGTCCATATATATTATCAAGTACCTGTGGAATTGCTTCTCCTTTTAAGCGGTACACCCAATGTAAATCGACAACTGCTAAATGTTGAAGTAGTTGTCCAATACTATTTTCATTATTTTCTGTTCCTTTAAATGCCAGCTCTTTTTCGTCAGTTCCTTCCACTAACTTTTGCAGTCTTTTAAATGTATCAGTAACCGTCGCATACAAAATTGCTACTTGCGGGTTTATATTTTTGTCTATATAAAGATCTTTCATACTAAACTCCCTCTCTTACAAGAACAACACCATATGTTCATCATCACTATACACACCATTCATCTTTATAGCTCTCTTTTCAATCCCATACGTTTTAAAGCCCATTGATTCATAAAACTTCTTTGCTGGCACGTTTGTAGACACAACACCTAAGGTCAATTGTTCCAAGTCCATTTCTCTTGCTCTTTCAATTACCTTACGTATTAACTCACGTGCAAGGCCACTTCTTCGATTACTTGCATCTACATACATCGCAACGATATGTCCTTTATGTTTATACGCCTCTTTCTCTTCTGTTAGTAAAGTGACAACTCCAACTAATTGATGATCTTCATTAAAAGCACCGAATGTACAACTAGTAGCAGCTGTTAAATTTCTTTCCACTCGCTTAATCGGGTTTTCTTGACGAATCGCCTCTTCATAAGTTGTTACAAATGCCTCTGGATTTACTTGTAATGCCTGTAAACGTAAGTCCCAATATTTTTTTGCATCTTCTTTCGTAAGTAATCGAATCATATTTCTTCAGCCCCTTAAAGTTAACATAATATTTTTATAAACTACTATTTATAGATTCGTATTCTTCTCTTAACATACTATAGCGATAACGATGAATGAACTTCCCTTGACGTAATCGATCATTTCTCATTAGTCCTTCACAAACAAAACCAGCCTTTTCATAGCTCTTTCTAGCTTGAAAATTATCTTCGTCTACACGTAGCCAAACTTTTTCTAATTTAAATTCAAAGAATGCTAGCTGTAACATACCATATAGAGCTGCTATTCCATATCCTTTGCCCCAATACTCTTTATTACCAATCGCGATTCCCAGTTCTGCATTTTTATTTGTCTTATCAAAGTTTTTAAGATCTACCCATCCAATATGTATGCCGTTCTCTGCAGTGATAGCTCTTTGTTCATAACCATTTTTTCGATTTATACATGCTTCAATCCATATTTTCGTATCTTCACGAGTGAACGGTGGATATTGATCTGGTACAACTAAATATTTCGTTACCTGTGTATCTAATGACCATTGATATCGATCTTCTACATCATCTAGTGTCAGTTCTCTTAATTGAACAACTGGTACATTCATTGTGTTATCCCCTTCTTATTTTCCTATAGAAAACCCTTCGAACATTCTTCCTCCATACTGTTCTAGCGTTTTTTCTACAAAAGTAATTAATTTCATTTTCTCTCCTGTTGTATAAAAATGATCGAACGCCGCTACAAATTGATCTGCGTAATGTTCATCATATATTCTAAGTACCCTTATAAACCATTTTGAACTTCCAAGCCATTTCCCATTTACCCTTAATACATATTCATGTAATAAACCAGCTAATAAATTCGCGATAAACAACTCTTCTTCTCTTTTTGATGCACCAATAAAATCATCCAAAGTATCTGTAATAAAATAACGCTTCTGCTCCATCATTTCTTCTGTCCATTTAGCTGGTCCTTTATTTAGTAACTCATTCGCTTCGCTTTTTAATTTCTCAACAATTTCATCTTCCCCTTTTAACACAATACCTTCTGCAACTAATTGTGGTAACGAAGGTCTTCCGCGGTCACAATCCATTTTAAAAAAGGTTTTTAACGTTTCAAAATTATGTACAAATACCTCAACTGGCCATCCATTACTATAGAAAGATTCTCTATAACAAGATGACAAACTACGATCTATTATTACAATGTCCAGATCCGATGTTTTTGTCGCTTCTCCTCTTGCAACGCTTCCTCCAAGTAAAGCTACATCACAATTCGGAAATTGTGATGTAATTATGCTTTTTGCCGCTTCCATTGCTTTCATAACCGTTCCCCTTTTCTTATTTCACTTTCTTTTTTTCAGCTCTTTCTCTCGCTTTTTTTATATACGGTTCTGCGTCTGGTGTTTTGCATGATGTTGCCCCGTGATCAACCTGTACTTTTCCAATTACACGTGCAATTTCAATCGCTTTTCGCTCTAAGTCTTCATTACGAATGCCTATCGCAATTAAAGCACGATTCATCGCTTCTTTTTTTCTATTTTTTTCATTATGTATATTTGTTTTAATTTCTTCTAAATAAGATGAGAAGAAATCATCATATAACGTTTTATTTTTAATCGCTATATTTGCTAATAAAGACCAACCTGCTCTTCCAATCCATTCATCATCAGACTTTGTCCATTCTTCCATTCTTTCTATCGCAATTGGCGACGTACAAATAGCCGTCATCAAAACGTCCATTAAACAATAATAATCAACTTCCTGTACCCATTTATTTAGCAGTTTTGTCGTGACTTTCTTTGGATCTAATATCATTGTTGCTAAAGTCATTGCATCCATATTTTTTGTTTCCCATAATAAAATTGCTAAATCATGATCTTTTTTTATCTTCTTTTTTAACAATTTTAAATTAGCAAAACTAACTCCGAATAGTGGCTCTTTCGCTCCATGGTTTTTATACGTTTTACAATTTTGTTCTGTTCCATATTCCTCTAGTTGCCGCATTACTTCCTCAAGTAACATATGCCCACCTCTTTATCTTTTATGTTGACTTCATATATGTATGTACGATATATTCTACATTACTTTTTGGTTTTCCTATATTTATTTTTTAAATACGGTATGTGAAATTTTACAGATGCTTTTTAATGCAACAGAAATCCTCTTCGCTAGCATTCTCTGTATTCAATCCCCTACTAACTCACTCATTGGGTTTACTATAGATATGAACACATTACATGCATTTTCATTCAATTCTTGTTTCATTTTAGTAAACCTGCAAAATAATGAAATCTTGCATACTTTTGGACAAACTTTTTTGCGCTTGTAAAAAAGTTTTTTTGCAATTACCTCCCTATAATTGCTAATATAGTAGAGTAGAACTTTTATAGAGAGAAGGAAAATTATGCACAATGGAATTCGAATGACAACTTTAGTAAAAAGGGCTATGTTGATTTGCGCGGGAGTATTATTTACATACGAAGCGGCTTTAGGATCAGCACATACTGCTCTAGCAAGTACAGAGGATGAAGCAAAATCTGTTCAACTTGTAAGTGAAATTCAATCATCTCTTGCACCAAAAGAAGCTCCAAAACAATATAATGGGCAAGTTAGAAAAGTAGCTTACTTAACATTTGATGATGGTCCTGGAAAGTACACAGCTGAGCTTTTAGATATGTTAAAGAGAGAAAATGCAAAAGCAACATTCTTCCTTATTGGTTCAAATGTAAAAGCTTTTCCTGATCTTGTAAAGCGTGAAGATGCTGAAGGCCACTACGTTGGGATGCACAGTATGACTCATAACTACAAAAAACTTTACACTGAAGGTCATTACGTAGATGAAATGAAAGAAGATCAAGGCTTAATCGCTGGCGTTCTAGGTAAATCCCCCGTATTAACTCGTCCATCTTACGGCTCAATGCCAGGATTAAACGAAGCTCTTCGTAACAAAGTTGTTGAGAATGGGCTAAAAGTTTGGGATTGGACAATCGATTCATTAGACTGGAGATATAACAAAATGCCTGTTGACGCTGCATCAGCTAAAATTGTAGAAAACGTTCTAAATGGTGCTAATAAACCAGCAGAAGTTATTCTTATGCACGACATTCATCCACAATCAGTTAAAGCAGTACCTGGTATTATTAAAGGACTGAAAGAAAAAGGATATGAATTAGAAGCCTATAGTGAGAACGAACACTTCCCATTAAACTTCTGGCATGATAATCGTATGTAATAAAAAAGACTTGATTTCCTCTAGTAGGTTATTGAGTCTTTTTTATCGTTTTGGAATGTTCTCATATAGAAATTCAGCATTTCTATAATGTATGTCCGTTCCCTTTTAGCAAGAAAAAATCAAATAAATGTACCTTTGAAACATCAAATGCTATAAGTAGGCGTTATATGATCTTATATACAGTACAAACTGAAGAAGCTTGGAAACAATTTAAGAAACTTGGTTATTTAGAAGGTAATAAAGAAGTCATCGATGTAGACGATAAATATTCATATGACTGGATGGTGCGCGTTGCTAAAACAAGATTACCTCATTACGAAGGTAACTATCCTATTTGGGTCTGGGAAGCAACTAATTATCCAAACCGAAAGAATGAGTACTATAGAGCTATTTTAGCTATTGGTGCTGTGCTATGACTGATGGATCAATCAATATATTTACACACAAAAAATAAGTGCACATTAGATGAATGGTATACCTATATGGATAAAGAATACGGAATAATATTCGATTTCAACTATTTATTATCTCATCCTGATTGGTATCTAGGCAAAGAAGATTCATTAGAAAAACAAGGCGTCATTGGTAGAATCCCTCTTTCTTTCGTAAAAAAGTACGACGTTTTCGTGCTAAGGAAGATAAGTCTATTCATAGAACCAGAAGTGATAAATGGGATGAGAGAAAGGCAAACCGGATTCATAAGATGATTCGAAAATTAAGAAAGAGAAAAGAAAAAAGACTACAAAAGCGACTTATAAGAATTTAAAACATATATATCAAAATACAGTAAAACATTAAGGGTTGAATATACAAATTCAATCCTATTTTTTATATTATCAACACTTTAGCACATATTACTCTTAAGGAGTGATATGTGTATGGATTTTCTTTCAGCCGAATATTTGTCTGCCTTACTTGCCATCATTGTAATTGATTTAGTGTTAGCCGGTGATAATGCCATCGTAATTGGATTAGCAGCAAGGCGATTACCGAAAGATCAACAAAAGAAAGTGATTATATGGGGAACTATCGGAGCTATCGCGATTAGAGCCCTCGCTACCTTAGTTGTCGTTTGGTTGTTAAAAATACCAGGGCTACTTCTAATTGGTGGTGTACTTCTTATATGGATTGCTTACAAATTAATTGCTGAGGGCAAAGATCATGATATTAAAGCAGAAGAAGGATTTTGGTCTGCTATTAAAACCATTATTATAGCTGATGCATTAATGGGAATTGATAATGTTCTCGCTGTTGCAGGGGCTGCGCATGGCAATTTCTCTTTAGTAATCATTGGACTATTAGTTTCTATTCCAGTAGTTGTTTGGGGCAGTACATTAATTTTAAAATGGGTTGACCGGTATCCTATCATTATTACAATTGGAGCAGCTGTTTTAGCTTATACTGCTGCAAAAATGATTGTAGATGAAAAATGGTTCGCTGCATTTTTTGAAAGTAACCCTTTTATTAAATGGGCATTTATCATTATTATCATTGCCGGTGTAGTATTCTTTGGAAAGATGAAACAAAAAACTAAAGATGTTTCTCTATAATGACAACGTTCTATTTACAAACAAGAGCGCTACTCATATGAGTAGCGCTCTTAATATTTATTTCGTTTCCCCGTCTTCAGTCGTCTTTACCTTCGTTTTATTTTTATCACGATGGTTATAGTTGTACTTCGATCGATCGACCGGTGTAAATCCTTCCGGTGTGTAGAATCGTAATAAGTCACCATTTACGACTTGGTCAGAGTATTTTAGTGATTTTTGAACCATTTGTTCATTTTGTTTTATTTCGTCTGTTAATTCTACAGCGTTACCAGTAGCTGTATCATAGTATTTGCCGTTCAGTGCAGTAACTGTTGGACTTACGAAGTTACCGTTACGGAATGGAACGACTTGTTTATGCTCTGGTGATAGTAAATCAGATCCAAACTGGACATAATTTTTCGTATCTGTACCTAATAAGTGTAATAATGTTGGAAGAACATCAATTTCTCCGCCGTATTGATGTTGTACGCCGCCTTTCATTCCTGGAACACGAATGATTAATGGTACACGTTGCAGTTGTGCATTTTCAAATGAGTTCATTTCTTTACCCATTACTTGAGACATTGCTGCGCCATGATTATCTGAAATACCGTAATGGTCACCGTACATAACGATAATTGAGTTATCGTATAAACCAGATTGCTTCAAGTAATCCAAGAATCCTTTTACAGACTCATCTAAATAACGTGCTGTTTGGAAATACGTATCCACTGAAGAGTCACCTGTTTTGGCTGGTTCAATCGTCGCTTCCGCTTTATCAATCGGGTAAGGGAAATGGTTCGATAACGTAATGAACTTCGTATAAAACGGTTGTTTCAATGTTTGTAATAACGGAATTGATTCATTAAAGAACGGTTTATCTTTTAATCCATAGTTTACTACATCTTTTTCATTCATATCATAGTATGACGCATCAAAGAATTTATTGAAACCAAATGATTTATATATATCATCTCGGTTCCAAAATGTTTTGTAGTTACCGTGGAATACAGCTGATGTGTATCCTTGTTGACCTAAAATAGCTGGTGCTGATTGATACGTGTTATGAGCTTTATTTGTAAAAACAGATCCTTGCGGTAATCCATACATTGAGTTTTCTAGCATGAACTCAGCATCAGATGTTTTACCTTGCCCTGTTTGATGGAAGAAGTTATCAAAGTATAACGTATTCGCATCTTTTGTAAATGAATTTAAGAACGGTGTAACTTCTTGCCCGTTTAATTTATAATCAATTAAAAAGTTTTGGAATGACTCTAAATGAATATAAATTACGTTCATTCCTTTTCCTTTACCGAAGTACTCAGGATTTGGACTTGCATATGTTGATGCAAGATAATTTCTAACCTCTGTCATATTATCTCCATCAGCTAACGCTCGTTCTGTTGATGCTTTCGCACTTTGAATACCATCATAAATCGTATAGTTGTATGCCCCTAAATATTTCACAATATAATTACGATCGAATGTTCTTGTTAATAATTCAGGACGATCGGATTCTGCAAGACCTAAGTTAATGCTGAATAATAAAATACCTGCTACAAATACTAGTGATACTTTATGTTTCGCAACACGAACAGGTTTTGGGTTTGCAAATTTTGACGCAACTAAAACAATTAAAATGATTGTATCTAAGAAATATAGTGGATCATACACGTGTAGTAATGCAAAAATACTACCGCCTAAATCTCCAAAGTTATTCGTTTGTGTTAATGTCGGGAACGTAATAAAGTCGCTGAAAAAACGATAATATACTACGTTTGCGTATAAAAGTATGGACATTAACAAATTAATAACAATTAACCAAATGTAAGCACGTTTCCCCTTTGCGAATAATGCAAGTCCTAAAAATAGAACTGCTGAACTAAGCGGGTTGAAAAACAGCAAGAATTTTTGGATTGTGTTTGAAATTCCTAAATTAAATTCCGTTACATAAGCTGCATATGTTTTAAGCCAAAATAAAATAACGGCAAACAGAAAGAATCCAAAATGATTGCTTAGCACACTTTTGCTTTTTAATAAGAATTGTTTCATTTCTCCACCTCTTTTGATCATCCAAGGCTTATTTTTTTATAAGTCTGTCTCTCTATTCAATTTTTATCTTCACATAGATTTTATCTATTTAACTATATGAAGAATACTAGTAATTATAATTTGAAGCTAGTATTTATTCAACTATTTCTTTCCAGACATTTTGACCTTGGTTTCTATTTAACAAAATAAATTTGTAACATTTCCTGTTTTCTCCCAAGATTCATCCACTAATTATGACATCACATACTATATACCTTTATTCACTGCTTCGCAAATAAATATGTCTCCAGTTCTGGAACATTAATGTAATATAATTAAATTCATAATTGAAAGCATGTGTTTTTTTCTATGTATATTAAATCTCTTCACGTATTTCAAGTATATTCATACCTCAACCATTCCTCTATATGCAACATCAAAATCTCTCCCCCTCCGCTAAAGCTATTGTTGAATAATTATTCACAATCCATAAAAACAATAATTAAAAAAACCCTCGCTCTCATAACGAGAGCGAGGATTTTTATCATTTATTATTGACCTTTGTACATTGCATCTACTTGTTTTTGAAGTTCTTCATTTTCTAAGAACTCATCGTAAGTAGCCTCTTTATCGATTACACCGTTTGGCGTTACTTCGATAATGCGGTTTGCAATTGTTTGTATGAACTGATGGTCATGAGATGTGAATAACATTGTACCTTTGAATGCGATTAAACCGTTGTTTAATGCAGTGATAGACTCAAGGTCTAAGTGGTTCGTTGGATCGTCAAGTGTGATTACGTTTGCACCACTTAACATCATTTTAGATAGCATACAACGAACTTTTTCTCCTCCAGATAGTACAGAAACTTTCTTCTTAACTTCTTCACCTGAGAATAACATACGGCCTAAGAAACCACGTAAGAAGCTTTCTGACTCATCTTGTGGAGAGAATTGGCGTAACCAATCAACTAAGTTGGAGTCACTGTTCTCAAAGTATTTAGAGTTATCTCTTGGGAAGTAAGATTGAGATGTTGTAACGCCCCATTTGAATGAACCACTATCTGGCTCCATCTCACCCATAAGGATTTTAAATAATGTTGTCATCGCAATATCGTTACGACCGATAAATGCAACTTTATCACCTTTATTTAAAGTGAAGTACACATTATCTAACACTTTTTCGCCATCAATTGTTTTAGAAAGACCTTCAACTGTTAATAAGTCATTTCCTACTTCGCGTTCTGGTGTGAAGCCAACGAATGGGTAACGACGTGATGATGGTCTAATATCATCTAATGTAATTTTATCTAAAAGTTTTTTACGAGAAGTTGCTTGTTTTGCTTTAGATGCGTTTGAGCTAAAGCGTGCAATGAAGTTTTGTAACTCTTTTACTTTCTCTTCTTTTTTCTTATTAGCATCTTGTGTTAATTTTAAAGCTAATTGGCTTGACTCATACCAGAAGTCATAGTTACCAACATAAAGTTGAATTTTACCGAAATCAAGATCAGCCATATGCGTACAAACTTTATTTAAGAAGTGACGGTCATGGGATACAACGATTACTGTATTTTCAAAGTTCATTAAGAAGTTTTCTAACCATTGAATCGCTTTTAAGTCCAAGTGGTTGGTAGGCTCATCTAGTAATAGAATGTCCGGTTTACCGAATAAAGCTTGAGCAAGTAATACTTTTACTTTCTCTGACCCAGTTAATTCTGACAATTTCTTATCATGAAGATCTTCACCAATACCAAGTCCTTTTAGTAAGATTGCAGCTTCTGACTCAGCTTCCCAACCGTTAAGCTCAGCGAACTCACCTTCAAGTTCAGCAGCACGCATACCATCTTCATCACTAAAGTCTTCTTTCATGTAAATGGCATTTTTCTCTTGCATTACTTTGTAAAGTTGCGTGTGACCCATAATTACTGTTTCTAATACTGGGAACTCTTCATATTCGAAGTGGTTCTGTTTTAATACTGCTAGACGCTCACCCGGCGTAATATGTATATCACCTGTTGATGGTTCAATTTCTCCAGATAAAATCTTTAGAAATGTCGATTTACCAGCACCGTTCGCTCCGATTAAACCGTAGCAGTTACCTGGCGTGAATTTTATGTTAACATCTTCAAATAATTTGCGATCCGCGAAACGCAAACTAACGTTACTTACTGTAATCATTTGTGTCCTCCTACTAATACCGCTTATTTCAGCGTTTTCTCACCGATTGTCTTAAAAATCGCATATAACGACTCAATTATTGTAGACTATAGCTATTATATAGTAGAAGCTGGATGAATAGCAACGGTTGATTGCTATTCCTTTCTTTTCAAACTTGAATAATACCTTTATTTTTAATTATATTAAAGTTACATACACACTTTAAGGTGGTTTTATGTTGAAGAAAATATTTATAATTGGAGCATTATGTTTATCAATTGCTTCCTTAACTGCATGTAGAAGTAACAATACAAAAACACCCACTGAACCAAAACAAGAGAAAAAAAGAAACAAAAGTAACTGTCGATTCGATTATCACTGAGTTTAAAAATGTTGGTCTCCAAGTAGAAAATCAAACGGATCTTCCGCGAAAAAAATTTGATAACCTTCAAAAAGAAGGAAAACGTATTGTCGTACCAACTCTTGGTGAAGATAAAAGCGGTCGATTATTCGAAATTACAAAGAAAGAAGACCTAGAAAAAGTTAAGAAATATTACGATAAATTAGGAAATTCTGCTCCTACGGTATTCTCTCATACACACGCAAAAGGCAATTTTCTTTTACAAATGAATGGCGATATGAAAGATGAAGAGTTTGCAAAATATAAAGACGTGATGGACAAATTTATTAAATAAAAGAATCCCCGTTTAAAAGGGGATTCTTTTATTTTCTTTTGCTTAATTTCTTTGTATAATTTTTCATTTTACTCGTTAACCCTATTAAAGCAGGTAACAATATTGGCATAACAATGATAGCTAATAGTAACAGCGCAACGCCAACTACGGATGCTACTTGTATAAGCGTTAATACACCTGAAGGGATTAATGCAGCAAATGTACCACCTAAAATAAGTGCCGCCGATAATACGACTGCCCCTATGTGACGAGATGCATTTACAATTTTCGTCGCTGGGTCCCCTTCTAACTCATTGTATCTCATCATTACAAAAATACTATAATCCACTCCTAAAGCGACAATCATTATGAAACTAAAGAATGGAACATTCCAGCTTAATGAATCTACATGTAAAACATGCATACTAATTTGTTCACTTATCCCTAATGATGCAAAGTACGCTAATAGTAACGATCCAATAATAAAGATTGTATTTAATAATGAACGCGTAATCACGATTAATACGATCGCAATTCCAATTAACATAATTGTAGCTGTACGTAAGAAATCTTGCCCAGTTACTTCTTTTAAATCAACATTTCTAGCTGTTGTTCCTCCGATTGCTGTTTTCGCATTATTTAATTCCGTCCCCTTCAAAGTGCCATCTATCGTTTTATTGATTTCTTGAATAATCGGCATCGCTTCTTTTGAATATGGATTTACGCCTAAAATGATTGTCATTTTAGCAGTCTTTCTATCATGTGACATATACGTATTCAAAGCTTTTTGGAAATCTTCTCCCTCTAAAACTTCTTTTGGAATATAAAACTTTTCAGAGCTTTTTGATTCATTTAGCTCGCCTAAATATTTCTGTGCGTCATTCAGGCCGTTACTTACTTTTCCAAGCCCTTCTGTACTTTTAGATAAGCCTGATTGTAATTGCCCCATTTTTTCTTGCAAGTCTTTCAATCCGGTTAATAGCTGGCCTTGCCCATCATTTATTTTTGTTAATCCGGTTTGTAACTCAGATGACTTGTTCGCAATTTGTTTTGAACCTAAAGCACCTTCATTTAATCCATTTTTAAGCTCAGTTGCTCCTTTTTGTAACTTATTAACTCCATTAGTCATTTCTTTTAAACCGTTATCAACTTTCAATAACGATTGGTTCGCTTCTTTAAATGAACCCATAGCTACTTTATGCTGCATCGCTAATTCATTTAATTCTTTTGATAGTACACTTAATTGCTTTTGAGCCTCTTTAGCAATTCCTATCGTTTGCAGTATGTTCGGATCATTTGCTAATTCCTGTTTCGTTTGAACGAAATTGGTCATTAACATTTCAATTTGTTCGTATCCTTTTTTCGCACCGTCAATCGCTTGAGAAATACTTCCGAAGTATTGATCGTAAGAACTTAAACCTTTTTCTAACTGTGCATAACCAGCATGAAGCTGTGACGTTGCATTAGATAGGACATTTATATTTTCACTTACTAAAGTTAACCCACTCTCAATTTGCTGTGCTCCTTGTGCCCCCTCGTTTATTCCATTCGATAATTGATTCAACGCTGTCCCTAAAGCAGATACACCATTTTTCGCCTCGTTCGTTCCATCAATTAACTTTTGAACATTTGCGAGGCCGTCTGAGTCATTACCACCCATTTTATTTTTAGCATCCGTTAATCCATCATTGATTTCTTTTATGCCACCATTAGCATCTCCTAATCCTGTATTTAGTTCTCCGGCTTGTTTATTTATATATAATTCTTTTATCTTATCTCCAGTTGGACGTGTCGGTGCATATAATTCTGAAACACCTTTAACTTTCGAAATTTTATCAGTTAACTCATCTAAAGTTTGTAAAGACATCCCTTCATCTAATTTTTTGTTAGATTGAATGACTAACGTACTTGGTGAAGAAAAACCAGGTGGAAAATGCTCTTCTATTACATTAATCCCCATCTTTGATTCGTACTTATTGTCTACTTCAAATAAATCATTGTAATTAAGTGTGTTAGAATATTTTAATACGAAAGGAATCGATATCACGAATACAATAATTAAAGCTACAAATGGCCTTGCTACTGAGTTTTTCGCAAAGGCTCCCCACAGGCGGCTATCTTCATGACCTTTAAAATTTTTAACTGGATAAAACATTCCTTTTCCTAATAGGACCATGAAAAATGGATTTAACGTGGTTAAAACGAGTAGTAATACTAAAACACCAATTGCTACCGCGGAAGTAGATTGATATAATTTAAAACTTGCTAAAGCAAGTGATGCAAAACCAATAAGTACCGCTATCCCGCTATACAATACGGTTTTTCCTGCCGATTTAAATGTTTCTTTCGTAGCTAAAAATGCGTTTTCTTGTTTACTTAATTCCTCTTTAAATCTCGTAAATAATAAAATGTTATAGTCTGTTCCCACTCCAAACAAAACGACTACTACGAAGACTTGCGTAAAGTTTGAAAACGGAAAATTAAATTGATCTACAAGATGAGCAATAATCCCCATTGAAACTAAGTACGATACCCCAACTGTAAGAAGAGAAACAATCGGAACAACAGGTGAACGGAATACAATGATTAATACTACAAGAATGAAAATGATTGAAATAACTTCAGTCTTTTTCACTCCCTCTTGAGAGGATTTAAGAAAATCACCCGCTATTAAGTCACTTCCTGTTAAGTACGTTTTTACCCCTTTCGTTTGCACTTTTTCATGAAGATTATTTGAAACTTTCGATATTTCACCATGTTTTTTATCTACCGATATTTGCGTTAAAATAGTCGTATTATCTTTAGAAACTAATTGTTTCTCCAAGTCTTTATTATCTAAATGTGAAACAACTTCCTCTATTCCTAATTGCTCTTTTTCATTTTGCAGAGCGTTGATTGTTTTTGTTATTTCCTCTTTTTGCTCAGTTGTTAAAGCCGTTTTACTTCCACTATTAAAAACAGCTATAATGTCATACTTTTCAGTCCCGTCTTTATCCATTTCTTTTATCATTTTGTCAGCAATACTACTTTGTTCTGTATTAGGAATCGTAATGTGCCCTTTTTCTTTCACTAATTTATCCATATTAGGCATTGTTACGATCATTGTAATAGTAATAACTATCCATAATAGAAAAGATAAACTTCTCCAACTTTTAAGCTTGCTCATTTTAATCATCTCCCGTTATGAAAATTGCTAAGGAAGGAATGAATATTCATTCCTATTCTTTTTAAAATACTTTTTCGGAATGAACGTTCATTCCTATCATTCTATTAAATTACTTGTTAGCTCTATTATACCGCAAAATCCGGAATGAATATTCATTCCTTAAGTTGTACGGATTTATCATCTCCTGCTTTTCTTTTTCATACCCTCATCGGAATGAATGTTCATTCCTGTCCTTATAACGCTATAGAATCAAATGATTCTAATAGCATTCCAACAACTTTCTTCCAGTTCTTTTACCAATTCTTCTGTATATTCTAATTGCCCTGTTTCCATTACTTTAATTAATTTTTCAATCGGTTGATATACAATGATAATTAAAGCAATTGGTGGTAGTGGACGAAGAAAACCTTTTTCGATTCCATCTTCTATTAAGTCCATAAAGAAGCCCATAAAGTCCTCGAATATTTCATTACTATGTTCATCGAGAAAATAACTATCACAGTGAGAATTTGTAAAAAGAAAAGCATCTGCATTTTGTCTCGCAAATTCAAATAAACGGTTGTACGTATGGCTAAACTGTTCACGAATATTTGCGTTGACTGGAAAGTCAGTTTTTATTAACTCTGATAGTTGTAAAACACTTTTCGTAAATAAAGAATTAACAAGTGCTTCTTTATTTTCAAAATAGCGATAAATGGTACCTGCACCTACTTTTGCTTTTTCAGCAATCATCGGAATTGTTGTACCATCATAACCTCGTTCTGCAAAAAGTTGTATTGCCGCATCAAAAATGTCTTCTTGTTTATTTTTAGCCATTTTTTCACCTCAATTTCAGGAATGAAAATTCATTCCGTTTTTAATTATAAATTAGAAGCACTAAAAGTCAAGTGTGTGACAAAATATAATTACTGTTTTTAAATGCAGTTATATCGACTTACAGACAAAAATTCACAATATAAGAGGAAGCTATCCCGAAATTTCACTTGGGATAGCCCACCTTCATACATGAAAACTAAAAGAAATCATAAATAAAGGGCTTACGCACTGGTACTAAATTCTCAAATGACCGTATTGCCTCATCACTTCCACTAATTAGTTCAAGTCCATTTAGTTCTAATGGACGTTTATATCCAAGCATTATTGTCGATAGCGCAGTTATATCCAGTTTAATTCCTTTTTCCGTTGTTTCTTCTACAATTATTATTTCATGATTTGCAAGTCTCACTGTTACATTATTCCACGGAGCAAATGAATCTGTAATATGTAAAATCACTTCTTGCTGTACATTGTACCAGTTCAACTCATATTGTTTTAAAAACTGCTCTACATCTACAATTCTTCCCATAAAATATGGTTTTATTTCTGTCTTCACACGTGGCTCTTGCAATGTATATAACAACGGCTCGTTTTCGCTTACTGTCATTTCAAGTTCTTTAATCATAGAATCATGCTGGCAAATAAAGTTCCACAGACCATTTCGTGCTTCATTGTGCAGTGGAACAAATTCATCTACTGTCATTTTATAGTTTTCTATTTTATATAACATATAACCAGCTGCCATTTTATTTTCATCGTAGTAAATTGCTAATGTTAAATCATCATAAACAGCTTGTAACCACCATTTTTCACTGCGAACTAGCATACCAGAAAAACGTTCTGCAAATGTTTCATAAAGCTTCTCGACCTCTTCTGGGTGATTTTCTTTATTGAAACGTTTCACAGTACCATTCACTTGTTTTTTCATAACTAAATCACTCTTTGTCATATGACATACAAGACGATCCGCACAAAGTTCCCAGCCATATTTACGGTAAAATGAAACAGCAAATGGATGTAACATCGATACTGTATATCCGTCTTTTTTCATCGTTTGAAGTGAGTATTGAAGCAATCCTTTCACATATCCGCTTCTTCTATACTCTGGATACGTCGCTACCCCTGCAACGCCACCCATTTTAAACTTTTCTTTACCTATGTAAATATGAAATGGAATAAGGTGTAGTTTTGCTGCTAACTCTTCTCCTTCCATAATACCGTATATTTCATGACTTTCTTTCATTTTTGTAATTTGTTGCTGTAAACGTTCCTCATCTACTGTATATTGAAAAGCGTATTCTGATAAGCGTAATGCTTCTCTAAATTTGTCTTCTTTTAATCGTATAACGTTCATAAATTTCTCCCCCCTTCTTTATTTGAATTGTACCATAATTTAAAATATTGCAGTACGGTGAATGAAATTATATGAACTTAACGACACAAATTCAATAAAAAAAGCAGATACATCCTGTATCTGCTTCTCGTTACTTTATCCCGCTTTAACGGGCAGTAAGACCCCCACCTCAAAATTTAGCGAAAGCAAAGAATTTAGGTAGGAGATCAACTGCCCGTAAAAGTCCGATTGGTTCAACTAATAATCAGTGGGGGATGAAGCCCCCCCCACTGATTAAAGTTTCACTTTATTTAGCTAATTTTTGAAGTTCTTCGAAGAATGTAGGGTATGATACACCTACTGCTTCTGCATCTTCAATAATTGTTTTTCCTTCTGCCAGGCAGCCAGCAATCGCAAGCATCATTCCGATGCGATGATCACCATAACTATTTACTGTATTGCCTTTTAGAGCTGATTTTCCGTAAATGATCATGCCGTCATCAGTTGCTTCTATGCGAGCTCCTAGTTTCGTTAACTCAGCAACGACTGTATCAATACGGTTTGTTTCTTTTACTTTTAATTCGTGTGCATCTTTAATTACTGTAATTCCTTCCGCTTGCGTTGCCGCTAATGCGATTACAGGAATCTCATCGATTAATCTAGGGATAATATCCCCGCCAATTTCAATTCCTTTTAATGAAGATGTTTCAATTGTAATATTTGCAGCTGGTTCTGATGCCCCTTCGTTAATTAGATCTACAGTGAACGTAGCGCCCATTTTCTCTAAAACATCAATAATACCTGTACGAGTTGGATTCATTCCTACATTTTGTAATACTAGTTTACTATTTGGGATGATTGCACCTGCTACTAAGAAAAATGCTGCTGATGATACATCACCTGGCACTTGAATGTTTGTTGCTGTTAATTTTTGTCCACCTGACAGCTTCACTGTTTTCCCTTCGCGATTTACTTTAACACCAAATGCTTCAAGCATTCTTTCCGTATGGTCGCGTGAAATATGTGGTTCTGTAACAGCTGTTACACCTTCTGCACGAAGACCTGCAAGTAAAATAGCTGACTTTACTTGTGCACTTGCAACAGGAGAAATATATTCAATTGCTTTTAAATCTCCGCCACGTATTGTTAGCGGTGTAAATGTTCCTTCTTCTCTGCCGTCAATGTTTGCACCCATTTGTTTTAATGGGTTTGTTACACGCTTCATCGGTCTTTTTGCGATAGATTCATCACCTTGTACGCAAGAGAAAAATGGTGTGTTAGCTAATATACCTGACATTAATCGAATTGTTGTACCAGAATTACCAACATCTAATACAGCTTTCGGTTCTTGTAAACCTTCTAATCCTTTACCAACTACAGTAACTTCATCACCGTTTTGCGTAATTTCTACTCCCATTTCTTTAAAACATGAAATCGTACTTAAACAGTCTGCACCGGGCAAGAAACCTTTAATTGTTGTTTTTCCTTCTGCAATCGCACCGAACATAACAGCTCGGTGAGAAATCGATTTATCTCCTGGAATTGTAATGTTGCCATTTAATCCGTTATTAACAGGTTGTATTGTTCTTTCCTTCACGTTTTCACCTTCTCATTTAAATTGTTTCATAAGTTTGGTATTTTTCTTCTCCAAGCGCTAGCTTTGCTTTCATACGATCTTCTTCTCGTTGGAAGCTAATACGTAATACCCCAAGCAACCCTTCACGTGCTTCTAATATTTGCAAGTTCGTAATACTAATTTCTTCGCGCGCTAAAATACTCGTAATGTGAGCTAATGCCCCTACTTTATCTAAAACATCGACGTATAAGTCGTGATAGGCAGGAATCGCCCCTCTCTTTCTTACTGGTAAAGAGTCACGGTATTCTTTCGCGTCTGCAAAATAGTTTTGAATCTCGCCTGCATCTCCGGAAGAAACTGTATCATATAAATCTTCCATTTCAGAGATCCACTCTTTTAATAATACCATTAAATGCTCACGATTTTGCTTAACAATATCACTCCACATTTTCGGGCTACTAGATGCGATTCGCGTAATATCTTTAAAACCGCCAGCAGCTAGTTGATGAATGAGCGGATTATCTCCTGCATGTTTCTCTACTTGTTTTACTAAACCTGCTGCGATAAGGTGCGGGAAATGACTTACAATCCCTGTTACATAATCATGTTCTTCCGTATTTAAAACGAGAAAATGAGATCCTGTTCCTTGTAACCAACGCTTTAGTTCTTCCACATGTTCATTTGGCACATGATTCATCGGTGTCAAAATGTAAAATGCATTTTCAAATAAATGTGCTTTTGCACTTTCAACGCCCGTTTTATGAGAACCTGCCATTGGATGTCCACCAATGAAAGAAACTTCCTTTGAAAATAAAGCTTCCGCTTCATTCATAATCGTCCCTTTTGTACTACCAACATCGGTTACGATAACATCTTCTCGTAACCGAAATGACGCTAATTTGTGTAATAACTTCTTCGTTTCTTCAACTGGAGAAGCAAAAACAATTAAATGCGCCTCTTCGCATGCATGCTGTAAATCTACCGCTACTTCATCTACTACATGTAATTCTTTTGCACGTTCTACTTGTTCTTGAAATATATCATAACCTGTTATCGTTACATCGTGCTCTTTTTTAATTGCTAATGCAAGAGAGCCTCCTATTAAACCTGTTCCAATTAATACTACATTTTTACACATTAGCCTCATCTCGAGACTTTCTTTTTTTATTTTCAAAGTGTTGTTTTAACACTGAAATCACTCCTTCATTTTGCTCCCTTGTTCCGACTGTAATACGGACACCATTTGGGAACGGACGAATAATAAATCCTGCGTGTGCACAAGCTTCATAAATCACCCCAGCATTCTCAACTGGCAAGAAGATGAAATTTGTTTGCGATGGATAAAATGGAATTTCTTTTTCCTTACAAAAGCTTTCGTATTGTTGTAATCCTTCTGTATTCACACGAACAATTTCTTCAATAAACTCGTCATCACCAAAAGCAATCGTCGCTGCTTTTTGCGCTAATGAAGATACGTTAAATGGCAAACGTACGACATTTAATTTCTCGATTAGCTCTTCGTGTCCAATCGCATATCCAACGCGGAAGGAAGCTAATCCGTATGCTTTAGAAAATGTTCTAAGTACAAGAATGTTTTTATGTTTTTCTAAAAGCGGTAATGTCTCTGGGAAATCTTTTGCTGTTACGTATTCATAGTACGCTTCATCAATGACAATTAACGTATTTTCACTAATACCTTCAATAAATTGAGTCAACTTTTGAGCATTCACATATGTGCCTGTCGGGTTGTTCGGATTACAAATCCATACGATTTTCGTTTTATTATTTACCGCTGTCGCAATTTCTTCTAAATCGTATACACCGTTATTTAAAGGAATTTCTTTTACTTCACAACCTTCAATAACTGCATGATGACGGTACTGTGGGAATGTCGCACCTGCTGTTACGATGTTATCTCCTGCTTTGAGTACTGCGCGACTTATCATTTGAATGACTTCATCTAAACCACTACCGCAAAGTACTTGTTCCATTTTCACATGTAACTTATTTGCAATGGTTTGACGGAGCATAGTAGCACCTCCGTCAGGATATAAGGCATGTTCTAACCAAGATTTTTGCAACTCATCTAAAACACGTGGTGAGCAACCGAATGGATTTTCATTCGATGCTAATTTCACAAATTCATGATTTCCGTACACTTCTTTCATTTGTTCAGGTGATTTACCTGGTTTATATGGTTGTAATGATGAGAGTTGATCTTTTACTTGCATGTTAAAACCACCTTTTTATTAAAATTCTTTTGCGTATTTATTATGTTGCGTAATGTTTTGCTGAATTAATTCTATACGATCTTTTCCGAATTGTTCGACTAGTGCGTGTGCAAGTTCCCATGCTACAACAGATTCAGCTACTACACCTGCTGCTGGTACTGCACAACTATCAGATCTTTCAATACTCGCTTGGAATGATTCTTTCGTATCAATATCAACACTTGCTAACGGTTTGTATAATGTAGGTATTGGTTTCATAACACCTCTTACAACAATTGGCATGCCTGTTGTCATACCGCCTTCTAAACCCCCGGCATTATTCGTTTTTCTCGTGTATCCTTGTTCTTCATCCCATAAAATTTCATCATGCACTTTACTTCCTGGCTGTCTTGCTGCTTCAAAACCAACACCAATTTCAGCACCTTTAAATGCATTAATACTCATAATTGCACCAGCAAGTTTTGCATCTAATTTACGATCGTAATGAACGTAACTACCAACACCTATTGGCATGCCTTCTGCAATGACTTCAACAATGCCGCCTATTGAATCTCCACTACTTTTAGCGTTATCTATCGCATCCATCATCTCTTGTTCTACTTCTTTATCTAAACATCGAACTGGTGAGTTTTCAGTAATTGTTTGAATCTCTTCAATTGATAAGTTTGAAATATGTTTTGCTTTTACTCCACCAATTTCAAGTACATGCCCTGCAATTTCTACGCCTAATTCTTTTAAAATTTGTTTCGCAACTGCACCAGCAGCTACACGAACTGTCGTTTCTCTTGCAGATGAGCGCTCTAACACGTTTCTTATATCACGGTGACCGTATTTAATTGCTCCGTTTAAATCCGCATGTCCTGGACGTGGTTTTGTAATTGTACGTTTCATTTCTTTACTTTCTTTTTCCGAAATTGGCTCTGCACCCATTACTTTCGTCCAATGTTTGAAATCATCATTTTTTACGATTAACGTTATCGGCGAGCCAAGTGTCATCCCATGACGAACACCACTTACAATTTCAACTGTATCAGTTTCAATTTGCATACGTCTTCCGCGTCCGTGCCCTTTTTGTCTTCTTAATAATTCTTTATTAATATGTTCTGCTGTTAATGTTAAACCTGCTGGTACACCTTCTAAAATAACTGTTAACTGCGGCCCATGTGATTCTCCAGCTGTAATGTATCTCATTTCTCTTGCCCCTTTACTATTTTTTTGTACAAAAAAGTCCCTACTGAGCGCTCAGTAGGGACGATGTTTATCGCGGTACCACCCTAGTTGTAGACTACGTTTCTGTCTACCTCTCTTCTTCTTTAACGATCATTTGACCGTCTTTCCCTCCATAAATGGCGAGAAAGATGCTCCAAGGCTGTAATTCATGCTTACCTTTGTACTGATTCACACCGACCATCAGCTCTCTTTAACAGGGAGATAAGCACTACTGTTTCCTCTTCAGCGCATATATAATATGGAATTAAGATAATTTATTTTTGAATCCTTTTAACTCATCCATGAATCTATGGAATTCTGGAATATCCATTTGTTGTGCAGAATCTGATAATGCAACTGCTGGATCTGGATGTACTTCAGCCATTACTGCATCTGCACCAATTGCAAGTGCTGCTTTCGCCGTTGGTAATAATAAATCTCTACGTCCAGTTGAATGCGTAACGTCAACGATAACTGGTAAATGTGTTTCTTTCTTTAAAATCGGTACTGCTGAAATATCTAATGTGTTACGCGTTGCTCTTTCGTATGTGCGGATACCGCGCTCACATAGAATAATTTGGTCGTTACCTTGTGCAATGATGTATTCCGCTGCGTTAATGAATTCATCAATTGTTGCTGCTAAACCACGTTTTAATAATACTGGCTTGTTAACTTTACCTACAGCTCGTAGTAAATCGAAGTTTTGCATATTACGTGCACCAACTTGAATTACATCAACGTAGTCTAATGCCATTTCAACATCGTTCGGATTTAAAATTTCACTAATGATCGCTAAGTCGAACTCATCTGCTACTTGGCGTAAAATTTGTAATCCTTCTACTCCTAAACCTTGGAAATCGTATGGAGATGTTCTCGGTTTGAAAGCACCCCCGCGCATTAATTTTAATCCTTGGTCTTTCATCGCTTGCCCTACTTGGCGAACTTGCTCTAAGCTTTCTACCGCACAAGGTCCCATGATGAACGTTTGTGTTCCGTTACCAATTAATTCACCTTTTACATCAACGATTGTGTTTTCTTGTTTCTTTTTACGTGATACTAGCAATGCTTTACGGTTATCATCTTCTTGTAATTCTAAGCTAGCTTTGAAGATTGTTTTGAAAATATGTTGAACTGTTGACGTTTCGAATGGTCCTTCGTTATTCTCTGCGATCATATCAAGTACTTCACGCTCACGTACTGGATCAAAACGTTTCGTACCTTGTACTTGCTTTTGTTCCCCAATCTTTTGAACGATTTCACCACGTTTGTTTAAAAGGTGTAATAGTTGTAAGTTAATTTCATCTACCTGTTTACGTAATTGATCTAATTCATGATTTGCCATTTGGAAATCCTCCTCTAATGTTTTAAAAGTATAGTAAGAGAATGAAAAATTCTCTATTTTCTGAACTGGTCAATTATACAAATTTAAAGTGGAATCGATACCTCTTCTTATTTTAAACTAATAATTAGTACAAAGACACTATCTACTAGCTAAAAACCCACTTTTTTTGTACAAAAAAGCCCTACTGATCCAATCAGTAGGGACGATATTTATCGCGGTACCACCCTAGTTGTAGACTTCTTTCGTCTACCTCTCTTCATTGTTAACGATCATCTGACCGTCTTTCCCTTCATAAAGACAAATAGTATCTTTACTACGAAAAAGATGCTCTAGGACTGTAATTCGCTCTTGTTTTTGTACTGGTTCGCACCGACCACCAGCTCTCTGTTACAGGGAAACAACAACTACTGCTTTTCCTTTCAACGCATGAATATTTAATTTTCAAGTTGGACCACTAAAATACAAAAAGTCCCTACTGAATAAATCAGTAGGGACGATATTTATCGCGGTACCACCCTAGTTGTAGACTAACTTTCCGTCTACCTCTCTTCACTGTTAACGATCAATTGACCGCTTTTTCTTCATAAAGACAAAATTATCTTTACTACGAAAAAGATGCTCCAAGACTGTAATTCATGATTATCCCTGTACTGGTTCACACCAACCACCAGCTCTCTGTTACAGTAAGATTAACCACTACTGTGATCTCTTCATTGCACTTTGTTTATTCAAATGTTTTTGAAATTGAATAAGTATGATTCGTATTATAGAACGCTTTTCAAAACACTGTCAACAACTTTTTATATATTTTTTAAAAATCCACTTTCGTCCTACATTTCTTCTTGTAAATTTCCCATAACAATTCCGATGCGAATTATCTCATTATCTATTGCATTTAATACATATTTTCCTATCCCATACCGGACTAATACTTCTTTTATTTGAATAATTTCAGTTTCAAGTATATCGGCCTCTTGAAGCGTTTGCAGTAAGGTGAAAAATATATTTGCATACAATTCTTTATACATTTTTATACTCTCTGTTTTTTGAATTATTTCATTAAGTAACTGTTTTAACTCCGTTTGATTTCCTTTTCCACCCACGTCCAAAAATGTTTTACAAATGATAGATAATCCTCTTTCTACTATTTCATCCATAAATAAAATAATACGTAAAAGCATTACATATTCTCTAGCTGTGATTTCACCCATTTTCGGTCGCTCTCGCAAAAATACACTAAGCCAAGCTACCCAAAATTTTTGTTGTTCTTTTGCACTTAACGTTTTGACATAATAGCATAAAAACTGCATAAATTTAATTTTATTTTCTTCATTTTCTCGTATCAGTAAAGGGTATAACCAATCAGTTTTTTGCTCCCAATACAGTACACATTTAATAAATACAAAACTAAGCCATTTCAAGAAAGCTTCCCTCGTATGTGGATGTAATACTTCCAAATGTTCTACCGCATACTTAATAAATCGCTTCATCTCTGTAAATAAAGGTAAATTTATTTGCGTGTAACATAAGCCTGCCCATGCATATTTCGTAATTTCATTTTCCTTATTTAAATCTAAATACGGTAACAAATATTTTCGGCACCATTGCTTCTCAATATGATAAAGAAAAGTAATATCTGCTACTAAACGAGCTAACATAAAATTTGTCCGTTCTGAACTAACTCTTACTTGTTCTTCAAATAAAAATAAATATTCATACACATTACGATCGTATAAATGATCATATGATAACAATTTTAATAATACAGCTGTCATTTTCCCAACAGGATGCTGGATTGATTCATTGTAAAAATCTTGTTTTCCCAGCTTAAAATCTGTATCATCTTTCATTACTTGAGGGAATACCGAAAACGCAAACCGTTTCACATTGCGTATACTATTTTCCTCTAACTCTTCTAATCGATTACTAATTTCATATAGAAAACTACTAATTAACCAATGAAAAGCAGTATTTCTAACAAATTTCTGCAATAGCGGAATAATTTTTTGGATTTGTTCATTTGTCAGTCCTCGGTTATTTCGCCACTCTCTAATACAAACAAACCATACTTCATTACTTATTTCGTGCATTCCAACTAATTGATAAGCAAATGAAATACTCCATTCTGTATTCAATTTACATGCTTTCGATAACATCTCTAAAAAATGACGTTGTTCAAAAACACCGTCTTGAGAAAATTGATGAACTTGTTTCATAATTTCTTCGTCTTTCAGCTGCAATAATCCATCAGCAGTTACATTACAAGTAATACTTTGTTCTGTAGTCTCTTTCTTTTGTACACTGTATCGATCAGCATGAAAGTGAGGATGTTTTTGCTTCATTACCTCATAACCTTTTGCCGTAGATGGACTATTCGAATCGCAAGTGAATAATAAATCTAAGACTAAACAAACATCAAATGCCCTCTCCTCTGCAAGGTCCTTCAGTATAATTTGAACGACTTCTTCCTTTGTTTTTTCTAAAGAGAATGCGAAATGATTTTTTATAAGTTGAAAAACTTCATGTTTATACGTGACATCTAAAAGAATACCTTCCTGTAACAACCATTTCATTTTCTCATCGGCGCCAACAAATATATTTTTATTCATCGCATCAATTGCAATTCGTTTTTGAAGTATGCTGTTTGCTTCTATCATTTCTGTAATATAATAATTTGCTTTTTGCTCATTGTTTTCACATAAATAGGCTAAACATTCTTTTACAATTTGAATTAAAAATGCAAGATCATTTTGCTGGAATTCTTTTTCCACATTTTCCTTATCCCTTTTCTTCAGTGCCATTTGCCTTAGTGATAACATTCGCATCTTCTCTATTCCCATCATCATAATTGGAACGGCATAATAGGAAATATGCGGTTTCATCTTCTCATTCCACATTTGCTCCACATAAGAAAATGTAGACACTGGTAAACGACTCGATTCCTCAAGTTCTATTGATTCTTGCGTATCATTTCCCCATCTTCTTTCCCGCTTCAATTTAAGTTTTCCGTCCAAAATAAACGTTAGTAACAATAAAGCAATTTCTTTATGCTCAGGGAAAGAACATTTTTGCAGTAAGTAAGAAATTTTTTCAATTGATTTACTATCTTTTTCAGCTGTTTCTAATAAAAGGAGTGTCCATCTTGCAAACAATAACGGATCCATTTTCATTTTCGTTTCGTTTAAATAGCTACAAATTGTCCTCCATAATAAAGGAGATATTTTAGAATGGTTTTTAAAAATTAATTGAAATAATTCTTTTTGATGACTAAAAAGAAATTGTTCCACTAGCCATTCTGCAAGTAATTCATCTACCTCATTATAGTTTGATGTAACTAAGAATAAATTTTGTAACTTCCCTTCTACTTCAAGCCATTCCACCCATTCATAATCGTGAGCAAATTCAACAAAGTAGCGGACTGTTTCAATTTTTTTAATTGACTGTTTTATGTATGATAATTGTTCCTGCTCTACTGACGGTGGAACTGTTACAATGTCACGAATTCGCATTCGTTTTGTAATATAGTTATCCCCCATTAATTCCGCCCATCGCTTCACTGCTTTAACAAGAGATTGATGATTGTTACCTTTATTCGGATATACAATCGGTCGTATTCCCAAATGCTCCCAGTGGTATGTGTTTTCCCCTTGTGCGACAAATGCATAACGCCTTGTACTTGGTGGTAAACCAGTCGCTAAGTATTTCATTACTGGATCATTATGGCTATACCCAACGAATAAAACGGTATAATTCGAGAATAAATCAACTAAAAATCTTCTTGCCCATCCTTCCGTTAAGTAAGCCCTTCCAAAATCACCATCTGTTAAAATTAACGCTTCTTTCTCTTGTTCAATATTTCCATGTATGTAAGCGAGTCCTTTAAACGCCCTACCTGTAGGTAACGCAGGTGCGTAATATACGTTTAATTCTCTATTCATTTCTTTCATCGCAGTTGTAAAATGTCGATCAAAGTTTGTCGTTACAATGCGGACTTCTGTATCTAAAGGAAACAACCTTGGAATTGCATAATGAAGCGGATTTGGTTTTGACTTTTCTATATGAACTAGGTCTCTTGCAACTTGATGTACATCTTTTGTTTTTGCAATTTTACCAAGATAATAATCATGAGGTTCTGTTATTTCACGTGTTTCTACATATAACGTTTTCGCAATTTCATCAACTAGATCATCAAAATTCGGTAAGTTTGACTTCCCTTTCATAGAAACTCCCGCTCCAACAAATAGTACTAACTTCCCTTGTTCAAGATGATCAATTAACTCATCTGGAATTTCTACTTCTGAAGTAATCCACACTCAGGATTCCCCCTTACCTAAAAATGTCATATACTCTCATTTTACTATAACATTTTTTCTTTGTTTTTTTAATATTTAGACATAAATTGAACGTGAAAAAGTTTTATATAAATATATTCGTTACAATGTATGAACTCCTAATTTTATTGTAAAACTATGTATAAATCGGAGGTGTAAATATTGAATAGTTTTACTGTAGTACTCATCAAGTTTATATCGTGCATTATCGCATTTAGTATTGGACTCGCTTTATTTTTCCCTGCAACTTTCGTCCAAATTATTTCATTCAGTCTTTTTGTTACAATCGTATCTTATATGTTCGTTGATAAAATCATCTTAAACCGAATAGGCAATACTGGTGCCATTATGTCGGATTTCTTACTAACATATTTAAGCGTATGGATTTTCGGTAATATTTTATTAGACAATTACATGCAAATTGCATGGGGTAGTTTCCTTTCCGCTACTGTCTTTACATTATCTGAAGTAATCGTTCATCGCTTCTCTAACTCACACACAAGGCACAACAATGATAACATTCATATTAATCGCCGCTTTGCATATGGTACGGAATTTGCTGAAGAGCAGAATATATTGGATAAAGATAAGAATAAGAAGAAATGACATTTTGATGCAGGAGTGCCCTTTTTAATTATGTGGTGCTCCTTTTTGTGTTTTCATTATGATACGTGAAATTATATCGACGATTTTTCAAATATATCTATCGTAACTTGAAATATATCAACGATTATTTAAATATATCGACGTTTCGACAAAGAATATCGATTTACCGACATTATTTGACACGATTTCCTCTAATAAAAAACTGCCTCTTATTTAGAGGCAGTCACTTTCAAATCTTTTAACGAAATAACATCAGCAAACGCTCCAAACACTACATTATGATGCTTTACAATGTCTTCAGCACGTAATACTTCGGTATTAAACGTACTATGTGCATCACTCACTAACGTTACTTTATACCCTTCACTAAATGCTCTGCGAGTTGTCGTATCCACACAGTACTGCGTCTGCATTCCTGAAATGATAACATGATCGATTCCCTTGTCTTGCAATACTTCGTTTAGGTTCGTCTTGTGGAATGAATCTGGAGTCGTTTTTTCAACAACACAATCTCCTTCTAGTGGAGCGATTGCCGCATGGATCTTCCATCCCTCTGTACCTTTTTCTAACGGATGGTCTTTTGGTCCGTTATGTTGCACATAAATTACCGGAATATCATTTGAACGGCATTCTTCAATAAGCTCTTGTAATGTTTGTAAAAACTTTTCCCCATTATGTACCGGCATTTCTGCTGTATACATACCTGCTTGTACATCGATTACGATTAATGCTTTTTTCATATCGCGCAGCCCCCTTTATTTGTATAGGACTCTACATATTCATCATAATATAGTACTTCAATTACATTGGACCAATTCAAGATTGATCCGACGAAGTCCTTTATATCTAGCCCAGGCATTTCATATACTTCTTCATCATTAGCCGTTCCCGTCGCATCTTCAATAAGCGTAACTTTATATCCTTTTTCAAAAGCAGCGATACTTGTAAATAAACAACAAAATTCCGTATTAAATCCAACGATAACAACATGATCAACTTTATGTTTCGTTAATATCTCTTCAACACTTGTATCTTTAAACGCACTAGGTGTCGTCTTCTCGGCTATATAATCCGCAAACCCAGTAAATTCTTCTACTAATTCACTTCCAGTTGATTCATAATACAACGTACTTTCTGGATTATCATCTCGGTGTTTTAAGAAAATAATAGGTTCATTCTCCACTTTAAATTGTTTTAAAACATTTGCAATGAACTCTTTTTCAACAGAAAAATCTTTGCACTCTAAAATCCCCTTCTGCATATCTAATACAAGTAGCGCCTTCACTTTTATCACCTATCCTCTATACGTTTATATTCCATCATCCAACAATCTTCTAATACCCCTTCATGCAGTTCATGTTCTTTTAAAATCTTCACCTTATTAAATCCACATTTTTCATAACACTTTATTGCACGTTCATTATTTACCTTCGGGTCCATTGCAATTGCTTCTGCTCCCGTGTTCTCCATAATATATGTAATTGCTGCCTGAACAAGTTTAGTTCCAATTCCCTTTTCCCAATAGGCGGGTTCTCCGATAAATTGATCCATTCCCCATACATTTTGTGATGCTTCATAGCCATATAAAGTTTTCCACTCCGAATCAACTGGATACATTTGAATATAACCGATCGGCATACCATAAAACTCTATTAAGCATCTTTTTTCATGACTATTTGGATTATGTATAAAATGATCCAGTACCATTTCTACTGATTGCGGATTATCTCGCCCTTCATAATACTGCAGTACTTCTGGGTCTGTTAACCATTTTGAAATGATTGGTGCATCCTCTTCTAATACATACCTAACCGATACATTATCTTTTTGAAATAGCATATAGTACCTCTTTTTAATTATTTATATTTTTTCTTGTTGTGAAATCTTTAATCGCCTCTAGATAGCGAAACCATATCCGTTTCCATATAAGTTGTGCATTTTTTAATGTATCACCTTTAAATATCCATCATATTGATTATACACTTTCTTCGTTTTATTTGTTAAAATTTTCTATATAATCATTCACGTTGGGGGAATACATGATGCCTAATCCTATACTTAAATCAACTTTAATCATCCTTAGAGGAAACTCCGCAAGTGGTAAAACAACAATCGCAAAGCAACTACAAGAGCATTTCGGACAAGGTACACTTTTGGTATCACAGGATGTTGTACGTAGAGATATGCTTAGAGTACACGACACGATGGGGAATTTATCACATGATTTACTATTTGAAATTACAAAGTACGGAAAAGGAAAATGTGAGTTTGTTATTTTAGAAGGTATTTTAAACAGTCGAAGATACGGTGAAATGTTAAAAGAATTAATACATTATTTTGAAGGAAACACGTATACATATTACTTTGATTTATCGTTAAAAGAAACGATTCGACGACATAACACAAGGGAAAAGCGGCATGAATTTGGTGAGGATTCCCTAGAAAAATGGTATAATCCACACGATACAATTGAAGTTGCTAGCGAAACTATTTTTACAGATAACTTCACGCAAAAAGATATATTTGATGCGATTCTTAATGATATTATGGTACGAAAATAAGACCGACAGAATATGTCAGTCTTATTTTCATTATGTTATTAGATTTATTATAAAATCTTCACTTTAACAGTTTGTCTTCCCCAATTCATCGCTTTACTTTTTGAACCCATTAAAACATCAATGCGATTACCTTTAATTGCACTTCCCGTATCACCAGCAATTGCTTCTCCATAACCTTCTACCCATACTTTAGATCCTAATGGGATTACTTTCGGATCTACTGCTATAATTCTCATATTCGGATTAGCCGTTAAATCATGCCCCATCGCAGTTAAAACACGTCCACCATATGTACCATTCTCACTTGGATCAGCCGTATATGCTGTCGCCACCACCGTTAATTCACGTTTAGCGGACTGTGTGTTATTTTTAGACTCTTCTTTTGCCTTTATTGCTTCTCGTTCTCTTGCTTCTTCCTTAGCTTTGGCTATTTCCTTTGCTTTCGCTTCTTCCTTAGCCTTTGCTATTTCCTGTGCTTTCGCTTCTTCCTTAGCCTTTGCTATTTCCTGTGCTTTTGCTTCTTCCTTAGCTTTCGCTATCTCTTGCGCTTTTGCCTCTTCCTTAGCTTTCGCTATCTCTTGCGCTTTTGCCTCTTCCTTAGCTTTCGCTATCTCTTGCGCTTTTGCCTCTTCCTTAGCTTTCGCTATCTCTTGCGCTTTTGCTTCTTCCTTAGCTTTCGCTATCTCTTGCGCTTTTGCTTCTTCCTTAGCTTTCGCTATTTCTTGTGCTTTTGCTTCTTCTTGGACTTTTACTTCTTCCTTAGGCTTTGTTACTTCTTGGACTTTTACTTCTTCCTTAGGCTTTGTCACTTCTTGGACTTTTACTTCTTCCTTAGGCTTTGTTACTTCTTGGACTTTTACTTCTTCCTTAGGCTTTGTTACTTCTTGGACTTTCACTTCTTCCTTAGGCTTTGTTACTTCTTGGACTTTCACTTCTTCCTTAGGCTTTGTTACTTCTTGGACTTTTGCTTCTTCCTTAGGCTTTGTTACTTCTTGGACTTTTGCTTCTTCCTTAGCTTTAACCATTTTTTGTACTTTCGCTACTTGCTTCGTTTTCTCGTCAGCCTTTTTTTCAATTGGTGCTTTACTTGATAAGAAAGAAACATTTACATAAGCTGTTTTTCCTTTATATTCAAATTGTATCCATCCATCTTTTACTTGGTTCGTTGATTCAATTACATCATCTTTTTTCAGTCTGCCAAGAATTTCTGATTCCGTGTTTGATTCAGAACGTACATTTAATAAATCTGCTGTTACATGGTAAATATCTTTTGTAAACTTCGAGCTTACAAATACTTCTTTACCATTTAACTCAATTTTTGACCAGCCATCTTCAGTATTTATGACTTTTAATTCTTCCCCGTTTTTTACTTTTTCGACAACTTTTGATTCCGTAGTCGGTTTTTCACGTACGTTGAGTACATCTGCTGTTACGATCGTTTCTGCAGTAGCAGTTGTAGTAAATGCTCCCAATCCAAAAACTGTTGCTGTTGCTGCGCCAATTACTTTTTTCATAGTATCCTCCATTATATTTTTTTGAATTCTATCAAATGCTTTCGTAAAAATAATAAAATTTACTATCATACCAAAACATTTGCAACGGTATATTAATACGACTTAATATACTGTTATTAAAACTCTTACTCCAATACTATCAAATTCTTATTTCTAATTCTATATATTATAAGTATCCTTATCTTCTATAAACGTTTCATGTCGTAATTCCCGCCAAAAATAAACTTACGATTGCTAAAAAATGAAGATGAATTTGAGGATTATTCTGAGAAAGATGAATATAAAATATTATTTGAAACGAGAAGAAAAAAGTTACCGATATACAACTTGGCTTAGAAATCCCTCATTTAATAATTACATTAGAAAGCGGACAGATCATATTTTTAAATGGTTTTCATAATGATTATGAATGTTGGCAAGCTGGCATCCAATTTGAAGATTGGCTTGTAGTGGCTGCACCTGGTAATGAAATCACCACTTTGATTCCCAATCAGTTTAATAAAAAATAGCTAATGGAATATCTCCATCAGCTATTTTTTATTTTGAAGAAATACTAACAAGGCGTCTCCTTCCCAAGCTTCCAACTAAACCATCTTCCATGCCCTTCCGTTTCTCCAACCGTTTCACGATATTCGTTGCCGTTAATATAATAATCAATATGAAAGTCCCGGTCCCACATGTTGTTATAAAGATGGAATACATCACGCTTTGCACCGATTTCTTGGATTTGTTTTTCTAGCTTACGTTTTACTTGTTCAGGTATTTGATTTGCGACGTGTGTATGGAAAATACAGATAACCGCATCATCATTTATTTGTTCAATAATAGATGGTAATAGTTCTACACCATTTCCTTCTATTAATTTGACAGACTCATTTTTTACTAAAGTTGCTGCTTGGTCAAACGTTTCTAGTCTTTCTTTATGTTCTGGCCAAATGAGTGCACGTAGCCATAAATAATCTTCGTCACTATGTAAATCATTCACATGTAAATCTAGTCCGATTCTTTCTACGACAGGTGGACTTTCTTTTAATAAATGAGGCACATTCTCCCCTCTTATTTCAGAAGTTAAATGTACATTCGAATTTATATTTCCGTATGTTTCATCTGTACCGTACGAATAGCTATATTGGTCCCAAAATAGTTGTAATCCAGAACTTGTACCAATTTCTATTAACGCTAACGGTTTATTCACTTTATTAAATATGTAACTGAAACTTGGATATAAGTACGCACATCGTCTTACTTCGTTCGTTTGAACGAGTTTCGTTTGTAATAAATTAATAATTTCTTCTCTGTACATTTTACAGAAATCTTTAAAATGATCAAAAGCTTGATCTAAATTCGTATTGGCATGTTCAACTAAGCTACTATAATACGTTTTTAGATGATGTTCTTTCCCTGCTAGTAATAAATAATGTACTGCACCTAATAATAAGTTTGGGACTGGTTGACCTGCTTGAGCGTAGGAAGATAGTGTAAGTACTTCCTCATCTTCAGCTATTTTTATTGCTACGTATTCATATAAGTCACTTGACCCTTTACATTCTTTTATTGAAAAATTTCGAAATAAGTTTGCGATTTGTTCTTGTGTACGCATGTGCATCCCTCCTTTTAAATTTCAGAATAATCATACAATAAGCGGAGCAAAAAGTCCCATAAAAAGGTATCCTTTCTACCCACTTTTGGATACGTAAGCTTTTTCGAGATAATTTCAAACTGTAATTTTTTTCTATTCATTAACTGAAAAGTGCTTGTTAAATAAGAATTTTGGCAAATAAAGCGTTAAATATTTTAAAATTATCAGATAACACTAGATATTTTAGTCTATTAATTATTATAATAGAGTATGAGATGGTTATATAATTGAGACAAAAAAGGTATACACCTAGGTGGGGCCTAGGCGGTGTTTCTCTTTTACGGCTTAGACATAGAAAACACCTACTCTTTTTTGCCAATATAGGGGATGGAGAGATTATCATGAGCAACATGCAGCAAAAAACAGACGTTATCTTAATTGGTGCAGGAATTATGAGTGCAACGTTAGGCTCATTACTAAAAGAATTAGCACCTGAATGGGAAATTAAAGTTTTTGAAAAACTCGCAAGTGCCGGGGAAGAAAGCTCTAACGAATGGAATAATGCAGGTACAGGGCATTCTGCGCTTTGCGAACTGAACTATACTTCCGAAAAATCTGACGGATCTATAGATATTAGTAAGGCTGTAAAAGTGAATGAGCAATTCCAGCTTTCAAGACAATTTTGGGCATATCTTGTAAAAAGCAAACTAATTCGTAATCCACAAGATTTCATTATGCCTCTACCTCATATGAGTTTAGTACAAGGTGACAAAAATGTTGAGTTTCTAAAAAACCGTTTTGAAGCGCTTTCAAAAAATCCACTGTTTCAAGGCATGGAATTTTCCGATGCTCCTGAAACATTAAAAAAATGGCTTCCACTCATTATGGAAGGACGTACATCTAATGAACCGATGGCTGCAACGAAGATTGACTCTGGAACAGATGTGAACTTCGGTGCATTAACACGTATGTTGTTTGATTACTTACAAACTAAAAATGTCGAGCTAAACTACAAACATAGTGTCGAAAATATTAAACGCACGAAGAATGGTTTGTGGGAAGTAAAAGTACACGATATGAATAGTGGTAAAATTGAACATCATACTGCAAAATTTGTCTTTATCGGCGGCGGTGGCGGAAGCTTACCTCTACTACAAAAGACAGGTATTCCTGAATCAAAACATATCGGTGGATTCCCAGTAAGTGGACTATTTATGGTATGTAAAAACCAAAAAGTTGTAGAGCAACATCATGCGAAAGTATACGGTAAAGCTAAAGTTGGCGCTCCGCCAATGTCTGTACCTCACCTTGATACGAGATATATAGACAATAAAAAAGCTTTATTATTCGGACCGTTCGCAGGGTTCTCACCTAAATTCTTAAAAACTGGCTCAAACCTTGACTTAATTGGTTCTGTAAAACCGAATAACGTCTTAACGATGTTAGCTGCTGGTGTAAAAGAAATGGGATTAACAAAATACTTAATTCAACAAGTTATGTTATCACACGAAAAACGTATGGAAGAATTACGCGAATTCATTCCGAACGCGAAAAGTGAAGATTGGGATATTGTAGTTGCTGGGCAACGTGTGCAAGTAATTAAAGATACTGATGCTGGCGGTAAAGGTACACTTCAATTCGGTACAGAAGTTGTCAGTGCAGCTGACGGCTCAATCGCTGCATTACTAGGTGCTTCACCAGGTGCCTCTACTGCCGTTCACGTTATGCTTGAAGTATTAGAAAAATGTTTCCCAAGCCGCATGATAGAATGGGAAGAAAAAATAAAAGAAATGATTCCTTCTTACGGCACTTCATTAACAGAAAATCCTAGATTATTCCAAGACCTTCACACTTCTACAGGTCGTACCCTTGGATTAAATGAAAAAGAAACAGTTCATAATTAATGAAGAAATAAAAACGTCCGATACATTCGGACGTTTTTTCGTTACTAGAAATTATATTTATCAATATTATCCTTTGTAAATACGACTCGTTCTGGTAGTACGATAATTCCGTTCCCTTCTGCCTCATAGTCATATCCTTGAATGGAGTTTGGCTCTACTTTCACTTTTCCAATTCCTTTTACTTCGAAGCTATCCCCTACTTTTAACTTCTTCCCTTTTACAACAATTTCATTTGCTACATACGTTGCGAGTGCACCTTGTTGTTTGACATCCCATAATCCGAATTGTTGTACTGTTCCTCGTTTTACATAATCACGCATAACATTCGGTGTGGAAAATCCAGTTACAACGACTTTTTTATCCATTTTCAAGTTTTCGGCTGCTTGTGCCATTGCCGGAAGTGCCGTTGCATCTGGACAAATGACTGCATTCATATCTGGATACGTTTTTAAAATGTTCTCCCCTACAGACAAAGACTTTTGTGCATTATTTTCACCGTACTGTGTCGTTACAATTTCCCAGTTCGGATATTTCTTTTTAATAATTTCTTTCGCTTTCGTTACCCATTGATTTTGATCCGTTACTGTTGGACTAGAATAAAAGAATGCTACTTTTCCTTTATCTCCAATTTGCTTTGAAGTCATTTCAATTAATAAGTTTGCAAGTTGGTCTGGTGTACCTTGACTTATATAAAATGAACGGTCTTTCGGATTCACATCAGAGTCCCACGTTAACACCGTCATCCCTTTTTTCTTTGCACGTTGCAGTGATTGTGATAAACCATCTACTGACGTAGAAGAAACCATAAGTGCATCATAGTTTTGGTTAATGAAATTGTTTATATATTTTACTTGCCCTGATACGCTTGCTTCAGACGGTCCATCATATTTCACTTGTACGCCTAACTTATCTCCCATCTCTTTTGCCCCTTCACCACCTGATGTAAAGAAGCCAACTCCAGTTAATTTTGGGATAAATGCAAATTTCACATCATCAGCTTTTTTCTTATCTGCGGTTTGACTAGAACAAGCGATTAAGCCGATTAAACAAATGCATACGATTAATACAACCCCTAGTTTTCTCTTCATGACATTTCCCCCTTATGCAAATTCTTTCTTTTCCCCAATGTGAATTGATGTAATTTGAAATGTCTCATTATAACTGAAAGAATAAGGATAATACCAATTACTACGTTGGATTGTTCATTTGTTAAACCCGTCATTTGCAAACCATACTGCATGAGCCCAATAAAAATACTCGCAAGTACAGTACCGATAATGCTTCCTTTTCCCCCTGTAATAAGTGTCCCGCCTAATACAACTGCTGTAATAATTGGTAAAATCGTTTCACTTCCCATATCTGCACGTGCGGAACCGAAATACGCGGTTAAGAAAGCACCTCCTAATCCACCTCCTAACCCGGAAAGTATGTAAGCTATGATGACTACTTTTTTCGTTTTAATCCCGGTGTATTTGGCTGCATTTTCGTTTGCACCTGTTAATTTTACGTGGCGCCCATATATGGTGCGATGAAACAATATCGTGCATAAAATCGTTAATATAATTAGTAACCATAATAAATTCGGTATTCCTATAAAACTACCGTTTGCCAGTTGTACAAATGTGTCAGGTAATCCGCTTATTCCTTCATACCCAGAAGCACCTGCCCCTCCTGAAATGACGAGTGCAATTCCACCATATAAAAACATCGTTCCGAGTGTAACGACAAGTGGCTCTACATCTGTCATTTTTATAATGATTCCGTTTAAAGCTCCTGCTAAACAACTAATTATAAGAGCTATTATGACAGCAAACAAAATAGATACCCCATTCATCCAAAGTACACCGATCAAGATTGAAGTGAGCCCCATTATTGAGCCGACCGATACATCAATTCCTCCTGTTACAATAACGAAAGTCATTGGTATCGCCGCTATTGCTATAAATAAGAAATCATTTGTACTAAAAAGGAGATTACTAATATTTAAGAAATCGCTGCTTATAAAACTAAAGAGAATGAATTCAATAAGAAGTAATACAATTAGAACACCTTCCCATCTGTATACATACTTCATAGATTCCTTCTCCTTTCGGCCTTCCACTTTTTCATAACACTATCCAGTATGATGATAAGTAATAATAAAAAACCTGAAATAGCATTATTCCAAAATGCTGGTATTTTTAAAAAGACGAGTGAACTGCTTATTGTTTCTAAAAATAATGCTCCTAATGCAGCTCCAAATAAAGATCCTGTTCCTCCTTTTAAATGAATTCCTCCTAGTACAGCGGCTGCGATTACTTGTAATTCTAATCCTGTACCAGTTTGATTTGGAACGAACCCGATATTCATAACAAATATGCAACCAGCGAGCGCAGCGCTTATTCCTGAAATCATAAACGCATATATCTTTACTGTATTAACAGGTATACCAATGAGTCTCGCGCCATCTTCATTATCACCTACCGCATAAAAGTATCTTCCAAATGGCACTTTCTTTAAAAAGAAGTATAGTAGTAGTAAAATAATAAAAACAATCCATACAATTATCGGCAAACCAAGTATGACGATAGATGACAGTTGCTTAAAATCGTTTGGTATATCTTCAATCCACTTTCCGCCTGTGAAAATTAACATCGCACCTCTAACAATTCCTAACATGCCTAATGTCATAATAATGGCTGGTACCCGAAACTTTGCAACTCCAATACCATTTAAGAAACCGATAATGGCCCCAAGTATAATAGCAGCAAATATTGACATGGATGCACTATACTCATTCGTTAACATCATCCCGCAAACTGCTGCACTTAACCCCATAATTGAGCCAACTGATACATCTATGTTTTTCGTAAATAAGACGAACGATTGGCCGATTGCTAGCACGACTAAAATAACGCTTGATTTCACCATTAAAGATAACGAGTCAAATTGAATAAAACTAGGGTTTATCATTCCGACAATAGCTATATAAATTAGTAGTAACGTTATAATAGACGTTTCGTGCATTTTTAACATACGTTTCATTCCGCTACACCTCCGTATGCAAGGCGTGTAACTTCATTCACACTCAGTTGTTCTTTTTCCATATGAGAAACAAATCGCCCATTCCTCATTACATATACACGGTTCACTAATTGAACAATTTCTTCAACATCTGAAGAAATTAATAAAATTGCGAGTCCTTCCCTTTTCATTTTTTCTATCGTCTCATACACTTCAAGCCTTGCCTTCGCATCAATTCCACGAGTCGGTTCATCAAGAATAATAATTTTCGGATTACACGCAAGATATTTTGCTAGCACGACTTTTTGCTGATTACCTCCTGATAAAGATGTCAGTTCTTCATTCATATTCTGTACAACAATTTGGAACTGTTCTATAAATGAATTAACTAAAGCGCTTTCTTTTTCTTGATTTATAAAAAAGCGATTATTTTGCTGTAAACTTGCTGCTGCAATATTTTCTTTAACAGAAGCAATTGAGAAAATTCCATTCCTCGCTCTATCCTCTGGCACATAAACTAGCCCTTCGTCTAGCCTTTTATGCAAAGAACATGTATCAATTGATTTTCCTTCTAATAAAATAGACCCTGATTTTATAGTTTTCAATCCAAATATTGCTTCTGCTAATTCAGTTCTGCCAGATCCTATAATGCCAGCAATACCTACAATCTCACCCGCATGTACAGTGAATGATATGTTTTCGAATGCGTGGCTCGTTACATCAACTACTTCTAATATTTTCTTCGTTCCTTTTGTCACTTGCACAATATCTCTTTTCTCTTCTTGTTTATACCCTTTTGGTAATAATCCCTCCATTAGCATGTCATATGTATAGTCACATACATCTCCTTGACTTACAATCACTCCATCTCGTAATATTGCTACTTTGTTGGCAATTTCAAAGATTTCTGGAAAGCGATGCGTAATATAAATCATCCCAATTTCTTTTTCTTGTAAACTTTTCATCAACACAAAAAGACTCTTAATTTCGTGAGTTGTTAATGTCGATGTTGGCTCATCTAAAATAAGAATCTCGGCTTCTCGTATTAATCCTCTAACAATTTCTACTAACTGTTGCTGCGCAATGGATAATGATGCTCCTAGCTCATAAAGGTCAATATCCCAACCTAAGCTGTTAATCAATTGCTGAACTTTTACTTTCAGTTCCCTTCTCTTCCCTTTTATCCCAATGCATATATTTTCTTCAATAGTCATATTCGGAAAAATGAGCGGTTCTTGCGGTATTAAATAAATACCTTTTCGGTGCGCTTCTGACGGATTTGAAAACTGTTGCTTCGTTCCTTTTACATACATTACTCCATCATCATACGAATATAACCCCGTTAATATTTTCATTAATGTTGATTTCCCGGCACCATTTCCCCCAACTAAAGCGTATATATCTCCACGCTCTACTTGTAAGTTCACTTCTTTTAATACAAGTTGATTTAAAAACGCCTTACTCATTTTCTTTACTTGTAATAAAGGTACGTTCTCCACTTGATGTCACCTGCCTTTATGCAGAACATTTTTTGAGAAAATGATTATTTGTTCTACTTGTTTTGTAGCATTGTATATTCCTTTTTTTATATCTAGAACACTTTTTTCTACGTACTATTAATCGTTTCAACTGGAATAAACAAAATATATGGCACATATGTTTAAGCAGTGGTCAATTGTTGAAAGGGATGAAGAGTATGACTCAGCTTAACTTTGAAGAGAATTTATTAACGAAAGTAGCTTGGTACTATTATAAAGACCAATTAACACAACAGGAGATTGCTTCACTTCTTCATATTTCAAGAAATAAAGTCGTCCGGTTATTAGATAAGGCGCGGGGTGAAGGTATCGTTACATTTCACGTAAAAGGTACTGGTTTGCACTGTTTAAGTATTGAGCGTGACCTAATGAAAAAATTTCACTTAAAAGATGCTTTTATTATCCCTACCCCAGTAAACAATTATCACACTTCTCTTGGAAAAGCTGCTGCACAATATTTAGAAACTCAGCTCCAGCAAGGTGATTTACTCGGTATTGGCTGGGGAGAAACAATTAGCAAAATGCTAGAAAACATTCATTTCGAAAGCTCTATTAATCTTTCAATCGTAACGTTAACAGGCGGAGTAAATCACTATCTCCCGAGAAAACAAAACTATTTACACTACATGCAAGGCGATCTGCACATTATCCCTACGCCGTTTCTAGCGTCTACAACCGAAATGGCACAAAGTATTCTATCAGAACCGAGTGTAAAAGATATGCTTCATGTCGCTTCACTTGCTCATACGGCTGTTGTTGGTATTGGAGGATTATCACAAGACGCTACAATTGTAAAAGAAGAAAAATTAACACTACGTGAGATGACGTATATTCGTAGTCAAAACGGTGCTGGTGATATTTTAGGACAGTTTTATAATACAAATGGCGATTTATTAGAGCTCTCGCATCACAATCGCCTAATTGGCACGCCTCTCTCTATTCTACGCAATATGAATCATGTCGTCGGTGTTGCTGGAGGTACAGAAAAGATAGACGCAATTTATGGTGCCTTAAAAGGAAAGTTTATTCATGCATTAATTACCGATGAGGAAACTGCCCTCTCCTTATTACGAAAGGATGGTGATTGTTAATGTCTCATTTATTAGCTTTTGACGCTGGTACAGGAAGCATTCGAGCTGTTCTTTTTGATTTACTAGGTAATCAAATTGCGGTCAGTCAAAAAGAATGGGTTCATAACACGGATCCTCGTTACCCAGGTTCTATGAATTTTGATGTAATAGCAAACTGGAAGCTAGTACAAAAATGCACGAAAGAAGTTTTACAAAGAAGTAATGTCTCACCCTCTTCTATTAAAGCTATTAGCGCTACTAGTATGCGAGAAGGTTTTGTTTTATATGATAAAAATGGGCAAGAAATTTGGGCTTGTGCAAATGTTGATGGGCGTGCATCCGCTGAAGTTAGTGAGCTAAAAGAAATACGTTCGCATCTTGAAGAAGATTTATATACAAGATCAGGTCAAACTTTTTCACTAGGTGCTTTACCCCGCCTACTTTGGATTAAAAAACATGAACCCGAAATCTATAGCAATATTCATTCTTTTACGATGTTAAACGATTGGATTTTATATAAACTAAGCGGTGTACTGCAAATCGACCCCTCAAATGGATGTACGTCCGGTATTTTCGACTTAAAAAATAGAGTGTGGGATAACGATGTCGCTAAGGAGTGCGGTCTAACTTTACCATTTTCACCAACAGTAAATGAAGCTGGTACAGTAATTGGCAACGTTACAAAAGAGTTTGCAGCATTCACTGGTTTACGTGAAGGAATTCCTGTCGTCGCCGGGGGCGGAGATGCTCAAATGGCATCACTCGGAACGGGAGTCGTGAAGCCTAATCAAACATTAATATGCGGAGGTAGTTTTTGGCAACAAGAAGTGAATGTTACTGAGCCAATTACGGATCCATATGCTGCAATTCGCATAAATTGTCACGTCGTACCTAACCTGTGGCAATATGAAACGATTGCCTTTTTTCCAGGGCTTGTTATGCGCTGGTTTCGAGACGCTTTTTGCCAAGAGGAAAAGAAACTTGCTGACAAGCTCGGTGTAGATGCTTATGCATTATTAGAAGAACAAGCGAAAGACGTACCTGTCGGCTCACATGGCATTATCCCTACTTTTTCAAACGTAATGAACTACATTTCTTGGCGTCATGCCGCACCTTCTTTTTTAAATTTAAGTTTAGATGCTGACAAATGCGGAAAAAAAGAACTGTTCCGTGCTATTGAAGAAAATGCCGCCTTCGTTACACTTGGAAACTTAAAATTAATAGAAAATCTAACTGGTACATTCCCTTCTGAAGTTATTTTTGCTGGCGGTGCCGCTAAAGGAAAACTATGGCCACAAATTCTATCAGATGTCCTTGGTATTCCTGTAAAAGTACCTGTTGTGAAAGAAGCAGCTGCTTTAGGAACTGCGATTGCTGCTGGAGTTGGTGCTGGCATATATTCATCTATGGAAGAAACTGCCGAAGAGTTTGTACAGTGGGAGCAAACATTTGAACCAGTTACTGAAAATCACGAACTATATAAAGAGTTCTATGAAACATGGAAAACTGTATATGACAGTCAGCTCGCTTTAGCTGATAAAGGACTCACCTCACATATGTGGATTGCGCCTGGTGCTCTTTAACACATTACATAAGGGAGTGAAAAGTATGTTAAAAGCGAATGAAAATGACTTCTCCTATCGCTTCGGTGATAATGGGCCGAAATATTTAATACAAGGGCCGAATATTGATCTTGGCCTTGTTGTCATTCAGCCTGGGCAAGAGTTTCAAAATCACTACCATACGACGTGCGAGGAAGTCTTTTATGCATTAGAAGGTGAAATTGATTTCTATGTGAATAACGAAAGAGTTCCGATTAAACAAGGCGATGTATTGCAAGTTCGCCCTCATGAATCTCACTATCTTATTAACCATTCTGACAAACCTTTTAAAGCAGTTTTTATTAAGTCACCACATTTACCAAATAAAGATACGGTACAAACGGAAAATCCAACATTAACGAAGGAGTGATTTCTAATGACTTGGGGATTTAAAAATCGATTAAATACAATTTTACCTGATGGAAGAGCGGTTATGTTAGCGATAGACCATGGCTACTTTTTAGGACCCATTCACGGGCTAGAACAACCACTTGAAACGGTTAAAAACTTACTTCCTTACACAGATTCCCTCTTTTTAACGCGTGGTGTACTTAGCTCCTGTATTCCTGAAAACTGCAGCACACCAATGGTTATGCGTGTATCAGGCGGAGCTACTGTCGTCGGTAAAGATTTAGCGAATGAAACAATTGTTACACCTGTAAAAGAAGCAGTAAAACAAAACGCGATTGGCGTAGGTGTGTCTGTTTTCGTCGGATCAGACTATGAAACACAAACAGTTACGAATCTCGCAAACGTAGTTTCTGAAGCACACGATTACGGATTACCAGTACTCGGCATTACCGCAGTTGCGAAAGAATTACAAAAACGTGAAGCTCGCTTTCTAGCACTTGCTTCCCGTGTATGCGTTGAAATGGGTGCTGACATTATTAAAACGTATTATTGCGAAGGATTCGAAAAAATTACAAGCACTTGCCCTGCCCCAGTCGTAATTGCTGGTGGACCAAAATTAGATTCAATTGAAGACGCATTAAACATTACGTACAATGCACTGCAAGAAGGTGCAATTGGCGTAGATATGGGCCGAAACATATGGCAATCTGAACATCCAGCTGCGATGATTCAAGCGATACATGGTATTGTAAAAAATGGATTGAATGTGAAAGAGGCGCTGGAATTATATGATGATGTAAAAAACTAAGATAATAGATAGACTATTACACTTAATAAATACAAAATTAATATTTACTATAAGGAAAAGCCCATATGTAACATATGGGCTTTCTTTTACATTTTTAATTGTTCGAATCTAATTAGATTTCTACAGATCGCGTACGTTCCAAACAATCTCACCGCGTTCGCCAAACGTACTGTGATGTCGCTTAAACCCTATCTTTTCTAATACCCGGAAAGACGCTGTATTCCAAGCGCCTACAGTAGACCAAAGTCTATGACGACCCGTAGCAATCGCAGCCTCAAGTACTGCTGATGCTGCCTCTGTCGCATAACCCATGCGATGAGCACTTCGGAACAACTCGTATGCAATCTCTGGCTCTTCAAGCGTAGAACGACCGATAATTAAGCCACAGTATCCGATGAAATCGCCTTCATCTCGTCTACGAATCGTGAGAAGAGAAATGCCATTTTCAGCTGCTTTCTTGCGCATTTCGATAAGAGAACTACGAACAGATTCAATGGTTGGCATGTCCACACCACGTTCACCAATTAATTTTCTCAGCCAAACCGCATCAGATTCCTCCCACATATTCAGGTCGAGTCGTTCCGTTTTTAGCTGGAACGCCATATCTTTAAATACAGATGTCATAGTGGTAACCTCCTATTTATATCACTGTACTACTGATAATAGTTTCGTACTGTACCATATGGGAAACCTGCTAGATTCTCTAGATTTTCTTGCATCAAGATACATTATTGTTATTTTATGCATAACTAATTCCTCTGCAAAATAGACCTTGTTATGAAACTTCATTTTAAATCTATAATACTTGATTTACGAATGGTTTTAGTTTTTCAATTAATTTTTATATTTAAAAATGTATCGTTATTTCTTTTTTGTTAAAATGAAGAAAAGGAGGAATTTTTATGAAAAGAATGTCTTTTGAACGCCCTACTGATTATTACGATGAAAGATTATATACTATCGATGAAAAAATTTGTGCACTATTAAAAGAACGAAAAGAACTTTCAGGTGGTAACCCAGGTTTTCCTCATGATGAAGCGAATTATAAATGGGCAAAGCAATACGGATTTTATCCAGACTATCTAAATTCATTATTCTCTTCCATGATGGACGAAGCAGAATTTAAACCTCGCGTTGAACCAACTACATTCAAAAAACATATACCTGTTTTTAAAACGTATGAATATAAAGGTATCATGTATACTTTAACTTTTATTCGGCAATATGCAAATGCTAGTGTAGTTTATTTATATAGTGATTGGGATTCCACAAATGAAGCTTTTAATGAAGTTAAGCCTCATAGTTTCTTCCAATTATCAATAGACGATACATATGACTGCTGGCCAGAAGGTGGCGGCGGCACTGATGGACATTTGAGTCATCATTTCGTTATATCTCCTGCGCTTCCTGATAATTTGTCTGGAATAAGCTTACGATTTAAAGAACACAATATGCCGTTTAGGAAAGATCAAGCTGTGCTTGAATTTGAAATTCAGATAGATTAATAAAGACGCTTTCTCACAAGTCATATTCCTGACTAAAATCCGCTTGTTTTTTTACCTTTTATACGCCTTAAAAAACAAACAAAATAATCAAGCCCCTTTCCCAACTGGATAAGGGGCTATATTTACATCTTCAAACAATTACTCTTGTTAATTGCTATTGAATTTTCTTACCATCTTTATAGTCAAGACAAGACACTTCAATTAATAACCCATTAAACATTGAAAAATAAAAACCGTAACTACTACCTCTCATCGCATACGGTGCCTTTTCTATTTCAATGCCGCCATCTACTAAACGATTATATGCTTGATCAACTTCCTTTGAAGTATCCACTAAAAAACCAATATGAAAAGCTTCTGGATACGTAACTTCCTTATTCCCCTTAAATGCTTTTGGATCGCTCAGCACAAGTATAAATCCACTCTCATCACTCATCACTACTAGTGCCTTTCCCTTTTGCTCCAAAAATTGAAAATCAAAAAATGTTTCAAAGAAGTGTCTCGCTTCTGATAAATCATCAACACATAGATTCAAATGATTTAACTTCATTCACTCATCTCCTTTTAAGCAGAGGGTATGTAGACTCATTTTCATAACACTTAAATATATAAGGTAAGATATTCAACCGTTCCATCTAAGACTATGCTTTATAGTCTAATACTTTTCTCTATAACCTAGAACGTTTTTTACGACTGCAATTCCATAAATCGTTCGACGCGAAATATTATTTTACCTATATAAAATAGTCACATTATTTTTTTTCAAATTGTGTAAAACCCACTCAATCAAGAAAATTGCTGTAGAGGTACGTTCTGTCGTATCACCTAAAAACAGTTTATTTATAAAACCTTCAAAATGAGTTGGTACTTTAGATAATGTTTCAAAATACTTCAAAACAGATCCCGCTGGCGGTGTAGGCTTATTATTAACAGCCCATATCCCATCTAACAATGTCCAAGTTGAAGTTTGAACTATGTATGAAGCTTTTAACTCATCATTTGCTTTCAAAGCAGATTGAATTTTAATTAATGAACTATGCAACCAATGAGAAATGCCCTTCACTTTGTCGCTAGAAACACGATAGTTTTCAAATTCATATGTAGCTATTTCCTTTAATTTTTTCAACTCACCGCTTTTATCAAACAAAATTTCCCCTTCTAGAAATGAGTAAAGTTCCATCGGATTGTTTTTAAAGTTTACTTGAATTTGATTAAAATCTGCACTCTTATATTCAACTAAAATATCTTCTCTCGTTTCAGAATGAAATTTTTTCTTTTGTCCATCTTCTAAAAGAATATAGAAATCTAAATCTGAATCAGTATATGCATCGCCTCTTGCGACAGATCCAATTAGCATGAATCCATGTACCTTTTCCATAGATAAGGTTTCCGCTACTATTGTTTGCACTAATTTTTTATGTTGTTCATGTTTAATAAATATTTGTGCTTCTAACATTTGTAACCTCCACACACATTATTAAGGAGTTATTCGTTGTCTATATATTTTTTACTTCTCTTATATCTTTCATCTTCTACATACTTATTCAACAATTGTCAGTTCATATACAATTACATCTTCACTGCTTTTTGTTTTATCTTGAATCGTTACAATGTCTCCAGCCTTTATTTTCGAAGCGTTCACTACTTTTACCATCTCTGGTGGAACAACCCCTCCATCGTTCTCTTTATTTAGTGGTAACCACTTAACTGATTTACTAGTTGCTTCTAAAATTTTATATTTAATTGTACCATCATACTTTATTTTACCAACAAGATCTTTTACTAATGTAGGTGTGTATTTGCCCCCCTCTTTTTCCAAAGAGATATGATCACCTATATCTGGGATACCGTTTCTTACAGGTGCCTCCCATTTTGTTGGATTTAAATCATTTAAACTTACTTTCACACTATCTTCTTTATTTGAACTAGCATCTTTTAGAAATATATCATTATGTTTCTTATCAATAATGATATACTCCTTCTGCTCTACTATTTTTGCACTGCTTTCACGTTTTTCTTCCTCATTCTTAAATACTTCTTCTTTCACATTATTATTACTACACGCTGATAATAATGTCGTTGCTAAAGTTGTCATTAGTAATATTCTTTTCACTTCATTTACCTCCATTTACAATTAAACAAATAAACATATATCACATCCATATTTTACTATAAATCAAAAAAGAGGATATTTGTTTATTAATAAACAAATACCCTCTACCTTTACATATATATTACAACTGTTGATAAGCCGATTTCGATGATTTCACATAATAAACCGCATGATCCACATTAATAATATGATCTGGTTTTGGTTTACCACGGCCCGCTCTATGTCCAGCTAAGTGTTCTTCACTTGTTTCCCAGTTTTTCCATGCTTCTTCAGATTCCCAGCGAATCATTACGACAACTTCTTCGTCGCCGCGTCTTACTTTTTTCACAAGAACACTTAAATCGATGAAGCCTTCAAATTTTTCAATAATACCTTCTCCAGTGAAACGTTCTACAACTATATTTGATGTACCTTCTTTTACTGTAAATGTTTTCGTTTCGATAAACATATATCCCACTCCCTCTTTGTTATACGAATACTAGTATTCTTCTATTATAATTGATTATGATAATTATTTTCAATTATAAAGTTTAAATTTTTCGAATTATGCCGTTTTCTCTTCAACTGCCCCATCTAAAAATTTGAAATATGGAAGTAATATTCCGATTAAAGAAGTGACACATATCATGGAACCGATAATAAAGTATAGTGCTCTTACTCCCCACATTTCACTCAATACTCCCCCTACTAACACACCTAACGGCATAGCGGATCGTATGAAAAATAATCGCACTGAAAATACTTGTCCTATCATATTGTTTGGGACTGTTTGCTGGCATATTGTCGTGTTATAAACATTGAAAAAGGCAATGCAAATACCTGCTATTATTTCAATTATTACCGCTATTACAATACTGTGGTTAAAACCTAGCGAAATGTATGTGAGTCCCCCTATAAACAATCCTCCAAGCATAAGTATACGCCGACTTTTATATGTTACTTTTCCAACTAGTATAGATCCAACTACATAGCCAAATGGAAATCCGGCCATAAAATAACCATACTCCGCGTATCCCACTGACAGCTCATCTTTTATATAAGGAAGATTTGTAACCATCGTTACCCCTACTCCAAATTGCACGAAAGTCAGAAATATACCGAGCCAAACAATAATTGGTTTTTTGAAAAAATATGTAAAACCGTGAAGAAATTGTTCTAGCCACGTTTTCCGATTAGGATGCGACGTTCTATTTTCTTTTATATAAAGTAAGAAAGTGCCACTAACAAATAGACACATGCATACGAAAGCTAATGTAAGCTCTGTTCCAATCAAATGAATGATTACTCCGCCTAATACCGGCGCAAGAAACATCATAAGGCGAGTCATTCCATCAATGTACGCATTTGCATCTTGAAGTTGTTCTTTCCCTACAATGCTCGGTGTAATTGCTTGACTTGCAGGTGTATAGAGCGGTGTAATAAGTCCCACTACAATTTGAACAACATAAATGTGCCAAACTTCTATACTACCTGAAACTAGCATCACCAAAGGTAATAAGAATACGGACGCTCGTATCCATTGTGAAAAAATCATAATCCACTTCCGACTCCATTTATCAATAAATGGGCCACTTAATAATTGCAGTATGAGTGATGGGATGAAATATAATAGCCACATACTACTTAAAGCCATTTCCGATCCTGTTAACTCATATACTAGAATTGAATTACATAACGTTCCGAAACCCCCTCCTAATTCTGAGATTGCACTACCAATCCACATAAAAAAGAACGAACGATTTTTAAATACATTTTTCAATTTCATACACCAACTTTTCTCTTAAATTCCTCCCTTTATGTACATTCTTGTTGCATATTATCTATTTAAAAACTCATCTAATTCTTTCGCTAACGACTGTACTGCTTTCTTTCTTAATACATATTTCCCGTCATGTATATCCACTAACTTCGCTGCACGTAAAAGTTTCAAATGATGATGTACGGTCGATTTACCAAGTTGCAATCTTTCTGTAATTTCCTGCAATGTACGTTCTTTTTCAAACAACATTTTTACAATGCGTAACCTCGCTTCATCCCCAAGAACTTTATGTTTTTGAACTAAAAAATAATTCGGTTCATATGGATCTTCAGGATGAATACTTTCGTTTGCAACTGGATAATGAAATACTTTCGTATCTTCAATATCCGCCTCAATATTCCACGGTCTGTACGTCATTTGCGGGATAAGAAGCACGTGATGAACACTTGGTTCTGGCATATAATTAACTCCACCTGTAGCCCACTCAACAAACTCTTCTGGTTTCATCTTTTTATTCATTTCATTCTTTGCTTCATAGTCTCGTTTGAATATAGAAAGTATTTCTTCTTCCTCTTTCTGAATAACGATCTCATACCAACCTGTCATAACAGCAATTAAATGGGATTTTAGCACTTGTACATCAACATCACATATAAAACGAATATACGTAGAGAAAAACTGATGTTCTTGTGTCAGTTCCATTAGTTCATGTATTGCAGTTACGTTTCCACTTGCCGCTAAAGTTCTTTTTTCTTGGTACTTCTCTCCTAAAAACGGTAAACATATATACTTCAAATCTTCTTCTGAAAGTGAATAGATTTTAGCATGAAACTGCGATACATCCTGAAAATCCTCTTCATACAACAACTGAAGCAACGCTTTCCACGTATTATGTTCTTCTACAAACTGTAATTGCTCTCTCATCTCTTTTGTTAATGATTGTCTAATCTCTTCCCATTCACTTTGAGACTTTTCAAGTGTATCAATTAACCTTTTATGAGTAATCGCTGCAATGCCAAGCGCGCATTCGAAAAGTATCGAATATTTCACTTGAACGTTATAAGTTTCCCTCTTTCTACTCGTTATGTGATAGACCTCCATTTTATCCCCTCCTTGTTTGCTACATATTAAATTCTATTTTCATCGAATTATACCTTCTATTTTTTTAGAATTCATAAAAATATAAATGGAAATACACTCATTCTAAATTAGGAAGAATAGGAGCTTTTTTATATACAAATAATAACTTTTAAGGAGTTGTTGACATGCATTTTATATTAAATATGTTAGGGATTTTTGTTGTCATATTAATCGTTTTTCTATGTTCGCCTAATAAAAAACAAATAAAATGGAGACCAATCGTTATTCTCATCATATTGGAGCTCTTTATTACATGGTTTATGTTAGGCACGAAGCTCGGCAGTATTATCATTAATAAAATTGCTTCATTTTTCAGTTGGTTACTAGCATGCGCGAATGAAGGTATTCGGTTTGCCTTTCCTTCCGCTATGGAAAATCAAACCGTTGATTTCTTCTTTAGTGCATTACTTCCTATCATTTTTGTTATCACGTTCTTTGATATTCTTTCGTACTTTGGAATCCTAACTTGGATTATTGATAAAGTAGGTGCAGTTATTTCAAAGATTTCTCGTTTACCAAAGTTAGAAAGTTTCTTTTCCATTCAAATGATGTTTTTAGGAAACACAGAAGCACTTGCAGTTGTTCGTGATCAGTTATCCGTTTTAAAAGAAAATCGTTTGCTGACTTTTGGAATTATGAGTATGAGTAGCGTTAGCGGATCCATTCTTGGCGCCTATTTATCAATGGTTCCAGCAACATACATTTTCAGCGCAATCCCTTTAAACTGTATTAATGCATTAATTTTAGCCAATGTATTAAATCCTGTGGAAGTTACGAAAGAAGATGATGTCGTATATACACCTTCAAAAGATGAAAAAAAAGATTTCTTTTCTACAATTTCAAACAGTATGTTAGTTGGGATGAATATGGTTATCGTTATTCTAGCTATGGTAATTGGTTATGTAGCATTAACTGCATGTTTAAATGGGATTTTAAGCTTTTTCGTCACAGGTTTAACAATTCAAAAAATCTTCTCCATTATCTTTAGCCCCTTTGCTTTTTTACTCGGTTTATCGGGCAGTGATGCGATGTATGTAGCTGAATTAATGGGGATTAAAATAACGACGAATGAATTTGTTGCAATGATGGATTTAAAATCGAACCTAAAGTCTTTACAACCACATACAGTTGCAGTTGCAACTACATTTCTAGCTTCTTTTGCTAACTTTAGTACAGTAGGTATGATTTACGGAACTTACAATTCATTATTTGGCGGAGAAAAATCAGCCATAATCGGTAAAAATGTTTGGAAGCTTCTTGTTAGCGGGATGGCAGTTTCCTTATTAAGCGCTATGCTTGTTGGGCTATTTGTATGGTAAATAAATAATCTTTAAAACAAAAGACACCCAAACGAATTGAGTGTCTTTTATTTTTACTTTCGAATCTGACCATTTCCACGAATCACATATTTTGTAGAAGTTAGTGCAGGAAGTCCCATTGGTCCCCTTACATGCAGCTTTTGTGTACTGATACCAATCTCTGCTCCAAATCCGAATTCAGATCCATCAGTAAAACGAGTGGATGCATTATGATACAGTGCCGCTGCATCAACAGATGTGAAGAACTTATTGACGTTTTCCTCGTCCTCTGTAATAATCGCTTCGGAATGCATAGATCCATACGTATTTATGTGATGAATCGCTTCTTCTATAGAAGAAACTACTTTCACTGCCAACGTGAGTGCTAAAAATTCTGTACCCCAGTCTTCTTTTGAAGCACGTACAATTGAAGAATCAATTGCCAATGCTCTCTGATCACCACGTAGCTCCACACCTTTTTCCTTCAAAGTTGAAAACAACTCGCTACCAAATTGCTGCGCCCACTTCTCATGAAGTACAATCGTTTCAATGGCATTACATACAGATGGACGCTGCGTTTTTGCATTTATAATAATATCAATTGCCATTTGCTTATCTGCCGTTTCATCAATGAAAATATGACAATTTCCCGCACCTGTTTCAAGTACTGGAACAGAAGCTTCTCTCACTACAGTATCAATTAATTGTTTGCCACCTCTTGGAATAAGAACGTCTAGGTAATCATTCATTGTAAACAACTGCTTTGCGCTATCCCGTGTTGTGTCTTCTATAAGCTGTACACTTTCTTCTGGCAAGCTTGTTTGTTTGAGCGCTCGATGAATAACGGCAACGATGGCTTTGTTAGAATGGATAGCAGAAGAACTACCTCGTAATATAACTGCGTTTCCTGTTTTCAAACAAATTGTAGCAGCATCTACCGTTACATTCGGCCTTGCCTCGTAAATCATGCCAACAACACCAAGTGGTACACGCATCTCCTGAATAGATAATCCATTTGGTCGCTCCCATTCGCTTACACATTCTCCAACAGGATCACGTAAATCAATTAACTGTTTAATCCCCTCTGCCATATCAACAATACGCTGTTCATTCAGCATAAGACGATCAAGAAGAGAATCGGAAAATCCTTTCGCCTTCCCTTCTTCGATATCACGTTTGTTTTCCTCTACAATATAAACTGTTTCTACTATTAGCCTTTCAGCAATTGCAGCAAGTGCTTCGTTTTTTTGACTTGTAGATTTTAGTACAAGTTCTCTAGCAATTTCTTTCGCTTTTTTTCCCTTTGCCAACACTTCATTCATCTTCATTTCCTCCTTTTTAACATCACTATTCTTAAAGTGACACCCAATAATCTCTATGGATGACTTCATAATTATGCCTTTCGCCTCTTGCTTGAATATGTTGGCTTTGCATACCTTTTACATCTCTTAATTCCTCTGCGCTATACGTGCATTGGCCTTTACCTATTACGCGTCCTTGTTGCGTTACAACTTCTACGACTTCGCCCACTTGGAAAAACCCTGACACATTTGTAACACCTGCTGGAAGAAGACTCTTGCCATGCTGAATGATAGCTGTAGCTGCTCCGGCGTCTATTTCAATTTGTCCGCTAACAACCGAATGCAAAGCAATCCATTGCTTGTTCATCTTCATTTCTTTTTGAGGGGCATTTCCGACATACGTTCCGTCACCTTTCCCCTTCAAAACATCTACAAATTTCTCCTGTCCACGTCCTGTTCCGATAAATACACTCACACCAAGAGATAGCGCTGTCTTTGCAGCATCAATTTTTGATTTCATACCGCCAGTCCCAAGTTTTGAACCAGCATCTCCAGCAAGAGAAGCGATTTCTTCTGTAACTTCAGGAAGGAAATAATATTTTTTCGCATCCGCATTTTTCTGAGGATTTTTGTCATATAAACCGTTCACATCCGTAAAAATCATAAGCATATCCGCTGACACAAGTCCGCTTACTAAAGCTGACAGCATATCATTATCTCCGAACGTTAGCTCCTCTAAAGAGATGGAATCATTTTCATTAATAATTGGAAGAGCAGCACGGTTTAGTAACTCTCCTAACGTAGCGTAAGCATTACTATATTGTTCTTTTCTAGAAAAATCACTTCTCGTCAGCAAAAGTTGCGCAGTAACGATACCGTATTTACGGAATTCCTCCGTGTACGCCTGCATTAACAAACTTTGTCCGACAGCTGCAGCTGCTTGTTTTCCTTTAATTGTTACAGGTCTGCTAGGATATCCTAGAGCAGAAAAACCTGCAGCAACGGCCCCAGATGTAATTAACAAAACTTCATGCCCTTCCTCTTTCAATCGAGCCAATGCGGCAACATGATCTGAAAGTTGTTCTTTAGAAATGCCTCCATGACTATCCGCCAAAGAACTGCTCCCAATCTTTACAACAATTCGTTGCTTTTTCACTTTTATATCCCCCAAGTCTAAAATCAAAGTTTTTTATACATTACACTTTTATTCATACAGTTTGCAGCGATTTCTATTCTTATGAGTGCTGCACCTAGTCTATTTAAGAGCAAAATAAAAATGACCGTTTCGCCCTTCATAAAATAAAAAGGACGAAACGGTCATTGTTCCGCGGTACCACCTTAATTGATATACATAGATATCCACTTGGTGCCTATAACGCAGGCGAACGCCTAAACTTTCGTTTAAGACTCAGGGATAGGTTCGATACATTCTATACGAGGAATCTTTCAGCCGGTGAATTCCACTCTCTTTCGCAAGAAGACATATGTACTAATTCCCTTCAACGATTTTCAATCTAATTTTTTTATATTATGCGATATAGTTCGATTTGGTGTCAAGTAGTATTTTATAAAATAAATAGAGCGACAAGTTACTTGTATGAAATTATTACCCTACTGAATGAAAATACAAATCGGTATAAGGCTAACTCATATACATAAATATAAAGCCTTAAACTATAGTGTATATATTTACAAAATGTCGAATATAATTGATTTTTATTTTTTAGTGTTGCAAAAAGGAATATATTCTCTTAGAATGTTTCTTTATATTGCACAGAGATGTTATTGTTATGTTAAGATAACAATTTCAAAATGATATAATTTATTAAAAAGGAGCAAGATTGAATTATTATGGATAAACAAATTGGATTCATCGGATGCGGAAATATGGGGATGGCTATCATTGGCGGGATGCTAAATAAACATATAGTATCTTCAAATCATATCATTTGTTCAGATTTAAACACGACAAATTTAGAAAATGCTAGTGAAAAGTACGGAATAACTATAACTACTGACAACAATGAAGTCGCTAAAAATGCTGATATTTTAATTTTATCAATTAAACCAGACTTATACCCATTAGTAATTAACGAAATTAAAGAAGTGATAAAAAACGATGCTATCATCGTTACGATCGCTGCTGGTAAAAGTATTGAAAGTACTGAAAATGCCTTTAATAAAAAATTAAAAGTTGTAAGAGTAATGCCTAATACTCCTGCTCTTGTTGGAGAAGGAATGTCTGCATTATGTCCTAATGAAATGGTGACAGAAAAAGATTTAGAAGATGTGCTAAACATTTTCAATAGTTTTGGTCAATCAGAGATTGTAAGTGAAAAGTTAATGGATGTTGTAACATCTGTAAGTGGTTCTTCACCAGCATACGTATATATGATTATAGAAGCGATGGCAGATGCTGCTGTACTAGATGGCATGCCAAGAAATCAAGCATATAAATTTGCTGCTCAGGCAGTATTAGGCTCTGCAAAAATGGTACTAGAAACAGGAATACATCCAGGTGAATTGAAAGATATGGTTTGTTCTCCTGGCGGAACAACGATAGAAGCTGTAGCAACTTTAGAGGAAAAAGGCTTACGAACAGCCATCATTTCAGCTATGCAACGTTGTACACAAAAGTCTGTCGAACTATCTGGTCAAACGAAAAAGTAAAACTATAAAAGAGATCACGTTAGTTATGAATTTCATTAGAAATGCACTACATGATAAACGGCCAAACTCGAATTTACTTGAGTTTGGCCGTTTCAGTTGTTAATTATATTAAAATAATTTTACTTTTCCCTTCCCTACTATACTTGTGTAATTTTATTAGAAACAAGTAATTTTTCAATGCAAATCGGTAACATGTCTAATAGCGTTTCAAATGCGTAATTTACATCTAGACGTTCTGTCCATTGATGAGCATCTTTTCCTACTGGCCCCATATTTAATACTGGAACGTCAAACTCTTCTAGTTCCTGAAGTGGAATTGAGTAACCTTTATCCCATAATGGCATATTGTCTACAAGTGAACTCATGGAATCTAATGGGTTCTGTAAGCCCACATAGCTCAAATCTGAAATTCCTCCAAAATAGTTTTGGTTTTCAAATGTAATATTATGATTGAAGTGTGCATACTTTTCCATTTCTCCAACTACTTCTTTAATCAACTGGTTGTTGCGTGAACTTACTGCTGGATAATATGGCGGAGCAAAGAAAAGTACAATCATCGGCGCCTTTTCTTTACATAAAATAGCTAGTTTATCTACTAAATCAATCGTTACCGCACGATCATCTTTATCTTCTCTATTTTTAATAATGCTAGATTGAATTTCATCTATTTTCTTTTGTCCATGTTGTTCAATTGCATATGCGATAAGCTCTTCATACGTTAATACATTTACTTTGAGGTGAGGCGGTATGAATGGATTATATTTAGAAAAACGATATGCATGTTTTTCATACGACTCTTCTATTTTCTCTGCTACTTTCGTTACTTTTTGACGTAACAATGAAACGACATCTGTCATTGATTTTTCTAATAAAAACAAATTAAATAATGTAACTGCACGATGCGGAATTTGTACAGAATAATCCTCTTTTAAGTCCCTTTGAAGTAAGTTAGTTGGCGGAGGACTCGCTTCCCCTTCTACAATATCACAAAGGTCTGTGTTTAACTCTAATTCTGCTGTTATTAATGAAGCCATATAACTCCCATTTAACCCTGCAAAAGGTTCACCTACATGTGTCTCTTTTCCGTAGCAAAGAAAACCAGGTAACACTTTACCAATAGAGCCAGTGTAAATATACTTATTTTGGTCACCAGGATGTCTTGAAAACATAGGCTCTGAGTTTAAGACCGTTTTATAATCTAAGTTATGCTCTCTTGCTAAATCTAACAGTCTCGGAACAGCGGCCCTCATCCCTACAGAGTTTACTTCTTCATCTGGAACAGCCAATAAAAGAACATTCCCGTCAAATCTTCCTTCACAGGCTTGCTCAATCATTGCCATTTGTAATGTGAGGCCGCATTTCATATCCATTGTTCCTCTGCCAAACAGCCAATCTCCTTGTTCTATATCTTCACGTACATGGCCCGGTAGTTCATCTTTATGAGAATAAAACATAGACGTTAACTTTTTAGGATTAAATGCATCTTCTTTCCATACTCCGTAATCTTGCACATCTACAACATCAAAGTGACTAACTAAAATTACGGTATTTTTTGTACTATCGCTTTTCTTTACTAGTGCTGTAACAAAATATCGTCCGTCGCCGGTCGGATTTTTTTGCAAATGATGCGGGTTTTCTTTGAAGTACTGTAAATCAGATAATTGTTCCACAACAAAGTCTGGCAATATCACTTCTGCTTCTGTACCGGTAATACTAGGAATTTCAACAAGACTGCTTAATAATTGAATCAATTGTTCTTTTGATTGCCACTTTGACATATAAATCCCCCTATTTTTCCGCATTATGAAAACGAATTCCAGTATATGAATAAAAAATGACGACAGTTATCAAAATTATAGTTCTGATGTACTGCCGATTTTTATTGATATTTCATGAGCTGCTTGTTTTACCTTACTAATAAGAAAAGATAGTCGATCATCATTTATGCGATGACTAATTAACCCAACACTTAATGCTCCTACTACTTTATGATTAAATCCGATAATAGGTGCAGCTACTGAAGCTGTCCCTTCTGTTTTTTCACCATAACTTACCGCATATCCTTCAGTTTTTATTTGCTTTATTTGATCTAAAAGAATGTGCTTTTGTTCTGGTAATGAAGAAAGTAAATGTTCTACAATATGTTCCATTTCATTCGTTTTCATATTGGCAAGCATCGTTTTATTTGCAGCACCAATTGAAAGTGGAATTTGTTCCCCTAAGTTATCAATAACTCGAATTTTTAAAGGGCTATCCATTCTTTCAATGATAATAGAATGCGTTCCATTTGGAATGTTCAAATACACACTTTCTTCCACTTCAGAGGCTAACCGCTTCATCACTTCTCTTGCAACTGATCTGTAGTCTACCTTCTCCAGTTGACGTAATCCTACTTCCATCCACATTGGCCCAATTTTGTACTGTTTCGTTTCTGAAATTTGCGTAACTAGCCCATGCTCGATTAGAGAGTTAAGTAATCTATGTACTGTACTAACTGGGAGATGTGTTCTGTCCGCTATATCAGAAATGGCCCAATACTCTTTTTCATTAGTAGAATTTAATAACTTTATAATACTTATCGCTCGATCAATGGACTGTACCATAACTCACCTCTACTTGACTTGTAATATGTTAGTACGCTCAATTACCTATCAATTTAACAAAAATTCGAAATGAAATCAATCCATTTATTCAATTTTCTAAAAATAAAAATATATTACGAACAATAATTTGAAAGCGCAAACAAAAAAATATTGACTTTTCTTTTTAATTATCTGAAAATTATAACAAGATTTCACATCACGGAATACATTCCATAATACGGAAAAACATCGAACTTTATTCTATCAACTACGAAAGTGAGGAAAACAATGGCGCAAGTAAATAATACAAACAATGAATTAAAACGTACGATGAAAAGTAGACACTTATTCATGATTGCACTCGGTGGTGTGATTGGAACGGGTTTATTTAACGGATCCGGCTTTATTATAAGTCAAGCTGGACCTGGTGGATCCGTACTTGCCTTTATGGCCGGTGGATTATTAATGTATTTCGTTATGCTATGTCTTGGTGAACTCGCTGTAGCCATGCCCGTTTCAGGGTCTTTCCAGGAATATGCCACTAAGTTTATCAATCCTGCAACTGGCTTTACAATCGGATGGTTATATTGGTTAAGCTGGGCGAATACGACCGGCCTTGAATTTACAACTGCCGGTATTACAATGCAGCGCTGGTTTCCTGATATTCCTGTTTGGGTTTGGTGTTTAATATTTGGCGTTACAATCTTCACGATTAACGCACTATCTGCTCGTAGTTATGCAGAAACAGAATTTTGGTTTTCAAGTATCAAAGTATCTGCCATTATCGCTTTTATTATTCTTGGCGGCGCCGCTATGTTCGGTTTAATTGATTTAAAAGGCGACGAACCAGCTCCGCTATTATCAAATTTCGTAAATCATGGTGGTTTATTCCCAAATGGACTTGCAGCTATTCTATTAACAATGGTTACAGTCAATTATTCCTTCCAAGGTACAGAACTGGTCGGAATCGCAGCAGGTGAAAGTGAAGATCCAGCAAAAACTTTACCTCGTTCTATTAGAAATATTATATGGCGTACGATGTTTTTCTTCGTCTTAGCAATCTTTGTTCTTGTTGCTTTAATTCCTTGGGAAGAAGCAGGATTAACAAAAAGCCCGTTCGTTGCTGTTTTTGATAATATCGGCATTCCATATGCGGCGGATATTATGAACTTTGTTATTCTTACTGCTGTTCTTTCTGTCGCAAACTCAGGACTGTACGCGGCAACTCGTATGCTTTGGTCATTATCCAAAAACGAAATGGCTCCAGCCTTTTTAAAGAAATTATCATCACGAGGAATACCTCTAAACGCTTTAATTATGACAATTGCTATTTCTGCTTTTTCTCTTTTGACAAGCGTAGTAGCTGCTGAAACTGTTTACTTATGGTTAATTTCCATTTCTGGCGTCATAACAATCATTGTTTGGATGTCAATTTGTGTCTCTCAATTCTTTTTCCGTAAACATTATTTAGCAGACGGCGGAAAATTAGAAGACTTAAAGTTCAAAACTCCACTTTATCCACTTGTACCAATACTTGGTTTTGGATTGTACGGCATTATATTAATCAGTCTAATCTTTATCCCAGAACAACGTCTAGGAATCTATTGCACTGTCCCATTTATCATCTTTTGCTACACTTACTATCACTTTAAAGTGAAGAAAAGAATTTCTACTAACACTCAAAGTGAAACTAAAATTAGCGAGACTATGTAATACTTTTTATATAAAAGACCGCACATGATTTTCATTTCATGTGCGGTCTTTTATCATACTAATTCGCTTTAAAATTATACAACGGCTTAATAATATGTTTTATATCTATCGTTTCTTTTGTATTTTCTATAATTTCATCCATTGGTTTGTATACCATTGGTGCCTCATCAATTGTGCTTTCTACTACCGATGTAGTCCACACTTCTGTCATCGTATTTTGAAATTCCTCTAGACTCAATAATTCTTTAGCCTTCTTACGACTCATGATACGTCCTGCCCCATGCGGACCAGAAAAGTTCCAGTCTGGATTACCTTTACCAAATGCAATAATTGAACCATCTCTCATGTTAATGGGAATAATGACTCGTTCATCTTTCTGAGCTGAAATAGCACCTTTTCGTAGAATCATATTTTCTATGTCAATATAGTTATGTATTGTAGTAAATTGATCCGTTATTTTCCAGTCCATTTTAGTAACAATTTCATCCATCATTGCTTTACGATTTAACTCAGCATACTTTTGAGCAATATTCATGTCATTCATATAATCTTCGAATCCCTGTCCTTCTAAATAAGCTAATTCTTTTCGAATATTAGGCTTCTTTATTCCACGTAAAGTTTCTTGTATTTCTTTTTCTCTCCCCTCTTTCATTAATCTCTTAATAATCTCATCTTTCATTGATGTAACATGAATAAGTTGTTCATATGCGAAGTTCTGATAATACTCTGCTATTTGTTTACCTAAATTACGAGAACCACTATGAATGACAATATATACATTTCCTTTATCGTCTTCATTTAGTTCGATAAAATGATTTCCTCCCCCAAGAGTACCTATACTTTTTTGAGCGCGTTGTAATGTAAATGGAGCTCTCACCCCATCAAAATCAATCATTTTTGAGAATCGATGTTCTTTATCTCGTATACGAAAACCGCTTGGAACAAATTTACGAATTGTTTCGTCTAAGTAATCAAAATTAATTTCTTCTTTTTTCTTATCAATCACAACAACTTCCATACCACAACCAATGTCTACCCCTACAAGATTAGGAACGATTTTATCTTGTATTGTCATCGTTGTCCCAATCGTACAACCTGCTCCAGCATGTGTATCTGGCATAATACGAATTTGACTACCCTTTACGAATTCTTGGTTACAAAGATCAATAATCTGCCCAGTTGCAGTTTCATCAACGTTATTAGTAAATACTTTCGCTTCATTGTATTTCCCTTGTAAATTCAGCATCTTTCATTTGCCCCTTCCCTTTGAAAGAACTATTTTATTATGTTATATGTGTTCTTATGATTACTATCATCCATCTGTTACTTTACATTATATATGTATTATAGCGTTACAATAATAAAAAATTATAACGGTCTAATTTGTTTACATAACATATTTATCGTCTCTTATTATTTTTACCGACACATATTTATTTCAATTTACCCTTAATATCGGTCATCTATTTTTAAAACAAAAACTCCCCTTAAATCAAAATGATTAAGGGGAGTCTTATATACGATGAAATTATAGTTCAGATTTCACCCGAACAGAAACATTGTTTTTAATTATATTTTTAAATTCTTTAAAGCTAACAAAATTGTTACTTTTCTCATCCCAAAGACGGAAACGAAGTGAACGTAAGCTAGTCGCAAGAGTAATCGTTGGTACATTTTTTAAAGGAAGCGTATTATTATGTGCTTCTTCTAATTTATAGTTAGGTACTCTTGGACTTAAATGGTGAACATGATGGAATCCAATATTACCAGTTAGGAATTGCAAAATTTTTGGAAGTTTATAAAACGAACTTCCTTCCACTGCCGCTTTCACATATTCCCAATCTTTATCTTCTTCAAAATAAGAATCCTCGAATGTGTGCTGTACGTAAAACAGCCAAATCCCTACTGAACCTGCGATTAAGAATATAGTACCGTGTACGAACAGAAACGATTGCCACCCAATTGCCCAGCAAAGTATCGCTACTACAGCAACAATTATAATATTCGTCAAATACGTATTCATACGTTCTTTCTGTCTAGCACCTTTTCGGTTAAATCTATTTTTAAGCAAGAAAACATAAATCGGACCTAATCCAAACATAACGAATGGATTGCGATATAAGCGATATGCTAAACGAATTCTAAATGGCGCAGCTACATATTCATCCACTGTAAGCGTCCAAATATCTCCTGTACCTCTCTTATCTAAATTACCACTTGTAGCGTGATGAATCGCATGCTCATGCCCCCATTGATCAAATGGGAATAACGTTAACACACCCATACATGTACCTACTATTCTATTTGCACGTCGACTTTTAAAGAATGAATAATGGGTACAATCATGAAAAATAATGAAAATTCGTGTCATAAAACCAGCAGCTAACAGAGATGGAACTAATGCTAACAGATAAGAAACAGACAAACTTTTATAAGCGAGGTACCATAAAATAATAAACGGCACGACTGTGTTAATAAGTTGCCACACGCTTTTTTTAATTGTTGATTTTTCATAAGGAGCAACTTGTTTTTTTAAATTTTTAGTTTTTTCTAATGTCATTTTTTCTAATTCCCTTCCTTTATGTTGCTAATTCATATTATAGCATACTATTAGTATCAGGTGTTAAAAGTAGATGTAATAAATATTATATAATATGAAAATCTCTTTTTTCTTACTCATTACTTACAAATTGCTTACGTTCAAAATAGCGCTATAATTAGACAGATAGAGCATTTCATTTGTCAAGGAAACTTCTAGTTTTCCAATACACACTTATAAAAACAGATAATTTTTTCACTTCTATAATATCTTATTTCTTCCTTTAAATGATAAATATTTATTTTTCATTTATTTAGCGATCTCTTATTCACAAGAAAAAAGAGCTGCCATAAGTCAGTTTCACCAACTTATGGCAGCTCCTCTTCATTTCACTTTATTTTATCGATGGATCCAAACTGCACCTGCAGACTTGTCTTCAGCTTGACCTACTACTTCAAACTTCAATCCTAATTTCGGCAACTTACGTCCGGCATCTGGAATAACGCTGTTGATGTATTGCTTAGAATCATCAAATTTTGCAACTCCTGGTAATCCTTTATAGTCAAAGATACCGCGAGTTGGTGAATTTACTTTCCATGCTGGCGTTTGATCAAATGAGAATGCCGCATCGGCAATTTGATAACGCGTACTGCTCTTCACAGTAGGTTGTCCGTTTAATGTTCCTACAATTGCCTCTGGATGAGAGTCTACTACTCCAAGGAATCCTTCACCTGGATGAACGCCTACCCAGTTATCTGTAAAGCTTTGATCCGCATACCATACAACCATTCCTGTATTAAATACTGGACCACGCGCATATTGTAACGCAGTGTCAGAACCAGCGTAATTTCTCCACTCTACATAGTAATTATGTTTTTTCTGTTCAAATCCGTTAGACACAGTAAATCCTTTTAGTGTCATTGCTGGCTGGCCTTCTGCGTCATCAGAGAAAACAACTTTTCCATCTACAGTTAATGCTGCATTGTCTAACGCAAATCCTTTATAAGCTACTGCAATATCTGTTAAGTACTCAAATTGCAATTTTACTTTTTTTCCTTTGAATTGGCTTAAATCGTATGATTTATCAACCCACTTACCATCAGTTGTATCCGCGCCGCCTTTTACATCTTTTTCGCCCATTCTATCAATGCGTGTCTTCGTTCCATCTTCTGCAATCGCATATACGTCAAGGAAGTCATACTTCGCTTCCAGTTCATAAAATGCCTTATAATCAAACTTAGCATCCGTTGCAGTCGTTAAGTCAAATACTGGTGTCTCAAGTGTTGTATGAATGTCATTTCCTTTCGTGCTGTAATAAAACTTCTTACCAAATGCTGACTCAATATTTTTTATATCTTTGTCCGGCAAGTTAACACGAATAATTCCTGGTCGTTTTGATTTTGTCACACTTTGATCTAAATACGTTGCAGTACCGATTCCCGTGCGAAGTTTATCATAATCTACCTCAACAATATTCGCCCAGTTCCCCTTCATATTTTTTTGGAAAAACTCTTTATTTTGCGGTGAGAAACTTGTTGGCTCTGTACCTGCAATTTTTCCAGCCCAGCTACCGCCGCTCATTAAGGACCATGATTCAACTGGTTCACCTTGTCCTGAATACTTTGTATCATATTCATCTGGCAAGCCTAAATCATGACCATATTCATGTGCAAATACACCAACCGCTCCGTCTTCAGGCTCAATTGTATAATCGTATGCAGCCATCTTTCCGCCCCAGTTCGAAACAGAAGATTTTGTACCATCAATCGCATATGGCTTCGATCCTAATTTTGAACGATGAGACCAAATCGCATCATCTTTCAATTTACCACCGCCAGCTTCTTGACCCACGCCTGCATGTACTACCATTAAATGATCAATGATTCCATCTGGCTCATTTTTATTTCCATCACCATCTTGATCGTATTGATCAAATTGATCATAATCAGCTAAATTAATGCCTTTTGCTACTGCTGCTTTCAATGCTTCTTTCACAAAATCCTTTGGACCTAAAGGACCTTTGTTGTCATGACCAGTTCCCGCATCCGCACCATAGTCTGATGCTTTCCCTGGAACAGTAAGCCATTCCGTTACAGTACCGTCCACTGTGTAGCTTCCACCAGATTGTTCTTCATAATACTGTTTAAATGTATTAATCTTTGATCCATCAAATAATGTAAATGGTTCATCACCAAATAACATTTTTTGATAATGTTCACGATTAAAGTCCTTAGAATACATATAACCTGGTTCTTGATCAATATTGTTATGCTTAAAATCGCTAAATTCTACGAGTAATACAAGCACTTTATCTTTTCGAACAGCCCCATTGTAATCAGCTTGCTTTGCTGGTGTAGTCGGTACTTTTCCATTTAATTTTCCAGGGTTCAATCCTGCACCTTGTCCAGCTACTGGTCCTACTTCGGGCTGTTGCGCCTGTTCATTTTCCTTCATTTTTGCATCTTTTACTTTTTTCATAAAATCTGAAGCTTCTTGCGTAAGGTTATCTCCTGTCAAGATTTCTTTCCCAGGGTTTTCCCCTTTCTTTTTCTCAACATAATTTTCGACAGCCTTTGATGTCTCAGCTTGTGATGCAGATTGATCAATTACTCCCCGTTGCTTCAGCGCTTCTGCCAAACGCTCCTCAGGGATTAAATGCTCATCAATTGGTAGAGATGGTGGCGCATCAGCATACGCTGCATGACTTCCAAAAGCAAACGTACTACTTAGCACGGCTGCTGTTGTTAATACCGCTAAAGGTTTTAATTTCTTTTTCTTTTTCAATGTATTTCCTCCCCAGTGTCTGCAAATTATCGTTTTTTGCCGATAGCAATATAATATTCGTTATAATACGAATATTCAATCTTTTTAAAAGGGTAAAATGTTGAGAAATATTTTTTAGGGTGAAAAATATAAAATAGATACATTTACAGGACATCTATTCTAAAATTTTTGATCCTCTTTCCTCTTTTTTTCGAATGAAATGTTACCTACACAAAAAATGCCAATTCCTAAGTAGTAGCTAAGGAATTGGCATTTTTTAACGAGAATGCTTTATGAATAAACGGCTTGCTTCTTCTGGTATATAGAACTTACCATTACTTTCTACAACAACACTTCCTAATTCATACTCTTTATTCTTAATACGAATTATATTTTTATTAACAAATAATTGAGCTTTTACATTATTACGTTTTACTACGAGTACAGGGTTCGCTACATCAGTTTTATCTATTGTTACAGTTGCACCATTCTGCTTAAAGGCTGATTCACTCTCTACAAATAATTTTTTTGTTACTTCTTCTAAGTTAAAGCCCATCGCTTTCGCCATCGTCTTCGCAACGTCCGTGTTTTGAATTAATCCAGATGGATTTTGAGGACCATATGAATATAAAAATACATCCTCACCTGTATGCCCTCCTGTTGTAAAGCCTATGTTCGCACGGTTAGCCAATAATATAGTGAAAATTGAACCTACATCTATTTTCTTTTTAGCCGCTTTTAACCTTTCTTTTTCATCAAAAGTTAAATTGTCCAATCCATATAACTTAGCTACATCTTCTACATTTGATAAATCAGATTTTAAATTATTTATAGTCCCTTCAAGAGTCATTTTCACTTTTTTCAATGGATCAATATATGCAGAAACTGGCGTAGTATTATATCCTTTTGTCGTATTCATATTGCCAATAGAAATACCGCTATTACCATGGTCCGCTACGGCTATTAGCATCGTATTACCATCTTTTTTTGCAAACGTCAATGCTTCTGCAACTGCATTATCAAATGCTAACACATCACTAATCATCCCAATTGGATCGTTTACATGAGCTGCCCAGTCTGGCTTACTTCCCTCTACAAACAAAAAGAAGCCATCTTTATCTTTTGATAACGTTTGAATTGCTTTTTCTGTCATTTGAGAAAGTGTTGGCTGCTCTGGGTTTGTTGCTTCACGATCCATATCAAACGCTAAGGCATTATGTGAGAAAGAGCCCCAAATTTTATTAGATTTAGAGTCCAATAATGCTTCTTTCGTTTCAACAAAGTCGTACCCTCTATTTTGAATCACTTTTACTAAATCTTCACCATCTTTTCGAATTCCACTGTTTGTTACAGGTAGCAGTGCCGCTTTCCCCCCGCCTAATACGACATCTATATTTTGATATACTTGTTGCTCTGCAATTACGTCAAAATGCTTGCGGTTGACATGATGAGCAGAGAATCCGGCCGGTGTAGCATGCTGAATTTCAGCTGTAGCAACAATTCCAGTAGCGCGACCAGTACGTTTGGCACCTTCTAAAACATTGGCAACTGGCCGTAATTTGTCCTCTTCTTTTATTGGTTTTAAGCCAGGTGAACTCACAATAGTAGGTAATACACCTACATATCCTGAATTCGATTTATTCCCCGTTGCTAAAGCTGTAGCTGCTGGAGCTGAGTCTGTTATAGCTGATTCCGCCGAATATGTACGAACTCCGCCTGTTACAATTTCATCTAATGCAAGTGGTTTCCCTTTATACAAGCGAGCTAATGTAGTTGCTGAAGAACTCGTTCCGTCCATAACCATCATGATTACATTTTTCGGTTGTCGTTCTACTTTTTTCACTTTAGCTTCCACCGCATGATCATTCATCATATTTTCAGTACATAACATACTTAGTGTGATTGTTCCTACTAACAGTAACTTCTTCATCTTTAAACCCAAATTCGACATTGTTGTTCCTCCGTATGTTTCACATTCATTTATATACAAAAAGATGTCCACAACCTATATATGTTTTATTAGTCCCCAATTTTCATGAAGCTAACAATCATTACCTTCACTTTCTTTTATTTAAAAAGCAGCGGTACATATCATAGCTTTTTATTTTCAAATAATTAGAAGCCAAACCTCTTTTATAAAATTGTCTTATCATTTTCTTCAATAACATATATTTATCAATAAAAATTCGACTGAAACAAATAAAAATTTATTGTTAAACAATAAATTTTATGTTAAATTAAAAGGATAATTTAAAAATGAGGTGCTTTTTATGAAACAAGGATCAACACTCTTTTTAAAGATAGCTATTATCCTTATCGGTATTCCTGTTTTCGCTTTGTGTATATTTTCAATTCCTAACATCGGGAATTATGCAGCAAAACTGTATCCCGATATTGCATATATAAAATATCTTGTTTTAATCAATCTATATGCAACGGTGATACCTTTTTATTTCGCTCTATACGAAGCCTTTAAACTTGTAAGCTACATTGACAAAGGTAATGCCTTCTCGAAATTATCTGTTAGAAGTTTAAAAAAGATAAAGCAATGCGCTATTACAATTAGTATATTATATGTAGTAGGCATGCCACTCTTCTATCTCGTGGCTGAGAAAGATGACGCACCTGGTATCATTATAATTGGCATGATCCTAATCTTTGCTTCAATGGTAATCGCGGTCTTTGCTGCCGTTCTCCAAAGACTATTAAAAGATGCGATAGATATAAAATCAGAAAATGATTTAACGGTCTGAGGTGAATAATATGGCAATTATTATTAATATTGATGTAATGTTAGCGAAAAGAAAAATGAGTGTAACAGAGCTTTCGGAGAAGGTTGGAATTACAATGGCTAACCTTTCGATCTTGAAAAATGGAAAAGCAAAAGCAGTCCGTTTTTCAACTTTAGAAGCTATTTGTAAAGCATTAGAATGCCAACCTGGGGATATTTTAGAATATCAACCGGAAGATACCGAATAAAAAGAGTCCTTCTCATATGAAGGACTCTTTTTATTCGGTATTACGGCGCAAAACTAACTCGACCAGTCAAAACTAAAATAATCGCGATAATCCAAAATATAAAGAATGATGAGGACAGTATGAACGAAAGAATAGCAATGCCCTTCTTCTCTGTTTTTTTCGCCATTGTAATGACAGAAAGTATGATACCTGCAACTGTCAGGGCAACTGTAACATAATCTCCCACTATATTACCTGCATTCGCTATCCTTGTCGGTGTAATAAAAACGAACAGAAAACATAAAATGCCGATGAGTAAAGAGATATAGCTTATTATACTGTACTTCTTTTTAGGAACTATTTCAGCTTTCATACTAACCTCCCCCTTCTATATAGCTATAAGTTCATAGTAGCATAAATAACCATAATTTGGTTAAAATAAAAAAAGAGATACAGCGGTAACTTCCACTGTATCTCTTTTTTATTTAATAAATAAACCTGCGATTTCTTCTTTGTCATTATAAGTAATGATAAAGGTACGTTGTTCTTTACTATACTTTGCTACAAGAATAACCGTATATAAACCATCGTTTTCTTCAATCGATTGTTTTTCAATTTTTTCAAACGTACCAGCTTTCTCAATTACAGGTGTAAGATCTTTCATTTTTTCTTCTGGTAACCCAGCTTTCATTTTACTATCAAATTTCTCATGCACTTCTTTATACTTTGCCTCATTTAATAATGATACAATTTCTTCCGCTTTTGGAATAAATTTTTTAGACGTATTTTTATCTACTTTATTACCGGTACATGCTGCAAGTGCAAATACCGCGATAGCACTTAATAAAATAAGTAACATTTTTCTCATTTTCATACACCCTTTCTTTTTAAAATGAAACTATAACTAAAAGTGAGTAAAGCACAAATTGCTATTGAGACTTCTGATATAATGATCCCACTTTTCCCTGGTACATAAAGTGATATAACGCCTGCTAATGCATTTGCAGTCCCATGGATGAGAATTGCATACACAACATAAAGAAATTTCTTTTGGACGACAGCTTGCAGTACAATGAAGGAAAGCCCAACATGTAATACCATCGCAAAGATGCGCTCAATACCACCGAGATAATAACTGTCACCATTTTGAATGACTGTTTGCGATAATAATAGGGATATTACTGGGATACCGACTATCAACACCGCCTCAATACCACCATGCCCTGCTCCAAATAAAAAACCAGACTGCCAATCTCGTTGCTTCATAAAATAACGCATTGCGATAAAACGAGCTATCTCTTCAAAAATTCCAGCTGATATACTAAGCAAAACTGCAAATAGTATAGGCTGCATAACAGAAAACATTTGAAAATCTGTGCTATTTCTATTTAAATAATTTAGTATTGGTATGCGAATCAATATTTGTGATACAACAAAAGCCAATACGCCTAACATATATGGAATATAGCGTTTCTTCCAAAAAGCATATAAAAGTGCAATAAGCGGTAAACCAAAGCTAATCATTGTTGTAAAAATAAGACCATTCATCTCGCTTCACCTCTTACTTGAAGTGTATAAAAACAAGTGAAGAAAGTATGTAGTTATTTCCTATTCGGTTTCATTTTCATCATAGATGGTCATTTCATCTCTTTTAATATAAATGTTTGCGTGAAATAAGGACTTACATAAGTTGTTTCTAACGTCGCATTATTTGTTTTATTCATGATACGTTTTAATGAGAATAGCCCGTATCCTCTAGTCCCTTCTTTACTTGAATGGTTTTTCTCATAAATTTTTTGCAAATCAATCGCCTCACCCTTTGAACTATTACGCACAATAAAATATTGTCGTAAATCCATTTCAAAGAATGCAATTTGCAATATCTTTTCCTCACTATGTACTGCTTCTTCAATTGCATTGTCTACTAAAACTGAAATGATGCGAATAAATGAAATAATCGTCATTGAAACACTTTCAATGTTTTCTGGTATATCAAGCATTACTTTTATTTGTTGCTGCTGGGCAGTACCGACTTTCGCTCTTAATACACTTCTTACTTCAGGAATATGTATGCGAGATAATTTTGCAATATCAAGTTCATGATCATTTATTGTTTTTAATGTGGGAGCAATAACATCGTAGTACACTTGCTCAATTTCTTTCACATTTTTTGTACGTATTCCCTCTTCTAACGATAATAATACATTCATATAATCATGACGGAAACTAGCAAGCTCATCGTGCATATCCTCTAATTTCTCCACATAATCTAATAACTCTTTATCTAAACGTTTTTCGTGCTCTTCTCGTAACTTTTCTTTCGATAAGTGTGAGCTTATTAGTACAATGATTAGTAATAATAAAAAAATAATAATCGCTGAATTATAACTTACTTCACTGTATTGTTGATTTATTTTTGCTAAAAACTCAGTTGACGGCTGAGTTAAAATTAGTTCAATAATAAACCCGATCATTAATAATATATAAGTTATATAATATAACGGACTACCTACTATATATTGAGCAATTTTTTGAATTCTTTTACGCGCTAATAGAATACCGATAAAAGTAAGTGTCGATACGATAAGATGAATCATGCTACCTGTCCATAAATATAAATTGAATGGCGTTAACATAAAGATTTTCATTCCTAAATCGAAAAGCAACATTTTCACTAACGTTATAATAACCATACTCACCAGTGCAAAATATACATTATGCTTAAATTTCAATTCATTTTGCATTAATCCTAAACTTATTAAAAATAACACAATCGTACTATTCAACTCTGGATATCTCGTTACTGTTACGACAATAGCAAGTAAAATAATAAATACCGCACTTAAAGCTATTAACATTTTATATGACAATCTATTGTACCGGATTAATTGTATGTATAAAAACGTGTGACACATACTAGTAAGCAGTATTGCAAATAAATCATAAATATACATTACATCTCACCCTTTAACATGTTACGTACTTTACTCACTAAACGACGTGATACTGGAATACGTTTCCCACTTTTTAAAACTATCATTTTTTGCTTTGCATCGTAAGAAGACATTTGGTTCGTATTCACGATATATGATTGATGACAACGAAATAAACGTTCATCTATTATTTCAATTTCCTTTAAAGTTCCATAAAAATAAACGATTCGATCTAACGTCACTAATGCTAACCGGTGCGGTTCATCAGTCATAACATATTCAACTTCATGAAAAGGAACCCGTACAGTTGCATTACTATTTTCAACGATAAAGTCATCGGACGGAATGATATGCTTATTACGTGCTTCATACTGAAGTAAACATTGTTCAAAAACTTTACACTTCTCCTCGTATGGCAACCCTTTATCAATAAAAGTTAAAGCTGATACCATGTATTGGTATGAAATAGGTGCAAATTCAGAATGCGTTGTTACAAACACAATAATCCCTTGTGTATCATACTTTCGTATTTCTTGCGCCACGTGTAAACCTTTTCGCTCTTCTCTTTTTATCTCTATATCTAAAAAATAGATTGGGACATACTTCGCCTTTGGAATGTTAGTAATAATGTTTTCACTTTTACTAGTTACCTCAATAAAGTCAAAAGGCAACATATATTTCTCACAAATCTCTTCAACTAACCGCTTCATTTGCTGCGCTTGTATGACATCGTCTTCTAAAATAAATATACTCATGTGATCACTCGCTTTATTGAAATCTTTTCATCTATAGATTTATCTATAACTATATAATTCAAATTGTTGTACTAATCTCCTTCTAAATTCTTGAAAGGGTTCATTTTCTTTCGTTTTTATAAAGCATAGAAAACAACCTCTACTTTTTGCTTGAAAGTAGAGGTTTTATTTGAATTTTTTATAAAATAACCTCTCTATCAATTACTACCTTAAAAAATTCCGAGTAATGCGCTAAAGAATAATCGGCTACATCACAATTCCCTTGGAACATACATGTTGAAATCCCTAATTCCTTTGCAGGTAATAAATCTAATTCTCTATCCCCAATAGCTAAATCAATATTGTGCTTTTTATGGAGATAATCATAAGCTAGCGAATTCGGTTTTCGGGGGAAGCCATCGTCAATTGTAACCATGTCGACGAAGTATTTGTCCCAGCCGTAATGATTTAATATAGTTAATACACCTGCTTTATCTTTATGAGTCATAATGACATTTTTATCGGCAAACTTTAATACCTCTTCGACTTTTTCAAATGGTTTTATATCTTTTGTAATAATGCGACTCTCTAATACATCAATTTCACTTAATTGTTTTGTAGATATTTTATAGCAATCAATTGCGTGAGAAAATGAAACCTTTAAATTTGTATAGATTTCTTCTTCACTTATTTCCTTCCCTAAAACTTGAGAAAGAATTTTTGTATAAACTGGATACGTATCAAATAACGTACCATCAAAATCCCATAAAATATTCATTCTATCCACCTTCTATTTTCAAATTATTTGATGATTAAATCCGCCCTATCCTTCGGCGATTCCGTTTCTAAGTAATAATCTTCTGCCTTCCAATACCTATTCTCAAACTTTGAAAGGTTTTTCTGCGTTTCCTTACTCTCGCGTAGAAACCTCGTCTCTCTTGGACAATCCAAGTACACCATATAATGAAAGAAATCTCTCCATTCTTTTCGCTGTAGAAAAACACCTTCAATTACTATTACACCTACTATGGGGATCTGTACTTTTTTCATTTCGTATGAGTCTGTCTTATCATTATAGAACGGTAATTTCAGTTTTGTTTCATGTTGTAGCTTTTGAAAAAACTTCTGACGGAGCCACTCAATATCCCATTGCAAATAATAATACTCATGCCATTCTTCAAATCCTGTATCATAGCGTTTATTACGCTCTACTATGTGATCATCAATATGAAAAATATGAAACGGAATACTTTCTTGTTTCATATTTTCTTTTAAGTTTGTTACAAATGTTGTTTTTCCTGAACGGCTTAAACCATCTATGCCTAAAATGAAGCGGTTTTCTTTATGCTTCTTCATAACATTTATTATTTCACTCGTACTCATTACTTCTTCCACTCTTCTTTTAATAAAGAATATAAAATCGTATCATGCGCAACTCCATTTTGAATCATATGTTTTCGAAGTAATCCTTCTTCTTGAAATCCTGCTTTTATTAACAATTTTTGAGAAGCTTTATTTTCTACATATACAACAGCAGCAATTCTTATAAGTTGCAACGTTTCAAATCCGTAAGTTAAAATCGCCTGTAACGCTTCCGTTGCATACCCTTGTCCCCAATATGTATCGTCTAGCTCATAACCAATTTCAGCTCGCTTATGATGATGGTTAATTAAATGAAAACCGCACGTTCCGATTAATTGGCCCGTCCCCTTTTTCTCTATTCCCCAGCGAAATACACTTCCCTCTTCATAACGATTTTTAAACGTTTGAATCGTTGTTTTCGCTTGCTCAATATTTTCGAAAGAATCCATTCCAAAATAACGTATAACAGATTCTTTTGAAAAATAACGGAACATCGTTTCTGCATCTAACAGTGTTAGTTCTCTTAATTGTAAACGTTCTGTTTCTAGTTTCGGAAAGCCCATCTCTTTTTCTCCTTCTATTCTAATGAACTGCAAATTTCAATATAATTCCCATCTGGATCAGCAATGTATGCAATTGTTTGTCCCCACGGCTTCACAATTGGTTCAACTAAAATCTTAATACCTTGTTCTCTAAATTGCTCAATCGTTTCTTGCACATTTTCAACAACGAATCCTAATTCAAAATGAGAAGACTGTAATTCACCTTCTGTAAGCGGTAGTCCTGTTAATTCTTTCACATCTTGCCGCGTATTCATCGCTAAAATGGTAGTTCCCGTATTAAATTCAATATATGTTCCGTGCTCTGCTTTTATCGGTAACTGTAATACATCTTTATAGAATCTTAAACATTCCTCAAACTTTTCTACATATAAAATGATGTACTTCATTTTTAAATTCATTTTACATCCCCCCTTTATATCCATCCCTAAAATTTCGACAAAAGTCTCATAAAAACCTTGTTTCCTATAATAACGAGCACAAAAAAATGAGGCCGATTTCTCGGCCCCCAGCTTATTGGCATAAAACAGGAGATTTGGTTTGGACATAACCAGTTCGTATTCTTATTATATTTTATTTTTTCTGAATTTTAAATACATTAAACACCTATTTATATTGAGAAAGTTTTTTTGCTTGCATAAAATTAAAACGTTTAAGAAATGCTACAAATGGAGGTGTATACATATGGAACCAATGCTTTGTCCAAGCTGTAAAACGAACCGTACTCGCTTTAATATTCTAGAGCAACAAGTAAAACCCGTTAAGTTAAATCCACAAACTGGTCAAGTAGAAGAAGAATACACAAATGAAACGATGAATGCTTTTCATATGGCTTATCAAGGACCTACATATCGTGTCCAATGTGCTGTATGTGGACTTGTTGAAAATCCTGAACAATTTATTAAACCTGCTCAAAATCAGTCTTTCTAATAATTTCATTACTATCCCTTGTAGAAATAGATTTTTCTATAAGGGTTTTTTCCTTTTTGTACGTTTATAAAAAACGTGTTTCTTCCTTATTATAAGTTACACCCCACATCTTTTTAGTTATCTTTTATTTTTTGATCCTCAATATGAATCTTTTTTTCTTCATTTATTATTTTCAGGGTATTGTGGTTTTTTCTTTGCAACTGTTAATTCTGTTCCTTCATATAGATTTTTATTATATAAAAAAGAGCGAACAAAAATGCGATTATATAGAAACAAAGAAGTTGATTCTAATATTCCCTCTTTACAAAATCAACTTCTTTTTAACTTCACTATTTATTATAATATTTCACCTTTTAATTTCTTAATTTTCCAAGTGAGTCTTATAAAGAAGTATATCCACATACAACCTGTAAGACCCGTCATAACTTTCGCCCACATTGGCACTCTTGATTCCATCGGGCTTATAAATAGATTGTACATTGATGGTAATATAGTTGCTAACATAATAACAAAGAATACTAATAACTGATTTAGTTTTTGTATTCTCGTCTCCTTTTCTGAGTAAATATCAGGCAATTCATTTACCTCTTCTACTTCTTTACAAAAATAATTCCAGCTTGTGAAACTTGTTACGCGTTTCCAACCTGACATTTCGTATATTTCGAAATACTCTTGTTGTTGTTCTTTCGAATCTCTATAAACCAATCTAAAATCAGCTTTGTATATTACATCTTTTGGCTCCGTTTTCTGAAACGTATACATTAAATTATATTTTTGTAATGCCCAACCTTGCTGATGCATCTTTCGTAAAAAAGCTTCTTCTTTTTCTAAATTCCATGCCGTAAAAAACTTAAATACCCTTTTTGTCTCCATCTTCCATTCACTCCCCTAATATACTATTCCCATTCCTTACAGATCTCTGCAACCTGTTATACTCTAGCTCTAATACTTCTTTACCAAGTGGCGTTAACTCATAGCACTTCTTTCTATCTGTTGAGGCAACTTCAACAATTAATTTCTCTTTTAATAACTTCGTCGTATTCCCGTATAAAGTTCCAGGACCGAGCTTTACTTCTCCATTTGTCATCTCTTCTACCAATTGCATAATTCCATATCCGTGCATTGGTTTCACTAGTGATAACAATATGTAATATGTCGCCTCAGTTAACGGAATATATTTTCTCGCTTTCGTATTCATTATAACCACCCCCGATACATCGCTTGATGATATATCGACTCACGATACATCGTATACCGATATTATATATTCACATTCTAAAATATGCAAGAGTATAATTTAATAATTGAATATTTATTTCTTTGAATTGAAAAACCATATAAATTTTCTGAATAATTTGTTAAAATATAGGAATATCCGTTTATATTTCGAAAGGAATGATACATATGATAAATAAATTGAAAGAAAATATAGGATCAGTTTTTGTAGGTAAAGAAAATGTTATCGATCTATTAATCGTTTCCTTGCTTGCTGATGGACATGTGCTTCTTGAGGATGTGCCTGGTACAGGGAAAACGTTACTTGCGAAAACACTTTCTAAAAGTATAGGTGGTAATTTTTCTCGCGTTCAATTTACACCGGATGTACTTCCGAGTGATGTGACAGGTATTGAATACTTCAATCCGAAAACAAGCGAATTCGAGTTAAGATTTGGACCAGTCGTGGCAAACATTTTACTAGCAGATGAAATTAACCGTGCAATGCCGAGAACACAGTCTAGTTTATTAGAAGCGATGGAAGAACGACAAGTGACGCTTGAAAAGCAGTCAACTCCTCTTCCTAAACCGTTCTTTGTTATTGCGACGCAAAATCCAATTGAATCTCAAGGAACGTTCCCCCTTCCAGATGCACAGCTTGATCGCTTTTTAATGACCATTTCTATAGGTTATCCGAATCCTGAAGATGAACTACAAATGATGCGACGTTTTCGTAACGATGCACCACTAGAAAATGTCACATCTATTATTACTTTACATGATATTTTAGAGGCACAGAAACGAGTAAGAGAGATTTTCGTATCAGAACCGTTAGAACATTACATTATTAAACTTGCTCATGCTACAAGAAATCATGATTATATCGCTAACGGTGTAAGTCCGCGTGCCACACTTGCTTTAGTACGTGCAGTTCAAGCCCTAGCCTTTTTACGCGGGAGAGAATATTGCACACCAGAAGATATACAATTTTTAGTTCCTTCTGTTTGGAATCACCGTATCGTCTTATCAATGGAAGGCGCATTACGTACTACAAAAAATGAAATTATGCAAAGGATTTTAAAAGAAGTGGACGTACCTGTGGAGATTGAGCAAGCATGAATGGACAGCGCGTTGTAACTGTACCTTTATTTTTTCAACTTCATATTATTCAACTAAGTGTGCCAGGCGCTATACTATTTACATTTTTTATGCCGCAACGAATCATTATGTTTTTCTTTTTCTTCTACTATTTATTTGCGATTTTCATTTATAAATATGTCGCTTACATAGAGAAAGAGTTTCAAGTGATAAACGAGAAACAAACAACTCGCCTTTTCCCTGATGAATCTGGACAGTTTTTTATTCATTTAAAAAATGGAGCAAGCATACCACTCGTCAATGGTGTTTGTTATTTTCATTTAGACCCGTCCCTACTACCGAATAAAGATCAAGGAATTGAACAAATATCAAAAACACTATTCTCTTTCCCATTTTCACAACCTGCTCATTCAATGCAAAAATGGGATTTAACATTAACCGCTACGAAGCGTGGCGTATTTCAAATTGAACAATTCGAATGTGTTTTGAAAGATCCTTTTCATTTATTATCTGTACATTTACCTGTATTTGATAAGTTAAGAACTGAAATTATTGTATATCCATCATCTAAAGAAGTAGCAGGTTTGCAAGAACTTCAGCAACTTTTAAATGGATCTTATCGAACGAATTTTTCTTTTTACAATGATGAAACATCTATTATTGGTGTTAAACGCTATGAACGTGAGTCTTTCCGTTCTATTCATTGGAAAGCATCTGCGAAAATGCAATCATTACAAGCGAAGCAATATGAACCTGTAAAAAACTATAGTTGGACGATTTGTCTTTCTTTAGCTGCTGATCGCGGGTTTGGTTGGAAAGAAAATATAGAAGATCTTATTTCATTTACAACATACATTTGTCAATACGCTACGAAGCATCAAATACCGTTTGAATTATTTATTAGTGTATTAGCAGAAGGTGGTCCTCTGCACTTACCATTAAACGAAGGACAAACACATTACGCAAAAGCTTTAGAGGAATTGGCACGTATTTCAGACGATAGCACATTAATTCCGAAACAAGGATTTCTCCATTATACAAATAGAAAAGGAGAACGATCGTCTACAATGATTTACATTGGCTTTCAGAAGAATGACCTCTCCCTTCTATCGCAACCTACGTTTCTCATAAATAACGAAGGGATGGTGGAAAATCTTGAAAACTTGGCTTTATCACGTTAATGACTTTATTCTGCTGTTCCTCCTTTCGTTATTAACTGAAAGGGACGAACTTATAACTATTACTATATTTTTAGCACTAGGCTATGTTGGTGTATTTCTAATCCATACATTCACGAAGAAAAAAACGACTGGATTTGTCATACTGTTAATGACTCAAATAATCGGTTGTTCTCTCTTTCTCCCTTTCTCTCTATTTGGCACAATTATGTTACCGCTTTTCTTCTTTATCGTACATGTAATTGGACCAGGATACCCAGTTCAAAAATCGTTAGGCGGTATTGTTTGGTTTGGTATTTCAGCTATATTTTATGCGCCATTTCCACCACTCGGGAAGCTATTACTATTAGTTATACACATTATGATTACATTTTGGTTAACCGGGGCGAATCGGAATCAACAGTTATTACGTTTCACTTCTATCATTACGATTGGTGTAATGAGTATATTAATTGTTCAAGTTTTTCCTTTTATTCGAGTTATTTTTAGTTTTATCACAGAAGTAGTCGCATTAGGGGTCGGTTATATTATAAATCCGTTTCTCACAGCAGCTGAATTGAAAGATACTGAAGGAGTTTGGGCGAGTAAAGGTCATCTCTTAAAACCTCGAATTGAAGAAAATGGGGAAACACCTCCTGATTTTGATCCAACCCTTATAAATAGTATTACCATATTAGCCTGTACAGCCATCGCTATTTATGTCGTTTGGAAAATAATAAAAAAACGAAAGCATTTAAGTTTACCAAATATGCCTGCCTTCGAATCTACTATCATCACTGATAAAGAAGGTATAACCCAAAACCGATTTAAACGAAACAAACCACCACATAACGAAATTAGAAAAGAAATTTTCAAACTTGAGAGTAAGCTAACTCCTCCTTTAAATAGAAAACGTGGAGAAACTGTTGAAGCTTGGTTAGAAAGAATAAATTGTGAAGAGGATGTAAATATTGAGAGTCATATTATTATAAATGCTTATAATGCAGTTCGTTATTCTAATGAGGAAAACACCGTACTTTTGCAGGAATTTAAAGAAGAAGTTCATAAACTTCACTTGTATCAGAAGAGTTTAAAGAAAAGGAAAAAATAACACAACAAAAAGACTCCTATTTTCATAGGAGTCTTTTTATACTTCTACGCTACTTTTTAAATTGAGGCGTTTTTCCCTGCTTCAATTTCTAATGACTCTTCATGCCACCAAAGTGTTTCTTCAGGATCTTCTTTAGCAATTTGGTGTGCTTCTTTTTTCGATTCTACTGTAGGATATGAACCTTTTAGCGCACGTCCTGATGTTGTAACGAATAGTACACTAAATACAACTAATCCAATAATACTTACACCTGTTAAATAAAATGCCGGTGCAAGCGGGTTACCAGTCGCATGAACTAAGTATGAACATACGAGCGGTGTTGTACCACCGAATATCGATACAGAAATATTAAATGAGATCGAAAGTGCTCGATAACGTACATCGGTGAAAAAGAGTGATGGTAATAATGAAGGTAATGTTCCTTCATATACACTTAGGAAGAAACCTAATACGAAAATACCTGCAAATATAGCGGCAATATGCCCGTTACCTATTAGTAAAAATGCTGGAATTGCAAATACAGTTAAACCAAGTAAACCAATTTGCACGACGCGTTTATTACCAATTTTATCACTTAATTTACCGAAATATAGTGCTAGTGGAATCATAAGTGCCATCGTAATCGAAATAATTAATAAGCCAGTTGTTTCTTTGACTTTAAGTACTTGAGTTAGATAAGAAGGAATATACGAAAGAATCATATAATTTGTAATATTAAAGAAGGCGACAATTACTGTGCTTAATAAGAAGTCTTTTTTGTGATACTTAATAATATCCATGAATGAAAATTGTTCATTGTCTTCAGATTCCTCTTGTGCTTTTTCCATCTCTTCAAAGATGGGAGATTCATCTAAATGACGGCGTAAGTATAAACCGACCAAACCAATTGGTGCAGCTATTAAGAAAGGAATACGCCAGCCCCAGCTGAGCATTTGCTCATCTGTTAACAATAACGTCAAAATGGTAACAATTACCGAAGCAGCAATGTAACCTGAGAGTGTTCCAATTTCAAGACCACTACCGAGTATACCACGCTTTTTATCTGGAGAAGATTCTGCGATATAAACCATTGCTCCTGAATATTCGCCGCCTGTAGAGAAGCCTTGAATCATTCGGGCAACTAAAAGTAGTATTGGTGCCCATACACCAATTTGTTCATAGGTTGGTAGTAATGCGATGAATAATGTAGAAAGTGCCATTAAAATAATAGTAGTACTTAACACGATTTTTCGGCCGTACTTATCTCCTATTCTACCAAAGAATACACCCCCGATTGGTCGAACGAGAAAGGCTGCTGCAAATGTACCGAATGTAAGTACAAGTTGCAATCCACTATTATCAACACCTGAGAAGAATAATTGACTTAAAATTACCGCTAAATACGCGTATAATCCGAAGTCAAACCACTCCATTGCATTTCCTATACCAGTAGCAACTACTGCTTTCCTGGCTTGTTTAGGATTGACAATATTAACGTCTTGAGGTTCAAAATTTAAATCATTATTTTGTTGCATATAATAAAACAGCTCCTTATTTAATTTAACTTCTTTAAGCACACCTTCTCTTATTGAATAAAATTAATTCGAAGCACTTAAGGAAAATTAACGTCTCCTTATCTGTTATTATTGTTTCACATAATTAATTATTTGTCCAATGAGATGCTCTCTAGGTTAAGTAATTTACTATTTTAAAAAGCTGAAGAAGCCGCTAATATAGCGCCTTCTTCAGCTTTTTATATTTTTTTATATTTTTTTATATTTTTTTAAATACTTGCTGTAGCAGCTATGTTATGAACACAAGAAATAAACTCATAAGTGAATGCGTCAATTTCCTCTTTCGTAATAATATACGGCGGAAGTAATCGAATAATATTCCCTTGTGTTACATCGACTAACATTCCTTTATTCATTAACTCAATCTGTAATTTCTTCACATTTTCATTCTTGTCATTCACACTTATCCCAAACATCATCCCCGCATGACGCACTTCCTGAATATAATAAGAATTTTCTTTCTGAATGTCTTGCAGTTTGTCATTCAAATATAATGACGTTTCATATGCTTCTTGCATTAAACAATCGTCAAGTAATGTATTTAATACCGTTAAACCTAAAGCCGTTCCCATTGATGAATGAGCAAATGTTGTGCCGTGATCTCCTGGTGCAAATACATCACATAACTTTTCACCTACAATAATTCCACCTAGCGGTATTCCGCCTCCTGCTCCTTTACCAATTTGAATAATATCTGGTGTAATATTGAAATTTTGATAAGCGAATAGTTTTCCTGTTCTCCCCATACCACTTTGAACTTCATCAACGATAAGTAGTACATTATATTTCTCACATAAATTTTGAACACCATGTAAATATTCACCCGATAATGGATAAATTCCCCCGCTTCCTAATACAGGTTCTAACATAATTGCAATTGGATTTTCATGAAGAATTGTTTCTTCCAATTGCTCTATATTCTCGCGCTCAACTTCATATACCGGGATCGATGTTTTAGGGAAATTTTGATATACACTTTCTTGTCTCGTAAAATGAAGTGCTCCTAACGTACGCCCGTGGAAACTGTTTTTCAGCACTACGATTCCTTCACGTTCTTCATGCGTAATAGCTCTATATTTATCAATTAATTTCAACGTTGTTTCTGTCGCTTCCGTACCAGAGTTTGTAAAAAAGACCTTTCCGTTTTTTAAAGAGCAATCAACTAATTTCTTTGCATATTCAATCGCAACTGGATTTAAAAAATGAAACGGTAGATGCAACGACTTCGTAACTTGATCCATTGTTGTTTGTACGATTTTCGGGTGATTGTATCCTAATACATTTACTCCGACACCAGAAAATAAATCTATATACTCTTTACCATCCACATCATACAGCTTACACCCTTCTCCTCTTTCTATCGCAAGCTTTGCACGACAGTACGTTGACATCATATACTCTTTATCTAATTGAAACCAATCCGACATGTTACATTCCTCCTAGTTATTTTCCCTGTTTTATTTATGTTCATTTTCTATAAAGTCATGTATAAATTCATTTTTAAGATTGAAATTTTAATAGTAATGTTCTTCCCGATATTCATTTTTCCATAATTTCTTTTATTTCAACAGGTCCACTACATACGCGTTTTTTTCATCTAGCGGTCTGTTACTAGTTTGAACTTAGCTTGTTATACATAATCAAGGCTATAAAATCATATTTAGTAACAATGGACAAAAAAGATTTGGAGGCTATATTGATGGATGAAAACTATGATAAACAGAGGCACTCTTTACTAGGGAAAGACTTTAATGATAATGAAGAACGTAATGAACAAGCTATACTTCACTCTCAAACAGTTGGTTCACGTGGACCTGTTCTAGAGCAAGATAGTGTGCTTCACGAGGCGTTACAAGAATTTATTCACGAAAAAATTTTAGAAAGACCTGTTCATGTAAAAGGATTTGGTGCGTTCGGTTATTTTCAAACAATCTATCCAATGCCTGAACATACTAAACTAAATTTCCTACAAAATGCTAATGAGAAAGTTCCCGTTATGGTGCGATTTTCATTAGCTGTTAGCACGAAAGGAACACCTGATACTGCTAGAAATGTACGCGGTTTTTCTACAAAATTTTATACAAAAGAAGGTATTTTCGATCTATTATGTAATCACATTCCTGTCTTTTCTGTCCGCGATCCAATGCGTTTCCCTGAAACAATTCAAGCGTTGTCGCCTTCACCTAAAAACAACTTAATAGACCCTAATAGATTTTGGAGTTTTATCGCTAGAGCACCTGAATCCATACATTTCGTTGTCCGTTTATACTCTGATAATGGTACGGCCAAAAGCCTTCGCCGCATTCCAGGACATAGTGTAAATACATATGTTTGGAGAAATGCAGAAGGCAATCGAAAGTACGTAAAGTATCATTGGTACCCATTTGAAGGTGTACAATTCATTACTAGCGAGGAAGCAAATAAACTGGCTGCTGAAAACCCAGATTATAGCGGGAAAGATTTATATGATGCAATTGCAAATGGTAAACCAGTGGAATATGGTTTATACGTCCAGCTTATGGACCCGAAAGATGAAGCACATCTTTCTTACGATCCTTTAGATGATACAAAAATATGGGATGAAAAAGCGTATCCTCTTATACCAGTCGGCAAAATGGTATTAAATAAAAACCCTGAAAATTATATGGAACAAGTAGAAAAAGTCGCTTTCTCCCCTTCTAATTTACTAGACGGTGCAGAATTATCAGACGATAAAATGTTGCAAGGACGTGCGAACATTTATAGTGATTCTCAAAGAAGAAGAATTGGTCCCGAATTTCGGAAATTAAAGATTAACAAGCAACAAAATTGGACACCTTCTAATCAAATAACGAGCGGTGACGGTAGGTACGTTGAAGGTAAACTTGAGAGAACTTCTATATCGAAACAAGATGACTTTACGCAGGCTGGTGAATTTTATGCGAAGTTAAAACCGATAGAAAAAGAACATCTTGCTCAAAACTTAGCTAGTGATTTGAAAGTTATATCCGATGATATTAGGAAAATAGTTTTGGAGTATTTCAATCAAGTATCAACTGATTTGAAAACAAGCATTGAGACAAAAATGAAAGAGCATTAAGAAGATTACAACATGCATTACGAATGAGAATTCCAATCAATATTAATTATTTTCTTGTCAAAATCTAATGAGGTTATTTAATTTAACAATATAAAATCAATATACCCTTGTTCTATAATTAGAACAAGGGTATATTGAAGTAGTTTAATGTTTAACATTAAATACCTTACTCAGCTAAAAAATACAATCAGTAGCCTTTCAAAACAAACTATAGTAAACTATTTTACTTGCACCGTATAATTCCCTGTTCCACCACCATACTTATATACACTTAAGTAATATTTCCCTGGCTTTGCATTATAATTTCCAAGCAATTTGTTTCCATCAAGTTTTGTTGCATAAGCTACATAATTATTTAGATCTGATTCAGAATATAATACCCAGTTCAGTCCAAGATTTTGTTCGTTCGTAACAGAAATCTGTAAATCTTTTTGATCCTTTACATCAATAACAAATTTATCTCCCTGATCTTGATCGCTCAAGGTTCCTCTTAACAAAATATTCAAAGATAGTGGGTTTGCTGTTTCAAATGAATTATTTGGTTCTTTTTCTACCGCCGTACCTTCTTCCGTATTCACTCCGCTAAACACAACATCATATTCATATTGTCCAGCATTATTTACACGATAATTTACAAAATAAGCAGTCAATGTTTTATATCCAGTCCACTCTTTTCCTGAAAGACGTTTCAACATTTCATTTGTTGCTTCATTCATCACTTTCCAGTCCTCAACTTCTCCTTTAGCTGCACTTCCTGTATATGTCCCCTGTAGTGTAAATGTATTAAAGAATTGTGATTTATTCTTTGTTACTTTCACATCTTTTAATTTCGCTTCATTCGTAATATCTGAAGTAACGTCCGAAAGCGATTTTGGATCATGCTGAGTTAAATACTCATCTGATACTTGTGGAATTGTATACTTATCGCGATTATCAATAAGCATTTGCATATAAGATTGATATTCTTCATTTAACTTATTATCTTTGCTTAATGTAGCACGGTATGCATCGTAACTTGAAACATCATTTGCGCGAATTAAATCATGCACTTTATCGAACATTTCTGGGCGCTTATTATACATATATGATTGCAGTGCAAACGAATAATTATAAAAATCCCACGTTCCATATTTCGCATTTAATGTTTGTGATGCTGTATAACGTTTTGCAGGATCATTAGATAACCCACCAATTATACTTTTTCGCGGCACTACACTATCTAATCGCGTTGCACCTGCAAAGAACTCTGCATTCCCTTCTTCAAACCATGTTAAACGTTCATTTTGATACATTTCCCCTTGGCCCCATAATCCCTGAACTTCGTACCTTCCCTGTAAGTAGTGCGTAAATTCATGGCGGAACAATTCTTCCAAACTATAAATACTTTGCTGTGGTGTACGTTCATATGTAAAGAAAGTCCCTGTCCCTTCAATATAAATCCCACCATTATTCGTTTCATATCCGTGCAGTTGACGATTAAATTGATACTCATCTGGGCTATTATAAATAACCATCGTTAACACATCATCAGCATGTCCACTTTCAAGTGGTTTATCGCTACCAACTGTACGATAAAATTGCGAACGCACTTCTTTTGCCGCCCAGTATAGACGTTTAATTTTCTCTTCGCTAACTTTATCCCCAGTTTTAAAGACAATTGTTCCATCATCAAACGTATACGTTTTCGGTAAATATTTCTTTTTACCCTCTTCTCGAATTTGATCTAAATTTACAGTTTTTCCGTTCGCATCTATTCCTCCATAATTTGTAGTAATTTGTTCTGCCGCAACAAAGTATTGCTCCCCTAAATATGGATAAATTCGCATTGCATCTGTAACAACTTGTTGTCCTTTTGTCGGCGTGCTATGAAGCTTGCCCAATCGGCCAGCATAGTAAATTCCGTTATTTATTAACCATCCATTTTTATCCGATACAGTACCAATAAGTGCGAAACGACTTACTTCATTAATAAAGTTATCGATATTTCGATACCACATTGTATCTTTCGGCTCTTTTCCAGTCGTGTACATATCCGTCTGAATATCAAAGTCAATTCCCTTCATCAACTCATATATAGCGTCTCCTTTTGTTCGGTCTTCAATGAAAGTTGCAAGATTATCGTTATATTGTTTAAAAATTTCACCTGCATATAAAACCGTTTCAACATCTGCTGATGCATTTCCAATTAATTTTCCATATGATGCAATTACTTTATTTTGTTCTGATGTACCAAGTTTGAAATTTGGATTTTTTGCAATTGTTTTTAAAGCTGGTAAACATTTATCATGGTAGCTACGCTCATTTAGTTTGCTTAATTCATCATGGTAAAAACCTAAATAAAATGCTGCACGTAGAGCTTCTACTAATGTTTCAATCCCTTTTGAATCATCTTTCGTATAAGCTTGTCCTTGTTCTGCTAGTTTATTAATAATTGCTTGCATTCGGCTATCATCTTGATAGAATTTAAGACTATCACTATTAAACTGAAATAACTCCGGAATTTGATACCATTTAATTGTCACAAGAAGATCAGTTAATTGTTTGTTATTTAATTGATTTAACTCAGCCATCGAATACTTTTTTTCTTCAGCTAACGGTTTAATATTATCGGTTAGTGCTAGTGGACGCTGCGATAAATCCGCTAATTTTAACCGTTTTGTAAAAGATGCATTTTCTTGTACTTTTGAAGGATGCGCCAATTCATCAACAGATTTCTGTATTCCTACCGGCTCCATTTGTAATACGTTCTTCACATTTTTCTCTTTTGTCTCTGCTTGAATTTGCAAACCATTACATGTTATTGTCACTAGTCCAACACCAAGAATCCACTTAGAAATTTTCGAATATTTAACCATACCATTGCCCCCTAATAATTTAAAAGAAAATTCTGAATTTTAAAATCAAAAAACTCTTATTTGTAGGTATTTACATTTCCGCTATAAATACAACTATGATCAATAATGCAATAGTAGCTTGTTTTATACTATTACGATTACAGATTCCTTACATACAATCTCCCTTCCTTACATTTAATACAAGCAAAAACTGTGCCAATCATATTTCTTATGAATAGCCAACATTCTTTTATAAATACTGTAGAATAAAATATACATAGGTGGTTCGGCAATGTATAAATCATTTGACACAAAATCTAATGTTTATGAAGAACAAATTCATTGAATGTTATAAGTTCATTAGCCAGTAAATAATTTTCAACTAACAACATCCCAAATTTTTAAATCTCTCAAAAAAAGGTAAACAAACATATTCCATAAAGCTAATATGTTCGTTTACCTTTGTTATTTCATATCAACAACAAAATATCGTTGAATAAAAACTGCATTAATAAGTATTTTGTTATTCATTTCTCTTTTTCATATAATCTTTTTCACATTGCAACGGCTTGAATTTCACTTTTTTCCCTTTCTTCTTTTTCGTTTTTATAACGAGCCATTCCCCTTTTTCAACGTCTAGTTTTAGGCGTTTCATTACATTGATATTATCTTTTTCTTTATAAAGTAAAAATGCTTCTTGCGCCCTCACAAATAAGCTGGGCTGCTCGCTAAATCCACCACTATCATAAATTTTAGTTAGCGAATTATAATAAGAATCATTTTCCTTTCCACCATACATCAAATGGGCAGCCTCCAGATCTCTTTTACTTACTTCCCAAAAACTATGTTCATCAATATTTAAATTAAATGTGGATTTAATGTCCTGTATTATATTCTTCACATACTTTTCATCTCGAATTTTCCTTTCTTCAAGACAATCCGAAGATAACCTTGGTGCATCTGATTGGGAATGTACAACGTGTTGTATTGATACACACAGAATAAATATGCTTAAAATGTATAATATTTTTTTCATATTTACATATCACCTCAAATGATTTATATACTGTATCATTTGAGGCTTACAATATTCTTATGCTAGAAATGAGAAAGATCCTATAAAATAAATCTTTTATAGGATCTTTCCGTCTAATATTGATTTATTACATTCACCGGCGAAGCAACTACCTTTCCACTTTTCACATCATATAGCCCTATAGGCGTTACCCTTATAAAAGGCAAATGCGTCGCAGAAAAGAATAAAATTGTAAATGCGGGATCATCATACGCGTAGCCACGCTCTTGCAATAATTTCACCATCTGTTTCTCTTCTTGTATTAATTCACTCATTTTTAAATTAGACATAATCCCGAGCAATGGTAATGCTATTTCGTGTAATACTTCATTCTTTTCAGCTATTACCATTCCCCCGCCAAGCTCTTTTATCCTTTGAAAAGCTATAAGCATATCTCCTTTACTCTTTCCAACAAGAATGATGTCACCTGTACCAGAATAAGAGCTAGCAAGCCCACCTAGTTCTTTCGCAAAACCTTTCACAACGGTATTTACTCTCCAACTGCCATCACGAGCAATCATCATAAGGAAACATTCATCATGATCTGTGGACAATTCATCACATTCTATGTTGATTTCACTAGTATATGATTTTGTTATAACGTTATTTAATAAGTGTATGCCTGTTTTATTTGAGAAAATCATATCCTCTTTTTCTATTGACCAATCTAATGATAATGGATTTACTTTACATTTATTCCAGTCTATACGTAATGATTCATGTGTATTTACACCGTCACGCTTCACCCATTGCCCCTTTGCAATAACGCTCGCTGGTACTGGGTTTTCTTTACTTTCTAAAATATTGATATTAGCAATTCTACCTGTCGCGATTGAACCATGTATATGCTCCATATTATAATAACGAGCAATATTATAACTTGCCATATGATACGCATCTATTACTGGAACACCTTGCTTTATAGCAGTAGTAATCATTACATTCGTCATTCCGTTTTCATAAAAGGACGGATGAGAACCATCTGTTGTGAAAAAGAATCTATCAAATTGCTTCACACCTAATTCCAGTAATTCTTTTAATAAAACTTCTAAATCTGGTCGGATTGAAGAGTTTCTCAGCGAAACAGTGTAACCTTGCATAAGACGAGTTAATGCTTCCTGCCCTGTCATCGCTTCATGATCACAATCTGTACCTAACAGTTTTAATTTCGCTAACGTTGCTTCAGATGCTCCTGGGAAATGTCCTTCTACTTTTTTCTGTAATCGCTTTGTTTCCTGCACCCAATTTAGCATTTCATCATCGCCATGTAATAATTTTGGCCATGCTGTTAGCTCTCCTCCTTGAAGAACTGCTTCATGCTGTAGCCACTCTATTATTTCTTCACTATTAAATAAAGATTCCCCATTTTGCAATTCAGTTTGTCCATCAAAACGGCACCACCAATACATACTAGCTGGAATCTTTTTAAATTCATCTAATAAATGAAATGATTCTTCACGCTTTAATGTGAAAAATAGAGTTAAATTATCATTAATAAAAGTTGTTGTACCAAATTGCATCGCATGATTCGCTAACGTCTCTGGATTATATAATTGATATGGATGTGCATGCGGTTCTATGTAACTAGGAACTGCATACTTTCCATCACAATCAATGACTTCACATTCATATAGTTGCTCTGGCAACTTTTCTCCTACATATATAATACGGTCATCATAAATCCAAATATTTGCTTGCATCCATTCACGTATATAGGAATTTAAGTATGTTGCATTCTTTAATAATTTGTGTGGACTTCTTGTACCGTCTATTATTTCAACATGTTCTCGTAATTGCTTGTTACCCCATCTAAACTGATTTTGTCCCAATGTATTTCACTCCAAATCAATTTACTTTTTTATTAAAACAAAATAATTAACAAACTAAAGTATTATCCATTCATAACTCCCCTGTATAGCCCCTATACCCCTCATTATATTGAATACTTTTAAAAATAACAATTTTCAAAATGGAAAAACACCTCTTTGCCCCATAATAAAAAGAATGTCATGCAACTGACATTCTTTTTATTTTTATACTAAACTATAGGATTGAATTGTACCTTGAAATACTCTTATATCATATTTATGTTCTACATATACTTAATACCATGCCATGAATGTTAATACTGTCCTTATTTGCGAAATTTAAAAAGCATCTCTTTTATTTACAACTATTGTAGAAACCTATTCGCTTTCTCATCATCTATTTATTAAATTCAACTTGCATCATTTTATCAAACTGTTTAAGAATATCAACCGGACCTAAAGAGTTAACATTGACAGCAAATGTATGCTTGCCTCCAATTACTCCACCAGCAAAAGTCATAAACCCAGGAATTGATCCTCCGTGACCCCATACTGAGACACCATTTGGAAGTTTAGTCTCATAGATTCCAAGACCATATCCATCACCAACCCCTTTTCCTTCTACAGGAACTGTAGTAAGCATTTCTTTTAGCTCGCGTTCCTTCAGTAACTTACCACCGAGTAAAGATGAAAAGAACTTGTTTAAATCATCCGCATTAGAAATCATATCTCCAGCTGCATTAGCTAAACTCGGATTATAATACGTAATGTCTTTCAACTCGCCTGTTTCTTCCATTTTCACATATCCACGAGCATGATTCTTTCCTGGGATGACGGGTGAATTTCCTGGTAAAAACGTATTTGACAAATCCAAAGGTTCAATAATTCGATTTTCAATTTCTTCAGCATAACTATTACCAGTTATTTTTTCAATTAGCATTCCCAATATTACATATCCTGTGTTTGAATACAACCAGTCTTTGCCCGGCGAGAAATCTGGAGGCAGAGAAAGGCCTATTTTCACTATTTCTTCTGCTGTATACGTTTTTTTCGAATTCATTACGTCAGCGTCTTTTGACTTTAAGTATTCAGCGATACCACTCGTATGATTCAAAAGTTGTCGTATCGAAATTTGATTTCCATCATACCCATTTCCTTGCACGAGACCCGGCAGCCACTTTTCAATTGGATCGTCAAGTTGTACGCGATTTTCTCCTACTAATTGAAGAACAGTCGTGGCAGTAAAAGTTTTCGTCACACTACCAATCCGAAAGCGATAATCCGATTTCACCGGTTTCTTTGTATTTAAATCCGCCACACCAGCAGTATAATTATTAATTTTTCCTTTATTAGACGTCTTAGCTAATACCCCTGGCACCCCAATTTGTATTGTTTCCTGCATTACTTGTTTCCATCCATTCCGATTCTTTTGATTAGGTTCTTGTGACGAATTAGAAATATTTTGAGTAGACTCTGCTTTCACAGTAAAACCAGGTGTAAATAGAGTAGTACCCGCTAATAAAACTGTCAAACTCGCTAACTTCATTGAATTACATTTTTTCATAAGGTTTTCTCTCCCCTATTCATATCATATTGATTCAAGCTATACTTTTATCCTATATGATAAAACTCTCTTTTTTCTTATTCATTCCTTACGAAATACTTACGTTCAAAGTTTGATACGATCTGCTGAGAAAGAATTATGTATGAAAATAAAAAGGGCATAAAAAATAAGGAAAGTCCCTTAACTTCCCCCGTTTTTATTTCACCTTATCTTAATTATTTTAAGATGATTCATTGTGTTCGTATTAAAATGAATAAAAAAAGAACGTATTTTCATTTTTTATGTAAACACGTTCTTTTTTATTTAAGCAATTAATCTTTATTCACCTTTACCATCCTGCACTAGCGTTCATACCATTTCCGATAATAGAAAGTAATAGTGGCCATAATACTGGTCCTAACGTAAGCAGTAGATTTAGAAGTATAAGTATTCTATATACACCGGTGAAATTATGATTTTTACGATTAACAAATACGAGACTGACTAATGATAGTATGGTCGTGAAAAATAATAATAGCATTAGCAACCAATACCACACCATTAAGCTGAGACTCCATGGTGTTAATAGCTCATGTATGATACAAAAGGAGATTCCTAATACAGCAAAACTAAAGCTAGTTACTGCTATTTTTATAAGCCATTTACTTATTTTTTTATCGTATGTAGTTTTACAATATAAATCTATTAAAGTATATAAAGATAAATATGCCATGAATACGCCTATCCAAGACAATAACCAGTCTCCGTCCCCTTTGAAAAATAAGAACAGTAACCAACACATACCTACTGCTGAAAAAACAAAGGAAATAAGTATGCTTTTTAATACCGATTTCATTACACATTCACACCCTTAAAAAACTTAAAAATTAATTATAATTTATAAAAATTAAGTATAGGTTAACATGTAATGAAGTATAAGTAAATAATGTTAATTTTGTTTACCTATTTAAATAGGGTTTCATATGAGAAAATAATTCATGTTAATCAAATTTCCGTATAAAAAAAGAAAAGGTGGATATTTACATATCCACCTTCCCATCTCCCTCTACCCACTTCATTATTTCTTCCACATCTAAATCCGTATACGTCTTTTCCCCATAACGAACAGACTCGTATAACGGGATAATATCCCTTGTTCTACAAATTCTTTTTAACCACTGTTGCATCGTTTCATAGGACCTTCTCTGTTCATGAAATGGTAGTGTTCTTTCCCATTCAACTAACGTTTTCCTTATCGTATCTGGCGGTAACGGCTGTTCTAACTGATGAATGACTTTCTTGTTATTTTCGGTTTTTACCATATTTTCTTTTGTTATCGATTTTTTCTCCTGTTCTATTTCTGGTTTTGTTAACTTTTTCCTAACGGATTTATAAAGAAAATATATAATTATCCCTGCAATCATTACATAAAAAACTATACTAATCCATGAATTTGAAAGCACAGAAAATATGTGTCCCCATGAACTTTCCTTTTCAAAATCTTTAAATTTTTTACCCGTTGTCGTTCTCTCACCATTATCTCCTACTTTTTTCTTTTCTATAGGTGTTCCATAATCTTCAGTATCACCATAGTTTATAGTTTCCTTATAAACTTTTTCAGATTTCTTTTCAGTAAAAAAACGTTCTTTTACTATGTCTTGCACATACACAACACCTTGTGATAACGTTATTGCACTAATCGCAAAGAAAAGTATGATTAAAGCTCTTACACTCCACAACTTCACTTTCATATGCCGCGCTTTATTCACCATGCCATAAGCCCCTTCTTATTCTTTGATTACAATCCATTTGTTTGTTCTACTATATTTCTTTGGAGAAGTACCAAGGATTAAAGGAACCGCATCCAATTCCTTTCGCCGAAAGCCCGCTGTGTAAAAATAAGAAGAAGATATAGGCGTGTCCTGATCCGATATTGAGGCAAGTACTTTTAATACATTTTGCAAATGTTTCCGATTATCCCCATTTTTTATATGCAATAACCCGTTATCTTTTACACTATTGATCCATACTTCAAATGAACAGTTTTGCATAAGAAGTTGTTTACATATGCCTGCTGTTAATTCAATTAATTCTTCTATATCATTTCGCAATGAAACGCCACTTTTATTTTGCAAGTTGAGATAAATCGCATATTTATCTGATTGTGTTCGCTCGTACTCTTTCGCAGTTATCGTCCCTGTTTTCGCTGTTGCACTCCAGTGGATGGAACGAAAATCTTCATTTTCATACGACTTCACTCCCATTACTTTCGTTTCATCATATAGCGGTGAAGACATCGCTTTTCGAAATCCTCGTGACCATTCTTGTAATTCAGGAACTTGCATTTTCGGAACAGCTGGTAAAACTAAATAGGACGGCGTTTCAACTTGTTTAAATGTTATATGGTTCGTTATGAATCCAAAAGGATCCGTAATAACAATTTCTACTTCTTCCCATTTCACAATTCCTCTTTTTAACGCTACAGCCTGCAAATCAAATGAAACTGACTCCCTTCCTTTTAAATTAAAGTTCATATAATAATTTGAACCTGTACTATGATTTTTGTTTATTTCATCATGATTCCAAGTAAGCTTATTTTCACATTTAAATCGAAATACGATATTGAAAATAGGGAATAACGACTTGTTTGAAATTTTTATCTTGCACATATTCGTTTCACCTATAAAAACATTCGAATTTCCTTGACTGTATTCCCATTCAACACAAGATACTTTACGCATGTATACATGCATAGCACCTATTAAAATTACATATAAAAATACGAGAGATAATATAAGTATATTACTTGAAAATACACTTAAAATAACGGCTACAACTGACATAACTCCCATTACGAAAGGCTCCGCTAAAGGTGTATACACAAGTTGTTGATTCATCGTACATTCTCCACCGGCACACTAATTGTATGAAGAATTTCTTTCATGATTTGTTCTTTTGTTGTTTTCATCTCCCCCTCTATCGTTAACGTTAAACGATGAGCGCATATAGATGCAGCAAGTATCTTTATATCATCTGGCGTACAGTAATCTCTTTCATTTAATATAGCCCGTGCTTGAATCGCTCTCATAAATGCCAACGTCCCCCGCGGACTTACACCAATTTCAATTAGCTCATGCTTACGCGTTGCCTCAATAATTTCAAGAAGATAATCTTGCACATCATTTCCTACTAATACTTCACTTGCACGCTTTTGCATCATAATAATTTCTTCACTTGAAATAATAGAGTGTAACGTTTCTAACGGATCATTCATTTGAAACCGGTTCATCATTTCCTTTTCAGCTTCTCTCGTCGGATAACCTTGTCGAATCGTAAGTAAAAACCGGTCTAATTGAGCATCAGGTAACGGAAATGTGCCGGCTGATTCAAACGGATTTTGCGTTGCTATAACTAAAAAAGGTTCTGGTAATGAATGTGTCTGTTTCGCAATCGTAACAGTACGTTCTTCCATAACCTCAAGTAACGAAGATTGTGTTCTCGGTACAGCTCGATTAATTTCATCCACTAATACGATATTTGCAAAAATAGGACCTAACCTCGTTTTAAATTCCGATTCCTTCACATCAAAATATTCAAGACCAATAACATCTCCAGGCAAAGTATCCGCTGTAAATTGGATTCTTTGGAACTTAGCGTCCACACTTTTAGCCAAACTTTTCGCTAATGTAGTTTTTCCTGTTCCAGGTACATCTTCTAATAAAATATGCCCTTTCGCTATTAGAGCTATTGCAGCCAACTCAATTGATTCATCTTTGCCTATGATTACCTTTGAAATGTTGTTGATAATCTTTTTCAACGTGCCCATACATCTCCCCCTATCTATTATCCTATATTTTATTTCACTAAATTCCCCCAGATATTTAGGCGAAAGGTGCCTATTATGTACCTATGACTGTAAATTACACCAGTTTACAACATAAGGTAGATTATATTACCTCTGATTAATATTCATAAATTTCAAATAAATACTCTTTCCAAATTATAACATTTTATATTTTATAATGCTATTAGGTTCCACTTTATATGATTGTAGTAGAATTTCTTACGCATCAGTTTTGAGGTGGACTACTGATGGAAATCCACATCCTTAAGTAAGATTATAGTTGAGGTCCCAACATACAAATGATATAAAACCCATGCTAAGACATTATTATCAAATGAAAAACTGATTTTCTTACGTTTAGAAATCCCCATTTTTATGCTCCCAGCTTATTTCGCATCATTTTTTAAAATATACGAGTATGTTCAAGGTAAGTTCAAAAAATAGAAAGACCTCATTCTTGATAAGTATCTTTGAATGAGGTCTTTCTATTATAAAAAATGGTTAACTTCTACTATCTTAAAAGTATTGCACATCCATTGACTTTAAATAATTAGATCAAGTTACTTCTGTTACACGAATCTCACATTTAAACCTTTTTAACAAATTCAGATTTTAATTTCATAGCTCCAAAACCATCAATTTTACAATCAATATCATGGTCACCCTCAACTAAACGGATGTTTTTCACTTTTGTACCGATTTTTACAACTGATGAAGTTCCTTTTACTTTAAGATCTTTGATAACTGTTACAGAATCACCATCGTTCAAGATATTTCCATTTGTATCTTTAATCATCTTTGTATCTTCACTATTTTCAGTTTCTAATTCTAAAGTCCACTCATAGGCACATTCTGGGCAAACAAAAAAATCCCCATCTTCGTAAGTGTACTCTGAATTACATTTTGGACAATTAGGTAAATTAGACATATTTTAAATTCCTCCATTTATTATTAATTATATAGTTTTTAAAAATTTCTTTTTATAATTTCATAAGAATAGTAATTTTATAGTTAAAATTTAACGAATTCTTTCGGATCAGCATAGCCAAAAACTTTTGATAATCTAACTATATAAAGTTCTTTGATAACTTGATATAGAAGGTTGCAGGAAGAAAATAAAGTACGAAAACCAAGCCATTCGGTTCCTGCGTAAAATATCAACCGTATAAAGAGAGCTTCAAACGTTGGACAACTAGGGCTGGAATGCCCCGAAGTAACGCTCAGGGAGATGAAAGGTTACTTTCGTCGTGGAACTGAGAAGCTTCCACTTCAAGCTTTGCTAAGTGACGAGTAGTTCACTAATCTAATGCATTTGCTTTATTCTTTATTGCATTCATATCCTGAGATTGCTGAGCCAGCTCCGTGCATTCATGAAAAGCAAAGTGCTTACATCCTAGACATTTGTTTGTATTCAACTGTCTTAAAGCACAGTTGATTGCTTCCCCTGTATGATCAAAAAAGTTTTCTTCGCCAATCTCCGCGTATAATCCATTCTTATCTAGAGTTGTTTTTAGCTCTGATTGAATTCCTGAAACAAGAATTACGCCACCTTGCTTTTTGAAATGCTGAACAATATTCCTAAAATAGGATTCTCCTGTTGTATCAATAAAAGGAACTTTTCCCATACGCAAAATTAAAACTTTTGGTTTATAATGAATGGTCGCTAGAATGTTTTGTTCAAATGTTTGAGCAGCTCCAAAGAATAATGGTCCTTCTATTGTGTAAATGCTGATTTGTGGACAATCGTGAGCTTTATTTACCACATGTGGCAACAATTTCTCGTTCTTTCTTGTGTGATCTGGAAGCACTTTAGATATAACAAGCATGTTGCTCATACGTTTTGTAAATAAAATAACAGCTAAAATAAGTCCGATTTCCACAGCTGTTGTCAAACTTGTAAATACAGTCAGTAGAAATGTTACAAGTAATACAAGAGAATCCCCTGTCTTCATTTTAAGTATGTGCATAAAATGTTTTCGTTCGCTCATATTCCATGCTACCACCATTAATATTGGAGCCATACTAGCAAGCGGAATATGTGAAGCATATGGGGCTAACAATAAAAGCGTGAATAATACAAATCCCCCATGAATAACACCAGACATCGGTGATACAGCTCCGCTCCTAATATTGGTTGCTGTGCGGGCAATTGCTCCAGTTGCCGGAATACCTCCAAATAATGGTGTAACAATATTAGCAATTCCTTGACCGATAAGTTCTTTATTACTATTGTGTTTACTATTCGTCATACCATCTGCTACGACGGCGGATAAAAGAGATTCAATACCACCAAGCATCGCAATAACAAATGCAGGGCCAATTAACTGTTTTATACGCTCTACCGTAATTTCTGGTATACCAAACTGAGGAAGTGTACTAGGAATCGTACCATATGCTGTACCAATAGTAAGTATATGATCTGAGAAAAATACAGTTGCAATTATAGTGGAAACCATAATACCCACCAATGAACCTGGTACTTTTGGCAAAATCTTTGGTGTTATGAGTATGACAAGAAAACAAATCAAAGCAGTTATTACACTGTAAAAATTCGTAGTACTGATATGCGTAAAGATTTCTTGCAGATTTGCTATAAATTCCTCATGTTTTTTTATACCTGTAAGACCTAAAAAACTAGCAATTTGTCCTGTAAAGATAATGACAGCGATTCCTGACGTAAAGCCAATTGTTACAGGACGCGGAATAAACTTTATTAAAGACCCTAGTTTAAAAATTCCCATAAGACATAAAATAATTCCAGCTAATAAACCAGCAAGTAGTAAATCTTCGTATCCATAGGTAATGACAATTCCTAAAAGAATTGGAACAAAAGCACCTGTAGGTCCTCCAATTTGATACTTTGAACCACCAAATAGAGAAATGAGTATCCCTGCAATACATGTTGTATAAATTCCATACTCTGGCTTAACACCAGAGGCTATTGCAAAAGACATAGCAAGTGGAATCGCAACAACTCCAACAATCACTCCCGCAAGAAGATCCTTTTGCAAATGCCCCAATGAATATCCTTCAAACCTTCCTGTAAATAACCCTCTCATTATAAACCCTTCTTTTCTATTCTTAATAAATCTAGATTACAAATGTATTTCTCGTTCCCTTATAAAAGAGATTTTCACAAAAGAAAACGCCATCCTAATATTTACTATACGTTTTACTTAAATGACGCTCTAATTCACCGATATCTCCACCTTGTTGTACATATGATTCCAATCTTACCGCTAGAAGTTCCCCAGCTCGACTATCTAGCTTCTTTGTGTCTATAAACGATGTAATCCTTATCTTATCTGGAGTAGTATCTCTACGAAACATTTTACCTGGAATTTCAATCCAAAAATGATTCCATTCATCCAATAATCCTATTTGATCAAATAAAAAACCTTGGATTCCACATAACCAAGCTGTACAAGCAGTATTTCTTTTTTGACATCCAACGCCATCTTGTAGATCCTGGCATGAAAAACAACAAGAATTCCCACTGTTAATACAAACATTACAAACGTGATAAGCTCCTATTGAGCGAAATATATCAATCCCATGCTGGATAATATCTTCTTTCTTAACTTCAATGCTCAACCTACACCTCCGTAACTATCGTTTCGCCTTCTGTTTCATCTAGCTCTTCTAACATTGAAATCGTATCGATTAAATGGTTGTTAAAAATTTTCCGTGCAACTACCAGTAAATTTATTATCATAGGGTCCCGAAGAGAATATAAAACTCGTTTTCCATCTTTGGTGCCAACAACAATATTTTTAGCACGTAGCAAACTTAACTGTTGAGAGACAGCTGAACCTTCCTTATTAAGAATACTTTGAATTTCATTTACACTTTTTTCACCTTCTGATAAAACTTCTAAAATACCTATTCGTAAAGGGTGCGATAAGGCTTTAAAAAAATCAGCTTTAAATTGTTGCATTTCAGTTCCCATTTAAACACCTCTAGTATTTATTTTGACTAAAACTTAAAAAAGTATCATATACATCTTCAAATGTTTGAATATGTATATGATACTTCTAGAACTTACAATTTTCAATACAAATTTTAATACGTTATAAAAAGAATCAAAAACGATGGAAACTATACAAAATGAAATTCGCATCAAATCATGTAACAGTTAAATAGTTGCGAAAATTCTTTCTTTCACTCTCCTTGGATACACCTGCATTATGTGAATTTAGACACCTTTTGCACTCCTTTTCTGGTACCTTTAATTAGCACACTACAATCTGGTATAACTATTTTGCTCATTTGAAACAATTTTATTTTTTCTTTGATCTGTATCACGAATCATTGATATAAAAAAGATGACTACAGCAATACGCTAAAGTCATCTTTTCCAACCATATTATTTTACTAACTCTCCATTATAAGCTTTTATATTAAGTGGAGCAGTTAAAAACTGTGATGCTTTACTAACGAAAGATGTGAAGTGTTCACTCGTATTATGACTCGCAACGGATGCTTCATCTTTCCATACTTCTACCATCGTATATACATTTTCTTTTTCCGTATCTTTATAAAGATCATAAGATACATTTCCACTTTCTTCTCTTGAACCATGAAGTAGTGGCTGAATTTCTTCTAAAAATGATTGTTGTTTTGCTGGATCTACTTGAAATATTGCGTGAATAATAATCATGGTGTTTCCCCTTTCATATTCCACTTATTTCTTTAAAATTACTTCCACTCTGCAACTTTTTCAACTGGAAGACGTACTGATTGGTAACCACTGTCAGCAGCTTTTCCGATTGAAATTAGCATAACTGGTACGTGACGGTCTTTATCTAGTCCGAAAGCTTCTGCGATTTGATCTTTCTCAAAACCACCAATTGGACAAGTGTCATAGCCGTGAGCACGAGCTGCTAGCATAAATTGCATTGCTACAAGACCACCGTCAATTAGTACTGTGTCTTTCATTACTTCTGGTGTAACCATTGAGAAATAAGCTGAAAGTTTTTTCATTTGATCTTCTTTTACTTCAGCTGGCATAAGTCCACACTCTACTGCTGTACCATAAATTTCTTCTGCGTTATCAAAGTTGTTTAAGTCACCAAATAAAGCGATCATCGCTGAAGATGTTTCTACTTGTGATTGATTGAATTTCGCAAGCGGTGCAAGTGTTGCTTTCGCTTCGTCACTTTCAATCACTAAAAATCTCCATGGTTGCATGTTTACTGAAGATGGTGCAAGTGTTGCTTCTGTAAGAATTTCTGTCATTTCTTCTTTGCTAATTTTCACTGAAGGATCGTACTTACGAATTGAACGACGTCCTGTTAAAATTTCGTTAAAATCATTTGTTTTTACTGAGTTAGTCATAGTTGTATTCTCCCTTTTTTATAATTCTTTTATATTTTCTTGAATGTGATTTAACATATTTAAAAGATTATCGCGTTCTTCCTCACTTAATCCTTTAAATGCAGATGCTGCAAAACGTTCTTTTTCCTCTTGAAACGCCTGAATTTTATTTCGTCCCTCTTCAGTAAGAGAAACTAACGTAATTCTGTTATCATCTGGATTTTTACGTCTTACAATCATTTCATTAGCCTCAAGCTGCTTTAAATGCCTCGTAATCGCCGCATTATCAATATTCACTTCTTGTTGAAGTGCTTTTTGACTAATTTCACCTACTTCATATAACTGAAGTATAAGCTCTAAACGAGATTGGCTCATACCCGTACACCCTTCAAATTTCGAACTTACTTCTTTATTTAGAAAGTGTAATTTATATAAAATAATCGCTTCTTTTGAGCATGAACTTGTCAAACTATCCCTCCTTTACAATCAAAACAAAAACGTTTGATGTATCAATAGTTGATATGTCAATTAATATAATCTATATCGATTTAGATTGCAAGCTTTTTGTTTTCATTTTTATTTTTCCAAATTAAGGCGCTTTGCAGCGTTACAAAAAATGTAAATTACATTATAATAGTAATAATTTAAATGACTGGAGAGTGATTGTAATGCGGCAATACACAAATAGAAATGAGGAAATGAAAATGGAAAATGAAATGAGGATATTGATATATGACAACAATAAATATAGGGATTGTCGCGCACGTAGACGCTGGCAAGACGAGTTTGACTGAGCGTATTCTTTATGAAACGAATGTGATTAAAGAAATTGGCCGAGTAGATAGTGGTAATACACAAACTGACTCAATGAAATTAGAAAGACAACGCGGAATTACGATTAAAGCATCTGTCGTTTCTTTCTTTATTGATGATGTAAAAGTAAATGTCATTGATACACCTGGACACGCTGATTTTATCGCTGAAGTGGAGCGATCATTCCGCGTTCTAGACGGTGCGATTTTAGTTATCTCTGCCGTTGAAGGCGTGCAAGCACAAACAAAAATTTTAATGCGAACGTTACAGAAACTAAACATACCGACTATTTTATTCGTTAATAAAATTGATCGTAGTGGCGCAAACACTGAAAAAGTTATGAAACAAATAAAAGAGGTTCTTTCAAATGAAGCATTCCCCTTCTACTCTGTTCTAAACGAAGGAACGAAAGAAGCCCGGATCATTGAATACAAATCATATGACGATTGTATGGAACTGTTAGCACCATATAAGGAATCGTTACTTGCGTCATATGTAAATAACGAAATCGTACCGGACGTATTATTAAGAGAAGAACTCGAAAAACAAATACAGCAAGCAAATGTGTATCCAATCTTTTTCGGTTCAGCAATGACAGGTATAGGAGTAACTGAAATACTTGAAAAACTTCCGGCCCTAATGCCAGCTCTTACATCGGCACAAGAGGAACCATTATCCGGTATTGTTTTTAAAATTGAACGTGAACCTTCTGGAGAAAAGGTTGCTTATATAAGACTTTTTTCAGGTAGTTTACACGTTAGAAAATATGTGGATATACAACGCAATGAGTCTCTACCACATAAGGAAAAGATTAAAAAAATGTGTATGTTTCATAAGGGAAATGCTGTTCAATCTACTATCGTTCCTAGCGGAGAATTTTGCAAAGTGTGGGGACTGAATGATATAAAAATTGGTGATATTATCGGCGAACGTACGGATTATATAAAAGATATTCACTTTGCCGAACCACAAATGGAAGCAGCCATTGATGCAATACCAAAAGAACGAATTCACGATTTATACGCTGCACTTATCGAACTATGTGAAGAAGATCCACTCATTAAAGTGTGGAAAGACGATGTTCATAACGAACTATACATTCGCCTATTCGGTGAAGTACAAAAAGAAGTGATTGAAACTACACTTTATGAGAAATATAATTTGCAGGTTACTTTTTCAAATACACGAGTTGTATGTATTGAGAAACCAATTGGCGTAGGTAATAGCATTGAAGTAATGGGTGAAAAAGCGAATCCATTTTACGCAACAATTGGTTTTAAAATTGAACGTGGTGAACTTAACTCTGGCATAACGTATAACTTAGGTGTTGAGCTTGGTTCATTGCCTTTAGCATTTCATAAAGCAATTGAAGATACAGTATTTCAAACGTTAAAACAAGGTTTATACGGATGGGAAGTTACGGACATTTCCGTCACACTTACACATACCGGTTATGCTAGCCCTGTTACAACAGCGAGTGACTTTAGAAACTTAACACCGCTCGTTTTAATGGATGCTTTAAAAAAAGCTGAAACATATGTATATGAACCAGTTAATGAGTTTGCATTAACTGTACCGGAGCAGGCAATTAGTACCGCAATGTATAAGCTCGCTGCTATTCCAGCAACTTTTGCAGAGCCTATATTATATAATGATTCTTACCAATTAGCAGGATCATTACCTGTTGCGAAAACAGAGAGTTTCAAACGAATACTACATTCATTTACAGAAGGAGAAGGCATATTTACAACGAGGCCAGCTGGTTTCACAAAACTTATGGCTCCCTTCCCTACTCGAAAACGTGTTGATTATAATCCGCTGAACCGAAAAGATTATTTGCTTCATGTGTTGAAGGCTTATTAGAACATATTAATAACAAAAAGCGTCCACTAGCATGAAATGTGGGCGCTTCTTTTTTGCAAATCATATTATGGTAACGCTGGTTCAAACTCTCCAGTGATTGTTTGATATCCATTATTGTTCTCATATTCCTGTTTCCGCTCTAACCCGAATTTTTCTAAAATAGGAAGATCATTTGTTGAAAATACATAACTATTTTCTAGTGCAACGTGTTCGTGCCATGCCCAGTTTGGTACGACAAAGAAATCTCCTTTAGACCAGTCGAAGCGAACGCCATTAATTATCGTATATCCTGATCCTTCATGCACATGATAGATTGATGCATGTGTATGGCGATGCGCTTTTCCTTTGAATCCCTTCGGTAATTTTTGCATCCAAGCTGCAATCGTTGGACACGCTGTTTCACCATTCGATGGATTTATATATTCAACCGCATAACCATCGTATGCATCTGGTTCAAAACGACTTAGTCCATTAAGCGCCACTTCCGTCCCTGCCCATTTATAAGAACTAAGTGGAGCTTTCTTTACATATCGGTCCGAAATTGGTCGAACCATTCCGCCTTCATAACGCTGAGCAGTATAATTGTCCGGCACATTAGGCTGTTCAATTTTTTCTGGATATGGCTCGAAGAACGTACCGCCAAGATAATAAATGGTCGGAATATCAAGGCAATCCATCCAAATCATCGGTTTGTCACCTGTATGACCATGTCCATGCCAAAGGCCATTTGGCGTTGTTAAGAAGTCACCCCGTTCCATGAAAATACGTTCTCCTTGAACAATTGAATATGCTCCTTCTCCTTCCATGACAAATCTCAAAGCATTCTGGACATGTCTGTGTGATGGAGCAGTTTCACCGGGTTGTATTAATTGAACCGCTGCATATAACGTTTGTGTAGTCGATGCCCATCCCCACGGTTTTCTATAATTAAGTCCCGGGTTTTGTAAGTAGATGGCCCGGCGTTCTCCCCCTCGGTCTGGTGTAAATATTTGCGTTGCTTCCGTTAACTTTTTTTGGAGCAATTCAGATTTCCAAAGGTATGCTTGTGCATGAGGTTCCGGTGTATGTTTCATTAAATCTGGGATTGCGTTCCATAGCGGGCCAAGATGGTATTGTTCGATATCACGATTGAAATCTTGTACAAGGTCACTTTCAAAAAAAGCATTTTTTTCCGCCATTTTATTTGCCTCCTTTATCGTTCATTAAACTTACTTAAATTCCGCTCGATTTGTTTATAATGCTTTTCTGTATGTTCTACGATGAGGTGATTCACAATAAAATCAATCGACTTATTATTAAAACGAGGATTACGACTTGGAGCCTGAATATTCAACTCGTCGTCTGTTAATGTGCTTAGTACATTTTCTATAGTGAGTGGTATTAAAGAAATTTGCTGAATGACTTCTTCTATAGATTGCTTACGAATATTCTCTTCTGAAACTGCTTGCAGGCGCACTTCATCTGTTAAACCACGCCCCCATAAATTTTCATGATTTACTTTAATATTGCTAATTTCTTTCGCCCAATACGGAATAGATTCCGCTACATGTGTAATGATCTGCATAATTGACCATTCATCTTCTGAAGGTTTCCAGTAGATGATTTCCTCTGGTAAAGGCTTAACAATCGTTTTTATCTTATTGATTGATTCATGAATAGACTCGGTCGCGTGGACTTGTAAGTTTTTCGTCATAGTACTGGCACCTCTAACTTTTGTCTCACTTTATTTTCTAGTACACCTACTCCATCAACTTCGATTCGAACGATATCCCCATCTTTAAGAAATACTTGCGGATTACGTGCAACTCCTACACCACCTGGCGTACCTGTTAAAATGACGTCCCCTGGCTCTAGTGTCATTAGACCGGATAAAAACGAAACGAGATATTGTACCGAGAATACTAAATTAGCAGTATTAGACTGTTGACGTTTCTCTCCATTTACCGTTAATACAATTTCCAAACCAGATGGGTTCTTTAATTCATCTGAAGTAATTAACCATGGTCCCATTGGAGCACTTCCTTCAACAGTCTTCCCTTGAAGCCATTGAATTGTACGGCGCTGAATATCACGATAAGTAATATCATTTACAATTGTGTAACCAGCTACATATTGGAGGGCATCTTCTTCTGAAATATTACGAGCACGCTTTCCAATTACAAAAGCAAATTCAGCTTCATAATCTAATTGTTCTGAAATTGGATAAAATGGAATATCATCTTGCGGACCGACTACTGTATTCGCAAACTTTGCAAAGATAACCGGAAAAGCAGGTAATTCTCGTTTCATTTCCAAAATATGTTCACGATAATTGTGACCTACACATATAATTTTTCCTGGCGAAGGTACTGGAGCCTCAATCTTCACTTCACCTTCTTCAAATACCAATTTTTCTTTATGGTTTTTCATAAGTGCATAATCGATCGCTTCTTTTGCTAGATTCATACTTTCTGATCCACCTTGTAAAAACCCATTCATATCCTTTGGTATATACGCCTCTGCAATTTGAGTGGCCCGAAGGTTTCCCTCACTTGTCAGTTTTGCTTTATAAGCAGCATGTAAATCAATCAAATTCCCGTTTTCTAAAGCTGCAACTCTCGTTTCTCCATTATGTGTAAAAGTAACAAGTTTCATAGTAATCTCCCTTTCCTCTAAATAATTGAAAGTTCTACCGTCTCAAATAATCGAGAACAATGATAGCGTATAACTTTCCCGCCCCACTTTTTGTTATAAAAGATAAAAAGTATTTCGCTCTGGACCAATTGGTATATGTCCCAATTCTAATAACTCTACTATTGGCAGAAACACATTTTTTTCTTCAGCTAATTCAGCAGCACATGCAACAGTACTTATATACATCGCATGCCCAACTAGAAATTTCACTACTTTTTCCTCACTGAAATGTTTGAACGCTTCTTTATAAACACCATGAAAAATTGCTTCTGGCACTTTATCTACAACATCTATAAGAAGTTTTTCGTTACCTACACTTATAATTTTTTCTTTCAACTGATCCGGTACTTCTGCTAGCGTCCCCCATAAATCATTATCCTCAAATGAAATTCGTTCAATTGTCTCACTTAATTGGTTTCTTGAAATCCATTTCATTTCATATTCACTAATGTGTAGAGCACGCATAAATTGATCTATTTTTTTCTCAGCCTCTACATTTTGCTTTCCAATGTCGCTATACCAGTTCATCGTCATGAACCGCTCAATCATTCCATTTGTAGAACGCACATAAGAACCATACTTTTCTTCATTTATGAATTGAGACAAAGCCATTTCTTATCGCTCCTTTCACATTACTTATCCAATTTTTTATAATTTTAATATTTTGTCGTCAGTTCAGGAGGTCCGAATTTTGGTCCGTACGGTCCCTCATCAAGCCATCTGCCTAGCCTTGGCACGATAGATACTAATGAAGCAGCAATATCTCGTTTTAGTTTCATTTCAGGAGAACTCCCTTGAAGATGATGAAGTGCTGTAGTTGATGCATCGCGGTTCCACTGCGCTGCAATTCGGCGTTCTTTTGCAGCTGCTTCAATTGCTTCTACTCGCTCTTCTTCAGAATGAGAATGTAGTGCTTTCTCAATTCCTCTTGCAGCAAGAACAGCATCTGGAATACCAGAATTTAATCCACGTGCTCCGAATGGGGCAAATAAGTGTGCTGCTTCTCCAGCTAGAAGAACACGACGTTTTTCGTCAGTAAACGAATTTGCCACTACTTGATGGAAACGATAAGAAGACACCCACGTAATTCTCTCCGCATATTTAGCATCCATGACTGTCGGCAACCATGTCTTTACACTTTCAATATTTGTATAATCATCTGGATTATCTGATTCAAGCAGTTGTAAATCGATACGCCACCCGCCTTTAAACGGAACAAACATTACATTTCTTCCTTCCATAGCTGGATGCTGATAATGGAATATTCTTTCTAAAGGAAGTGGATCTGTTTCATCTTCTTTTGCATCCACGACTATAAAAGTATCTGCTGTACGTGGGCCTTCAAACGTTAATCCAGCTTCTTCTCTTACGATGGAACGTGCTCCATCACATCCAATTACATACTGCGCCTTTAATATTTCGTCATTTGTGATTGTTAGTTCTACTCCAGAATCTGTAATGTGTAACTTCTTGACCGGGGCATCCCAAAGGAATTCAACACCTTCTTTTATACACGCCTCATACATATGTTTTTCAATTTCATCTTGATGAAGAGCTGCGAAATGAGGTAATCGGTTAAACTTAAGGTTTTCATCCTTACCGTAATCTCTTACATATACTTCTTTCCCTTTATAAAATGTTCGTTTTACAGGCCAAATTATTCCGTTATGTGCAAGCGCGAAACCGAGACCTTCTGAAGTCTCTTCCAGTAGTTTTAACGAAGCACTATGCAAATAGATTGCTCTACTTCCCGGGCGTGGTCTTCCGAATGAATCTGCCTCAATTACTAAAGTTGATATCCCCTTCTTTTGTAATGCAAGTCCTGCTACAAGCCCGACTGGTCCCGCCCCAACTACTATGGCATCATACTTTTTTTCTTTTCCCATCACTATCTCCCCCTTATTAACAATTTCTCGTTACGGTATCCTTACTCGTACTTCTTAACTTTCTACAGTTTTTATCTCTGGCATCATCTTCTGCCGAATATATCCAGGTATCGGTTGCGCTTTCACTTTTTCTTTAAAAGAAGTCCATGCACGAGTTTCATAACCTTCTGCCACAACCTGTTCCCCTTTTACAAAAACATGCTGGATTGTAAAAACTTTATTATGCAATTCTTTTACAGTACTTTTCACAACTACTTGATCTTCAAAACGAAGAGGTGACTTAAATTGACATTTTGCTTCTAGTAATGGCAAACCAATTTGTTGTTCTTCGTAAAGTTCAACTGAAGGAAAGCCAATTTTTTTAAAATATTCATGAGTTGCTTCATCCATCCATTTATAAAAATTCGGATAATACACAATGCCTGCCGCATCTGTATCTCCCCATCTCACTTGAAAAGTATACTCTTCCATTATTTCTTCACCCCTATCTATTAAATTGTCGGACTAATATTGGAAGATACTTGTTCTTTCAATTTCAATTTTTGAATTTTCCCACTTGCTGTGACAGGAAATTCCTCTGTAAAGATCACTTTCTCTGGTAGTTTATAAATTGCCATTCTCTCTTTAAGATAGAGTTTTATTTCTTCTTCCGTACTTACTACCCCGTTCTTTAACCGTATGACTGCACAAGCAACTTCCCCTAGCACTTTATCTGGAAGTCCTATAACAGCTGCTTCGATTACTTTTGGATGTTTCATAATAACTGCTTCAATTTCCTGAGGATAAACGTTAAGTCCACCCCTTATAATCATCTCTTTCTTTCTTCCTACAAATCTTAAATATCCTTGAGAATCAAGTGTGCCTAAATCTCCTGAATAATACCAATCTTCATTATCTAAAACCTGCTTTGTCTGTTCAGGCATATTATAATAACCTTTCATTACTCCAAATCCCTTAACTGCGATTTCTCCCACTTCCCCAGGCGGGAGCGCTACTCTATTTTCATCTACAATTTTCAATGTTACTCCTGGGATTGCCTTCCCGAGAGTTTCTGTTATATTCTGCTTTGTATCATCATACGAGGTCATCGTAATCGAAACCGTTTCAGTTATCCCAAATGATTGGCAAAGGTTAATGCCCATCCGTTCTCGAATCTCCGTCACTGTTTTTACTGATATAGGTGCTGCACCAACTAACCCGGCACGTAATGAAGATAAATCATATTTATCAAAGTCCTCTAACTCTAGTTCCTTTATAAACATAGTTGGTACACCTTTTTGAATAGTTACCTTTTCTTGTTCAATTAATTGTAAAGTTTTTCGCGGGTGGAATTTTTCTTGTAATATGATCCTTCCTCCCATCGCTACTGCGCAAAGCATATTAATTGCCATACCGAAAATATGAAATAGTGGTGCTGAAATAATAAATACATCCTCTTGTGTACAATGCAGCTCTATCCCTATCGTTTGCGCAGATTGTACAACAGCACGGTGTGTAACCATTACACCTTTTGGAGTTCCCGTCGTCCCTGACGTATATAATATACAAAATAAATCTTCATTCACATTTATATTTACTGGTTCAATATTCATTGTTTCCGTACGCATTAACTGCTCATATGAACAGTAATTTTCTTGCGAAAACCGTACTGTAATAACCTTTCGTACCTTGTTAAAAACTTTTTCAAATCCAAAATTCTTTTCAAATTCCCCTGAAGCTATTAATAGCTTTGGAGCTGAACTTTCCAATATATATTCAATTTCATATGATTTATATTTAGGGTTAAATGGAACGATTATCGCTCCTAATTTCGCAGCTGCAAAATAGATAACTACTGTTTCGGACCAATTTGGTAGCGATACGGCGATACGGTCTGCTTTACCTACTCCTAGTCTCTTAAATGCCGTAGCTAAACAATCTACTTCCTGTTTCAATTGTTTGTATGTAATTCGCCTCGTTACATCATATATTGCTTCTTTTTCACCGTAAGTTGCAGTAACCGTTTCTAACAGCTCATACACCGATAATAAGTTTTTATCCTTTTTCATTGTCTCACTCACTTTCTATCTTCTTACCAACTAGCCCAAATCTCTCATCACATACTGATAACATGAGAAACGATGTAGCTAAAACCAGGAAGGACTCTTCCTGGTTTTTTCTCTAGTACAACGCTTCCCAAATCGCTGCAATTCCTTGACCTCCGCCAATACAAACAGCCGATACTCCATATTTTTTATTTCTTCTTCTTAATTCATAAATTAAGGATAGAGAAATTCTCGTTCCACTCGCAGCAAGTGGATGGCCTATCGCAATTGCTCCACCATTTACATTTGCCTTATCAAGGTCGAATCCTAATTCTTTTTGACAAGCTAAGTACTGCGCAGAGAATGCTTCATTAATTTCAATCAAATCTAAGTCTTCTAAAGTTAAATTCGCTTTTTCTAATGCACTTTGAATAGCTGGAACCGGTCCGATTCCCATATACTTCGGTTCCACTCCAACAACAGCCCAAGAAACGAGCTTAGCAATCGGTTGTAATCCTCTATCCTTTGCAAAGTCACTAGATGCTAAAACAACTGCTGCTGCACCATCCACCATGCCGCTTGCACTTCCAGGAGTCACTACACCATTCTCCACAAAGCGTGGCTTTAACTTTGCTAATTTTTCTAAACTCGTATGACGGATATGCTCATCTTCTTCAATTACCTGTTCTCCTTTTCTTCCTTTCACCGTTACAGGAACAATTTCTTCTTTTAAATACCCTTTCTCTCTTGCCAAAAGAGCGCGCTCATGACTAGAAAGTGCATGCCGATCTACTTCTTCCCTCGTTACGTTATATTTTGCAGCCAAGTTTTCAGCTGTTTCTCCCATCGTACATTTGCCGTACGTATCATAAAGACCATCCCATAACCAATCTTCTATAGCTGGACCACCGAGCGGGCTTCCCCATCTCATTCCGGGTATTACGTGCGGCACTTGGCTCATGTTCTCCGTTCCACCTGCAAGTGCAACTTCTGCTTCTCCGCTAAGTATATAACGAGCAGCCGTTAAAATAGATTCAACACCCGTTCCGCAAAGTCGATTGATCGTCAAAGCAGGGACATGAATAGGCGCTCCGGCTTTTAAACCAACATGCCTCGCCAATAAATGTGCGTCTTTACTAGATTGCTGAACGTTACCAAATACAACTTGATCAATATCTTCAGCAGATATTGAAGCTTTTCGTATGGCTTCCTTAGCGGCAATTGCCCCTAATTCTGTTGCATTCATCCCCCGAAATGATCCCGAAATTTCAGCAAACGGAGTCCTCGCTCCCTCTAATAAAACAATTTCTTTCATATCCTTTTCACCTCATTATTTCCCTAAATAAACTGGTTTTCTTTTTTCAACGAATGCTTGTAATCCTTCTTTACGATCCTCTGTTGCGAAAGCATTTCCAAAACAGGTACTTTCAATGATTAAGCCTGTTTCAAGATCAGCGTTACTTCCTACATTTACTGCCGTTTTTAACATTTGAAGTGCTACTGGTGGTTTTTTTGCCAATTTATATGCCCATTCCTTTGCAAACTCAAATAACTCTTCCGCAGGTACTACTTTGTTAACAATATGTAAATCGAAAGCACGCTCTGCATCAAACATATCTCCGAAGTAAAGTAATTCTTTCGCTACACCTTGGCCGACAATCTTTTGTAGACGCTGTGTTCCTCCGCCTCCAGGAATAATTCCGAGTCCTACTTCTGGAAAAGCGAATTTTGCTTGATCCGAGCAGATACGTAAGTCACATGCGAGTGCAAGTTCAAAACCACCACCAAGAGCTAATCCATTTATTGCAGCAATAACTGGTTTTGACATATTTTCAATTTTGCTAAATACCGTGCGTGAGGTTTTATTCATTTTGTTTACACCGACAAGATCAAGTGCTGCCATTTCATTAATATCAGCGCCTGCGACAAATGCTTTCCTTCCACTTCCTGTAAGAACGATTACTCGTACTTCTTCATTCGCCTCTAGTGCACCAAATAGATCAGAAAGTTCATGAAATACTTGTGTATTCAACGGATTTACAGGTGGTCGATTAATCGTAACGATCGCAACTTTATTTTCAATATCACAAATTAAAAATTCATAATTCATAACTTAATCCCCCATTCTTTATTCATAATCATAAAAACCTGCACCTGTTTTTTTGCCGTGTCTACCTGCTCTAACTAGTTGTTTTAAAAGAAGCGGCGGCGCGTATTGATCATTATTTAATTCTTCTTTGAAGTACTCCATCACGTGATAGCCAATGTCTACGCCTGCAAAATCTTGTAGTGTAAACGGCCCCATCGGATAATTGAGTCCCAGTGTAACAGCCTTATCAATATCTTCTGCAGACGCAACCCCATCTTCAAGCAATTTAATTGCTTCAATAAATTGCGGAATCATAATTCGATTTACAATAAATCCAGGTGAATCTTTCTTTACTTCAACTGGTTCTTTCGAAAGCTTTTTAGATAACGCTTTCAATTCTTCCACTGTTTCATCACTCGTTTTATAGCCTCGAACAACTTCTACAAGTTTCATAAGTTGTGCCGGATTAAAGAAGTGCATACCTGCTACTCGCTCTGGACGATTCGTCGCTGACGCAATTTCTGTTATTGACATAGATGAAGTATTTGTCGCAAGTATAACTCCTTCAGGAACTATGCGATCCAGTGCTGCAAACACTTCTCTCTTCAACTCTAATTTTTCTAACACTGCTTCAATAATTACATCCGCATCTTTCATACTTTCTAAATTTGTAGTCATTTGAATACGATTAAGCGCCTCTTGTTTATCCTCTTCCGACATTTTTCCTCTCGTAACACTTTTCGTCATAAAACCATTCATACGTTGCATTGCACTATCTAAATAACGCTCTTCAATATCATGTAAAATAACTGTAAATCCGTGTAATGCAGCTAAATTTGCAATGCCAGAACCCATAGATCCTGCACCGACAATACCAATTGTTTGAATTGACATTCTTTTACCCCCTCGAGTTACTTTTTGAATATTCTGTAAATAAATTATATCTATATCCAAAAAGTTTTTGTATGTACATAATGTAGGAAATACATATATTTCTTTCATACATTTTAAGGGTATTCATTCTAATTCAAACGGCTTTATACCTTATCAAGCGAACGGTATAGTTATTTTACATATAAAAAGCGCGCACCTCAAAGTAAATAATTTTTTCTTGAGGCGCGCACTCTATGATGTGAAATTCGAAACTATATGTTATCGTTCTTTTCCATTTGATGAAATAACTTCTTTATACCAATAGAAGCTTTGTTTCTTTATTCTTTTTAAATCTTTTAAATCGTCTTCATCACGATTTATATAAATAAAACCATATCTTTTTCTGAAACCTTGATGCGTAGAAATTAAATCAATTGCAGCCCAAGGGCAGTAACCAATTACATCGACTCCGTCTGCAATTGCCAATTCCATCTGTTCAATATGTTTTTTCAAATAATCAATTCGGTAATGATCTTGCACTGACCCATTTTCATCTACTTTGTCATAAGCACCTATTCCATTCTCTGTAACGATAATTGGCAAGTTATAACGATCATTTACTTCTCTTAATGTAGCTCGGAAGCCAATCGGATCAATCTCCCAACCGAAATCAGTTAACTCTAGAAATTCATTATCATCACCCATGAAGAATCCTTCTTCACCTACTTCAATTTGTTGATCACCAGCTTCATCAATTACAAAGTTCTCATCGTACTCACTAACAGTAATAGAAGAATAATAATTAAAGGCAATATAGTCTGGTTTAGAACTAGATAGAATCTCCATATCTCCCTCTAAAATTTCTGGTTCGATGTTTTTACTTTTCATGAAATTCCAAGCGATATTGTTATATCGTCCATATACAGCCATATCAAGGTATAACCAGTTACGAATTGCGTTACAATTTTGCGCTGCAATTATATCATTCGGCTTACATGTTTTCGGATACACATAACTAATATTTGGAGCTGGACCTATTTTTGCATCATGTATCATCTTATGGCATAAGTTTGTCACCTTTGCCTCCGCTAACAACATATGATGATTTTGTTGATATAACTCTTTTTGAGATAATACAGATGTACCAATAGCCCCGCCGTGTAAAATCATCATATTCTGCTCATTAATTGTTAACCAATTCTTTACCCTATCTCCAAATCGATCAAATAGAATTTCACAATACTTAACAAAAGCATCGATGGTAGCTCGGTTACTCCAGCCACCCTTTTTCTCTAATTCATATGGTAAATCAAAATGATACATCGTTACTAACGGTACGATATCATACTTCAGCAATTCATCAATAAGATCACTATAAAACGCAATACCTTTTTCATTCACTTCTCCAGTTCCATTTGGAAGAATTCGAGTCCAAGCTATAGAAAAACGATATACTTTCAATCCTAATTCAGAAAAAAGCTTTATATCTTCTTTAAAATGATGATAATGATCACTACAAACTTTGAAATCTGATGTACCTTCAGGAATAACTTTCACATCTTGAACAGAAAGGCCTTTTCCATCTTCTTTATAGGCACCTTCTACTTGATAGGCACTTGTGGAAGCGCCCCATAAAAAGTCTTTTTTAAATGTAGTATTGAGCATATTTACCTTTCCCTTTCAAAAATAGTATTGTTATCGTTTATTTCTATTAATTTTGTTTCACTAAAAATGTTTCATAAACACTTATAAGCTCTTCTGCAATGATTTTAAATCCTTCTGCACTCATTAACTGATCTTCTGCGTGCGCTAACAATAAGCTTACTTCTACTTTTTCACCTGCTGCTTCTTTACTAATCAATCCAGCATGTGCTCTATGGCCTTCAATAAATGTTTCACTACCTTCATTCATTAATTGTCTTGCTTGTTCAAAGTTACCCATTTTTGCTTCTTGAATCGCTTCGATATACGAAGATCGTGCGCTACCTACTGCTGATATAATTTGAAATACTACTAATTCATTTTGTTCCATAACAATTCTCCTAACATTTTTTTATTTTTATAAATCAAAATAATAATAAGTGAGGTGTTGTTCATACCCACTGATTACTAGCCCACAATAATCGGACTTTTGAGGAATACATTATTATTGTTGTTGTGCTGCTTGTTCTGCCTCATAAGCTTTCTTATCTCCCATTTTAAAGAACGGATAGTATAGTAGAATTTGAGAGATAATAATTAAAACAGTCATGATGAATAGTAACCAACCGCCAGAAATATAAGCTGCAAATGGCGCTGGTGTTACCCATGGTAATTCGATAAGTGGGTTAAAGTTAGATAAAATCCCCGTAATTTTAAGGAATACAACACAGATTAAGCCGCCAACTATTGAAGATGCTACTAATGGAATAAAGTAGATTGGATTCAGCACAAGCGGTAATCCAAATACAATCGGCTCATTAATATTAAAGATATTTGGGACGATACCGATTTTCCCAAGTGATTTGTATTGCTCCGATTTCGCAAATAGTAGATTTATTGCTAAACCTAACGTATTTCCTGTTCCACCAATGGCAACTGCAAAATGCATTAAAGTAAATGCTAAGTAAGGGATTTCTGCAAAAGGTGTTCCCGAAGCAAAAGCTGTAATAGCTGCCGTAAATAACGGAGCTGTCGCACTATACCATACATTTATAATTGGTGCTGGGTGTAGCCCGAAGAACCAACATATATTCATGAATGTAAAGATAGCAATAACTGACCATACAGACGATCCGATGACTTTTACAGGTAACGAAATTACTTGACTCACAAAGTTAAAAATATTTTCATATGGAGTAAAGCCAAATATTACTCTAATAAAGAATATAATAGTGAAAATGATGATTGAAATAAACACAGGGTTAATCGCATCAGCTACCATAGGTGGTACCGATTCCGGTAATTTTACTCCAATATTTTTTCTTTTTAATGCACAGTACAATTTACCAGTAAAAACACCGACAAACATGGCAACGAATATTCCATCACTACCTAAATACTGATTTAAAATAGCTGGAATTTGTTCTTCTCCAACCTTAATCGACATTGGCATTAAGCATAAGAAACTACCTAATGCTATAACAGCGGCCGTCATTCCATTCATGCCTTCCTCTTTCACATAAGAGTAAGCGATAATGACAACCATATAAACCGCTAGCAAACTTAATGTCGCACTAATCATGTCTTGCATATGCGTATATAAACCAATTTGAATTAAAAACTCTTTCCAACCTTCAAATGGTAGATTACCTAAAATAGCAAATAATGTAACGCCGATCGTAACAGGAATTGTCATCATCATCCCTGATGTAATAGCATTTACTACTTTACTATTTCCGAGATAATTTGTTAGTGGTGTGATGATTCGTTCTAGTCCGTTTTTTGTCCCTTCTAACAATTTCATAATTACCTCCAATATTTCTGACTTTTAATTCATCTATTTTTTTCCTTTTTCCACATAGCTCATATCATTTACAGATTGAACTTTATATTTCCCGTCTTTATACACAACTTTTGAAACACTTGCATTTCCTAATCCTTCTTCAACTTCATTTAAGGATTCAGGAGATATTGCGTATAACAGGTCCATTAATGATGTACCATGTGATACGACAAGAACTTTCCCACCGCCATCTTCTGCTACTTCTTCTGCAATTTGATCAACTTCTTTTTGCATTCTTTTTGTAACTGTTTCCGTATCTTCAGCCTGTTTACTCTTATCGATCTTTGCTGCAGTTTTTTGCATAATATCAACATCAAAATTGTTCATAGACTCTTCAAGGGTCATATTATTAGCTTGCGCAAGTTTTTCACGAAACGTATGATTTAACTCCCCTTCAAACTCACCAAAACACGCTTCCCGCAAATTTTTACTTTGATTGATATTCATATCTTTATTTCCACTTTTATCTAGTACAATTTTAGCTGTCTCTATTGCTCGTCCACTATCGCTACTATATGCCTTTTCAAAGTTAATGTCTTTCAAACCTTTTCCAAGGTACTCCGCTACCGCAACACCATCCTTTGTTAGAGGTGCGTCTGCCCAACCTTGTACTCTATCAGTTGTATTTAACATCGTCTTTCCATGTCTTACTAAATAAAACTCAACTGATTTTTCTTCTTTTTTATTCTTAACTTGCTCTGTCTTATTAGACGAACATCCAAACAAGGAAACTGTCAAAGAAGCTACTAAACAAAACGATACTATTTTTTTATTCATCGCATAATCTCCTTATAAGCATTATCAGTTATAGAATGATTATCTCCTAATGAATTTATGTAACCAGCTATTTTGACTGATTAAACAACCAATTTATCATCTCTGTATCCTGTAATGCCGGCACCCAAGAAAAGTGTCCCATTGGTTTAACGACACCAGTTGGATATTCTGTATATTTGACCAAAGAACCGCCTAGTTCTTTAATAGCTCGTACAGCGTCTCTGCTATATCTCACATCAACCAGCGGATCATCTTCTGCATGAAAGACCCAAATTGGCATATCTTTAATGTTCTTGAATACTGAAGTATCTTGTAATGGTTCATATTCACTAACAAGCTTATTTCCTGGCAAATCTCCTATTCCACAAATCGGAACAGCAGCTGCGAAAAGATTTGGGTTCTTCTTAATAACATTCCAAGTCCCAATTCCACCATTGGACATACCAACAACATATATACGATTTTTATCAATATCATACTTATCGATGGTTTCTTTTAGCAAATTAAACATCGTGGTATAGTTTGGTTCCTCGGTCCAATATGCTGTAAGGGTCTCAGCTGCTTTAACCTGAGGAGCTAACACATATGCAGGGTTTTTCTTTTGCTGTTCTGGATTAGCCCACGCTACAGCACCCTTATTTCCTACGACTTGCATATAGTTGTCATTTCCTCGTTCACCTGATCCATGTAAAAATAAAACTAGTGGATATTTTTTGTTAGGCTCTTTTTTAGGCTCAAAAAGTCTGTATTGCATTTTGTTTCCAGATGCATCTTGATATACGCCTTTTTTAAAATCATCTACAATAGGAGTAACTACTTTTGAAATTTTCTTTTTCTGTTCAGATGCTTTAAAAGTTGCACCTTCTTTTGTTTTAATTTCTTTCGTAAGAGATAACTTATAATCTAAATTATCTCTTGTGCTTAAAAATTTTTCTTCATTAAATGTTGAGGTAGATGCATATTTATCATTTTCATCTAATTCAATCACGACGTATTGTCCGTCTTTTGAAGTCTCTGATACTTCAGCTTTATTATTTGTATACACTTTCGTTATTTTTCTATTTTGAGGTTTCCCATTCACTTCCACCTCAACTTCAAAACTATCTTTTGTTAATTTTGAGCTATCTATTGTATCTCCAAAATCACAAACGACAGTAGCTCCTACCTCTCCATATGGAAGAACATTCGTTATAAGTGTTATATCTGAGTCTTTTAAAGCCTTATCTTTACTTTCTGACGAACATCCTGAAAGAACTAAACCACCTGCCAGGCTGCCTACTACCATACATAAAATTGGAAATTTCCTTATCTTTTTCAGACGATGACCTCCCTCAAAATATGTATTTTTCAAAACTGACATAAGTCGTATAAACTTTTAGTCTCCTAAAATAGTTTTCACTCGCTCAATTACTTTTTTTCCATCTAACATGCCGTAAGCTGCCATATCAATTACTTCAATATGCTTTTCTGGCAATTGTTTTTTCACATTGTTTAATGCATATCTAACTTGTGGTCCTAATAAAATCACATCAGCTGCTGGACCAACATTTGTTGCTTCCGTTAATGCATAAGCATTAATTTCACAGTTATAACCTGCTGATTGTGCATACCCTCTCATTTTGTTCATTAACATACTTGTAGACATACCTGCGTTACATAAAAGTACAATATTTCTCATCATTTACAACCTCCAATATTTTTCTGAAGCGATTTGCATATCCTTACAGATGCAAACGCTTTCTTTATGGTTTCAATATAAACTATGGTCTAAGACTAGGGTCAATATCTTTATTCATATATTTTTTATAAAGTAAAACTTTAATTGATGAGGGTGTCCATCTCCTACTAATTAGTAGGAGATGGAACCAAGATCTTACGTGATAAATTGAATTTATAGCATATTAAAACATAAAAAGAGCATTTAATTGTTAGACATGGTCTCCAATTAAATGCTCTTTACTATCCTTCTGTATGTATGACTTCACTTTTTGATTTAATGATAGGAATCATAATAACATAATGATCAATTGTTTTTTCTTCACTCTTTGTTTCACAAACATATCGACACAAAATGTCTCCGTTTAGTACGTAGCCATGACTCTCCATAATATGAAATGCTTCGTCTAAAATTAGGGATGATAACGGTTCATTCACATCTTTTTCATATAAGTAATGCAAGCACTCTCCCATTTCTATTTGAAAAACTGAATCATCTATAGGTAATTGGCACTCTTTCATCTTTAATTCAGATATAGCCATTACCCAATAACTATTATCTATATTTTTTACTTTATATTCTTCAAGTGGAATACACAAAGCTGTTGAAACAGTTGGCAAGAAATTTAACCATTCTTTTAATAGAGGATTTACACATAGCGCTCCATCATTTAAATGAACATGTTTGAGAAAATAATAAGTGCCGGCTGGCTTTATCACCCATTGCTTATCTTCTTGCTTGTATTCTTTTAATAAACAAATAAATTCATTTATTTGTTTTGTTTCTAATTCTAACTGTTTTATCGCTTCATTTTTTTCAGTTATTTTTTCATTACACTTATTTATGATGTCATCGAATTCTAAACCATTAAAAACTGCTCCAATTTCTTTCACATGAAATCCCATTTGCCGGAAATTCCTAATGGCTAAAAATACACCAAAATCTTCATATGTATAAAATCTAAAACCATTATCTTTATCTTTTTGTGGTTTTAGGAATCCTTTCTTTTCATAAAATCGTAAAGCATCTATTGAAACTCCAAATTCCTTTCCTACTTCTCCTATTTTGTATTTCTTCATACCTATCACCTTCAACTCTATAATTCCTTTTCATACCTTTATAGTGTAACAAGTTTTGAAAAACAATTATATACAAAATAAAAAGAGATTTCGTATGAATACAAACCTCTTTTTATCAAATTCAAACTAAAATATTGACTTCAATTCTCCTACTACTTCCCCATGCATATCATAAAGCTTTAACGCCATCATTAAATTAAATCTCGCTTCAGCATCATTTAAATCAACTGAAATGAGTGATTCAATCTTTTCGAGCCTGTACAGAAGAGAACTTCGATGAATAAAGAGTTCTTCTGCGGCGCTTTTTACATTTCCATTGTTTTGTAAGAATACATGTAATGTATAATATAAATCAATATTTTTTCCTTCTGAATAGGCAAGGAGCGGACCAATTTGTTTCTTAACAAAAAGTTCTACAGCTGTTGAATGATTTAAATGATGTAAAATAGCGTACGAACCTAAATCTTCAAATAGCGCATACCCTTTTTTTCGGAAGCGACTATCTAAAATATTTAGAGCCTGCACGGCTTGCTGGTAACTAATATAGTAGTCTTCTAATTGTTTTGTAACGCCACCAATCCCTAATAATACATGACAACCAATAGGTGATGCGTGTATCCATTTTTGAATGCTATGAAACATTGATTCCCAAAACGTATCGGCTCTCTTCTTCTGATCTTCAATAGGAACAATTAAAAGTTGCTCATCATTATGAGATACTGCTAAAATGCCTGTCCCTAGTTCCGGAAGACGGGTCTTAATTAAGTCCCAAATAAGTGACTTTTTCGCTTGTTGTTCGAGTAAATTCCCTTTTTTTAATTCTTTTTCATCAAGCGATATAGATAATACGGCTACTCGATGTTTTTTGAAAAGATTCCATTGATACAAGTTGGCATATTGCAAAATATTATCTCGATCTTCAATTTTTTCAGTGAGTAATTTACTAATAAAGCTATCTTTCATTTGTTCTTTCGTATCCAGTACGAGCTTTTGTTTAATAAACTGGATGGAACATATATTTCGGGCTAAATCTACTGTTAGTTGATCAAATTCATCCATCCCTCCATTCATTCTTCGTACTGCTAAATATCCTAAGAAATTACCGCCCCCATTTATAATCCAAAATGAAAAACAATAATCAATATGATTTGGATCAGTAATTTGGAACGTATCATTCATTCTTTGATTTTTACGTTCTTCTCTTGCTAAATCAGCTAAATGTTCTGCTAAACGAATATCCTTTTCATCATGAAAGGCTATTGGTTGCATAAATCTATCGAAAATAAACACCGTATCTTGAAACAGACTACCAAGCATTGTTGTAATACCTTCAAAATTATTATCATCGACCGTTTCTTTTAATAAAGCCTGCTGATAATCTAATAGGAAATGAAGTCGTTGTTTATGCTCTTTCTCACCATTATATAATCTTGCATTATCAAGTATAGTGGCCAAGTGATTCGCTATCATTTCAAGTGATTTTGCATCTGCTTCCGTAAATAGCCCTTCACATTCCTTTTCAACATGTAAAACGCCAATCGGTTTCATATCAATAATGATTGGAGCTGTAAACTGTTCACCACCAACCGTTTCAAAAAATGGAAAGTGCTCTTTTAGTACATATTTATCTTCAACCATAATTTTGAATGGGTACTTCATTTCCCCATATGATGGTGGTTGAAAAACAAAACAATTTTCATCTTCGTTATACAGATAAACACATGAAAACTGAGCATTTGTTTCCATTCCTGCTTTAGAAGTTACCTCATATATATGCTTTTCTAACGGAACATCTAGCGATAAGTTTTTACTAATCCATCCAAAACCTTCAATCTTTTTCAACTGCGATTCTTTTTGTCTAGCCACAGCTATTGCCACGGCTATATCTCTTCCAAACTCTTCAAATGATATTTCCATATCTAAAAGTGGGACATACCTTGAAAATGCAACAACACAAAAACCAAAATGCTGTATGTCATCTTTTAATGGGACAGTAAACCAAGTTTCCACACCAGCACGGTTCAACGTTTCCGCAAGTAGGCACACTTCTGGTGAATCTGCTGTTTGATCCGTTATGCTTTGATATTGGAGTCTTGATGAACATTCATCAGAATGAAGAGGAAATGCAGAAGCTAAAGAAGTTAAATTCCCGCTCCAAGCCTTTGGCAAAAATTGTCCTCCTTCATTAAAAATAACAGCTACGAAATTACAATGTAATTCTGAGCAAAAGGAATGAGTTAAATACTGAAGTGCTTCTTCTTCCGTATCGATTTTAATAAGCTGACGTGATGTATTTCGCAAATGATATTCTATTCTTTTCATTAACCTCTCTCTCTTATTACCAGACATGCCCCATCCCCCACTTCATCTTTTCTATCTATTGTATAAGAAGCGTTGCATAAAATAAAACTAAATATTTAAATTATTTAGCAAACATTTTGAAATCCCGAAGAAATGTATCTCCGGGATTCTTCTTACATTATTTTGCTGTAGTTACGTTGCTACCTCCGCTTACAATCTCTTTTTTCTCTTTATAATACATTCCATGTTCTTCTTTCACAAATAGCATTGCTATACCACCAATTACAGCAGCACTCGCAATAGCCGCAAAGTTATATTGCGGTAAAAAATGCATAGAAAGTAGTACCCCTACAAAAGTCGGAGCGACCACACCTCCAAGGCGCCCAAACGCCATTGTACTTCCAACCGCCGTTGATCGCATATTGCCAGGATAGTATTGAGAAACAAATGCATTTGACATATTTTGTAGTCCGACTGAAGAAGCACCAATTATAGAAATTAACAAAAATCCAACAAACATGTTATTCGCAAATCCAATTAGGGATAACGCAATCGCTCCACAGAAAAATAATGGAACAAGTACCTTTTTGAATCCAACTTTATCCACGATTGGACCGAATATAAGTGTCCCAACGATAGCGCCAATTTGCATGACAGCTGTAAATGAAAGACTTGATTTCAGATCGTACCCTGATTGCATCATAAGTCTTGGTAACCAAGTATTCATAGAGTAAATGAGCACGAAAGCACTAAAACATGAAATCCAAAACATAATCGTACTTACTGCGCGTTTTTCCTCAAATAATTTAACAACAGGAGAACCAGCTTCTTGCGTTGGTGGTTTTATAAATTCAATTGTCGCATCTTCACTTAATTTCGGATTTACTTTCGCTATTACTTTTTTAGCTTCGTCTATTTTTCCTTTCCCTAGAAGGAAACCAACAGACTCTGGAATACTTTTCATTAAAAACGGAAGAAACAATAAAGGAAGTCCCGCTAACCAAAAGACTGGTTTCCATCCTGCTGTCATGAGAAGTGATCGACTTGTAAGTGCTGCTGCCATTGCTCCCACCGAATATCCGCAAAAAATAAATGATACAATACCAGTTCGAACTCGTTTCGGTGAGAATTCAGTTGCTATAGCAATTACATTCGGCATCACTCCACCAAGCCCAATACCAGCGATGACACGGAAGATTGTAAATGTAACAGGATCGTTCGCAAAACCAGATAAAAATGTAAATAAACTAAATATGATTGTAGTTAGTAGTATAATATTTTTACGACCAATTTTATCAGCTAATAAACCGAAGAAAATAGCACCAACCGCTGTTCCAATAACTGTATAACTACCAATTGCCCCTGCTGTAACATCCGATATCCCCCACTCTTTAATGAGCGACGGTACTGCTGCTCCATAAATAACAACATCATATCCATCAAATGCAATTACGATAAATAGCCAAAATATTAACCAAAGGTGCATGGAATGAATACGACTCTCATCTATCACATTCATTGGGTTAATCGATTTCATCTTAATAGCCTCCTTATATGGGGATTTTTTTCATGGCCTCCAAAACTAGTAAACGCTTTCAATTATCCCTTTCCAATTTTCTAAAAACTTTTCTGAATTTTCCGTATTTAAATTGTAATCATTACTTTTGAAAAATGTTATCCGCTATTTATAGGAAAACGAAAAGTAATATTCCTATAAATAGCGGACTTCGCTTCATAGGATTTGAATTTCCGTCTATCGAACTTCTGTAATAAAAGTAGCGAATCAAAATCAAATAATAAAGAATTGGGGTTGATACAATGAAAAAGTTTATTTCTATTTTCATTAGTCTCACTATGCTTTTTATGTTAGTAGGATTTGAACCGGCGAAAAAAGACACTTCAAAACTAGCAGACACCATTTTTATTAACGGAAATGTCTATACAGTAGAAGCAAAGCAACCTTGGGCAGAAGCTGTTGCGATTAAAAATGGGGAGATTATTTATGTAGGTAATACGAAAGATGCAAAAAAATACAAGAATAAGAATACAAAGATCATTGATTTAAAGGGAAAAATGTTACTTCCAGGCTTTGTTGATAGCCACCTTCATGCTTCCGAAACTGTAAACTCTCTTTATTCTGTTGACTTAGTAAACGCTAGAACAGTTGATGAATATGTTCAGGCAGTTGAACAATACAGGAAAGAACATAGTGATGTCAAAGTTATTCATGGAGCTGGTTGGAGCAATACCCTCTTCTCATCATCTGGTCCGACAAAAGATTTATTAGATGCTGTTGTGAAAGACATTCCTGTCGCTTTAATTTCCGAGGATTATCATTCCGTTTGGGCAAACTCGAAAGCACTTGAGATCGCTGAAATTACAAAAGATACTCCAAACCCTAACGGTGGCGTAATTGAACGAAATGAAAACGGTGAACCGTCCGGTACGCTTCGTGATACTGCAACGAATCTTGTTTTAGATAAACTGCCAAAGTACAATACGGAACAGTATAAAGAAGGTTTAAAAACATTTCAACAGCTCGCAGCGAGCAATGGATATACACAAGTAAATGATGTCGTTGTTCCGCAGCAAGATACCGTCATTGAAGCACTAACAATGCTCGAGAAAGAACAAGCATTATCTATTAGACATAATCTTGCATTAACGATACAACCAAGTGAAGGTCAGGAGCGTATTCCTTATGTAAAAGAACAGCGTGCTAAATTACAAGGCCCACTTGTAAAAATGAATACGGTCAAGTTATTTATGGATGGTGTACTTGAAGGCGGAACTGCCTACTTACATGAACCGTATAACAATAAACCAAACTATTACGGCGTTCCTGTTTGGGAGAAAACAGCATTTGAACAAATGGTTCAAACATTAGACAAAGAGAAATTCCAAGTTCATATCCACTCTATCGGTGATGCTGCCACTACAGAAACATTAAATACATTAGCTATCGCTCAAGAACAAAACGGAAAACGAGATAGTCGCCATAAAATTACACATCTACAATTAGTAAAAGAAAATGATATAAATCGTTTTAAAGATTTAGGTGTCATTGGTGTTCCGCAACCAACGTGGTTTCTTAAAGACGGAGAATATTTTGCACAAGCTGTCGAATTATTAGGAGAAGAGCGTGCAAATGAACAATATCCTATGCGAAGTTTCATAAATAAAGGTGTTGTTATGGCTTCTTCTAGTGATTATCCCATTACACAAGGACCATACTTCTCCCCTCTAGCTGGCATTCAAATGGGGATTACTCGTACAAGTTTACAAGATACAAATTCACAAAACGCTTTAAACCCAAAAGAAAAAGTAAGTTTAGCAGAAATGATTAAGACTTATACTATAAATGGAGCCTACGCCAATTTTTTAGAGAAAGAAACTGGATCTATTAAAGTCGGCAAAAAAGCAGACATCGTTGTATTAGACAAAAACTTATTTAAAATTCCAAAACATGATATTCATAAAACGAGAATTTTACTGACTCTATTAGAAGGAAAAGAAACATTTCGTCATACAGAGTTTCGTTAATTCCAACATAAAAAGAGGTGCATGAAGCACCTCTTTTTGTATGTATCAGAACAATTATAATTCAACTTTAATTGTGCTTATTGTTTCTTTCAGTTTTCTCATTATATTTGCTATCGCTTCAATTGAATTACCTGTTTCATATCCTCCCACATTTACAGAATGATTTGCATTTTTGATAACATCGATTGTTAAATTCGTTTTATATAACTGCTTAACTTGATCTGCATTATATTGATGATCTTTATCCCCAATAACTAAAAGCCCTTCGTGTTGACTATGTAAAATGGAGTCGAAAATAGATTCAAATGTTAGTAAAGGTGTAAGTAGTATCATTTTTGACTGTAAAAACTCTTCTCTCTTCATTACATCATTTGCAATCGGAATCGTTCCGAGTGACTTCCCTAAAAACAAAGTCTCGTTGTATTGCTCACCTTTTAATACTTCATTCATTATAGGATAAATATCATCCATCATTACTTTCGTTAGTTCTTCTATTGGTTTATTCATTACCTGTTCGTCGTAAGAGTAATGAATATGTACAACATCAATTTTATGTTCAAGCATAAGCATCGTCGCGTAATAAAATAACGGCTTATCGTAATTGTATCCTGAACCTGAAAACATAAAGCAAACCGTACTAGAACCTTTTTCGATATGTGTGTAACGAATTACTTTGTCATTTATATGTACCTCTTTTTTAGTCCCCTTCACCCTTTTTCCCTCCGAATACGTTTATTTTTGTAAAACGATATGTTCTGTATGTACTGCTATATCCTTTACTTTCTCTTTTATAAATGCAGGCTGTAAATTATATGCATGTAACTCTTCTACCGGCACCCACTTAAACAAATACGTTCTCCCCTCTTCTTCCAAAATATATTGATCCGCTCCATTTGCAGGTAATTCATGTAGCTCTACTTCATAATAAAAACTAATCTCATGAAACTTTCGCTCAGAAAGTGTAAAGAAATTTTCTACTGACCATATTAACCTTTTCCTTTTAATAGGAACACCTATCTCTTCCGCAAGCTCTCGTTTTAATGCATCTTCACTATTCTCTAGCATTTTCACTCTTCCGCCGGGTACATACCAAAAATCTTCACCGTCACCTTGCAGAATGAGTATTTTATTATCGTATTTACAAATTGCTCCGACTCGGTAATTAAAACATGTTTCCTCAACTTCAAACGTAAGATCCACTATTTTTTACCACCTTTATATAGTTTTGGATTAAGAGATAAAACAATTGTAATTGCAAGTATGTACAATAAAAAACTATTTTCACAAGCATTTTACCTAATTGCACACTATTATTTATAAATTAAGATTACTAAATCCACTAATGCCTTTCAATATTTTTAGATAAAAAACACTATTCTAACTATTGATTCATTAGTTTTTGTTAACTAACTCGTTGTAATGAATAAAAATAATAATCTTCATCGTATAATAACAGGTTGAATATTCTTAATTTTTATATTGTTTCTTTTGTTTTTATCAATTAATATAAATACATGGAATAAAAGTATATATTTGGATACATCTACCGTATTAAATAACAAAATTGTTTCATGGGGGGAAATATGTGTTTACTAAATGGAAAATAGGAATGATTACTTCTCTTGTTGCTTTTACTACATTTACATCTGTGATTTCTGCTGAAGAGAAACCGAAAGATCAGCCAAAATGGGAAGAGTGGATAAAGGAAAATGCACAAAAGTTGGACGAACCAAATGCACAAACAAATGAAGATTTATCCTTTTTAAAAGAAAAAGTAAAGGATGAACGAATTGTTCTACTTGGTGAAAGTACACATGGAGCTAAGGAAATAAACCAATCAAAAGTACGTATGATTAAGTATTTACATGAAGAGATGGGATATGATGTTATTGCATTTGAAACAGGATTTGCGGAGGCAAATGCTGTAAATCAAAACCTCGACCAATTAACTGCTTTGCAGGCCATGAAAAAATCTTTATACGGTGTTTGGCATACTGAAGAAATTTTAGAGCTATTTCAATATATAAAAGATCAAAAAGAAAAAGGAACACCTCTTATATTAACAGGGTTTGATGCTCAATTCAGGTGGTATTCTTATTTCCCTGAGTTTGCAAAAGAATGGTTAGAAAAAATTAATCCTGAAATTGCTAATGATATAGAAAAGGCTCATACAGAATTACTCAATATTGATGAAAAAATTGAATCTAAAGATAATCAGTACTCATACGAACAATATAAAGCGGAAGTTCAACAAGTAATAGCCAAATATGAAAAAATTAAAACGTTTGTTCAACAACATAAAGCCGAATTAAATAAGATAGCCCCATCAAATACATACGATGTAAATCTGTTAGAAAAGACTATCAGTATACGCATTGATACAATTAAAACACTCCAAGATGCTACTGTAAAAGAAAAAAACCTTATTTATCCAACAAACTTTAAACCTACAGATCTATCATTTTATATTCGAGATCAAAAGATGGGACAAGCTTTAGCATGGTTAAGTGATATTCAATACAAAAATAAAAAAATCATTGTATGGGGACATAACTATCATATCCGAAAACAAAATTCAAAAATGATACTTGATTGGACTAAATCCCAACAATACAATTTTAAAGCACCGAATATGATTGATTATTTACCTCAACGGATAAAAGATCAAATGTACACAATTGGCGTATATTCATATAGCGGAAAGAGTTGGGATAGTAGTAATCTTAATAAAATAGTCACTATAGATACAGACCACGCTGAACAAAGTATCGAGAATATATTAAGAACATCTCAAAATCCTAATGTATTTGTTGATTTAAAAGGAGAAAGCAATCGTCCTGAAACATCTTGGATGTTTACCCCTACTACCGCAAGACACTGGGGTCTTCAAAAATTCGAAGAAATTTTGAAGCCGATTGAACAGTACGATGGCATATTATGGCTAGACCATATTTCACCATCACAATATAAATAAAGAAAAGTGCACACTTTCGCTATGGAAAAGTGTGCGCTTTTCTAGTCATAATAACTACTAAATTTAGAAATTAATAGAATATAGAATATATAAAATAAATGATACCATCCCTTAAAATCAAATCATTCTAAAAATACCCTACTAGTTTACCCTTCTTTATACCACTTCTCTAATAATACTCTCTCCTTTTCAACTGAAATACCTGCTTTTAATTCCCTATCTTCCATCCGCTTCATCCACGTATATACGTCTGCAACAGTATGTTCTAACCTTCTAAAAGTAAGTCCTGCTTTAATAGCACTATAAATACTTATAGAAAACCCACCTTTCCACGGCTCCGTTTCACCATCTAACGGAAAAGTTTCTGGAATCCATAAAGGCATTTCTGTCCAAGGCTGCACATTATGTTCACTCATAAACGATTCGTCTACCCAAACAAATTCAGCATCGCTATTCGTAACCTTTTTACACGTATTTAATAGTTCATCCATCGTCAATTCATCATTCGGACCTGTTACATTGAATATACCTGCTTTATTGTTTTCTGCCATGTTGAGTCCAAAGTATGCAACATCTTTTATATCAACTATCTGCACTGGACGTTTTTTTCTTCCTGGAACTAACACTTTTCCTCCTTTTGCTACACGCTGAATCCAGTATGGAAGTCGATCTGTATAATCAAACATTCCTAAAAGAAGTCCTGCTCTTACGTGTAATACACGCCCCGGCCAATACTTCTCTGCTTCTTTTTCACATAATACTTTCAGCGCACCATAATGCTCATAAGGATATATTTCACCATTCTCTACAGCCTTTATTTGTTCTTCCGTCGGTTCAGATTGTAATATATAGTCTTCTTTTATGTCATGCGGAATCCAATCTTTATATACGGAAAGGCTAGAGATGAATATATAATGTTTTATATTATCTTTTAAGACATCTCCAATATTCCGAATGTGATGTGGAGAAAACCCACACGTATCCACGACAACATCCCATTTTCGATTTTCTAAACTTGATACATCACCATTTCTGTCACCGATTAACTGCTCCACTTCTGGAAAAATTTCTTTGTTTGTTCCGCGGTTAAATAATGTAACTTCATGCCCTCTGTTCAAAGCCACTTCTACAAAAGCTCTTCCTAAAAATCGTGTACCACCTAGAATTAATATCTTCATAGTTCTCCCCCATTCGTGATTGAAAATCCTTTCTTTTGTTAAACGATTTTTTGTTGTGGAAAGTTACGGGGAAAGCTTAATTTTTTCTACAAGTTCAATATATGTAATTTCGACACTTTTTCTATGTTAAAAACAATAATATAGAAATATTCATTCTGTCGATTTCCATTTCATATATAATTAAAATATCGGATATTCGATTAACCACTTATACATACTTAGGCAGGTGAAAAATATTAATAAACACATAGTTTATCATTCAACATTATGTATTTATTTTCTCACATCACTTGTATATATCATCTTGCTGAACATAGAAAATGGTCGTAATTATTTGGGGTTTACCATGGTTGTTCCACTTTTAGCTGTTATTTTATTTCAAAAATTATTTAAGAAACAAAACTTAGTTCACACATTTGGATTTTCACGTCCCAAAATAAAAACACTAATTTTCTCCATATTATTGCCACTACTTCTAGGACTATGTCTCCATTTCTATTTTTATAATTATGATATAAAGTTCTTATATCATCATTGGAATGAATTAGGATTTCTCTTGCTCGTTGGTCTTACAGTCGGATTTTTATCTGCATTATTAGAAGAGATTATATGGCGTGGGAATTTTCATTACTATTTACGAAAAAAATATTCATTCAAACAAACAGCTATTATTATAGCTTTTCTCTGGTCTTTATGGCATATTCCAGTAGCAATCTTTTATAAAAACTATGAGTTTTGGTTTGTAGGAATATTAAGTTATCTTACTTTATTATTTATATTATCTATCATTTTGACGTACACAAGGGAATATGGTGGTTCCGTAATATCACCAGCAATTTTACATGGTATGTTTAATGTATTTTATTTAACAGATGTAGTACAAAACAAGTGGGATGCCAGCCTAATAGAATTAATTAAATTTACCTTACTAGCAATTGTGCTGGGCACGATGTATCTTATACTTCACAAAGTTAAAAAATAGTTAAACAGCTAAGAAAAAAGATGTTTCTTCTTTTAGTTGAAAGCAGCCTTAATAGATTAAAAAGTACTTCAACACCTTGCAATTATTTAATAATCGTATAGGTGTTGAAGTTTTATAATCTTAGTTACATAACTTTGTTAACACCACACTTTTTTCTATCATGGAGAACAAAACAAGTTTAACTAAACCTTTCATTCTTATTTTTATAAAAATACCCATATTAATCTTTTAAATAAGGAAGTATGTATCCTTTAATTAACTCCCATCTATCCCGTGCATTCGGCATAACTTCAGAAGTAATTACTACAACCAATTCCTTCTCTGGAATACAACAAATGACATTCCCACCATCTCCCATAGCACAGTATGAAAAGATTCCATCTTCTTCTCGTAACCACCATAAGTAACCATATTGGTTTTGGTTCATTTCTGTCGATTCTTTTATCCATAATTTTGATAGTATTTGTTTTCCATTCTGAATACCTTCATTCAAATACATCTGTCCAAACTTAGCCATATCTTTAACTGTTAACGTCAGACCCCATCCGCCCGTCGAAATACCATTTGGATCGTGAACCCATCCTTTTACATCTTTTCCGAATAAGTCATCAAATCCAAATGCTTTCATATTATAGTTTGGAATTTCGCTCATGCCGAGTGGTTGAAATAGGTACTCATTTGCAAATTCACGCGCACTTTTTCCTGTTACACTCGTAATAATTGCTGATAATACATGGGCTCCTGCAGATGAATACTTAAAAGTCCCAATTTCTCCGCCTTTTCCTATCCTATCTAACGTATACTGTACCCAATCTTGTTGCGTACATAGTTCTTCTAACGGTTCCTGCCAGTCTACGAAAGGATGTGGATCTGTCATTGTCAATAGATGTCGTACTGTTATTTCAGATGACTTAATGTTATGTTCCGGGAAAAATTCCATTACCTTTTGATTAACACTTTTTATATAACCTTTATCTACACATATCCCAATTAACGCAGAAATAATCGTTTTTGTGACTGATGCTACATGAAACGCATTATCTGGACTGTAACCATTATAATAATTTTCAAAAACAACATTACCTCTCTGCACTACTAACATACCATTCATATTTTTATATTCTTCTTGTATAATCTGATCTAACTTTTCAGCAGTTTTCATTATTTCTTCCCCTTTAACCTATAATTAAAAAGGTTCGATTGGTACATATATATCAACTATATGTTTATGCTTTGGATGCTGCTTTGGATCATTTTTATATACTTCAAAAGGATACGAATCTCTCGGTTTATATCCGCTATTTGGCAGCCACTCACCATATATAAAGTCCCATGCTCCTTTATAGTCATCTTCGAATATTTCAAAATGACCTACCGCATACTTTCCAGAAGGTATTACCATTATTCCAATGTCGCTCGGTTCTACTGCGGACTCATTCGGAATTGTTATACATAAACTTGTTCTTAAATGATAGTCCTCCGTATATTCATGATGATCGTGGTAAATGGTTAATACTTTCGTATCCTCAAATTCATGATAATTTTGCAGCGCTGCGTAACGAAGTAGTTTCTCTATCATTTTCGGAAAAGCTATAGTTAACTCTTCATATGTACCGATATGTCTTATGTATGCGACATTTATATCGTCCACTGTTACAATTTCAATATCTCCTCGAACCTTCTTACATTCATTGTATTGAGAAGTTTCACTTACGTCTTTGCAATTCTTGCTATTGTCGTTTCGATATTGAGACGGACTTACACCATAATGACTTTTAAATGTTCGGGAGAAAACTGCTGAATCTGTGAAACCGAAGTGATACGCAATATCTGTAATCGTCATGTCTGTGCGATATGTAAGTAGATGTGTTGCCCTTTCTAGCTTCAAGCGATTCACATACCGAGATAACGGCTCGTCTACTATTCCTTTAAAAATCCGATGAAAGTGATACTTCGAAAATCCTGCTACATCGGCTAGCTCTTCAATGGATAGTGAACTATCTATGTTAGATTCTATATAATCTTGAACTGTATGTATGCGTCTTACATACTCATTTCTACTTTGTTTATTCTCCATACTTCTATCCCCTCACAACAAAAAGGCTAACTATTCGCTAGCCTACTTTTACACATGTTTCAAAAATAAAACTCTACTACCGCCGTTCCCATCATAATTTGTATGTACCGATACACCCTCTATCTCATCATCCCCAGCCTCAATTCGAAAGCCAATCTCCCTATGAAACTGTATCGATTTTTTATTAACTGGTGATGTGATTGCTTTTACAACTTTACGGTTATTTGCACGTGCGACATCAAAGAAATACGAATACAATGTCGATGCAATTCCTCTTCTTCTATACTTCGGATTTACACCGATAAAATGAACGTACGCTTCCTCTTTATGCGTTTGGGAAAAGAATCCGCATAAAAAACCTAACGTTTCTCCCTCTTCTTCAATGATAAAACTCGTTTCTTGAAAGTGAACGAAAAACAATTTTGGTAACATGGCAGCCATATCTCTCCCGCCCCACCAATCATTTAAAACAGAATGAATCTTTACATAATCTTCCCCTTGGATGTTTCTTACTCGCATACGTTTCTCCCTCTCACTCACTTCATTTTTTCATAAATTTTAATGACTATTTCTACTAATAGGATGAATACCCAAATACCGCAAAATACAAGTACAGACTGGAATATGGATCCAATAATAATAACACCAACTGCACCTGATCCTGAAATTGATACTTCCCCAAATCCTGGGTCATGTATAAGAGATCCAGCAGAAAAAGCCATTAAAATAGATCCTATTAAATAAATCACACTCATTATTTTCAATATCTTTATAGAAAGATAAGAAGCTTTCTTTTCTTCCACTTGTGATAATTCGATTTCTCCACTCTCAATTCCTTTTTGCAAACAATCTTCACATAGAAATTCTTCCTTAATTTTTTTACCACCGTGCATCGTACCTGTTATCTCTTTACACCTTGAACATTTTCGATTTATCATTTTGGTATCACTCCAATCTCATAAGATTATACTTATATAATTCTGCACTTACCTTAATATTCCTTTTATGTATTTTATAGAGAAATGAGGTGTTTTATGATGTCTAAACTTACTTTTGGTTATAAAAAGCCTACTGAACAATATGTATTACGACCTAGTTGTTATGCGATTATTTTTAATTCTTCTTCAAAGATTGCTGCTATCCAAAAAGGAAACCATTATTTTTTACCTGGTGGTGGTATGGAAGGTAATGAAACAAAAGAAGAATGTTTACATCGTGAATTACTAGAGGAATTAGGATGGGCAATTGAGATTGAACAATATATTGGTAATGCAGCGCGATATTTTTATGCGGAAAAGGAAGATACATATTATTTAAATGATGGGTTCTTTTATATTGCGAACATGGTGCAGAAACAAACTGAAAACTGTGAGGAGGATCATGTTCTAAGGTGGATGTCTCCATTGCATGCTATAGAGCTTCTCATTCACGATCATCAAAGATGGGCCGTTGAACAAGCTCTTTTATTACGAAAACAAAAAAGATCTCCTTCAATATGAAAGAGACCTTTTTTACTGTTAACTTACTTTTTTCAAATTGAGAGCTGTTTTTTTGATTCCGCCTTTTTTTACAACATATAAACCGATAAAGATTATAAGTCCGCCAACGAGTTGCATCATATTGATTTTCTCCCCTATTGTTACTGCCGCAAAAATAACTGCGAACAATGGCACAAGATACATATAAACCATTACTTTCGTTGAACCTATTTGACTAATACCAACATACCACATTGCTAGCCCAAAGATGGTCGCAAAAATGATTGAATATGCTAGAGATCCCCAGCTTGGCATATCTACTGGCCACGTTAATGTGTTTACGTTGAATAAACAGTATATAACGAGAGGTACAATTCCAATTAAAGTAGACCAAGATGTAACTCTCATTGCGGAGTATTTCTTAATAAGAGGTTGTGCTAAAATTGGATACCATCCCCAAGCAATTGCTGCGACTAATCCAATTACATTTCCAAGCCATGCATACTCGTAGGTAGCTCCTCCCGTATGCCCTGTTAATAAAACGAATGCTGCACCAATAAAGGCTACTATTGAACCAATTTGTACTTTCATCGAAAAACGTTCTTGTTTGTGCAATACTGCTAATATCCCTGTAAATATAGGTGACATCGCAATTAATAATGAGGCGTTCGTTGCTGAAGTATATTTCACAGATAGCATAAACATAGTTTGATACATTGTCGTTCCAACGATACCGACTGCTACTAATCGTAACCAATCTTTTCTTTCAATACGTAATGAGCGTTCCATCATAAAAGTAATAAGTAATAATACCGGTGATGCTACTAAAAATCGTAAACTATTAAATTGAATGGATGACATAAATGCCACACCATACTTTCCTATTGTATAATTTGCTCCCCATACTAATGCTACTGATACTAGGAGCCATTCCATTTGCCATCTTTTCATCCGAATCTCCCCTTCCATATTTAGCATAGTAAAATTGGCTGGATATAACACCGTCCAATTGGCTGTTTTTTTACCCAGCCAATTTGCTATACTGGATTTATATAAGAGATACGGAGGCGTTTTTTATGGAATGGAAACTAGATAGTGACAGTAAAATCCCTATTTATCAGCAAGTTGTTGACTTTATTGAAAAACGTATTACATATGGAGAACTTCCTCCAGGTAGCTTCCTCCCTTCCGAACGGAAATTAGCTACACAGTTAAATGTAAACAGAAGTACAGTAACGACTGCTTATAATGAGCTACGTGCTATGGGAATTGTAGAAAGTACGACTGGTAAAGGTACACGTGTGAGTACACATATGTGGGGCGTTTCTCCAACATTAACGCCGAACTGGAGAAATTTCGTAGAAGGTGGTACTTTCTTACCAAATCTACCGTTACTTCGCCATATTAGGGCGGAAGTACAACAAAATGAAAATATTATAGATTTCGCTAATGGAGAACTCGGTTGTAATCTTTATCCTCACGATCAACTACAAACGATTTTACGTGAACAACCGTTAACGCATTCATTAAGTTACGATCATCCGCAAGGCTATCTCCCGCTAAGACAAGCGGTCGTAAAATATATGAAGGAATATTTAAAAGTTGAGGCGACTGAACAATCCATTATGATTACATCCGGCGCTCAACAAGCACTACACCTTATCGTGCAATGTTTATTAAATCCCGGTGATGCCGTCGCTTTTGAAAGTCCATCGCACTGTTATTCCCTGCCGTTATTCCAATCAGCAGGTATTCGTATTTTCCCGTTACCTGTCGATGAACACGGCATTAATCCAGACGATGTGCAAGAATTATATAGAAAGCATCGTATTAAAATGATCTTTTTAAATCCAAACTTCCAAAATCCTACGGGAACAATGCTTCATCCAAACCGTAGAAAAAAACTATTATCACTTTGTGCAGACTTACGAATTGCGATTGTTGAAGATGATCCGTCTAGTTTACTTACGTTAGAAAAGAAACAACCTTGCCCTACTTTGAAATCGATTGATGAAAATGGAACCGTCATTTATGTGCATTCTTTATCAAAGATGATTGCACCAGGTCTTCGAGTTGGCTGGCTTGTCGCTCCGCAGTCTGTAGTTGAGCGATTATCTGACGCACGACACCAAATGGAATTAGGTATGAGCATATTCCCACAGTGGCTTATGCAGCAATTTTTCGAAACCGTACCATTTCAGTCTCATATCGTACCGTTACGAAAACAACTAGCAGAAAAAAGAGACGTTATCGTCCGCGCTCTAAACGAGCAACTTCATGATAAAATCTCTTTTTCCAATCCTACTGGTGGTATATACATATGGGGAAAATTAAAAGAACCGATAAACGAAAAACAACTTATTATGCAAAGCTTAAAACAAGAAATAGCATTTATGCCAGGTAGTATTTTCGGCGCGAAAGATGGTTATATACGTTTATCTTATGGAAAAGTGAATATTGATCAAATTGAGGAAGGTATTTCTCGTTTACGTGAGGCTATTTTGGTATGTGAAAAATAACATTATTTAAAGTTTTCTCGTTTGACAAAACCTAAATCTACCATTATTATCAACACGAACCTATTTATAGGAGTGATACCAATGAAAATTTACGTTGATGCAGATGCTTGTCCTGTAAAAGATGTAATTATTTTTGAAGCTAAGAAGGCAGAAATTCCCGTTACCCTCGTAACTAGCTTTTCTCATTATTCTAATGCGGAACAGCCAAAAGGTGTGGAAACAATATATGTTGATTCCGGAGCAGATGCTGCGGATTACCGAATTATGCAGTTAGCAAAAAAAGAGGATTTAATCGTAACGCAAGATTACGGTCTTGCTTCGCTCGCTTTAGCAAAAGGCTGTATCGTACTACACCATAAAGGCTATAAGTATACGAATGATAACATTGAACAATTGTTACAAACACGATATTTAAGTGCAATGGTTCGAAAAAGTGGTAAACGTACAAAGGGACCGAAACCATTTACAGCAGAAGATAAAGAAAAATTTAGAGCGCTCTTTAAAAGTATGATCGCACTGTAGAAATGAACCGTCTATTTGTAGAGAAAGAAAAGAAGAGAAGAGAATATCCAAATGAACATTCTCTTCTTGGGGTTTACCCGTTTAAAATGCAGGTAAATTATCTAAGTTATTTTCTTTTATTCCATCAGGTTCACTACGTATAATATCTCTTCCATACTTATGAAATACGTCCACATGAGCTAACTTCCCTGATTTTGCTTCACTAAGAGCAGTCATATAATCTAACTCTCTCCCGCTACTTGTTTTAAACGCTATTAAATCCCCGTCATCATTTTTACGAACAGCAACTATTTGTTCTGCCCCTGAATTGCCTTCATGGTCTACTTCAAATTGAGCTTGTTCTTCTCCTTGATGTAAATAATCATTATAAACTTTTTCAAAGTCTTTTTTGTCCATAAAACTCACCTCCAGCACATTTTATTAGTCTGGTTGAGGAGCGTTGGTTTTATGTGCTTTGCTCTAAACTTTAGTTTTTTCAAATGAAAACATAGTCCCCTCACTATTTGATTGTAAAGTGTATTTTATATCGAATATCTTTGATATATCTTCAATATTTTTCAAACCAATTCCCGTACCTTTACTATTTATATCAAACCCAATCCCATTATCTCTAAAGGAAACAATATCTTCATCTATAATAATTTTGAGTTTTTTAGCTTTTGAATGTTTAAGGACATTTTGAAAAATATTATCAAATAACCTTTGAATCCATAACTCATTACTATTCCATATCAACTCTTTATCTTGTGGATTATATACTAATTCAATTTTATGAATGCTATACAAATAGCTCCATTTTTTTATCATATTTTCTATTAAATTATGTATATTCACTTCATCATTCACAATATAAGTATTCTCTAAGGTCTCTGTAGATTGAATATTAAATTCGTTAGTTAAATCACTTATATATTGTATCTGTTCATACATTGATTCAAGTACTGGTGCTTGTTCCTTGTACTCACCTTCTAAATAATATAATTGTAATCTGACTGCTGTTAAGGGTGTATTAATATCATGCCGTAATTTATTTAATAGTTCCTTTTTTATTTGTTCCTGTTGTTGTAGTTCTAATTCTCGATAAGTTGTTCTTTCTATAAGCAAGTTCACTGATTTAATCAGCTCTCCCATTTCATCATCGCTTTTAACATTTATTATATTAGGGATTTTTTTATCACTTGCTAAATCTCGAATCGTTTGATTTAATACATTAATTTTATTTAATACTGTGTTAATCGATTTTGAAAATACAAAAGCTAATATTAATAGTGATAATAAAAATATGATTAACATCGTAGGATATGCATAGGATTCGTGAAAAGGAATGTTCTGATTTTTAGTTTTAAAGACAACATTATAAATAACTGATACAAAGATACTAATTGACAACAATAACAGTGGTACGCTAATAATAGCGGAGAATAATAGTAACTGATATTTTTTCTTTAAGTTCATTTCTTCATATAGGTATTTAATCTATACCCTTCTCCATATATGTTCTGAATAATATCACCTGTTTTATCATCAATTTTGGTTCTGATTTTCTTTATATGTACGTTCATGATATTTTGATTTCTATCTTCGAGTTGCCATAGGTAATCATAGAAGTGTTCTTTCGATAAAATTCTATCTCTATTTTCATATAAATAGAAGAATATTTTACGTTCAATTGCTGTAAAAGCAACTTCATTACGCAAACCATTTATAAAAACTCTTTTATATTCTGCATCTATAAATAAATGATTAATTTGCGTGAAGGTACCATATTGATTATCTAACATTTTCTGAATCCTTAACAACAACTCTCTAGGGTCAAAAGGTTTTATCATGTATTCTTCTCCAATAGTCAAACCTTTTAGTTTACTATCCATATCATTCCGAGCTGATAGAAATATAATCGGAATATTTAACCCTAGATTTTTTATTTTCTTTGTAATTTGATAACCATCTTCGCCTGGTAACATAACATCCATTATGACTAAATCTATTTCATGAATTACATCAAGAACTTTCCTTCCCTCTTTCTCCCAATGCACATTATACTTCTCGCGCTGCAAAATTTTTTGTAATAAATCTCCTATAATTAAATCGTCTTCAACAATTAATACGTTATATGCTTTCATTATGTAGACCTTTCATTGCTATCATAGCAATAGCTTAGTTCTTCACTACTTTATTATTAATAAAATCCATAGCAAATTTGTATATTTCATCAGGAGCGTATAAATAAATACTATGTGTGCCTTCAATTATTTTCACATCAGCTCTTAATAACTCGCTAGCAAACTCCTTATAATCTTTATTTTTTTGCTTTGTATACTTTGAATCTTTATTTTGCCTAGCAATTGCATCTATAAATAAAATAGGTGTTTCTTTTGGGATTAATAAGGAATTTGATTTTTTACTGTTATTGTAGATTTGTAAAAGTTCTTGCTTCATATCATCATTAAAAGCCCTTTTGTATGTAAGCGCTTTATAAATTTCTTTTTCTTGTTCGTTTAAAAAGGATTGCTTAATGACCTCGGGATTATAAGTAACAGAGGGAGCTAATCTCTGAAAACCAATTTTCGTTAAAATATTCATCCCTTTTATTTTTAATGAATCCACCATGCCTATTTTATGAGTTACGTACTGTTTAGGTAAACCAATATCTAATGCAATAATCCCTTTTACTTCACCCGGATATTTTTGTGCCCAATAAATAGCCTCTATACCCGATAGAGAGTGTGGTACTAAGATGTATGGTGGTTTATTTCCACTTCGAATAAGCGCTTCTCTTGTTTGTTCTAATATCGTATCAATATCTCTCTCATCTTGAAAAACATCACTGTATCCATAACCAGCTCTCTCAATTACAGAAATCTTGTTTTCTTTCGAAAATTTACTATATAAGCCTTTCAATTCATAAACAGGAGCGGCAATTCCAGATCCGGCCATAAATACAAACGTATCCTCCCCGCTCCCTTCATTATAAACATTCACTTTTTTATTATCGAAATTAACAAGTTCGCCTTCATTGTTCATTAATTTCAATTCCATTTTTAATTGATAGTTATGATATATAAATACAGCGCCTGTTCCAAAGAAAATCATACTAATACATATTAAAAATATTATTTTCACTGACTTTAATAATTTTTTCATTTGACACCCCTTTCAGCCTATACTAAAAGGGTACAATGTAAAAATAAATTTCTAATAAATTTTTCAAAATTAACATGTATTCTTTGTTTCTAATTATGGATTATTTTAATACCTACGCAAATCCTTCAAAGTCTCCAATATATCATCTGTAAAGGCTGTACTACCCTCTGCCTCTAAACCTCTGAAATATAAACTTCTTAGGAAAGATCTAATATTTTGTACTAAAATAGCATGCTGCGGATGTCGGATATCTTCAACAGTTGCTATACTATGTAGCCAGTTGCTCCACTCTTCTTCAGTTAATAGATTTTGATTATGTAAAGACATAATTGGTTTTACTAATCTCTCATCCTCAAAGTGTACATATACGTAATCACTCAATCGAACCTTCTGGCGAACAGCAGCTAATATTGCATATGAAAACTCACGATTTTGTATTGTACGCGCTAACGCATCGAGCGCATCCGCTGCATGTGCAGTAGAGTGTGCCCATCCTTTTCCTTCTATGTAACCTCTTACATCTTCTTCTAAATATACATATTCCAGCACTTGTTCTGCTACACTGTACAGTTGTTCTTCCGATAACAACGGTTCTCTTTCATGAACAGATAAAATAAGTGGTGGAATTAATACGGAGAATGCACGTTTAAAAACAGAGTCTGTACCCTTTTCACCAATTTTATAAAATAAATAATCAGGACTAATTGCTTGTAGCATTAATCCTCGTAATTCTTTTTGTCTAAACACATTATTTGTAATCCATGTATGAAGCGTACTATAAATCAAATCATCACGTAATTCAGCATCAGGTGATCCAATATAATCTAGCATCCACTGCGCATACGGATATGCATCTACGTCTTCTGGTACAGCATAATTATTATTTTTAATTTGTAGTAGTTCTTCTTTTAATTCTAGTACTTCATTCATTATATTTCCTGTCCCCTTTTTTCGTTTTTTTATTGCCTTATCCCCCGTTTTTACTTTCTAAAGCTAATTTAATTATACGAGAATTATAACTATTAATAAAAGGCTATACATATACTTTTGATTGTGTATTACATTCGCTCTTGAAATATAACTTCCGGATTTTCTAAATCACTATTCTGAAATATAACATCCGCACACTCTTTCGGATTATGCTCATCTATATACATTTTACAAGCCGCATGATACCTGCTCAAAAACATTTTCTCTGCTTCTTCATAACTTTCAAAAGCTTCTGTCTCCCGCTTCGCACCACGTTTTCTCGCAATCTCAAAATCTGTATCTACAAAAATTTTGTAATCAAATAAATACTCAATGTCTTTTTTCAATAGAAATGTTCCATCTACTATGAGTACCATATTGGGTTGAGCGAATATAGGCGTATTATATACTGGAATATCCGTTATTAAGTTATGAGAAATCGTTTCATACTGTAAATTCCCATTAAGTCCTAAAGGCTTTAATAGTCTTTCTTTGAAAGCTGTATAATCGTGTGCATCTTCATAATACCCTCTTGCAGATTCTTTACCTTGTGCATAGCGAATCACTTTTGGATTATGAAAATTGTCAATGCTAGCGCGTGTTATTGGTAACCCTCGTTTTTTTATTTCTTCCGCTAATTCGTTTGCAAATGTTGTTTTTCCTGACGCTGTAATACCGCTTACTCCAACTCTTGTCGGATGGGTTAAATTTAATTTTAAAATATGATCCACTATTTCTTTCATACGTTGTTTTCGATTCATGATATTTCCTCCCACAATAAGTTTACATAATATAATTATGAGTAATAATTTATGTTACTATTTGTCGGTAAATCGATATCTTATGTCGAATCGTCTATATATCGAAAAAATCGTTGATATATTTTAAGTTATGATAGATATATTTGAAAAATCGTTGATATATTATGATTGGCTTACTTCCCCTTAAACCCTCGATACAATGCAGTCCGTAATTCTTGTTTGTATTCTTCAATTTCTGGCATATCGAGTTCTTCTGCTAGTCTGATAGCTAATTCAATATCATACGGTACACGTACGAGTTGAATGGAAAAACTCGCTGCTTCTTTTTCATTGTAAGATCCTTCGAATATTAAATAAGACGCTTGTGTAATTTCAAGAGGATTTCCTACGCTACCAGCATTACATAACGTTTTTCCTCTGAAGTTTTGAACGAACGCTTGGTGAACGTCACCGTAACAAACGACATCTGGTTTTCTTTCCCCTTCTATATTTTCTGTCAGATCACTATTTTCGAACATACTAATACGTTCTTCTCTTGAAGCGTGTGGTTGAATTCTTTCATATAAACTTCTCGGTGAAGCGTGAAACATACGAATGAGTTTTCCGCTCATAAAAAATTCGATCGAAAATGGTAAGCTTCTTAAATAGTCATTTTGTTCTTCTGATAATTGTTTTTGATGCCATTTTAATGCTTCAAATTCAGTCGGTTTTGTAATGAAATCATCCCAATTCCCCATTACAACGCCTTCGCATTCTTTACGAATGATTTCAATTACTTCGCTTGAATGAGGGCCTTTTCCTACTAAATCTCCAAGACAAATAATGCGCTCGATTCCTCTTAATTTAATATCTTTCAGCACAGATTCTAATGCCGGAATATTACCATGAATATCTGAAATTACCGCTATTTTATCCAAATGAATCCCTCCGTTATTTATTTTTCATCATATCCATATGATAGGATTGATACCATCTTGGAACATAGGACGAAAAATGATTATGTTCTTCTAAAATTCCATTTAGTCTTTCCTTCATATCATCTACTAAATGCGGCGTGCTTCGATTTGTCCAAACGATATCCGCTGGGAATGTCATTGCTGCATATAAGGAGTACAGTTTCCAAAAATGAAGCGATGGTTCGCCTCCGCAATAACCATGGACTTGTCCAACCGCAAATGGTTTGCTTATTCTCGTAGTAAAAATCGCTACGTTATAAAAATCGTGAATTGGATCACCAAAATCATATCCACCAAAATCGATAACGATAAATTCCTTATTATGAATCATACTATTTGCTGGATGGAAGTCATCGTGTAAAAATGTGATTGGACGATTTTTTAATAAGTCTTTATGATTTTCTACAAAGGTTAATACTGGCTTCAAATCTAGAAAATCCACTTCGTAATCTGCTAGTGCCTCTATGTATCTTTCGTATTTATTCCATCTAAATGTTTCCCATTTATTACTTGCACTTTCTCTTTCAATTGAGTGAATTCTCCTTAATACTTCTCCTGCTTTTCTTCCTACATCATACTGTTCTTCCACCGATAACTTCCGTAAGCTCTCTTCACCATTTACTCCGTCAATCCATTCAAATACTTGAACACATTTATTTAATTCTTCAAGTTTTATAAAATGAATTAACTTGGGCGTTGGAATATGTAATAACTCTATTTGTTTCATATACGTATATTCTTCTAGTTTTCGTTCATAATTAGCAGAATCACACACTTTTACAAAATACGTTTCACGATTCTCTAGTTCAATTTTATATTTCTCCTCATGCGAAAAACCTTTTGTAATGGCTATACATTTTACAATACAGGGCCACTCTAGTTTTCTTTCTATCTCTCTTACTATTTCTTCCAAAACATCCCCTCTATTCATATATGTACAAACTACCTAACACTTCATACTCTCGTTTATTCTCCCCTTTAAACTCCACTGCAAAAGGATATTCACCATTCCTAATCAAGTGTTCTTTCACTAGCCCTTCCCCAATCGGTTCACAAAACTGTACATGAATGTCACCAAACGCTACACTTTGGCACTCAGCATTCCATTTTTCATTTTTTGTGACTGAACTTGCAGTTAGCCCCATTACTTCTTTCCACTTTCGCACTGTGTCTCGAACATTTTTCACTGCATAATGGATCACTTCAATGTGTTGCACTTTGTTTTTATGTTCCGTGATCGTCCCTATGTTGCGTAAGTCGTTTCTTCTTTCTTCATCGGTTTCATTCCACTGTATAAAAAAAGGTAATCTCGGCCCGCTTTCTTCTTGCTTTACAAATAACATTTTCCATTCTAAAAGCCGGCCATCTTTTCTCATACGTTTCCCTTCAAATGGCCCTATCGTATGTAAGCCATGCTTACTAAACTTAACTGCTAGTTCTTCAATTGCATCAGTTCGAATTGCGATTTGTAGCATCCCTTTTCCACCTTGTAATTTCACTACTGTTTCTTGTACTAATGGATTTTCTGCTTCTTTCGCTTTTTCTTCATGCTGCACAGCTAAAAATTCTATGTATGATAAATCAAAATAACATAAACTATTCCAAGTACCCCAGTTCGTATGTTCTCCACCTAGTGCAGTATGAAATCCACGCTCTTGCATTTGTTTTGCTGCTTCCTCCGGTGTACAAGGCACTGCGTGAACGAGATGATCAAATCGTAACATGTCTTTCTCCCCTTTCTCTCCATCCTTTTATTGTATATTTTATTTTTCTTTCATTCAATTCAAAAAACTTAAAAACCCAGTTGATTTATATGATTAATATGTATTATAATGAAACAAATTTAATTATTGCTGATTGGAAAAACCAAAGGCACTTTTCTCATACGGGAAAAGTGCTTTTTTCATTTATTATTACAGGGGGATTATTTATGCAGAAATTAATTGTCTTTGCTATTATTGGATTTTTCGCTCAATTGATTGATGGGGCACTTGGAATGGCGTATGGGGTAACATCTACCTCACTATTATTAATGTTTGGTATTGCACCAGCTGTAGCATCCGCATCTGTTCACTTAGCTGAAGTCGTTACAACCGCAGCTTCTGGTGCATCGCACATCAAATTTGGAAACGTTGATAAATATACAGTTTCCAGATTAACATTACCCGGAGCAATTGGGGCATTTGTTGGGGCATGTTTTTTAAGTAATTTACCTGGCGATGTGATTAAACCGTACATTTCAATATTTTTATTCACTTTAGGCGTTTATATTTTATTACGATTCATTATTCAAAAACAAATTGTTACTTCCAAAAAGCGCATGTCTGCCAAACAACTTGTGCCACTCGGCTTATTCGCTGGATTCGTCGATTCAACTGGTGGCGGTGGCTGGGGGCCAATTACGACACCTGTACTGCTAGCAAGAGGAAATGAAGCTAGAAAAGTTATTGGATCTGTAGATACGAGTGAGTTTCCTGTTTCACTCGCTGCAACAATTGGTTTCTTCATCTCACTTGGCTGGGAACAAGTAAGCTGGGTTTGGGTATTCGCCTTAATGCTTGGCGGTATTGTCGCAGCTCCAATTGCCGCATGGTTAGTACGTATCGTTCCACCTCATTTACTTGGGGTATTAGTTGGTGGCCTTATTATCTTTACGAATATTCGTACACTACTTACAACATTTAAAGTGGATCCAACTATTATTTCACTTTCTTACGTGGCAGTTGGTCTTGTCGTTATTATTTCTATTTTCATTGCTGTCCGTAATCATTCCAATCGTTCTAACGCATCAACAGGCGGCTATCCGAAAGATCAAAAACAAATGCTACCATAATGATAAAAAATACCGCTCGAACTATATCGAGCGGTATTTTTTATTTTTCTATTTTCCAATTAATCATCGTATCTGTTGTATCTACTCTCTTCATATGTAATTTCTCTAATACACGAATTGAACTACCATTTTCAAAGAGTGTCTCCGCAATAATTGTATCTACCTTTCCTGTCTGGAAAGCCCACTTTATTAATTCATCTACAGATTCTGTAGCATACCCTTTATTCCAATATTTCTCAATAAAACCGTAACCAATTTCTACTGTACGTTTCTCGTTCGGTTTCCCTTTAAATCCTATATCCCCTAGTACGATGTTATCTTCTTTTCGAATGACATACCACGCACCCCACGGTAATAAATCCTTATCTTGTTTTATATTTTCTACATGCCCTGCAATATGCGGGCCGCTATTGTATCCTTGATTCTTCGCAATCTGAACCCATTCTTCCGTACACGGGATAATATGTAATCTTTCTGTTTCTAATTTCATAACGATGTCCCCTTTTTAATTAAACAGTACTTCAATTTTACTACAAAAAGAAAGAATATTCACTCTTTTTATTTACACATATGTTTTTTCTTTAGAACAAAATAAAAGAAGTGATACCCTTCAATCGTTATGTCGAATTATATTTTCTGAATTTTCTTTTAATTTTAAAGGGTTTTTCATTATTTTTTGCGAAACATTTGTATAACAATTTTTTCTTTGCTTATTGCTACATAATAGTAGGTTCGGGTGGAGTTATGCAAGCGTTTCCTATACAATAACCGATATTTTTTGACTTTTCCTAACAAAATTCCTTGCAATATATTCAGAAACTCATTACAATTGCCATATATTAAATATCTTAGCAATATATAAATCCTCATCAATCCGATGAGGTAGAGGTTGCGACTTTTAAAAGTAAAACGGACGAGACACAGAGAATGTCACTGACTCCGTTTGAAAGGAAAAGTTGCCGAAGTTTGTATTTCTTCTCTGGAAGTATGAGCTGGGGCTGTCTCCGAAAGGAACAGAACTGTCACGTTTACAAAATTACCGTGTAAACGTGGGGTGCTATCTTAACGGAAGGGTATGATGGGGTGGTTATTTGTGAAACGTTCCGCCTAATTCCTTTGGCGGTTTTTTGTATTTTTCTCCCCCGCTCCTTCCTAACCTACAAGAAAAGGAGTGTTGAACATGAATAGCGCAACAAATCAATCTACCTCTAAAACGCAAACTACACAAGGACAAGGTGAATTAAAACGCGGATTAAAATCTCGTCACCTTACGATGATTTCTCTCGGTGGTACAATCGGTACCGGACTATTTCTTGCCAGCGGTGGTGTAATCCATTCAGCTGGTCCTGGCGGTGCACTAATCGCATACGCCGCAATTGGAATTATGGTGTATTTCTTAATGACAAGCTTAGCTGAACTTGCAGCTTACATGCCTGTTACTGGATCTTTTAGCACGTATGCAACAAAATTTGTTGATCCATCACTTGGCTTTGCACTTGGATGGAACTATTGGTATAACTGGGCCATTACAATTGCTGCTGAACTCGCTGCTGTAACATTAATTATGAAATTTTGGTTCCCAGATACCCCTTCCCTCATTTGGAGCGGATTATGTTTAGCTATTATTTTCCTTTTAAACTATTTATCTGTTAAAGGGTTTGGTGAATCTGAATATTGGTTTGCACTTATTAAAGTCGTTACTATTATTATCTTTTTAATTGTCGGTTTTATGATGATTTTTGGAATTATGGGCGGCGAAACTGTTGGCTTCAAAAACTTCACTGTTGCAGATGCACCATTTAACGGCGGCATCATGGCAATTATCGGTGTATTTATGGCTGCTGGTTTCTCCTTCCAAGGAACTGAATTACTTGGGGTAGCTGCTGGTGAAACGTCTGATCCAGAACGTAATATTCCGAAAGCGATTCGTTCTATCTTTTGGCGTATTCTTTTATTCTATATTCTTGCGATTCTCGTTATCGGTTTATTAATTCCTTATACGACTGAAAGCCTTGCTGCTAGTGATGTAACAGTAAGTCCATTTACACTTATTTTTGAAAAAGCAGGCGTTGCCTTTGCTGCTTCTGTTATGAACGCTGTTATTTTAACGGCAGTACTATCTGCTGGTAACTCTGGAATGTACGCATCAACTCGTATGCTTTGGGACTTAGCTCGCCAAGGAAAAGCACCGAAATTCTTAGGCAAATTAGACAGCCGCGGTGTACCTGTTAACGCATTAATCGTAACGTCAATTGTCGGTAGTATCGCTTTCATTGCTTCTTTATTCGGTGACGGCGTTGTATACATTTGGTTATTAAACGCATCTGGAATGTCTGGCTTTATCGCATGGGTCGGAATCGCAATAAGTCATTACCGTTTCCGTAAAGCATATATCGCACAAGGAAAAGATTTAAAAGACTTACCATATAGAGCAAAATGGTTCCCATTTGGTCCAATCTTCGCATTTGCACTTTGTGTCATCGTCATTTTAGGTCAAAACTACGGCGCATTTATGGGCGAATCAATCGATTGGAACGGCGTACTCGTTTCTTACATCGGTTTACCACTCTTCTTAGTACTATGGTTAGGATATAAATTTACGAAGAAAACGAAAGTGATTCCTCTTGATAAATGTGAATTGAAATAAAGTGAAACGAGCAAACAAATATGTTTGCTCGTTTTTTTATTCCAATGCTTCTCCCTTCCCATGCCCATCAAGTTAAGGAGACGAATTTCTCCAAAAATGAAAAAAGCATTATTCTTTCAGTAAAATACTTGAAAGGATAATGCTTTTTATGGTTCTCTTGCTTTCTGAATAAGCCCGTTGAATATGAATACCTGAGATATGTTTCATTCTTAAAATTACTGAATTACTTTTGAGCTAACACTAGGTCTAGCCAGGATTTCGCCTCATTGTACAAAGTTGGATTGTTTTGCGGCGTGTAGTAGGCAAGGATTGCAACTGCCTGTGATACGACCCATCCGCGGGCCCTTGCCAATGTAGCATCGTCCGTACGAGTAGCATCAAGGAACACATCGCGCGCCTCTGGCGAGTGCAACTTCCACGCGACCATTACATCACACGCAGGGTCACCTATACCCATCATCCCCCAATCAATTACACCGCTAATACGCTTATCACGTACGAGCCAGTTACGTGTATCTAGATCACCGTGATGCCAAACAGGTGGACCGTTCCATGGAGGCGCAGAAAGAGCCGATTCCCATACAGCAGACACCGCGGGATCGCCATTAAATCGTGCTAGCCAATATCGGAAGTCCTTATCCCGTTGGGCCAAAGGAATGCCGCGTCCTAACGGCCCTTCCATTGGATCGACTTGTTGCAGTGCTAAGACAAACTCTGCGAGATCGCGTGCAGCCTGAATCTCGTCAATCGCCTCTATCGGCATCGTTTCACCCTTCAGCCACGAATGTATCTCCCAAAACCACGGGTATTCGTTATTAGGGCACCCCTGAGCGATAGGTACAGGGATTTCAAGCGGAACTACTGGTGCGATTTTTGGTAGCCATAAGAACTCACGTCCTCCTGGTGTCGTCGGTCCTTCCCTTCTCGCTAGCCGAATGGAATATTCGTCGCCAAGTCGGAAAACGGCATTTACCGTTCCAACTGGCTCTACCTTACGAAGGGGCAACTCTGCCCAGCGTGGGAACTGATCGACAAGCAAACGACGCACTAGTCGCTCTTCAATTTTCAATTCGTCAGCATGCATCTTCTCGGACATCGTATGATCTCTCCTTGGTAGCTCTGACATAAACTTTTATCGGCGGAAAATAATAACAATTCTCCGTACACCAAAAGTCAAAAAGCCACACTTTTTCATTATAAAATGCAGTCACACCTAAAAAACTTATCTAAACTTATTAAATTGCAACATACTATAGGGGGCACGTTACATTACTATCAACCTTTGATGAATTTATGCCTATAATTTATAGAAAGCATTATTCTTTTGTAGAAAAATACAGAAAGTATGGCGTTTTGTATGAATCTATCGATTCAAGATGAGTTTCATTTGTTCGCTGAAGAACTACAGCGATATCTATCTCCACATATTCTTCAACAACTTGCACAACATTCACCTTATCAAGGTTAATTTGTATGCAGATTTTTAGATAACTGATATCAATCCTTTAAAAAACCGAAAAATCTAGTTGAACGGAATTTTACTTAATTTTAGCTTGATAGGCATGTTCTCCCTTCCCTATTGCTCCTGTTTTTGCAATAATAAAGGAAATATACATAAAGGTTGGGATACGATGAACATTCGGATTACTGATGAAGCAAAAGCAGCTATACATAGATTAGAGCGCGAAGACAAAAAGATCATTCGCATTAGAGGGACAATGACAAACTCTTGTAGTATTTTCGTTGATGTGGATTTAATTTGGGATACATATAATGCAGATGACGTTGTATATGAAGTTGCTGATTTTATCGTACAAATGGATTCATTTACGAAAGACTACACTGGTGATTCGGTGAAACTTGATTATAAGACGACTGGTTTTAGTATTACGACTCCGAGTGAGACTTTAGTTTATGGGCTGTCGATTAAAAAATAAAAATTGTTTTTAACTGATCGATGAGGTGAAAAAATGGGTAAATATGTTCCGTTAAAATTTTTATTTAATGAAGAATTAGCAGAAAAAATGGCTGATTCTATTTGTAAACACGATCCTACTTTCTCTAAAAACATCTTTGTAGATTCGGTGACATGTAAAGTTGAAAATTTAGAGTTAAAGCAGCGTATAGAAGTAATAGCAGATGAATTACACGATGTATTACAAAAAGATTTTAATGAAGCAATACATATTTTACTGAAAACATTGGGACCAGAAAATACAACAGAAGTAGGTACATTTACAAACGGATATATGTATATGCCTATTGCAAAATACGTTGAAAAATATGGGCTTAACGATTTTGAATCCTCATGTAACGCCATGTATGAAATAACAAAAAGAAATACTGCTGAATATGCCATTCGTCCTTTTCTTGAAACATACCATGAAGACACACTGGGCGTATTGCAACAATGGATTCATGACGAAAACAGCCACATTAGGAGATTAGTTTCCGAAGGTACAAGACCAAGACTTCCTTGGGCTAAAAAAATGGGAGCTCTGAAAGGTGACTTTAAGAACAATTTACAACTTCTTGAACCATTAATGAATGACCCGTCTAAATATGTCCAAAAATCAGTAGCCAATTATATTAACGATATTACGAAAGAAGATAAAGAACTCGTTTTTCAATGGTTGCAGCAGTTACGTAATGAACAGCATCCAGTTAACCCTTGGATTATAAAACATGGGTTAAGAACGGTGATGAAAAGTGGTAATTTGCCAAAAGATTTTTCTTTTTGAGTATTTTAAATAAAACCGCTTATGCTTCAAGAATGAAGTATAAGCGGTTTTCTCTTGCAAACATTATCCTTGCCTTAAAATATTTTGAAAGATTTCCGGCTTATTTTGTTCAAAGCTTGCTATTAGTTCTTTTCCAATCGTCTGTATACTCCATCCAGTTTCCCATTAAACAACTACCTTCCCCCATAATTTCAAAGGATTTCCTCTCGATTATCCCGAATATATAAATAACTATTCTAACAAGGAGCGAATTTATATGAATCTATTCGAACACGAAACGTAAAACCGTTCCCCTTTAATAAGAGGTCCTCCTTTTTTCTTTTCTCATCATATCATTTACTTACAAAATAGGAGGATACAATTATGAAACGTGATCCATTATTTTTAACTTTATTAGAAAGTGCTAATACAAATTTTAGCGGTTGGGATTTCTCTTTCATTTCAGAAACGGGTCGAATGAAGAGCGAGCCTTTATCGTGGTCGTACGGCAGCACTGCTTTCCAACTTATGCAGCATGCAGAATCAATGCTCGATATGGGGACTGGCGGCGGAGAGTTTTTATCTAAGTTACAACCGTTCCCGTCAACTATTTATGCTACTGAGGGATACACTCCAAACGTGCCAATCGCTCGGAAGAAATTAGAACCTTTAGGTGTTACAGTTATAGAAGTAACGGATGATACTGCTTTACCATTTCAAGATGGTCAGTTTGATTTAATCATAAATCAACATGAATCATATGCTGCTTCTGAAGTAAAAAGAATACTTTCTCCAAATGGAATATTTCTTACACAACAAGTTGGCGGCCTTGATTGCGCGGAACTTAATGAGCAGTTTAACGCACCGCTAAATAACGAATTTACAAGTTGGTCGCTCGAAGCGGCATGTATTGAGTTAAAGCAAAGTGGATTTACTATTTTAGAAGAAAAAGAAGAGTTCCCTTTTCAACGCTTTTATGACATTGGCGCTATCGTCTATTATTTAAAAGCGATTCCGTGGCAAATTCCTGATTTCACTGTTGAAAGGTATTATGAGGAATTATATCGTATACATGAAATCATCTTACAAAAAGGTTATTTTGATGTGAAGCAACATCGTTTTATGATTAAGGCGATTCGTAGTTAATCATGGAGCATATGAAAAAGAGATGGATCTACCATCTCTTTTTTTATTTTCACTCAATATTTTCTAAATTTAAATACTTAGTTTCACAGTAATAGCCTTTGCCGCCAACATAAACCTTTTCTATTTTATTCTCGCTATCGGTTGCTAATTTAACTAATATTTCGGAAGGCGAGTGTAAAGAATAACCTTGTTCAAATACATAGTCTTCTTTTCGTAAGTATTTCTGTTCATAAAGATAGCAAGCTAATGCACCATTTGAAGTTCCAGTCGCTGCTTCTTCATTGATGTCGTATAGCGGAGCAAAGTTTCTGCATATAATTCGATTGTCATTAAAAGTATATAGATGCATCCCGACAACATTATAATACTTGCTGATTTCTTTAATTTTTTCAAAATTAGGTTCCAGTGTATGTAATTGTGTTTCGCTTTTTATAGGAACTAAAATATCTTTTAAGCCCGTGGAGACAATTTGAATTGGGTATGTATTGTCTATATCTTTAATGTCAAAGCAGTCGATCAACTCATTTGGAGATATAACATCATAGAATATCGGTTCATTTTGTTCCATGAATATGATGTCATCTTTTATGGTAATAGTAAGAACACCGCTGTTCGTTTCAATCGTATAGCGATTCTTGAAAAGTTTATTTACATGCATCAGTATCGCGAAAGAGCCAATTGTCGCATGACCACATAAATCAACTTCCTCTTTTGGTGTAAAATACTCAATTTTATAATCAGCAATTTCAGATTCTGATATAAATGCTGTTTCCGCATAGCCCAGTTGTTTGGCTATTGCCATTTTTTGAGTAGTGGTCAATGTATTCTCCATAAATACCACTCCTGCTTTATTTCCGCCTTTATGATCCTTGCTAAATGCACTTGCAACATAAACAGATATTTTCATAAGACACCTTCCTTCCTCACTTATAGTAAATTGTAGCATAGAACGTACTAATTATATATATTGTTGGATAAATTCTCCATAAAGCAAGTGACAAACTATTTTTAGCATCTGAACTCTCCAAACATAGTTTGTCTACAGTCTGAGAGTTTGATCTACCATCTCTTATTTCCGTTTATTTAACAAAAGTTTGTGGTAGCTTCTAGATCATTAAGTAAGTTCGCGTCTCGCAATCGCATCAGCTAATGTAATAAATTGCTCGTGCGTTATCTTTCCTGTTACCTTCGCTTTATTAATTTTTTCCATTTCTTTTGTAATAATCATACCTTCTATTGCTAGATTCGCTTTAGCTGCCTCGAAAGCTTTATTCAGTTCTTCCTCACTTTTGAATGCCATAATTTAAGTTATCTCCTTCACATCATTTTATTTACTCTTTCAATACGAGAAAAGTAATATCATCCCATTTTTCATCTAATTTTAAAGTAGTCTTTTCATTTCAAGATGGTCAATTTGATTTAATCTTAAATCAACATGAATCGTATGCTGCTTCTGAGGTAAACAGAATTCTTTCTCCTACTGGGATTTTTCTTTCACAACAAGTTGGCGGTCTTGATTGCGCTGAACTTAATGAGCAGTTTGGCTCACCGCTAAATATCGAATTTGCAAGTTGGTCACTCGAAACTGCATGTAGTGAGTTAGAGGAAAATGGATTTACTATTTTAGAAGCAAAAGAAGAGTTTCCTTTCCAACGTTTTTATGATATTGGTGCTATTGTCTATTATTTAAAAGCGATTCCGTGACAAATTCCTGATTTTACTGTCGAAAGGTATTATGAGGAGTTATATCGTATGCATGAGATTATCTTGCAAAAAGGATATTTTGATGTGAAGCGACATCACTTTATCATTAAGGCGATTCGAGGCTAGTAATATAGAATACTAAATAAAAAAAGAGTGCTTTTCTTCAAAGCACTCTTCCAAAGGAATTTACCACTCTTTACGTTCATCACAATCACAGTCACGATCATGGTTACGTCTACGACGGCATTTATCACAATCGCAATCACGGTTACGTTTACAACGACATTCATCACAGTCTCTATGTCCGCATCTGCAAAACATTAAATCATCCCAAAATCTATTACAATTTCGAAAGCGTCTGAAATTATTATTACATCCCATAACTATAATTCCCCCTTCTTTTTAATAAGACTCATCTTATTCTATGTTTAAAAGTCAATAACAGCTTGTTTACTAGTCTATTTTTTCTACCCATCTTTCCTTTACAACAAATCAGACGCTAACCATGTAAAGGTTGCGCCTACAATCATCATTAATATTATTTTAATCAAAATAAAAACGGCACTTTAATTTCGCCCATTTCTTTTATACATTTGATAATAGCTTGAGTCATATCTTTCCCTTCACAATTAAATTCAACTGTATCACCCTTATCCAAAAAACCAGCTGATACTACATTCTTGTTTCCTACTACTTTCACTTTCCTCCAAAATAAAAAGTATCCTCCCTGGATACTTTTTATTTACTAGTTATATTGTAATTCAAATACGGCACATGAAGTTTCATTTTTCTTTCAACTACCTAATATTGTTAAATTTCTCTTCATTACATACTTTATTAAATAGTTAGAAGAACAAAAGCCCTTCTCCGTATACACAACGTGAATTGCAATTAAATGTGAAATCAAAAACAACTATTCATTCATCCTACAACCATCGCCACCGGTTATGACAATCCATTTTCAGTTATAAGGAATTTTATGAGCAATGTTTTCCACCGCCGCTCACAATACAAATATATCACATTACTTCCAGGACAAATGGCACATTTACTGCGAAAAAGCGGTCACAACTCTTCCAATTATTATAAAATAGCAAGTTCTTTTAGTTAAATTAACTTATTAAAACTAGCCCAAAAACGCAATCGCATTTTTCGTTTTTCTCGCAAATGCAATAGGATCTTCTACCGATTCCCAGTGAACATATATTAAATGAGGATTATCATCTAGCCAATGATTGTGAAATGCCGATACTTTAAAGCCAAATCTCAGAAGTTGTGAGATTAGTTGATCAGTCTGATCTTGAGTCGTTGCCGTTTCACCTAAACAAAGTGCAACTTCGGATGGATCGAGGGATTCGAACGAAAAAAGTTGATGTCCCACAAGAGGTGAATTTGCAGGTCTTCCAAAGATAGTCGCTCCAAAATTCACATTCCGCATAACAAAACATACAGGCCCTGGTTCAATTTCACCGTCACCACCTAGCGTGGCAGTAAATTCATCACATAATGCTTGAAATTCTGGAGATACTACAGGTGGTGGCAAATCTGGTGGTAATACTGGACCTAAGAAATCAATAGATTCTCTTGATTTTCTCGCAAATGCAATAGGATCATCTATCAATTCCCAGTGAATATAAAATAAACGGGGATTTTCATTTATCCAGTGATTGTGCAAACCTGATACGATAATACCGCGATCACGAAGATTAGAAAGTACTTGTTCAACCTGATTTTCAAAAGCTGCAGTTTCCCCTAAACAAAGTGCATTTCCTGATTCATCAAGAGATTCAAACGAAAAAAATTGATAATTCACCAAAGGCGAATTTGATTTTCTTCCTAATACTGTTTCATCAAATATTCTAGTTCGAGTTACAGTACATACAGGTCCTGGATCAATCGAGTGATCAGTACCACCTAGAATATCAAAAAATCGTTGACATAGATTTTCAAATGCTGGATCTACTTGTTGGTTTTCTATTTCCATAGTATATTCCTCCTAAAATTTTATAGGATTATCTTCCTAAAATTGCAGAAGATAATATATTCTATGCTAGCAATCTAATAACCGCTTAGACAATTGTGAAAGATTAATAGAGAACCATAGCAAGTTATTCAATGTACAAACTATATTTTAAATTATGTTACACAATAAAGTTATAGACATATAATAAGGGGCACTTTAAACATGTCTTTTTCTCAGTTAAATAATGAGAGCAATCAACATAAAAATGCTGATTGCTCTATTAAAATATTCTCTATTAGATTATAAGAGTGATTATTTTTATACTTTTTCTATTGAGAAACAAGTTGTTTTTCATACCGCTTGTTCGCATCATCTTCCATCAAACATGCAGTTGTGTAATTAATAATATTCCGGTTATCATATGTGAATATATGCTCTAACTTATTTTCTTCTTTTAATATTATCGGTAAGTATTTTTGTAAATTGCTAACTACACCTCTATTATCATGATTCAATATCCAATCAATTTCTTTCCATTCTAATAATCCTTCCGCCGTACTTAATGGTGTATTCATTTGTACTCCATCTGGTAAATCAGCAAGGAATACATACATTCCCTCACTATACCAAGACTCGTCTTTATGTTTAAAAATAACATTCCCTTTATACGTTACACTTGGAAGCTCTATTCCCGTTTCCTCAAGCGTTTCTCTAATAATTCCTTCGTATGGCGTTTCATTCTCTTCTATTTTTCCTCCGACACCATTCCACATTCCCATATTCGGCTTTTTATTTCTATTCAATAAGAGTATTTCATTTCATTTTCTAATGAAGCAAATTGTGTACTTATACATACGTTCCTTTTCCCCTCATCTACATATTTAAATTGTATTTTGATTAGAACTTGCTGAATTAAGTTTTTTATTATACAAACAATTGGTTTTTAATGAGGTATTTTGCTCATTTTTATTAAAAAACATTCTCCTTATTATTATATTTCACATAATATATTGTACAACTTTCGTTTCAGAAAGGAGTGTTCAAAATCGATAACATAAGCAGCGAATTTTTAAAACAATATTACGATAGTCGAGTTTGGTTATATGATACACATTGGCTCGGGGTCCCCATTCTCAAACTTCCCTCTGATCTTTTTTTGTATCAAGAAATGATTTACGAATTAAAACCCGATTTAATTATTGAATGTGGCACTTGTTATGGTGGTAGCGCACTATATTTAGCTTCTGTATTAGATTTAATTGGAAAAGGACACGTTCTGACTATCGATGTATTTCCACAACCAAATCGTCCATCCCATGATCGCATTACGTATTTAACAGCTTCTTCTGTTTCAGTAACCGCTGTGCAAACAATATTAAGTATGCGTAAACCTGATGATGTGATTTTAGTTATTTTAGATTCAGATCATAGTAAAGAGCATGTAGCAAAAGAACTGTTGCTTTATAAATCTATCGTTTCTAATGGCAGTTATATTATTGTAGAGGATACATCTATTAATGGAAATCCTGTTTCTCCCGATTGGGGTCCTGGCCCCATGGAAGCTGTTGAAGAGTTTTTAGCTACAAATAACAATTTCATAATCGATGAATCTAAACATAAGTTTTTCATATCATTTAACCCAAAAGGTTTTTTAAAGAAAATAAAGTGAAATGTTAATAAGTGGGGTTTTGTAACTCCCCACTTATTCTATGATCTTCATTTTTGAAAAAGGATAATAAACAAATTCCACTTTTCCTATTATATTATCTTCCTCAATATAACCTAAACCGTTTCGACTATCTCTACTAAGTTCACGATTATCTCCCATGACAAATAACTTATTTGGCGGGATTTTTGTTTTTTGAAAGTTATAAAACACTTGCGTATTATTGAATAAATCTTTATTTATATACGGTTCTTCTTGCTTTTTATCATTCACATATATTGATCCATTCGTTATGTTAATTACGTCACCAGGAAGTCCAATTACTCGTTTTACATAATATTTCGATTCATCATCTTCCTTTATAATGACAATTTCTCCGTGCTCTAAATTAGAAAAATGCACTGCTGCTTTATTTACAAATACGTAGTCTTCTTCATATAAAGTCGGTTGCATCGATTTCCCTTCTACTTTACATAAAGTAAAAGAATGATAGGCTACTACCAAAACAAACACGAAGAGTATGTATTTCCCCCAACCTTTCTTAATCTCCTGTTTCATATCCATTCCCACCTTATTCAAACACTTTTTAAATCAAAAAATATATCACTGCACCATATGTCTCAATGCAGTGATATTATTTTTACTGGTTCTTGTTCGGCTGCTCTACTGGGACTGGATTTCCACCCGATCTTTTCGTTTTCAATTCAAAATACGCATCCAAAATCTCTTTACCAATCGCGGAATTAATTCCTGATTTGTCATCATTTACCCATGGTACAACAACTGAAAAAGCTACTTCTGGATCAGCATCATATGGTGCATAACCGGCAAGAGTTAAATTATAACATTTTTTTCGGTTATTGTTTTCATCTCTTCCAATATCACTTTCTCCACCATATACCGTTTCAGCTGTCCCTGTTTTTCCAGCTGGTTTATATGGTAATCCTTTAAACGTTCCAGCACCTGTTCCGTCAGTTTCCTGGAATACTCTTCTAAACCCTTCTTTTACATGATTAATGTATGAAGTGTTCATATCTACCCGATTTAAAATAACTGGTTCAATAGATCGAATAACTTTTCCAACATCCTCTGGTCTATGTGGTTGCTCTCTCACTTCTTGTACAATTTGCGGTTTCATTCGGTAACCGCCATTTGCAATCGTTGAAATATATTGAGCAAGTTGAAGAGGTGTATATGTATCATACTGTCCAATCGCATAATCAAGTAAAAAACCAGGTATGTTATCAGTTCTACCCATTTGACCAATCGATTCATTCGGCAAATCAATACCAGTCGGTACACCTAAACCAAATTGTCTAAAATAGTAGCGCATTTTATTAAATGTCTCTTTTTTAATGTCTAACGGATTGTTTGGCACATAATTTATACCCGCCATTTTTAAAGCTGTATTAAACATATAAACGTTTGATGAAACTTGTAAAGCTCTTAAATCATCAATATCACCAAAATCTTTCCACGATTTCTTCGGCTTAGTACTTCCTTTAAAATACATTGGTGCATCAAAGAAATGCGTATACGGCTTAATTGTTTCAGTTTGATATCCGGCTAATAAAGTAGCCCCTTTTACAGTTGATCCTAATTCATAAGAACTTGTCATCGTTCCTAAAGCATAATCTTCTATTTGCATGCCGCCATCTTTTTTTACAATTTTCTTTCCTGCCATCGATAAAATTTGACCGTTTTTCGGGTTCATCATTACAACGAACGCACGATCCATCATCGGCTCTGCAGAATGGAATGCTCGTAAGTTCTTTTCAAGGCTTTCCTCTACTTTTTTCTGTAAATCCATATCTACTGTTAACATTAAATTATTTCCACTTTTTCCTTCAGTCACTTTTTCAGTTCGAATAATATTCCCTGTTTTATCTGTAATATTTCTAGTCTGTTCTTTCGTTCCATGTAGTGCATCTTCGTATTGTTTTTCAATATAACTCTTACCAATACGATCATTTCTGTTATAATCACGTACTAAGTAATAATCCAATTGTTCTCTTGGCAATCCTTCATTTTCAGTAGAAACACTCCCAAGGATAGAACGAAGTATTTTATCATTTGGATATTCACGTTCCCAATCCACTGTCGTATCTACTCCTGGCAAGCTTGCCAATCTTTCACTAACAATCGCATATTCATTTTGACTTACATCTTTTTTAACGATTTGCGGCGTCATTTTATATCCTGCATTCATTCTACTTTTAATTGCTAGTACTTCTAGATCCTCTTTTGAAAGTTCGCTTAATTCCTCTTGTGTAATTCTTTCCCTACGTAACTCTTCTACTTTTTTATCTAATTCTTTCCCTTCTATCTCTTGCTTCCTAAATGTATTCTCATCTTCTTTCGTTACTTTTGCTGCTGCCTTTTTTTCATTTAACTGCATCCAAAAATCTTTCTTATCTGTTTCTGTCAACCTATCTATATCTTCTGGCGACATTTCAATTAGCTGGGCTAAATTTCTTGCTACTTGTAAAACTTCTTTCGAATCTACTCCTTTCATTTTCGTATATGTAACGGTTCGTAGCGGTTTATTATTTACAATCACATGACCTTGTCGATCAAACATTTTCCCTCTAGGTACAGGTGTGCTTACCGTTACATCTTCTTTTTTGTTCACTTCATTTCTATACGTTTCTCCATCAATGATTTGTACTTTACCTAATTGAATTATAATAGCTGAAAATAAAAGAAAAACGATAAAAAATAGTACATTTAATCGAAATGGAATATGAGTCTTTTTCTTTTTCGATTGTTTCTTCTGCTCCTTTTTCTGTCTCATTTCGCTCCCTCGCTTCATTCTATTAACATTTCTACACAGAATCATTATGTATCAAATTTATTTATATGATATATATAGAATTTTATATTAATTACAAAAGAATTAAAAGATTTAATTTTCAGTTTTTTTATTTTATATCCTATTTATTACCATTCCCTTATTAAGGAATAACATGAATGTTATTCTAAAAGAAAGATTGTATATAATTATTTTTTCATACCATTCATTTACATTTATTTGTATACTAATAATAAAAAACATTATTAAGGAGAACATGAAATGACAGATTCATTTACAATACATACTAATGCGTCTCATTGTTTAAACTTTATGATTTATATTCAAAATATGTATCTCAACCAAAAAGAGAAAAAAGGAAATTTACGTTTTCCTTACATAGCAAAAACATTACATTTCTCCACTGACTTTAAAACAAATTTCAAAGAATTATGGCTGACTCTTCGTAAGCAAACTGCTAACGACAGATATGATTTGCAGATTTTTCACGAGGAGAATCATATATTTTACGAGAAGCTTTTTGACGCTCATTTATGTGATGAGGAATCATTTAAAGAATTAATATGTAGTTTTAAAGTATGGTGGACTAGCATAGCAGGTCAGCTTTCAATAGAAAATTCCGTAAATAATTATAGTGAACAACTTTATAATGACTTAGTTTTATACCTAAAACAACACCAAATAAAACCTTCACAACAGCTACATATTAGCTTACTTTATGACGATTGTGTGTTCGCTAAAGAAAACATTTCTTCCTATTATGCTATTTTGCCGACTAAAACCTTTTTTATAGGTTATAGAGATGTGGTTACTACATTATCAACATGTTTTCACGTGGCTTAAAACAGCGATTACTCAAATAAAAAACTGAGGTGGATACCCCAGTTTTTTCGATAACTTATTTCATTGAAGACAACCCTTCAACAAATTCACCAATCTTATTTTGAAAAACAAAATCAAAGTTATATTCTTGCCCTGTTAACTCTTCATTTACTAAGATGGTTGTTGCGCCTACTTCTCTTTTTACAATTTGCGGGAATGAAGCGACAGGTTGCACTTTTAATGACGTTCCCATAACGAGAAGCACATCTGTTTCGTATAAACGTTTCATCGCATTTTGATATCGCGGCAATGTATCTCCGTATAACACAACGTCTGGATTTAAAATGAAATTACACTTCTCGCAGCGAGGCACTTCATGATCAATCATATACTGCAAATCATACCCCGCTTTACACTTCGGACAATGTGCTGTTTGAAGCGTTCCGTGTAGATCAATGACATGTTTACTACCACCTAATTGATGTAAGCCGTCAATATTTTGCGTTAAGATCGTAATATCTTTCCCTTGCTCTTCTAATTCAGCTAAAAAACGATGCCCACAATTTGGTTTATATTGATGAAACGTATTGATTTGGAAGATTTCTTTATAATGCTTCCAAAATTCTTTCGGACTTCGGTTATAGTACCCTCTTGATAAGTACATCTCCACATTCGCATCAGCATACAATCCATTTGCTGAACGAAAATCTGGAATACCACTTTCCGTACTTGCTCCTGCGCCTGTTAATACTGTAATTTTCTTCGCTTGCTCTAAAATTGAACGTACTTCTTTAAATTGTTGCACAAAAATCACCTCTATGTATTTTCCTATTCTTATTATACCAGTTGTTTACAGGAGGTGTTGTCTTTGTATAAAGAACTCTTTAAACTTCCTTATTTTATATAGTTTTTCTTGATGATATCTTTTGCATTATTGTACAGGAATACAAGGAAGATAACTGCTAGGATACCGTTTACCCAGTAATATGTATTTCCAGAAGTAAACCTATTATAAAAGGATTGAGCATTATAATATAATAGCCCCGCTGAAAGCACAGTAGAGAATACTAACATACCAAAACTTTTCAAGATATCCACCCCAATTTCAAAGATTCCAATTTTTACAATAATTATACATGAAAATGAGCGAATTTAAAATATGCAATGTACCCTATCATTATCAAGTTAACGATATCCCCTTCTTCCAAACAAAAATAACAACTACATACGCACTTCGATAATACTTCAGAATCTTACTTAATGCGTCGTACCCCCAATTTCCACAATATCGACCTCAATTGTCGTCGTAACCTCAAGCGCCAATTCTATCCCTTTACGGATAGTAGAAAGTGACATACTCGGTTGTCCTGGATACTTGCTCGCTTGTTCTGGTAAAAACGGAATATGGACAAATCCGCCTTTTATTTTCTGATCATGTTTCTCCAGCTCATGCATAAGACCATAAAAGATATGATTACAAACGAATGTACCTGCTGATTGTGAAACGGACGCTGGTATGCCTTCTTCTTGAAGTTTTTTAACGATTGCTTTCATCGGAAGTGTAGACCAATAAGCAGCTGGTCCTTCTTCTACGACTGGTACATCTACCGGCTGATTCCCTTCGTTGTCAGCAATTCTAGCATCATCAACATTAATTGCGACACGCTCTATCGTAATATCTGGTCTACCCCCAGCTTGTCCGATACATATAATCATTTCAGGATTTAGTTCTTCTATATATTCTTTTAAAACTTGTATTGATTTATGAAATACGGTTGGGACTTGTTTACTAATAATCTTGTACTCTCCGATTGTTTTTTCATGCAAACTTTTTGCGACTTCCCAAGCTGGGTTGATACTTTCTCCGCCGAACGGATCGAACCCTGTTAATAATACTGTTTTCATAGTTTTATCCTCCTAATTAGAAACGATATACAAGGCCATACATAATAAACATATTTATGATAAAGATTGAAAGAGCAATTGGTACTTGCGCTTTAATAACTGCATTTTTATCTTTTAGCTCTAAAAGCATTGCCGGAACGATATTAAAGTTTGCTGCCATTGGTGTAAGCAGCGTTCCGCAATATCCAGCAAACATCCCGAGTGCTGCCATAATTGCTGGGTTCCCCCCGTGCATTTGAACAATTAAAGGTAAGCCAATTCCGCCAGTAATAACGGCAAACGCTGCGAACGCATTTCCCATTACGACTGTAAAGAGCATCATTCCTAAACAGTACGCCATAACAGCAACAAACGGATACTCTGTCGGTAACACTTGGCCGACTAAATCAGAAACGACTTGGCCAACGCCAGATTTTGCGAAAATACCGCCAAGTGCTGCTAGCATTTGTGGTAAAATAACAGCCCAGCCGACAGCTTGTAATAGTCTACTTCCTTCTTGCACAGGCGTTGTTATTTTCGATTTTGTAATACGCATCGCCGCAACGAATGCAAGTAATGCTCCTAGTGCTAAAGCCACTAGCGTTACTTTATCCGGATCAACAAGGGAAACATTCCCCCATTTAATTTTCCCTAACGTTAACGTACCGATAATTGTAAAAATAGGAATTAATAGTGCAGGCATAAAAATTTTATTTTTTAATTTCTCAGCATGTTTTACACGTTCTTGTACTGGAACTTCTTTCTCCTGAGACTTTGTTACTTTATTTAGTGAAGCTAAAATAACCATTGCGAGCACAATACAGCCAACGTAAAACGAAGGGATTACATTTCCGAATAAAAATGTAACTGCAAATAACGCCCAAAATAAGCTAGAACCAAATCGATTTGGATGTTCACGATCAAACGCAATACGAACAGCGATAAAGGCAACGATTATACCTAATACGTAATAGATTGTATCCATTGTGATGATGTTCATTTTATATTGCCTCCTTCTCTTCTTTTTCTTTTGATTCCATCGTTTTCGCTATATATTTATCAAATCTTCTAAATCTGATCCAGCTTACAATAAGTGCAGATATTGCAGTTGGAATACCCCAAAGTGCCATATCCCATACACCGACATGCATACCTACTGAATCGAAGAACCCTTTCATTAATAGAATCGCACCAGTCGCGATAAATATATCCTCTCCGAAAAACCAAGCTGTATTTTCCGCAGCTGCTGCATTTGCTTTAATCTTCTCTCTTAATTTTTCAGGTAGTTTACCGTATTTACCTTGTGCCGCTCCTTCTGCCATCGGTGCAACGAGCGGTCTTACTGTTTGTGCATGACCACCAATATTCAGTCCAAGTGCTGCTGATGATTCTCTTATCGTAAAATATGACATTAATACTCTTCCAGTTGTTGCGCCTTTTGATTTTGTTATAAGTGCTTCTGCTCTTTCTTTTAAACCGTAACGCTCTAAAATTCCGATTACCGGTAAAGTTAATATAATTGGCATAGACATATATCTATTTTCTATGAAAAATTTACCGAACATGCTAATGACATCATAAAAGCTTAATCCTGAAACCATACCAGTAACAATACCTGCGACCATAACGACTAACAGTGTATTTAATCTAAATAAAAAGCCCACTGCAACAAGTAGTATCCCGATTAATTTAATCATTCCAGCACTTCCCCCTATTTTTTATTTTGGTGCACAAATAGAAATACCATTAAGTACGAATGTTCTGTATATTTTTCCCGCAAATTGAACTGCTTTTTCCCCATCACCATGTAAACAAATCGTTTTCGCCTGAACCGCTACTTTCTCGCCATTCACTGAATTTACATATCCTTCTTTCACCATTTGAAGCACTTGTTTTATCGCTTCATCTTCATTTTTTATTAGCGCATTTTCTTCTGTACGGCTTGTCAGCGTTCCATCTTGCTTATACGTACGATCTGCAAAGGCTTCTTGTACGAGAGTTACGTTATATTTTTCCGCAGCCTGTTTATATGCCTCGCTATTTGCCAATCCGTACAGTAATAACTTGGGATTCACATGAGAAATTGCCTTTGCGATTGCATCTGCAATTTCCGGATTAGTCACCGCCATATTATATAAGGCACCGTGTGGCTTTACATGCTGCATCTTCCCACCAGCAGCTTTCACAAAACCGTCTAATGCACCAATTTGATATAAAACATAATCGTATACTTCACTTGCTGAAACGTTCATGTTTCTTCTCCCAAATCCAATTAAATCTGGAAATCCGGGGTGTGCCCCTATTGCAACGTTATGCTGCATTGCCTTTTCAACTGTTTGCCTCATAACGGACGGATCACCCGCATGAAAACCACAAGCAACATTTATTGAGGATACGAATGGAAGAATTTCATGATCATTCCCCATTTTATAAGCGCCAAAACTTTCTCCTAAATCACAATTTAAATCGATTGTCGTCACGATATTCCCTCCTAATGTCAGCTTCGTAAAGTAATGAATTTCTTTAATAGATTCATATTTACTTCTTGTTCTATGTACAATTGTTCCGCTTCTTCAAGCGTAATTTTCTCAAATGAAACGTAGTCCCCCGGTTTTAGTTGAGCAAGAAGAGGTAAATCTACTGAAATGATATTTCCCATTCTCGGATAGCCACCTGTCGTTTGCCTATCTGCCATTAATATAATCGGCTGTCCGCTATTTGGAATTTGGATGGTCCCATATGTAACTGGACTCGATAAAATCTCTTTTTCAACGGCTCTATTTAAAATTTCCCCTTCAACCCTATAGCCCATACGGTCAGCATAATTAGATACTTTATACTCTTTCGTAAAAAATGCCTTTCTACTTTCTTCTGTAAACTGATCATATTCAAAATCAGCTATGACACGAAGCTTAGGATTCTTCTTATGTCTTGGTCGTACGCTGCTGCTAATTGCCCATTTCGTTTTTATGCGCTCCCCCTTTTGTAAGTCTTGGATGAAACGATGAGCCATTTCTGATCGTTCACCAAGTTGAAAATAGTCTCCTTTTTTTAGCATCCTTCCTTCAATACCACCAATCGCAGCACGTATGTAAGTACTTTTGCTTCCCATCGTACGGGCAATATGTATACCACCTGCAAAAGTCACATACGCTCTGCAACCAGTTTTCACTTTTCCAAAGCAAAGCATGCTACCTTCTTCAGCTAAAATAGGACGCCATAACGGGATACGTTCTCCATTCAATAACGGTTCCATATCCGCACCGCCAATCGCAAGTAACGTCGTTTTCTTTATTAACAATTTAGGCCCCATGATCGTCATTTCAAGTCCCGCTTCATTCTCTTCATTACCAACCAACATATTGATCATCCGAAGTGCACTTTGATCCATGGCCCCGCCAACAGGTACGCCGTATTGTTGATAATGAGATCGTCCTAAATCTTGGACTGTTGTAAACATTCCTGCATGCAAAACCTCTACATCCATTCTTTAGCCCCCTCAAGTGATACGTACTCTTCCTTCGTTATTGGGATAAATCGTAAATACATACCGCTTTGAATAAAGGTTGGTGTTTCTTCTTCCGGATTAAATAAGGAGATTGGTGTTCGACCAATAATATTCCATCCACCCGGTGTTTCAAGTGGATAAATACCTGTTTGATTTCCGCCGATTCCTACCGAACCAGGTGAGATTTGTAACCGCGGTATTTCTTTTCTAGGTGTTTCTAATTCTTTTGATAGTCCTCCTAAATACGGAAACCCTGGTGTAAAACCTAGCATATACACAAAATATGTTGTTTCACTATGTATTCGAATGACATCTTCTACTTGCAAACCGTGATAATATGCGACTTCTTCTAAATCAGGTCCATATTCTCCTCCGTAACAAACTGGTATAGAAATATGTTTCACATCTCGTTTCAGCTCTTCCTTATACGTATCAAACATTCCAGTTATGTATTGGCATACGTAATCATACGGTCTTATCTTTCTACCATTTTCCTTCCATACTTCATACAAATTGTAGTAAACGGCTAATGAAGTAAATGACGGAACGCATTCAATCATTCCTGTAAACGGATGTTGCTGCAACGCTTGAAATAGTCGTTGTACTTTTTCGTATACATCCATCCCAATCTCTTCACCAAATGTAATAATAATTGCTTGATCCCCTAACGCAGAAAATTTCATCCCACTCCCTCTTTCTATGCCAAAAAGCCGAGTTCTTTCGAAATGCGATTTGCTGTCTCTTTCACCCTCGCGATAAAATATGAAATATTACTTTCGCTGTATTCAATTGCTAATCCCGAAATACTAATACCTGCTACAACCTTTCCATCGCTTGCGAAAATGGGCGCTGCTATAGCCGCTGTATGATTTTCTAACTCAGAGTAGCTAATTGTATGTCCTTCCTTTTTCGCCATTTGTAACACTTCTAGCAATTGTTTCTTATCAACGATTGTTCCATCTGCAAACTGTTTTAAATCCGTTTCCTCTACGTACTTCTGTTTCTCTTCCTCTGAGAAATACGATAATAAAATCCTCGGACATGCACCGGCATAAAGTGGAGCTCGTCTTCCAACCGCCGTATACACACGTACAGGCTGAACGCCTTCCATCTTTTCCACATAAATCGCGTCATTACCATCTTGAATAATTAAATTAACTGCCTGCCCTAAATTATCTCTAAGCTCTTTCATATATGGAATCGCAATATTTCTTACTGATAATCTTTGTGAAACAAGTTGACCGAACCGTAAAAAAACGACTCCTAGACGATATTTCCCCTTTTCGTTTTTTTGTAAAAACTCCATTTCTTCTAACGAGCCAATTAAACGATAAACAGATGTTTTCGGCATACTTGTAAGCTGAACCATCTCTGTTAAACTTAGCTCTTCATGCTCATAAAACAACTCTAAAATATCCATTGTCTTAACTGCCGTTTTATTTATACTCATTCTATCTCCCTCTTGTTCCGAATTTCGGAACTTAAATTCCGTTTTTCGAAACAAACATATAATTTAAAATTATAAAATATTCTTTCAATTCTATCAATATATTTTTCAACTACTTAACCTTTATATTTTGTCAGTAATTTAAATTAGGCGTAAATCATTACATACATTTGTAAATTTTCACATTAAACTATTACATTTCAATATTTTTCAATCATTATATACATAATACGAAATATAAGGAGTGTTTCTTTTGAAAAAGTTGCTAGTGATTCCTGCTATTATGCTATCTTTTTGTATAGGTTATAATGTGACATTTGCTACAAACGAAGATACGAAGCTAGACTCTCAAATTGAACAACGTGCCATAACTAACGAAGACGTTGCATTTTTCGGATCAACCACTTATAATTTCAACTATTTTAATGGAGATAACTTAAGCGTTCTTGTACAAAATACTGGTGATTCTCCTTTTAGTTATACTTTATATAACGCTAAAGGCGCTTGGATGATTGACGGAACTTTAAAACCAGGGGAACAAGCGATAAGTGAATTTAGTATAAATTGGAGTGATTGGCTTCCTGACGGTGAATATAAAATTATTTTTAGAAATAGAGACGGTTCACTTTCCAAAGTACATGTTGCTACAAAACTATTTGAATAAAAGTTACAATAAAAAAGTACGGAAGTTTAGATTTGAACTAATATTTGATCACCTTTCATTAATAACACTAATATAAAAGAAAATATAAAGAGCATGTATTGATCAATACATGCTCTTCTCATAGTTATTCAAAGTATTCTTTTTTTACATGATTGATTGTTTCTTCGTAGAACTAGCAAATCTATTAGTTACATATTACTTATTTTTCAAAATCGTTCTTTTAGCTTTTTTAATAATTCTACTAGTTGATTGTATGTCAGTATCCTTAGCCCATTCTTCACACAGGTTCATTACCCAATCCGGTTTCGTTTTACTTGCATCATTTAACCAGTTTCCAACCGAATCTTGTACATATTTTGATGGATCTGATTTAAGTAAATTAAGAATGGGAAGTGCTTTTTCAGGTTCTTGTTTTAATATTTCAATATGTTTACTCCATACACCTCGAGGACGAATAGACTCTACAGAGAACCTGCGAATATTCTCATCTTCACTTTTTGCCCATTCTACTAACAATTCCACACTTTCTTCTATATTTTGTGAAAGATCTTCTCTAATAGACATCCAAGCAATTTCCCGAACACCAAAATGATGATCCGACGCAAAAGTTGAATATACGTTAATATATCTTTTAATGTGTTATTTGATTTTTTATTCATAACCGCTGCCCAACATCGTACACTATCTGAAATATGCTTAGATAATTTTAACAGTACGTCTTCCTTGTTTCCTTCATTCTCTTTGAGTATAATTTCATCCAATAAAGTTCCTGTTATTCGTATGACTTTCATTCCTGTTTCAACGTTCTGTTTTTCTAATTCAGCTACTATACATTCCAAACCATTCTTGAGTCCTATTGAAGGTAAGACATTTTTAAGTAATTCAATATGATTTATAGCTAACCATTCTGTTAGATTAACACTTTCTATTTTCCCTTGCTGTAGTAATTGTAAGACCTCATTAGGAATTTCGTTTACTTTCCTGGCTCCTTTCCTGTTTAAGATAACTTCTGATTCTTTCGTTATCATTTAAAATCCCTCCTTGCAATACTATCTTCAAATAAACAGAGGCCATTTTGAAAAATAATAATCAAAATGACCTCTGTCTGTCTTTCTTAAATGAACATTCAGTTTCACAAAAAATGTGATTTAAATCCACCGGAAGAATATTTCTCCCATACTTTTTCTTTATAACGCTCTTACTTGTTTCAACGGCCAGAAAACAGCTTGTCCTTTTCCGACAATTTCATCTTCTGAAATAAATCCAAACATACGACCGTCTTTAGAAACTTCACGATTATCCCCTAAAACAAACACTTGACCTTCTGGCACTTTCGTTTTTCCTGTGATTTGTTCTAACGTAAAGTCTGGAGTTAATACACGGCCTGCTGCTTTTTCTTTAAACTCTTTTAAATATGGTTCTTCCATCGCTTTGCCGTTTACATATAACATATCATTTTTATACTCAACAGTATCGCCTGGTAAACCAATTACTCGTTTTACTAAATCATATCCTTCTTTTCCGTGGAAAACGATAATATCAAAGCGATCTAATCCACTTATACTATAACCAATCTTATTCACGAGAACTCGTTCGTTATTTTCTAAAGTGGGCATCATCGATTCGCCTTGTACTAATGAAGGTGTAAATAAAACACCGCGAATAATTGCGATTAATACAAGGGTAAATCCTATCGTTTTAGCCCATGAGAATAATTCTTTCTTCGTATTTTCCTTCATCGTTTCTCCTCTTTCTTAATTGTTTATTGTATGATTCGAACTAATTCTTGTACGAAATTAGGATCAATTTCAGCAAAACATGATTTGCCTTCTCTTACTGCTGTACCGACATGAGCTTGCGAAATTCCAGTTTCATCTAGCAATCGCTTTATATTTTCTTTCGTCACGCCAGCTCCAGCTACAAGCTGAATTTGACCATCGCTTACCTTTTGCATTTCTGTAAGCACCGGAATATTATCAACTATATTTCCTTGTCCACCTGAAGTTAAAACGTGAGTCACTTTATGAAACTTCTTTAAAGTTCCCATCGCTTCTACTGGATTTTCTATATCATCTATTGCACGGTGGTACGTTACATTTATTCCATCTACAACAGACAATAAATCCGCTAATTTCTCTTCATCCACTTCATTTCGTTCGTTTAATACGCCTAATACAACACCAGCTGCACCTAACTTCTGCGCAATGATAATATCTTCCTTCATCATTTCAATTTCTTCTTCCGTATATGTAAAAGACTTCGCATGCGGACGAATCATAACGTGAATCGGTATATGTACTGCTTCTACCGCTTTTTTAATAAATGCATAACTCGGCGTTAAACCGCCTTCTGTATAAGATGTAATTAATTCAATTCGCTTCCCGCCAGCTCGTTCAATTCGTTTCACATCTTCTAAACATGTTGCAATAACCTCTAGCATGAGATGACCTCTTTTCGTGCTTTTTTCTTATTATACAGTAGGTGAAATAAGAAGCATAGCATTCTCCTATAAAACGATAAAAAGAAGAATGAAAAGAAAGATTTTTTCAATTGATAACGTGTATTGGTAGTGTTATATTTCTCATATTCTACAAAAAAGGAGTAACCCCCTAGAACGCCTGACTAGGTGTCACTCCTTTTTATTTTACAAAAATACTAGTTTTCCCTATACATTTAGTTATTTTTCTTTGTTACTTCATTATAATAATGGCTAAATGCTTCTACTAATGCATCAACTGAAGCATATAATTCTTCTGGTGTATTATCTACCCCTCCCATTTCAATAAGTAATGCATTTGGAGAAAGATCTTGATTATATACTCCGTTACCACTTTTACGATCTTTAATAAAAATCCCTCGGCTTAAACCGTAATACTTCTCATCTAAATATGAATTTATTGCCGTTACTATTTTTTTATTTTTTTCAAAGTTAGGGTTTTCTCGTCCTAAAATAAAATAAAGCCGAGCATAAGCCTTTCCATTAATCGTTTTCTTTGTAATATTTTTTCGTGCATCATCCCTATGAAGATCAATTGGAAACATAATATTTTTATCTTGTGCTAATTTATCTTGTAATATTTGACGGGATCCTTTGTAGGATTGGGCCCAGTTTAAATTTTTATTTCGCAGAAAATCCCTCATATTTGTCATATCATGTGAAACGCCTATTCCTTTTTCTTCTAACTTTTGTTTTAAATAATTTCCAACAAACGTAATATTCACTTCATTATTTGTACTAGAGGCATCATCAGGTATAGTAGCACCTGGAATGAGAGGAATAAACGACTCCCAACTATGTGTATGATAAATAAAAACTTTATTTTCACCGTTATTTTGTGTATTTGAATTGTTTTCTTTCTCACTCTTTGGGTGCTCAATAGCAGATCCTTTATCTTTAATATTCTCTAAAGGAATACTAGATTCTTCAGGAATGTTCGTATAATCTGTTCCTTCCCCTGCAATTAATATTTCCGAATAAAATTGATTCATATTTGGAAGTTCTCGAGTTAATAAGCTTCGGAGGTCATTTACATTAATATTTGTAGAAAGTGAAAGTAAAAAAGATTCCAAAGACGCTCGTCCTTTTTCTTTATGAAACTCTTCTGCAAAATAACGATTTTCACTGCCTATCATATACATAAGGCCTTTAGTAGAATTCGTTCCTAATAATTGATTAATATAATAAGATTTAAATACGTTTGAATTACTAGAAATGAAGAATGAAGTGAGAATACATATAATCGTGAATAAAATACATATCATTACATACTTTATATTAAATACTTTCAGTTTCACTTTATTCATTTTATATCTCCCTTCATTTACTATATTCTTACGCATAATTTTTAAGTAATATGATTAATAATTTAATAGAGTTTCCGTTCTATTAATTTTTATAAAAAAAGAAGATCCTACAATAGGATCTTCTTTTTTTATCTACGACCGAAACGCCGCATCCGCTAATATAGACAGTGTTGCATCATCCATCGGCGGATTGTGCAATCCTGCTCTGACGTTTAAATAATAGCGATGAAGTGGATTTTTTTCTGATAAACTTTTTGCTCCTACGATGCGCATTGCTTTATCTACAATAGATATTGCCGCATTCGTTACAGCATATTTCACTGCTGCTAGTTCGGCTTGCAGTGATAGTTTATCTTCTGCCTCATCGTACTTTTTCGCAATTTGATATAAAAAGACGCGAGCTTGCATAAGCTCAAGTTCTAATTCTCCGACTAATCTTCTAACATTCGGCAATAAACTAATTGAATGGTTTAAACTATTTGGTTTGTATGATCCCGCAAATTGAACTGCATAATTTCTTGCTGCTTGTGCAATTCCTAAATAACATGCTGGTATATGTAGCAACCAGCCAATACCCTTTTGTTTCACTTTCCCGCCTTTTACATCCGTAAAAAAACGGTTGTCTATCTCTACATTTTGTAAGACAAGGTCGTGGCTAGCAGTCCCTCGCATTGCAACGCTATCCCACGTTTCTTCAATGGATACACCGAGTGTATTTCTTGGAATGACAAACTCACCAACTTCTTCTTTGCCTTCCATACTTGCTGAAATAATAAAATAATCAAGTACTGGCGCCATCGTTGTAAAAGTTTTCCTTCCATTTATAACCCACTTCTCGCCTTGTTGAACCGCTATTGTTTCTGGTTTACCGCCACGCGTCGGGCTCCCTGTTTTCGGTTCTGTTGCTGCCCTGTTAAAGAGCGCCCCATTACGAACTTCTTCGCAAAACCATTTGAACATCTCATCATTCCAAGAACGATTTTCCGCCAGCTCTTTCACAATACCAAGATGCCAGCCAATCGATAATGCAGTAGCCCCGCAGCCTTCCGCGATTTTCTCTTGAAATAAAACGAAGTCATATAAAGAAATCGCACGACCACCAATTTCCTTCGGTAAGGTTAATTTCGTATATCCGATATTTTTCAAATCATTTATATTTTCATACGGAAATGATCCTAATTCACTTAGTTGATGCTCCCTTTCCATGAACTTCGGAATCAATTTATTTATTTGTTCAATAATGAAAGATTGTTTTTCTGTTTCAACAAATGAGAGTGCCATACTATAATCTCCTTTATGCTCGATTCATAAACCGTTCATTGTGTCATTATGATTATATGAAGCTACCTCTCTATTGTTTCACTATTCCGATAAAAATACAATGTTTTTGACTAATAAGAAAAGTTCCTATTGAAAGATAGGTTCTTTTCTTATTAGTCTCCCTTCAATGCCTTTAACGGCAAAGAGGTTACATATCCAATATACGAGAATAATTCTTTAAAGAAAAATGGTATTTCTGTATCTAACGTTTTATATGCTGATGTCGGCGTTGGTGAAGCATACGCTTCAATATTAATATGTTTTGCGATTCTCATTGCGCGTTTCATATGAAGTGGATCACTTACAATCGTGTATGTGCGTATTCCGTTCTCTATTCCAACTTCCTTCGCATTCTTTAAATTTTCTTCAGTGAAAAGGGATTTTGTTTCAATTAAAATATCTTCCTCTTTTACACCTTGTTTCATTGCATATACTCTTGCAGTACGCGCTTCCTCAAGCTCTGCCTCGAACTTTGTACCACCTGTAAAAATAATCTTTTTAATATTTCCGTTCTTATATAAAGAAATCGCATGATTAATTCTTTCTTTAAATACAGGAGATGGTTTTCCATTCCAAGAAGCTGCTCCTAGTACGATACCAGCATCCGTTTTCACGCTATCATCTGTTTTAAAACGATAACTCCAAATATCGTAAGCTGCATAACTTACATATAAAATAGCAGAACAAATCATTAGTAAAAACACTTGAAAGATTCGTCTTTTCTTACTCTTCTTATTTTCTTTCATTTGTAATTGCCTCCGTACATCATCCATACTTCTATAAAAAAACATTTATATCAAATCGTTTTGTTTGAGTTTATTTAAAAGAAGGAACTTTACTTGTAATTTATGTATAAAAGGGTTTTCATTTAAAATTGAGGATTATCAATTCATTTTCATTTGCGGTTTTCATTACATGTTTTAAATTCATAAGTTTATTACCATACAACTACATTGTAACGAATTTTTTCTCAGAAGGGAACGATGAAACAAAAGGAATTAAAATAAAGTAGCATTTTGTAAGAAAAAAGGTATATTTTCATGCCTTACGAACAATATACCTTTCAAAACACGAATTATAGCTTTTCTTTATACAACTCTAATTTTTCTAACAATTGTTCTTTCACGTCTGGCCATTCACTCGAGATAATACTGTACACAACTGCATCTCTCACATAACCATTCGGTAATTTTCTTTCATTTCTAAGCACGCCCTCTTTTACTGCACCTAACCTTTCAATCGCTCGTTGTGCTTTTTCATTTCTTGCATCCGTCTTAATTTGCACTCTCAGCATATGCAGTTTTTCAAAAGCATACTGGAGAAGCATATACTTACACTCTGTATTTATACTCGTACGCTGGACACTTGGATGATACCACGTTTGTCCTAACTCGACTGTTTTATCTTCTGCTGAAATATTATATAGACGTGTACTTCCTACAATCGCATTTGTCTGTTGATCCACTACAACGAAAGGGATTTGCGTACCCTTTCCATAACCTTGTATCGCTTTTTGCACATATTGCTGCATATCTTGCACACTATCCATTTTAGAGATTAAATACGCCCAAATTTCCCGATTTCCTTCTACAACCGAAAACAAAGTTTCGACATCATTACTATCCATTAACCGTAACTTTACTCTTTCGTGAATGATTTCCATTTGTAATCCCCCTTTTTTCTTACTATATCACAGAAATAAACATTTAATTATATAGATATTAAAATGCAAAGGCTAACTTTTAAATGTACTTAAAATTCAAGTTTTAATACCTTCTTACATAATAATCCGCAAAAACCTCTAATAAATACCGTGTACATCCCATTATATCAAGCTACATTTATATTGGTTTCATTTCATGTAAGGTTTTTCTTTTTCTAAAGGTCTATATACGTTCTTTAAAAATTCGCACAACAAAAACGCTATTATTTCTACAAAAAGATTATTTTTTCATTTATGAATCAATTTTTCAGTTTGATTGCATGGATAATTCTGAATGAAACCCGAAAAATACTATATAATAATAAATTGAAACTTTAATCAGTGAAAGTTTTACAGTTAATTAATATGGGGTAAATGGGAGGATATAAAAATGCTAGATCAAATTACTTGGGGAACGCCAGGCAGCTTATTATGTTTAGGATTCTTTTTTGCAGGATTAGGAATTTTCTTAAGAAGTATTACGTCATATTCGAAAAACAAATAAAACATCAAAACAGTGTACATTTTAAGGTATTTACTTGATAAAAACACTAAACAAAAGAATCCTTCCTTTTATAGAAGGATTCTTTTTTATACTTTTCCCCTTTTTAAAGCAACAAATAAGCAATCGGCGTAATGATAAGCAATGTTAATATCGTTCTTTGTACGTACAGAATAATAAGTTCTGATACTTTTAACGGAATATCTGTCGATAAAATACAAGGGATGGATGCTGAGAAAAACAATATAGATGATACCGAAACAACCGCAATGACAAACTTTGTCACAAGTGGTGCACTAACTACTAATAATGATGGTAAAAACATTTCCGCAATACCGACGGATGCCGCTTTAGCAGCTAAGTCTGCTTCTGGCAGTTGTAAAGCCCATGTAAAAGGATAAAAAATATAGCTGACCCAATCAAATATTGGTGTGAATTTCGCTAAGACGATACCAATTAATCCTACTGACATAATGGAAGGTAAAATCCCCATTGTCATAATAAACCCATCTTTTAAGTTCACTGCGATATTTTTTATAATACTCGGTGCAGATTTCGATACTTCTAGCGCATCTTCCCAAGCACGCTCTAACATTTTCTCTTTATAAACAGGCTCTGGGAACCCTTCTTTCGTTACATATGTATCTGGTTTTCTACTAAGGGGCGGGAGTCTTACGGTGATAGCAGTTACGATGAATGTTACAACGAGAGTAGTCCAAAAATAAACATTCCATAAATGCATAATGTCTAATGTTTTTGCGATGATGATCATAAATGTTGCCGATACTGTAGAAAAGCCTGTAGCGATAATGGCTGCTTCTTTTGTCGTATATTTTCCCTCTTTATAAACTCGGTTAGTAATGAGAAGTGCAAGCGAATAACTTCCAACGAAAGAAGCAACCGCATCAATTGCTGATCGTCCAGGTGTTTTCCATAACGGCCTCATAATCGGACGGCAAAACGTACCGATAAATTCAAGCAATCCATATCCGACTAATAATGCTAAAAAAGCCGAACCAATAGGAACGAGTAAACTTACCGATATAACTAGCTTCTCATATAAAAATGGCCCAACATCTGGTGCAAAGAACCAAGCTGGCCCTACTTTCAAACAATATAGTACACCGAAAACGACGCCAACTACTTTTAAAATAGAAAAACAAATGTCTACGAGGGATACATTCCATTTTTTCGTATAAAACGGATAAATCGCACCCATTATCATAACGAGTAGTGCGTAATAAGGTACGATGCTCGGAACCGAGGCTCTAATCCACGACACGATATGATCAATCATTATGGAAGAAGCACCGTTTATCGTAACCGGTACGAAAAACATAAACACTCCTACTAAACTAGCGAGTATAAACCGAAGAATAATGCTCTTCTCACTTCCTGTCTTAATTACATTCCTTTTTAATTCAATTTCACTCAAAATCCGACACCTCCTATTATCTAAATATTCTGTATAATTATATTAAATCCCTTCTTTTCATTTGAAAATTATACAAGCAATAATCTTACTTTTTTATTGTCAGTCTCCAAAAATTATCATATAATATCTTTCATACATGTTACATATACTTATTTTAAACATATATTTTGTAACTAAATTATTTCTTTTTTCAATTTACTCTTTAAATTAATCTACATAAAAATAGAAGGAGAATGGGAATTTGAAAACAATAAAAATAACTATGGCAAGTGCGTTGCTATTTGGTGCTATCATCGCTCCATCTAGCTCTCTAGCTGTGAGTGAAACTGTAACACAAAAAAATAATGCGCAGTTGGGGAATTACGAAGACGAAGACGAAGACGATTACTACTATCAGTTTCCTGATGTTATTGGCTGGGCAAAGCCGTCCGTTGATTATTTAGTAAAGAAAAAAGTCTTATCTGGCTTACCAGACGGTACATTTGGACCTAATCTTGAAATTGATAGAGCTTCTGCCGCAATTATCATGGCAAAAATATTAAACTTACAAATAGACGCTTTAGCAAAACCATCATTTAAAGATTCTCAAGAACATTGGGCTACTCCTTATATTGCTGCAGTTGAAAAAGCTGGGATTATTAAAGGAGTCGGTAATGGTAATTTCGAGCCTTCTGGAAAACTAACAAGAGCGGCTATGGCTTCTATGCTTGTTCATTCATATAACTTAGACAAAAAAGCCACTGAAAAACTCCCTACTGTATTCCTAGATTTAAAAGGACACTGGAGTGAAAAATCGGCCAACCTTCTTGTTGCTCTTGGTATTTCACTAGGTTATGGTGGTAGTCATTGGTATCCAGATAAAACTATTACCCGTGCAGAAGCTGCAAGTTTAGTTGCTCGCACAGACCAATCGAAAGATAAAGAAATTAAATTAAAGCAAGTTACTATGAAACAACATTATTTTATTTATCCTGAAACCTCTCTTCATTCAGGTATACTTGCTGAATATGCTCCACAAACCGTTACTGTATTCGATGAATCTGAAAATGGATGGATTAAAATTGCTACGGATCATGGGTTAAAGTGGACACCATTAAAAGAGAAACAAGTATACATTGATAAAAACTTTGTTACCTTTGATAGACCGTCAAGAACAGGATATGTGGTTGGTAAATATCCCCCTCAAACTGTAACAGTAGTTGAAGAAAATAGCATCTGGTTAAAAATTCGCACTAGCGAAGGTCTTCAATGGATGAATCCATATTTAAAAGAGGGAGAAGGAAAAGAACTAACATATATACCAAGAACATTTTTCGCTTACGATAGCCCTAATTTTTCTTCTAAAATATCTGGAAAGTATGCTCCACAAGGCGGCATCGAAGAATTAGCTATGGGAGATGACGGATGGGTACAAATTCGTACAGATAAAGGACCAAAATGGATAAACATGTCTTATCTCTTACGTCCAAAGCTCCTCTTAAATGTTCCTGCCATTAATCAATTGCCGGAACTACAAAAAGGAAGTGCAGTTGTTTCACTCCAAATGCTTTTAGAATACTATACAGGACGTTCATTAAATAAAGTAGACTTTGCTAATCAAATGCCATTTGATACAACTCGACGCCAGACTACAGGAGATGGGAAAATTTCAGTTTGGGGTGATCCAGACATCGGATTCGTTGGTGATGTAAGAGGAATAAATTATGGTTACTCTATTAACCCGGCACCATTGAAACAATTACTTGATAAACATGCAAGAGGTACAGATTTAACAGGACAGGATTTCTCTGTATTAGAAAGCTATGTACGTAATGGTAAACCCGTTGTAGCGTGGGTAGGAAACAAAATAACTGCTCCACAACTAGAACAAACTTGGAAAACACCTCAAGGAAAAACCGTAAATGGATACAGAAATGTACATACTATTATCATAACTGGTGTAGATGATCGTAACATTTATTATAATGACCCATTAGACGGTAAAAAAGACCAGCCAATGGTAAAATCCCGATTTGAGCACAGTTATAATCAAATGGGTAAAAAAGCTTTAAGTATTGATTAATCATATAAAAAAGCCTATTTTGATCGTATGATTCAAAATAGGCTTTTTCTATTACTGTCCATAATCATCCACAATTACTTGAATGACACGATACGATTCTTCTGCCACTATCTTATTATTAATCTTATTCGCATCATACGTAATTAACGCCTTCCAAAGTGCCCATCCTCTCGCTCTATTCCATGTTTCTTCATCTATTTGCAGTACTTCTTTAAATATCTTTCTACTACTTTTATCAAAAAATGTCCATGACATCGCTGCATCACAAGCCGGATCCCCTACTCCTAATATACCAAAATCAATGACGGCACAAAGCTTTCCGTCCTTAACGAGTAAGTTCCCTGGTGCAACATCCCCATGAATCCAAACTGGCTTACGCTCCCACGTTGACTGAAGTGCTAAATCCCAAAGATATTTTAATACTGTTTCATCAAAAACGTCCTTATTATTTTCGATAGCCCCTCTCGCTTCTTCATCGTATACAGATATTAGCCCGCCTCGGTAAAAATTATGTGCTCCAGCTACCGGTCCGTTACTCGCATCAATGGACTGCAATTCTACTAAAAATGCTCCTAAATCCGCTGCAAATTCATTTAAGTCACGAACGTTTTGTGTCGTAACTGTTTCTCCCTCTATCCACTTATTAATAGACCAAGGCCATGGATACACTTCAGATGGATTTCCTTTGGCAATTGGTATAGAAATAGGTATAGAAAGCTCCTTACTTAATAAAGGTAGCCACTTGCTTTCTTTCTCTACTTGCGGTGCATATGCTACATCACTTGGCAACCTTACACTCATCTCATCCCCTAAGTGAAATGTTCTGTTATCATGCCCACTAAACTTTACAGGTTGCACCTCTAAATGTGCCCATTCAGGAAACTGTTCCTCTATTAACCTTTTAACTAACCCAGTATCAATTTGATTCATTCACTATCCCCTTTTCTTTTGAAACTTACTAAGTCCCTCTGTACTGCCAACATATTCAAAACCATTTCTCTTATAAAAATCATTCAATATGTGATTATGCCCTACACAATCTAGTTTTAAAAACTCTTTGTCATGTTGTACATTCTCTTCTATCCACCGTAACATCCATTCTCCGATTCCGTTACCCTTATACATCCGTTTCACCGCAAATCTATGAATATATAATGAATTAGAAACTTCCTCTTTACCAAAAATATATTCATCCCATTCATTTTGTTTAGGAGATACTGTAACTGTACCGATAATTTCATCTTCTTTCGTAACCACATATGTATATTTCTCTCTTATACCTTCTAATATTTCAGCCGTAGCCTCTCCGCCTAACAGGTACTGCCACTGGTCCACTTCTTTATGTTGTATCCACTGTGCTACTTCTTTTAATAGAGTAATAATGCTATCACTTTCATTTTCAGTAGCAATTCGAATGGTATATTCTTTAATTGTAGTTCTCGCCATATTGCCGTTCTCCTTTCATATACTTACTTCTTTTACTAATTTTCGTTTTATACATTATATACCAAAATTAACCACTACACTTTCAAGATATCTATTTTACAGCTTGTATTCCACAAAAAAAACGTCTCACTACTAGTGAAACGTTTTTAATTCCTTAAGCATTCACTTCGTTTTCACAAAATAATATAAAAACCATACCGCATGATTTTGTTCATCGGCAGCTATTCTCCGCAACAACTCTTTCATGTTCGCATCTGATGTTTCATCTGAAATTTCCAAATAAAAATCCACTGTCTTCTGTTCATCTTGTATAGCAAATTCTAATCCTTGTAAGTACGTATTCGGACATTCTTCTGTAATTTGTGGTTTCGGCTGCTGACCAGTTAAATTTGTATAGATCTGTACAAATTGATGAAAATGCTTTATTTCATCATTACGAATTTCAAGAATTTGATTTCGTTCCGCCACATTTGGAGCCATATTAGCTAATTTCGCATAACAATTTATAGCACTAAACTCTCCGTTAATTGCTTTCTCAATATCACGAATCAGCTTATCATTTTGCCTATACCAATCATAATAATTCGAGCTATACATCGTATCCCCTCCATTATTTCACATAACACTTTATGCAATTTGAAATAATAGGAGCATGTATACAGAGTGAAACCACAAATCCAAACTCTTCTATTCTTGAATTTCTAAATGAAAATAGTGATTTTATGAAAGATGTATTAAGCCCAAAAGGAGATTTATCTTTTCAAACAAAGTTGAAAGACTTTATGTGGAAAGCATTATTTGAAGATACGAATGGTGCTCTCATTAATAAGGAGAATTTACTTGTTCCAAGCCAATACTTAACTTCTTATATGGCATCCAGAAATGGTTAAATAGTGGCCAAAAAGAAACACCTGAGGAAATTCCTCGTATTTTATCAACAATCGCAGTTCATGGACCTTTTTATGCAGCTGGTTTAAAGAAATAAGCCCGCTTGCTTAGTAATTTCTATTATTTTATTAATAACTTGAAATTTATGTTTCTGTAAAAAAGCTGTTGAAAGGACTCCCCTTCAACAGCTTCTACATTATTAACGATATAAACGAACTGCACCTGCAGAGTTATCATCTGCTTGTCCAACTACTTCAAATTTCAATCCAAATTTCGGTACTTTACGTCCTGCATCTGGGATTAAGTCGTTCATATATGCTTTAGAATCATCAAATTTCGTTACACCTGGTAATCCTTTGTAATCATATGTTCCGCGTGTTGGAGATACAACTTTCCATGCTGGCGTTTGGTTAAAGGAGAACGCAGCATCTGCGATTTGGAATCTTGTACTATTTTTAACAGTTGGTTTTCCGTTTAGCGTTCCAACAATTGCCTCTGGGTGAGAGTCAACAACTCCTAAGAAACCTTCACCTGGATGTAAACCAACCCAATTATCTGTAAAGCTAGAGTCTGCATACCATACTAGAAGACCTGTATTATACGGTACACCACTGCTATATTTTAACGCTTGATCAGCACCAGCATAGTTTCTCCACTCTAAATAGTAGTTATGCTTCTTCTTATCAAAACCGTCTGCTACAACGAAACCATCTAATTTAAATTTCGTTTCGTCTTCTGCATCATCAGAGAACACAACATTTCCATCTACAGTTAATGTAGCATTATCAAAAGTAAAACCGGTCGGCGCTAAACCACCATCTGTAATGTATTCGAATACTAATTTTACTTTTTGACCTTTGAATTTGCTTAAGTCATAAGACTTATCTATCCATTTACCATCTGTTGTGTCTAGACCATTTTTTACATTCTTTTCACCAATTCGATCCACTAACGTTTTCGTACCATCTTCTTTCACTGCATGTACTTCAAGGAAATCATAATCCGTTTCAATTTCATACATTGATTTGTAATCAAACTTCGCATTTGTTGCATTTGTTAAATCAAATACTGGCGTTTCTAATGTTGTATGAAGATTATCACCTTTTGTACTATAGTAGTACTTCTTACCGAATGCAGGCTGAATACCTTTTACTTCTTTATCTGGTAAGTTAACACGAATCAGTCCAGGACGATTTGATTTCGTCACACTTTGATCTAAATACGTCGCATAACCGATACCGCGATTTAATTTATTATAGTCAACCTCTACAATATTGGCCCAGTTCCCGCCCATGTTCTTTTGAAAGAACTCTTTGTTTTGCGGAGAAAAACTCGGTGGTGTTGTTCCTGCAATTTTACCAGCCCAGCTACCGCCACTCATAACAGACCAAGAGTTAATTGGCTCACCCGCTCCTGTGTACTTCGTATCATACTCATCTGGAAGACCTAAATCATGACCAAATTCATGTGCGAATACACCAACTGCTCCGTCTTCTGGCTCAATTGTGTAGTCGTATGCTGCCATTTTACCGCCCCAGTTATCAACTTTTGCTTTTGTTCCTTCAATTGGATATGGTGTTCCAAGGTGCCAACGATGTGACCAAATTGCATCATCACCTAGTCTACCGCCGCCTCCATCTTGCCCAACTCCAGCGTGAATAACCATTAAGTGATCAATCAGACCATCTGGTTCATTTTTATTACCATCACCATTATTGTCATATTGATCATATTCGTCAAATTCAGATAAATCAATACCACTTTCTACAGCCGCATTTAATGCCTCTTTTACAAAATCACGCGGCCCTTTTGGTCCCATATTATCATGACCACCATCTCCTGCATCTGCGCCATAATCCGCCGCATTACCAGGAACTGTCAACCACTTTGTTACTGTCCCATCTACTGTATAACTACCACCAGATTGCTCTTCATAATATTGTTTAAATGTTGGTACTTTTGAACCATCAAAGAGTGTATATGGCTCATTACCAAATAACATTTTTTGATAATGTTCTGGATTAAAATCATTTGAATACATATAACCTGGTACTTGATCAATATTGTTATGCTTAAAGTCAGCAAACTCTACTAGCAATACAAGAACTTTATCTTTACGAACATCACCGTTATATTGTTTTTGCTTCGCTGAAGTAGTTGGTACTTTGCCGTTTAATCCCCCTTTAACCGGCTCCTGTCCAACTACCGGGCCACTAGCAGGTTGATCTGCTTTTTCTTTCTCATCTGCTTTTGCATCTTTAACTTTTTTCAAAAAGTCAGCCGCTTCTCTCGTAACACTATCCCCCGCTGCTGGTTCTTTTCCCGCATTTTCTCCTTTTTTCTTCTCTACGTATTTTTCAACAGCTTTTAATGTGTCTTCTTTCGACGTAGATTCATTAATTACACCGCGTTTCTTGAGCGCATCTGCTAAACGCTCCTCTTGAATTAAATTTTCATCAATCGGACTTAAAGTTCCTCCATTAGACGGCGTTGCCGCATAAACAGATTGACCCCCATACCCAAATGTGCAACTAAGCACAGCTGCCGCCGCAAGCGTAGACAGCACTTTAAAAGGTTTTTTCTTCATCCCTATTCCTCCCCAATATTAAATACGATACAACGTTTATATATTACGGAAAATTCAGAAAATTATCAACGCATTGTCTGAATTTGTAATATTTTTGAAAAAATCCTTTGTTTTAGATGAACATACATTCTGATTCATCAATATTTCAGAAAATATTGATGAAAGTTGATAAAACTATTAAAATCATAAAGAAATCGTCCACTATATTTAGTGGACGATTTCTTTATTTATCTAAAATACAACTACAACACTTCAATATATCCTTCTGTTCCATGTACCCGAATTCGTTGCCCGTCTTTTATTAGTTTCGTAGCGTTCTCTACTCCAACAACTGCTGGCAGGCCATATTCACGTGCAATCACTGCTCCGTGCGTCATAAGCCCGCCGACCTCAGTGACTAACCCTTTTATAGAAACAAACAAAGGTGTCCACCCAGGATCGGTAAATGCCGTAACTAATATATCTCCATCTTCCAAATTCGCGTCTTCCATGTTTAAAATAACGCGTGCTCTCCCCTCAACCACTCCAGAAGAAACAGGCAAACCTACAATTGCTTCAGCCGGGAGATTTTCGCGTTTGTACTTACCTGTAATGATTTCTCCATCAGACGTGATAACACGCGGAGGTGTTAGTTTTTCATATAATTTGTACGCATTTTTTTGTTTATGAATAATCTTGTAATCTAGTTTATTTGTGCGGACGACTTCGTGAAGTTCTTCAAAAGTTAGATAGTATATATCTTCTATTTCATCCAGAACATTATTTTGCACAAGTTTCTCTGCTTCTTTCAGTAATGCCTGCTTATATATGAAATAACGATGAATCATGCCGTATTTCGGATATTCACGATAACCGATGAAATTGCGGATGTTACGAATCATTCTCTTCGTCTCTTCTACTTTTTGTTCCCCATCCGGCAAGTGCTGCAATCGCTCTAACAACTCTTTTTCTTTTTTCAAAGCTTCCTGCAGCCCTTCTTCAAACTTCCGCTTACTAGCACCATATTCAAAGTCTCTTATATGATTTAAAATCATCGGTATAATTGTAGCTGGCTGTTCACTCCAGCGCGTTTTCGTAATGTCGATTTCTCCGCTGCATCTCATTCCATATTTATTTAGAAAAGCATCGATTGCATCCCGAACTTTTTCCCCGCCTTTAAACTGAATTAATTCATCTAAAAAGCTGTCATCTTCTACATGCTGTAAATACGCAATGACTTCCGGATACGGCCGAATCACATCTGCCACATCCAATAACGCTAGCCCCATTTCTGACGTAATATTATGTTGTACAGATTGTGAAAGTACATCTGCTGCATTTTTTTCTCCTAGCCACTGCTCCATCTTTTCATTAATCCCTGATGAAGCATTCATACCTGCCATAATGATAGCTATACTTTGCGAGTTAAATAATACTTTCTTTAATTGCTGAATGTCTTCTAAAATAAAATCAAGTACATCTACCCCTGATTTCGTTTGCATGTTTCGTTTTAACTCTTCTATTGATGATTCACTATTCTTTATTAAATTCGTAACGATTTCCGGATCGTTTTCAGGTTGTGGTTGCGAACTTGCAGGTGGCACTTTTTTACTAAGATCCTTTTCTTTTTCATCATCCGATAACAATTCAATAAAATTCTCTCGCTCAATTACAGTCGTTAATGCATCTCGTATGAGCGGATCCGATTTACCTAAAGTGTTTATTAAGTAATCTCTACTAGCAGGTGAAGCTAGTCTTTGCGTAGCATCAACAAATAGCCTGCCTCCAGCTTTACACATAGGTGCACTAGTCGTTAACAGGAAAAAAGATAAACCTAATGGTTTCATCGCATCGGTCATCATTTGTTGGTGACCAACTGATATATACACGTGATTTTTCCCATCATTTACTTCTGGAATTGGATATAAAGTCGTAATCGGTCTGCTTTGGACTATATAAATTGTATCATCAACTAAGCACCATTCAATATCTTGCGGACAACCAAAATAAGCTTCGATTTGTCTTCCGATGCGTGCTAGTTGTAAAATCTGTTGTTCAGTAAGTGTTTGAATTTTTTGCTGATTAGGAGCAATTTTCTTTCTCTCTGTTCCGCCTTCTTTTCGTCCATAGATGGCTAATTTTTTCGTTGCGATGACCTTTTCGACGATTTCGTCTTCTTTTACCCTATAATTATCGGCAGAAACCAATCCAGATACTAGCGCCTCACCAAGTCCAAAGCTGGCATCGATTGATAACACCTTCCTATTCGAAGTAATTGGATCCGCAGTAAATAAAATCCCTGAAGCTTCAGGGAAAACCATTTTTTGAACGACAACACATATAGAAACTTGATTATGATCAAAACCGTTTTGCATTCGGTATATAACTGCTCGATCTGTATATAAAGAAGCCCAGCATTTTTTTATATGCTGCAAAATGTTTTCTTTTCCAATAATATTTAAATACGTATCTTGTTGACCAGCAAACGAGGCATACGGTAAATCTTCAGCAGTAGCACTAGACCGCACTGCATACGCATGTTCATCGCCAAAGTGCGAGAGATAATGAGCTACTGATTCCACTACATCAACTGGAATTTCCACCGCCATAATGACTTCTCTAATCTGCTTACTAATTTCACCAATTCGATCTCGTTCCTCAATTTTTAGCATTGTTAATTGATTCAATAAAGTTTGAAATGCTCCATTTTTTCCGATGGCCTGTTCATACCCTACCGTTGTAACACAAAATCCTTCTGGCACTTGTATCCCTTGAATATTGGATAACTCCCCTAAATTCAATCCTTTTCCACCAACGAGAAAAAGTTGCGTTTTTTCTATTTCCTGAAAATCGAGAACGAAAGAACTCATTTGGCACCTCTCCTTACTATTCATGTGTTCTTGATTGTAACAGTAGTAAATAAGAAGAAACAGTCTATTTCGAACGTAAATTACATGATATAATTAAGTTAGGAAGAGATTATCACTTCTATTTCCCCTCTAATTCACTTCAATTACATCACCAAACTTAAACATTCTTTGATTATGAAAAGCAATCATTAGACATAATGGATTTCTATCGACCTTTGTTATGTCTTTTTTATATAAATCCATATTGTAATATCTTTATAAATCTTTTATTAAGCCATAAATTCGCCTCAAAAATAGTAGAATCTGTGACTTTAAAAGCAATATTTTTTGTTTGCACTTTATATAAATTGATATGAATCCCTCTTAATTCTAGGACTAAATTATTGTTTTTAATCCCACATTAATTCTTTTCTCAAATTCGCCAAAATGAATTTTCAAGATTAGGGAACTATAATGTCGTATTAAAATATATTAAGGGGGAGAAAAATTGGACAATGAAATGAATTATGGAAGTGATTACAAGTTTATTCCAGCAACTTCAATTGAAAGTGGTCACGGCATCGAAGTATTGCCTGATTTATTTTGTTACACGATTCAAATCGTCAATATATGCTTTGTTGGAAATCCTGAGACCAATGATTTTGTTTTAGTTGATGCTGGAATGCCTAAATGTGCAAATGAAATTATCTCTATCGCTGAGGATCGATTTGGTACCAATAGTCGCCCAAAAGCAATTATTTTAACTCACGGTCATTTTGATCATGTTGGGGGGATAATTGAACTCATCAAGCATTGGGATGTTCCCGTCTATGCACATCAAATGGAGCTACCGTTCCTGACCGGACAACAAAGCTATCCAGAACCAGACCCTACAGTTGAAGGTGGTATGGTAGCGAAAATGTCTCCTCTGTTCCCAAACGAACCAATTGACTTAGGAAATAACGTAAAAACGCTACCTACCGATGGAACTGTTCCCCATATGCCAGAGTTTAGATGGACTCATACACCAGGACATACTCCAGGGCATATTTCATTATTCCGAGAAAAAGACCGAACTTTAATCGCTGGGGACGCTTTTGTTACAGTGAAACAGGAGTATCTGTATAAAGTAATAACTCAAGAACAGGAAATAAGCGGTCCGCCTCGTTATTTAACAACAGACTGGAAAGCCGCTAAAGAGTCCGTTATTAAGCTAGAGAAGTTAAAGCCTTTAACCACTGTTACTGGACATGGCATACCGATGTCAGGTGAATTGCTATCAACAAGCCTCAAAACACTCGTTCAAGAATTTGATAAAATTGCTGTACCTGATTACGGAAAATATATAGATAAAAAGATGCATTAAACGCGGAAATACTTTGTTTATTTTCACATTAATGAATCAAAATATAATGCAAAATCAAAACACCAAAGAATATTAAGTTTAATATGAAAAAACACTGTACTTAGGCAACATCTCTATTATAAGAATGGAACTACCCTTTATGAATAAAGCTCGATATTCCGCAAATACTATCCATAGTATAAGCCTGCTTCTTACCCAGGTTGTACTTCTTACCATTAAAGGGTGATTAAAACGGGTTACGCTACATAAAAGCATAATCCGTTTTTAATGAAATATTGTATTCCATATACATTTAAACAATGGAGGAAAATAATGAAACATATTGTTGCCTTATTAATTAAGTACACAGCGATAACTGCAGTATTGCTAATCATGCTCAGTATCTTTCAAGGCATTTCAATTCCTAGAGTATTATTAATTTCTCTTTTCCTTACGGGAACTGCCTATTTAATCGGAGATCTCTTCATTTTACCTAAATACGGAAATGCGATTGCTACAATGGCAGATTTCGGTTTAAGCTTCTTTGGAATTTGGTTATTAACATCCTTGTTTACTAATTTAGATTCTACTCATAATATTGGATTTTCTTCATTTTTAGCTGCTTTAATTATTGGCGGAATAGAAGTGTTCTTCCATATTTATATGCAGAAGTTAGTACTGCGTAATGACAATGAATTAAGAGAACACAATCATATTCACCATGATAAATACGCTATGGAGATATCAGATGAATATATGGATTCTTCCACAATAAATAAGTCCAAGCTTGAGGATACACCTAAAAAATAAAAAAGTGGCCAACGCCACTTTTTTATTTTTGTTTATTACGCTTGGTCAGAATTTCTTACATGTAATGGAGGTGGAACTACCCATCCCTTTTTCTTACTTAAACGTAGCAGCGTTACACCTGCCTGCGCTTTTTTCATATGAAATTGTCCGAATAGCATACCTACATCTTCTCGAAGACATTTTCCCATTACTTGACTACATGTCACAAGTCCAGCTGCTAATCCTGTAGAAACAGCTGCAGCAATTTCAACATCATTAATACGCGCTCCCGGAGGAATGTCTTCAATAGATGCAACTGGACGTTCTGGAGGCGCTGGCGGTAAAGCGACCCCATTAACTTTTAAAAGTGCCTTTAATTCTTCTATTTCCGAATTCATATCATTTTCAATTAAGCCTTCTAAAAACTTCTTCAAATCTTCATCACCTGTGTGATTCATAAACACTTGATGGCTTGCAATTGCACCCTGTGCAGCAAGAAGATAACTCCAAATGTCAAATACTTCTCCGTAATGTAAAGGTTCATTTTGAGGATTTCCACTTAATATACCCATTTTTAAATTCCTACCTTTCGAAAATATCATAATAAATATTGATTTCAATATTGAAATCAAATTTTTAAGTATGCTTTTTCCTGCAAAAGATTTTCTACTATGCATGGAAAACACCTTTCCAACACTGCGTGTTTATTGTTTAGGAAAGTAGTTTACAAATTAAATACTCAAAGATTATGAAAGAAGATTATCAATAATCTTTGAGTGAGAATCTGTTTAATATAAGGTTTTTTATTTTTATGAATACACAAAAGAAATTGATTTACATATTTGCTATATTTTAAGCTAATTTACTTAGCGGTTAGCTCTACCACCAAGTTGTTGTTCTGCCATTGCTACTAAACGTTTTGTAATTTCACCACCAACAGATCCGTTTGAACGAGCTGTTGTATCTGCACCAAGTTGTACACCAAACTCTTGTGCAATTTCATATTTCATTTGATCAAGAGCTTGTTCAGCGCCTCGAACTAATACTTCATTACGACTTCCACTATTATTTTTTCCCATATTGTTTCACCTCCGATGTTTTTAATATGCTACAAATTATGAAATAATAATTATCCTTTTTATGGGAATTATATTGTGTATAAATATTGAGTTTCTTCTTAAAATAGGGCTAAAAGATATAAGAAAGAAGAGTTGCTATACCATACTTTCATAACAACACTATGTATTGATTCCTCTTTACTAAAGATTTCTGTTTTGCCAAGAGATACATATAAATTATAAAAAATGATTCCTAAGGAGATTTGAGATGAAAGCTGTAACCTATCAAGGACCAAACAAAGTACAAGTTAAACAGGTGGATGATGCAAAGTTAGAGAAAAAAGATGATATTATTGTAAAAATTACTTCAACTGCTATTTGCGGTTCTGATTTACATTTATATCAAGGCAACATGCCTTTACCTCCAGGGTACATTATTGGTCATGAGCCAATGGGAATTGTTGAAGAAGTTGGTCCAGATGTTACTAAAGTAAAAAAAGGAGACCGTGTTGTAATCCCCTTTAACGTTGCTTGTGGACATTGTTTCTATTGCCAACATGAAATGGAAAGTCAATGTGATAACTCGAACCCTCATTACGATTCTGGTGGATACTTTGGTTACACAGAGAAATTTGGTAATCATCCAGGCGGACAAGCTGAATATTTGAAAGTTCCTTTTGGAAATTTCACTCCATTTGTTATACCAGAATCATGCGAACTTGAAGATGAATCCCTACTATTTTTATCAGATGTTTTACCAACAGCCTATTGGAGTGTAATAAACGCAGGTGTTAAGCGAGGTGATACTGTTATCGTTCTTGGTTGTGGCCCTGTTGGATTAATGACACAAAAATTTGCCTGGATGCAAGGTGCTAAACGTGTAATTGCAGTGGATTACTTAGATTATCGGATGAATTATGCAAAAAAGATTAACAATGTTGAGGTATTTGAGTTTACAAAATTCCCCGATATGGGAGAACATTTAAAGGAAATTACACATGGTGGTGCCGATGTAGTCATTGATTGCGTAGGGATGGATGGAAAAAAATCGCCTCTAGAATTTCTGGAACAAAAATTGAAATTACAAGGCGGAACTCTCGGCCCTATTCAAATAGCTACGAAAGCCGTAAGAAAATATGGAACGGTTCAAATGACCGGCGTTTATGGTGGCAACTATAATGCCTTCCCACTCGGTGCATTTTGGGTTAGAAATATTAATCTTAAAATGGGACAAGCACCTGTCATTCATTTTATGCCGGAACTATTTGAAAAAATAACAAATAAAGAATTTGATCCAAAAGAGATTATTACGCACAAAATCCCCCTTGAAGAAGCGAGCTACGGTTATCAAATTTTCAATAATCGTGAAGATGATTGTATAAAAGTCATTTTAAAACCTTAAAGATACAATGTATTATTCTTAATGAAAAGATAAGATTACACTCCGTAATCTTATCTTTTTTATTAAATTTTAAGTATCTATTCTCCCATTTTCATCTCACATCGAAAATAGTTATTTCCAAAAACTTTGCATTTTGAGATAGTAATTAACTGGTAAAAAAATGAATTTTAGTATTAACTAACCAATTAGGATAGAAAATGGTGCCTATGATACTTATATTTTCGTTTTATTCCACCAGCTTCTATAGTTAATTGATTAAGTGTATCTGGAAGCGTATATCGATATAACTCTTCGACATATACAGACAATCTTGTTTTGGAAGTATTACATGATTTGTATGATATTGTAACAAGACTTGTATCGTTTCCCGCTTCTCCATGTCTTGTTGCGTTTGTCATTTCCTCTTGTAAACAGCGATAGAAAGTTCTATACAGTTTTGTTTAATAACACTACATTCTGTATGGTTTCTTAAAAAATTTCAGTAAAAGAATATATTAATTTTGAAGTGTACAAATAGGGAGAGTGACTTCAACTATAGTCCCCTTATTCATTTCACTCTCAATAAATATCTTTCCCTGATGTGTTTCAATGATTTTATAACAGATCATTAACCCTAAGCCAATCCCCTCTTCTTTAATACTATAAAAAGGTTCTCCGAGGTATGGTATACGTTCTTTTGGAATCCCACACCCTTGATCGATAAAACGAATGCTTACTTGATTATTATCAAGTATATTTAATTGAATGAGAATTTCCCCTCCCATCGGCATAGATTCAATTGCATTTTTTAATATATTAACAAATACTTGTTTTAATTGATTTCCTTCACATGAAATCAATGGAATACCAGGGTTAAGATCGATTCTAAATTTTATATTATGCATCATTGCTTGAGGTTGTAGTAGCATTAAAACTTGATCCATTAGCACACTAATGTCATTAGGCTGTATTTTTACCACCTGTGGTTTGGCTACCGCCATAAATTCAGTTGTAATGCTCTCTATACGCTCAATCTCTGATGATACTATATTAATATAACCCTGATTATTCTCATTTTCCGTTGTTTTTAGTAATTGCATGAACCCTTTCATTGCAGTTAATGGATTATTAATCTCATGAGCCATTGCAGTCGCTAATTGTCCTACAACAGCAAGTTTTTCAGATTTTCGTAATAATTCTTCTGTTTTTAGCCGTTCAGTGATATCACGAGAAATACTTAGGAAAACCTTTTTACCATTTAAGTTAAAAACACGAACACTAAACTCAGTTGTTATTACTTTTCCTGTTGGAAAAACATATTCATCTTGCAAAGTGAAGGAAGTTTGTCCCTTTTTAATTTTTTCTAATAGCTTTACGATCATTTGAGAATCTTGTGGTACTATATTTGAAAATGATAATGAGAGCAACTCTTCTCTACTATATCCAAATCTTCTACACCCAACAGGGTTTACCTCAATAAATCGACTTGGAGCATTATCTTCATTCAGCTCTACTACATATACCGCATCAGTTGCTTGTTCAATTAGTGCACGATACTTCATTTCACTATCTCTTAATTGCTGGTGTAATCGATGCCGTTCTCTTTCTGCTTGTTTTCTTTCAGAGATGTCTCTGCATATCGCTGATAAAGCTATCACATTTCCTCTTACATCTAGTATAGGAGAAACTGTCAGACTGATATCAAGAAGACTCCCATCGCTCCGTTGTCTAACAGTTTCTAATCTAGTAACTACTGATTCACCTGTTAGAATTTTCTGAATATTTTTAAGCGATTCTTCCATTAAAAAATCTGGTACACAAGGTAATCTCTTACCTATGATTTCTTGTGATGACCACCCAAATATCTTTTCATAAGCTTTATTGGCTTGTAAAATATGCCCTTCTCGATCAGAAATGGTAATAGCATCTAGATTGTGCTTTATAAATGATTCCAATAATTCTTTGGTAGCGCTTAATTCTGATTCTACCTTTTTCCTTTCGGTTATATCAACTGTAGAACCAACAACTTCAATAACTTGTCCATTTCGTTTAATCGGCCTAAGCGCAATAAGAATAATAGTTTTATCATTTGGCCAAGGTAATTCAAATATAATTTCTTTTCCTTCCCATGCCTGAAGATAGTACTTCATCAATTGTGGAACTAAATGTGGAGGAATAATAGAAGCATCAATAGTACGTAAGCTTTTTCCTACCACCTGTTCAGAATAAAATCCGTTTTGATAATAAAACTGTCCATCACATAAAGTGTGTATAAAGTGCTTACCCACTTTTTTAAATTTAAAAATTCCTCCTTGAAGCTCATGTACGGTATCTGTAAGTTCTTGCTTCGATTTTTTTAATTCTCGATTCATTTTAGATAAGTCCTGTGTTAAATAATACAATTTCTGGTAGGCTTCCATAAGAAATAGCCCAATTAAAAGTCCTAACGTTATATATAATAAGCCTCCTGTGTAAAGTAATGTAGTATTAAATAATACCCCAACTAACCACTTTATTCCAATAAAAACAGAAAAATAGAAAGATGCACTTTTAAAAGGATGTAGTTTTTTTACATAAGTTTTAAAAGTAGAAAATAGAATCCCCATACCTAAATAAGCAATCACAGGAGGTTCCCAATACCCTCCAATGTAAAAGATACGCATTAAAATTATGCTAATTAACGTAATCCAACCAGCAATACGACCAAAGTAAATAAAAGATAGAATAAGAGGAACAACTCGAAGATCGTAGGAAAATCCCATGTATGGAAAAGAAAAGAACATTAACGTAACTGCAATAATCCCTCCATAGAGCTTTTCGAAATATCGACTAGAATTAATTGTAAACACTTGAATAAATATTGCTGCGCTAACTAATAAAGAAAAAATAGAAAGGTTGATGAAATAATCTTTAATAATCATGTAATGTCCCTCCTTGCATTAAGTGTATTCGACAAAAAAGCTAAAAATCCTACAAATTGTATAAACAGTTCAAATGCATAAATTTTAAACTAGGATAAAATCTAGAAAAGTAAATAAGGGGCACAGCAGATGAGATATTTTAATGAAAAATAGTTCAAAAAAGATAATAGTAACCGTTGATACTATTATCTTTTTTCTTTAAGTTATCGTAATATGTCTGAAACTCTAAGGGACGTGGTATGTCGTTTCATCGAACAATCATTATGCGCTAAGTTCATGAATATAGAAATTTCATCTGAAATTTCCGAAAAATAACACAAAAAACAAAACTATCTTTAAAACTAGAAAAAGCCTATATAAATGTCAACTAATCTATGTACAAAAACGTTCACTTAATTTGGTATAAAATTACTCCACTTAGGAAGCTAAGTAATTCTTCAGGGTTGATTAGAACACCTGTAGATACTTCAGGATAACTACATAATTGTATGAGTAATGCACTTGAAACCTTTCGTTAAAACCATACACATAATACAACTAACTCCTTGGTTCAATATTTACTTTTTCGTTGAACAAATTCTTTTGCTTGAGCAAAGTATTCTAGGATATAAGGAGATTTTTCAATTAACTTGGTATCTAGTTTATTGTCCAGCTCCAATTACTTTGTTACTTTTCAGATTCAGTTCATTATATTTTGTACTTTGTCTTTATACACAACATATTCTTTACCATCCACTACTGCTACTACCACAAATTCATCATTTGGATTGAATGAAAGCCAATCAGCCCACATGTTAGTATTAGCCCCTCCACTCCACATATTATGAACAGTGTTTTTAGTTAAATTCATAACTTTATAAGACGCATTTGGCGCATTTGTTCCAGTCTTTATTTCAAAAGTGTATGCGTTATGAATCTTTTTATAAAAGTAGAAAACGTTTGCTGGACGAAGCTGATTCAAAAAATCCTGTTCTTTTTTCTCTGCAATTTTTATCCCTTCTTGCAAAGTGACAACATCTGTTTTTAATGTTTTCCAACTGTTTTTCGCTGCATTCAAGCTAGGGGTTAAGAATTTATATTTATTTTGATCAGCTTTTTGATCAGCTTTATCAATATGTCCCAGTACACCCAAATATTGAGAATCTAAATCCTCCCATTGTGTAGACATATAAGTAAGAGCAGTGATAGCACTATCAAGCATACTATGCATATCACTAATATTATGAAATGCAACTCCAACTACACGATTCAATGTTATTTTATAATCTACAGTCTGACGCAATTTTGCTAATTCAGGTTCTAGCCAACCTAACTTACCTCTTGCATCACCTATCATTATGCCACCAGCAATCAAGGTTGGAATAAAGGGGATTTTCACCATGTCTAATCCCTTAGATTCTATGTCTTTTTGATATTTTACTTGTCCTAAAAGGTCCTCTAGACGCTTTTGGTCAGCCTCCACATCAGCACCTTGGTTTTTTAAAATCGATTGTAATGTCTCTTTATGAGTTCCAAATGTTCTAACATCTTCTCCAATAGCATTTTTTAATTGAATTAATTCTTCTATTAATGCTTTTGCAGACTTTTGATTTTGTTGAATTCCTCCTTGTAAATCTGTAATCCCTTTTTTTAAAGTATCTCCATTTCCAGTATTGATCGCCTCTACTAATGTTTCATAATGATTTTCAAATTTTGTATCGTATTCTATAATGCCTGTCAATGTATCTAAAAGATGTTTTTTTACTTGTGTATTCCATGTAACAGCATGTGCTCTTGCATTCTTTTGATCTTGTACAATTTGACTAGGTAAATCTGCATTTCCATTAATAGTTATTCCTTCAAAACTCACATCTGGATTATGAATTAGCAAATAAGAATATTCATTCATAGCTTTTGCAAATAAACCAGCATCTTGCAAAGCTTTTTTCATCTGCTCTTCATTTGCTGAAAGAGACATATTTTCAGTGTTCGTTTGTTCAATTTCAATTGCAAAAGTTTCTATCGGTATGACTGCATAAGTAGTTGTTATAGTTAAAAATGCTGATACAGCGAGTAGTTTATTAGGGATTTTTTTCATTATTTCGTATTCCTCCTATATAGGGTATGATTTCAAGTTCTAATCTTATTAAAAAGCGATGTCTTTCAAAATAAGTTCTAAATCTTTTATCAGTATCGTTTGAACTTTCTTTAGCAGCCTTCAAATCATTAATTATTAAAGAAAATGTATATAATCTACTTCAAATTAACCGATTCTGTTGCAAATTTAAAAAAACAAATAAACTACAAGTTTATTTTTTATTCGAATCATATTTATATATAATTGAAAGGCGAAGTCTTTAATGAGACTCCGCCTTTCTGTTATATAAGGATTTATTAATTATCACTTTTCTGTTTAAAAGTGTAATCATAGACTTTCTATGTTTTAGTTTAGTTCACTTTACATCAGAATTAACATTTCCCTATTTTTGTGGAGTAACAGTTTCCACTTTTAATTCCTTTATTCCTTCTTTTAATGTAACAGCATCTGTTCGTAATGTTTTCCAACTGTCTTTCGCTGCATTTAAATTAGGTTTTAAGAATTTAAATTTATTTTGATCGGCTTTTTGAGCTGCATTCTCAATATGCCCTAGAACGCCCGAATATTGAGAATCTAAATCATGCCACTGCGTGGACATATAAGTAAGAGCGTTAATAGCATCATCAAGCGCCTTGTGCATTTCATTAATATTACTGTAAGCAACTCCAACTACACGATTTAAGGTTACTTTATAATCCACGGTCTGACGTAATTCTGCTAATAAAGGCTCTAACTTACCTAAATTATCTCTTGCTACTCCCACTATAATACCGCCAATTATTGGTAGACCCAAAATAGCACCCTTCATTACATTAAACCCATCAGATTCTAATTGTTTATAATAGTTTACTGATCCTAATACTTCTTCTAGACGCTTTTGATCGGCATCAACATCTGCACCTTGATTTTTTAAAATTGACTGCAAGAGCTCTTTATTACTTCCAAATGCTCTAACATCATGTCCAATAGAGTCTCTTAATTTAGTTAATTCTTCTATTAATTGTTGTGCATACTTTTGATTTTGTTGAATTTCACCTCGCAAATCTGTAATCCCTTCTTTTAAAGTTTCTCCATCTCCTGTATTAATCGCCTCTATCATTGTTTCATAATAATTGTCAAATGTTGTATCGTATTCAACAATACCATTCAATGTATCTAAAAGCTGTTTTTTTACTTTCGTATCCCAAGTAACAGCATGTGCCCTTGCATTCTTTTGATCTTGTACGATTCTACCAGGTAAATCTACATATCCATTAATGGTAATTCCCTCAAAATTCACATCAGGATTCTTAATTAACATATAAGAATAGGCATTCATAGATTTTGCAAATAATCCAGCCTTTTGCAAGGTCTCTTTCATTCTCGCTTCATTTGCAGAAAGAGCCGTATCTCCATTGTTCGTTTGTTCAATTTCACTTGCAAAAGTTGTTACTGGTGAAACTACATTAGCAGTTGTAATAGTTAATAGCGTCGATACAGCGAGTAATTTGTAAGGGATTTTTTTTATCATTTCATTTTCCTCCAATTTAGGTTTTAAATTTCAGTTCTACTCCTGTTTAAAAGCAATATCTTTTGAAATGAATTCTGCATCTTTATGAATATCATTCCAACTTTCCTTAGCGGCTTTTAAATCATCTGGTATTAAAGAGAATTTGTGGTCTTGCATAGAATCGATATTATCCAGTAAATCTGTATAATTTGCGCCCATTGTATTCCATTGCTTTTGAATATTTGTTAGAGACAATATCGCTTGATCTACAGTCTGATATAAATATGCCAATGTTTCTTTCGCGTTAGTAAGCGAAAGAACTGCTTGATTAGCACGATCTGCTTTCATACTTAATTCTCCGATTTTGTTAGAAATTTCATTATAGGAGTCCATATGCTTAGATGCTGTGACACCAGCCGCTGTTCCTAAACCAATACCAGCTGCGCCAAGAGCCGAGAGTCCGCCAACAACAGCCGGTGTTGCTGTACCGCCAGTTACAACAATAACTACCGCTCCTCCAATAGCTGCAATAACTAAAATAGCTGCTCCCAATCCACCACCAATTGACCATGCTAATACATCATCAAAATGTTTTTTCTGAGTAGAACGAAGTTGCTCAATTTCAGCTTGAAGTTGTGGAATCGTTGCCTGTTGACCTGCTAATATTGCAGTTAATCCACCTTTCCCATCTGGACCACCAACATTATTTTTAAAATCTGTAGAATTTTGATATAGTTTCCCCTTGAAGTCTTGTAGCATCTTAATCACATCTGTAACTTCTTTTGAATTTGTATTGATTGTAGTAATTAAATCACTTATACCCTCTTTTAGACTCGCCTTATCTTTCTTTTGTACAGTTTCTACTAATGTGTCGTAATAATTTTGAAATTGTTCATCGTAATTTACAATATTACGAGCAGTTTTTTGAATCTGTGGCTTCGCTGTATCTAACCAGTAATTCGCATTGATTCGTGACAGCTCTTGATTAAGGTGAATATTTTTGAGCAACTCTCCCCCCTCTGAGCCTAAATCGATATTAGATAAATTTACATTTGGTTGCTTAATCATTGTTTTTGCGTATAAATCCATTACTAGAATATGAGACCCTGTTTCAGCCAATGCTTTCTTCAGTCCTTCGGGGCCTAATGCATAATTGCCTACTTTTTGTTCTTGAGCGGTCGTTTCTTGTGCAAATGCATGAATAGTGTTACCGGTAGTAGCAGTTATAACAGTTGCTAATGTAGCTAAAGTTAGTACTTTGAATGGAAATTTTTTCATGACTATTCTCCTTCTTTCGCTAAATGCTTATAATCTTTATAGATTTCCAAAAACGTAATATCAAAATTTATATACTTGCTCTTCAAGGTAACTTATTACATTTTTTAATTGTCTTAATGTATCTTTTTGAGACTGCTCGTTAGTTGTATCAACATTAGTAGATAATTTTGTAATGCTATTTTTTATTAGATTTAAATCTTCTTTATAGCGCTTTAGTAGATCAAGTTCTACATCTACTTGATTTGCAAACGTATGCAAATCATTTTGTGTAAGAAGAAGCATTGATTTTTGTAAATCAGCTATTGATAGTTTCGTTGTTAAATCATATATTTTTTGATTTTGTTTCTCTAAATCATCTAAATATGCTCGCTGTTCTGCTGTTAATTTATTTACTTCAGCAAAAACGCCAAATGTTTTCTTGATCTTTTCAGTATCAATGACCTTCATCAGGTCATACTCTTGTGTTTTTGCTGCGGCTGCGGCTGCTATTTCACCTTGTTTGCTTTTCTCAATTGCTTCACGAGCTGCTTTTTTTGCTGATTCAATCTCTAGAGCAGTTTTACCTTGCTCTGTTGCTTCTTGCACTGCTTTTTTCTCAGCTTCTAGAATAGAGTTGTTAATTTCTTTTCCTTTGTTATACGCTGCCACCCCTGCTTGAGCAGCTGGTTCAATAATTTCTTTTGAAAGACTATAAACTTCTTTGAATATAGCAAATCCCTGTTCATTTAAAGCCCCTGGTATTAATGCAATTTGCTGTAAATCATTTTGAATTGCTTTTTTGGTATTTAATATTTCATTTTTTAACTGATCTATTTTTCCTGTTCCATCTGTACTTAGTATGCTTTGCGCAGTTGCCACATCAGTATCAAAATCTTTTAATTTTTTATCAAGCTGTAATTTAAGATCTGTTAATTCATTGATTTGCCGTTGCGTATTTTCTTGATTCGTCATAGCCATTTCTTGAAGTACTTCAAGTCTATCCGAAAACCCTTCTCTATCTTCTTTATTGTCTACAAACGATTTTAATGTCGGGTAATAGCTATTAAATTTTGTTACAAATCCTTTACTTTTTGAATTTAATAGAATTAACTGTGGATAGAGTTCCGATGACCATTCCTTCATATCTTGTTTGATTAGGAATTGATTTGTATTTAAAGCTGTGACTTCCTCTAACTGTACATTAGGACTCATTAAAGATTGATCAATATACGTTTGGATTAATTTAGATTGCGCACCTAATTTTCGTAATGAAGAAGAAATATCCATGCCTTCCTGTTGAGTTTCTGCTTGGACGATTGGTGTTGCAAGAGTATTGATAGGAATATTTCCTCCAGTTACAATGGATGTGACTAATAATCCTGTAATTATTTTAGTTTTCATTCCGTACACTCCTTTACCACTGTTTTTATAACTTAATTCATATGACTTGTACGACCTCTCTCTTTGTAAACTGGTTAGGAAGGAGAAATCTTTCAGATAGGGGAATATCGTTATTTTTTACTTCTAATAGGATGTAAGGATTTTACTTATCTCTCATTTCGATACTCTATTTTTTCAAATATAAATAACAAAAATTTATTAACTATATTTGAATCAAGCACCCTATGAATAGTAAATTATTAATTCTTCTCTAGAATTGCGGTTTAACCTACAGAACCGCGAGAATCAATAAACCAATGCTTACAGTTAATCTTGTCATAACATTGTTTAATTTCAATTTGATAATATATCTCTTAGTTTTGTCAGCAAACTCCTGACTAGACAACAAAAGGTGAAATTATACTGTACATCGCTTATACTTTTATTGCGGAATAACTTCACTTTTGTTATGCAGAAACTTAGAACACGTTTATTACAAATTTGATTCTTGACCTCTCGTAAATAAATAGACTATTTAGAAAATCATTTTCAACATAATGTTACTTACAACTTCACTATAATTCCTATTAGCGTAACCTTCTCCTTTCTGTCTGGTCATACCAGTTATGTTGTTCATTAAAACATTAAATTTTTAATGCGTAAATAGAAAAATTTTGTCGATTAAGCTCGATAATTTACTGTTAAATAAAAATATGCACATAAAAAAATTATACAAATATAGTTATTCGTAAATTTCATTTCTGTAATTGTAATGATTACAAATTAATGTGTATACGGTTAAAAATAACTATTTTAGCTCAACCAAGAAATTTTATTTTAGAAAAAATACTTATAGAATAATATAATAGGTCTTTTTATACTTTTTTACCTTTATTTAGTTATGTATAATTGCATAAAATGTAGATATGTTTAGTAATATATGTTATATCGTTGATTTTTTTACAAAACATCCTAATATTATTATTAATAAATACCTAATATGAAGATATTAGTCTATAAACTTATCTTCGTTATAAACGTAGGTTTTAAATTACAAAAAAGCTGCAAAGCTTCCTTGAAATACTTTGCAGCCTTCTGTCTTTTTGTTTTCTTTAGCAAAATAATGGTTAGTGTATTTTTCAAGTTAACTATACGGTACAAACATTTCCATTGAGCTTTTTCTCACATATGTGTTTATCAAATCTTCAAGAGCTATTTGTTTGAGCTGACGTCAGACTAGTGTTTATCTAATTCAAAACTATACCGATAAATTCAGCACATGATTGTTATTAAAAAAATAGATACACTTTGCTTCTCCATTATTTTTCTAACTCCTAAAAATTGAACTGCTCCGCTAACAAGATAATATCAGGTTAATCTCATACGTCTATTTGAATATAGGTTCTTTTTCTAGACAAATCACAAACTCTTTCTAGAGTAATAAGTTCAGTATTTTCATTTTTAGGGATACTTACACCCATGTTTAAGTCTTTACATTGGAGACAGCAGATAACAAGCTTATATTACTGTATATTTTTCACGGTACTGCCTAGGAGTCATGCTAGTGATTTTTTTGAAAACTCTTATAAAATAGCTTTGGTCATTAAAGTTAAGCCACGCACAGATATCTGATAACGAATAAGTAGTGAGTGTTAATAATTTTTTTGCTTCTTCCACTCGTTCCCTTTGAATATATTCGCTTAAAGTAATTCCCATTTCTTTTTTAAATAGTTTAGACAGATAAGTAGGCGTAATTTCTAAATGATTAGCAAGTTCATTCAGAGATATTCCATCGTAAACATTTTTATTAATATGTTTTATACATGTAGTAACCGCGTAAGAATACTTTTTTGCATTATATTCTTTCACACGATCTGCAAAGGTACGTAAAGCGTCCCCTGACAATCGTTTTGCAGATTCTACATTATCTAATTGTTCCAGGGTTTGTATATATAAAATACTATGAGCAAAAGCAATATCTGGTGGCAGGTTTCCTTCTATCGCATATCGAGTGGCTAAGGTAATCGCAATAATTCCAAGGTTTTTTTGATTCCTGAGCGGATCTTCTATTAGCATAAGTTCAACATCTTCTTGCGAAACCGCATACATATACTGTATTAACTTTTTTTTATTCCCTTCTTTAATAGTCGAAAAGAAATCATTTACTAATGCCATATTGTGCGTTTTAGGTTTGTTTTGTCGACGTTTTAAAATATATAAATCAGGTTTCACATTTTTATTAGGAATTTCCTCTAGTACTTTATTTTTTTCCAAGACAATATCTACATCTAACTTTTCATTGAAAATCATGTAATGTAATAAAATTCCCATATCAATTAATGTAGTTTTTTTAATCTCAGATAAACACTGATAATAGGCAAGTCTTTCTTGAATGTTATCATTTGATTTAAATTCTTTCTGAAATTTTATGATCATATCATCTGAATCTTTTGGATGTATAGTAGGACCGATTATAATAGTCCCTTTAATATCATCATGATTTTCTATATGAATTAGAACAAAATTTTCAAGATAGTTGTTACTTCTGAAAAGTGGCAAGTTAAAGGGATCGTTTTCTTGATAAATATCAGTAAGATGTTTTTCTTTTGAAGAATAAAAAGGACTACAAACATTATCAGATGTAGAATGATATAAAATCTTTCTGTCTGCAGATAAAATATGTATAGGGGCATTAAATGCTTTATGTGCAAGATCACACAAGTGTTGTATATCGATAGAAGTATTCATTACATTCTCCTTTATAGATCCATAAAATATATTCTGTTATATATAATTCACGACAAATAATACTATAAAATATCAAATTAGTACAATTCACAACAAAATATTACTATATCTTTTTTATAAAAATCATATATTATTTAATTGTAGTTAGCATCTAAACATCAGAGTAGATAAGTAAATGAAATAAGTTAAGTTCTTTTCTTAATTCTACAAGATATAATTATTGAACTTGAGAAAACAGTGAAGTACTACAAAATACAGTGGTAGTCAATGCGAGGACCAAGCTGGAAAAAGATTTAAAATACAGCGAAAGTAACAGGAGATACTGTACCACCGCAAGAAACAACAGTCAAAGTTCCAATTCAATCACTTATACAAATTGAATTCAAAAAAATAAATACTGCTAATTTAAATATGAAACTGAAAAACTATTTTGTTCCAAATTTTAGAAAAAGATTATAAGGAAGTTGTGAAATTGGAAACAGATGAAAGCGATACGGCTATTTTTGAAGCACTATGCTTTGAAAAGTAAAAGGTGAAGGAAATTCAAGTACTCAATTAAACTTTTAATTGAGAGAAAGGTCTTTTCATCAACAAAAAATAAGAACAAAAAAAATGAATGGAATATTTTAAATATTGTCGGTATAATGCCAAATAGTTTTATCTAATTGGCACTATATTACTGGTCGCAACATTAGTTTTAATTTCCACAAAAGAGGAAAAAATATATATACTTTACAAATACTAAGAATATCAAACTAGATAGTTTTATTACCGCATCACATAAAGTGAAACTTTAATCAGTGGGGGTTTTGTTCATCCCCCACTGATTATTAGCCCACACCAATCGGGGTTTTACTGCCCACAAATAGCGGGATAAACTTATTATTAAATTCCAAATACAATAGTTGTTAATCAACAAAAAAACTTCAATAATTAAGGTGCACAGTAAATTGACCTCAAAACAGTAATTACTACAGTATCAGTTTTTACTTATTCTATAAAAAAAGAAATATTACTTAATAATTATTACTTTATATCGATTTAGACATAAAACATTTTATTATATCGGCTTAAGTATTATGGAATTAAAATTGCAAATAACACCAAAACTCTTTTAAGGGCTCATACATCATTCGTATTGATTTAATTCTCTTTCGATACCTATGTCATTAACACAACTACAAAAGATCATTACAAAGGAATCTGAGAAGTTTTTTCAATTTCAAAATTTATTTTTTTGTAAATTAAAGGAAAAATAATCCGTATATATACGGATTATTTTCTTAGTGTAATCTGTATTGACCTGTTAACTATTTTTCAGCCATTCGAACTAAGCGTTTTGTAATCTCTCCACCGATCCGAACCATTTACAGATGATGATGTATCAGGTCCCAGTGTGACTCCTAGTTCAAAAGCAATTTCATACTTCATTTGCTCAATAGTACTTGTAGTAGCAGAAATAAGAATTTCATTTGTATTACTTTCGTATCTTTGAATATTTATAATTGTACTTCCAATATATTTATAAATAACATGTGCCTACTCATGCTATTTATGCATGAGTAACCTAATTTCTTCTAGTATTTTTATAAGAACCCTTTTCCTCCCCATATTCCACCAATTAAATTTGAAACACAAATGTACATTGCATTTCAATATAACAACAAAAGCAACGAATTTACTACTTTAAATTTAAGTGCTTAACCTTGACGTACTTAAATTCTTTTTTCCAGATAAAGCATACATTATATCTTGATGCTTGATTGTCCTCTTATAATTATGTGGTATCGGGAATTTATTTCGGTGTTCTTTCATTATAATTAAAGTTTGAAGTTCTATGCTCAATACTTTTGCGAGAACATGATAGTTATATCCATTGTTTAACAGAGAAATTATGTCATAAAACATAGTTTTTCCACCCACTAATTTTACTAATCTATTCTTTAACTCATCCCTTTTTTCTTTAGCTTCATCAATTTCTAACAACATGGATTTTTTATTTGTTTGCTTAATGTATTGAGTATATAACTCTGGGAATTCTTTTTGGACTTCTTTGTTTAATACTGGTTTATATTTAATCATATAAGTAACTTGTAACAATGAGCGTTTTAACAAACTATCTTCAATGAGATACGCTACTTTATTAAATAAATGTACATATTCCTTAATATTGGAATAACTATTAAAATGAGCTAATACTCTACTTTTTATACTAAAAGCCTTGCCTATATAAATAATATTGTCATTATAATCTTTAATGAAATAAATACCACTGTCATCTTTTTCTAATTCATTATCCAGTTCTTCTAGACTCATAAAATGCAATTCACTCATACTTTCCTCTCCTTATTAGTTTTAAATCATGAAAAACAGGCAAGGTTTCTAAAAAAGGCACTCTGCTGTCCTAGGATTTTTCATTTTAGTTCTTGCTAAATATCAAAAAACTGTTTCTATTTTACTCAACTATCAATATGATTATTAATACAATTTTCTATCGTTATTATCTCGCAATTTTATCATGTAATTTCGAGATCGTTTCCTCATTTAAATTACTATGTTTTATCGAATAAAGGAAATATATTACTACCCCAATAATAATCCAAATACTAAAGTACACCCATGTCCTTAACGGTAAATTTAGCATTAAAAACACACAGCATACAATTGCAATGCATGGTAATACAGGTACAAAAGGTACCATAAATCCACGTTTTAAATTTGGGTGTGATTTACGTAGGATAATAACTGATAGACAAACTAACGCAAACGTCACCAAACTACCGATATTAACTAAATTAACTAATTCTTTCAAGTCAATAAACCCAGCTATTAAAGAGCTACCTATTCCTGCCAATCCAGTTATAAAAGTGGGTGCTCCAGTTTTCTTATTAACTTTCGCAAATGATTTCGGTAACAATCCATCACGACTCATTGCAAAGAATACTCGTGTTGCCGCATACATATTCGAAAAAATAACTGCCATAAGGCCAATTACAGCACCTGCAGCAATTGCACCAGCGACTTTTCCTTGTCCTACCACTTCCATTACATAAGCCATTGCCTCAGGAACATTTAATTCTTTATAGGAAACCATTCCTGTCATAACAAGGCATACCATAATATAAATAATTGTACATATGATTAATGATGCAATAATACCGATCGGAAGATTACGTTTCGGATCTTTTACTTCTTCTGCTGAAGTTGCTAATATATCAAAACCCGTAAAAGCGAATAAAATAGCTGCTCCACCCGTAAAAACTCCACTTAAACCGTATGGTGCAATTGGTATCCAGTTCATTGGTTTTACATAGAATATACCAACCGTAATAAACAACAGAATCATTCCAATTTTAATCAATACCATTATATTATTGATTCGTTTACTTTCCTTCGTACCACGGGATAACATCCATGCTAATATCAATGTAATGATTACTGCTGGTAGATTCACAATACCACCATGCGAAGGAATCGTTACTAGAGCTTTAGGTATCTCTAATCCAAACCCTTTTATTAAATTGTGGAAATAGCCTGTCCATCCAGCAGCGACAGCCGCTGTTGCCACAATATATATTAATAGCAATGACCAACCTACTAGATGAGCAACAAACTCACCAATTGTTGCATATGAGTACGTATATACACTACCAGATGCCGGGAGTGTGGAAGCAATTTCTGCGTAACATAATGCTATAAATCCGCATATAATTGCTGCAAGTATAAATGAAAAAATAACTGCTGGACCAGCATCTCTTGCTGCTACTAATCCAGTTAACACAAGAACACCTGTTCCAACTATCGAGCCTACTCCTAACATAATTAAATCAAATGCTCCTAATGTTTTCGTTAAAGTCTTGCTTTGATTATGCTCTAACAATTGTGTAACGGATTTCTTTTTTAGTAAATTACTCATATTTTCTGTATCCCCTTTAAAATAAGGTTTGTTCGTCTCGTTAGTGTTGTATATAAATTTACTTAGTTATTAACTAGCCTCATAATATTTCTTTTACATTAAATAGATTTGAAATATTATATAAATTCGCTTCTCACTTACTAGTTAAACTAGACATTTCCATAGATTTTTGCGTGCAACGTTTCATAGCTGAAATGATAGCTGTTCTTAAACCTTTTTCTTCTAGCGTTACTACAGCTTCTATCGTCGTTCCACCTGGAGAACAAACCATATCCTTCAATTCACCTGGATGTATTCCTGTTTCCAATACCATTTTTGCAGAGCCTAATACAGCCTGAGCCGCAAATTTATAAGCTTGTTTTCTCGGCATACCGCCAAGTACAGCAGCATCTGCCATGGCTTCTATAAACATATACACATATGCTGGAGAAGAACCACTAATAGATGTAACAACATCCATTAGTTTTTCATTTACGACCTCCGTCTGGCCGAAAATATTAAATATGTTCAGTACCTCTTTTATATCTTTTTCTGTAACCATTTCATTAAAACATAACGCAGACATTCCTTCTCCAACAAGTGCCGGTGTATTAGGCATTACTCTAACAACTTTTAACTTTCTACCAAATTCATTCTCAGTGCTCTTAATACTTTTTCCTGCAGCAATAGTTACAACGATTACATCATTTTTTATTTGATCTTTTATTTGGTTAATTACCGATGAGTATAAATCTGGTTTGATTGATAAAATTAAAATGTCAGCACTGTTAGCGACTTCATTGTTGTTAGTAGTTATAGTTATGCCATATTCATTACTAGCATTTTTTAAATTAATGACGTTTAAATCTGAACAAATTATTTGATCTGGAGAAACTATATTTTTTTTAATCATCCCACCTATCATAGCAATACCCATGTTTCCACATCCGATGAATCCTATTTGTTTATTCATAATAATTTGCTCTTGCTCCTTCTACTCTAAATTTTATTGATTTTGAAATTATTAGTCTAAATAAGGGCTATTACAATTACTTGGTTTATCAATAGAATTTCAAAATTCTCCTTCCTATATAGAGCTTACATATACCTCTAATAACTTCTTTGCTTTCGCTGAATTTTGAGGTGTGGGTCTTACTGCCCGGCAAATAGCGGGATAAAATCATTCCTTTAATCTATAATAAGAAGGACATAAAAAAACAAAAAGTTACAAAAATTTTCAAATTAAAATTTTCGTAACTTTTTGTTTTTATGTAAATACAAGGTCAATTGAGACGTCTCATCGTTTTAAACTTGATGCTCCATAATCTTGTATAGTTACATTTATATGATATTTAATCGGTACTTTACTAAATGTTCGATCCCAATCTTTTTTGACTTTCTCCCATGTTCTCGGGTGTTTAATTCTTAATTGGTTGCCAAAACCCGCAATATCGACTTGATATTCTTTTTGTATTTTTTTTGTAACATGATGTACTAAGTGCTTTACTTCTTTTTCAATAGCTTTTTCTTCCTTTTTTAAAAATTCATTTTCAAAATCTTTTCCTGATTGCATCCAATTTTCAGACAAACGCCCTTCTGATTCAATGTTTACATCAAAGGAAATATTATTTCCGTTAACATGTGGTATGATTTTGCTTTTTATTGACTTTATTTCGTATATAATGAGTTTCTTTGATTCTTTATCAAAAGTTTTTACCACACCACCATTCCTTTTTCCGTTTATCCATACTACTCCTTCTAATTCCTGTTCATTTAAAAAACCCATCAACTTTTTTGTTTTCCCTTTAATTACAGCAGCTCCTGCAAATTTTGTTTCTCCTTTTATCGAGATTACATTTTGCAAAAGAAAACTGGACCCTGACCGCATCTTTCCTTCCAATTTAGCGAGCGATACAGGAGGTAAAATCCTTGTTGTTCTATTTCTATTATCTGCAATTCCAGACAAACGAAATGCTGGGATTTCTCCTTTTTTGTTTGATTCCAGTACCTCCTTCGCTAGCCCCTTGCTAATTAAGAGCATACAGCTAAGCCGAACTTCATTGTCACGGAGATACTGTTCAAGTAATTGTTCTAAACTGTATGTACGTACAAGATTATCACTAATAACAATGTTTTTTAAATGTGGGCTGAACATTGTGCTCTCTCTTTTCAATGAAAACTCACGAACAATTTGATGAATGGAATCACCGGTCTCAGAAACATTTATATAACGTTTTTGTTGTCCATTTCCTTTACTTTGTGCTTGCGAACTAACAATTTGATAAGTAGCCGTTATAAGATTTCTTTTAGGATAACCTCCTTCCTCATCCTCTTTCTCAATTGTTGAATCCTTCCCTTTATCTAGTGCTATACCTGCAGTTAAGCTCAACTCTTCTACTTCTTTACTGCTCCAACATCCTGTTAAAAATAGAAGCAAAAGCGTCCCTAACAAAGCAAAATAGAACCGCATATAATTAAATTTATGTTTCACACTACTCCTCCTTTTAATCGTGTAATAATAAGAAGAAGCAGTGGTAGTAAACCAAATAAAAATAATGCAACATTACCGAGCATATCCCCCAATTTAAGCAAGTCATTTATATTTTTCGAAGTCATAGCAATGATGTAAATGATTGGAATCAAAGCAAAAATAAACGGATGAATACTCTTTTTAAAGAGTTGCGCTAATCCTAATGCAGCTGCATAGTAACTAATCGTATAGGTAGCAAATATTTGCATAATCCATATTACAAGCAGTAAAGATTCAAAACGTTCAAATATCAAACCAGAAATTTCAAAACTGCGCATAAGGTCAATTGTCGGCCATGTTCTTGTTACAACCCCATCAATTGATAATGCACCAATGACCATTACAACAGTTATTACATAAAAGATTAACGGAATAGAAATTCCAACTAAAATAGCTTTTACTGCTTTCTTTCGTTGTTCCATAAATACCAAAAGAATTAACATAATTTCAGGACCTGTATATGCGAGAGACGTTGTTTTTATCCCATCTAACACTGGTTTAATTCCCAAACCTAATACGGGACGGAGATTATCTATCTCGAATATTCCGATACTCATAAAGGAAATGATTAAAAAAATAAAAACAGTAATAGGAAATATTATTTCAAACATCCGTGCAATTGAATTAATACCACCCATAATCAAATAGAGACCTATCCACATAAAAGGCATAACAATAGCCCATGTAGGGGTTCCTTCGAGCAAAAAAAAGCTTATTACTTCTGCCATTGAACGAATTTGAAATGCTGAAGTTGTAAGAAAATACCCTATAATAAGAAAACTAAGCAATCTGCCTATCCATTTCCCTACAATATCTTGACTGTATTGGTAAAATGTTTTTTCTGGAAACTGCTGACTTAATTTGACCATAATTACTCCTGAAACCATTGCGAGTATTCCACCTAATATCACACTTAACCATACATCTGGTGTTTTCACTTTTTCCACAGATGCTCTGGGCAAAGTAAGAATTCCTGTCCCAAGTATGTAATTTACAATAATAACAACTGCTTGTGAAGTTGTTATTCGGTCTTTAGGTATAGTAGTAATCACTGAAGGCCACTTCCTTTCGTCATCAGCTACCTTTTGCGGATAGTTTTTTTGGTATGCATTATTTTCGGTCGACGTCTCATTATTTTTAATGGCATGCGAACCATAAAATCTTTCCAGTCACTGAATCGATATGGAACAGCAGGGCTGGTATAAGGAACGCCAAAACTTTTCAGTTTCACTAAATGACTGCAAAGTAAAAGAAAGAAGAGAATAACTCCATACAAGCCAAATATCGCAGCACAAAACATAGCTACAAAACGAAGAATGCGTAACGTAATTCCCACACTATATTGCGGAATAGTAAAAGAAGAAATAGCTGTGACCGCAACAACGATAACCATTATTGGACTAACAATTCCTGCTTCTACCGCAGCCTGACCAATTATTAAACCGCCCACAATTCCCATTGCAGGTCCAATCGGTTTAGGCAGACGTAAACCTGCTTCTCGCAAAACTTCGATAGCTACTTCCATAATTAACGCTTCTATTAAAGCGGGAAAAGGAACTCCTTCTCGCGATCCGATTATAGAAATAGCGAGCTTAGTGGGAATTAATCCTGGATGAAATGAAATGAAAGAAATATACAGTGCTGGAGCAAATAATGAAACAAAAGCTGTCATGAAGCGTAATAAGCGGAGAAGTGTACCAGGAAGCCACCTTTCATAATAATCTTCTGGTGATTGCAGTAGCATACTAAATGTAACTGGAGCAATTAAAACAAATGGTGTTCCATCTAACAAAATAGCTACTCGCCCTTCCATCAAAGCACTAATAACACGATCAGGTCGTTCTGTATTTTGAATCTGCGGAAAAGGACTGAGATAATTATCTTCAATGAGTTGCTCTATATAACCAGATTCGAGTACACTGTCTATGTCAATTTTCTGAATTCTATTTTTTATTTCTTCCACCAATTCCGTACTAGCAAGATCTTTAATAAATGCGACAACTAACTCTTTCTTTGCACGTTCTCCTACTGGTAGCTTTACTAATGATAAATTATCATCTGCACAATGCCGTCGCAAAAGTGAGGTATTATCACTTAATACTTCAGTAAATCCGACCCGTGGACCTCTGACTAATGCCTCCGATACCGGTTCCTCAATGTTTCGTTTATTTGCTTTTGTTGTACCAAGAATAAACACATCTGCTAAACCATCAATTAAAAGAGCTGTTGAACCTATCAATACTTTGGGTATTAAATCTTTTATGTAATGGACTTCTGCTACTTCACTAATTGTAAGAACTTTATTTTTAATATATTCTTTTGAAACAGTCCCCTCCACATAAGAAGATTCATTTTTATATTCATCAGAAAAATCATCCATTAGTAATTTCATAATATGTTTGTCAATTATCTCTTTATCTGATAGACCGTCAACAAAAACGATCCCAGCCTGAATATCTGTGCGTCCAATATTAAACTTCCGAAAGCGAACATCAGAATTATGTCCGATTTGTTGCTTTATAAGTTCTAAGTTAGAGGCAAAATCATTCGTGAAATGAACGATTGCATTTTGAGAAGGTATATGCTCTTGTTTCGTTTTACTTTGAATATTATTTTTTTTCACTTGTTTGTCTCTTGACTTCCACCAACTCATTCTTCCCACTCTTTCTCTGACATACGAACCCAATGAAAAAATCTTGAGATAGTATACGGAATTAAAAACAAGATAAAAGCTTGTACAAAGACTTTCCAATCTGGAAGATAAGAAGTAATTATGTTCCACATTTTTATCACCCAATTTATATACTCTGCTTGGATTGAGATTTCTAAAGAACGGTATGTACTCAATAAAAAATAACTATAAGATTAAAGAGCAGAAAAGCGAGCCATTATGCTTATTTAGTACCAATAACCTAGTTAATATAAAAACATTTCTGACCTAAAATACCATTTCCAATTATAATTTGTTAGATATTATCTCCTTTTCCTTTATTTATATGCTTGCATTTGAATTTTAAATAATATAAGTATCAATGATATTTCCTCTTAAAGAAAAAAAGATGCTAGAAGATAGCATCTTTTTTAAATTCAACTTACTATGTATTTATATTTTATTGTGAAAATACTCGTTTTTTTTTAATGAATATTAATGTTTAAAAAATAAAAAATACATATTCTTTTCTTCTAAGTTCATACACTTCTACCGAATCGATACGGAATTTTCTGATTTTAAAACCAATATGAAATAAAGGAAAGTCCTCTCTTAGAAAAACTATATAAAACAAATAACATGAAAACAATTATCACTCTATTAATTGAAAATAATAATTAGCAAGAGTTTATCATCTTAATTCCAAGTGTATTCGTTTTGCTTCAAAATAAAGAACTTGAATAAATTTCTTCGTATCAATACGAGCAGGTAATGTTGGTTCATTATTCAATTCTGTCATCTTTCTCCTTACGGTAGTAAAATCAAAAAATCTAGAAGCATAATTTTCGAACTTCGGGTTTAAAAAATCAGTAAGTCCAAGGGATGCTAAATGGTTTAATGATTGATAAATTGCTCTCCGAATCCGTTGTTTGGAAGCTTCTATGAACCTTTTTAATTCGGCATCTTCAGCTGAATCCCCAAGTTTTTTTTGAGCCAAATTCATAAAAATCTCTTTTAGTGAGGGAAAGCCTTGTTCCAACGTGTTATCTTGTTCATATTTATATAAATAATCTAGCATATCCATTAAATCTTTACTTCCACTTTCACTGGCTATTCCTAATTCAGACAAAAGAAAATGAATGGAATTTTGAAAATGATTAAAAGTATTTAAATGTTTTTCATTACGGTATTTTTCTTGCGCACTTGAATTACTATCCAATTTTAGTACCATATTAAGCGATTCTTGAATGTTTTTTATCGATTTTTCTAAACGAATTCGTTCAATGACTTTCCGAACAACTGTTAATACTTCAATCCGGTTAATTGGCTTAATAATATAGTATTCAACACCAAGCGAATAAGCTTCAGCAATTAATTCTTTTGATTCTACTTGAGAGACCATGATGATTTTCCCTTTAAACGAAGGTTTTATTTGACGGATTGTTTTTATTCCATCTTGAATCGGCATTAACAAATCGATAAATAAAATGTCTATATTTTTAAGGATTAACATTTGTTGCTCTAAAGATAAACCATCCTCAGCTTCTCCTATAACCTCTCCAAGATCTTCATCCTCGATAATTTGAGCCAACATTGAGCGAACCGCTTTTTCATCATCTACTATATAAAAATACATAGAATCACCCTTTCGAAATTATATGATCAATCCCTAATCTAATTATAAAAATTGATCCTTTTCCTTCGGTTCTGTCCTCAAGCGTAACATCACCTTCAAGTTGTTCGACCATTTTTTTAACATACGATAGTCCGATGCCTGTCGATGGATTGCCTAAATCATCATATTTAGAAGTAAAACCAGGCTCAAAAATTGAATCTTTATATTTTGAAGAAATACCTGGACCGTTATCTCCTACTCGAAATTCAACAAAATGATGGTCTTTATTAATGTCAATTGTGATGGTTCCCATACCTTGGATAGCTTCTACAGCGTTTGTAACGATATTATTTATAATAGATAAGATTGTATAAATATGATAATGAGGATGCACACCATCAATTTTATACACAAATTGGATGTCTTTCTCTAGCAACCGTGCATATTTCGTATTTGCCCGTATAATGATATTTACTAGTTCATGTACAGACATATAATCTGTAAAACTTTCATCAGAAATTAATTTTGAAAGTCCTGCAAAAATACGTTGGTTATCCTTTTTAACGTCATGGACCTCACCAGCAATTTGTAATGCCTGTTGCCTTAAATCCCCAAAATGAAAATCCATCTGTTTGTGCTCAAAAGAGTCTAAAGTTTTATATAAATCATAGGATTTTTTTGTTATATTCTCAGCATCTTGTAATGTTTTTTTTAAATGAACAGCATCTTCATATAAATTAGAGATGAGCATGAGCATGTGTTCATTTTGTTTCTTTATGTGTCTCTCCCTTGATTGCGCTTCATACAATTTCATCATATTGAAAAAGCTTAGAACTATAAAACTATGGGAACATGCGATAACAATGATCTCATTTATTGCCTCGGATGTGATCGATGTTTTTAATACGAAATATTGAATCATTAATTCCACACAGTCTGACAGTATTTCAATCATGCAACCAATCAAACCAATCATTAGTGGTTGATGATAAAAACGTTTGATTTTTGCTAAATGAAAGAGATACGAATACGTAAAATAAAAGAAAAAACTAGGATAGTGAGTATGAAAAGCGGCTAGCCAATCCATATTTCCCTTTATAATGACATCCATTGAGATACGAAATACTACCACGACTATCGCTGTTAAAAAACCCGGTAAAAATGCTGGAATTCGTCTAAACAATAACAAAAAAAAGAAAAATGTTGGTGCGCCAAAGCTCATTCTAAATGTTTCATTTAAAGGAAATGACTTTATTTCACCTACTAAGGGTACTGTAAGTATCATTAAAACGAGAATATAGATGTCTTTTTTTACTAAATTACTAAGATTCAAAATAATCACTTCTCACTTTCGCCTAACAGTCAGTATACAAACCTATTTGCATTAATACAATACTTACTCTATTTTTTTCAAAAACTGATAAATAAGATATAAACGAAAGCATTATAGATTGTGAGTATTCATTACACCCTTCTACTTTAGAAAGATACTTTATAACTCAAAAATGTTCAGACACAATATAAGGTCTGAACACTTTTGGACTCGCTCTAACACCAAAATATCTGTGCTCCTTTTTAAAATATACTTAAATCCCATTCTTTTGCAATATGTTCTAACAACATAATTCCTGGTAAACTATTCCCATATTCATCAATGGCTGGTCCGTAAATACCAATACCACATCCATCTTGGAACGATAAATCCTTCCTAGATTTTGAGGGAACAAGTGTCATAATTCCGCCGGATACCCCACTCTTAGCTGGTAATCCAATAAAAGCAGCAAATTTTCCAGAAGCATTGTACATTCCACAAGTTAGCATTAAAGCTTTTGTTAACCTAGCTACTTCTTTAGGGAGCACTTGTTCTTTGCGAATAGGATGATATCCATCATGTGCTAGTATAAGCCCTATTAAGGCAATATCTTCTGTATTTATTTCAATCGAACATTGTTTTAGGTAAACCTCTAGTGTCTCCTCCACATCTGATTCTAGAAAACCATTCTCCTTTAAATAGTATGCTAATGCTCTATTACGATGAGCCGTTTCCCATTCTGATTGAAATACTATTTCATTAATAGCGGGACGCTTCTCTATCATTTTTTCAATTAATACGTATAGAGATTCTAATTTTTCTTGCACCGATGTCCCTGGCAAAAGTGAAGCTATCGTAATCGCTCCAGCATTGATCATAGGATTAAAAGGTTTTCCTGGTTTATGTATCTCTAAACGAATAATTGAATTAAAGGCATCTCCAGTTGGCTCTACGTCAACTCGTTCTAATACATAAGAAATACCGCGACTTAAACAAGCGGCTATAAAACCGATTACTTTTGATATACTTTGTAATGTGAAAGGTATCTTCCAATCTCCTGATTTTATCATTGTTCCATCTGGCTTTACTATACAAATACCTAACTGCGATACATTTATTTCCCCCAGAGCGGGAATATAACTGGCGCTTCGTCCCTTAGCTGCATACGCTCGATAATGAGCTACCCATTGATCTAAGCAAACTTTTTCTTGACCCTCAACTTGAACGTTAGAATCCTTTATCATTTAATCATATTCCCCCGTACTATTAACTTTATATAGAATGATTTTTTCTTTACTATAATCAATAATATTTGCACTAGAACCAAGAAAAATATTCAGACATATTGCAGTCTGAATATCCTTCTTATTACACACTTTTCTTTTTTGAAGTTTCCTCATAACTATCCCAACATTCAATATTTTCAAGCCCTTTAATGTTTTCTTTATAAAAAATAGGATCTTTACCAGCTTTTTTCTGGTTTATATAATCTTGTAACGCCGCAAATGCTACTTTTGAAAGTAAGGTAATAGCAATTAAATTAATAATAACCATAAAGCCCATAAATAAGTCCGCTAAATCCCATACAATTTGAATCTTTGCAACAGAACCAAATACAATCATAGCCAACACACTTATTCTGTATATCATTAACCACACTTTACTTGTATGTAAGAAGCGAATATTTGTTTCACCATAATAATAGTTGCCAATTAACGCACCAAATCCAAATAAAAAAACAAAGATAGCAAGACAACCCGATGCCCAAGGACCTATGTGTTCACTTAATGCTGCTTGTGTAAGTGCAATACCATTTAACCCCGGTTGTTTATATGCATCCGACAGCAAAATAATAAAGGCAGTGCTAGTACAAATGATCAGTGTATCCGTTAATACACCAAATGCTTGAATCAGTCCTTGTTTCACCGGATGACTTGTTGTTGCTGTTGCGGCAACGTTTGGTGCACTTCCCATACCAGCTTCATTTGAAAATAAACCACGTTTAACTCCATTCATAAGTGCTGCACCAATTGAACCGCCTGCTATTTGTTTAAAACCAAATGCGTTTTGAACAATAAGAGAAAGAACTTCCGGCATTTTTGATATGTTGGTAACTACAACAAATAATGCAACTCCAATGTATAATACCGCTAAAAATACCACCTTGTATTCAGCCATTTTTGCAATACGTTGTACACCACCAAAAATAATCGCAGCGAAAGCAATGGCCATGATTATCCCAACTGTTAGACGATCTGTACCAAATGAGTTTTGAAAAGCAATTGTAACTGTATTTGATTGTACTGAATTGAATACAAGACCAAAAGTAATTGTGATTAAAATAGAGAATAATACTCCCATCCAACGTTTATTCAACCCTTTTTCCATATAATAGGATGGACCACCGCGGAAACCAGTTTTATCTTTTACTTTATATATCTGTGCTAATGTGCTTTCGACAAAACTGGAGGCCGAGCTAATAATAGAAATAATCCACATCCAAAATACAGCTCCAGGACCACCTAATGCAATTGCAATCGCAATTCCTGTGATATTCCCTGTTCCAACGCGGGCTGCCATACCAATACAAAACGCTTGAAAAGGAGAGATTTGATCTTTAGAACCACTTTTCCCCTCCATTAATACACGGACCATCTCTTTTAACATTCGAAACTGTACAAAATTCAATTTAAATGTAAAATAAATTCCGCAAATAACAAGCATAATAATTAACAATTTAGACCATAAAAAATCATTTGTTGATCCGACTAACTCTACAAAAAACCTTTCCATATCATCACTCCATGCTAAATTTTATATATCATAATCTATATAAAATCACCTATATTTCCTGGTATAAATACCTCTTTCATATTCAAATACAACAAGGATAAAAATTTTCTATTTGAATCGGATTGGCCTGTTTAAGCAAACATCACAACATGTAACCGTAAAACTGAAATTTTGAAGTACTTAACGCTTATACCAACGGATGCTCTACCCCTTTCTGCAAACTAATATTTTTATCCACTAACATTGTTGTACTATTATGTTTGTTTCGTTTACCGGTGATTTAAATCATAATAATCAATAGTGATTAAGTGGTTTTTTGTTAATTGTCTTAAGAACATGGAAATATCTCCTTTCTCACTACTAATCTCAAAAATAGGCCAGGTAAAAACTTCGCGAAAAATCTATAAAGCGCTTTCACTATTCAACTAAGAGAAGCTTGTCTTTAATTTATAATTAAAAGTACAGAATGTTACGAAAAAGTACAGATTTTTATAAAAACAAAAAAATATTTTAAGTTTTTTCATCTAAAAAACAGTGAGATTTTGTGAATTTTATACAGTATCCAAACGTCGCAGATTTTATTCTACCTATCCTTTGACAAGCCTCTATTTTCTTCATAAAAACATGCATACTTTTTCTCTTTTAGAACTTCTTATAAAGTATTTGAAATCAAGAATCAATAGAATATTATAAGAATATTAAAAAAATAAAACATTTAATTTATTTATGGTATCATACAAAAAACATTTGTTTTCTCAATTAATCCCCCTAGTTGGATTCGTCTATATTGCACATATTTACAACATTAAAGAAACTAAGAAAAAAAGGATTTTGTTGAAGGGATGAAACATTACAAAACTCTTATTTAGGACCTTATGACATCCTCTTTTCTAGCAATATGGAGTTATCCCCAAAAACGTATATTTACTAACATAGATTACAGGTGGTGTATTGTGAAAGAAATAGTATTCGTTCAAAATAAAAAAAGACTCCTTATGAAATTCGAATTTTTAAAAAAGGATTTAGTACTTACCATTTCACTGATACTAGCAATTGTAAGCTGCTTAATACATTCGCCAAAGATCGAATATATTAACTTTGAAGTGTTAATTAGCTTATTTAATCTAATGGTGGCCATTAAGGCCTTTGAACAGCTAAAGATATTAGACAAACTTGCCGTTGCTATTTTAAATAAATGCAATAACAGCAGGTCAATATCTATTATTCTAATTTTGTTATGCTTTATTTGCTCCATGTTTGTAACAAATGATGTTGCTCTCCTCACTTTTGTACCAATAACACTTGTCATTAGTAAAAAAACACAAATGAACATGATGGATACAATCATCCTGCAGACAATTGCGGCAAACATCGGTAGTAGCTTGATGCCTATGGGAAACCCACAAAATTTATACCTATATTCTTACTATGGAATTAAGCTCATCCCATTTTTAGGTTCAATCCTGCTTTTAGCTGTACTTGGAATTAGTTTGTTATTTATATTTACTCAAAAACTTCAAAAAACAGATTTGAAAATAGAACTACCTGTTATTACCGTGAAAAATCGAAAAAAAGCTACCGTCTGGATTTTGATACTTATCACTATCATTGCATCTATTTTTGGTGTTATTAATTATTACATTGCGCTAATAGTCACATTGATGGCAGCATTTACGTTAGATAGAAACTTACTATTTAAGATCGATTACTTTCTTCTAATAACCTTTGTCTGTTTTTTTATTTTCATCGGAAACATTTCACATTCGGATGCACTGGAGACATTTGCTCGCGCTAATTTAAGAGGAGATACTTCAGTCTTCTTTAGTTCCATATTTTTGAGTCAATTGATTAGCAATTTTCCTACTTCAATTCTTCTATCAAACTTTACTTCTGATTGGAAAGCTTTATTACTAGGAGTAAATATTGGAGGGCTTGGAACAATTATCGCATCTTTAGCCAGTGTATTTCCTATAAACTATTCACCCAGGTCAATGGTAAAGAGAGCAAGGCATATTTAATTAAATTTAGCATTTACAACTTTTCATTTTTAATCATACTTACATGTATACAATACTTTATCTTTAAATTTCTAAAAATTTTTTAAAAAATTGATTACTTTAGAAAAACCCAAATATCTCAGCATTCAATTGAGAAATTTGGGTTTTAATATAGGTATGTTTAAAGAGCTACAACAAAGTTACCATCAATTTAATATTTTGAGATGTTCTCACAGCGAAAATCTTTTAGCTTTTACGTTGTTTATTAGATTTCAGTTCATTTTTAAAGTCTTCTTCACAAAATCCTTAATGTCCCTCAATTTTTTCCTGCTAATATTATCTTTAATGGTTGAATCTATTTCAATTTCTAATTTTGCAAATGCTGCTCCTACACAATTATAGATACTTGATCCAAAAGCAAGATGTCTTGCAGTACCACTAAATGCCTTTTTAATATCAATGTCAGGACGATAAACGTTGAATTTATCAGATCTTTCAATACGTTAGAGTCACAATTCGTTGCACCAATCATACAGTAGTATCCACATAACTAGTTACATTCTCCTTTTTTCTATTGTTAATAGCTTCGTAATAAAAGCTGTTAAACAGCAAAAGTGCGAAGTCTTAAATTAGACTTCGCACCTTATACAAATTTACAATCCGTGACGATACCAACACAAATGCAATACTATATACATACTAATCACTCATTATATCTGTTGCTGTTTTAATTGGCCAATGTATAAACAAATCCTTTTACTTAGCCCTCCTTCATGTTTGGCTTGATTGTTTCTATATACTTAATCCCCTCTATACTCATTTCAAGCGATAATCTATTCCGATTGAAATTACAAATGACAAAATTTTTTCGTTTTTCCTTTTTGCCTACTTGCTAAATTCAGCAAGTAAAATATCTTTACAAAATTCCGGATTATTAATGTTTAAACTGTTCGAATTGATAGCGAGTGTATGTTTGCCTCCAAGTGTTCCACCAACAAAAGTGGAAAACCCTGGAACGGCCCCCCTGTGTCCCCATACCGAGACACCGTTCGGAAGCTTAATTTCAAGTATTCCAAGACCATATCCAGTTCCCTCTCTATTTGTAGGAACTGTAGTAAGCATTTGTTTTAACTGCTGTTCCTTCAGTAATTTGCCACCTAGTAAGTAAGAGAAGAATTTGTTTAAGTCGTCAGCAGTAGAAATCATATCTCCATCCGAGCTACCTGGGTTAATATAAGTAACGTCTTTTAGCTCACTCGCTCCGTCTAGTTGCAAATAGCCACGGGCATGCTTTGTGCCTGGAATCACGCTTGAATTGCCAGGTAGGAATGTATTTGACAAATCAAGCGGTTCAATAATCTGATTTTCAACCTCTTCCGCATAGCTGTTTCCTGTTACTTTTTCAATAAGGATTCCTAGTATTACATATCCTGTATTTGAATAAGACCAACCCTTCCCTGGTGCAAAGTCTGTGGGAAGAGAAATCCCCATCTTTACAAATTCTTCAGCCGTATACGATTTTTTTATATCCGTAATATCAAAGTCTTTTGAATTTATATAGTCAGCAATACCACTTGTATGATTCAATATTTGCCGGATCGTAATCTGGTTACCATCATATCCGTTTCCTTGAATGACACCAGGCAACCATTTTTCAATGGAGTCGTCTAGATTCAAACGATTCTCTTCAGATAATTGAAGTAGAACTGTTGCAATGAACGTTTTCGTCACACTGCCAATGCGAAAGCGAAAATCTGCTTTCATTGGTTTCTTAGTTCTCAAATCCGCTATCCCAGCACTATAACTCCAAGTTTTACCCCCCTTAGAAATTTTAGCGAGTATTCCCGGGTATCCAAGTTGCAGTTCATCTCGCATTGCTTTCTTAACGGAAGTACGATCGCTTTGCGTACTTGTTTGTAACGAACTAGATACATTTTGCGTAGGTTCTTCTTTTACAATTGATGTTGGTGTTATGTATAACAGGGAACTTCCAGCTATTAAAAGTGCTAGACTTGCACATGTAATTTTACTGCGTGTTTTCATAAAGAATTCCTCTGTTCTATTTAAATTGTATTGATGGCTGATAGCTGTCTCATATACTAACCACACAGCTATCAACTCTCCCAATGATAAAAGTCAACACTGAATTTGCAATCAACGTACTAATCATTATTTTCACAAACACCATTGTGTTCTAACAATCTCTAAATCACTCTTTTTCCACATACATATTAACCATAGAAATTACTTCTTTTCCTTAAAACACTCCTGTTACTGATTATTTGTTTTATATGTAGGCCGTACTTGTTCCCCCCCTCATGCCTCCTTATATTTTTATCCTACACAATGAAAATCTCTTTTTTCTTACCTATTCCTTACATACAAAATCACTTCTACAATAGGATTGAAGTAGCATCTGTGCCCGAAAGCGCAAAAAACACCGATGCTTTTCGCTTCAGTGTTTTTGCGCTTTACATATTGTAAGATTCGTTTTACTCTTAACAGGTTGAATTGCTAATTTTTTCTAATACAATTATTCTTCTTACTATATAAAACAAAATTCATAGTATTATATGAAACACTTCTCAAGTTGTCATTAAGGCACATGATTCTAAATTTATTGATGTAGTTGAGATGGACTCACTTTTTGAATTTGAACAAGTATATCAAACGCTTTACCCAATGACATATCAACAGTTTTTGGTATATCAGGCCCTTCGGTAGTTATTCCAGCGAAAATTGGATGTTGTTCGTTTAACCAAGTTTTTGTCACGCCGTTCGCCTTACGTAAATCAATAAAAAATTGATCTTTTTTGACCTGTCCAAACATATAGTGATAACTGTTTGAATCATCCGATTTTAATGTTCCATAGGGGCCAAATTCACCATCGCTATTCTTGACATTGTATTGTCCTTCATAAACTGACGTTCCAATAGATACGTATCTTTTTCCGTAATATTCTGCTAAATGCTGCCCAGCCACTTTAGGATATATAAAAGGAAGCATATTTGTTTTCGAAACGTGTCCATTATGCCCCCATACAATGGTTTTTCCTAAATGTTCTTCAGTCCACTTCGCATTTTCATACATTGCAATATCATGTTTCAAATAAAAATCCGCTGGTTTATCAGGAGGTGTCGCTAACATTGTAGTAAACTGTTCAATAATACGAGCATTTTGCTTTATCCATGCAAACTCTTTAGATTTTCCATTTAAATAGCTTTTATTTTCCTCTAATAAAGCACTAATTTGTTTAGCATCTAAAACATACTTTTCTTTTTCTTCTTTCGTAAGACTTTCAAAAGTATTCATATCCTTTGTTACAGGAATAAGACCTTTTATCTTCTCTTCTACTCTAGGCAACAGTTTTGAATTGTTCGCTTTAATATATTCTATTATACTATTATGGACATTCTCGTTTACTGATTGAATATCCATCCCAATGACACGCACTTTAGATTTATGTTTCGGATTAGCATTATATTGCCGAATCCAATCAAGTAAATCTAGCATTTCTTTCGTCTTAAATGTAGGTGATAAATGTTGGCTCGGGTTTCCCTTTCCAGTAAGAACATATCGATCAAGTTCCAAAGCTCTGTCCCATCCCTCTTCTAAAACTAAGTTGGTAAAGCCCTTTTCAGATACTAAATACTTAACAATGCGGTGTTTCATTGTAAAAATCTCATGAGCCCCATGCGTAGCTTCACCTAAACCTACAATTGAAGCTGAACCTACCATATTCTTAAGTGGTTTCAAATCATTAAGAGATGCAGTTGGATTAGTTGTTGTTAAAGGCTTTGCATGTGCTTCTAACCATTTCGCTATTTGATTTGTATTGTAGGGAGCTGTAACAGAAACCTCTGTTTTCGAATCTGCATAAGTATTTCCTACAAAATGAGTCATTGTTATAGCAGAAGCAACAATTGCAACAATCATTTTCTTTTTCATAAAAACCTCCTGAAATATTTACTCGCTAGTTTTTTACATAATATTCCAATTTCCATTTAAACCATTCATTTTCTTATTACTGTTAAGATACATTTATTCTAATTCCTAAAACTCACTTATTTCTTAATAGGTTCTTAAGAAATTATTAATTCACTTATACGAATATAAAACTACATAAGCTTCAATTCATTGTAGTGTAAATTCCTCATTGCATAACCTTATAATGTATAGATATTCGTTATAAATGATGTTATCTAAAGTATTCAATTTCAGTATGTATTATTAACGTAGTTAATATATGGTTAATATGAAGTTCCAAATTTTGATTGTTTGTAGTCTCTTTATCATAGAGTTAATTTAGGGTTTACTTTTTGTTCACTTCATTTTTTTCGGCACTCTGCATCTAGACGGTATACCCATTGGCCACAGTTAGACTATTTCAAATCAAAAAACTAGATTACCTGCACACTAAAGAGTATAGCGCACAGGTAATCTAGTTGTTTTTGAGAATAATAAAAAACTAATTTATTTTTCGAATTCTTCCATCAATAATAGACTGAATTGGTTCTTTTGATTTTTTTATATAATCTACTAATGCTTCAAAATCAGTTGGTCCTGTTTCAGCATCTTTACCGTTTTTAAAGGATACAAATCCATCTCCACCTGAAGCTAGAAATGCGTTCGCAACGACGCTGTAAGTTTTAGAAGGAATGATTTCTTCTCCATTTGTTAAGCGAATACTTGTTACTTTTTCTCCATTAGGCTTGTTCGCATCCCAAGTGTATTGGATCCCTGAAATTTGAAGCATTCTTGTTATGTCTTTTTGCCATTGTTGATTTAAAATATCACGAATGTCTTGACCTGTTAAATTTACTTTTATTAATTGATTTCCGAATGGTTGAATACCATATATCTCTCCCCATGTAATATCACCAGCATCTAAGTCATTACGAATACCACCAGGATTCATAAGTGCAATTTGGGATTGCATTGTTGTACGCTGGGCATCAGCAACTAAATTTCCGAGAGTAGATTCACCAGCTGTATTTAGTTTGCGATCTAGTGGAGCAATAGACTTACCTACAACTTCATTGACAAGAGGTGCGATTTTTGCTTGATATTTCTCCATCTTCCTCTTTATTTTTTTATCAGGCTCCATGCCTTCATGGTAAGTTGTAACAATTTCCGCTTTTTTCTCAACAATATCTTGTGTTTTACGATCAATCTTTACATCAACATCAGCAAAAGCCATACCATAAGAATTTGCTTGTACGACAAGTTTATTATTAACAGTTCCATTTACATAAGTGTGGCTATGCCCGCCAAAAATAACATCGACTTCTGGATCAGTCTCATTTGCTAATCGGACGATATCACCATTTGTTACGCCGTTCCCATCTGTTGTCCCCCCGTTATGTGCAAGAACAACGATAGATTTAACGCCTAGTTTTTTTAATTGCTTTACGGATTTGTTAATAGCTTCAACTTCATCTGTAATTTCTACATTCTTTAGCATAGTAGGCATAACAAGGTTAGGCACATCCGTTGTTACGACTCCGATAAATCCAACAGGAACTCCTTGTACCTTTTTTATAGTGAATGGTGGTAAAAATAAACGACCAGTGGATTTATTATAGAAATTTGCAGCAACATATGGGAATTTTGCTCCTTTAAAATTTCCTGTTTTCTCATGGTATCCACCATAAATAAGGCGGTTCATTTCCTCAACACCTTCATCAAATTCATGATTTCCTATGGTTCCAACATCGAATTTCAAATCATTTAGAAATTCAATCGTAGGTTCGTCTTGTAATAATGCTGAAACAGGAGTACTTGCTCCAACAACATCGCCGGCATGTACCTTTAATGTATTTGGATTTTGTTTTTCACGATCACGTAAATAAGCCCCTAAGTACTCAATTCCCCCTGCATCTTTATTGTTAATTTTTTTTACAGTATCTAGTTGCCCATGAAAATCGTTAATACCGAGCATTTGTACATCTATGTAGCGGTTTTGTTCTGTACTTGCTTGGATTGAAGGCGCAGCAAATACACTAGTAAAAGTAACTGTACTTATTGCTAAAGCAACTGGAATGATTTTTTTCAACATAAAATTTCTCTCCCCTAATTAAAATCTTACATAATACAATGTTATTTTAATATATTAAGAGGATTATTTCTACAAAAATTCTACTAATTATAAAAATTAATAAGATTTTATTGTTTTCTGACAAGATATTTCTTCCTCAAAAAAATGTATATTTCTTTGTTTTGAGGATTATTCAAAATATTATCTTGATAGTAATATAACAATACTTCTAAGAAATCTAAAAAACTCTAATCAATATATTTTAGCTGTTAAGAAGAGTATTCAATCCAAAATTAATGGAGATTTATCAACCTAACATCTCAATATCACCATTTAAAAAGATGCTCCTGGATTTATCCAAGAGCATCTTTTATAAAGCTTTATTTTTTACTTGTTTATAATTTACCAATTAACAATTATATAGTTGTAATCAGTCCTTTAAAAATAATAGGAGTGCTTCATTAAATTCTTTAGCATGCGTTGCATTTAGCCCATGTGGACCACCCTTTATTAAGGCTACTTTAGAATTAGGAATTGCTTCATGTGTTAATTTCCCACTATATTCATATGGTACAGTTGCATCAGAATCACCGTGAATAATAAGAGTAGGTATATTAAACTTCTCCAAGTCTTTTCTAAAATCTGTCTTACTAAAGGCGGTAATACAATCAAGTGTTCCTTTAGGTGATGCACTGGATGCAATATCCCAATTATATAAACGGAATGGCTCACTAACTAAATCTGTTCGATTACCAGCCGCGAAAAATCCCTTAGTAAATTCATCAAGAAATGCAAGGCGGTCATTTATCACACCACTTTTGAATGCTTCAATTGTTGCATCATCTAATGCCCCTTCAGGATGATCCTCTGATTTGTATAAATATGGAGGAACTGCCCCAGCAAAAACAGCCTTTTCAATACGATCTGTTCCATACGTACTAATATACCGGGCTACTTCGCCTCCACCCATAGAAAAACCAACAAGTGTGACATTTTGAAGCTCTAAATGTTCTAATAGTTGATGTAAATCAGAAGTAAAGGTATCATATTCATACCCTTCCCACGGCTGAGATGATTGTCCAAATCCTCGACGATCATATGTTATAACTCTGTATCCAGCCTCAACAAGAGCGGGAACTTGGTATTCCCAAGATCGACCACTTAACGGCCAACCATGAATTAGTACAACTGGTTTTCCTGTGCCATGATCCTCATAATATATCTCAATTGGTGCTTGATTTTCGGTTCCTACAGTAATTTTAGCCATGCTTCTACCTCCAAAAAATATTCTAATATGTATCCTTTTCTTCAATAATTCGGATGAATCTCATAACCTATTCATGCACGTTTATGTTGTGAACTCTAAGTATGAAACTCTATTGTTCCAATGCATTCATTTTCTCCTTTTGGAACAATCCCCCCTCTAATACCTTTTTCATCATAAAATAATTACTGAATATTACTCCTATTCAATTGTAATAACAAAAATAGGTGACTATCAATATTGTTCTATCTATAGGATGTATAGGTAAAACCAATCTATTTTATAGTGAAAACAACTATAGTTACGACCTATACGAATTATAGATAATTTAGAATTGATTAGCGAATCAGTTTTCAAATACTATAAATTTGTATAGCACTTCATGTTCTGTGAATGCTGCTATAACCAATATTATTGGTCAGCTTAGTTATAAACGAAGAAACTTATGATAGTATTCGACTATTTAACCTTTCTTCGATTACTTAATTTTTAGGAGGAATACATAATGACTGATCTCTATTCTCGTATTAACAAAGATGATGCTGTCGTTCTTTTAGTAGATCATCAAACTGGTCTTATGTCCGGACTAGTACGTGACTATGGTGTTGATGAATTCAAGAACAATGTTTTAGCTCTTGCTCATACTGCTAAGTTTTTTGATTTACCAGTTATTTTAACAACAAGTTTTGAAAACGGGCCTAACGGACCTTTAATGCAAGAATTGGTTGATCTCTTTCCTCATGCACCAAAAATAGCTCGACCTGGACAAATTAACGCATGGGATAATGATGATTTTGTAAAAGCAATCGAAGAAACTGGAAAAAAGCAACTTATCATCGCGGGCGTAGTTACGGACGTTTGTGTTGCTTTCCCGGCACTTTCCGCTATAAAAGCTGGATATGAAGTATTTGCTGTTACTGATGCTTCAGGAACTTTCAGTAAACAAGTTGCAGATGCTGCCAATACTCGTATGGCACATAGTGGCGTGCAACTTATGAACTGGTTTAGCGTAGCTTGCGAATTACAACGCGATTGGCGCAACGATGTCGAAGGTTTTGGCAATTTGCTTGCTAGCAATCTTCCAGGTTATCAAAATATAATTGGAAGCTATAGGGGAGCTCAGCGAGATCTTAGTAAACAAAATGCATAAATGTATCTCAAGGAAATAGCTTTAAATCACCTTTTTTAAAATAGATAGTATAAATTTAGTGCTGATTAAATCAGCACTAAATTTAAATTAAAAAGTATAGCAGAGCTTTAATTGACAGAAGATACATTACTTTCAATAAACAATTAAAAAAGGAGCGTTTTATTATGAGTAATTTAGAATTGTTAAATCCGGAGAACAGTGCCTTAATTTTGATTGATTTTCAACCTCAAATGACTTTTGGAGTTGCAAGTATTGATAGACAAACATTGATTAATAACGTTATGTTGCTTGCTAAATCAGCAAAAACTTTTAACGTACCTACTATTCTTACTACAGTTGAGACACGCAGCTTTTCTGGTTATTTTTGGCCACAAATTCTTGACATATTCCCAAACCATGAAATTATAGAACGCAGTTCAATGAACTCTTGGGAAGATCCAAAATTTGTTGAGGCAGTTAAAGCAACAGGTAGAAAGAAATTGATATTTGCAGCACTTTGGACTGAAGTTTGCCTTGCATTCCCTGTGCTTGAAGCAATGAAAGCTGGCTATGAGGTGTATGCAGTTGATGATGCTTCAGGTGGTACTAGTTTGACAGCACATAACGCTGCTATGCGTCGTGTAGAGCAAGCTGGTGCAATTCCAGTGACAGCCATTCAAGTTTTACTTGAATACCAACGTGACTGGGCACACAAAGACACTTATGATGCTGTAATGGAGATTGTAAAGGAACACACTGGTGCTTATGGTCAAGGTGTAGAATACGCATATACTATGGTGCATGGCGCGCTTCCAAGCAGGAAAATATGAAACAAGAAGGAGTAGCTGTCGAAGAGACTTATAAAGGGAAGACGATGGATGCTGCTGATCCAGTAACAACGATTGTTACATGGGAAATTCAACAAGGGAAAGAAAAACAGTTCGAAACATGGAGACATGAAATCGAAGCTGCCGCTACTAAATTTCCAGGGCATTTAGGCGTAAACCTAATAGTCCCAAATAACGAATCCAGAGAGTATACTGTTATTTTTCGCTTTGATACGTATGAGCATCTACGTGCTTGGCAAGAATCAGATGTTCGCCGAGATTTGTTAAAAACAGCAGAACAATTTCAGGCTACTAATCCAACTTACAAAACTGAAAGCAGTTTGGCTTATTGGTTTGTTACTCCGAAAACGCCAGTTCCACCGCCAAAATGGAAAATGTCTATCGTTACCCTTCTGGGTGTATGGCCTCTTAGCATGTTAGTTCCTAAATTGATAGGACCTATTATAAAACATATGAATCCTATTATGTCCGCTTTTTTTGTTTCTGTATGTATAGTGTCCTTGCTATCATGGGTAGTTATGCCGATTTTCGGCAAACTATTTCATCCATGGTTACAAAATAATAGGAAGTAGGCGAGGTGTGAATATGAATGTACCGGATATAATCTTATATAACGGAAAAATTACTACCCTTGATCCCTCTCAACCTGAGGTATCTGCTATCGCCATAACTGATGGTTTAATAACTGCAGTAGGTGGAGATGAGCTTCTTAATAGTGCCACAGAAAAAACAAAAAAAATAGACCTTAAAAGAAAAAGAGCTATTCCAGGCCTGAATGACTCTCATATACACGTTATTCGTGGCGGTCTTCATTATAATATGGAATTACGATGGGAAGGCGTTCCTTCAATTACCATTGCTCTCGAAATGCTCAAAGAGCAGGCAAGGCGTACACCTGCTCCTCAGTGGGTAAGAGTAGTTGGAGGTTGGTCTGAATTTCAATTTAAAGAGAGACGGATGCCAACTTTAGAAGAGATTAATGCTGTTTCTGAAGACACACCTGTCTTTGTGCTACATCTTTACGATAGAGCACTTGTAAATCGTGCAGGGCTGCGTGCACTGGGATACACAAGAGATACCCCAGACCCTCCAGGTTGTTTAATTGAGCGGGATAAACGAGGGAATCCTACGGGCCTTTTAATTGCCAATCCTAACGCTTCTATTCTTTATTCAAGTTTGGGTAAAGCTCCAATACTTAATTTTGACGACCAGATTAACTCAACTCGCCATTTCATGCGCGAATTAAATAGATTAGGTATTACAAGTGCCATTGACGCAGGTGGCGGTTTCCAAAATTATCCTGACGACTACAGAGTTGTTGAACATTTAGCCGAGAAGGAACAATTAACTTTGCGTATTGCTTATAATCTATTTACGCAAAATCCTAATCATGAATATGAAGACTTTGCTTCATGGGCAAAAATTGTTTCTCCAGGTCAAGGAAATGATAAGTATAAAATGAATGGTGCCGGAGAAATGTTAGTATTCTCGGCAGCCGATTTTGAAAAATTTCAAATGCCACGGCCCGAACTAGCAACGATGATGGAAGCTGACTTAAAGAAAGTAATTTCTTTATTGGTGGAAAACCGTTGGCCATTCCGTTTGCATGCAACTTATGACGAGTCAATCACACGTTTCTTAAATGTATTTGAGGAAGTCAACAAAGAAATTCCTTTTAATGGTCTACGATGGTGGTTTGACCATGCAGAAACTATCTCAGATCGTAGTATGGAACGTGTTAAGGCTTTAAATGGTGGTATTGCCATTCAAGACCGCATGGCTTTTCAAGGTGAATACTTTGTTGATTTATACGGAAAGGAAGCTGCAAAGCATACTCCTCCAATTTATCGTATGTTAGACCTAGGTATACCTGTTGGTGCTGGTAGTGATGCAACTAGAGTTTCCAGTTATAACCCTTGGGTCGCTCTTTACTGGATGGTTGCCGGAAAAACCATTGGTGGTCTTTCGATATACGATGAAAAAAATAAACTTGATAGAAAAGTAGCCCTGGAATTATATTCAAAAGGAAGTGCGTGGTTCTCTGGTGATGAAAGTAAAAAAGGAACCCTTGCAGTAGGTCAGTTTGCTGATATTGCTGTATTGTCTGCTGACTACTTTACTGTGCCAGAAGAAGAAATCAAGAACCTTGAATCATTACTCACCATTATGGGTGGGCAGGTTGTTTATGGAAATGATGAATTTAAAAATTTATCACCTGAATTGCCCCCAGCATCACCTGATTGGTCACCGACGGGAGTTTATGGTTATGGTGGTGCTAATCTAGCCCACACTATACTTTCTCACGATGCCCATGATCACAAGTTACATAGTTGCAGTAACCCTCTCCATCAACACACTCATACCGTAATAGGAAAAGATGGAACTAAATGGGGTATTGGTTGTACTTGCTTTGCTTTCTAAGTCAAAACCACCGGTATAATGCCGGTGGTTTTCTTTGTGCAATAAGGATATGTAGAAAGAAATAGCAGTATATCCCTAATGGAATCTATTACTATGCGATAAGACCGAAGAAATTATTGATTAACTTGACTTTTTTTTAACAGCCTTCTCTCCTTGCAAAGTCTGCCCTTTTTCCCTTAAGTAAAAGTCCATGACATTCCCTTTTGAAGCGACTACACTACACATATAAAGTGAAACTTTAATCAGCCCTCACCAATCGGACTTTTACGGACAGTTGATCCCCCACCTAACTTCTTTGCTTCCGCTGAATTTTGAGGTGGGGGTCTTACTGCCCGTTAAAGCGGGATAAATCTACTTGCCCTTTGACTGTAATTTAGGTCTTATCCTAAGAATTATGTATCATTTTTAATTCTCACAATATAATCATTATTATTTCTATTATACTAATACTTTTTCAGGTTCATTTAACTTCTGCATAAAGATACGTGCTGCAAAACTTAAAAATTTATCATCAAAGTGAATAAGATTAATATCTTGCCTTGGTGTTGGATTAGTAATACGAACTATGCTCAAAGTATCATTATTAACAAAATCAACCAGTGAAAGAGGTATTATGGCAACCCCATGACCATTGTATACAAGGCTCAATAGAGAAATAGAAGATTTTGTTTCTATATTTGCTTCAGATAAAGATAACCCTAAACTCTCACAATATATTTTAATAGATTCACGACAACTACATGAAACCATTATTCTACTCAGTCCTACTAATTCCCGAAAAGAAACAAATGATGTTTCATTCAAAGGATGGTTTTTTGGAATGACAAGGACAAGCTCTTCGCTATACAAAAGGGTGCTTGTTAATGTGTCTGGAATTTGAGCACTACGTGTAATCCCTATATCAATATTTTTGTCAACGATTTGATTTACAGCAACTTCGGACTCTATAATTTTTACAACGATGTTGGGATATTGTTGTTGAAACTTCATAATATAAGGTGTTAAATAAGTGAGATCCTCTAATAAACCTCCTATAGTAATCACACCTCTTTTTACACCCTTTAATTCAAAAATTTCATTATAAACGTCATCAAATTGTTGCATGATAAATTTTCCTTTATCAAATAGCAGCTTACCCGCTTCTGTCATTTTGATACCTCTTCCAACTCGATGAAACAAAGGTGTATCAAGTTCACCTTCCAACACACGGATTTGTTGACTTAAAGTCGGCTGTGAAATACCTAGAACTTCCGCAGCTTTAGTAAAACTATTATTATTACAAACTTGAATAAAATACTCTAAATGACGTAATTCCATTCTTGATACCCACTCTCCGCTTTATGAAAGATTTATAATGAAAAGAACAATATGTATACGTTAACAGAACAACTATCTTTCCTACTATATCAATTGCAATTACATAATTTCTTTATTTTGTACTACAATACATTTACTACCACTTATTAATTTTTCCTCCTATTTATTTAATTTATATTTAATTAGGATATTACTAAACAGAAATAGCCTCTAAAAACTTACAATTTCTGTGCGTAATATCCTAACTTTTTCAACTGTTTCATTATCATTTTTTCTCAATATAGTCCAAACTACCAATATTTGCCGAATCCCCTCTTTATGCTGAGGAAAAATAGTATCCACCAATTCAATACCTTCTGAAGTAATTGATGCATACGTGACACGGCAGTCTTTAGGACATGGTTTTCAACTCTTCTTTTCCAACCTATCCACTACATACGTGATACTACTACTTGCAAGTAATATCTTGTCCCAAATTTTTTATAGGCTGATCGGCTTTACTGTATAGTAGCTCAAGCACTGCAAATTCAGTTGGATTAAGTCCATAAATTTTTTTATCCTTTTCAATACGTTTAGTGATTGACTGTAATTCCCTTGATAATATAACAAATAACTTTAAAGATAGGCTTTCATCGTTAATCACGCTCATAATTACCAATCCTTTACAAGTTATCTTGAATTCGAGATTCATTATATTATCGTCAAAATATTATGTCAATCATTCATTTTAGCTTTATCAAGCCACTTATAATTTATTTCTCAACATAAGACATATGGAATTAAAAGAAAACAATTGTTACTATACAAGTATCTCAATTACGTTATTTCTTTTAAAGAGAGCTTGTTTTTAATCGCAAGTTCTCTTTTGCCATGTTCTAAATTGAATCCGGACAAATTTCAGATAATGAGTCTACCCCCCATGTATATGATATAGTTTTTAAACACAGATTAGAGCCCTCCTATAAGAAGGAGAGCTCTAATCTTTCAAATAAATATTCACCATTTTTATCATTGCGGGGGCATCAAAACTTTAACTTGATGGGGATATGGTACTACACCATGCACATCAAGTTGAGAATTCAGAATTTCCTCAAAACGAAGAACGGAATTATAACAAATTATTTATATAAATCATTTTATTAGCAAATACAGATGTAAGACGCCTAATAATTCCTTAGCGTACGAAATTCTTGTTTTGTTGGCAGGATCCATCGCTATCAAGCTAAGAAAATACAACTACCCCCAGCACAAAATTTTGTGCTAACTTGTAACAAGATAGCTCTTTCGTTTTTAGATTATTAATTTCTTAAGTAGAAATGATAGCGGTACATTATTGGTTACATGAAAAAGTGCCAATCTTATCGATAATTTTATCATTTTAGCCAAGGAGACTCCTTCCTCAAGGAACGCGAAGTGAGTAGGTGGAATGAATTAATTGGCATAGGACAAAAAATATCAGAATTTTTGGGAGTTCAAAGTGCTTAAACGTGGTATTATTTAAGTTTTTTCATTGAGAATGCATAAATACAAACAAAACCAGTAACACATCTTTTCTGTGCCTTACTGGTTTTGTTAAAGGTCATCTTAAATTGTAGCTAGTTCAACGCAATTGTAAATTCGGAGTTCGGTGCGCCAGCAAATACAACCGTTCCGTTCTCTGGTAGTTTCACTTTGTTATTATTACTAACAACGCTAAAATTGACGCATACTCCTTTCTCATCATACACCGCGAATGAACTTCCTGATGGCAACTCCACATTCATCGTTTTCCCTGCTACCTCTTGCGGAATCGTAAACCATTTCGCATGCCCATTTTTTTGCAGTGTAACTTTCGATAATTGACCTGCATCAAGGGATTTTACGTTAGATTCACTGACGTATAAAAAGCTGGCCATCTCCATATATTCAGTATCATTCTCTGTATAAAAATGAGCTTCCGTCGTATCCCGCCCATACATCACAGGAATCTGAATTTGATGCGTCGCCGTATTCGGACCTGTAATTTTTTTGCCGTCCCAATACCCATCCTTGATCGTAATTTGTGTGTTAAGAGGTATTAGTTGTCCTAGATAGTTCATAGAATTAAATTTTTCGTTAACGAGGTAGAACTTGCCACCCTCACGCTTCGCCCATGCAGCAGCTGTTTTCTTCGGTAACACATTGTTTTCTAATTTTTGGGCTAAATATTGAGTCAGCACAGTTTGCCCCAATCCCGGCGATAATTCATATGTGCTCTCTCTCAAATAAACTTTTCCATTCTTCTCAGTAACGAAGTTAAGCTTGGAAGTACCCTTCTCATTTATAAAGCTTCCATCCGCCGTATATACATATTTTTCTTCCGGTTTAGTTGGTAAAAACAGTTCTCCCTTCTTCGTAATTTCTATTTTGAAATGGCTGCGGCTATTTCCATAAAAACCCGCTTTTTTTACCACGTCTTGAGGCACTTTAGCCTTGACTGGTTTGCCGAAAGATTTATCTGGTTTTATATCCTTAATTGTTCCTTTCTCTTTAAGCCTAGCTAGCAGTAATTTGTTTGCCAACAGTTGATTTGTCATGCTGCTGCCGCCGGAGGACAATACAGCTGCTGCCATCTTCTGTTCTGGAAGCACGACCAATGTAGCATGTTGCAGTATCGTATCCCCACCCTTAGTCAACGCTTTTATCCCATATTCACTGAATGGGTATAGTTTCACACTATCCCAGCCAAGACCATAGTTGAACACATTTCCGCTATCTCCCGGCCACATTCCTTTTTTATATTCTTCTTGTTCCATCGCCTTGACTGCTTTATTAGAGAGAATTTCTTTTCCCTGTCCCATAAATATTTGTGAGAATCGCACCACATCTTCTGCAGTAGAAGAGATTCCTCCCGTACCAATCAGATTTACCATTTCACTTGGAAGCTGTCCCTGGTATGTCGGAGAATACTGTCCAGCCCGCTTTTCGTCTTCCCATTTGTTTTGCGATGTTATCGTATGATTCAGTTTTAACGGCTCTATAAACTTTTGATGTAGAAATTCAGTAAAACTCATACCGCTGACTCTTTCTACCAAAATCTCAGCCAGCGTAAAACCGTCATTACAGTATACTGAGAACGCGCCAGGGTCTGCCTTCAAGTTTTGGTTGGACAATTGTTGCAACAAGATATCATGGGCATAAGCATCATTATCTTTAAATAAAAATGCATTATTGAACGTCGAACCTTGCAAACCCGAGGAATGATTCAACAGCATACGCGGTGTGATGCGCTTATATCGTTTATCTTTCATTTTGAACTCAGGAATATAGCGGGCAACAGGGGCATCCAAATCAACTTTTCCTTCGTCTACTAGTTTCATAACAGCCGCAGCTGTATATACTTTACTGGTTGAACCAATTCCGTATAGAGTATCTTTGGTTAGTGGCTCTTTCCCTTCTATGTCGTTCTTGCCTGTCTGCCCCGACAAAATAAGTTTACCATTATCAATCAGCGCATACTGCACGCTAGTAGTCTCATAGGAATTCGTGAGTAGTTCAGCGTTCTCTGCAGCAATCTTCTCCAAATCTTTGCTTCCAACTTCTTGGCTAGATACAACCGGAGTCTTACTGCTAGAAGAGGCTATAGCTCCTGTTGGTAGACTCATCGTTAGAGCCAAAGTAACGGCTAACACCCCAGATAATTTATTTTCCATAAGAAAAATGCCTCCTTAGATAAATGATTGATTTCATCTTTTATTTATTCAATTACAAACATCACATAAACTACTATTCCGTCTTTATCCCTACTGTCTAAATTCAACAAGTAAAATACTTTTAAAAAGACCAGGATTCTCGGTTCTACCCATACTGTTCAAATTGCCGTCAACATATGCCTCCCTCCATGTGTCCCTCCAGTAAAAGTATTAAATTCTGGAATAACACCTGTATGTCCCCCTATCGAGACAACGTTAGGAAGTTTAATTTCATAGATTCCTAGACCATATCCATTGATTCCTCCCTTTCCTGTAGAAACTGTAGTGAATATTTGTTTTAGTTGCTGTTCTTTCAGTAATTTGCCACCAAGCAAATAAGAAAAAAATTGTTTAAGTCGTTACACTTCCAATGTCAAAGCAAACATCTGTTTTCATCGGTTTCTTAGTTCTTATATCCGCTACAGCCGCTGCATCCCCCCACGTTTTTCTATAGCGATTATCCCGGGGTATCCAAGTTGCAATGTATTTTGCATTACTTGTTCGACGGAAGTATGATCTCGTTGATTACTTATTTGTAATGACCTAAGTATATTTTGAGTGGAGCCTGTTTTTATAATTGAGACTGGTGTTAGGTATAATAAAGAAGTTCCGGCAATGAAAAATGCCATATCTACAAATGGAAGTTAACTATATATTTTCATAAAACACTCTTGCTCTCTATTCATATAGTATGGGCTGTATATTATTTCTTACTAACTAAACAGAGAGCATCTTCATATTGATTATTTTTACAGGCACCATTCTGTCATAAAAAACGGTAAATCCTCTCTTTTTCACATGTATGTTAATACCATAAATGTTTTTTCATTTAGAATGCTCTTATTACTAGTTTGGCTTTCACATAAATATATCCTATTTACCTCCCTCTTTTACGCTTCTCTATATTTGTATCCTATACAATAAACATTTCTTTTTTCTTATGCATTTCTTACAATTTCCTTACGTTCAAATCACTTCTATTTGTGGATATCAAAACAAAGACGTTAAAAATCTGAATCTAATGGGACTGCACTTCTTGTGGCGCACCTCGTGATTGGAATATTAACAAGTAGCAATCTAAATGATGATGCAATAAGGCCTCTAACCGCAAAGACTGCAGGGGTAGCCTAATAAATTTGATTTCTATTGAACACTTTACTTAGGAATTCCTCACTTCTAAGCGAAGTGAAAATGGTGAAGTTTAAGTATAGGGGTACTATGTTAACTTTTCATGAATATAATGTATCTCTTCACTATCTCTTTGTGAATGGAGTTTCGGTAGCTAATGTAGATGCACCTATTTCAAGTATTGGTCCTGATGTAATATCTTTTAAATATACAGCTATAATAGTAAGGAAATTCGGCGTTATTTTAATGCTGGGCCGAACAAAAATATTATTTCTAAAATTCAACCTAAGGTGGGAATGTATGTAAATGGAGATGAAAAATCAAATAAAACAGTGGTAAGTTTTATTTGATTAACCAACATTATTTTTTGTCCACTGTTTCTTCTTGTAGGAGTAATAAAGTTATTAAATTTTCCAGTTTGGATTTTTGATGTAATGCTATATCAGCATGGTCTTCCATCTTTGCTTTTGTCTTGCTATTTAAGAAACTCTATCCTGGTCAGAGTTTCTTACAATTCGTAAAAGATAGATTTAAAAATAAGATTAGGTTATCTATAATTCTTACAGTAAGCACCATTCAAGTAATTATATTTTTGATGATGTTGTTTCTTGTGTCAATTAACAGTGAAGCGGATTCAATTTTTAATAGAACTTCATGGGGTTTGTTAATTTATTACTTTGTTAAAACTATTGTTTCCGGACCTCTAGGAGAAAAAATTAGGTTGGAGTGGTTTTACACTAATGGAGCTTCAAAAAAATATTCCCCATTAAAACCTTCAATAATTATCGGTTTTTGGTGGGGAATGTGGCATTTTCCTATATAGTTTACTACAGGTTTTACAGGCATTCATTTAATCAAATATATTTTGTTTTTTATGGTTTCAATTATATCTACTACAATACTCATGCCAACATTTTATAATTTAAATTGCAATTTGATTATTCCAATTATCATCCACTTTTTTTAAATTTTTTTATAGGCATAATAAATAGTCAATTGATTGAATTAATTATGTAAAATACAATTTTTTATTTAATAGTTGTGGTTTTAATATAGTTATAAATCCCAATGAGGTGTTATACGGAAACAAAACCTAAAATATGTAAACGAAGATCGTGACTTGAATCAGTAGTAGTTTTACAGTTTTTCTATGTATATTCTATACAAGATTTGTAGACATAACGTCTTATTATCGGTAGCAAGGAAAAGGCGAAATCTTATTCTCACAAGGGATTCACCTTTTTCTTTTTCTATAATTCTATGCATATTTATATATATTCCTATCCTGGCGCGGTTTTAGGGTTCGCCTTTGTTACTGAATGAGCCGAAAACTGTATATAATCTTGCATACTCTTAGCGTGGTTATTTGCCAAAATGCTAGCGATACCCCATGCCCATCCACTTAAGAAATTAATTGTTCTCCAAAATGAAAGAAATAAGCCAAACTCTCATAAGTAACTGTAAAAAGGTAAAATTTCCGTTATGGGGGTGTCTCAAAATCTTAGCTTGATGGTGATGTGACGCTACCTCAATTAACAAATGTTACCAACCATATATCTATCATATTTTTTATAAACAAGATTAATTGGATTTAAAAAAAGATTTCTTTTTCTTTACTCGTAATAAATCACCTGTCCATCCTTTGAATCGCATATACATATACATACCTCCTGTTGTGAAAATAATAAATAAGAGAGCAATTAAATAGCTATATTTCCATTCTAGTTCAGGCATGTATTTAAAATTCATACCCCATAATGCTCCTAAGGCTGTCAAAGGCGTACTCACAGCAGTTAATACAGTAAGAGCTTTCATAATTTCATTCCCACGATGAGAAGAAACAACTTCTTGTAAATGAATCATCGTGTCTAATTCTTCTTGGTACTCTTTAACAAGTTGTAATCCACGCTCTAATTTTACGTTTGTTTGTTTATAACAAAGGGTGTTTGTTAGGTTTTCTAACCAAGCTTCCTCCAGGCCTTGTAACACTTCTTGTATTAAGCGAAACACATGTGTGTTCATAAATAATTCATGACGAATATGATAAATCCTTTCTAAAACTGCTATGTTATTATGATGATAAAAATCCCATAAGACATTCCTAAAATTGTTTTCGAAATAGTCGACCTTTCGTAAGTAGTGAGATATAAACATTGATAAGATAGCACATAATCCTTCAGCGGAACTATTACAATTTTTTGCACTAAAAGAGGCATTATGTATTAATTTCTGAAAGTCCTCTTCCTCTTTTTCCTGAAACGTTATCAATATTCCATGAGCTACGAAATAATGAAGGAATTTTTGAATTTTGGCGTCCTTTTTATCTTGATCAAATAAAAACGAACCATATACACAAGTTTGACTTGGTGATAACGTATAAACATATAATCCATTTTCACAAGGAGAACTTATTTTCTTTACAAATTGAGAGAAATAAGATGCTACATCACGAGGGATTATAGAAGAAAGTTTTTCAAGCTCACTAGTTTTCACATGATACCAACTCCATTTCGGCATTTTTATACATTCCATATTATTCTTCCTTTCTAAATAGTTTTATGTTTGATCGAATCATATCCGTAATATGAAATTTGTATGTAGGTATTCATGTCTTGGAGGAAAAGTTTTTAGAGCAACTAAATTACAAAATAAAGTGAAACTTTAATCAGTGGGGGTTTTCTTCATCCCCACTGATTATTAGCCCTCACCAATCGGACTTTTATGGGCAGTTGATCCCCCACCTAACTTCTTTGCTTTCGCTGAATTTTGAGGTGGGGGTCTTACTGCCCATTAAAGCGGGATAAATGGCATAGGAGGTCTTATTCTGTTAAAAGGAAGACCCCCTATATATTAGCTATTTTTATTCTCAATTTTAAACATTTCCTCTATACAAGCACTTTTTATCTTTTCTTATTTATATGTGGCAAAGAAGCCACATAATTTGGCACGTCTATTCAACGAAATCCATTTCGGTCGTTATTATAATTTAGATTCATATGCAGATTGATTGGTGATGTCGTCAAATACTTGACTTCCAATCATGTAGTATCCATGAAGTACAGCCTCTTTCGAAGCGTCTACCATACGGAAAGAAGAAATTTCACCTTGCATTTTTTCAATTCGTTTTTTGTGGAGATCTACTATTCCTCCTGTCCAAATAATAGTGTCATACTGGTCTAACTTAAATTGTTCTTGTAATACACGCATAACATCTTGGAAGTGTGCATCCAACTCTTTTTGAATCAAATTATCAACCTGACTTGTCTGATGATTTTCTTCTCGACATTCATATCCTTTTTCTAATATGTTTGGCATGTCGTTAATATGGAATTGATTACTTTCACCCGTATGATTCTGCACGATATTCTTAATATTTTTCAAAGGCTTGCTACATCCTAGTTCCGTCTCATAATGATTTAAAATGACATTCTGTTTCATATCTGTCATTTCTAATGTACGAAATCCGCCATCAATAATTAAGATACGATCTCGTTCCTGAATGATTCCCTCTTTTAAGAAATAGGCATGTAAAGCGACCGGTTGCTGAAGAATCAAAGCATTTTCCACCGTAATATGAATAAATTTCCCATCAATTTGCACGGAAGTTTCTTTTTTTAGTGCACGTTGTAATTGCTCATGCTGACTACCAAAACAAGTAACGGGAAGCCCGGTAACAACTAAAGGCAACACGACATTTTCTTTATAATCCTTTGCAATGCAACCAAATATTTGTTGTTTAAACCGGTCGCTTTCATAATAATTTTCTATTTCTTCGCCAAATGGAGGAAGAAATGAAGCGTCAGATTGATGTGCTTCATCTCCCATGTAGTATGCAAAGTCTAAGTCTATAAAACTTACCTTTGTTAAATCTTCACTTTCAGCATGATTGGGTACAGGTGCTAGTGTAGAAGCTTCACTCTTAATCGTCATCTCAGAATCTACATCCTGTCGATATGCCCGCTTGGTAAAGCCAATTCCTACGTCAATTGCATACAGAGATTTCATACTTTTTTCCTCACTTTCTCTTTTTAGAATTAAATCTAAGCACTCTCTTCTTTCCCTTCTTTCATATATTTCTTTTCATTTTTCGTTTTTTCTCCGTCTATGTCCTTACTACTTTGATTTATTTCGTAATCCTTTTCATCTTTTTTCTTTTTGTTATTTTCGTTTTCTGTTAAATCTTTAATGGTAGAAATGACAACTGGTGTGGCTGTAAGCAGTTGTGGTAATGTTTGTTTTGCAACATTAGCTGCAGTTACAGAGAATTGTTTACTTGTCTCCGTTACCTTCTCTAATGTTTCCTTTATGTTTCCTTCTTGTAGTTTGTTTTTTACGCTTTTTCCTTTTGTTTGTATAGCTTTCCGATTTTCTTTTTTTAATAGGGAGACCATGACTCCGGTCGTAATCCCAATCACAGCATATTTAAATATTGTATGTTTCATTTCTCTCACCCTTCTCTACTTTTATTTTCTTCCATGCTACAACCTAAAATAATTAACTTATCTATTTATCAGATATTGCAATCTATTAGAGAGAATGATAGTTTTGCAGCTGCCTATCAGTCGCCGTTGGTGTTTCAGCTGTTACTAGGAGTAAAATTCTCCCTTGATCTAGTTTTTCTTCATATAAGTTAGCTTCCTCCTTCGACAACCCCATTTCTTCCATTTGATTTCGGAGTTCGTCCCCTTTTTTGGAGAAAAAGTTGATAATACTTGTTCCCAATCCTTGTTCTTTTACTCCAATCGTATTTATGTTTGTATCATCCGCAATCTTTTTTGTTAGATGTTTTTCATGTGTTAAGACATAAATGTCATCTTGGGAAATCCCTTGCAATTCTAGCTCTTTTACTTTCATAACTACTTCATGTTCATTATCATATTCATGAACCACCGGTTTTCTTTCATTCTTATGCATTGTATTTTTCCTCCTTTAGATTTTTTATTTAGTTGTTATGTAATATGTAATACACCTATTTTAAAGATGTTAAACCTAAATTTCCGAAAAATTTCATACAATAGGTTATTAATGTCTTTGAATATCAAAGTGATGTCACGAGAACTTTGCTTTGATAAAAGTGTTACAAATAACGATTTGTTTAAAAGGCAAGCCCCTTATTTTATAGAAAAATTCTATTTAGAAAAAGTTACAAAAGGAGTACAAGATACTTTTTTCGGTAATTAAATCAAAAGAAAAATAAAAAAAACACTCCTTTTCAAAGAGTGCTTTTAAAAAACAGATAACCTAATAAAAATGTTTCTATTTTGATTACAGAAAGAAAGTCTTTATTAAAACATATGGTTGCTAATTTAATTGCAATCTTCCTTGCACCCAAGCAGCAATAGCATCTATAACATACTCAGGGATATTAGCGGAATTATAATATTCATCCGGTTTACTTATTTCTCTATAATCTTCTGTAAATAAGAGATTTAACTTTGGATATAGTCGATAATCTATGTTATCTCGTTCTTTTAGTTGTTCTTTCCAAAGAGGGATTTCGATTTTCGATTGAACTTGATAGTCTCTTTCTCCTTGAATAATAAAAAGTGGTGTCTTTTGTTCTTTTGACATTTCCACTGCTTTAATTTTACGGATAGAATCCCTACTTCACAGGATTTTTTTGCTGTTTTCATTATATCCTTACTACACAAATGAAAATATACAATTATACTAAATATACAAACTTTGCATAAAAAAATGATTTTATAGTATCTTTTTAATATCCATGTCCGCCTTGCCAACCACCGTGTCCGCCCGGCCAACCACCATGTCCGCCTTGCCAACCACCGTGTCCACCTTGCCAACCACCGTGTCCGCCCGGCCAACCACCGTGTCCACCTTGCCAACCACCGTGTCCGCCTTGCCAACCACCATGTCCGCCTTGCCAACCACCGTGTCCACCTTGCCAACCACCATGTCCGCCTTGCCAACCACCATGTCCGCCTTGCCAACCACCATGTCCGCCTTGCCAACCACCGTGTTCACCCGGCCAACCACCGTGTCCGCCTTGCCACCAGCCTGCATAGCCTTGTCTCTGTGAGTTCATTCCTTCGCATCCCTTCTTATTAAAAGTTCAAATACTGTAACTGGGTATTCTCTAGATATAATTATGTATCCCAAAAATAAATGTATCCGCAAACATCCCGATTATTGGTAAAGTAATTATCTAATGAAAAAAACATTTATTATTGCAAATTTAAGCTCTATTATTTTTTTGCTTTTCCAAAAATTTTTTCGCTATTTTATTAGCATACTTTTCAGATTCAATTTCATCATAGTTACTTAGTATTACAACAGACAAATCATTACTTGGGATCATTTTTCAACATTACATCAGAATCCATAGTTGGGCTTTAGTTATACAAAGAAAAACGATACTTCACTATTGAAGTATCGCAAAAAAACTATTTACTTACATTATTATGACTATAACCCTATCCGGTATTAGTTACTCTCCTAAAATTGCAACTGGGCTAAACGATTCATAATGAATCAATTCCTTTTCTAAACTGCATTCTTTTAATACTGAAGCCGTTGACTGCACAATTTGTATTGTTTTCTCGTCAATCATAAATGGTACATCCCTTCGTATACAATGTTTTTATAAAACATTAGCATTATTTGAAATTTACCTTTCATAATTTCATTTTTTACTTTTAACTTCAGAATATCGAATCTTTTTTTAAAAATTATTATGGATTTAAACTGATCCAATAGTGATTCTGGCGCAATTGCTCTGAAGTTTTTACGCTAGAACCTTCTTATTTACGCATTGAAAAATGTTACCTAAAATGGAAAAGCCCAGATAGCGATGTGGTGGCACTATTATTAAAGGCATTTCTCCTTCTAAAACAGACAGTACTTACAATCTTAGTACGAATCTTAGTACGAATCACAGTTGAATTCATGTTACTTAATCGTACCCATTCCGGCAATTTTAATCTTAACCTTGACGTTTACATCGCCTTTTGCTAATTCGTTACCCCAATTATTTTGTATTTTTTTCCATTCCGGATATGTGTATGTTCTTGCATATCCTCCAAGCCCAATAGGATCAATTTTGGCGGTTTGTATTTTTTGTATTAATTGCTTGAAATCAGCTTCCAACTTAGTTTCAATCGCCTTTTGTAATTTTGCTGCGTCCTTTCTAGTGTTAAACGAAAAAAGTCGTTCTGTAATACCGATTCTCATCTTTACATCTACATTAAATATAAAATGGTCATCATATCTTGCCTTTGTCTTTACTTTAATACCATAGGCAGTAAAACTTATCAAATCTTTATCTTGACTATCTGAATTTAGCTTAATTGGAACTGTAAATGGTAACTCCCCTGCAGTTCCTTGTTGCAAAATGCGTAAGAGTTTGTTTTCATCAGGTTTCAGCGTTAATTTATACTTTCCTTTTTCATCCAATAAGGCTGTACCTGTCACCCATATTTTATTCTTTTTTTTCAGTTCAGTAATATTTGCTGTTAGCCCTTTGTCTGCTGTTTGTTCATATAATTCTTGAAGTGTTGTTTTCACCGTGATATTTCTTAAAAAAGCGGTATCAACTAGTTTTGTTAAATATATAGGAAGTCGCGGTTTATCTTTTGGACTATAGAAGATGACGTCTGAAACAGGTCCATCTACAGCGACAACCCTTGCGGTAACTGTATTTTTGGGATCACGGTAAAATGGATCAAGGTAAATTTCCCAGTTTTTTTGTTTCAGTAGCCTTTTTCCAACTAAAATAACCTGCGTTTTACTTCCGGCGGTAAGTGCCATAACCGTAGCATCAAATTGGTCTCTTGCTTTTCGAACCGTAGCAGATTTCACACCAGTAGTTTCTTCTTTTATTTTTGCTTCTTTATTGAAAACAGGGCTTGATATATACACTAATAAATTATCATTTGGATCTAAATCGATACCAAGAATAAGAGTAAGAGAAACATCTTCAACATTTCTTTGATCGAAGCATCCAGTCATCAAGAACACCAATAACAAAATACAACATAGTACTTTTCTTTTCAATGTATCCTCCCCTGGCGAAACTTCTCATATAGACAGCAATACAGCCATAAGATAATAGGTAATATATATGTTACTCCTAATCCAGTATTCGATAATACCTGTTGCCAAATTTCGGATTCATTCCAACTAGGATGGGTCCAACATGTGAATCCGATAATAAGCAATAAGAGAACAACTACATGAGAGCTGTGATTTTGTTTTCTAAGTAATTGGCTAGAACAAAATACCGAACAGTATAAGGCAGGGATCCATGATGTGGAAACAATGGTCAAGTAAACAGCCAATAAAATCATGTCAAAACGTTCTAAAAAACGAAATTCAATTACTTTCAGTAAATTTATTACCGGTTGATTATATTGCGTAATGCTATCAGGGCTAAAATAGGCAAAGCAAACAATAGTAGCAAATAAATAAAATAACATAGTTAAGGTGTTTGCTATAACCATTCCATGGACTGCATACTGTTTTTTTTGTAAAAACGGATATAAAAAGAAAGCAATATCAAACCCTAAATAAGCATAAACAGTGCTTGGTACAGCGGTTAGTATAGGTTTCCACCCTTCTTTTAAAAGCGGAAAGAACGGCATCCAACTTCCATTCCCTATAAGAGGGATTAAAAAAAATATCGGAATCCAAAGCGCCATATAAAAAAAAAGTTCGGCGTATCGTCCTAAAATACTAGGACCGTTACGTGCAACAAAATAGGTAGGAATCGAAAACAAAAAGATAACGATATAGTCAGGCGTTTTCGGGAGAAGCCATCCCTTAAGGTAAAGCATAGCGTTTATAAGAACGATACAAGAATAAAAAGCGAAGTACATCATGTAAATAACAACGAATGCTTTCCCTACTATTTTTCCAAACAATCGTATAAGAATATCATAAATCGTATCCTCAGGATATCTTGCAGCTGTTTTCACTATAAACACACCTGATATTGTGGAGAAAATCCAACCAATCAATATAGCTATCCATCCATCTGTTCCAGCCTTTTCTGCAAGCACACGTGGAAGCGATAAAACGCCAGTGCCCACCTGCACTCCATTAATTAAAATAATATACTGCATAAGAGTGATTTCATTATAGGCATACTTTTTCATAATTTCACCTTTTATTACGATTCTTTCCTTGTCTAATAGTTTGATTGGTTCCATTCCCCTTAGGACGCCTTCTTATTGTCCATAAAGGAAAGCGTACAAAAACATCTTTCATATCTGCAAAACGAAAGGGTGCTAATGGTGTTCCGTAAGAAGTACCTAGCGATTTAAGACTACTTAGATGCCCAATTAAAGTCATCCACCCGATAACAAGTCCTACAATTCCAAATAAGGCAGCTGCTAGCATCATTGGAAAACGTAAAAGTCTTACTGCCGCTCCCATATCATAGTTAGGAATAACAAAAGAAGAGATAGCGGTAACAGCGACAACAATAATCATAATATTGCTTACAATTCCCGCCTGAACAGCCGCCTGACCAATGACAATACCACCTACAATTCCAACTGTTTGGCCAATCGGAGTAGGTATCCGTAAAGCCCCTTCTCTCATCGTTTCCAATGTTATTTCCATAAGTAATGCTTCCATAACTGGAGAAAAGGGTACGCGCGTTCTTGATTCAGCAATAGATAAATATAGCTCTACAGGAATAACTTCAAAATTAAAGGAAATAAACGCAACATAACTCGCCGGCAGAAATAAAGCAACCATAAAGGCGACAAAACGAAGCAAACGAATAGACGAAGCAACTAACCACCTTGTACCATAATCATCCACTCCTTGAAAAAAGGAAATAAAATTTGTTGGAGTAATTAATACATTAGGTGAATGATCCATTACAGTTACAAATCTGCCCTGTAAAATGTGAGATACAGCCAAATCAGGTCTTTCAGTTAATATAAATTGCGGAAACGGCGAGTAAGGGTGATCTTCAATGAATTCTATAAGTTCGCCATTACTAGTCACTGCGTCGATTGTAATATTTTGAATTCGTGTTTCTAATTCCTTCAGCACATCTTCAGAAGCTACATCTTTCAAATATAAAATAGAAATTTTGGTTTTGCTTCGTACACCAATTACTATTTCTTTTATCGCTAATTCACGATGAGGAATATATCTTCGAATCATTGCGATATTTTGACTTCCAGTTTCTATGAATGCTTGATGTGCACCTTTTAGAGCTATTTCGTTATGTGCATCTTCAACACTTCTTTGTGGCCATCCTTTTGTATCCAATTGATGTGCTGTTGTTCGACTGTGAATTAATAAAACACTATCCCCCCCAAAAATAGCATTTTCAATCTGACTCAATGTATTAATAATCTTAATTTGTCCTAATGGAATTGGAAGTTCTGTATTGGTATCAAAATCTCTATTCATCAAAGGGCTTAGAACATGATTTTGAATCAATTCTTTATCTGTTAATCCAGATAAATATACTAAAGCTGCTTCTAATCCACCTACTGTTATTTGAAACTGCCGAATTACTAAATCAGGCGCTTGACGAAATATATTCTGAATATGAGCTATGTTTTCGGATAAATCAGCGTCTAAGAGGGAGTCTTCAATATTTTTTTCCTGAAAATGAGTATTGTCTCGTATTGAACATGACTTAGGGTTGTCTCTATATTTTAAACGTGTCAAAAATTTAGCCATGATTCCCTCACTTTCTATGTACCTTTTATAGTATGTTTAGTATGCATATATTAAGGAAAAATATCCTAATAGTTCCTACAATTACACTTTTAAGACATTAAATACATCTCTCGCTACCTTACTCATGTATTCCCTCTTGTTGTTGATGAAACTTTTCAATTGTAACTGATACACATCTGAAACTCTAAACCCTCTTTCTTCCCTAACGACTACTAATCGTGCAATTTCAGAATCTAAATTGCGTAAATTCTCCTATATTCGCTCCCCTATAATAGTAGATGTTTAACATGTTGATGATAGTTTTTCTTTTCTCTTCTATATGTTCTAGTAACATGATGTTTGGTTAAAATACCCTTAAAACTCTTTTTAAGAAAAACTTAAGAAAATCTCTCTTTATTCATAAGAATTTTTTTCTATACTGAAGCATGTAAATGACCAAGAGGAGAAACGATCATGAAGAAATTTGTAATTTGCATAATAGGAATAGGTCTTCCTATATACTTACTACCTTTCATATTACGCGGGGATTTAGACAGATTTAATCCGATTGCTGAAGAAAAAAATGTATACGCCATTGCGCTAGGTTATGGCGTTCCAGATTATCATTATAAAGGCCGGGCTATTTACTCACTAAAAAGTGTTGATGAATTAAGCAATGAGAAAGATTATAAAGTGGGAACGAACACCCCTAATGATTTTATTAGAAAAACTTACTTAAAGATTCATGTAAAAGGAAAATATGTGTATTCTTACGATATTATCGCTGAAGAGGATATTCCCGAGAAAATAAGAGAGCAATTGAAGATAGTAAACAAATAAAAAATAAGCTGATTTTTTATCGGCTTATTTTTTTCATTCCTTTATCTTCTCCAGTCCAAAGAGTAGTCTTTGTTTCAGCATCTGCGATAAGATATTTTACTCGGAAATTTTTTTCTGTTTCTGTCCATGATGCTATTAAGTAAATTTGTCTATTCGGATTAATGTTCAGTGATTTTTCTTTGCCAGCCATTCTACTTACAAACGGTCCTATTTCGGATTGCATAGTCGATTGTAAATCTTTATATAGAACTGTTTTCTGTATATGATTTTCAGCGTCATTAAAAGGGACATAGAAAGAACGATACGTATGATTTTTAACCTTACTATAAAAAACTTTTGGATTTTCAAAGATTTTACTTGCATTGTTTTCTATATAGGAAATTTCTCTTGAAGAATCCGCTGCTTCTACCATCCCTTGTACACCTAGTAAAAGAAAGCTACAAGTAAACAAAACCGCTATAATTTTTTTCATATTAAACTCCTTCAATTTTTTAATATTTATACCCAAATAAGGTTATTTCATGCGAATTGATCCATTCAAGATCTGGATATACATCAAAAATGCTAGCGATTACTAAAAAAAGACTCTTACATAGTAAGAATCTTTTTTTATGATCTCCATCAATTTATTAAACTTGTTATCATTGTTTCAAAAGCCATTCTTCCATTACTTTCACTGTTTCATCTCGTTGTGCTTTTGGCGTAATTAAGCTCGCATTATCTCCTTTTTGCTCACCATACATGCCAAAATGAGCATGGTTTCCGCCTTTTATCATGTGCATAGTTGTATTCTTTGACATGAACTTTTTACTGTTTTCTATTTTTTCTACAGTTGCTAAAGCATCTACTTCTCCGTAAATTGATAACATCGGAATCGATTTCATAGAGAAGTCATCTGCAGGATAAGAACCTAAGAAAATGATCCCGTCTACCTTGTCTTCATGCTGAGAGGCATACTTAGAAATCATAGCTCCGCCCATTGAATGCCCTGCAACATACCATTTTTGAACTTCAGGATACTTTTCAATTACACTGTCTACCTCATTTATTCCAAGTATCGCTAAGTTTAATGGTAACTTAGGCATTACTACAAAATGTCCATCTTTTGCAAGTGCTTCCCCTAAGTAACTATAAGCCTCGGCTTCTACTTTAGCTCCTTGATAAAAAATAACCCCTATTTTAGCATCTTTCTCTCCAAAAACTATATAATCTTCATCTTTTTTATCATCCACTAACGACAAAGCCTCTTTCGTCGGTTTATAACTAAACTGAGACCAAACAAAAAAACTAATACTTCCTATAAGTAAAATACCAAGTAAAGAGTACAGCGTAATTTTTATCCATTTCTTCACAAAGATGACCTCCCTAAGATGTATATATTCTATATTTTAGATTATCATTAATAAACATAAAAACTTGAGCATTTTTATTATGCTCAAGTTTTTATTTACTTCTTTAATTTATACTGTAAATTGTCCAAGATAAATATGTAGCAAATGCAGCCCGTAAAAAATATGGAATGAACAACCATGCCGATACTTTAGATAAATTGGAAGCATTGACTCGTTTATTTTATACAAATTCTTTCATACTTTTATATGCACAAAGTGCTCTCTCCCGCGCTGCCTTATGATCAACAACTGGCAAAGGATATGTATGACCAAGCTGTATATTGGCCTTTTGTAAAACATGCTCAGGTGCTTCCCACGGTTTATGTATATATTTATTCGGTATATCTCTTAATTCTGGTACCCATTTTCTTATATACTCCCCATTTTTATCAAACTTTTCTCCTTGTGTGATGGGGTTAAAAATACGAAAGTATGGTGATGCATCCGCTCCACTTCCAGCAACCCATTGCCATCCCATTGTATTATTTGCAATATCAGCATCTAGTAGAGTATCCATAAACCATCTTGCCCCTTCTTGCCACGGAATTAACAAATGCTTGACAAGAAAAGAGGCCACAGCCATTCTTGCTCGGTTATGCATAAAACCTGTTTGCCATAGCTCCCGCATTCCTGCATCAATAAACGGATAACCAGTTTCGCCCTTTTGCCATACTCTTAATAACTCCTCTTCATTATTCCACGGAAAATGTTCAAAGTTCTTATTAAGAGGCTTATATACTGTAAATGGATAATGATATAGCAAATAATAAGAAAACTCTCGCCAAATTAATTGACGTATAAAGCTATTCACTTGTTGTTCAAAAAGACTACATTGTTTTTCAGTACTTTTATTTATTAAGAAATGATACATTAGCTTTACTGATATTTGACCAAATGAAAGATACGGTGCCAACATCGAATGAGCATTTTGATTTGGAAAATCTCTTTCTTCACTATAAGAGACTAATTTGCTAGAGAAAAATTTCTTAAATGTTTTGTATGCCCCTTCTTCTGTAGGCTCCCATATTGATTCAATATGAGATGTCCAAGGTATAGTCGGTAGCAAGTGTAATTCTGAAACAGATAAGCTTAATGGTAAAGAGTTTCCCCCTTTTATACTCTGCACTTTACTAATAGGCTTTTGTATTACCTGCTTTTGAAATGCATTGTAAAAAGGCGTAAACACCTTATATTCAGTGTTATCTTTCTTTTTAATAATCCACGGTTCTAATAATAAATGTGAATTAAATTCCTTACAGATAATACCTTTATCTTCTAACATCATTTTCATTTTTTGATTAGATTGTAATCTGTCCGGATCATAACAAATATTCCAATATACGGCCGTTATACCTAACTGTTCTATGAGAGAAAGTATTTCTGCCTGTGTATTTCCTTTGCGGATTATTAAAGTAGAACCCAATGCCTCAAGTTGCTTCTTTACATCTATTATAGTATGGTGTAACCACCACTTCGACGCACTTCCCATTGAAAAAGTTTCGTCATGTACATATACCGGAACAACCTCACCGGACTGAGCAGCTTCAAATAGAGCTGGGTTATCATATAAGCGAAAATCTTTTTGAAACATAACGATAATTTTATTTTGCATGGCTATCCTTTCTCATTCTTAAAACATAATAAATTTTATTATACAACAGCAATTCATACATAAGAATTTATTTGTCCTTAATAAATTAGTTAACTTTTTCAACTATTTTATTAGTAGGAATTTTAATAACAGTTTCTTTTCCACCTGTTTTATCAATCTTGAAACCATAAACTTTAACATCCGACGGTACTAATGGATGATGACGAATCACGTCTATACTCTTCTCAATATTTTCACTAACATTTTCTTTTCCGCTTAGCCATTCATCAAGGCTACCACTTGAAAATTCAGGCATACAATTTTCAAAGAGATAGTCTAGTTCTCTGTTATTTTTTATGGAATCACGTTGAATCTGTAGATTAACTACATCCGTTGCTTTATCCTCTATTCCTACAACAAAAATTTCTTCCACATTTTCTTCATAAATAGCAATAATAATAGATCTCATTATATCTCCATAAGGATGTACAATTACAGAATCATAGCTGTGTATATTCAACATGTTTTCTTGTTGAATATTAGTTTCTTGTTGGATAATAGGCTCTATTCCATGTTCAATGTCTGTTAATAATAATACTTTTTTATTCTTTGAATTCATATGGAGCACTCCTTCTTCATTATTGTATTTATAGAACTTTTAAACTAGTAAGGATAGTTCATTATTCATTACATGGTTATGACCAATTTTTCCATTGTCCTTCTGGATCAACACTCGCCAGTCTAACCCATCCATTTTGAACTTTTTCTCGAAATGTGAGATTGGTATTTAGCAAACGCTCTATATATTCAATAGGCGCTTGAATTACAATTAGTAAACGAAGTGGTGAGTGATATGTCTCACTATCTGACTGCATAACGGATTGCCAAGGTAAGCCTGGCAACAAGTCACTTGCATTTCCCTGCATAACACCGAGACCTGCCGTTACGGTTTGTGTTGTTTTGTTTCCACTACCATAATAATGTGGAGCTACAGTTGAAGCGTAATATTGTAGATTGATCCACTGCGCTACTGTTCCTGGTCCTGCAATAATGTTAGCTAATATATCGCCACTTTCATCCTGTTTCCAATCATAATTATGGAGGAAAGCCCTACCTTCTAAGTCACAATCCTGAGTCAATTCACGCTGCCCGATAATAAACGATGCATTACGGGCTAATCCCCATTCCGGACGTATTTCACTCCAATCTTCTGCAAATCGATGTGCCTCTTTACTCGGATTTTTTATTTCCGTTTTAAAATGAGGTAATTGCATTAAACGCTCTCTATTCGCATGTTGGCTCACATTTGGCATAATCGACTCGATACAATCAAATGCTTCTTGCGCAGTTTCTGAAAGTTCTGGGACGTAAATCCATTCCAATTCATCCACTGTTGTTTTATGTTCAGCTGCTACAAAAATGGTGTCTTCAGGAATTTTAATTCCTTCAGCAGACAACGCCTCTCTCACTTCTGGAAGATTACATAAAGTAGCGAAAACTCTTGCATTGAATCCTCCTGCTGCTCCGCCACAAGCACCACACTCAAGCGCTGCAGCATAAGGGTTGTTCGTACTTTGACTACTATGTCCGCACATTACAACTAAAGGCGCGAATTTTTCTGTCAATCCCACCATTTTTAAAGCTTGACGCACATAGTTCACTTTTTCTTCTTTCGTAAAACCGATCGGTATCTCACAGTTTGTATCATGAACATGATTAAGCGAGAATGTTGTATCAGGTTTTTGTAACATCGTTTTATGAAGATTACGAATGAAACTCCCTACTCTTCTTGGCACAAAACTCCTTGTCACCATTTGTAGACCAAGTAAAGGGCCACTTACCTCAGGCAGTAACATACTTGTCAGTACGTTCTGTTTCATTGTTTTAAATGTATAACGTACCGAACTGCCTACCATCTTACGTTGCTCATAAGATTTACATTCATTTTCATCTGTGAGCTCTTTTATTTGATGTTTCGGTTTTAATATAACTGGCAAAGAAGGATGGCTATCATTACTGCCTAGTTCAGTAGTCGCAATTGGTAACCCAAAGAAACCAGCTATTCCAAACGTTTCAAACGGACCTAATTTTTCAAGGTGGCGACGAAACGGTTCTGAACGTACATCAATACAGAATGCTAATTGAGCTAATACACGCTTTTTATCATTAGTTGCACATTGCTTAGAAGCAATTTTCTCCCTTAATTGCTCTGCATGCGTCTGTTCCCAAGCTTCCAGCCAAAGTTTCTTGCGAGTATTTTCATCAAAGCGATAAACAAATGCTAATAATTCACTTTGTTCAGCTGCAGACATTTGTGACCATTCCCGGGTTGAAATATTCCCCCAATAGATCCAAGAAGCTATAAGTGGGACAATCGAAACTTTTTTCTCAGCCTTTTGATTTGTTAAAGGCAAATAAGGTTTTACAATGGCTAACTCCATAGAAATTCGAACTGCTAAATATTCTATAACGAGTTCCTGTTCCTCAATTGATTGTTGCGAGCGCCATCGTATCATTCCTGCCCATCCAGGCAAAGAAAGTAAGTGCCCTTCAAGGTAAGCTTGCATGTTAGATTCAGAAATTCCTAGTTCAAATAATGCTTTTGTTAAAGCTACATGGGCATCTTGTGGCCAATCTTTTAAAATTTTACGCTCATTTTTATTGAGCGCTGGATCGAATGTAATAAGGTGGTGCCATGCACGATAAAAACCTTTCTCCCGATTTGGCATCGTCCAACTTGCCCCAGCGTCATCAAGATATAATTTACACCATTTAATAATATGATAATTAAGAATATCAGATAGATTGTCACCATTTTGATTCTCTATAAGTGAGCTTATTGGTTGCATAGAAGAGTCTTCCATACTTGCTGTATTTATATAACTCATTTCTTCTGCCAATTTATTTACTTCTTGCGATGATAATAGACTAGAAGGTAATTTTTCTAACTTTAAAGCCTCTTGGCAAAAATGCTCCGCTGTCTCTCGCGGAATATGAAAAGATTGTGAATCAAGCCAACGAGACAAGCCAATTTGTAAATACGATTCCTTAATCTCACCCTTCGCCTTTGCCGAATGAATCATGGAGGCACTAGGATAAATATCCACATTACGAACTTCTTTTAACCAATTTGCGACTTGTTCAAATGATTGCTTTTCAAGTCCCATCCAAGGGTGATGAGCTGCAAATGTAGAGATAGGCCAAAGTGGTGCAATCACTCGGCTAGCAAATACAACTAAATCATTTATATTATTTTCTTGTAGATCAATGTTTGTATCTTTCTTTTTTAAAGTCTCTTTCCTTAATATTGACGGTATGTTCATCACGAATTACCTCCCTTTGATACATAATGTTTCAGATAGCTTGGGTGACTTTCTACTGACTTTCGTCTCGCCTCACCTACTCGAACGAACCAAAGATAAAGTACAGCGAATAAAGTAGAAGATTGATTACGAGTAACGAAAGTGCTAATAACACTACCAAATAATAAGATACATATAACAAAGATAACGGCTGGAGCTGAAGGTTGAACACTTTGATACATGTCAGTATGCAACCATTTATAAAGAGAATAATGAACGGTAAAGTAAATGAGAGAAAATCCAATCAAAACAATTAAGCCAGCAATTCGTCCCATTCTTCCCTCTCCAAAAACAACAAGCTGTTTCCATGAAAAGTATAATGACCAGCCTAAGATGATCGCACTAACTAATTGATATCCCTCTCCAGAAGTCATAAACCAGAAAGCAATTGCTATAAATAATCCTAAAACACGCCCGACTATCATCCATAAATTGGACATCTTTTCATTAGACTGCTTCACTACCCCAAAACGTTGTACTGAAGAACCAGCTTGTAAAAACAGTGTAGCTTTAAACAAACCATGTAAAATTAAATGAATAACAGCCGCTAAATAAGCGCCTAATGCGCATTGAATAAGCATAAATCCCATTTGGGCAATAGTTGATCCTACTAGCTGACGTTTGTAATCAACTTGGACTAAACTAATTCCTGTTCCTATTAAGACAGAAATACTAGAGAAAATAAGTAAAATAATTTGTGCAATATCATCATGAAAAAGAGGTGAAAATCTAGTTAACATGATACCACCAGCATTTACTAAACCTGCATGCATAATAGCAGAAACAGGAGTTGGGGCAACAGCTGATTCAATTAACCATCTGTGAAAAGGCCATTGTGCTGCTGGAATCATCACAGCTACTATAATCAATAAGTTAATTCCTGTTTTCTCCAATGTTCCAAATTGAGCTACATTTTCATTCGTTAAAACTGATGTTAACTGCCACTGTCCAGTTATTTGAAACAGCCAGATGATAGCTGATAACAACGCAATCCAGCTTATTGTAAATAAATAACTAGAAATTTTTGTTGCTTCACTAACTACTTTCCACCCTTTATTTAGCCCGATGAGTAGAACCAATCCTATAAGAGTTGCGCCCCAACAAATAATCATGAAACGAAGGTCATCACTTAACCATGCAACTGAAGATACACCTGTAGTAAATGTAAAAAGTGCAAAGTATTTTCGATATGAGCGATCTCCCATTAAGTAACGTACAGAAAATCGCTGAATGATTAAACCAATTGTAAGAACGAAGAAAGCCATTAACCAAGCTAACGTATCTAGATGCCAAGGCCCCACAACTCTATCTCCATTGCTATTAACAAGTGCAAGTAAAGAAACCAATGAAGGCAAAGCAGCAATACCAATATGGATATGAACAAAACGTAAAGGTATCCTTGCATGTAAAAACAATAATCCACTTAGCCAAGAAGCACTAAGCGCGATAAAAAATAATGTTAACAGTGTTGATGAACTTAGCGAAATTAACATGTAAAATACTCCCTTCCAAACGAAAATAACCTATAAAAATTCCTTTTCATTACGATAGTTTTTTTAATTTCAATTTTTATTCACTCTTTTTAGTACATCGTTTTTTCCATAAAAAAAACCGACAACTTCCATAATTCAATGATTTTATATCATCATTGAATTATGGAGATTGTCGGTTTCACTTCAACTAACTTCAATAAAGTTTTTTGAAGAGCTCCCATTTTATAGAGGATAATGTATGTATTACTCCTGTTAAAAAGAAAAGTATATTTCTAATCTCCGAGATTATGCAATCAATATATCAATTTATGTTATGCGCTATCTTTCAATTAAGAAACTTTTTCATTTAGTCAATATTACATATTAAAAAAATGCTAAAGCCTTAATTATAGCAAACAGTTAAAATAAGCATCTATTAATTTTTAAAACAATTATAAGATAAACCATATTAAGCAGTTTGTCAATTTATTTATCCATTTTCCGAATCAAAATTCATTATACATAAATAATTTCAAGTTTTCTTGTTTTCTAATCATTACCTTGTTAATTAGATAAAATAAAGTACACAACTTGTAGATTTCTTAATTACCTCACTGCATTTTTAGTGTATCTTCCACTAACCCTAAGTTGTTTTTTATTTTAAAACTTTTCCTCAAGATTATGAAACAATTTAAAAATCATTACTCGTTCACCTGTACGGGAGCTTATATCAGTATGAAAACTTTTCACTTTTTCTCCAGTTAATTCTAGTATGATCTCTTTCAAATCTTCAATTCCAGATTCAACTAGCTCCGAACGATTTTTCTTTATCGTTAGCATACCGTCTTTCGTTTCGCAAACAGTATATTCAGCCGGTGTTAAAACACCTTGTAAATTTACGATAATCATATCCCGTAATATATCTGTCTTAACGGATATAGATCCGCGTCCTAGGTAGTCCTTTTCCCAGTGCGTAATTGCTTTGCTTATCTCTGATTCAATAGAGCCTTTTGAGTTTTTCATCTGTGTATCCTCCTTCAATAAAATAAATTTACAATAACAATATAATAATCTGGATTGATTTTATTTTCAATTATTGAGAAATATTTATTGGGATTGTTGCAAGGTATCCTTTCATATCATAGTAATTTTTTATATTAAAATATAGATTTTTTTTGATCATCCCCAACAAAATACTCTTACTATAAAAGCTCTGTTGCATAGATTTCTAAAAAGGACATTCCGGAGAAAATAAGAAAGCTCTTGTAACGTAATACATAAACGAAAATGACTCTCATCATTATATACCCCAATTTCAAACCTTTGCTCTTTATAAAATTTAATAATTTCAGGAAGAGCTTGGAATGATAGCCTTACTATTGAAATTCTATTATAATTTTGTAATTGGAATGAATTTGGATTAAATAAAAACTCAGAAGAAATTCTATTATTTGGAGGTATCCCAATGAGCCTTTTAATTAGAGAGTTAGAAACAAATGATTTAGATAGTTTTCCGGAGATTGATGACAGTTTTATAGTGAATGCTCGGTTAATGCTCTCTCTTTCAAAAGTAAATAGACGCATAGAATATACAGTAGAAGACGTTCCGCGTTATGAAAAAAGTTATTTACAAAATCAAAATGATAATGAAGAACTCGCGTACAATGAATATATTAATAACCCTAATCAAGTAATTTACATAGCACTGTTACATAACCAAATCATTGGATTCATAGTATTGAAAAAGAATTGGAATCACTATGCTTACATAGAAGATATAACGGTGGATAAAAAATATCGTACACTCGGGGTTGGTAAAAGATTAGTTGATCAAGCAAAGAAATGGGCAAAGAAAGACAATATGTCGGGTATCATGCTTGAAACGCAAAATAATAATGTCGTAGCATGTAAGTTCTATGAAAAATGCGGATTTGTAATTGGTGGATTTGATTTTCTTGTTTATAAAGGTTTGGATATGACAAGTGATGAAGTTGCAATTTATTGGTATTTTCATTTCAAATGAAAATGTTCTTACCGTTAAACAAAGACAAAATAAAAACCCCAATCTCTCCATATTAAAATTGAGAAATTGGGGTTAATTTATTTAATCATACTTTTTATTTAAAACAGATAACTAATTAATAAACCTGCAGATAATAAGAAGCCGAAAATTGTATTTGTCATCGCTGTTGATTTCATTGCGATGCGCATATACCCGGGATCCTTTGCCCCTTTTTGGAAACTTTGAATGGCAGAGATTGGTTTTCTCAAGCCTAGGAACATAACTAATGCCCAAGGGCTTATATAACCCATCAATACAATCACCGCGATCCATAAATAAGCAATGAAAAAGGCTACAGCTAGTGTTACTATTGCTTTTTCTCTCCCAAGGAGGATTACCAATGTCTTTCTTCCTCCTTTAATATCTTCTTCGATATCTCGGATGTTATTCGACATATTGATTGCACCGACTAAAATTCCAATTGGGATGGAAATCAATACACTTTCAGTCGTTATCGTATTCGTTTGAATAAAGAAAGCAATGAGTACAAAACATGTTCCCATTAACAATCCAGAAACTAATTCTCCAAACGGAGTGTACGCAATTGGCAATGGACCACCTGTATATAAATAGCCAACCGCCATTCCAATTAAACCAATGACGACTAACCACCAGCTGCTATTCATACAAATATAAACTCCAATAATTGCTGCTACTACATACAATAAAAGCGCAACTGTTAACACATTTTTTGGTTTCAATCCATGACGAACAATTCCACCACCAATTCCAACAGAATCAGCTGTATCTAATCCACGTTTGAAATCATAGTACTCATTAAATAAGTTCGTTGCGATTTGCAATGCTAAACATGCAACCATCATCGCAATAAATAAAAGCCAATCAATTTCGGCAACATAAAGTGATGCCACCGTTCCTAAAATTACAGGAGAAAATGTCGCCGTTAACGTATGCGGGCGCGTCATCTTCCATATTAATTTAGCGGAACTAATTTCTTTTTCTGTCCCCATAACACTGTTCAATCTCCCTACATTTAAGTATCAATTACTAGCAGTATCTTTCTATCTGTTTTCTGCCACGCATCTATTATATCAAAAAATGAATTGGTAATAGAACTGTAATGCTCTTGCTTGCACCATAACTTTGCATCAAAATATCATTTTTTCTAATATGGGGTAGTCCCCCATCGCCATCAAGCTAAAATTTTGAAGTACCCCAAAAAAATTCTATCTCACTTTTTTGTTTTATAGATTATTAATTTCTTTTATCACATGAAGATTTCGTTCGAACTGAAATAAAAACAGAGTCTCAAGATTCTTTTCTTGAGACTCTGTTTTTATTTCAAAAAGGAAATCATGATTTTCTCTAATTCAGCCTTATTTAAAACATCATCAATGATTACCACTTGATAAGTACTGTCCTTTCCTTTTGCAGGAACAATCATTTTCATGCCCTTTACATTACTTCCGGTCATTTTACCAAATATGAATTGTGCTCCTTCCAGTTCATAATTTTCTATCTTGTCATTGTCATTAATCCACTGATAAAATGGATCTCTTCCTCTTTCTAAAATGTCAGATTGATAAATTGTATAACCAAACTCCCCGGCTCTATATTCTGACCTAATGATAGGATTCAGCTTTTTTGTTGTAATTACTGGTTCAACTTTTTCCCTGTTTAGTTCATAACCTTTCGCTACATATAATCGATAAATTCGTGTTATTATTCTTGATATTGCTGTTGAACCGCCTCCGGTAGTTCCTCAAAGATTATTCTTTTAAAAATGTTAATAATGCTTCATTAAATTCTTTTGCATGAGTTGCGTTTAATCCATGAGGACCACCCTGTATTAGAGCAAGTTTACTATCAGGAATGAAATCATATGTGCGTTTTCCACTTAACTCAAAAGGTACAGTTGCATCAGAGTCACCGTGAATAATAAGATTTAATATCAAAATGTAAAAGCTACCAATATACACATAAACCAGTATTATAGTTTGATACTGATTTATTTGATGCTTTTATTTATGTACTTGTTAATTTAGCATAGATGATAAAAAATAAGGTTAATTGTCCTATTATCACAATATTCGGCACTGCTATAATTAAATTAATAACAAAAAAGACTGCTAAAATTCCTAAAAACAAGCATAAATGATAAATGTTCAAGCGGTGTTGTTCAAATCTGTATTGATGAAAAACAATTGTAGTTGACAGGAAATAGAGCAATACAGAACCAAAAACAAAATATAAGATAAAAGAATAATAGACCTCATGTAAAAATAATAATCTAATGGATGCTGCAACCATACTCAAAGACATTAAAATAAATAGATGACCGTAAATAATAATTTGACCAGAAGTTTGTTTAGACTTGTCGAGTTTCTTCTCCATGTTATCAAAATATTGCCACCACATCGAAATAATGAGGATAAATGAAATGATCGCAAAGCTTATTGAATCCCAATTTCCTTGTTTAGGTTGAATGACCACAAGAGTGCTTACAAGAGCTTCCCCAAAGAGAATAATGGAAAATAGACCAAATCTCTCTAACAAGTGGGCTGTATTTGTAGGAACCTTTTCTAAACACTTCCTTCCAAGCAGTGGGACAACAATATCGATAAGAATCCCAAAATATAACACAGCATATCGAATCCAAGAATCAAAAAAGACGGATAATAATGAAATAACGATTCCAATCCAAAAATATCTTCCTAAAAAGAGTGCTGCTTTTTTTCGAGCCCCCTCTTCTATACGCTGGATAACAAGATATTGAATTGCAGTCACGACCCTTAAGCCAATATAGCCAATTAAAAAAGAAAGATAATACGGATCAAAATCAGCTGATAAGCTTGATGTCATTATTAGGACAAAAAACATTTGCAGGATCAAAAAAATCCTTTGATGAAATAAATCTTTTCCAAACCGGTTAACAAAGATAGTTTGCCCTACCCAAGCCCACCAGATCGGAATAAAAATTAAGACAAACTTTACTAAATACTCTGCATGGATTTGACCATCTTCAACATGAAGTAAAACATGAGTCGCAGCCGTCACTGCCGCCACAAATAACAAATCATAAAAGAGTTCTAACCACGTCACTTTCTTTTCTTCCACTTCTGCACTCCCTCCTTATAGTTAATAGTATGCTAAAAATATATAGTAATTGGAAGAGAAAATAATATAGACATAAACCATTTCTCCTCATTATTGTATTCAACATAATTCCCTGGAAGGCGCTTTATCGCGTCTTTTTTTTATTTTCAAAAGGATCGACTCAATTTCTTCTTAGAGCCGTATTTTAATTTAAATGTGATACGTGTTCAGTGACAATAAAGTCCTTTAAAAAATAATAAAATTGTTTACTTCTTATAGGACTAACGAAGTAGTTTAATGGAAGAAGAAACTATAGTAAGTGTTATAATATTCACTAACTTAAGCAAAGGGGGGACGCATTTTTGCACAAACTTAATGCATTAATACCAGAGCTATCGGTTTCAGATATGGAGCAAAGTTTTAATTTTTATTCGGAGATTCCCCTGTTTAAAATTGAATATCAAAGACCAGAGGATAAGTTTGCTTTACTGTCTTTAGATGACTGTCAGATTATACTTGAAGAAGTAAATGGTCATTGGAGTACTGGGGAGTTATCTTATCCCTACGGAAGAGGAATTAATTTTCAAGTTATCATAAAATGATATTGATCCACTATATGATAGTTTGAAAAAGAACGAGTATCCAATTAAATTTGATATCCAAGAGAATTGGTATAGAGCTGATACTAAAATTAAAGGGACAAAAAGAATTTTTAATTATGGGCCCTGATGGTTATCTATTAAGATTTGTTCAAAAATTAGGTAAAAAAGATGTTGAAGCAGATTAAGCTATGTAAGATAAGATGAAAATTTAATAAATGGAGCAAACTACTTTTTTCAATCTATATTTTAGAATTCTATTTTCATGGTTTAAAAGCATCCGCAATCGTACATAATAGCAAGAAAAAAGGAGTGATTATATTGACGGAAGTATTAGAAATGAGTCCCAAGGAACTGAGAAAATGGATTGATCCTAGATTCCCCCATAACGAAAATTAATTGCATTACTTTATATTTAGAGTAATTATCTTGATTATTTTTAACATCCACTTAATTCTTAAACTGATGTATAGGGAAACCACTCCATATACATCAGTTTTTAAAAAATAAAATACTTTATTTACCAAGTTAATATAAATTGCCTTCGCATAGGAGACAGTAGAATTTCTAAATCTTTATTTTAATATTAATCAATTCAAGCATATTCCTTCAAATGCATTTATTACCAAGTCATGCACATAGGAATCATCCAACTTTTCACCGGTTACTAGCAACCGATAAAAAATTGGTCCGTAAATGAGATCGATACTTAAGTCAATATCGAGATTTTCTTTTAATTCTCCTCTTTTAATTCCCTTCTCCAGAAGTTGCTTTGCTTGCAGGCGACGTGGCTGGAAATATCGAGTACGATATTCCTCTGCCAGCTTTGAATCAAATTGGCCTTCGCCAACTAACTCAGTAATAATAGTCCCTTCCCGACTTATCAAAAATTTGGTTAAACTTGTGGCATGAATTAAAATATCATTCAATGCTGAACCTGTGTCAGGTATAGGCAATCTAGCTGCGGCAGCAAAAAGAAAACCATCCATTACTACAGCAGCCTTATTAGGCCACCATTTATAAATCGTAGCTTTACTAACTTTAGCACGGTCTGCAATTTTATCGACTGTGACTGCTTTAAAGCCACTTTCCAGTAATAACTCATAAGATGCAGAAAGGATAGCTTTTTGGGTTTCAATATTACGCGGTCTACCTCTTTTACCTTGCACATTAATCATTCCTTTCAAGAACATAAACTATACGTTTAGTATACTTAATATGAACAAATAATAAAATAGCCCATTTACAAAACTGAACGTTTAGTATATATTTTAGCTAATTAATAAACTAAACGTTCAGTTTATTAATTGTTAAGGAATCTTGTAATGGCCATGGCTTTATCTAAGTTCCAAAATACACCAAGGTAATTCTGAAATAAAAGTATGGGGGGATATTGTTATGTCTAATGTTAAAAATAAAGCAAGTGATAAGGAAATTTCATCGGGTTTAATCATTCTTCTGGCAACCGCATGTGGTATCATCGTGGCTAATCTTTATTATGCGCAGCCTTTAATTGGGTTAATTAGTAATGTAATTGGTCTTTCTAATAGTAGTGCCGGATTAATTGTAACGCTAACCCAGATTGGATATGTTGTTGGCTTACTATTTCTTGTACCATTGGGGGATATTGTTGAGAATAAAAAATTGATAATTATATTGTTATTACTAAGTGCAGTTGCTCTAACTGCCACAGTTTTTGTAAAGAGCGCAATCATGTTATTAGTAGCTTCATTCTTTATCGGACTGGGGTCGGTCGCAGCGCAAGTGCTCGTACCTTTTGTATCATACCTTTCATCGGAAAATGCACGCGGTCGTGTAGTTGGTAATGTTATGAGTGGCCTGTTATTAGGTATTATGCTTGCGCGTCCGATATCTAGTCTAGTAGCTGATATCTGGGGATGGAATGCAATATTTGCTTTATCTGCTACTGTAATTATTGTTTTGGCATTTGTATTATCGAAAGTACTCCCTACTAGGAAACCAAAGGCAAAAACAAATTATATAGCCTTACTTAATTCAATGTGGCAACTGCTACGAACTACTCCAATTTTACGCCGCCGTGCCATTTATCATGCTTGTGTATTTGGGGCTTTCAGCTTATTCTGGACCACTGTTCCATTATTATTATCTAGTCCTGCTTTTCATTTTTCTCAGACTGCCATAGCATTATATGCACTTGTCGGGATTACAGGTGCAATAGCCGCTCCAATAGGTGGTCGTCTAGCTGATCTTGGCTGGACACGACCCGCTACTGGGGTAGCTCTCACTGTTGTTATTATTTCTTTAATACTCCCACTTTTTATTCAAAGTAGCTCGCCCTTTGGAATAGCTGTTTTAGTAATTGCTGCAATCCTGTTGGATATGGGAGTATCTGCAAACCTTGTGCTTAGCCAACGTTTAATTTTCTCGTTGAGTCCAGAAATTCGTAGTCGATTAAATGGGGTATTTATGGCTATTTTCTTTTTAGGAGGTGCTATTGGATCCTTTATTGGAGGATGGGCATATGCCTTAGGAGGATGGAATCTAACATTATGGATAGGAATCGCTTTTCCGACCATAGCCTTGCTTTATTTTGCCACAGAAAAATAGTTCTATAATCAAATTTTAGCAGTCAGTATCCTGACTGCTAGAATTTGATTATCTGAGATTTAAAAATTATTCACGAATTGTATTGAGCTTTTGGTGCAGATTTCAAGTTTTTAAAGACTTCTAAATTCTAGTTAGAGAATTATGAAATAGAAGTGATGGGACAGGAAATCAAGAGCCAATTATCCAAAGTTGGATGCCGGTTGCAAATGTATACTTTTTGGATCATCATGTAACATAAAAATCCTCTTTTTAGTCTATAAATATTTTATAACGTATATTTTTAACTATAAAAAATTTTACTTAACTTTCCTTTTTGACTACTTGTTAAATTCGGAAAGTAAAATATTTTTAAAAGGATTAGAACGGCTAGTTTTATGGCCATTCAAATTGATAGCCAATGTGTGCTTGCCTCCAAGTGTACCTCCAGCAAAAGTAGAAAACCCTGGAGAGGCACCTGCGTGTCCCCATATCGAGACACCGTTTGGAAGTTTAGTTTCATAGATTCCAAGACCATATCTGCCGATTTCAGCAATTCCTGTAGGAACTGTAGTAAGCATTTGTTTTAGTTGCTGTTCCTTCAGTAATTTGCCACTGAGTAAGTAAGAGAAGAATTTGTTTAAATCGTCAGCAGTAGAAATCATATCTCCATCCGAGCTACCTGGGTAAGAATAAGTAACGTCTTTTAGCTCACTTTCTCCGTCATATCTTTCATATCCACGGGCATGATTGGTACCTGGAATAACAGTTGAATTACCAGGTAGGAATGTATTCGACAATTCGAGCGGTTCAACAATCCGATTTTCAACCTCTTCCGCATAGCTGTTTCCAGTTACTTTTTCAATAAGGATACCCAGTATTACGTATCCTGTGTTTGAATAAGACCAGCCCTTACCTGGAGCAAAGTCTGGTGGAAGAGAAATTCCCATCTTTACTAATTCTTCAGCCGTATACAATTTTTTTGTATCCATAATATCATAGTCTTTTGACTTTAAGTATTCAGCAATCCCACTTGTATGATTCAATATCTGCCGAATCGTAATCTGGTTAGCATCATATCCGTTTCCTTGAATGACGCCAGGCAACCATTTTTCGATGGAGTCATCTAGATTCAAGCGGTTCTCTCCAGCCAATTGAAGTAGAACTGTTGCAATGAATGTCTTCGTCGTACTGCCAATGCGAAAGCGAAAATCTGTTTTCATCGGCTTCTTGGTCCTCAGATCCGCTATCCCGGCGGCATAGCTCCAATTTTTACCACCCTTAGAAATTTGAGCGAGTATTCCAGGGTATCCAAGTTGGAGTGAATCCCGCATTGCTTTCTTAACGGAAGTACGATCGCTTTGATTACTTGTTTGTAACGAACTAGATACATTTTGCGTGGATTCTGCTTTTACAATTGAGGCTGGTGTTATGTATAAGAGGGAACTTCCAGCTATTAAAAGTGATAGACTTGCACATGTAATTTTACTGCATGTTTTCATAAAGCATCCTCTCCTTTATTTAAATTGTAAAGTTAGTTGCTTGCTGTTTCGTATTAATCACACAGCTATTATCTCCACCAATGACAAAAAGTCAGAATTGAATTCGTAATCATATTCATAATTATTATTTTTACAAGCACTATTCTGTCTTAACAAACGGTAAATCACTCTTCTTCCACATGTATGTTAACCCCAGAAATTACTTCTTTTCCTTGAAACACTCTTGTTACTGGTTTGTTTTTCATATATAAGTCATATCTGTTCCGCCTTTCACACCTCCTTATATTTTTATCCTACACAATGAAAATCTCTTTTTTCTTACCTATTCCTTACAAATTACTTACGTTCAAAATAGCTTCTATAATAGGATAGAAGGAGAATCTGTACCCGAAAGTTCAAAGTATTTTCCAATAAATATATTTATCAAATAGAAACACAGGGGTTTTTCAATTCTATTTTTCTTTTTATAGAAATATACAGACAGGATGGCGTTTTTGTATGAATCTATCGATTCAAGATGAGTTTCATTTATTCGCTGAAGAACTACAGCGATATCTATCTCCAAGTATTCTTCAACAGCTCGCACAGGAGACGGTTTTCGTAAAACGTAAAAGTAAGTATGGCGCACGAGATTTGGCCGCTTTATGTATTTGGATTAGTCAACACGTAGCAAGGAATAAGGCGGAATCTTCAATTAGGATGATGATATAATTAAGTGGGAATTTACTTTATTTTATAATTTATGAGGTGGGAAATGGACTCTTTAGAATTAAATAAATCTAAATATATTATCTCTAACATCAAAGATATTCTGTATAAAAAGCTCATTCTTGATAAACCAATAACTAAAGATGAGGTAAAAAAATTAAACCTAGTTAATCCTACTGTATGCGAAAATGAGAAGTATCTCATACAGGCACGGTGGTTTTGTAGTATGAATATCGGAGAGTGGGAAGATGTAGAAATTATCATTCAAGGAAATAATGAAAATCCCAATGTTGAGATTATAGATATGGCAGAAAAAAATATTCGATGAACTCTATCTCCATATAAGCTGTGCATTAAAATATCTACAGAAATTTTTCCCTAATCAAGAAATGAATAACTACTACCTATCCACAATATCTTTTGGAAAGATGGCTAATATTGACGATTATATATTGCCTGGTTTTAGTTTAACGTTTATTTATGAAGGCACTTATGAGTTTCAGTATAAAGTAAAATTTAAAGACAATGGATGGCCAATCGGTTTTGAAGGTGGGCCACTTTAATAATCATAGATAATTTTTCCTATTGGGGTCTCACCACATCGCCATCAAGCTAAGAAAAGCAAATACCCCCAAAACAAAATAATCCGTTAAGTAATTCTCATTGCACAAAAAGAGGTGTGGAAAAATGTCATTAACATCAGTTTTATTAAATGTGATATTTAAAAAGGGTGATGCTAAAAGAGATAAAGGGTTAACTACCCCAGAAAATATAGAAAGGTTTGACAACCTTGATTACTACGGGGATAAAAGTGAAGACCATTTGCTTGACGTGTATTATCCAAAGGATACGGACAAACCTTTGCCAGTAATTATATCGATTCATGGTGGTGGCTGGGTGTACGGGAACAAGGAAGCTTATCAATTTTACTGCATGAATTTAGCCCAGTACGGGTTTACGGTAGTAAACTTCAACTACTGTCTTGCACCAAAATATAAATTTCCAGCGGCTCTGGAAGATGTAAATTCGGTTTTTCATTGGGTGAAGAATAATTCAACAAAGTTTCATATGGACTTAAATAATTTGTTTATTGTAGGTGATTCAGCGGGAGCCCAGATTGCAAGTCAGTATGCAGCAATTATAACTAATTTAAAGTATGCAAAACTGTTTGACTTCAAAATGCCTGATATAAAAATAAAAGCAATGGGATTAAACCACGGAATGTATGATCCTCTCGATAGAATAAAAAACAAAGAAACGAAAGAATGGTACAGGAGTCTTTTAAATGCTTTGATGAAGGACTACCTTGGAACAGAAATTTATAAATATGAAAAGGAAATGGATTTTCAGTCAAACATTACGTCATCTTTTCCTCCGTCCTTTGTGACTTGTAGTGTTAATGATGGATTGGTTGGGATTCAACCTGTTTTCCTTAGTAAATTAGAATCCGCAGGTCTTCATTATATTTACAAGGAATATGGTCATAATGACAAAGCTAGCGGTCATGTATTCCACCTTGACTTAAGAAAAGACGAAGCAACAATACTTAACAACGAACAAATAGAATTTTTCCGTCAATACATGGGCAAATGAGTGGATATCTAGTAAGAAAGGAATTGAAACAAGCTGAAAATAGGGATCCGCCACATGCCCATCAACTTAAGAAATTTTAATACCTTTAAATACAAAAAAACGTCATCATTTCTAAACAGGCCAGATTAGAAATGATGACGTTTTTTATTGTATGGATACTAATTTATATTAGTCTTTCTGATGATGTGATGGTATATCATGCTAATTAATAAAATGTTTTTGAGACACTGTACTTATTAATAATGATGTTTTAATCCTGCTAAAGTAGCTTCGATGAACATCTTCTCTTCTATGTCAACTTGAGCTATCAACTTATCAACTATATGTCTATCTGCGTTAGCTAACAGAAATGCAGATATATTTGCAATACCACTAACATAAGCCGTAGCATCTTTGCTTTCGCCATTCATTTGCATGGAAAATGTAACGTTAGAGTTCATGATTCTTCACCTCTATTTTTGTTCGTTGTGTTCGTTCATTTTGTCAGATATTAAATCAAATTGAAACTGTATCCTTCGAGCTAATAAGTATTCATAAAAACATAATAAAAAAGAGTGCGATTAAGATGTGCACTCTTTCAAAAGATTTTACCAATCTCGATGATTACCATGATCATGATTATGTTCACGATCTTGGTCGCGGTCATGATTACGTCTGCGACGACACTCATCACAATCACAGTCACGTCTACAATGACAATCGTTAAAATCGTTTCTTCTACGTCTACGACCGCATCCGCAAAATACTAAATCATCCCAAAAGTTATTACGATCTCGAGAATGCCCAAAATTATTATTCCATCCCATAGATATGATTCCCTCCTCTAAAAATAGAATTCATCATATTCTATGTTTAAAAAGGGAAAACAGCTTGTTTACTAGTCTATGTTTTGTGTTTTAGACTAATAATATTTCAATTTGCGAGTCTATCTTCCCCCTCTATTTTCAATCGTTGTGTTCGTTTGTTTTGTTTAAATGGGCAAATCTATCAATTCTATCAAATCAATTAATCCAACTATTACATATTAATGATTAATTCATATACTATATTAGATTACTAGAAAGGAGGCGTAACCATGGATAGTTGCGTTGTGTTTGTAAATGGACAACCTTTTTTAGTTCTTTCAGTAGCTGGTATTGAAATTGCTAGATTAGAGATTTCTCTTCAAGTTGCATTAGCTCTAAGAGTGCTTGGAATACCAATCTGCGATTAATTACCAAATCAAAAAAAGAGGGCATTAGCTCTCTTTTTTTATTTACCCCTTATCTTTGCTTGACAACGAACAAGACACCACCAGATCACGGCAGCGCCTACGATAATTGCTATACACATGTTTGTTCTATCTACATAGTAAAATAAAACACCCATAATGAACACATCATAAGATTAGTAACCCTATTTTCTGTCCGTTGATTATTATGTTTATAAACCTAGATTATGCACATCTATATTCAGTAAGTGCATACCCTATTACATGAATGCTACTTTAGGAGTGATTATATTATGAATCCTTTCCCGATGAGGATTTTTGTAGCTCCAACTTCGACTTGGCAACATTTACTTCACCATCCTTCATATGGTCAATATGGTATGCAACCTGGGCATATCCCCTTTACTCCTACAATTGCGCCTTCTTCTGTAATATACCAATATCATTATATTTTTCCAGCATTGTATTTCCAAGAGTTTCACGGTACATTTAACATCTAATCTAAATAGAAAAATATCCGTTATCTGTACCATTGGGTGCAACTCATGTTATACCTAAAACAGTATTTAAATACGTTTAATGTGTAATTTCTATATAACAAAGAAAAAAGCACCCGTTATGGATGCTTGGCGCTTAATTACGATCGATTAAAGTAATATTCCGATTTTGCAGAACAACTAAGGATTCGGCATCGGTACGTGACCTTTTCTACTGCAATCCGGCGTTCATTTTTCAAAATTGCAGCATTTTTGGAAGTAATAAATTCTGCCTCCCATCCGCATTGCTTGCATTCCATTATTTCTTTTTTAAATCCTTCTTCAATGATAACTTCATTCATTCTCTTCACTTCTTTCTGTAGTTGATAACTCATTTAAACGACTACAGAACAATCTGTCAAGCTTACTACTCTCAACCTTCTCCAAGCCATAAGATCATCTAAAGATTTACGGGATTCTTTTACATCGCCAGTAATATCTTTCATGTTCAACTTATTAAATGTAGCTAAAAATTCTTGTTGAATCTTACCTTGCAATGCATTGGCTTGCTTTGTTAATTCTTTATTCTCATCACTTTTTGCCTTTTGAACTTATAACTAGGTTTTATTGCGTCTATTTAAAAGGAACTGGCTATGACAACTACATTAAGTTTTTCAAGAGAAAGTCCGTTGCTCACATTCGAACAACGGACTTTCTTTATATGAACCATTTTAAAACATCTTCAGCAATCTCTTCTGGTCTATCCCAATGCATTAAATGCCCTGTATCTTTGTAAAGCTTAGTCGTAATGTTAATACGCTTCTTACATTCTGCTATCTGCAATTCTCTTATTTCTAAATAATTATCGGGAAGGTCGCAATACAATAATAAAATATCGCTTTTAATTTTATGCGATTTCAATGTTTTATACACCGTATATTGAAACTTAATTACACCTCTAGCGGTATCGCCAATGCCATTTCACTTTACTATCTTCTTCTCTCATTAAGTCATAAACCGCACGTTCTATTAATGGTGACCACCTGCTGTAAACCGTTTTTTCTGATTGGATGAACGCTTCTTTACTATCAAAAATATATTCATCAAAATCTTTTTCGTAATGAATGATTTCTTCTTCTAATGATCGCGGTGGACACTCTCCCTCTTTCGCATCTTTATATAGCTTCGCAAAATAATCTGCATTCATTTTCCCATGATGATAACCACCATCTAACAAAACCATTTTATTCACTTTTTCTGGACATTCTGCTGCATAGTGAAGCGCAACGCTTGCGCCCCATGAATGTGCTACTATATGAAATGTTTCTTTTCCTATATGCTCAAGTAACGCTACTATCCAATTTGTTAAATGCAATGCACCGTAATCTTCATCCTTCTCAAAATTTGGTGTTTTCCCATGTCCAGGTAGATCAAACGATACAACATGATAGTTATCTTTTAAAAATTCCGCTATTTCTATAAAACTTAATTTTGTACTTCCTAAACCATGAAAACAAATGATTTGAGGGTTACTTTTATCCCCCCATTCACAAACACTTGCCTTATATTCACCAAATTCTACAAAAAAGTGATTCATTTTTAATCTCCTCTAATTATTAGATATAAATTAGTTCCAATGCAAAATTGTTTTTTCAGAATAAATAAATTTAAAAAAACATCCAAATCCTTTTTCGTAAATGATTTTTATAGAATGCGAGCGTCAACTCTAGTTAAAAGCACCAAATGCTTAACTTCATGTATACCGATGATAATTCATTTAAGTTAATGGTTAAACTACATCTTCAAGCCCCTCAAATTAATATAGTTTAATAATTGTATGATTCGTTTATCATATGTGTGATGTTTCAAAGTCCTATCCAGCCCATTTTTTGCTATACGTTTTCTTTCTTGTACATGTTCCAAATAATAATCAGCTTTTTGTATAAACTCCGATGCACTATTAAAAGTTTCTATTTCAACACCTGGTATGTAATGTTTTGCTACATCTGGGCGTATATCAGTTAATTGAAAAGAACCTACGGCATTAATTTCAAACGTCCTATTATTTACTGAATATGCTTGGATATTTGCAGAATTACAATTCAATTCCTGATCAATTAGTGAACGATGCAAGTTTATATTGATTTTAGTAGATACGTAAAATTGTAACGCATCTTCATACTTTGCAAGTGGCAAGAGTTGTATTTTATCCTTTAACCTTTCATAATTCTTTAACTTCTCCCAACCGAACCCTACAATTTTTGTGTTTTTTTCTGCTAAATACTCTGAAATAGAATCAACAAAGTTAATTCTATTTTCAAATGCTGTGCCTATAAAACTAAGATCATACTTATATGTATCTTCTTTAAGAGAAGGTTTAAATACCTCTTGATTCGCTGCTAAAGGGAGATGAAACACATTATTACATCCTATCCCCCTATAAAACTTAATGCAATTTAAATCTTGCGTAAATATGTAATCATAATACGGAACAAGATTTTGTGTTACATCCGTATAATAAGGATCATCTGTCAGCCAAAGTCCAGTAGTAAACCCTGCCTTTTTTAAGAATGGTATAATGTGATAAAATTCTTCAATTAAACCGCTTAGTACCAAAATAAAATCTGGTTTCACTTTTAACGCGGTTTTTATAGCTTTTTCTGGACTCACCATAATTGTATCGCTGTTTACCTTTTGTAGACTATTCAAAATTGCAGCTTCGATCATTGGATAATAAAAAGAAATTCCTGATTGAATAAATAAAATTTTCTTAGGCGTATTGCCTTTCATGTCATTTCCCCCTATTTCTACATAATCAAAGCGCACAAAAATTATCAGGCTTTATTCATTTTCGTGACATCTTACTTTACATGTATAAGCACCGTTTATGTCCATTATGTTGAACTTCCCTTATTTTATCGGCTGATGAGATTTTGAAGGTGGTGCTTCTTGTAATATTGTTTCATCTTTTTTAGAAGCTGTTACAAAGGGAATAAAATTAGGGTATATTCAGCCAAATTATTAACCATAGAAAATGAATACATAAAAGAAAAAGCCTGCTCGTATCAGTAACGGGTTCCGTTTAGAGAGAGAAAAATGCTAATAACCATTAGAAATAACACAATAATTTGGATGCATTTCGCATTATAAATAGCAAACTAAAACGCTCAGAAAATATTCTGAGCGTTTTTATGTCCTTCTTCAACTAAAGTACCGGTTAGCGTAAGTACAATATTTCGCAATATGTTACTTTAAGTATCAAAAACAGCGGTGCCTTTTTAAAGAATTGCACCAGTTAGTGTAAAAAGCTATTTGACCATTTGTACTGTTAACTTATCTTTTAACATTGACCTATATGAGTCAATTTCATATTTTGTATTATTGATTTTTTCTTTTTTCATTTTTAACATATCGAATATTTCTAACTCTAAATTCCTTCTAGCTTCAAGAACTTTAATCGCTCCTTCTACACCTGAATGGTTATGTTCTTTCCCATAGCCTTGGTTAGTGTAATAGTCGACAATTCCTGTGGACCATTCCGGAGTTCTTTCTTTTAATGCCTTCCTAAATGAAAATTCAAGATTATCTTGTTCTACATACAATAACATTGGATTTAAATTCTCTATGATTTTTGCAACTTTCATTACATGATTTATTATTTTTTCTTTTTGTTCACCATATTTAATCATCCCAATCGTTAATGGATTTTGTATGAAACAACATTCAAAGATATAAACCTTATTGTCTTCTAGAGCAATTTCAGCAAAGTCATTCCATTTGTCAGCAATTAATTCAACATTTTTATCGAATGATAATTCATATATATCGTTTTTAAAAATAGCGTTAAATAATTCGTCTGAAAACTGATCACCAAACTCATTTTTTATCTTACTGTATGGTAATAAATAATTGCTTCCTTTTTTTAGAACTCTTTTAAGAAGCACTTTTTTAAAATCTCCACTGTTAGATAATAATCTATCGAATTCAAATTTATTAAAACAAGATACACCATCATAGTCGGCTGGATGGTTCAAATTTCCCTCTAAAAATAGTTCAACTTCAATTTTATTTTGGCTTAGAATTTCATTTATTAGCTTTGCAGTGGTTGACTTTCCAAATCCAGGTAAACCTTCTACTATTATTAGTTTTGTATTCATAGTTATAAATCCCTTCCTTCAAAGTATTTAACCAAGATTAAAAAATCACTTACTTCACTGCAATCACCCCTTCAAAATATGATATTCACCATTTTCTTTGAAAAATTCTTCTTAAAGTAACCTGACCGTTAGTTTAAGAACATTTTTTTCACAATCTCTATCATTATTTTAACATAAATTTTCCATTTACCTTTTAAAAAAATATAGTCCACTATTATTTGAGTTAACTATGTAAAGTAAATTATATCTTTTAAATCAAACACTTTGTTAGTAATCCCCAATCGTTGTGCTGGTGTTTTTACTGTTTTCTTTTTCCCTTCCTTTGTGATAAATGGCATACAAAAATTATAATGGGTTCGAAATATCGTTAGAGCCATTTGTGCGTATTTTGGATTAAAATTAGAATAGATATAACTTTTACCATCTCCACGAGCTGTCATTAAAGGTCTTTCTAAAATGGACAATCTTCCTCGGATGTTTTGAATAAAAACATTTACTGCATTGTCTCTTACTTCAAGTATTAAATTGGCAATATCGCTCTTTTGAGTACCTCACACGGTGCAAAGAAGACAAGCTCTCCGAAGCCATCAAACAATACAATTTGTATTTTCATTTTTAGAACACCTCATATGGGTTCTTTTTAAATCCCAAATTAGGAGCATACATGTTATGTACAAATTAATAATGAAGATAGTCTTTCTCCCCTCACTCTATAAACTTCCAAATGTTCTGCCAATTCCCTCTCATCACTTCTTACACTTAGCGTTTTCTTCACAAAGTTCCAATTCAAACTACCGGATAACCATAACAATGATGAAAGTCTTTTATAATCATTTGATGTTACAATATTATGAGCCTTATACCCTTCTAATAATGCACTAGCAACACTTGAACTGACTTCATGTGATTGTATTCCTTCTGTTCGAGAATACCACTTTAGTAAAAAGGCTAGTCCTTCAATACGATCCACATATCCAATCGATTCAAAATCTACAATTCCTTTTACCTGTTCACGTGAGTCCCATACAACATTCAACGGATTTAAGTCTGTTTGTACGATAAATTCTAATTCACTTGTATATGCGCACTTTATATGATATTTAGCTAGATTTATATACTCCCGTAATTCTTTGCAGGTGCTTGCCTTACTTTCTAGCATATGAGTAAACTGGGCATACCCATCCAAATGTGATTTCTTTTGAAAAATCGAGCTTTGAAATGCATTAGAAATATCATGAATCTTTCTTGCTTCCTTTCCGAAGGCTTTTGCGATAGCTTCTGTACAATATGTACTATGTTCTCCTTCAATCCAATTAGACAAAACAAATCGGTATTGTTCATCATTCCAAGTGACAAATGTAAATGATTCTCCCGTCCTATTCTTGTTAATCTGCATAAATGGAATCCCATGCTTGCGTAAATAATACGTATACTGTACTTGCTCTATCAGTTGTTCATTTAATAACGTCCCAAAAGCTGGATTGATTGTTCGCTTGCTATTAATAAACCTTGCGGAATATCGCTTTCCATTCACCATAATTTTATAGTGCAAATCTGTATTCCAACTATTATTATGTAATTCTTCTTCCACTGCTAGTGAATGAATTTCTTTAAAATAATTCATTAATACATTCTTTATTAGGTGTTTCACTCCGTTCTCTCCTTCCATACAAAAAATTAGGGTACATGTAATTCATTGCGCTTCCCATAACAAAATTTATTTCACTTAATTAAGCATACCTAGGATATGACAAATAGAACATAGAATTATAGAAGATAGTAGATGGGGGGACTATGATTGAAGAACTTAAAGTTTGGGGTAATTGGAGTATTATGTGTCGCTGGATTAGTTGGATGTACAGGTCATTCAACTGAAACGAAAGCTTCCAATACAGAAGTATCCACAACAATAAAAGAAAATGTATCCGAACAAATTATGTTTGAACAAAAAGAATTAAAAAAACTTGAGATTAGTCACGTAAGTTCAAAAGATGTTTACAAAATCATAAATAAAGAAAATATGAAAACAATTTTTACAAATATGGAAAGCGCAGAGAAAAAAACACTCCTTCTAGATCAAGATGCCAAAAACCATATACATTCAAAAATGAAGGTTACTTATCAAGATAATTCTATACAAGAATTCTTTGTTTGGATAGAGTCTGATGATGACATCGTAATAGCAAAGGCAAGTGATGAAACGCACGTTAAAGGATATGATTTACGTGAGAATAATTCCAAAAACATTATTCAGTTTTTCAAAAAATAACTTTTATTTTTCTTTTGAATAGATTAAACAATCATTTTTTCTAAACTGACTGATTTAGTATTTGTTATCAGTAACGCCTCACCATTCTTCAAAATTTCTTATCTTAACTTTGTCATTTTACAATATATTATCTATTCTTTTTTAACTAATCCCCCATAGTGAATATGTGTAGTAAAAAAGAGCCAATCTCCAATACAATAGAAGATTGTCTCTTTCCTTTATTTACTCCCCTGTTTCAGAAAATAGCTTTATACGTTCACCAATTTCATTACGAACACGTTGAAATTCGGACCACTCTTTTCCTGCCGGATCATCAAATCCCCAGTGAACACGATTCACATGCGGCGGAGTAGATGGACAAACAGAATCCGCATGACTACAAAGCGTAACGACTAAATCAGCACTATTTAAAATGTTTGCATCAATTATATCTGATGTTTGATTTGTGATGTCGATATTTACTTCATTCATTGCTTTAATAGCATTTGGATTCACTCCATGTGCTTCGATTCCTGCAGAATATACATTCCACTTATCTCCTAAATATTGTTTGCCCCATGCTTCTGCCATTTGGCTTCGGCATGAATTTCCCGTACATAAAAAGTAGATTGTCTTTTTGTTCTCCATGTTGTTTTCCACCTTTATTTTTAAATTTAGACCGGTTGATCATTAAAATATTTACGTTTAAACCAAAAAGCGACATTTACAAGTGCAATCATGACAGGTACTTCGACTAAAGGACCGATAACAGCTGCGAATGCTACGCCCGAATGAATACCAAACACACCAACTGCTACAGCAATTGCTAACTCAAAGTTATTACTACCTGCTGTAAATGCTAATGTTGTAGTCACCGGATAGTTTGCACCAATCTTTCTTCCCATAAAGAAAGAAACAAAAAACATCACAATAAAATAGATTAATAACGGAATCGCTATTCTTACAACATCTAATGGTACGCTAACAATCATTTCCCCTTTTAAGGAGAACATAACGATGATTGTAAATAGTAATGCAAGTAATGTAAGTGGACTAATCTTCGGTATAAACACCTTTTCATACCACTGTCTTCCTTTTAACTTAACGAGTACAAAACGTGTCAACATACCTGCTATAAAAGGAATTCCCAAATAGATACATACTGATTTTGCTACTTCTACCATTGTAATATCGACAATAGCACCTTTAATCCCTAACCATTCTGGGATTACTGTTACAAACACGTATGCATAAACCGAGAAGAAAAGCATTTGAAATACCGAATTAAAAGCAACTAAACCAGCTGCATATTCTTTATCCCCATCAGCAAGATCGTTCCAAACAATTACCATTGCAATGCAACGTGCTAATCCAATCATAATGAGACCAACCATGTACTCTGGCTTATCAGGAAGAAAAATAATTGCTAAAACAAACATAAGTACCGGACCAATAATCCAGTTTTGTACTAAAGATAGAACTAACACTTTTACATCTTTAAATACTCGGCCCATTTCCTCGTAGCGAACCTTCGCCAATGGTGGATACATCATTACAATTAAACCAACAGCAAGCGGGATAGACGTCGTTCCCACTTGTAATGTATTCAGTCGGTCTACTACACTAGGAAACACAAATCCTAAACCAATCCCAACCGCCATCGCTAGAAAAATCCATAGTGTTAAATATCGGTCTAGAAAAGATAAACGTTTCATTTTATTTTCCATCCCCTATTAACAACAAGAATTTTTTTCTACTACGTTAGAAGTCGTACAACAAGATGAATCTTCTATTTTGTGAACATCACTATGTGCTTTTGTATAAAAGAACTCCCACTCATTCCCATCAGGATCCGTTACCCAAAACTTATCTTGAACCGCATAGCAACAAGTCGTATCCATCTCATCACGTGCAAAGAAACCCTCTTTTTCTAATCTTTCTTTATGTAATGTGATTTCTTCAGCTGTATCCACTTGGAAGCCAAAATGATTTACCTGATTTCCATTCACTTCATCTCGCACGTTCAGCGTGAAATTAAGTCCTGGCGTCTCTAATAAAAATTTTGCATAATCTGTTTTCACCTTAACTGGTGATACACCAAATACCTTTTCGTAAAATTCAATAGACTTCTCTAAATCCGTAACATTTATACCAACGTGAACATATCTCATACCTTATTCCTCCTCTTTACATATTATTAATCAATTTTTTTTGATTAATAGTACAAATTTTTAACAACAGCTTCCTTTTCCTGTTTTTCTAAAGATACAGCACAATTCTTCTGATAATAAATTATTCACTTCCGCATCATTTAAATCATAATAACTCCACGTACCTTTTGTTTCTTTTACAATTAAACCTGCGTCTAATAAAATCTTCAAATGATACGACAGCTTAGATTGCGTCATTTCAAAAATCTCTGTTAAATCACATACACATGTCTGGCCTCGCTGGCAAAGTTCATACATAATTTCTAAACGCTTTTGATCCGCCAACGCTTTAAATTTTTTCTCATATAGCTGAAAATCTTGTGCCATTGTAGTTCACTTCCCTTCATCAACTTTTTTTGATGTTTATAGTATATACGCTGTTTCGTTCTTTATGCAAGTTATAAATCAATTTTTTTTGATTAATATAACCTTCTCTTCTTTCACATCTTATAGAGAATACATCTGTAGTCCCTTAACAAATAAATCATTATATTTAAATGTAATTACATAATAGAAAAAATAGTACGTTATCCTTACTATGATTCTCAAAAACAGGATAACGTACTATTTTTATACGAAATGAGAAGTATCAACTCTAAATGAAGAATCTTTAAAGAACCTTCTCGTTTTTCTCTTGATTTAACATAAGGCACTGTTATGGAACTAAATTTAGATGTTCAAACGAACATATTGCTAATTTTTCATTTGGTGAAGTATTATTTAGCAACAAATTTAATATAATCCGATCTAGTATAAGGTTCCACTCAAAAATTATCCTTCCTTTAAATCTGTAAGGAGGTCATTCTTCCATGCAATTGTATTCAGGTAAGAACCTCTGACTCTAAACATATCCAAGTTGTAACAAATATTGTATTTATTTTCGTTCGTGAATTTTACGTCCAATTTATTAAAGTGACTACCGATATGAAAAGCAAGAAAATACTCATGCCAATCTGAATAGGAGTTTTGAGCAAGTTTTGCCGCTTGTATCATATAATGTTCCGCTTCTTTTTTAGATAAATAACCTAATCTTTTACCAATTCGACTTAAAGCAATACACCATGCATAATCAAATGCAGCAATCCCAGCATCAGGTAACATGTGCAATGAGTAATTCACAACGTACATTTTTTCATCGTTTGTCTGTCTTGGAAGTAATAGCTTTCGCTGTGCTTCTGAAAGAGGAGTTAATTGATTGTGCATAGCTTGAAATTCTTGGCGTGATCCTTCTTTTAATAACCACTCAATCATTTCTTTTAATTGTTCCGGTTCCTTACAATCAAATCTTCGTAATTGTTCTTTCAAAAACTTTTTCCCAAGTATACGGTCTCTTATAAATGTAAATTCATATTTTGTAAAATAATGAATAAGAAGATAAGTATCCATACATATTGTAGACATGCATCGAAAATATTGTTCTACCTGTTTTTTCTTTCTTGAAACGAACACTTAATCTCCTCCTTATATTTTGATTTTCAGTCTATAAAACTTCCACGCTTCCCAAACAACCGGAAGAAGAAGGATATATTTGAAAGGTAATCGCGTAATAATAGCCAAAATAAAAAATAAAATATACACCCAAGTACGTCTTAAAAACATGCCACTATACATCAATATCCAACTAAATACATAAGCCATTGTAAACCCTGGTTTATTTGGTTTCTTTCCGCTTTGTGCCATAAATGAATTGAAATATGATAGAAACTCAACATGGTTTATATCTATCTGTAAAGCATCCTGTACTATTTTTTCAGCTTTATCTATTTCTCCCACTTTTTCTAAACATTTTGTCATCATGAGCATCGCATCCATATGCTCTGGATGGACAGAAAGAAGATGTTCACAATCTTTGATAGCATCGTGAAATTGCCCAAGATTATGCTGAATACGGGCACGATATAATAATGCATCTGGGTCGTCTTTATCAATCAACAGAATATTGCTAAATGCTTGTAATGCCTTCTCCTTATTGTCTATACGTAAATAATAAATACCTTGCATACGTAATAATTCAGGGTCCCTTTCATACATTGCAAACGCACGATCCAGTTCTTCTTTTACATCTTCTAATTCATTTGCTATCAGTTTCCTTTGTATTTCTTCTCGTATATAGAAATACAACTCAAAATCTAAATCAGCAGTTTTTTCAAAAATATCATAACGCATTTCTTTTTCGCCGCTAATTCTTTCTAATAAAAATTGGATTGTATTTTCTCCATATTCATTTACTAAATCATTTCTTTGCTCACTGAATCGAAATACTTGATCAATTAATTCCCAAATCGAATGTGGGAAGTGATAATGATATAGGAAAAATTCAATTAACTGATCTTGTAGTGCTGCTGCATATTGAACATCCCATATCACATCTGAACGCAATATTTCTTCCCAATTCCCCTGCTCTATCCGTGCAAAGAAATTATCATAAAGCGTCTCAACACTTTCCATGAATGTATAGACTGGATGTTCAGCAATTGTAGTAGTAGCAATTTCTGCATCACTGTCAGTCCATGGAGAAAATACAAGTTCTCTATCAGAAGCATTCATTTCATCTATTTGAATCGACGGCTTATCTTTCATATTTTTCGCACTTTTCACTGCCTGGTCAAACGCTTCTCTTAATCTTTGATAGCCTTCTGGATCATCTTCTGGATGATGTATTTTCAGGAGTTTTGCATAAGCTTTTTTAATCACTGAAATATTGTCAGTAGGTTCAATCTCCAATGTATTCCAAATACTCATTAGCGATTTGCCCACCTTTCCAGACTTTCAATATGTTCTTTTAATATACTGGAAGCTTCTTTAATCTTTTTATCATTTTGCGTTGTAAGCACGCTCTCAAATTGTTGCAGTAGTATAGAAATCTTTTTGCGTTCATCACCAAGTAACTCTTCATAAAGCCTTTCGCACTTTGCAAGAAGAAGTCGATTTTCTTCTCTATCTCTCGGATGAATTTTAATATCTCTTAACTCTAAAAGTCTCTTTTCTATTTCTGCATCTGTAAGATTTCCAGCGTTTTGCTGTATGATCGTTCTTTTCTTTTCTCCAGTTGATGTACTTATTACCTCAACTTCAAGAATGCCATTAATGTCGTATGTATAACGAATATCAACCGACTCATTTCCAGCAGGAGCAGGAGGAATCTTAATTTTGAGCTCACCTAGTTTTAAATTATTTACTACCCTACGGTTTTCCCCTTGATATACATCAATAGTTATAAATTGTTGTTTATCCTTTACTGTATATAGTCGCTCCACTTTACTTACAGGAATTGGTGTATTTCTCTCTATAATAGGAAAGAAGTACCCAGACTCTGACTTACCATCTCCAAATTCTTGAACAACACTTGTTCCTAAAGAATATGGACAGACATCGGTTAAAATCACTTCTTCTAAAGCCTTATTTCGTTCTTTTAAGGCAACTTGAATTGCAGCACCTAAAGCAACTGTTTCATCTGGATTTATATTTGCATAAGGCATACGCCCAAACATTTTAGAAATAACAGATTTCACAAGAGGCATTCGAGTAGCTCCACCAATTAAAATTACAGCGTCTAAATCATTCGGATTTAACGAAGCATCGCGAAGAGCACGTTCAATTGGATAACGAAGACGTAACAGTAGCGGCGTTACAATTTTTTCGAATTCTCCCCTATTTATACTCGTTTCATATGTTTGATTATGAATCACAACATTCATAGTCGCAGCTGATTGATTACATAAAGTAAGCTTACAACGTTCTGCTTGTGTATAAATTAATGATAGTGTTTTTGGATCAAGTGAATCTGGATCCAGTTGATGCGATTCGAGGAAGAAGGTCATTAAACTTCTTGTGAAATCTTCACCACCAAGATAATTATCACCAGCAATAGATTTTACATCCATTATCCCTTCAAACAATTCCAAAATGGAAACATCAAAAGTTCCTCCACCTAAATCAAATACAAGAAATTTTGTTTCTGATTCTTCTTGGTATAAACCATAAGCAATTGCCGCAGCCGTTGGTTCGCTAATAAGACGTTCTACTGTTAATCCTGCTATTTCCGCTGCACGTTTCGTTGACTTTCTCTGCGTATCATTGAAATAGGCAGGGACACTAATTACAGCACCGGTAACCTCTTCATTTAAATATGCTTCTGCGTCTTGTTTCAAAGATTTAATAACAAAAGATGATAACTCTTCAGATGAAAAAGTATATGTACCCAGCTCATATTTTTTCTCTGTTCCTATAAAACGTTTAAAAGTTGCTGCTGTCAGTTGTGGATGAGTAATTAGTCGCTCTTTCGCAATACGCCCAACTAAAACTTCCCCCGTTTCATCAACGCTAACTACCGATGGTGTGAGAAATTCACCTAAAACATTTGGAATAAGTGTTGCACCATCTTCCGACCATGTTGCTACTAAACTATTAGTTGTCCCTAAATCAATTCCAATTATCGCCATACTAATCCCCTCTCTTTTTACTATATTTTACTATACCATTACAAATAGGAAAAGTATGTAAGAAACTAATAATATCAAACCTTCAGAATACAGAAACTCTATTTCAATCTAGTTAAATGAAATACTGTGTTAAGCAATAAAAAAGCAGTTTTTATGTTGGTTTGAAATTAAATTCCATTCCAAATCAATCTTTTCTAAATCCCTTAGAATCACTTCTATCTAACTACAAAAATCCCACAGGAGTAACCCCATTGGGATAATTTATTACATTTTATATTTTGCGTTCCACTCTGTTCTCATAAAAAAATGAGAGTAAACGCTATTCGCGATCCCCTCATCACCAAAATATCATAAGCTAAACCGCCTTCCTGAAATCATTCTATTCTAACCTTATCAATTCGGCAGAATATCCTCTATCTATTTCAGAAGTAGGTTTAAAACGATACAATAATTAAGTTAATACGTAAATGATGTTACTCTATAACCATTAAATTCATAAATTAAAGGACATAAAACTAATGATTATGGAGCACTTTATCCTATAAGCAAAACCCTCCAGAAACATCTAAAATTTGCCCTGTTACCCAGCGACTATCAGAGGAAGCAAGGAATGCGACTGCATCTGCAACATCTTCAACTTGCCCGATTCGTCCGAACACAGATGAATTCGTAGCAAAATTTCGTATTTCCGGATTATCTAGCAATTTCGCATTTATATCTGTCTTCGTATATCCAGGCATAATTGTATTCACTGTTATCCCTCTTTCTCCAAGTTGTTTAGCTAGAGGAAGTGTCATCGTATTTAGTGCACCTTTACTTAAACCGTATGCAATGGATCCCGTAAAACCAAGTCTTACTTCAGCTGATGAAATGTTAATAACGCGCCCCTCTGCTCGTAGTAACGGTAATGTTTGCTGAATTAAGAAGAATGGTGCTTTCATATTTACTGCCATAATTTCATCAAAAACTTCTTCAGTCGTATTTTCAATCGTCCCTTGTGTACCTATCCCTGCATTATTTACTAAAATATCAATCTCTGATGTACCAACTCTTATTTGTAATTCATTCTTCAATTGTTCTACTAGCTTCTTGATACCATCCATTGAATTGAAATCTGCTTCAATTAAGAACGCCTTTCCTCCATCAGATTCAATCTCACTAATCGTTTCATCTGCAGCTGTTTTATTTCGGCCGTAGTGAATCGCAACGAATGCACCGTCGTTTGCCAATCTCATCGCAACCGCACGACCAATGCCGCGACTCGCCCCTGTTACTAACGCTACTTTCCCATCAAGATTCTTCATATATTTCCATCCTTCCTAAATTTCCGTTTGATAAAAACCTATACTTATATTTTCATGTAAACACCAATCATTTTAAATATAGATTTATAGGTAATTCAGTTCGTTCGCTTATGATATTATAGTTATAATTCGTAATTTACTTTAGAAAACAAAATAAGGAGGCTACACAATGCAAAACGCTGTAAAACTGGATGAAATTGACCATAAAATAATGAACTTATTGTATGAAAATGCGAGGATTTCTGTTTCAGAAATAGGACGAATTATATCCATGACGCAGCCTGCTGTAAAAGAGCGTATGAATAAACTTGAAGATCAAGGAGTTATAGCGGCTTACCGAACGAAATTTGAGCCTTCTAAAATTAATAAAAACATTCAAGCATTCATCATGTTTAAAACGAGCCAATGCTCTGATTTTATCCAATATTGTAATACCGCTCCTGAAGTAACAGATTTATATCGAATTAGCGGGGAGTTTAATTATATGATGAAGGTCATGAGCGATTCGATGGATTCTCTCGCTACATTTTTAGACTCGTTAATGCAATTTGGATTATCGTCTCCTTTAATTGTTTTAAAGAGTGAGTTCGAGGAGAAATTGTCGTTCTGATAAAGGGATACGTATTATCCCCGGCTAACAGTAAAAGTTTTTCCTTTATGAGAAAAGCCAAACAAAATCAATGATTAGTAAACAAAAAAAGAACATTGATATTTCAATGTTCTTTTTTATATCTCTACTTATGAATTAGATTGTGCTTCGAAAAGAGTACCTTAATCCCCTTATCCTTGATTCCTCTGCGCCTCTCTAAATTCCTCCTTCACCTTCTCTAACAACCCTTCTTCCGTAATTAATCGATACGCCGTATTTGCTAATGCTTTTGCGGATGTAATTAATGCTTTATCTCCAAGTTCTGAACGTGCAGCTTCTCTAAATTCATTCGTATGCGCAATTAAATCATCTGGACCGATTTTAATGTACGGGTGAATGGTTGGTACGACTTGGCTTACGTTTCCTGCGTCGGTTGAGCCGATGCCGAGTCTTTCTTTACGGTTTACATCTTCACCTAGTAATTCTAGTTCTTCGGCTACGATGTCGTTATATGTTTTTGTTACGAGTAGTTCATCGATTTCATTTTGGAATTGATGGATTTTCACTTTCGCACCTGTTGCTAACGCTGCCCCTTGTGCGATGTTTTTCACTTTCTCTGTTACTTCCGCACATCTTTTTCTCGTTGCTGCACGGATGAAGAACCTTGCTGCGGCGTAGTCTGGAATAATGTTTGGTGCTTTTCCTCCCTCTGTAATGACGCCATGAATTTTCACGTCTGATGGAAGTTGTTGGCGAAGTGCGTTAATACTGTTATACAGTTGGATAACCGCATCTAATGCATTAATCCCTTCTTCTGGTGAAGCTGCGGCATGAGCTGTTTTTCCGTAAAAGTGAAAATCAAGTGGATCGACTGCTAGTGAAGGACTCGTTGTTGCTGTTTTTCCGCTCGGATGAATCATAAGCGCCGCATCAATGTTTTTAAATAAACCAGCTTTTACATAACTCGATTTTGCGCTACCATTTGGCCCGCCTTCTTCTGCTGGTGTTCCGAATACGACAACTTCCCCGCCAATTTCTTCAAGCGTTTCTGATAATGCAATTGCTGCTGCAACACTAATTGTGCCGATTAAATTGTGACCACACGCATGGCCTAGTCCTGGTAAAGCGTCATACTCCGCTAAAAATGCGATTGCTGGTCCTTGTTTTCCTGAACTTTTTCGTGCGATAAAACCTGTTTCATGTCCAGCTATATTGTGCTGCAACTGAAATCCTGCACTCCCTAGCAATAAACTTAACGTTCTTGATGCATAAAACTCTTGGTTACCAATCTCCGGATTCGCATGAATATCATGACTTGTTTCTATGTACTTTTCCTTATTTCTTTCGATGCTCTCTTCAATTGTTTTTCTTTGTGACGCTACTCCTGTCGCTCCCATTTTTCTTCCTCCTTTTATTTTCACGTAAAAAAGCCTCTTTCTAAAAGATAGAAAGAGGCTTCTGTATATACAGTCAAAATGAGCTTCTTTCTTATCTTTCAAGTTACCTTGCTGGAATTGGCACAGTATTCATAACGAATCCGCTGCCGAGGTATCATAGGGCCAGTCCCTCCACCTCTCGTGATAAGAATTTTCATAAAATTATATTAAATTACATTCATTCTAAGTTCATTTCAAATAAAAGTCAAGGAATTCCTATCCGAATTTACCGAATATCTAAAAATCCTTTTAATACACCAATTGTTTCTGGTGCTTGCAGTCTTGCACATACGTACGGGAATTCCGTACTACCTTCAAATATCATTTGAGATGTGAGCGGTGCCCCTGCCCAAAAGATTTCATCATCAATTACGATAAATGGGAATGCTTTATTTTGTCTTTGTAACTTTACATTTTTCAGTGGAACTGGTCCATCACTATACACTGTTATTTGCGCATTTGTACGCATTAACGCTTGCCATACTCGCTTATCCACTTGCTTCGTACTTGGAAGTGAAATAATAATTTTTCGTTTTGCGGCTAAAATATCTTTCAATAACCCTTTCGGCTCTTCAAGATTCATTTCCATAAACCAGCGTAAACGTTTCGAAATTTTCCGTTCCCACAATTGTCTTGATGTCGTGCGATCATACACATCTCCGTGACGTTCTATATGAGCTGTTAATTGTGATAACGCTTGTTTTCTCGAAAGGTTTTTACGCATATAATGGCAATCTGATAATTGAATGAACTTCCCTCTCGCCCTTGTCACTGCTACATTGACGAGGCGATGATTTTTATGGTCAAAGAATAATACGCCAGGTCGTTCTTGCGGATAACTATCAACCGTATCAAAGATCATCATATCTCTTTCAGAACCTTGGAACTTATGAACTGTCGCCGCTAAAACTGGTATGTTTTGATATTTCGTTCTCTGCAACATTTCTCTCATACACGTCGATAAAAAGCGTGACTGCGCCCTGTAAGGTGTCACAACACCAATTGATTGAACACCATCTAACAATCCGATTAACATCATTTGCATTGCTACTAAACCAGACATAATGTTAAAACGTGAACCAGAAGCAGCATCTTTTAACGAAAAAGCCCCCATTTGGCTCGTATCAAATAAAACACTCGCTTCATTTGCGAACGGCTGCAATTGCGCAAGTTCTTTACGTTCTGAAACAGACGGATGATCGTATACTCTATTTTTATAAATAAATGAGTTTGTAAACTTAGATATATCCGCATGCATACGTCTTTGTTCCTGCAGCATAAACAGGTTCGGATGTGCTTCTGATTTATTAACAGACTCCACAATCCCAGCATGGTAAAACATATCTTCGCCGAGCCATTTGCGAACGAGTTCGTGGTTCGCCATCGCAATTGGAGGTAACTGTAAAAAGTCTCCACAAACGACGATGCGTTTTCCAAGTGAAGCAGCTAATGCAATTTGCGGAACATATGCCATACTCACTTCATCTACAACAACTAAATCAAATGTACGCTCATAAATAAGTGAATCAATGGCACATTTCGATAAAGTTGCGCCAATTACTTTCGCATTTTCAATGTATTCTTTTTCTACTTCTTTAATTTTCGCCTTTTGCTTTCGAAGGTCACTTTCAATCTTTTGTATACGCTTCTTATCAGCAGAAGTCGCTTTATACGATAAAATCTTTTCACGGAGATCTTGTCGTGTCTCTTCTAAATAGAGTCTTTCTTCTCCCCAAGATCCGTTCGTCGTTTCAACTAACTTCGACGCAAGTAGCGTTTCATGATTTCTTATATGTTCATGTTGACTATAACCGTAACGAACAATTTCGCCAGGCGTCCATTTCTTTTTCTTTTCAATTTGCTTCGTTACTTCACTCATTAATACGTCCACTGCTGCGTTACTATGAGCTAACACAAGTACCGATTTTCCTTTTTGATAATGAGCCGAAATAATACGTGATAAATTGTAAGACTTCCCTGTTCCAGGCGGTCCCCACACGTACGTTGTCGGATTGTAAAACGAACGATACGCCAATTCGTTTTTCGTATTTTTCATTTTTTCAAGATGCTTCGGACTACTCGTCCCATCAACAAGACGCTTTATACGATTACGTTTTAGCTTATCTTTATGCGCCTCTTTCAATCGCTCCTGCAGTTGCTCCAAAAGCTGCCACGGTTCACTATATAAAACAGCTTCTCTTATTTCACCTTGTATATAATCATTTAACTTCAATTCTATTTCTAATCCATGTACAGATAATACTTCTCCTGTCGCTTCCTCACCATCGAACTCAATTCGAATGGGTGAACCTTCAGGTAAGCTTACTTCCGAAATAAGCTGAAATACGTATACTGTACTTTCATAATCTGTATATAAAAAACGACCGTTCATGATAGAAATTTTACTACCACCTATCGTTTTCCAATGTTTAATTTCATACGCTAATGCATAATGCCACTCTTTCATCGTTTCTGATAATGAAGGAGTTTGAGTAGTTGTATTCATCGTATAATCTCCTTCCTTCTCCCCAAACATACTTTCTCACTATACCATATAACACGCTAAAATTTGTAAGGTTTTTATCTTGCTTATTTTCTTAATTTTCAATAATATATTGTATATAATTTTCAGAAAGAAGGAATCTACATGCCAGTTAGAAGAATAGAGCACGTTGGACTTATGGTTGCAAACTTAGAAACATCTATTACCTTTTATGAAAAAGTAGTCGGCTTACAACTTATTAAGCGAATGGGACATCCAAACCCAGACTTAAAACTCGCTTTTTTAGGTGTGGAAGAATCGAAGGAAACGATACTGGAACTCATTGAAGGTTACAACTCCTCTCTTCCGGCAGAAGGAAAAGTACATCACATTTGCTTTAAAGTAGATTCATTAGAGGATGAAATCGAAAGACTAAAGAAACATAAAGTAACCTTTTTACTAGGAGAAGAAATCGAAACATTACCAGATGGAACACGTTACATATTCTTCGCGGGTCCTGATGGAGAGTGGATTGAGTTTTTTGAGACGGAGAGATAAAGTGAAACTTTAATCAGCCCACAATTAACGGGATAATAACTTTATGATCCACATAAGGAGTAGAAACTGATGAATACAGTTTTTATTATCGTTTTTTGGGTACTTATACTATTTCCACTTCTTTATATAATCCCGATAAAGAAGTGGAATATAAGTCCCATTGATCTCATGGGGGGATTTAGCAATTTAAAAATGCTGTTTACTTATAGCAGTATCTTTTATGAATGCAAAAATAGCCAAAATACGCAAGCAGTTTTGCATAAAAACTTGCATATTTTAGGCTATTTAATTGTATTCCTTATTTTGTTAAAGTTATCCGTTAGTTCAATTCCAAAGGTCTCAGCCGACAATTAACTCAAGTACCGATTTCGGATGACCCTCATGTGATGAAGTTCGTGTCCTGCGATGCCGTACGCGAGGGCGCGCGCCGTAATGCTTAGATTGTTGGCTGTGCCCCTGCGGGTCCAAGCCTCCGCCGGTAGCCCGCGCAGCAATGTGATCGTTGATTGCCGTACGGCCCGGTAGTCTTCGGCCAATTGCGCGGTTGTCCAACTTCCGAAAGGAGGCATGAACAATTCCTGATTGAAACCGGTCAGAGGCGTCTGGTCCCCTCTTGCGAACCTGAGTAGGCGGTAGGTCATGACGCGTTCCGCGTCTGCGATGTGGCCCACGACTTCTTTCAGCGTCCATTTTCCTTCCGCATACCGATATGCGGCCTGGCTTTCGGTCAATGATGCCAGGAGCTCGATCATTTGCTTTTCCTGGGCGAGCAGAATATCGATGATGTTACCGTCCGGCACCAAACGGATATATTCGCCGGAGCTCCCGGCGTATTCTTCTTCTGAAGGGCTTTGATTCATGTGTAGTCACCTCTTTATGTAAATATAGAAAATTATAGCACTCGTCTATGTCTAATAAATTCGCGAAATGATAAAACTTTCCTTCTAATAATTAAGGATAGGCAACTATTTAGTTGGTCGGTCACCACACTATCCTGATTCGTTAGCACAATAAGCAAGGCTAATCAATAATGCATAAAAATTAGTTATTATAAAACATTTCGAAGTTATTAATATATATTGGGTTATATAAATTTATACCCCTCACCATCAATTTAAAAATAAAAAAAGGAAGGGGATTACCCCCCTCCTTTTACGCTTGCTTCGACTTTCGGAATTATTTAATATACCCACGATTCAGTTCCGTTAACTTTTCATTGATGTTAAAAATTCTTACTCTAATATCTTTAACACCAGCTGCTTCAAGTCTGTTCTTGTGCATTTCAGCGTATTTTTCAGCATCTTCTTTTTCTTCAAATACATAGATGCCTCCAGCTTCTTTTGTTTCTTGATTCTCAGTCCATATTTTCCAATGGAATCCTTCTTCTTCGTTAATACTTTTTGCTAGATCCCAAAATGCTTTTTCCATTTCTTCACCAAAAGGACCTTCAAACGGAAAATCAACTTGTAATAAATATGCCATCTTCGCTCACTCCTATTTTCAATATTTTTCAATTCGAATGCAGATAATATCTTAAATGAGTGCTTCTATTATTCCTGCACTCATTTGAAATTTCACCTACATTTTCACAACCCCTTTTATAAAATAATTACAAAATGATATCAGCTTGAACGCATAAAGTCTAACCGTTTTCGGTTATATTTAAAAAATATGATAACAACTTATTCCTATACTAAGGACAAACAAAACAAGCGCAGGTATCGCTTTCTTAAAGGGATCTCTCGCTAGTACAATAAGAGTTAATGCAGCTGCAAGCATCGTACCACCTAACAACAATCCTGCTAATAAAGCTACTGTCGGAACCCAAATTCCTATCAACATTCCAATCGCTCCTACAATCTCAAAAGCTCCGGTTAAGAAATTAAAAAACGAAGGTAAACCAAATCGCTTAAACTCATCTGCCATTTTCCCAGATATAATTTTCGTACCTGTCATTAAAAAGAATAGAAACAATACAACTTTTACTACATTGATTAATATTAAAATAGCAATCACATCTTTCTTATTTATTTGATAAATTTATATGCTACAGCATATATAATACAAAAACTTGACTGGTACTAGGCAAAAAAAGTAATCCTGAATCAGATATCATACAAAATACAGCTATTTCCACCATTCCTCGAAACAAACGAAAATTACATGCTATAGCATATATAATACCTAAAACAAAGTTTGTTCCTTATAAATAGCATAGCATCAATAAGGAACAAGTATTAATAGCGTGTATCATACAATTTGTTTAATAATGATTGTAATACTTTAATCTCTTCTTCGCTCAAATTACTCGTAACGAAATGGTGCGCGTCTGTCACGACAGGCAAGATTGTTTTCTTTAATTCGTCACCTTTTTCAGTTAAAAAAAGGTTGTGTGAACGCCTATCTTGATCATTCAAAGCCTTCTTTACAATCCCTTTTCTCTCCATCGACTGTATCATTCTTACGACAGTAGTTTGATCTTTATCAATCGCTTCTGCTAACTCTTTTTGAGTAGTGGCTCTTTGGCTACAAAGAACACTAATAATCCCCCACTGCTCTGGCGTAACTCCAAAAGGCTTTAATTTCTTCGTAAAATAATTCGTCATTTTCACATCAGTACGATGAACAAGATAGCCTATTAAATCATGTAAGTTCATGTATCACCTCTATAAATTAATATATAAAAGAGTATAGCATACCAGTCAATTATTCACAGTGAATGTATTCATTTTATTAATTATATGCTATGGCATATATATTATAGTAGGTCATTTTAATTGTCAAATGAATTACCTCTTATTTTTCTACAGTATGAGTCCAGCTTATTAAAAATAAGAAAATCCCGTATTGAATATAAAATACGGGATTTTTATAAATAAATTATTCACTTATTCGAAAGAAGTTCATTCGTTACATATTACTTATCTAATTAAGAAACATTCATATACCAGCCCAAACATCTTTTCCATATCGCCCTTCATCTTGCACACGATTCAACCAATCCCTTGCTTCTTGTTCACTGACTTCATGAATTTCTTGATATGCTTGACAAAGAGTATCTTCTACGTCAGGAGCCATTTTACTTCCATCACCACATATATAAAGATGCGCTCCATTATCTAACAACGAAATTAAATTGATTCTATCTTCTTTTATTACATGCTGTACATATGTTTTAGGATGTCCTTCTAGGCGAGAAAAAGCTGTGTGTAAAGAGATTAACCCATCTCTTTCATCATTTTCTAGTTCTGTACGATAGAGATAATCCTTTTCAGGATGACGACAACCAAAGTATAGATGTGCTTCTCCTAAGTTCATACCTTTTTGCTTTTGAACGCGACGTGCTTGCAAGAATCCACGGAATGGTGCAATTCCAGTACCTGGTCCAACCATAATAATTGGCGTCTCTGGATTTTCAGGTAATTGAAAGTTTGATTGTGGCGTTCGAATGAAACAAATAATCTCATCTTTATTTTGACGCTGAGCTAAATAGTTAGAAGCGACTCCTTCATATGTCCCTTCCCCGCTCCATGCAGGCGCATTCACAACACCAACCGTAATGCTCAGACAATCCTGTGCAACGAGTGGAGAACTTGAAATAGAATAGTAACGCGGTTTGAGCGCCGGAAGAAGTTCTAAAAAGCGTTCAAATCGGATTTCACAAGCCTCATACTTTTCAAGAAGATCCAACATTGAAATACGTTTCTTTAATATTTGGTCATGATAAACTCCGTCTTCCAGTAATGATTCCAATTCCTTTTTATGAGGAGGGCATGCTGTGAATGTCACCATTTCTCGTATTTGTGCTCGAGTGGCTGCTTCTTGCACTTCGACACTATAACTAAGAAGGTCATATAAACGAACAGGACTGTCTAAAGGTATGTGATTTACACTTCGTCCACTTGCACTCAGTATGACTTGATCCTTCCCGTTTAATCCAAAGCGTTTTAAAATTCGGTTGACATTTTTCTCACTGTTAATTGGTAGCACCCCAAGGTGGTCACCTTCTTTATACGTAGCGCCTTCCGGCAAGGATATCTCAATATGTCGCGTGCTTCTTTCACTGCTAGATGATTGAAGTTCACGATTTTCTAATATAGATGCATAAACTGCTTCATATGTTCGCGCCAGAGGAGATCCTCCAAGACGGCTGACAAATTGCAGACTCAAAGTACTGCGTTCTTTCTCCATGTTTTTGTTAAGTTCCAATCCAAATGCCTTCATTGCATCAGACCACATACTCTGCTTCCATTGCTCGAGCTGTTCTTCGAAATCACCACTTGCATCCGCTTCTCCGCGTTTAGAAAATCTTGTTGCTCCTTTTTGAGCCATTTGCTCATCAATGTATCTTGGAATCCGCTGATAAGTACTAGCCCAATTATGGTCTCCACAACCAAAAACTGCGTATTGAACACCTTTTAGCTCATCCGGTTTTAATTCCTCCAACCATTGCACAAACTGTCCTGCATTACTTGGCGGCTTTCCATTATAAGAAGAAGTTACAATAAGAACCGCCCCTTCTTTCGGTAGACTTCCAATTCGATCGTTAAGAGCTGCCACTTCCGTTTGAACACCTTCTAAACTAGCTGTATCTGCTAGTTCTCTTGCAATACCTTCTGCTACCCCTGTATCCGATCCATACAGAACAAGAAGCGAAAGATTATCGGCCCCAATAATAGAAGGAGTCTTCTGAACGCGCTGCTGGGTTTCATGGTTTTTCAGTTTCTCCTCTGTAGGCGCAAGAACAGTAGCATGGCTAATAGTTTGATTTCGGGGTAGAATCCTAATTTTAAAATCACCAGGCTTTAGCGTTAATGTTTGTTTTACGTTCAGCTGATAGTCTTGATAATCAATGAATTCAAAATGTTGAAGAAGCATTCCCATTACGATTGTGGCTTCATGAAGTGCAAACTGCATACCGATACATGCTCTCTGGCCATTTCCAAATGGCTTATAAGCGTGATGAGGAACCTTATCCAGCTCTTCAAATCGTTCAGGTTGGAATTCTTCCACGTTGTCTCCCCACGCGTCTTTATCCCTATGTAACTGTGGAATAAGAACAGAAATACGATCTTTTCCTTTCTTAATTGGATATTTCCCACCAATCACTGTATCTTCTTTTGCATAGAGACTGAATGCTGGAGCAGTAGGCCATAGACGTAGCGATTCATTTAAAATCATCCGTATATACTTAAGCTTCATAACTTGTTGGTATGTTGGAGTAGAATCTGTCAAAACACGGTCTACTTCTTCATAGGCTTTTTTCAATTTATCCGGATTCTTTAATAAAAAATAGATTGCAAAAGATAATAATCCACTCGTTGTCTCATGCCCAGCTATTAGAAAGGTAATAATTTGGAAACGAATATTTTCATCATCTAATTTTTCACCAGTTTCCGGATCCTGCACATTTAACATACGGGAAAGTAAATCATTTTCTTCCTGATTCCCACTACTTTTACGTTCAGCAATAATATTATCTACTAAAGAAAACATGGATTGGATATCATGTTGAAATTGACGTTTCGTTCTCCACATGAGTTTATCTTCTATATCCAGCCTCTGTAATTGATGCATCGCCTCATCTAGAGCACGGGTCATGCTCGTGATAAAAGGATGAGGCGTCTCACGATAAAAGCTATTAAATCGATAATTAAAACCACATAGACCAATTGTATCTAATGTAAGGCGAGTCATATCCTCTGGAACATCTACGTTTTCATTCGGATTCAGCCTTGCCCATTTTTGAACGAGTTGTACAGCAATATCGACCATCATGGCATGGTAATCTTTCATTGCCCGTTGGCTAAATGTAGGCATCAAAATATTATGAGCTTTTTTCCAGTTAGGCTCATGAGTCTCGCTTGTAAATAATCCGTCTCCAGCAAAGGCGCGAACTTTCGCTAAAGCCCCCTCTATACTTTTATCGAACCTTGTTTCATCACAGACTTCTGCTACCAGTTCATGTCCAGAAACGACAATGATCGTATCACTTAAAGTTTGAATTTGAAAAATAGGACCATACTCTTCCGCTATCTTGATAAAAGATAAGGTCGGTTTATCTTTGTCGATTAATGGGAGATTCCCCAGCGGCCCATATGTTTTCGGCTGAGGAATGGCAGATACTTTTTTATCCATTACAAACACCCTTTCAAAAAGCATGAAATAAAGTGAAACTTTAATCAGTGGGGGTTTTCTTCATCCCCCACTGATTATTAGCCCACACCAATCGGGCTTTTACGGGCAGTTGATCCTCCACCTAACTTCTTTACTTTCGCTGTATTTTGAGGTAGGGGTCTTACTGCCCATTAAAGCGGGATAAAATATCCCATTCAATAAAAAGAAGATAGCAATGAATCGCCTGGGATAAAAATATGTAATTAATTACCTTAATTTATCTTTCCCCTAACTATTCATGATTATGATATTGCTTATAAGGTTGGTAATCTAAGTTGTTTGTTGGTATTAGATTTCTAACTTGCAGCAAAAATACTACATGAAAATGAAGCGTATTATTATAATGTTTATCGAAAGTTGAGAGCTAAAAATTGTAGTATTGGGAAATCCAGTAGTTTCTCATGTCAATTCAAACGAATACGATAAGTAAGTATACTGTGTTGCTAATGAAAAAGGATCTGATAGGAATATCAGATCCTTTTTACTATATATAATTATTTCACTGGTTCTTTTCCAGCTTTAAAGACCAGCGCCTTAGCAGCAGAAATTTGCATTTCTTCATAGTCTAACTAAACAGTAAAAACTTGTAGGAATTATGATCTAACGTTTTATTCTTCTCTACCGATTTAACTTCTCGACAGCTTCCGGGCTCGTATCTACACGTTTCACGAAAAAAACTAATAGGAGTGCAACAACATTCATGCCAAGCGCTACATAGAATGAATGCTGAATTCCGGATAATAAAGCCTTCTGCGTTAACATTGCCTTCGTAGCTTCTGTGAAGGTTGTTGGATCTAATTCAGACATTAGACTTTCAGCTTTTGTTTTTGTTACAGAATTCATAATCGTAACAAGAATAGCAGTACCAATCGAACCAGATACTTGTTGAGCTGTATTATTAACAGCTGTACCGTGCGGATTTAAGCGAGTTGGCAATTGATTAAGGCCATTTGTCATAAGTGGCATCATCACCATCGCCATCCCAAACATCCGCAGTGTGTAAATAAGAATAATATGTGTGTGACTAGAGTCGATTTGCAGATTTGCCAACATATAAGTTGAAACAGCTGTAATGGAAAGTCCTACTATGCCAAGAATTCGAGGGCCATATTTATCAAATAGTTTACCTGTAATTGGTGACATAACCCCCATTATTACCGCACCTGGAAGCATCATCAGCCCAGAGCTCAGCGGCGAAATACCACGAACGTTTTGTACATAAGCTGGTGTTAAAATCATACCCGAAAACATAGCCACCGCATTGACAATTGCAATTACAGACGCAAGCGCAAACATGGGGTACTTATAAACACGTAAATCCAATAATGGTTCATTCATTTTTAATTGACGGATAATGAAAGCAATTAGGGCAATAGCGCCTACGATTAAGGTTGTTACGACAACTTTATTCGTCCAGCCATCAGAGCTTGCAGAACTGAATCCATATAACAAACCCCCAAAGCCGACAGAAGATAATAGTAATGAGAGATAATCAAGTTTTGCATTTTTATTTTGCCTCATGACATTCTCTGATTTCCAAATCCCTAACAGTAAGCTAATGATTGCTAACGGTAAAATCATTTCAAAAAGCAAACGCCAGTCATAATACTCTACAATATAACCCGATAGTGTCGGTCCAATTGCTGGGGCTGTAATCATAACTAATCCAAAAATCCCCATTGCCGTTCCCCTTTTTTCTCTTGGAAAGCTTACTAGCATAATATTCATTAACAAAGGACCCATGACTGAAGAACCTGCTGCTTGAACCATCCGGCCAGTAAGTAATAAATCGAAGTTCGGTGCTACAGCCGCTAAGGCCGTACCAAGAATAAAAATCATCATAGATGTAATAAATAAGCTCCTATTGGAAAATCGGGTTATTAAAAATGCTGATGCCGGAATTAATATACCACTTACAAGCATATACCCTGTAGAAAGCCACTGAATCGTTGAATAATCTTTAATGTCTAAATCCTTCATTATTGATGGCAAGGCTACATTTAAAAGTGAGTTATTTAGAAATGAAACAAATGCCCCAATAAAAAGGATTACAAGCATTACATATGGTGGTTTTCTTTTCTGTAACGTTTCACTCATATATTTATTTGCCCCTTCATTATCAATTCCATTGATTAATTTAACTCAGTTGCATATTTGCACGAGAAAATATTACCCTTGCAGTATTTTGCCAAACTCTTCGAATGGATATTCTCTTTTTAGCAATTCTACTTACCCAACTTAAGATTTTGAATGAATATGTAAACACGTTTGTTAACCGAAATTACATTAGGCTGAAATAAACAAAAGGAGCAAATGAAAATACCCTTCGAAAATAAAGTGAAACTTTAATCAGTGGGGTTTTTGTTCATCCCCACTGATTATTAGCCCACACCAATCGGGCTTTTACGGGCAGCCCGACCCCCACCTAACTTCTTTGCTTCCGCTGAATTTTGAGGTGGGAGTCTTACTGCCCAAAAATAGCGGGATAAATCAACAAGACCACACACCCATTCCTTAAAATACAGGCTTGGAAATCTAGTTATGTAACCATCCATAAAAAGGAATATTACATAGGCTAAGTCTAACATTACATTTTTAAAGTAAGGGGAATACGCTTATGCACCAATATTGGTATGTGAATTCAAAGGGAAACGAGGAACAATATAATACCCAAAATTCAATGTCATCATTATATTCACAGCCCCAAATAACTAAAGCTAACGAAATGAGTGGTTTGAAGATTTCTGAGAATTGGAGTTGTCGCTTCTATCCAGTTGGTTGGGATTCACCAGCCAATTATACGACTTTCAATCCCGATCCCCCTCCCTTCTCTTTGGTTCAACCAATCCATTATGCAGGGATGATGCCCCAAGGACATCCTGCTAATTGGACTCCATTACCAGGCCATGCAGGTTTTAATTATCAAAAACCTCCCACCCCCTGGGCTCAACCATTCAATCATACGGGAATGTTCGCACAAGGGCATCTTGCCGCTTTACTATCGCCGCCAGCTAAAGCTTTTAAATTCAGTACCAATAACTGGGGTATTTTCGGAAACTCTCCAGGATGGGGCGGACAGATAAGTCCCATGGGATGGGGGAATAACGGAGGTTACGGTCAGCCAGGAATGCTTGGAAACTTACTTACAGTAGGAAAAGGCACTATGAATGGAATAGGAATGCTTAGCAGTCTAATGGGTATGGGGAAGTTCTTCTTTTAGTAAATTAGAACGGAAGGATAGGTTCTTAACCCCGAATTAAAAAACATTTCCTGTTCCAACAATTTAATCTTCTCAAACATCCCCCTTAACGTATTGATTGTACGCTTCCAATACTCTCCCCACTTTCATTTCCTCGTCTTTCAAATTATAAAAACATCTATTATCTTATATTTAATCACTTTATAGAGGGGTGGTAGCACCACATGCCCATCAAGCTAACCAAGTAATTTAATAGGTACGAGATGATCCTTGTTTCAAAAGTAGCAAGTGATAGAAAAGTAGGCATGCTAAAGAAGCCTATTAAAACGCGATTTTTTCGCTAGGCAGCTTGTCTATGCTTCACCGCCGTTTTATACACAATCCCTAGAATATCAAAGACGGTCATCTTCTTATACCTATGACATTTACGACCGTTTTTTTTGAGCAGCTGATAAAGGCGATGCAGAATTTTTAAAAGTTCTTCTGTGCCAACGGCTATCGCTTGAAACAGTAATGGAAAGTAATCTTTAATCATATAAATCGCTTGGTATTCACTCAGCTCCTGCTTTTTCTTTTCAAGCAGAAGCTGACGTATTTGAAACATCGTGGAAGAACAGAGGAGAATGCCGATGAGTTGTCCATATAAATGGCACTCTAGGCGTTCTCTTTTTATATTTTGACATTTATCAATTTCAAAGAATGACTTCCACGTTTTAAACAAAATTTCAATCTGCCAACGAAGTGAATATAATGAATGCACGTAGTTCGTCGGTACTTCTTCTAGCGACGTGTTCGTGATATATACGTTTATACCAATTAAACGTTTACTTTTATCCTTCATGACAATGCCTTTCTTCTTTTCACGTATCGCTTGGTTTTTCAGACGTGTTTGCGTTTGATCATCGGTTAAACGATGGATAATAACACGTGATGGAAGTTTCTGATTTTGGCCAATGTATGCCTCAGGGATTTCTATCGTTTCACCAGGGATTAGATCAGACATCATTTGTGTCATATCAAGCTGGATGTATTTTGTCTGCTTTTTTACCGTACCATTGTTGAAGTATTCGGGTTCAGGGTTCTTGGTATAAATGCGTGTATTCAGCTTCAACCGAGAAATATAGTAAGCCTCTTTATCATGAATGGTTTGTACGTCCCCTAAATCGAAGTAACCAAGATCACGTAAACACAAATCGTCTGCTTCTACGGTTTCAAGACAGATGGTACCATATGTTTTATCATTATTCTTTCCTGGCCCAAGCTGCACGTTAAGAAATTGATCACTAAGTAAATCGTATTCTAATTGGATTTTCACGCCTGCCTTATTACTACTCCCACCTGAGCCTTGATAGTCAGTAGCGAATTAATCAGGTAGTTGAAACACTGTTGCATCTAGAATACGGATAAGATTAAAAGTAGAAATTATATGTGCAGAAAGTGAGTGATTTGAACAGAGTTTTTGTGTGAGAAGGGAAGTAAACACTTCTTGAAGAAATGCGACAGCTGCTGGATTAAAGCGTTGATTCAGTCCTTCTGGGCTCATGAGTGTAGCTGTATTTGTATAAAGCTGACTACATAATCGAGTAGGAGAATCGCTTGCTACGTGTTGACTAATCCAAATACATAAAGCGGCCAAATCTCGTGCGCCATATTTACTTTTACGTTTTACGAAACCCGTCGCTGTTGAAGGATACTTGGGGATAGATATCGCTGTAATTCTTCAGCGAATAAATGAAACTCATCTTGAATCGATAGAGTCATACAAAACGCCATCCTTTCTGTATTTTTCTACAAAAAGAATAGCGTTTTTTTGATTATATGGATACAAATTTATCTTAGATTGATAGCGATATATGGTAACCCCAATTAGACCAACGATTTCTCCTTGGCTGAGTTTCGCTCCCCGACTTTTCCTATGGAAACGTAGAAAAACAAATGATTAAACAATTTATATTTTGTCTTTTTGTGGCTTTGTAAAATAGATTGATCATTTATAACAAAGTTTGATAATTAATAATAAAGATTGATGAAATTGTTAATTCAAATAAGACTTGTATTTGAATTAGGGAGCTATTTTGAATTATTCGTAATCTAAAATAATCAAATTATATTTTACAGTAACAATAAAACAAAATATTGACCACTCGGTACAAAAAAGAGTATTCTATTCATGTTATCTTTAAAATGAGAGGAGGATACGATTGAATAAACGCGGCAGACCCCGAGAGTTTGATTATTCCTCAATTGTAGATGTTGCAATGAAAACATTTTGGTTAAGAGGATATGAAGGGTGTTCTACACAAGATTTATGCAGTGATACAGGACTTGGAAAAGGAAGTTTATACAATACTTTCGGTAGTAAACATGAACTGTATAAACAAGTATTAGAACGCTACCATGAAATTGGGATTAGGGAACAAAGGAAATTGTTACATACTCCAATTCCAGTTAAAGAACGATTAAGTAATTTTTTTGAATGGGCATTGAAAGAAGACTTTGAGAATATGGATCAAAAAGGATGTTTATTGATTAATGCCAGTATAGAACGTGCTAAAAACGATTTAATGGTACAAGAAATTTTCTCGAAGCATGTTGAACTTCTTAAACAAGCTATTGAAACAGTGATGGAGGAAGGATTGCAAACAGGTGAAATTTCAAAGAAGCAATCAGCTGTGGAATTAGCTAGTCTGCTTTTAAGCAGTTATTACGGATTCCGTGTTCTTAATGTATCGATGCAAAATCGGATGTTGTCTGAACAAGTTATCAAAGGAACAATAGAGTCTATTTGTGGCGCTTAGTGCGCTCTTTTTTCGCACTATTTTTGTACCGATCATTACAATAATGAATAAGGAGTGTTTTTATGCCATCGATTATTTATTTATTAGCTTTAGCAATCTTTTGTATGACTACATCAGAATTTATGATTGCAGGTATGATGAATGAACTTGCTCTTGCATTCCAGGTTTCTGTATCATCCATTGGGTATTTAATTTCAGCTTATGCAGGAGCAATGGTAATAGGAGGCCCCATTTTAACTGCAATCCTCTTACGAATGCGCAGCAAACAAGCATTATTGTTTTTAATGTTCGCATTTTTAATTGGTCAATCGCTCGGAGCTATTGCTTGGAACTATAATATTATGATGATTTCACGTATTATAACTGGTATTGCTTCAGCTTCAGCTTTTGGAGTTGCGATTTCCTTTTCTGCAACATTGGTTCACTCTGATTCAAGGGGAAAAGCTGCATCAATTGTACTTGCAGGTTTAATGTTTGCAACTGTATTAGGTTTACCTATAACAACCGTTATTTCGCAATATTTTGGCTGGCGTATTAGTTTTGGGGCTGTTTCTGTTCTTGTGCTAGTATCAGGGATCATGATTCAATGGTTGTTACCATCATCTTCAAATAAAGAGCAATTGAATTGGAAAGACGAACTTCTGCGATTTAAGAATATTCATCTTTGGGCAGCGTACGTAACAAGTATGTTCATTATTGGTGGTACGTTTGCAGCATTTAGTTATTTCACTCCTATCTTTACAAATATCACAGGCTTTTCAAGTGCAAGTATTCCATATTTACTTGCTCTCTATGGTAGTGCGACGGTAGTTGGGAATATAGTGATTGGCAAGTTTGCTGATAAATATACAATGAAAATACTGGTGAGTGGATTGATTATATTAATAGTAGCATTGTCTTTATTTGCTTTAGGTGCAGAGAATAAATACATTGCGGTTATTTCTACGATTTTTATTGGTTTAACTGGTGTAGCATTGAATCCGGCTATGGTTGCGAGAGTAATGAAAACAGCTAGTAATGGAACAATGATAAATACCGTTCATAGTTCTTTTATTACGCTGGGTATTGTTATTGGTTCCTCACTAGGTGGTCTTGGAATCAGTAAAGGATATGGTTTTGTATCTCCGCTATGGATTGGAGCTTGTTTAGCTATCCTTGGGGTAATTTCATTATTTCCATATTTACATAAAGGAAAGGCAGATTAAGATGTTTAAAATTTCTTTATATAGGGTCACCATACATGCCCATCAACTTAAGAAATTGGTAGTTCCCCAAAACGAAGAAATTTTCGTTCTGGGGGTATTATAAAATTTAGCTTGATGGCGATGTGGTAGCACCAACAAAATGCAAAAACCGGTTCCTGTACAAAAGAACCGGTTTTTTTAATATTTATTTATTGGAAAAGTAGTCAAATCTTTTTTCATTATTTGACACTTTGAACACGACCAATTTGTCCATCTTGTAAGCGAACTTTAATTCCGTACGTGTGTGTTTCACTATGTGTCAAAATGTCTTTCACAACACCACTTACAGTTTTGCTATAGTCATTATCCAATTGAATAACTACCTGTGAACCAACTGAAATTTGTGATCTTGTTGGTTTCCCACCTGTTGCTTGTGTTGGTTTTTCTTGTTTTTGTGTTCTCTCCTGTTGTGTAGACTGCTGTTGCTGAGTCTTTTGCTCTTGTTGTTTACGTTTTTCTTCCTCTACTCTTTGCTGTTCTTCTTGTTTACGTTTTTCTTCCTCTACTCTTTGTTGTTCTTCTTGTTTACGTTTTTCTTCCTCTACTCTTTGTTGTTCTTCTTGTTTACGTTTTTCTTCCTCTGCTCTTTGTTTCTCTTCTTGTTTACGTTTTTCTTCCTCTGCTCTTTGTTTCTCTTCTTGTTTACGTTTTTCTTCTTCTGCTCTTTGCTGTTCTTCTTGTTTACGCTTTTCTTCTTCTACTCTTTGCTGTTCTTCTTGCTTACGTTTTTCTTCCTCTACTACTTTTTTATCTTCATCTATTTTTTTCTCCTCTTGTGCTACTTTTAATTTTTCTTCATCACCTTTACAAGCACTTAAAGCCATTACACACAAGCTCATAAGTACAAATAATAACAGTTTCTTTAACATTAAAAAATCCTCCTATATATACATTACAAATTAATAACTTTCATAGCATAACAAATATTTATGTATTTCTTTGTCAAAATTTGTCGTATATATTTAATTTCCACTAAAACACTTGCGCTACAATGTTGAACTTCCAATTAGTAACGCTTTATATGAGATTTTATTTAATAGTAAAGATGAAAAAAATACATTAGAAAAACTTTTTTAAGACCTGTTAAATTTGAATTTAAAGGATACTTCAGCCAATTCCTGCTGTTGTAAAATAAGTAACATATAATCAATTAAAACAATGTAACACCCCACATTTGCAACAAAAACAGCAAGAAAAGGCATTCCAAATATGGAACGCCCTCTTACACTGTATAAAACTTTACAGCAATCGAAATATTCTACTTAACAAAATCACACATTTAACGAAAGAAATGAGTTAAATGCATAACGCTCTTCTAACTTTCCTTGCGAAGCTTAGTGGATCATCAACGTCTTCAATATTAACGTAAATCAAATTTGGATCATCACATAACCACTCATTGTGTATAGACGAAACAATTATTCCTTGTTTAATAATTGTAGCAACAAATCCAGTGACTTCCTTTTGTAAGAGCGCTACCCGGCCTAGACATAATGCCTGTCCAGTTTTATGATCTCTTGATTCGAATGAAAAGGAAGTTGTTACTCTAAAACGTTTTCCTAAGATTGTTGCCTTTATTTCATCCCGATTTATTGTTGCTACACATTTCCCACCGGCGAACCCTTCTTGGCCACCGATAATTCTTGCAAACTTTTGACAAATTAATTCATCATTACACGCCATACCTTTCATCATCCCCCCTTTTACTATTAGGTTATGAATGAATACATAGGTTTGAAACGGTAATGAATCTATTCGATTTAAAAAAAGATTATCAGAACCTAACGAAGTCTATTATATGGTACGACATTTTTAGAAAGCATAAAAAATACACCCTAAGGTGCCATCCTGCGACTTGAGAATCCTATCTATGTATGGAAAAATTTCAAAAAAGACAAATACAAAAGAGAAGCTTCTAACTGTAATGTATGGAGCTCTTATGGCATTAAGAATCTCCGTTATATTACTTTCTAATCAGTCTCGTTAAAGACATCCCAAGAAATCCAACACCCATTCCTATGAGCCATCCAGTTTGGGCATTACCTAACATAGATCCCACTCCTCCACCAAGAAACATGCAGCCAACGAATACTAATCCTCCAATTCCCCAATTCGGCCGTTCCATCATTCATTCACATCCCTTCAATAAAACATATGCTTTTAGCTACCTCAACTTTCTTGCATAGGATACATAAAACATCACAACTGATTAAAATACCTCAAGCCCTATGAAATAAATTTTTAGATAAACCAAAATAACAAGCAAAAAGCCCCTTCAAATTTGAAGGGGCTTTTTAATATATAGAAATTAGCTTAAAGCAAAGATAACATCTCTTGAAGGGGGCATTTTTTTATTATTCAGGTTTATTGAGGAGCCTTCGTTTGAAGCAACTTTAACCCCATCCCAATAAAAATCAGTCCTGTTACTTTATTTAGAATCATTCCTACCTTTTGATTTCCTCTTAATTTTTTTGTGACATAGGAAGAGAAATAAGCAACAAATAAACACCACAATAGTCCAGTTACTGTAAAAGTAATTCCTAAAATGATAAAAGGCATAGGACTTGAAGCCTTTGTATCTATAAATTGCGGAAGAAACGCAATAAAGAATAAAGAGACTTTTGGATTCGTAAGACTTGTTAAAAGTCCTTGTAAATATATCTTTCTAATGTTCAATTTATTGGATGAGGCTTGAAAAGCTACATTTGTCTTATCAAGTATCATTTTAATTCCTAAATATACAAGATAGATAACACCTATAACCTTAATAGTGTTAAATAAAACAATTGATTTTGTAAGTATAATAGATAAACCAAAAGCAACCAATAACGTATGAACTAAAGAACCAGTAATAATACCAAAAACAGAATACACACCTGCTTTTCTACCTTGTGAAATACTTCTTCCCACAATATACATGGTGTCTGCACCAGGAATTAGATTTAATAAAATTCCTGTTAGTAAAAACACTTCGTAATTAATAATACCGTACATTCTAGCACCCCTATCGATTTTTTCATGCCCTTATTGATATTAAATGAAATAAAAGAAAAAGAAAATAACTTTCTTTTTCTTCAATAAAATCAGTATTTTTTGATTTACAACCGATAAAATTGATGGGGTGTACTATTCGTATCGTAGACCCAAAACTCACTATTAAATAAATAAAACCCCAGAGATCCAAAGGTCTCTGGGGCTTCATTATATATTTAACTCTTTTTGCTTTTTATTTTGTTTATGTCTATACAGTAATTTTCGACTTATTAGAGAAATCACTAATAAAGTCAGGATCAATAAGAAAAGTTGCATAAATGATAGATCAAAATATTTAGCACCTGTAACTATTAAAAGTGTAGAAATCGTACCTTTTACAATGAAAAAAATAATAACCCACAATCCGCCTTTTTTCCAGTTCATTTTTATATTACCCTTTCCTGCGTTTAAGTTCTTAAAAGATTTAGTAATAGTTCTTGAATGTGATACCTTAATAGAAATCTATTATATGAATATAAGAAATAGACTTTTTCACAAAATTCATGTCCAATTACATACGACGATTCCATCATAAATGAAAATGATATTCAGTGTCAATTTTATTGACTATTTGAAAACCTGTTTCTTCATCTTAATCTCTTTCTACTTTGTTTCTTATACGCAATAAACTCTTGTATTCAAACAAAAACACCTCCATTGCATTTGCACACTTAGTATGCGAATGCAAGAGGTGTTTTTCCATGTACCATCAAGTAAGATTTCCTGCTTTATTTATTCGTTTAAGTTCTTGATACGTAGCTATTTTCTAGTACACGATAACTGGATCATACGTGTTCAGACTATCATACACAGTTTTTGCAACATTAGGAAGAAGGTTCACACACCCGCCTGATCCCCCTGTTAAATAAGCATTATTTCCCCAGTCTTTTCGCCAGCCGGCATCGTGGAATCCTTGACCGCTATTTGTGAATGGAACCCAGTAATCTACTTTAACTGCATAATCAGCTTTACCTACTGCGCTACCTCTTAGCGTGTATGGTGTTCGTTTGTATAGGACGTACCACACACCTGGTGATGTATCTTCACCCGTGCTATGTTTACCCGTTACTACATTTGTTGTAACGACTAATTTCCCATCTTTATAAATCCAAATTTGCTGATCCGCAATTGAAACTTCTGCATATGTGTCTCCGATGCCATTATTCGATGTTGTTTTATAACCGATACCTTCCTTCTCCCAACCATTTCCGTGAATATTAGAAGCAGAAAGTGATTTTTCGCCTTTCTCAAAGGCTTGTTGAACTTGTTTTGTCTCTTTTTCAACATCTAATGCCCAGCCGTATCCTTGTCCTTTTACTGATATGACCGAACCAGAATGTGTTTTAAAAGCGAAGTCTTTATGTAATGTAGATTTAGCCTTATTAATTTCAGTAATCTTATTCTTAATATCGCTCGCATCGATTGTCACTTTCATATCCTTTGACATAGAGGCATTTTGAATTAAATCTTTCGCTTTTAATGCATACACTTCATCCTGCACTTTATAATCAACAGACTGCCCAAGAAGACTCTGTAATGCCTTTTCTTCTTTTTTGATAATCGGATCGTCTTCTTTAATAGGCTGTATGTATGCAGACTTTAGGTGAATTTCGCTTTTATGCTTCTGCTTATCATACTCTTTTAGTAAACTCGTAACGTCATACTGTTTCCCATCAACGCTCTTCGAGATAACAACTTTTCCTTGTTCAAGCTTCGCCATAGCATCTTGAGGCTCTTTTAATTGTGTATTCATAGAAACAAGCTTTTCTTCTACAAGTTTTTTCATCGTTTCACTACGATACTGCTCTGCCTTTTCTGGTAGCAATGAATAATCTTTTTTCTTTGAAGAAGGGAAAAATGTCCACTGGCTTTTTAATAGTTTCTTAACTTGTGGCGAATCTTTTTCCGTCAGTTCCGTCTTTGTCTCTTGTTCATCTAAAATTTGTTGTTGATCAATATAGACTTTGTTTGCTAATCCAGCTGTTTTTAATTTCTGTATTGCCTGATCAGCGCTCAAACCACCGACTTTTGTATCATTAATCGTAACATTAGAATTGAAGTGAGTTGCCTGATAATAGCTCATTCCTCCAAGGAGAAGTGCAATTACACCGCCACCTGCTGCGATAAGCTTCCAATTTGTAAAACGTTTTTTGGATCTTACCCGTTTTTTCTCAACTTCTTCAACAGATTCATTTACTGTATTGTTGTTCATCAATCTTTCCCCCGTATACATTAACGTCAATTGATTTTAAACCAAAACCATTGAATAGTGTACCTTATTTTTCCTAAAATTTCATTGTTTTTAACTAGGTTTTATCTCATTTAATCGTTAAAAGTTAGATTTTTTATAGAAAGATATATAAATATGGTAGATAAAGTGAAAAAGGAACTACACCAATTGAGCTATTACGGGCTCCTAGCATTCCCCGAATTTTAAAGAGTGATACTCTCAATGAAATTTAACTTAGTGAAATAATTTTTAGAAGGTTCAAGTTAGAGGATAGCATCTTAGAATGTCTTCTATTTATGAAAAATATCCACAAAAAAGGGTCTACATGTAGACTCTTTTTTGTGAACATTTTAATATCGTTTTTTTATAAAAATAGAATTTCCCTGTGCTTCCCGCTTTTCACCAAGGTTCACAACATCTACTATCGGCCTAACCAATTTCACCTTATGCCCTTTTATCATCAACAATTTTAAATTTCTTTAAACTATTATATATGTTTGTACCACGCTTTATTGATACGTTCAACCTTTACAGGTGTTGAAGTTTTAGACTCATTCTTTGTTGTAATCCTATTATTAGAACATCCTACAATAATAAGGCAGCATGTAGTCAATAAAACCAATAATATTAATTTATTCAATTAGCCACTCCTATATAAGCGAAATATTATATTGAGAAAATTAAACATAACATCGAATCTTTGTAAAAACAATATATTTCCTAGTTTTATTTTCATTAGAGGATTAATGGGCACCTTGAGATGCTTTTTGCACTTATAAGGGTAAAACCTCACGTTCACCAAGTCAAGATTCAAATTCTATTTAATTCGTTCTCAGAGTTTATGCTAATATAAAAGATAGCTATTTTTGTTGAAAACTAAGTATCTCCCAAAATGAAAATTACGAACTAAATTCCTATAACCCTATATACATTTATTCAGCTAACTTCTCTCCCGTAACAATCTGAAACAAAGTGGCTGCATTTTTCCCTTCTAATTGAACGTACTGACTATCCCCTGCTATGATTTCTATTTTATCCTTATTTGGAATTACCCAAATTTGATACAACACAGCTTTCGCCTCTATTTTCGGATTTTTAAATTGAAAAACAAAATGATAATCAGCTGGACGAGACATTTCCACTTTTTTATTTTCAAAATGAGCATCATTTAATATTTTCTTTACTTGTCGAACTTGCTTATTATCTGTAACTACCTTCAAATCCTCATATGTATCATCAACACGTTTTTGCACTTTAATTGTTTGTTCTTCATTCCCTATTATATTCGAACAGCCCGTTACTATGAATATAATTATTGCAATAAAAAACACAGATAAATTTCTACCCTTCATATTCATCTACCTCATTTCAATCAAAATATGAAAATTGTAAAATAAAGTAAATTATTTTATGATTAGAAATATAAAGAATAACAGGAGAGGAGTGCCGTCCATGCAGTTAAAAACATACACTTGGAAAAGTTATACGTTTCTTATTGTAAGTATATTCGTTACTATTAATCTCTTTCTCTTCACACCTATTTTAGACAGAGTTGGAGTAGAATGTGTCGTGCCTTTCGCCTACTTCATATTAGCTTCCGCTGTTATAGCAATCCTATTAGCGGTTATATCTTTTTGCAGTCGAAATGAAAGGAAAATTTTAGCGATTATCGGTTTATGTTTTACTCTATTTAATACAGCAATTATTTTATTTTTCCTTTGGTTCGGTTACCACTTCACTTAAGTGAAGTATAAATAAACTCCATAAGCCACAAATAAAACGAATAAAATAGAAATGCCGAGTACCGTGTATATAATCCATTTTACATTTGAACTCATATACTCCCCCTTCTCACCTTCCATTATATAACAAAAAGCATTGGTTACCCAATGCTTTTTCACACTTACACAAATAAAGACGTATTCGCATATAAAGCTGGTGAACCACCTGAATGTACGAATAAAATGTTGTCTTCTTTACTAAATGTACCTTTTCTAATTAAATCGATTAATCCCGCTACCGCTTTACCTGTATACACTGGATCCAGTAAAATACCTTCTGTTTTCGCTAACAGCTGCACTGCCTCCACCATTTCTGGTGTTGGTAACGCATAACCTGGTCCTACATATTCATCAAAGCATGTAACAGCTTCGCGTGGGATAAAGTTCGGAATACCAACGTGAGCTGACGTTTCCTCTACAAGTTTGGCTACTTTCTCTTCTTGTTCTGCTTTCCCTCTACTTACGTTGATTCCGATTACAGGAATGTGACTTTGTGTTCCAGCAAAACCTGTAATTAAACCAGCGTGCATACCGCCGCTACCACTTACGCAAACGACTGAACTGAAATCAATTCCTTGGTCAAATGATTGCGCCATAATTTCTTGCGCACAAGCAATGTATCCCATTGCGCCAGTAGGATTTGATCCACCAACTGGAATGACATATGGTGTATTCCCTTTTTCACTAACTTCTTTCGCTACTTTATGCATCTCTTCCATAAGATCTGCTCCATTTCGTACAACAATTACATTTTCAGCACCTAATAAATGATATAAGAAATAGTTTCCGTTAAAATCTGGCTTCTCTTCTGGCTCAAGCCCTTCTTCTAATACAAGGATACATTTCATTTTTTCTTTTACCGCCGCTGCCAGTGTCAGGCGGCAATGATTTGACTGAATACCACCAGCTGTAATTAACGTATCTGCACCCTTTGCCTGTGCATCTGCAACTAGAAACTCTAACTTTCTCGTCTTATTACCACCAGCTGTTAAACCAAGTAAATCATCTCGTTTAAAATAAATAGTCGGCCCACCAAGTGCCTCAGAAAAATTATTTAACTTTTCAATTGGTGTATATGACTCTGTATATTTTTTTCTTGGGAATTTAGCTAAATTCATTAATAACGCTCCTTTTGTACTTCTTTCACAATGTATGTAACGTTACTATTATTGCATGTAAAAATGATGAAGTCATCTTTCTGGGGGAAAAATGTATTGAAATTCGGTTTGGTGAATGGAATTATGCTTATGAATTTTGATTCTAGTACGGTACATGAAATTTATATCAACGATTTTTCAAATATATCGTTCATAACTTGAAATATATCAACGATTTTTTCAATATATCGACGATTCGACATGAGATATCGATTTACCGACAAATAGTGACAAAACCAAAAGAGCCCACTCTTTAAAAAGTAGGCCCTTACCAATCACTTATTTACAGAAAAACGAAGTAGCTGCGTTAATCCCGGCTGTAAATTCATTTCCCCCTTATGGCGTACGTATACAATTTTGTCCCCATCAAATTTCGGAGGATTCCCTGGATTATACGTATGCCACTCATTCGTTCCTTCTATAGAATACTCCATGTATTCTGTTGCACCGACGATTACGTTTTTACTGTCATCTGCTGTAACATTTGGTGCCATTTGTGCAACTTTCGAATCGCTAATTAATAATTTTTTAATATCTTTATCACGTTTATAATCATAAGCTGTTACGATTACATCGTTACCGTATGCTTTTATTTGTAGTCCTTGTTTAAATGAATATCCATCCGGAGCAGTCTTCTCTCCGCCATTTGGTCCAGCCGACATCCAGCCCGTTTCAATTCCGCCCGTATTTACAACTGTAAATCCTTTTTCATCTCCACCTGCAATCTTCTTTTTACCAGCCCAGTCCGGTAAGTTTAAATCCCAATGCGTATGACTTGTAAAGAAAACGACCTGCGGATAGTCTTTTAATATATCGTACAATTTATCCACGTTTAAATAGTCTTGTAAATATGGTGATTGTCTTGATCCAGACACAGTATCAGGTAAAACGTGATGAGAGAAAATGAAAATTGGTTTATTTTTATCTTTTTGGCTGTACTCTTCTAAATTTTGTTTTAACCAACCTAGTTGCTCATCACTCATATATACTTCATCCCACATTTTTGAATCGTGGTATTTCATATATTTTTCAGTTCCTAAAAATAGAAGCGGATAACCGTCTAATTCTTTTTTATGATATACCTTTTCTTGTCCGCTAAATTGTAAGTAGCGACCAAATAGCGTTTCTTCCGTTACACCATTAGGCCATGTACTTTGAGAGAGCTTCCCCTCAGCTGTCCATTTACCAGCATAAAACTCATGATTCCCAACAGTTGACCATACATTTTCTGGATGCTTATTTTTATTTAACACACGCTTCACATCATCATATTGTGACTGTTGTCCCGTTGGCGTTATATCCCCATTCATAATAAGCGCTCTAGAAAGTGGTGTCACTTTGTTCATATCTTTTAATACGTGATCAAAATCTCCTAAATCCCCTTGAATGTCACTAATAACGTTAAAAGTTGTAGCTGATTTTCGAACTTGCTCTTTCCCTTCCGCATGTGCTGAAAATGTCGTTAATAACGCCGCCATAACCGCTAACGAAGCAACTGCCTTTTTCATACAAATTCTCCCCCTAATAATAAAATGTATAAACTGACATGTTCTGCTTTCTCTTAGATACTTGTCCAATTCACATTATAAGGAGGGATTGTAAAGATAGATGGTATTAAAAGTTAAGTGTTTTTTAAGAGATTTTGTCATTTTTTGCACTCCGCAATTAGCGATTCGCGCCAATCTAGCTTTCTAGCTTTCAACATTACATAAATGTAAATTTTGATGTTAAATCTCTTAGTTTCATACGTTGTTTTTTATTACTTTTAATTTTCGGGAAAAATCCACTAATTAATAGAGTTATAATCCATGCCATTATTAGAATAAAATTTATTGTATTACCGGAATTCAAACTGAAAACTCTCCACAAATAGGCAGCACAAAAAACGAGTACAGCAGTAATAACAAGTAAAAATGTCCTAACTACTAATCCGATGTAAGATTTCTTCTCTTGTTTAAGAATGAAAGTTCTTCTACCTTTGTACAATCTAATTACAAATAACAGCAAATATACACTAAGTATGGCTCCAATAACAATTGATATAATGGAATTACTTTTTCTCTGCTCAGCTAGAGCGAAATGACTTTCAGGTAATTTTCCCGTTTCATATTCAATCCATGCGTGGTAAATATCCTGTCGTAAGTCTATACCACCTTCACCATTTGTAAGGATTACCAATCCATCCTTTGTATTAGGAATGAAACCATAAAAAGAATGCCAGCCTCGATTGTCACCAGAATGATAAAGTAATTTCCATTGATTAGATAGTTTTTTTTCAAATATACCTAAACCATTCTCCCCTAATACCGGCTTTTGCATTTCCTCAACACGTTCACTTTTGATGACACCATTCCCTTTATTATTTGCCTCCATACTTGCAAGTATCAATGTCATCATATCGGTAACATTTGTCTTAAGACCTGCAGCAGCCTGTTCGGTAAATTGGTAACTAGGGAGCTCCTCTCCAAAATATCCATAAGCTTTTGAAAGGTTATGGTTTTCAGGACGTTGTAAGAATGAACTAGATTTCATTCCTAAAGGTTTCATAATTTGTTCTTCCATATAACGATCAAACGGTATTCCGGTAACTTCTTCAATTACAAGTTGTAAAATTGTATATCCGCCACCAGAGTAAATTGTTTCTGAACCTGGTTTATTAGTAATCTCCACTGGTTCATTAAGCCATCCTTTTCCAGACAGAGACTCCTCAATAGAGTCAAGTTGTTTCCCTGGTGCAACCCCGAGGTATCCTTTATGTGCAGCTAGCCCTGCAGTATGACTTAACAATCTTCTTATGGTTACTTCATTATTATTAAACTCTGAATTAGGTAATTTCCATTTGGTTAGAAATTTTCCAGCGGGATCATCTAGTGTTAAACGACCTTCATCTACAAGATGCAAGATTCCCCACGCTGTAAGGTTTTTAGATATGGAACCAGCTTGAAACAATGTATCATCACTCACCGCTTTTTTTATCTTTTTGTCTACATAACCGTAGTTAAGTGTATAAGCAATATGCCCCTCATGTACAATCCCTATTGCAACCCCTGGTACATTATAATTTTCCTGCCATTTTGGTACCTGTTCATCCATCTTTTTCTTGAAATCCTCTATACTCCTATCAGTCAACGTGCCCGATTCTGCCCTCACCACATTTGTAAACCATGCTTCATGCGTAATCAATATGCAAATGATTAAACATAAAATACTTTTGCATATTATCAATGCTTTTTGACTATTCTTCATTTGCTCTACCCCTTTTTTTCAGAATATTCTACCCATCAATCAGAGTATCCCATTCTAATATCCCGTTCTATCGATTTTTATTACTTAACCTTACAAAATTGTAATAAAAACCAAAGTAATACATACTTAAAGGGTTTACTGATTTTTTATCCGAGGACAATGAAATTCATCAACAAGATAGACATGAGGTTATATTTATGGTTTCAGTTAATCCCCCTAAAATACTAGTTCGGTTAATCAATTGGATATATTCCACACTACAAATATTCATTTTATAAAAAGAAGAACCCCACACATTTTGATTAAAATGTGTGGGGTTCTTTTGGCTTCCTTAAATTTTTATGAAAAAGATTGATTATTTTATGTAGCTTACTAAAAAACATTTTGTTTAATCAACTAACAGAACAAGATTAAACACTTAACTCGTATTAGTAATTTTTACTGTTTCTGTTGATAAATATAAAAATACTGCCTAACACACTTAATGAAAGTGCAAAATATAACAACAAATCAGGTAGAAATTGCAAAGGAATAATATCAATTAATTGTAAAACAATAATGGCAAGGATACCTAAATATAGAATATTGTACAAAGCATTATTTGTTTTATATAGAATTTCTCTTCCTCTTTCGTCATTTGCTTCATCACTTGATTGAAATTTTATTACATACATCTTACTTATCACTATTAAACCAAATAACAAAATTTTTAACAACAACATATGTATCACTCCTCTAGATAATCAAATACGTCGGTTAACGGCTTTTCAAATGCATTTGCGATTTTAAAGGCAAGAATTAGAGAAGGGTTATATTTATTCTTTTCAAGAGTAGCGATAGTTTGACGACTAACTCCCACTCTTGTTGCCAGTTCTTCTTGGGTCCAACCTTTTTCTGCTCGACAAACTACAATTTTATTATGCAACAATAGTAACACCTCTTTAGATAATTGTAATTTATTTTTTACAAATTGTAAATTATTTCTTACAATATATTTTTAAAATTAAAAATCCTCATAAAAAAAGACATAAAGATTTCTCCCCATGCCTACTAATCTTCTACTTCTTTACTGTATGTACATAATGCGCTGTTTCAAAAACTTAATAAAAAAGAGAACTACTCTTCAAGCACTTCTCTCTTTCATCCAAACGATACATATAAAATAAATTATTAAAAATATACTATATAAACTCCATAACGTAGGTATTGCAGCTACACTTAAACAAAGAGTTTCAGGTAACAAGCAATCATAAAAGTCTTTTTGTTTAAAAGCGATGTTTTTTTGCCATCGGTTCTATATATGTATTTAATATCCACATTAATACTTTCCATACCTTTTGTTGGCTAGGTGGTAAATGAGCGTTATATACATAGCTGTATTCAATTTGCTGTGTTGCACCACGATTTCGTTTAAACTCTCCAGCCCCAGCACTACAATGACAAATTAAATCTTTTTCGATAGAATCCATTGTAATAAGGAGGGAAAGTATACGATATAAACCTTGTTGCTGGTCAGAGTTTGTATGATAGCCAAGGATTGGCGTTGTCATAACTCCGTCCCTAATAAAATAAGCAATGACACCATCAATTGTATTCCCTTTTTTTATGGCCTTTATCTCAAATAAACGATGCTGAAGAGCATTCCATAAATAAGCGGGTGTAAACATTGGGTTATGGGCGGAATATTTTTCAATATATAGTTGGTTGTATAGCTGGGAAATTTGTAAAATATCCTCCCTTGTTAATTCTTCATTCGTAATAATTTCATAATTGCTTTTCTCTAATAAACTTTTATCATTTAATAAGTCTTTTCGTTTTTTTCGATTCATTTTTTTATACTGTTTCGGATCAAATAAGTATATAGAACGAGACATAATTTTATTGTAACCGACTGTAGATAGTGCTTCTGTCGTTGCGGGATATAATTTGTTATTTAAAGAGCGAAATAGAATAGTATGCTCTGGAAATTTCTCAACTAATACTTTCGTTATTTGTTCGATTTGTTGTTCGTTGATAGAGTGATAAAGATTTGTTGAAAGCATCCAATTATTTACGACAATTACTTTATTAATATTCGTTCGTCTTAGCCAATTTCCCATAAGATGAATCGGATAGGTTAATAGCTTCTCTAGCCATGGTTTTTTCAACTCCCATAGCTCTTCTAACGCATAAGATATGTAATGTGTATAAGGAGAACATACATATGAATTTTCGAACTCTGCGTTATTAAGAGTGACTGGCAAGATGAGATCATCAATTTCTAATAGAAAGAGCTGCGTGTTAACATTTTCAATAAATGCTGTAACGCCCTTTTGAAAAAGAGGCAAGAAACTATCTCGTACATACGCTCCATCTTTTTTGGATTCCCAATCAATGCTATGTAAAGAATGAACATCATGTAACTGAATCATTTATGTTCACCACACCTTACAAAACTTTCTATTCTTTTTAATTTTTTATCATATACTTGAATATCGTAATGTGAAAAGAAAAAATGTGGTATAGCACACTTTTTCGTAGACCATAGTGTATGTAATTCTTGCATTACCTTTGATTGACATAATTCGAGATTTTCAGGTAGTGCTTTAAGTTTAATTTCAATTTTATCTACGTTGTGCTGTATTACTTTAAATTCTTGAATTTCACTAGATGCAAACAAAATTGCTCTTCTAATGAAATCTGGAAAAATAAATATTTCGCTATGATCCACTTCACTTATTCCAATAAATATATCATCACATCGACCATCAATACGTTCTAATGCTAAGAAAGGTGAGCCACAGCTGCACGGCGTCTTTTTCTCAATTAATATGTCATTGAGACGATATCGTATAATCGGCTGTGTTTTCCTCATGAAATCAGTAATAATGGGAACGAATATCCCTTTCTCTTGATCTAAGTATTCTTTTTCAATATGAACGAGGTCTTCATTCATGTGTAATGTCCCCTGCTTGCAGGTGGTAGCAAGAAAACCTTCTGTACATTGGTAAACTTGGTGTACTGTCTGCTTGAAAGTTGCAGAAATAAAGTCTCTATCAATATCTTCAAGCACTTCTGCTACAGAGATAATTTTCTTAGGACAAATTGTAATCAGGCCTTCTTGCTGCCAGTAAGCGATTTTCCGTAACATAGACGGAGGTGCGATTAAAATAGATGGCTTTACTTCATTTAATCGCGTGATATGCTGTTGAAACGAATCTAGTAAATCAAAAAAATGAAATGAGATTCGCTTATTTTTTGTCGCTTCGTATAAATTGCTATTTGCACGTAAGAAAAAAGCAATCGTGTGTTTATGTAGAATGCTAGAAGGAAGCACCTTTCCAATAATCGAGCCAGCCCACAACGTTTGTTCTTCCTCGGAAACGAGAAAAACCCCGCGATTTCCACTAGTGCCTGATGATAAACCGACAGTTATATTACGAATGGTTGGTGAGAAATTCCGGGTCTTCTCTGCTTCAAATGCTATATGAAACGCTTCTTCCTTTGAAATATGGACTGTATTTAATGTATCAAAATGTTCCATCATTACTTCTTTATCAATAATCGGGAGTGCAGACAAATTTCCCTTTTGAATTTCATGTAAAAACGGCTTATATAACTGGCGATAAAAAGGCGACGCCTCTATCGTGAACAAAAGTTGTTTTTCTATTTGTTGTTTATGAAACTGTTCCAATTGTTTGCGATTTGAAAATCTCAAGCCATATTTTGTTTTCAAGTATTGCTTGAGAATCCGTAGTTTATTCATAGTACACCCCTGCTTTAATTTTATCCCATGTATGTTCACAATGAGTGGGTACAATTTCAATCTCAGGTGATGTTTGTGATAAATGGTGTAACTTCTCAATATTCTTCCGGTAAGATTTTGGATCGCTCGTTAAAAGATTGGCAATCTTACTAGGAAAGACAAGGTTTTGATACGTTTTACTTAGCCAAACTGCGTCTGCACAAAGAAAGACAATTTTATTACTCTGTAAATGAACGAATAGACCAAATTGTCCCGTTGCATGTCCTGTTAAGTCAACGGCAAATAATGAGCCATCCTCAAATACATCATACCCCTCCTCAAACTTTCCATATGTAGAAGGTAAGTTAAGGGATGGAGTTTGATCAATGAATGACATTCTTTTCTCTAAATCCATCGGCAGTGTATCTTTTAGACACCCCTTTAATAGAGCACCAAATTTACTTCTCTTTTTAATATCCTCATAAGCTTTTGCGAAGGTTAGTATTTTCGCTTTTGGAAAGTCAGGTAAACCAGCAGTATGATCGCCATGAAAATGAGAAAGAATAATATATTTAATTTCTTCTGGCTGAATACCATCAAGAAGAAGTTGCTGTTTAATAGATTGCTCTTCCGTAAAATGAACAGGCGTAAGTTTTGCATATACAGAGTAAGGAAATTTTTTTGTCGCCTCTTTAAAATGTCCCGCATATCCAGTATCAAATAAAATATATCCTAATTCTGGATGCTCAAGTAACCCTACTGTAGCAGGAAAGCATATTTGTTTCCAACTGCCTTTGGAGTATGCAATTTTTTCTGGATGTGTGCAATATCCTGTATCATATAGCTTTAAAGATTTGATTTTCATTGTATTTTCCACCAGTCTACAAATTTTGTAATTCCTTCTTCTATACTGATTTTTGGAGCATATCCTAGTTCTTCTTTAGCTTTATCAATATTTAATGTCTGGCTTTTTGAAAGGACACTAACGGTATATTTTGTGAGAATAGGTTCTTTTCCGAATAAAATAGTTTTTGAGATTCCTTCTAGTATAGCAGCTAGTGAAAATGCGGTTTTGTAGGAAATTTTTTTATATTTTACTTCCTTATCAAGACGCTTCATTACATTTTCTATGACTTCATATAAATTTACACGCTCGTCATTTGTTATATTGTACTTTTGCCCTAATGTATGTTTTGGGGAATGCATACAAAGAAGTAAAGCATCTACCACATTCTCAACATACGTAATATCTACAAGAACATCTTCAGTACCAATTCTCGGTAAAGCACCCTTTTCACATACTTTAATAAGCCGTGGAAGAATCGCATTATCTCCTGGTCCGAATAAAGCGCGCGGGCGTATTGTGATAACTGGTAAACCATGTGCGAAAGCTTGATCAATAGCTTGTTCAGCCATGTACTTCGTTGTTGCATAATGATTTACAAACGTATCAGGAAGTTTCGCATTTTCTACTACATTTTGTCGCTCATCATAATAAAAATAAATACTTGGTGTTGATACGTGGATAAGGCGTTTTATACCGTATTTTTGACTTCCCTCGATAATATGTTTCGTTCCTAACACATTTGCATTATAAAAATCTTCATATTTGCCCCAAGGGGAAGAAAGTGCACCGCTATGAAAGATATAATCTTTATCTTTACAAACTTTTAGCACACGCTCCCTGTCCTCAAGAGGACAATGAACAAACTCGATTCCATTTTGTTCTAATACCTTACCGATTGTTTTATTTCTTCCCGTTGCCGTTACTTCATAGCCCATATTCTTCAGTCGAAAGGCGAGTTTTTGTCCTAGAAAGCCCGTTCCACCAGTTACTAGCATTTTCATAAATCTTCACCATCCCACGATATGTCATATGTTGTTTGCTCTAAAATAGTCCGTTCATGTTTATAACTTTCACGCCATAATTTATACATGCTAAAAAACTGATAAAAAAATGGTTTCCAATCATTGTGACGATAAACGATATCTGGATAAGAGCATAGAACTTTTAACCATCGCTTACGTTTTTGTTTACTTTTTAAATAAGGAAATCCATATAGAAGCATCGCTAACCGAATTGCACACTCCGAATTTTGTTTTGGAATGAATGAATTGTTTACTTTTTCATAAAAAAAAGCGGGCAATATTTCCTCATCGAATAAATGTAATCCACTTGTAGTACGTGGATTACATTCAATTGGAATCGCATCTCCATTCTCTGTAACGATAAAATCAAAGGCAATTTGTCCTGAGAAATTTAGCTCTTTTACAACATGCGTAACAAACTGGTCAATTTTAGGATGATTCATATGCTGAAACGCAATGGTAGCACCTAAGCCTGCCGTGAATTCCGTTTTATACGTAGAGTGAGCTAACACTTCCCCAGATTGTGCAATACTATAGGAACAATGCTGCGTCCCTTGTATAAACTCTTGCATAATATAATTCGGCTTATGTATCACGCTTTCTTTTAAAGCATCCTCTTTTGTAATAAATTCCACTTTATCAGAAAACCGGGAGTAAATCGGCTTTAATACAAAAGGAGTATGAGCTGGTGTTTTGTGCATCATTGACCTTATCGCTTCTTCATTATTTATTCTATATGTTGTAGGTACTTGCCACCCTAAATTCGCTACGAACTGAATAAACTCCCACTTATTATGCAGGAATGAAAGTTTTTGAAAATCATCTACTAATACATGACAATATGCACTTAATTCCTCTTTATATTTAGATATATAAAATACTTCTTCACAAGTTGGAATAAGCAAATCTACATTGTGATGTTGAATAATGGATAGTAGCGCACGAATACTTTCATTTGTTTTCCACTTTGGAGATGGAATTTCATAAAAGTAATCCGTACTCTTGGAAACTTTACTTAACGGATACGGAATACTATCTGCAATAATAACGGTATGTCCAGCGTTATGAAACAGTCTGCATAAATGGAGAGTTGCTGGTGCACGTGCCCCTGTAAGTAATACTGTTTTCTTAGTATTCAAGAAGGATGCCCCCGATAGAAAGTCCCGCAGAAGTACCTAATAATAATATTTTATTTCCGCGTTGCACTTTCTTTTGCTTAATTGCTTCGAAAAGAGCGACTGGAATAGATGCGGAAATCATATTACCGTAGTCTTCAAAAATGGTCATAAAGCGTTCTTCATCTACCCCTAATTTTTTACGAATAAGTCTCATAGCTGGTCCACTTGCTTGGTGAGGAACAATTAAATCAATATCGGCTAGAGAATAACCAGTATCCATAAGGAGCTTGTCGATAAACTTCATTAAATACTTAGAAGATAGTTTAAAAATGGCTCTTCCATTCATATCGAACAAGAAGTCTTCTTTTCGTTCCTCACTATACTCCCTAGGATGAATCATCGTTCCACCGCCACGAATTTCTGATAAATGCGCACCAGAGCTATATGTTTCCATATGGGAAGCAATAATAGAAGATGAATGATCACCTTTTGTTATGACAACAGCTGCCGCCCCGTCACCAAATAAAATACTGCTTTCATTTTGTCCCCAATTTAATCCAACAGAAGAAATTTCAGAAGAAATAATAACAACATTTTTGTATCTCCCGCATGCCATTGCGTACGAAATTGTATCAAGTGCTGTTATGAAACTTAGACATGTTGAATTGATATCAAAACATGGAATACCAGAATGCTGTAGCCCGAGCTGTTCTTGAATAAGTGATGCAGTAGAAGGAATCGCCTGTTGAATCGTTCCGCTTCCGCAAATAATACAATCGATATCATCCCAAGTTAACTTCGCATCTTCTACAGCTTTTTTTGCAGCTTCCGCCCCCATATAAGAAGACGTTTCTCCATCAACAAAATATCTTGTTTTCACCCCAGCTTTTTTTAACGTCCAGCCTTCTGGTACGTCTAGCATACGATCTATTTCAAGAGAATCTACTTTTCGTTTTGGAAGATATGTGCCAATTCCTTTTATACTAATATATCTTTTCAATTTCTATCGCCTCTTAATCTTTTTATAAATTTAAAAATTCCGTTATATATAACTACTGTTGTGGATACATACAGATGTTTTTGTGAAACTCTGCTATCTCATTATGTACATCTAATTCTATTTTTCTTCAACAAAGAGCCAGCTCTCTACTTGAGAACTGGCTCTTTTTGCATGAGAATTCTTCAAATACATAATCTAGAAAAAACTTTTATATCAATTTAACTATATTATAACAATTATCCGAAAATAATTAATAGTATTTTTTTGTAAATAAAAGTGAATATGTGGTACAAACTTATGTGTGATACTAGTTTATTGAGCAGCAAATATAAACATATGGAACGAACATACATGTAATTTTAACATCTTCTATTTTCTCTTTTGTTTCCACAAAAGTTACTGTAATTTAAAACCTAAAGTATGTATCTTCATATCTTTTATATCTTTTATACCTATTTACTATTCTATCGAGATCGAAATATGATAAATCAAACGTTTGTTTCTAACTCTTTGAATCTATTACCATAATATTTTGTAGCTTTTTCTACCTTTTCTTCTTGATTCATATTGTCCGTCGCCCCTGTTATATCGCACCCATCTAAATCTATAAAAATGCTATTGAATTTACCTAAAATGCCTAAATCAACAGTTTTACTCCAGTAGCCTTCACCATCATTATCGATTATTATCATAGTATCCTCCATTCTGCTTTGTTCATTGCATAAGAAAAAGTGACTCTTTCTTAATAAGAATCACTTCCATTATTATATAATTTGTCTCTCATTAATCCTCAATTTCAATTCCAGCTTGTTTAAATGGTTCTAATACTTTTGGGTAACACATTGAAATATATTCCACTGTTTTTAGATTTTTTAAATTTTGAAATCCTTCAACAGATATAACATCAAATAAACTGTCTTCACCATCCCAATCAGGCTTTAAAATATGATAAATTTCATTTCCTCCATCAAAGCAAAGGGATTCAATCTTTTCCAAATCACTTATTTTCAAAGTTAACTCTTCTAAAAAATCTCTGATTTCAACAATTGGCCCAGCTCCTGAATACCATTCAAAATTATTCGTATGCTTATCTATTAAGTCTTTCAATTCTTTTAGAAATAGTGGCTCTTTATCTAATAAAGCTTCAATTACCACTAATTTAAAATTAAAATCTTGAAACATTTCACTCTTTCCCATTTTAATTTCCTCCTATATTACCCCTGTCCTAGGGTTTTAATCCCCTTTACACAACTATCAAAAAGCACTTTACCTTTTTAAATTCTCTTCATTTAATCCTAACAGTTCTGGTAAAATAAAACACCCATCTTTCCTAATCAATACATCATCAAACCAAATTTCACCACCGCCATACTCTGGTCTTTGAATGTTTACTAAATCCCAATGTATCGCTGATGTATTTCCGTTGTCTGCCCCTTGCAACGAATCTCCAATTGCTAGATGAAAACTACCATTTATTTTTTCATCAAATAACGTATTATTCATCGGATATAGTATGTAGGGGTTAAAAGCCAACGCGAATTCTCCAATATATCTTGCTCCCTCATCCGTACCAAGAATGCGATTTATTCGCTCTGTATCATTTGCATATGCCTCTATTATTTTCCCCTGTTTAACATGTAACTTTATATTTTGAAACGCATAACCTTGTTGAACGGAAACTGTGTTAAATGTTATTACTCCATTTACAGAATCTTTGACAGGTGCTGTATATATTTCGCCATCCGGGATATTATCCGTACCATCCCCCTTTAAGACGCCTATTCCTTCAATGGAAAACTCCAAATCTGTTCCTTCTCCAATTATCCTCACTCGTTTTGTCTTTTCCATTAATTCTTTTAATGGCTCCATCGCTTTCGACATGTTGTTGTAATCTAGCGTACATACATCATAGTAGAATTTTTCATAAGCCTCCGTGCTCATATTTGCTTCTTGTGCAGAAGCCGCATTCGGAATACGAGTTGTCACCCATCTCGTTTTATATACAGCTTCACTATGAGCTTTTCCAAATATCTTTTGATATAACTTCATTTTTTCTGCTGGTAAATCTGCTAATTCATATGTATTTCTGGGACTACGGAGATTAATATACACTTGCATTTTACTTAGTCGATAACATTCCCAATCTGCTAATAACTTAAATTGTTCTTCAGATCCTGATAAAATTAATTGCCTCGTAACAGAAACGTCACGCATTGATACATGTGCATATCCACCTGCTTTTTCCACTGACTTAATAATTTCACGAACTACTTCAGGATTTATTTCTGTAACACTTTGGATCAACACTTGATCACCAGGCTGTACTTTCGTAGAATGGTTAACTAGTATATCTGCTAATTTAGATAATTCTTGTTTCATTATACTCCTCATCCTTCCCTTTCAAAAACTTAGTAAAATAAATCATTCAAGATAGAATTTATAAATTCCATAGCGTAGATATCGCAGCTACACTCAAATAAAGAGTTCTTGGTAACAACCAAATGCCGTAAAAAATCATAAAACCTTTCCTCCTAATAACTGCCAGAAAAGAAGGGAGTAAGGGCATGAAAAATACAGTAATATATACTCCCTTATCGAGCATTTGGTTGCTATGCGGGTTGAAATATAGAAAAACAATTGAAAGGATTAAAATGCTTATAGCAACGACTAATCCTATATAAATACTTATATAATTTTCATAATTCCTCGCCTACCAATAGCAATATACTTAATACTTTCGATTGCTACTATTTATATTTTCCGCTCCATACAAAACTCTCTTTGGATTTATAACAATCATTACAACTGCTACCACTAAATAAAATATCGCGTTATACATGATTAGATTTATTAAATTTCCGTTTATAATACCAATAAAAAAATTAAAGAATTGATGGATAATGATTGGAATAATTAAATTCTGATTCAAGTTGTAAAATGCAGTCATGACGATTTTTATAGATATGATAGAGATCATAAAAAATAGAATATATTTAATTAGGTCCATGCCAACAAATCCTGTAGTAAACCAAATAGGTAGATGCCACATCCCCCACCAAAATCCAATGATTATTGAAGCTTTTAATGGTGAATACTTCTTTTGAAGCTCAATTTGTGCAAATCCTCTCCATCCTAGTTCTTCTCCCAATGGCCCCGCAAGAAAATTTTTAACAAAGAAATAGATTAGTATTCCCCATGAAGATACAGTAAAAATAGAGCCTACTTCACTATTTTTAGATATTAGAAACAAAATCAATAAAAATATAAAAGCCTGAATCATACTTGCAGTAAGAATCACAGATAATTTAAGTTTAGTCCTGAATTTATCTTTTACAAATTGTATAACGCTCTGTCCCGGATAAATTTTTTTAAATAGCATTACAAAAGCAAAAGTTGAAGACCAAGACGATATACAAAACATTACATCAAAAACCCATACAGGGAACCCCAACATACTTGTAGCTCCTACAAGTAAAAAAAGTGGTAGAAAAATAATATTAGTTAGTACAATAAAACTAGCTACTGGCTTTTTTAATTTCTTTTCCCTATTCATGCACAATCCCCATTTCAAACTATGTATTTCACAAATATAATAGTATTTATATTTACAGATACTTCTAGCTTAAACCTGGGGGTTACTCACAGGTCAATACATGTCTGCATTATTTTACAGGTGCATAAATTTCTAAAAATATACGCTCAAGTTCATCTTCATATGTGGTAAGTAATATATTTATATACACTAGCCCCAAAAGTTCATACCCTTGTTCTATTGCTGCTTTTCTTAAACTCGATTCCACGATATGATCAATACTCTTCCCACCAGTTGACCACCTTCCATCCTCAATAACTGTATACATACATTTTGGATGCGATAAAATTTCCCCTTCTAACTCTTTGTCAAATTCCTCTACTTTTCTTACAACTATAAATTTATCTTCTATAATACCTTCTTCATTAAAACTTATAACTCTTCGTAAAGATGTTAAAGTAACTGCTTTCTTTAAACGATCCGTATTCTTTTTCAAAGATTCATACTCATCATACGCAGTAAAATGCTCTATTTCTCCATTTACTTCTAAAGGTTTCATTTCTTTTACTACGTATTCCCCTAAGAATTGCTTTGTTTTTTTGCAATCTTCTTTTACAATTTGAAGCTTTTTTAAAAGAAGTTTTTTATACTCTATCTCCTCTAAAACTTCTTTTTCTTTCTCTTCCAACAATGCTTTTATTCCCTCTATACTCTTACTTTTTCTTAATTCCTGAATTTTTTTTATTTCGATATCTATTTCCCTATAGAAATTGACCGTTGTTATATCATATATATCAAAATGATTATATTTTCTGTACCCATTCTCAATATCTTGCTTCGGCTTGACCAAATTTTTTTCCTCATAAAACTTCAAAGTATCCCTAGATACACCTAAAAATTTAGCGACTTGTCCAATTGTGTACATTCTGTTCTCCTTTAGCATCACTACTTAATTTGTTACATTCATACTTCATATTCTTTAAATTATCGAATTTCCCTTCCTATTAATGTTTCCCACTTGTTCTCCCACAAAAAAGACACAGAGATTCCTCTCCATGCCTACTAATCCTCTACTTCTTCACCGCATGCACATAATGCACCGTCTCGAAAGCTTTTAAATAATCGTTTCGTCCTTCAAAATAGAATGTATTTATGTCTTTTGGCGATAAGTGCTCATAAATGAGTAAGCCCGCCTTCTCTAACAGTGCTTCCATTTCGGCGTAAGAAAAACATGATTTCATCGGTTCTCCGCCTACCGCAGCCATTTTTACCATATTTTCCACTCGATTGGATAGTCCCTTTTCTGCAAATAAGTTTTCATCTGGATAATCGAAAACGATAGAGCTCCCTTCTGGAACCATCGCAAATAGATATTCTATTAAACTGGAAAGTTCCTCTTTCGTTAAATAGTACGTTACGCCTAATAGACTAAAGAAAGTCTTTTTATTTTCAAATCCTTCATTCCTTAACTGTTCATAGGAAAATCCTTTCGTAAAATCCATTGAAACAAAATGAAGGTGATTTGGAACTTCAAGTTCCGCTTCTTTTATTCTTTCCTTCTTAAACCTTTGCGTAGAAGGATGATCCACTTCAAATACTTCTATTTTATTTTCTAATTCTCGGTGTCTAAAACTAAATGTATCTAATCCCGCACCGAGTATAACGTATTGTTTCGTTCCCAGCGTAATCTCGTGTAGTAATACTCTTTCACAATATGCCGCACGTGCTAAAGGTGTTGGTGATAATTGAACTTGTGTAATCCATTTTAATATTTCTTTCGGATTATCTTGAAACTGCTTTGCAATGTCTTTATTGAAAAAGTGAATCCCTTGAACCATGTTCGTTTCAATATTAATTCGTTCTTTTGGCGATATGAATTCTTTAGCGATGTAATCATCAAAGATTTTCGGATTATCAAATTCACTATGATATGCTCTTCCGAAAGCTGATACTAACGACGTTACACTTGCTTCACCTTTTTTCACGCACATACACTCTCCTTCATTTTCACAACAAAAATAGGGTTCCCCTGGCCAGGAGAACCCTATTATACACTTTATTTTTATATTGGTAAATTATAGCATAAATAAGTTTTTTTGTCAAGTTTTCAGCCTGCTAACACTCCGACACTTTATATATTCTCTGGCAGGAAAACTGTCGATTTACACCGAATATCCCAGATTATAAAAATACACATGGAGGCCAATATGAAACGATTCGTCATTATTACAGTAGGAAAAACTCACAGCGGAAAAACTACATTTGCAAGAGCGTTAGAAAAAGAATTACCCAACTCTTTCGTTATGGATCAAGATAACCAAGCTGAATTTATTAATGCGCATTATGAAAAGTTACAACCGGCTGAAGGCGCTAATACATTTAAGCATGGTCTTTCAAAATTCATTGTTGATTATGCGAAAGAACATACAAATTTACACCTTATTATTAGTAACTCCAATCGCAGTAAAAATGGAAGGTTATATTTACTAAACGAATTATTTCCACAAAATGAATATGTACGCATACTGGTTCATTTTGACATTCCAGATGAGGTACTTTATGAAAGAGTAGCCAGAAGCACGCGAAGTACCAATATTTTTAGAGGTGGTTATTCCAATTTCAAAGAAGTACTCGATCGACAACAAACTGAATCACTTCACGATGATGTGGTAGGTCCTATAGAAAACGAAGCTGATTATTTGTTTGTTATTCGCAATAGTAAAGATGTAAACTTTACTATAGAAGAAATTGTTCATCTAGCTAAAGATTTGTCCCCTACCCAAAAATAAGAGACTATAAGAATTACATAATGATAGATTATTATGCAAATCCTTCCTCTAAGCGCCTAACATGGTATATAATGATAAAATAATCTACTTCTATATGCTCATTTTTACACAAAACAGCTCATGCATATGAAAGAAAAGAGGTACAAAAATATGAAAACAAAACAAACAATTGCTGCGTCTACACTAGCTTTAGCAATGATTGCTGGCGCAAACTCTACTCATGCAGAAGTAACTGAAGCTACTCCTCAGCAAAGTACGGGAGATCGATTAGCTGAAATTAAGCAACATAAACAAGAGTTAGATGCGAAATTGCAGCAACACAAAGAAAACGTGGATCAAACATTGAATGAACTTAACAAGGTTAAGGAAAATGTTGATACAAAGGTGAATGAACTACATGAACGTAAACAAGTTGCCGATGAAAAAATCAACGAAATGAAACAACATAAACAAGAGCTAGATGCAAAACTTCAGCAAGACAAACAAATCGCCGAAGATAAAATCGCGGAAATAAAAGAGCATAAAAAACAAGTAGAAGATAAAGTTGCTGAAGTTAAAGAACATAAACAAAATATCGATAATAAAGTTAATGAGATTAAAGAACATAAACAAACTGTCGATGAAAAAGTGAATGAAATGAAACAACATAAAGAGAACATCGATCAGAAGGTTAATGAACTTAAGGAAGTAAAAAAACAAGTAGATGAAAAATTAGCTGAGTTAAAGAAAGCGAAACAAACTGCTGAGGACAAACTTGCTGAGCTAAAAGAAAACAAGCCGAATACTGGGAACACGTTAGAGGAGCTTAAGAAAATTAAAGGAAATTTAGATAGCCTTTCCGCTAACTTAGAACTAGCTAAGCAAGATGTAAAAAACAAACTTGCTGAATTACAAAAAGCTAGAGAAGATTTACTAAATAAAATTAACGAAATGAAACAATCAAAACAAACTGTTTCAGACGATTTATCAAAGAAAAAACAAGACTTAGATATTAAAATCAACGACTTTAAACACACTGAGAAAAAAATTGATGACAAATTAGCTGAGATACATACAACGAAGCAAAATGTAGCTAACAAGATCAATGAAGTATCTCAATCGAAACAAACAGAAACAAAGACTGGTACTACAAATGCAAATAATAATGCTAGAGAACTTCCTAACGCTGGTAGTGAGCAATCAAATAATATGGCTTTAGGTATGTTATCTGTATTAGGCGGGATTTTATTAGTAACACGAAATAAAATTAAAACGTTATTCTCAAAATAAAGCCATTATACTTATTAAAAACAATTATACAAAGGCCAACCGCATGTACGGTTGGCCTTTTTCTTTATATTAACTGTCCATCTCTCAGCGTCAATATACGATCACATACATCAAGCATTCTTTCATCATGTGTAATCATAATTGCTGCTTTTTGGCTCTCTTTCACTTCACGTTTCATCATTTCTACAACTTCACGTGCGCGTTTTGAGTCTAAGCTTGCCGTTGGCTCATCTGCTAATATTAAATCTGGGTTGTTCATGAACGCACGAGCAATTGCTACCCTTTGTTTTTCCCCACCAGATAGTTGATTTGGATAATGATTTTTTCTTTCTCCTAATCCAAATGCCGCTAATAAATGATCTGCACGCTTTTCTGATTCTTGTTTACTTTCTTTTTTCAGCTTAGCAATGTAAAGTAACTGTTCCTTCACATTTAAATATGGAACAAGGTTTGCAAACTGGAAGATGAAACCGATTTTTTTCAAGCGAATATCTGTCATTTCCTTTTCTGATAACTGTGTAATATTTTGCTCACGAATGTAAATATCCCCTTTTGACGGTGATAGTAAAGCACCCGCGATTGATAATAATGTACTTTTCCCTGATCCAGAAGGACCGACAATTCCGATAAACTCTCCAGCTTTCACATCAAGTGATATCGGATGAAGGGCTGTTACTTCCGTATTCCCTTCTCCGTACACTTTACTTACTTTGTCTAATTTTAATAATGAAGTCATTACATCCCGCCTCCAATTGCCTCTAGCGCATCAACTTTTAATACTTGGTATAACGAAATAAGTGTTCCTAAAATACTAATTACGATAAAGATTGCTGCATATTGTGCAATCATCGGTGTTGTTAATAAGAACGGCATACCTGCTGGTAAAATTTGTTCTAATCCTTGTACAAGAACGATACTGATTACCATCGCAACGACTGATAAGAATAACGCCTGCACGACTAAACTATTTGCTAAATAAGAGTTCTTTGTACCGATTGCTTTTAATACGCCTAATTGCTGTGTTTTTTGCAATGTAATTACGTAGAAGAATACACCGATTAATAGCGCAGCGATAACAAGTAAGAACGCAATGATCATTGTTAATGTTCCTTGTTCTTCTTTAAATCCTGGAATACTTTGCAGCACTTCTTTTTTGTCGATAACATGTGCATTTTTAATTTCTTTATCTGTATTCAGTGCAATTGCACTATAATCTTTTTGGTTTGGTTGTGAAATAGACCCCCATACGTCTTCATTTACATAAACGACTGGTGTATGGCTAAACATTTGATCTTTCGTAAATCCGACGATTTTAAATTCTTTCTTTGAAACAGGATCGATAATTGTATCCCCAATATCGATTCCTTTTTCTGTAATTGATTCATCAGCAACCATTTCGTTGTTTGCTATACCTAACTTCTCACCTTTTACAATATTCGGTTCTAAAAATGAATCACGTTCACTAGCGAAAATAGCGATATCAACCTTTTTCGAACTATCTTTCTTTTCATATGTTGAAACTTTCACACGAAACGGAACGGCCTCTTTCTCGCCTACTTGATTTACTACGTTATCTACATCGTCTTTCTTAATTTGTGAACGTAGTAATTTATTTTCCGCATCATCTGCTAAAACGAACTTGTTTGCCTCCATATTTTGAATCGATGAAGCATTATCATATGATAATCCATTTGCTAATCCTGAAATAACAAGAACTAAAAATGATAATAACACCATAATCAGTCCAATTAATCCGTATCTTAATTTTGATTGTTTTAATTCACGCAGAGCTAAAAACATTTCGCTCGCTCCTTCCTCTTTCTTTCTATGCACTTATCATAAAAAAGAAATATGAACGGAATATGAACAGAAGATTACAGAGATTAAGATTAAATTTTCAGAAAGTATTGAAAACAATTAAAATCCTTGATACAATTCAGTCAAATAATCTTGACCGAGTAATTTCATTTAAGGAGTTGATCATTTTGAAGCCCATGTTAACACTCACTACTTATAGCCAACTAAAAGCAATAAGCGATCCACTACGTGTCGAAATGATGATGCGACTATGCGAACGTCCTTATACAGGGCAACTACTATCTGAGAAATTCGGCATTGCAAGGGCGAAAATTCATTATCATTTAAAAGAATTAGAAAAGAATGGTTTTATAGAAATTGTTTATACAGAAGAAAAGAATGGCATCATTCAAAAGTTTTATCAATCTGTCGCTAGAGGCTTCACCCCTGCCGCAGACCTATTACCTCATTTAGAAATGTTGAGTGAATCAGGTCGCCAAATCTTTTTACAAATGACAGAAAGAACGAAAAACCACATTCTCGCTGCACCAGAAGAAGCTTTTACATTACGAAAAGTAAGCGAAGACCCTGCTGAGTGGAATTACGTTTCATCTTGCTGGGAGTTTGATGCCACGCCAGAACAATTTCAAGTGTGGGTGAAAAAGTTTCATGAATTAATGGCTGAATTAAATGATATCGCAAAAGATGCGGATAAAGATCCAAATAGTAAGTCTTATTACATTTCTACTACTGCACTACAAATCGACGAACGAGCAATGCAGCGCTTTGTGAAAAAAGAAGAAAAATCGTAATACGATTTTTTTTACATAAACGGTCAAATTTATTTTACCGAATAAATTTATCCGACATTAACGGGCAGTAAAACTCCAACCTCAAAATTCAACTAAAAAAAGAAGTTAAGTGGGAGATTAAATGCCCGTAAACGTCCGGTTGGTGGGGGCTAATAATCAGTGTGGATGAACCTCCCACTGATTAAAGTTTCACTTTATTATAAAGGAGTAGATTAAATGGACATATTGAAAAACCGGAATTTCCTCTTATTGTTTTTAGGGAGAATTTTTACAAACATAGGAGATAGCTTGTACTATGTAGCCGCGATGTGGCTCGTATATAAGCTAAGTGGTAATCCTTTTTATTCTGGATTGGCTGGTTTCCTTACGTTACTACCTTCTGCATTACAATTTCTTACCGGTCCATTCGTTGATAGATGGTCCATTAAAAGCACCCTCGTCATCACACAAGTTTTGCAATGCATTCTTATTTTAATTATTCCTATTACACACTACTTCGATCTATTAACAGTTCAACTACTACTCATCATTATGCCCATCGTAGCTTTTATCGAACAATTCGCCTATCCCGCACAATCGAAAGCTTTACCACTTCTACTGCATAAAACACAATTATTAAAAGGGAACTCTCTCTTTTCATTTGCGTATCAAGGTATTGATTTAATTTGTACGACTCTTTCTGGCATATTAGTAGCACTACTTGGTGCCATTACTTTATATGTAATCGACTCTTTCACATTCGCGATTACTGCCCTTTTGTTCTTTTCATTAAAAATACCGAAACAAACGGAAGCAGGCACAACACTTTCAACCAAGCAATATTTCTCTGATTTAAAAGAAGGTTTTTCGATCGTCTTTCGTTCATTAATGGGCGTATTCTTAATCGGTTCAGTTGTCGCTAATTTTTCAATCGGTATGACGATGGCCATACTCCCTTCTTTCGCTGATTCTTTAGGTGGGGTGAAATTATATGGTTTCTATTTAGCCGCTATATCAGCCGGCAGTTTAATTGGAGCACTATTCAGTTCATGGGTTGGCAAACGTAATGTTGGCCGCACTTCTATTATTAGCTTTACGACTGGCGCTATCTTTTGGTTTCTCTCTACGATCGTACCGTTTCAATCGCTATCTATTCTCTTATTCGGCCTAGCTTGGATTCCGATTGGTGCGACCAACATATTATTTGCGACAATTAGTCAAATTGTAATTCCAAATCAATATATTGGACGGATCAATTCAGTCATGCGAAGTATGGGCACAATTGCTATGCCGTTCGGTTCTTTAATTGGCGGATATACGGCAAATGTATTTAGTAGCCAACTCATTTTCGCGCTCGCTAGCATCGGGATTTTATTCATTTCTCTCGTATGGCTACTTCATCCGAAATTACGTTCATTGCCGAAAGCTGATGAGATTACAGCGGATACTTTTGGCGTTCGGTTTAAGGAGGAGCGCGGGAAAGGTGCTGCTTTATAGCAAACTAAACATAACCCCGTTCTGAATTTGGGACGGGGTTAACAATATAGTTATTTCATTTTGGATGTAAAATACTTCAATAAAAATATAACAATAAAGTCGTTTGAATATCTAAAATTTATTCAACAATAGCACCAACTAAAACGTTCCGTTAACGCTTTGATGGCCAAGCTCCCTGCATTTTCCTTAATTGAATAATTTGTCCTGTATGATAAGCATCATGAAGCATGATGTCCAATAATTTCCCCTCTAGTGAATTTTGCTCAAGCTCTCTTTCAGAAATTGCACTTAATACCTGTCTTAAATTACGTTGAGCATCTTCAGAACGTTCAACGACTTTCTTCCATTCCATATCATCATTAGATTGCTTAGTAAGATAAAAGGTGTCATTACCGTCAAGATTATGTGTCCATTCACGGCCTTCCAAGTTTGCAGCAAGCCTTTCTTTGTAATAAATGAGATGATTAACATTCTCCCAAATGGTATTCGTTTCCTCACCAGATGGTTTCCACATAGCTTGTTCGGCTGTAAGTCCTTCTATAGCATGTTTAAACGGTGCATACCAACTCTCTTTATCGAATGTTGAATCTAGTACGTTTAATAACACGTCAATTCGTTTCAAAATAATTTCCTCCCTAAATAGCTAAAGTTTCAATAAAATCCTTATAACTCTGTAGAGATTCTACATTTTCAAATAAACTTCCTCCTAATCTTATTCTACAAACAAGTCCAATTATGGAATAGGATTACTCACATCTTTAAAACAACTCTTTTCACTTTACACATAGACTAACGAACAAAAAAGAGGCCGTTCCGAAACAGCCTCTTTCATCTATTTAGGAAGTTCAACCCGAACGGTCGTCCCTTCCCCTTTCGTACTATACACTGAAACGTTTCCTTTATGCAGTTCAACAATCTTCTGCACAATCGACAATCCTAAACCGCTACCTTCTACATTTCTTGCCCTTGCTGTATCCACCTTATAAAAACGATCAAAAATACGATCCATTTCTTCTTTTTCCATTCCGATTCCGTTATCAGATATAGAGATAATGACACTAGACTCTAACTCTTCGACGAAAAACTCAATCGTCCCAGCGTCGTTTGAAAACTTAATACTATTCGTAAAAATATTACTCCATACTTGATGAAGCAAGTTCTCATCACCTTGAATTGTTATGTCCGGTACATCAAATTCAACAGCGATATCTTTCTCACGCCATTTCCATTCGAGCATAAAAATGACGTCTTTAATTTGCTTCTGCAAATTGAATTCTTTTATTTGCAACACTTTCTCTTCTTTATCTAATGAAGCGAGCGTAAGTAACTGTTTACATAAACTAGACATTCGCTTACTTTCGCCTTCAATAATTTGTAAGTAATGATTTCTTTCTTCCATGCTCATATTTTCTGTTTGCAATGTCTTCGAAAAACCTTGTATGGAAGAAAGCGGTGACTGGAATTCATGTGAAACGTTCGAAACGAACTCTTGTCTCATTTCATCTAGTTCTTTAATACTTTTCGTCATCTTTTGGAAGCTTGTAGATAACGTTCCTATTTCATCTTTTCGTTTTACGTCTAATTCAATTTCATATTCACCACTCGCAATTTTTTGCGTAGCATTCGTAAATTTACGAATGGGACGAACGATGTAACCTGCTGCAATCGCTATAAAGATAATGCTTAATAGTACGATAAAACCAAGTAATACCGCTAAGAAAATTCGCATCTCGCCAAATTGGTTCTGAATATCGGGACGAATAAATAAAGCGTATTGTTTATCACCGTGCTTTACTGGTACACCGACACTATTTATTAATTCATTATCGAAAAAACCGGTAATAAATAGGCGAGTCGGATATGTGGAAACACCATTAAACGTTTCGCCATTCAATACTTTACGGACGGTATCATCACTTATCGTCGTCTTACGAAACGCATTACCGATACGCTTTCCATTCTTTTGATCATCGACAATATAAATTTCATACCCTAATTTTGCAATAGAATGTAAATATGCCTCTTGATTTCCTTCACTTTGCTTTTCATATAATGACTTAACTTCTTCCGCATACGTTAAAATCTTCGCACTGTTATACGGTTTTAACTTCACTTGATAATATACGTTCGTTAATAAAAAGCCGATAATACTACTGAGTAGCATAATACCGACTGTCATAAAAACAAATCTAGAATATAGTGATTTCATCTTATTTCAGCTCCAACTTATAACCGAGTCCACGCACCGTTGTAATTTGAAAATCATCCGTTCGTTTTGAGAAACGATCTCTTAGTCGCTTCACATGAACATCAACTGTTCGTTCATCCCCTTCAAAATCCATTCCCCATACTAACTCAATTAACTCTTCTCTTGAAAATGTTCTCCCAGGATAACTAGCTAGTTGTGATAATAATTCAAATTCCTTTAACGGAAGTAAAATCGTCTGGCCGTTACACTTCACTTCAATACCTTTACGATCAATTGTCGTTCCATGGAGTGTAATTATGTCAGCACTCAGCATTTGATAACGGCGTAATAAAGCTTTCATACGGAAAATGACTTCAGCTGGTTCAAATGGTTTTACGATATAATCGTCCGTACCAGAAATGAATCCTTTCTCTTTATCGACTAACTGATCCTTTGCTGTTAATAAAATAACAGGTATATCATGATACTTCCGTATTTCTTCACATAACGTATAACCATCAACGAAAGGCATCATAATGTCTACGATCGCAAGATGAATATTTTCCTTCTCTAATACTTCTTGCGCTACCTTTCCATCTTCCGCCTCAAAAACTTTAAAACCCTCTTTTTGTAAATGATAATGCAATAACTCTCTAATATGCTTATCATCATCAGCTAATAAAATATGTATCATCTTCATTAAACCCTCTCTTGTTCATCCTTCTACATCACTACATTAAGAAACAATTGGATTTTTTGCAAGAAAAAGAAAAAGAATCTATTTTGAAAAAAGATGATTCAAAATAGATTCTCACGTTTTAGTATTAAGATTATTTTAATCAAAAATAATTTCTAAGCCTTAGAAATATCAACGAATCCTTCTCCAAATACGTCACGAACATCGTGTATAGCAATGAACGCAGCTGGATCCGTAGTTTGAACAATCCTCTTTAGCTTCACTACTTCTTGCTTATTAATAACAACATAAAGAATGTCCTTCGGCGTTTTCGTGTAATAGCCATGACCTGAATACACGGTAACCCCTCTGCCCATTAAGGTTGTCACCTTCCCGGCAATTTCATCCGGATTATCAGAAATAATTGTAATGGCCTTTTTCGGATTTAAACCTTCAATTACAAATTCCATTACTTTCGTTCCTACATATAGCATAATAATTGTCAGCATCAGTTTTTCTGCACCAATGATGAAATAAGATGAAAACGCAACAATTAAATCGAAGAACAGTAAACCATAGCTAATGCTCCACCCTAAGTACTTATGTGTCATCCTTGCTAAGATGGTAGTACCTGCTGTCGTTCCACCAACGCGGATGATAAGACCAATCCCGCACCCGATAAATATTCCACCGAAAATGGCATTTACGAGCATTTCATCAGAAGCAATCGTCCACCCTTCTGTTAAATGAAGAAATAGCGAATTGGTCACTACAGCGATAATCGTATAAATCGTTGTGATCTTATTTAAAAATTTATAACCGACTATTAACAAAATCGCATTTAAAATTAAGTTAACTAAACCTGGTGACCACTCAAATAAGTAGTACGTAATAATCGTGATACCTGTTACCCCGCCCTCACCAAATTCGTTCGGAATAACAAATAAATTGACACCTAACGCAAAAAGAAATGCACCAATAATAATAAAAATAATGTCTGTCGTTCTTTTTTTCATACAGTACCTCACTTCTTATGTAAATATTTATTCTGTCATAAACTCTCACCATTATATCGTGGAATATTCAAATCGAACAGTGGTTTATTTTTATTTTAATATAGGTTGATAAATCAACTTTTTCCTATATCCACATGTCATTAAAAAAGTAAAACAACTGTATTTATTATGTACGACAAATAAAGTTTTGATTTCACAAGTAATTCACGCTAAAAAAAGAGTATGAACACTCACTCGCACAAACTTCGAATACAAAACAAATAGGCGAAGCTATAGAATAGACTTCGCCTCCAGCGTGTGATCATAGAGATTTATATGTCATTTTATCCCCGCTTATACCTCAGTATTGATTACTATCACTGAACTCCTCTTAATTGAATTCTACATTTTGTCTTCCCGCACTTTTGCATGTAGATTCGAAAAAAAGATTCATTCAAATACTCTCTTTTTGTTTCATTGACCATTTCACTTTCTACTTTTTCTTCAAACAAAAAACTCCATTGAATTTGCATACTTAGTATGCAAATTCAGGAGTTTTTCATATACCACTATTCGAGTTCACTTCATTACTCATTCAAAATTAGCACGAGGTTCCTCTAATCCCTTCTTATTACTCCAGTTAAATAAGCTTTCATTCTTCGTTTGCTGCCCTGGTTTTACAAATAACATTGCCCCCATTGCAATAGCGGCCAAAATGGCTGCTACGATAAACATAGAAGGATAACCATAACTTACAACTAAATATCCAGTTAAAGTCGGGGCTAAGATTGTCGCGATATTAGCGATGAAATGCATAATTCCACTATATGTTCCTGAGTAAGCAGGAGCCGTATCGACAATAATTGCCCAAAATAATGAACTCGGTAAAAAAGCAAATGCATTTCCAAGCGACATAAGCGCTAATACAGCTACATAATTGTCCATCGCGGGAATGAAGCTAAAACAAATCGCTGTAAGTAATAAAGCGATAATTGGTAACCCTGTTCGAGCTAAACGAAGATTCCCTGTTTTACGTAAAATACGATCAGATAGCTTCGCCCCTAGTGGTAATGTGATACAAGCGCCAAGCCACGGAATCATCCCAAGATACCAAAGGGAAGATAATTGAAAATGGAATACATCTTGCAAATATTTCGGTGTCCAAGTTAATATTAAAAAATTGATATATTGGAAGCAAAAATATGCTATCGTAACCATAACGAATGTCGGAACTTTAAAAAAGGAGTACCATGGCTCTTTTTGAATTTCTTTCTCTGCCTTTATGGATTGAAGTACACCTTCTGTACTTCGTATTTCAGCTAGTTCTTCTTTTGTCACTCGTGGATGATCCTCGGGCATATTCGTAAATGTAAAATACCAAATAATCGCCCATACGATCCCAATTGTACCGAGGATGAAAAACATTACTTTCCAGCTAGTGAAAGAGAGCAACAGAACCGCTACAGGCGCCGTTAATACTGCACCTAACGGAACACCAACAAAACCAAGGGATGTTAGAAAAGCTCTTTCTTTTGGAGCTGCCCAGTTTGCTGCTGTCTTATTCGAAACCGCGAAAGATGGCCCTTCTGTTAAGCCAAATAAAACGCGGAAGATAGCAAATCCTATTAAAGCAGACCCTCCAAAAATAGCAATCCCTATTTCTCCAGCAAAAGCGGTCGCAATTTCAAAAATAGACCAAGCGGTTGCTGCTACGATCCATACAAATTTCGGTCCTTTTTTATCTGAAAAAATACCTCCTAATAAAGAACCGATCATGTAACCATAACCAAAATACCCTAATATAGCGCCCCATTCCTTGGGGTCAAAGCCATATTCTTTTATAATGAAAGACTGCGCATAAGCGATAGCCCCTCGATCAATATAATTTACCATCGTAATAAACGTGAGCATTGTAAAGACATAATAACGAAATTTATTCTTCATCAAAATCCCCACTCCCCCTCGTATTCTTTTGTTTTTCTCTCTAATCCTTTAATAAAATGACATGAACCTTTCCGGGGCCGTGAACTCCAAAAGCTAATTCCATCTCAATATCACCTGTCCGGCTCGGTCCAGTGATAAAATTAATACAGGCAGGTAATCCATTCGAAACTTGTTCGTGAATGCTAGTTACTCCTTCAGTTAAACGTCTATAAATGGTATGTTCTGAGAGAATCGCTACATAAACTGCTGGCAAAACACTAACTAAACGTCCGCGTCCACCACCGTTCCATAAAACAACGGTTCCGGTCTCAGCGAGTCCCATTTCGGCATATGTAATGCCCATATCCACTTGAGCTGCATAATCCCGTAGTTCTCTTTCACATTCTTTACTTTGCCAAATTCGATGAGAAACGAAATTTCCTGTTAAATACTTTCCTATTTCAAGCTGATGTAATCTATCATCATCCCAATACACCGCAGATTGAACATTAAATTTATGTACAACATATTGAAGTGCACTCTCTATTTCTGAACGGTATATATGACTTACTTCTGTATGTAAAATATTCAGGTTTGCAATAAACTGCTCTACTAAACTTTCGTGATCTATCTCTTTAGGAAAGTGTCTGAGTGGATTGTTTTTCCACTTAGGAGGAGTGACCCCCGAGCGACGTTCTCGGTTTAGTTTACGTGCGATATTGTTTAAAAAAGATTGTTGTACATCCGTATTCATATTATGAATCCCTCATTTCTTTTTTCCACCAATCACGGAATGATTGTTTCGCAGGTTTTGGAAAATCTCTACTTTCTGTCCACCCTTTTAATGGGCCGGGACCATTCGCAATATATCCATCTTTCGCAAATATCGATAAACCTGTGTGTGCCATTTTAATAGTTTTCTCATAAACGAACGGATGGCTCGCCATAAACGTGAAACCTTTAAAGGCCAGCTGCTCAAATTTCGTTATAAACCCTTGTTCCACCACATCTTTACGATGTTCAATGAGAAGGTCATGTAATGGAATTTTTACGGGGCAAACATCTGTACACGCTCCGCACAAACTTGATGCAAAAGGTAATTCTTTTAATTCCTCATATCCTTCTAATAAAGGTGCTAGTACCGCCCCAATTGGTCCGCTATACACACTTCCATAAGCATGGCCCCCAATATTTCGATACACAGGACAAACATTTACACAAGCTCCACACCTTATACACTTTAATACTTCTTCATAAGCAGTTCCTAAAATATCAGAACGACCATTATCTAGAATAATTAAATGAAATTCTTCAGGTCCATCCATATCTTCAGATAAACGTGCGCCATTAATTCCAGTTACATAAGATGTAATCTTTTGGCCTGTCGCACTTCTTGTTAACATCGAAACGACTACATCAAGATCTTTCCATGTCGGAACGAGGCGTTCCATCCCCATAATAGCAATATGAACTTTTGGCAATGTCGTAGTAAGACGAGCATTCCCCTCATTACTTACAAGAACAATTGATCCAGATTCCGCTACCGCAAAGTTACAACCGGAAATACCAATATCAGCTTCTAAAAACTCTTTACGCAATTGCTCCCTAGCAAATTGTAGTAGTTGATTTGTATCAACCGGTATCTTTCTTCCAGCTTCCTTAGAAAAAAGCTCTGCTACTTGTTCCTTTGTCTTATGAATGGCTGGGGCAATTAAATGGGATGGAGCTTCTCCAGCTAATTGAATAATGTACTCTCCAAGATCAGACTCTACTACTTTCACCCCTATCTTTTCTAATTTTTTATTAAGGTGTATTTCTTCTGAGACCATGGACTTTGACTTAATTACTGATTTCGCTTCTTTTTTTCTTGCGATTTCAGAAACATACGATACGGCATCTTCTGCTTTGAAAGCAAAATGAACATGCCCCCCATTTTTTCGAACATTAGTAGCTAATTGTTCCAAATAACTATCTAAATTTTCAATTGTATGCATCCGAATTTCAGATGCTGCCTCACGCCATTCTTCCATATTCCCTAATTCATGTGTAGCTTGTTCCCGTCCCATCCGAAGCCTATCTTGTGTAAACGGAACCGCACTTCTCATCTGCGGATCGTGCAACGCTTTATCTACTCTTTTCAAAAAAACTTGTTCCCCCGCCTCACTCATTTATTCAGCCCCTTCGCCAGTACTTCTGCTACATGTAACACTTGAATATTTTTATTTTTTCTGCGCAATCTTCCTCCAATATTCATAAGACATCCCATATCTGCTCCAATTAAAAGGTTTGCATCTGCCGCCTCAATATGTTTTATTTTTTCATCAACCATCGTTTTAGAAATCGAGCTCATTTTCACTGCAAAGGTGCCACCAAACCCGCAGCAATCTTGGCAATATGGTAATTCTTTTACGTCTAGACCTTCTACTTGCGATAATAACTGAAGTGGTTCCTCTTTTATCCCAAGTGCACGGCTCATATGACAAGATTGGTGAAAAACAGCTTTCTCAACCAACTTAGATTTCAAATCACTTTTTCCAAGTACATTTATTAAAAAATCCGTCAACTCATACGTTCTATCCGCTAAATGAACTGCTTTTTCATACCATTCACTATCTTCTTTAAACATTTCTTTATAATAATGATGAACCATGCTGGCACAAGAACCTGAAGGCGTCACAATATATTCACTATGCTCAAATGCTTTTATCATTTGCTTTGCTGCTAGTTTTGCTTCTTCCTGATATCCGCTACTGTAAGCTGGTTGTCCGCAACAAGTCTGTCCTTCTGGGAAATCTAGTTCCACTCCACATTGCTTCATAATTTCTACGACACTTTTACCTACTTCAGGAAAAAACATATCTGATAAACAAGTAATAAACAACGAAACTTTCATAAAAATCCCCCCTTAAAACGGTACGATCTATTTTCAAGTTATGATTCTACCGAATTAAATTTTAAATTTTTAGAATTTTCTATTTTTAAAACTTTTTGTTTATGATATCATGTGGGGTATTATATGAAAACTATCTATAAGGTTGTTTTTGTATACAAAAAAGGTATAGAAGGGACTTTGAAATGGATATAAGAAAACTTCGTTACTTTACTGTAATCGCTGAAGAAAAACAGCTTACGCGTGCTGCCCAGCGGCTTCATATGGCACAGCCACCTCTAAGTAGACAGCTATCGCTACTAGAACAAGAATTATCAGTAAACTTATTTGAAAGAAACGGTCGAAATATGCATTTAACTGAAGAAGGAAAAATTTTATATACGAAAGCAAAAAACATTATTCAGCAATTAGAAGAAACCATTACGGAAATTAAAGATACCGGTGAAGGGCTAAGGGGGAATCTATCTATTGGAGCATTTCATTCTTGCATTCCTTTTCTCTCTGAAAAAATCCGCTATTTTCAAGAAAACTATCCAAATGTGAACTTAAAAATATGGGAAGGTGGCCCTTTTTACTTAATAGAGCAATTAGAAAATCGATATATCGAACTTGCTATTTTACGCTCCCCCTTTAATAAAGATGTTTTTTCTAGCATTTGTTTATCAAAAGAACCATACGTAATAGTCATGCCTGCTAAATGGGAACTATATCACTCACAGCTTCCAATTCCTCTAACCGAATTAAGTCATATTCCCCTTTTACTTTTACATAAAGATAAAGAAAACAGCTATCATCAGCTCGTCATTGATGAATGCAGGCACCGAGGTATTCAATTAAACATAGCATGTGAATGTCCAGACTCGGCATTTATTCTTATGCTTATCATGACTGGAGTCGGCGCGTCTATCCTGCCTAAAAGTGCTGTATCTCATATCTCGCAAGAATTTATAAAAATAGTAGACGTAATGGATTTCCCTTATCAGTCCGAATCATCGATTATATGGCTGAAAGATCGGAAACTTTCTAAACGATCCCAACGATTTATAGAATGTACATGAATTCATCTTGAAGGTGTAGCGAAGGATTTCTTCGCTTATGTGCATACGAGAATGGTGTATTAATCCTTCTAAACAAAAAACAAAGATGCGAAGTCATAGAAGAGACTTCGCATCTTTGTTTTTAAGAGATTTATATGAATGGAAATCCTCCGTAAGGTCTTTACCACAGTGTCACACCTTACTGCCTTTTATCCCATTTTTCTATACTGAAGCAAAACGATAACATATGCTCATCATTATTCTGAAAATAGAATAATCAAATTACATTCCAGTAATAAATTTACTTATCTTTCTCCATATATTCTTTAATCTTTCGTTCTTCCCACTCTTTTCCGAATATCCCCACTGGAAAAGTTGTCAAACCGTGTATAACGATACCGATTCCCCAACCTGCAAGTGGATATAAAAACCATAATTTACTTGAATCAGAGATTATATTTATAATAAAAAGCATTAAGTTCACTAATATATAAACCGTTAAATGAATGTAAAAAGCTTTTAAATTCTCCACCCTTTTTTTGGCTCGTAAATAAACCTCATCTCGCTCCATCCTTAAACACCTCTTTCCATATTGGATTTTTCAAACTTGCTCCGATTTAAACATCATATTCTAATCGAAAATCCCTTATTCTCAAAAATTCACAAAATAAAAAAGATCGTCTTCATTACAGAAAAATTGCAGGCACTAGTAGACACCCTCCTTTTTGTTTGTAGTACGATATTTTACGAAAAGAATGAAAAATCAAATTTTACAATAGAATTAAAATCTTTAAATCTGTATAATAAAATAGAAAGTGACATTTTAATACAGAAAGGTTTTGATAACATGCTAGGTATCGATGTCAAAAAAACAGATGAAGAATTAATTATTTCATGGCAACTAGCTAAGGTTCAAATTCCATTAAGTGAAATTATTGAAGTTACAGAAGATGAAACCTATGCTGGTGTAGAAGAAGAAAACGTGATCCGAATTGGAACAGCATACGCTACAACAGATCGAATTTTAATCAAAACAGTAAAACTAAATTATTTATTATTTACGACGAATAGAGTCGCAGTTTTGAATAAAATCAATGCATAAGCAGTACGTTAAAACACTTGTCTGAATAGTTTTATCCAATTCAACTGTATACCCGCTTTAAAATTATTATAGATCCAATGATATACCTTAATCCCGAATATAAAATAAACAAAAAGTACCCATCGAATTGTCATACATATGATCATTCGATGGGTACTGCATGATACATTTTTACAAGAGTCTAATTAAGACCAAATCCAAACATCATCATTATTTTCAGCGTTTCTCTTTACTTCATACACTTTTTCGATATGATCCGTTGTGTTCCAGTTAATAGAACTTCCGCCCCAGCCCACATACTTCATATCAATTTTTACTGTCTCACCCGTATGAAATACTTGTCCCTTCGTTAAGAAAACATCAATAATAACTTTCTTCCCGTTTAGTGATGGATACTCAACTACGACATATTTAGTAGAACCGTTTCCCTCCTCTACCATCGTTCCTACTTTTGATACTTCCCCAATCACATAATCAGGAGAGCCGTCTTCTTTCATATGCATACCTAATTTATTTGAAGTATTTTCAACTGTATTTGCAACCATATATTCTGTAAAATTACGCATCATAGATCCAGTAGCTTTTACTTCATCTCCTACTTTCACATTTGAAAATGAATCCATATATACACTAACAGGTTCTTCGTATTGCTTAGATTTTACGACAATTACACCGTTATCTACTTCTACTACTCGTCCTCCTAACGTTGAAAAATTCGATTCAATAGAAGCAGCACTCGCTTTTGTTACTTCTAACCCTGGTAAATTCGTTCCTGATAATGCTGCGATTCCTAAAGCACCTGCTAAAATTAATTTTTTCATACCCATTATGAAACATCTCCATTCATGATGATTTTATTTTTGATTGGATACGACCAACCTGTAACTATTATAGTTACAGGTTATAAAAAATAGCAACCCTCTTTCTTATGCAATGTTGCATAATGTGATTTTTACATATAAATCGATTATTTCTATATTCAACAATACTGCCAAATTCTTGCATAACAGCAGGGAAACGAATTGATGATGAAGAAACTAATGTCATGCATCATATTTTTTCAATGCTACGGTTTGTATAATCGTAGTTCATTACATTATGTAGGGGCGGAATTCATATGTTAATAAAACCAAAGAGATTACAGCCAGGTGATATCGTGGCAACAGTAAGTCCTTCATGGGGAGGCGCAGGTGATTCTGAAATAAGATGGCGTTATGAACAAGGAGTAAAAAGATTAGAGGAAGTTTTTGGTCTTACGGTTATTCCAATGCCCAATAGTTTAAAAGGTAGCGAATACCTTTATAACAACCCACAGGCCCGTGCGGAAGATTTAATGACAGCATTTAAAGATACGCGCGTGAAAGCAATTATTGCAAATATTGGCGGTGAAGATAGCATTCGCTTACTTCCCTATATAAATTTTAATGTGATACGTGAAAACCCGAAAATTTTTATGGGATACTCTGACGTTACTATTTCACATTTATTTTGCCATAAAGCAGGGCTTTCCTCTTTATACGGTCCAGCCATTTTAACTGATTTTGCTGAAAATGTAGAGATGGATCCATATACAATTGAAATGGTAAATCGAACTCTCTTTTCAAATGAGACAATCGACGAGATTCAACCAGCTCCTAAATGGACAAGTGAGCGTTTAGAATGGATAGAGGTAAATAAAGATACAAGGCGTACGATGCAACAAAACAATGGATATGAACTACTTCAGGGCTCTACTACCGTACAAGGGCGTTTAATTGGTGGTTGTATAGAAGTACTTGAATTTGCAAAAGGAACGGAGCTTTGGCCTGCGAAAAAACATTGGGAGGATAGTATTCTCTTCTTTGAAACTTCTGAAGATCATCCAGAACCAAGTTATATAAAGTATTGGTTACGAAATTATGCAGCGCAAGGCATTCTGCAAAAAGCAAAAGGAATTATTTTTGGTAAGCCAAAAGACGAAATGTATTATGAAGAATATAAACATGAAATACTGCAGGTTATGAAGGAACATCATCTAGAAGATTTGCCGATTCTTTATAATTTAAATTTTGGCCATACTGAACCGAAGTTTATTTTACCTTACGGCGCAATGGCAGAAATTGATTGTGAAAATAGATCTTTCTCTATTTTGGAAAGTGGCGTGAAACTTTAAATAAGTAGAAGCATAAGTTTAATAATTATGTTTTCCTGATCCTATTTTTCATTTTAGGGAGTATTTTATTTTGTTAGTTTGATAGCGATATGGAAATTATTTATCTAATGATAAAGGGGGATTTACGTGTATGGAAGTAACATTTACAGTTAGTAAATGGGATGAAAAACTAGTTGATGATACTAGAAAAGATTTCCCTATTAATATTGCTCATGTTGAATATGATATTGATGGTGAATTAAAAGGAAAAGCTTTTGTTGAATACTTATTATATTATTTAGACTCAAATATAAATGATGGTCACTTGGCTACTGCTAAAATTTCTGGATTTTTACACTTTGAAGGAATTTATAAAGGACAACAAGGGACATTTACAGCTATAGAGCAAGGAATATTTGATAAAGGAAATTTAGATTCCCCAGGAACAATTATTAAAGCTACCGGTAACTTAGAAAGTCTGAGAGGTTCCTATAATTATCAGTTTACAGGTCAAACTAGTAAACTAATTTTAGAGTTTGAATTTTAGCAAAATATGCTATGATTTCGTGGAAAGGACATTTCTTGTAATACTAGGAATGTCCTTTTTATTGACGAGCTATTCAATTATTTTCTAATAGTTAAGAAAAGAACAGAGTATAATACATAAAATTTTCGTTATGGGGGGAATTAAAACTCTAAGCCTGATAGGCACGGCCCCCACTTATTCATTACTTTTCCTATCAATTAAAGAATAATCCCAGAAAAACTCCCCTTCATAACTTCTTTTTCAATTTGATTCACACATATAAACATCGCAATTATTTTTGTACGATTTTTTTCATCGGGTTCAAATTGTTCAATGGTTACGTCACAACGAATTGTATCACCGCTAAAAACAGGACGTAAAAATTCAAAATCCATCTTGCGAGCTAGTACGTTATAATCACCGCCAATTTTTGTAGGCAATGTTGATGTTAACAGTCCTTGTACAACAAATCTCCCCTGCTCATCTGATGTAACATGATGAACACCTTCATCTTTGGATACTTCCGTGAATAAAACAACATCTTCTTTTGTAAACGTTCGTTCAAAGGTGATTTTTTCTCCTACTTGTAATTTCATCCATACCCCTCCTCAAAAGCTCTTTTAAAATAAGAAAAACCGAAACTAAAATCATTTCGGTTTTTCAAACTAATGAAGTCTATATTTATTTTAAAGAATGTACAAACAACCCACTGCGAAGTTTCGGTTCAAACCACGTTGATTTTGGCGGCATAACTTCCCCGGCATCCGCGATTGCTAATAAAGCTTCCATTGATGTCGGATATAACGAGAATGCCGCTTTATATTCACCGCTATTTACAAGGCGTTCTAGTTCTTCTAATCCGCGGATTCCTCCGACAAAATCGATACGTGAATCAGATCGCGGATCATGTATTTCAAGTACTTGGCTTAATAAATGGTCTTGCAAGATAGATACATCTAAACCTTTTACAAGGTCGTTCGCATCAAACGTTTCCTCTTTCACTATGAGCTTATACCATTTCTCGTTTACATACATGCCAAATGTTTTTGGCTCATTTGGTTTATACGGAGAAACAGATGCTTCTTCTACATAAAAGTATTGCGTGATTTGTTTTAAAAACTGTTCTTCTGATAAGCCGTTTAAGTCTTTCACAACTCGGTTATAATCCCAAATGGATAATTCATCGTGAGGGAATAACACTGATAAGAAGAAATTAAACTCTTCTTCTCCTGTGTAATTCGGATATTGTTCTCTTCGCATAAGCCCTACTTTAGCAGCTGATGCGGAGCGGTGATGTCCATCTGCAATATAAAGATTAGGAATATCTTCAAATAAGTTTACTAAACTTGCAATTACTTCTTCATCAGCTATTTTCCACGCAACATGCTCTACGCCGTCTTCTGCTGTAAATGTATAGATTGGCGCATGTTCTTCTTTCCAGCTTGCGACGAAACGTTTCACTTCTTCTTTTGTACGATACGTTAAAAAGATAGGACCTGTATTTGCGTCACACACATCTACGTGGCGAATACGATCTAGTTCTTTTTCATGACGCGTTCTTTCATGTTTTTTAATTGTATCATCTTCATACTCATCAATAGATGTAGAAACGACCAGACCTGACTGCGTTCTTCCTTGCATCGTCAGTTCATAAATGTATAGTGCTGGCTCTTCGTCTTGAATGAACACTTCTTCTCGTATTAATTGATTTAAATTTTCACCCGCTTTTTCATATACGCGATCATCGTACGGTGAAAGTGCCGGGTCTAAATCAATTTCTGCTTTATCAACGTGTAAGAAAGAAAATGGATTCCCTTTTACAACCTCTCTTGCCTCTTCACTATTTAAAACGTCATACGGTAAAGCTGCAACTTGTGCTGCTTTTTCTTCTACTGGGCGAATGGCCCGAAACGGTCGGATTTTTGCCAATTCCCTCTCTCCTTTACACAATCATTCGAACGGCTACAACACCTGTAATTTTGCTTATATTTTCCACTATATTCTCTTTTATTATATCATCAATTCCGTTATCAATATCAATCATTGTATACGCCCAAGAATGTTTACTACGATTTATCATATCCGCAATATTAATATGATGTTCCGCTAAACATCCTGTAATTTGTCCTACCATGTTCGGAACGTTTTGATGCATAATCGTAATTCGTTTCTTTCCGATATACGGAAGTTCTACGTTTGGATAGTTGACTGAATTACGAATATTTCCTGTCTCTAAATATTCACGTAATTGACGCGCTGCCATGACCGCACAATTTTCTTCTGATTCAGATGTAGATGCACCAAGGTGTGGCGTCGCTGTTACATTTTTCATCTTTATCACATTTTCATTTGGGAAGTCCGTTACGTAATGTGTAATAACCTCTTCTTCTAACGCTTTTTGAAGAACCTTTTCATCCACAAGTTCCCCTCTAGAGAAATTGAATAGACGCATTCCTTTTTTCATCTTCTCTACAGCGTGTTCACCAATAATTCCCTTCGTTTGATTCGTAAGCGGTATATGCAGTGTAATATAATCACATGTTGCAAAAATTTCATCTAAACTAAATGCTCTTTGCACATGTGTAGAAAGTCGCCATGCTGTTTCAACTGAAATGTAAGGATCGTATCCGACAACGTCCATCCCTAAAGCTAACGCATCGTTCGCAACTAAAGCACCAATTGCACCAAGGCCGATAACTCCTAGACGTTTTCCCGCAATTTCTGATCCAACAAATTGTTTTTTTCCTGTTTCAACAAGCTGCGGTACTTCTTCACCCTCTAAATTTTTCGTCCAGCTTACGCCGTTAATAATGTTACGTGAAGACATAATAAGGCTGGCAATAATAAGTTCCTTTACTGCATTAGCATTTGCCCCTGGCGTATTAAAGACTACAATCCCTTTTTCTGTACATCGCTCGACAGGAATATTATTTACACCGGCACCAGCTCTTGCAATCGCCTTTAAGTCTTTTGAAAACTCTTCTTGATGTAAAGAATAGCTGCGAAGTAAAATGCCGTCTGGGTGATTGATTCTATCCCCTACTTCATAGCGCTCTTCACTAAGTACTTGTAAACCTTTTTCTGCAATTTGATTTAACGTTTGAACACGAAACATATCCCCATCTCCCTATCTATTCTCAAGCTCAAATTCCTTCATATAATTTACTAATTGCTGTACACCGTGTACTGGCATCGCATTGTAAATACTAGCGCGCATACCACCGACTGAGCGATGTCCTTTTAGCGTAACAAGGCCGCGTTCTTTCGCTTTTTGTAAAAATTGATTGTTAAGCTCTTCTGATGGCGTTGTAAACGGAATGTTCATAAGTGATCGATACGTAGAATCAACTGGTGAAGTAAACAATTTTGATTCATCTAAGAAATTGTAAAGAAGTGAAGATTTCATTCTATTTTGTTCTTCAATCGCAGATACGCCGCCTTGCTCTTTCAACCACTCTAATACAAGTTTCGTTACGTAAATACTAAAGGATGGCGGTGTATTATATAAGGAGTTATTTTTGCTGTAAGTTTCATAGTTTAACATCGTCGGACAAGAGCGATCTGCTCCTCCAATTAAATCTCTTTTTATAATAGCAATTGTTAAGCCCGCTGGCCCTAAATTCTTTTGCGCACCCGCATATATAAGCCCAAACTTCGTAACATCATATTGTTCTGATAAAATATTTGAGGACATATCCGCAACGAGCGGTACTTTATCTACATGTGGAATGTCCACATATTTCGTCCCCTCAATTGTATTGTTCGTTGTAATATGTACATAATCTAGTTTTTCATCGCCTAGTAAACCATCCAGTTTAGGAATTGTAGTAAACTTCTCTTTTTCAGAAGAAGCAATCACTTGTACTTCTCCTACTTTTTCGGCTTCTTGCAATGCCTTTTTAGACCATGAGCCAGTCAGTACGTACCCTGCTTTTTTATACGTATTCATTATATTCAGCGGTATCATAGAAAATTGTAATGACGCACCGCCTTGTAAAAACAATACTTCATACTCATCAGGAATGTTCATTAATTCACGTAGTAAGTTACTCGCTTCATCAATAATACTTTGAAAATAAGAAGATCGATGACTCATTTCCATAATAGACATGCCTGTCCCGTTATAATTTAAAAGCTCCTTTTGCACTTTCTCTAAAACTGGCAAAGGGAGTATAGATGGTCCAGCTGAAAAATTATATACTCTTTCCATCACCCTAATAACCTCCCTATTTCTTATCTTTATTATTTTTTAAACTTTCTGAATTATAACCCAAAATATAATACGTGGTCAATTTGTTTTCTATTATTACGGCGTAAGACGCAATGGAATCGCTTGCATGTGCAGACTACTTTTTATAAACATATAAAAAAGTGTTAAGTACATAATCGTACTTAACACTCTAGTAATAAAGTATAATTGCTAATTGTCCGTGAAGAACCGATCAAAAATTTGATAAATAGCAGAAAGACCAATGAGCCAATAAATAGTGTCCACAAGCGCCGGCATAGAACCAAACCATTTCTCAACTACATTGTAATCTAACGCTACAAATAACCAATTCAAACCGCCAAGAATCACCAAAATTACTGTAAGGTAAGACAAAAATTTCATTATGATTGCCCCCTAGGTGATAAGATGGTGAAAGGCCTTTCACTAGAAATATATGTGGTAAACTTCAAAACTTACCTATTTTATAAAAATTATTTTCGATACCAGCCGTTAATAACTGCCTCTGCTTCTTTACTATGTATTTGATACGCATGCGTACTATTATTAGAACCAATAAACCAAATTGAAAAACCTTTAAAATATGGTTTCGGTTCTAACACATCACGGTAAGCGCGCCATCCGTTTAATTGTACGTCTTTTGAAAAGACATTAGAAACATCTGGATTCCACGGATTTTGTAGTCCAAGTTCACGTGCTGGAACGTTAAATCCACCAAAGTAAACTGGTTTTCCTGTTGCTTTATGTAATTGTTCCAATTGCTGCACAACATTTTGCCCACGATTATACACTGTCGTCGCAAATAAACTTTTCTTTACTTCTTCGTATGTTGGATTTCTTTTTCCTGAAACTTCAAACCAACTATCAATACTTACAATATCAACCTTTTTTAAATACGGACGATTTATTTTCTCTACAAACTTCGCTTCATACGAAGAATCAAAGCTTGCAGTTAACCACCAATTCATTTGATACAAAACATTTCCTTTATACTGCTGACGGACGAAATCAATTGTATCGCTCCAATATCCTTCTGCATATTCCATATTTACGAAATTAGAAGCAATCTTGAGCCCGTATACATTGTATTTACTTGTAATCGAATTAAAAATATCTTGTAGAATAACCGTTTTCCAATTCCAGAAGAAATCATTAATATTACTTGGATTCCATTCCGTTTCCCCAACATTCCCTTGCTGAATATATGGGAACGGTTCCACAATAACTTGAATATTACGCTTTAATAATTCTTGAATTAAAATAATAGCCTGTTGCTTTTGCGCTTGATTAATTACCATGTTCGTAGAAGTCACGTTCGGAATATCTACCTGAATCGGTACATTTACTGTATTTAAATTCAAGCGTTCTACATCAGCTAACACTTTCGCCACATTTCCAACTTCCCATACCGTTACATTTCCTGATTTGATTTTTCCAGATTGAACAGTATTTACATCTGCCTGTACATTTCCTTGAAAACAAAAAGAAAACAGCATAATAAACACTCCTAAAAAACTTATTAAACTCTTATTTTTCTTCACAACTTTCCCCCTATAATTTTTGGCTTTCTTGATTATTTTATACAACGTTTCACAAATATTCCAGAATAAATTCCAATGATTTTTCACAATAAAAATGCTATTCATCCTTTATTCACATCTTATTCATATTAACCTTCTAAAAATAGTGAGGTAAATAAAAAAAGAACGGATTTCCGCTCCTTTTTTATCTTTTTACGATTGAAGTTATTGAACTTTTTCTGATAATCTAAGTGAATCTTTGTTTTTGCATAAATAAATTTTCATACTCATACATGTATCAAAAAAATTTTATCTATATTCGTTTTTTGTTTGTATGACTTTCGTGTCTTTGAATATTCATAATTACATCTCCATTATATTTGCACATAACACATGCCTAATTATGATATTTATACATAAGTTAACTATATTTTTCTAATATTTTTAGGCGTATCTTATTTCGCCTTGTTATATTTCACTAATTGAATTTAAAACACATCCGTGTGCTATTTCGTAAGATTTACTATTCGAGACGCAATTATTGCAGTAATCAAGATAATAATAGCGGTTATCAAGCCAGATTCTCCAATCCAAATCTCAGTTTGATATCCTGTACTTGCACGTGCGAAAGGTCCTTGAATAATGGCATTCCAAGTAGTATGGATGATAACCGAAGGCCAAACGCTACCTGTGATAAGTCGTAAATAAGCTATAATATAACTAAATGGCACAATACAAAAATAGATGCCAAGTACTGAAAGTAGGACAGATGATCCCTCTACATATAGACCAGCAATAACAATTGGAACATGCCACGTTGCCCAAATCAATCCACTAATAAGGATAGGCCTTGAAAACTCTGCATCGACTAGCCTTGTGAGCATATAACCTCGCCAACCCATTTCTTCTCCCATAACTGGGATTAAGTTAAGCAAGCTTCCTAAAACGCCGCTCAATACTACTAAATAAATGAAACTGAATGGTTCCGGTACATACTGAAGTCCCAGTATGTTGTAGATTGGTTCTAACATACCACCTTCTGGATACTGAAACCTCGCAATTCCGCTCAACCAGGCGATAGAATAAGTAATTCCACATATTATCATAGGTATTAACAGAGCAAGACCAATCCCCTTCCATATCTTTAAGTTACCGAGACTAAAAGATACATCTTTAAACCCTTCTTTCAGTATGATGCGAGTCAAAATAGAAGAAAATGCTGGGGTAAACATATATACCACAATAAGCGGCATACTTTTAGTAACCATTACTACTACATTTAGGATAATAGAAGTAATGATTAAGATACTCAGAAAGAGTTGAAGTCCTATTTTAGCACGTTGGATTTTATCTTTATTACGGAACGATTTTGCGTGTAATATCATTGTAATCCGCCCTTCCCCTTTCATTCACTTGTTTATCGAATTTACTTCTTGTCCTTTCCAAACACACAACTTAGAATAAAAACATTTTGGCATACAGATCATTCATCTTTAAAATCCCTCCCAAACTCATAATCTAATCTTACTTGCGACTCATCAATGTAATTATTATTTATAAGTTGTCATAACCGATAGTACAAAAGTGTAATGATTAGCCTATGACCTGTGTTAATTAACCTTATGACAATATGTAACTAGAAAATATGATATGGAATAAATAACAATTGAATTAAGGCAATCGATTCGTGCAAGTACATGAATCAATCTTGCTTATAAAAATAATTCAATTGAGGTGGCAGAGATGAATAAGAAAAGAATCATTGCAATGGTTAGTACAGCTTTATTAGTCACAGGATGTGTGGAAGTAGGAAACGCTCAAACGGCAGCAGTCGAAAATTCAGGTCAATCAATTCAAAAAAATATAATTAAATCCATACAATCACAGGCTTACCCATTAAAAACGATTGAGCCGTCAAAATCATTTGAGGATTTAAAACCACTTAAGAAAATGATTGGGAGTGCACAATATGTAGGATTAGGAGAGAATACTCATGGAAGCTCTGAAATTTTCACTATGAAGTTTCGACTTGTGAAATATTTAGTTACTGAGATGGGTTTTACAAATTTCACAATGGAAGAAGATTGGGGAAACGGCTTAAAGCTAAATGAATATATCCAAACAGGAAAAGGAAACCCTAGGGAATTTTTAAACTTGTTATATCCTACTGATGAAATTATAGCCATGATTGAGTGGATGAAAGATTATAATGCTGATCCATCCAATAAAAAAAAGATCCAATTTATTGGGCTCGACTTAAAAACGTTGGACCAAGGTAGCTTTAATAAAGTAATTGATTATGTAAGGGTGCATCGACCAGATTTGCTGGCAGAAGTAGAAGAAAATTATAAAGAATTGTCATCTTTTACTGGAAATATACAGGAATATATGAAACTTGCTCCTGAAATGAAAGAGAAGTTCAAAGCAAACGCTGAGAGAGTAGTCCGATTACTAAAAGATGAGAATGAGCAAGCCAACACAGAAATAATTCCATCCGAGTACAGCTGGGTGAAAGCAACAGCAAGTGCAATAGAGAAATTTACCACAATGCTACTTCCTAACGACTATCCAAGCATAATAAAACTACATGAGAAATACTTGGCCGATCATGCAATGTGGGCACAAGAGACATTTGGTGGTAAAACGATGGTATGGGGACACAATATTCATATAGCTAAAGGAATTATCGATGAGGAATTATACCCTTATGTTGCGGGGCAATTTTTGAAGGAACGTTTAAACAATAATTATGTCACAATTGGCAGTACAACTACGGAGGGGAATTTCACCTTATACAGCGAATATAACCCTTCCACCGGAGGTAAGATTACAACAGATACGATTCCACAAGATGTAACTAGTTTTAATTATACCCTTGGAAAAGTACCATATAATATGTTTTTGTTGGATAACCGTCACCTTAAAGGTCAAGCAGAGAAATGGGTTAAAGCAAAAAGACCATTACTAAGTATAGGGGGACAAATCCTCCCGAACGGTTCATTATACTTTGATACTTCATTGCTTGAGCAATTTGATATTATTTTTCACATTCGAAAAACAAGTCCATCTCATATTAAATAAAAGTACAAAACAATCCCGTTCTTGCAGATGCAAAAGCGGGATTGTTTTGTGGAGGATTAATAAAAGCATCTTTTTTAACCATAAGTAGGTTACCCTCCCCTTTTTAGCATCATTCAGAAATGTCATATGACACTTTTACACTAGTGAGAATGACAAAAAAAGCAGTACAATTCGGTTATTACATAAATAGGAGCGATGAACATTATGAAATCAAGATTCATCCAGAATGGTTATTTTTTATTGCTAACTTTCGTTACAGGATTGTTTTATTTTTGTTTTTATCTAATAGCTCTGCTATTCAGTTTCACCCTTTCATTTACGGTAGTTGGGATTCCACTAGTTATACGCATACTACAGACTACCACACCCTTTATCAAATTCGAGCGCATACAGACGAAAATTTATACAGATATTTCAACAGAATCTTACGATAGAAGTATAACAATGGATACATCGAATTGGGCTCAAGTGAAATTAGTGCTTACAGATCGTCGCACTTGGTCTGCTGTCTATTGGTTAATGCAGAAATTTGCGATTGGCATTATTAGTCTCATTATTGCAACCATTTTTTATGTAATGCCACTTATGTTGCTGTTGGTACCACTACTATATCGATACATCGAAATGAACATTATATTCATACGGATAGATACTTTTGCCAAGTCACTCTTTGTAATGTTAATGGGTATAATATTTACCTCCATAAGTATTAGAATAGTAGATAGTTTGACACAGAAAATTGGAGGCTATACACGTAGTATGATTCGGCAACTAAATCAATAGAAATTTGCAGCCTGTGAGTAGTATCCCAGTTTTAAAATAAAAAGTATTATAAGGCAGAAAGGATTAAATTATAATATAGGAAGTAAAAAGGTAGGCTATTTAGGGGGTAAATGACTTGTTTGATATGGTTAAATATTGGTTTTGGTATGATTGGATTATGTTAGGAATCCGTCTACTTGCTAGTGTGTCTATCATTCTAGCTACATTAAATTTTCAGGATGGTTTAACATTACCACTTTGGATTATTATTGTTTGGGAAATTATTGCCTTCTCTGTTCCATGGGTAGCCTTACTATTCAATTATAAATATTATTTATTCACAGAAATATTGCTTTATGGTGGACTATGTATATATTTAACCTCTTTATTTCCAGAGGCTTACAATATTTTTCTTATATCAGTGTTTCTTATCGCAGCAAATAGTAAGCATTTGTCCTATTATTGGACAGCTCCAACAACAATTTTTATAACAACTGGAATTTTCTATGCAGTTGCGCCAAGTAATAGCTATTGGGTTATGGTCATCTATTATGGATTCGCTTATGTAATGGGATTCGCCTTCCATTTATTAATCGTCAATCATAAGCAAAATGAAGCAATTCGTAAACAAAACGCAGTACTTGAGCAGTATATGTCTCAGATTGAACGCATTACACTGGCAGAGGAACGAAACAGACTGTCGAATGAGCTTCATGATACAGTTGGTCACGCTTATACTTCTATTATTATGGGAATGGAAACGTTGCGCACCGAACTTGCTACTGAAATGGGTATACAGAGGCTAGATTCTCTGCTGGAAATGGGACGTAAAAGTATCAAGGACGTGAGAGGTTACCTACATCAAATGGATTCTCCGTGTCAATCGCCTTCCTTGATTCAATCTCTACAAAACCTTGGAGCCGAATTTCAGGAGCACGCTCAGGTAAATGTAAGTTTTAGGACATTCGGAGAGGAATATCAATTGTCTCGGCAAGCGAAAATCGCATTCATTCGTTGCTTACAAGAGTCCCTTACGAATGCAGTACGTCATGGTCAAGGGACTGAAATTATAGTTTCATTGCAGTTTGAACAACAATATACGAGGTTAGAAGTTCAAGATAACGGAAAAGGAAATGTAGAATGGCAGGAAGGCTTTGGTATGAATGCGATGAAAGAGCGGGCAATGAATTTGCAAGGTCAATTGTCTGTATATACAAAGCCAGATGAAGGTATGCTTGTTACTTGTACCATACCACGACAAACTGAAATAAAAGATGGACTTATTCGTTTGTTAATTGTAGACGATCAGCCATTTGTTCGGGAAAGTTTGAGGACACTACTCGATAGATATGAAGATTTAAATGTAGTCGGTTTGGCTGAGGATGGCAATCAAGCCATCGATTTATGTGGGCGCCTTCAACCTCATGTTATACTTATGGATTTAGATATGCAGCACATGGATGGAGTCGAAGCAACCAAAAAAATTAAGCAACAATGGCCACATATCCGCGTATTGATTTTTACAACTTTTCAGGATACCGAACAGGCGTTGGAATCATTTCGCAACGGTGCGGATGGTTTTTTACTCAAATCTATTGAAACGTTGGAACTAGCTAATACAATCCGACTTATTCACAAAGGTGGGACACTGATTGACCAAGGGATGTCTCACAAAATATTCGAGAAGTTTGATGAGCAAAAAGAGACACCACAATCAAAAGCAACCGCTTATGAGCTAACAACAAGGGAGATAGAAATATTGCAGCTAGTAGCAAAAGGACTTCGATACACTACCATAGCATCAAGGTTATATTTATCGAATGGTACGGTCAGAAATTATGCTTCCACAGCTTATACAAAGCTAGGAGTCCGTAACAAAGAAGAGGCTGTTCAAAAGGCTCTAGAAATTGGAATTATTGAATAACAAAATATTTTGCGGTGTATAAAAAGGAGTAACAAAGAAACAGAACGCTTTGTGTGGTTTCCTTTGTAACAGAGTAAATAAGGCCCGTAATCGTATAAGTAAATATTAAAACACTTACTGTTTTGTAATAATAAAATCATTGAATTTTTTCTCTAAAATACAATAGCCTACTATCCAATTAGCTGATAGTAGGCTTTTAAAATTATTTACGGACTGGGTTATATTCTAATTTATAAGTTTTCCTCAGTAGAAATATTATCACTTCGGCTCTAAATTTAACACCTTCCCTTCTATCCCCTCCGTATTCAATGTAGTCGTATGATACGTTCCATTTACCCAATCATCTATTTGATCATGATACCAATCACTTCTAAAATGTCCCGATTGTCCTGGTCCTACGATATGATAACCGTTTGACATATCATTCGTATCAATGACGAATCGCCAAGAAGCTCCATGATTGACAATACCGTTATCGCCGTAACTCGCTGCTTGAACGGTAACTTGACTTCCGCCAATTGGAACTGGTTTCTCACGATTAAACGCAAGTAGCGCTAACATACTAGATGATTTTGAAATTGGGTGTGTAAAAGCAAGTTGATGGTAATCGCCCCACTTCCACTCTGCAACATCGGGGCCATATTCCTTCTGTAATTTCTTCATTACATTCTCGTACGATGTATGCACAACTTTCGTGAAGCCCCCGTACTTCGTAAACCAAGCGGTATTTTCTCCCGCTACTTCTTTTCGCATCAATTCATCAACAACTTGTGACTTCCCTTCAAATAACTCCATCATATCTTTCGGTATTTCTTTTGAAAATAACGTATTTGAAATCTCTTTCATTAACAAATGGAATAGTAATGGTGCCGCTTCATCTTTACTATCGTAAAAATTCCACTTTGTTAATTGTTTTATGCCTTCTTTCTCTACTTCATTTAAAGATGCTTTATTTAACTCTTTTAAAAATATAGGAGTAAACTCTTTCCCGTATAAATTCTTTTGATCCATCTGTAACTCTTCTAAATCTTTCACGGTATACTTTTCCTTCTCTTGTAAAAACTCTTGAATACGCATTTGTCTATATGGCTGTGCCCACGTATTACTAATATGATACGGATAATGATCATCTACAATTTTATTATTCGCAGTGGAAATAAACCCTTGTTTTGGATTGATTACTTTTGGTAGCTGATCAAACGGGATATACCCTTCCCATTCATATTCGTCTGTCCATCCAGGCACTGGCAGACTACCATCACCTTTTTTACGCACTGGTATATTTCCATTTGCTTTATAAGCAATTTTGCCATCATTTGATGCAAATACAAAGTTTTGAGTTGGGGTATGGAAGTCTTGAAGAGCCATTTCAAACTCATTCCAATCTTTCGCTTTATTCATATTTAATACAGCCTTTAATTCAGCGGAAGGCTCCAAGGCAGTCCATTTCAAAGCGAATACCGTTTTCGTTTTCTCTTTCCCTTTATCCGCAAACTCTGAAATAACTGGACCATGCCTCGTAACCGTTACTTTATACGGAATTGTTTTCCCGCCCTTTACTTTAATAGATTCATCCACAACAGTAGCTTTTTCCCACTTATCGTTATACAGAAATTCATTTTCATTATTAGGATTTCTCTTTTCAATATATAAATCTTGTACATCAGGACCGGTATTCGTAACGCCCCATGCTATTTTGTCATTGTGTCCTAAAATAACACCTGGTACGCCAGCAAAAATAACGCCACTTACATTCAAATCTTTCATTTCAAGTTGTGATTGATACCAAATAGAAGGCGTCGCAAGAGATAAATGAGGGTCATCTGCTAAAATCGGCTTACCAGACGCACTCTTCTCACCGCTTATGACCCAGTTATTGCTACCATTAAACTCTGGCGGAATGATTGTTTTTGCAAAACTTTGTGCGACATTCACATTTGTATTTTCCAGTTCAGCTAGCAATCTAGGCGCATCTTTCGGATATGTAGGAAATAACTCATTTGCTTGCTCTTTCGGTAAATTTTTCAGCGCCCAATATCGAAACGCCTGTCCGTGCCAATGTCCGCCTAAATCAAACGCCATATACTTCCCAATTGTTAACGTATCAACAATTGACCATTCAGCAGGCTCATAACCTAATATAGTAAACTCGACCGGCAATTTCTTTTCCTCTTTCGCCTCACTTATAAAAGCATTTATCCCATCAGCAAATGACTGCAGAGCATATTTCGCTTCCCCGTCATATTGACTAACAGATGCTTCGGCTGCTCGCCTTAAACCGAGTGTTCGAAACAACTTATCTCGATCAACAGCTGCTTCTCCTACAACTTCACTCAACATACCAGAAGCTTGCCTTCTACTTAAATCCATTTGAAACAAACGATCTTGCGCTTGTACATACCCTTGTGAAAAATATAAATCATGTGCATTTTCCGCTTTAATATGCGGTACCCCTTTACTATCTCGCTTTACCGTAACAGCACGTTGTAAATCCTCTAGTTTTATCGTTCCATCTATCTTTGGCACCGATCTAAGCGTATATATGTTCAAAAAAATTGCTGCACAGATAACTAACAAAAGAACGATACTGCTAGACCAAATAAAAATTCTCTTACCCCTAGTTCGTTTCTTCTTTATAACGACTTCCATGTTAACCCCCTCCTTTCTCAAACTATTCGCTTCTATTTTGATAGAACCTTTTAGAAAAGAAAAAATCCTTCCTTGCTCATGCTATGGATCATGTAAACTGAATACTCCTTCCTTTCCTTCCCTTAAATCCCCCCGTTCTTTCTTACACCAATTCCTCAAAATCCCCTTCACATAAGCAAGCGTTCGCTTATTCTGTTCAAACGCAATTTTAAGTGCCTCTAGTACGGTATTTCCTGAAACTTTTCGTATCCACCCCTTCAATTCCTTCACAATATATGGAGATAGACTACTTATATGTTGCTCGTAAAATTTATAAACTTCACCATGCGGAGTATCCTCTTCTATCTCTTCTTCTTCAACAACTACTTCTAAACTACTATTATCCTCTTCTTCTGGCATACCAAAATGCTGCAATAACAACGGAATCTTCCATTCTTCTTCAAGACATTTACGTAAAAACATATGTACGAACTCTTTATTTTTTACAGTCTTTAACTCACGTAACACACATTTTTCTACATTCGTATTTACAATAGGGTTATAGTGTAACCAATTTAGTATGTATAACTCTTTCGTTTCCGCATCGTATAGAATCTTTCCGTATTCAACAAACCTATTTAATAACTTCTCAACAGTCTCCATATTGTAGCCTGTTTCAAGTTCTGCCACACGCTTCGGTAATACGTAAATTCCACATTGCTTCGTTTTCGTACCCGTTAACAAATATATATAAAAATAACGCTCCTCTGGCGTTAAATCTAATATGAATTCATCTTGCCAAAAATTCACCTGCACATTACGGTACACCGCCATATGTTTACCTCCTCCTTATATTCATAAAAAGGCAGATTTCAATCCTTCAATATACATATAGGAATGAGGGCTTGGTTTTTTGCATTTGAATTCCAATTTTTTTTAACTACTACAACGACGGTTTTATTTTTTCGTGTTTTTTTGTTCTTGTAGTTGTTTTTGTTTTTGTTTTTTCTTAGTGATTTATTACTTGGTAGGTTCTTATGAGGGGCTTGGAAGGGGCTTCATAGGGGCTAAAATAAAAAGGAGCTGTTCCAAATTCTCATTTTGAATAGCTCCTTTAAAATCCTTATTACTTTTCCTTGTACCAATATAAACTACTACTTACAATTCCTTTATTTCTGCATAGAGTTTAACATCTTCACTAAAAAGGCAGCTGCTTCACCACGAGTTGTTGTCCCTTTAGGATTAAACTCATTATTTCCAACACCAGTAACTACCTTTAAACTATATAATCGTTGAACATGCTGTTTGTATGTAATTAAATGTTGATCTGTAAATGGTAATGCGACTAATTCACCTGTAACACCTTTATACTGTAATGCGTTATCAATCATGATCGATGCTTCTTCGCGTGTGATAGATGCGTTAGGATCAAAAATCCCGCCGCCACGACCGTTAATAATTCCTGCACTTGCACTACGTTTAATACCGCTATGGAGGGATGGATGCGCTTTGTTCATATCTACAAATGACTTATTTCCTTCTGGTAACTTTAGAGCATTTGAGATTAATGTCGCAAACTCAGCTCTCGTTACATTACGATAAGGCGCAAATACACCATTTCCTTCACCGTGCATAATTCCTAGGCTGTTCAGCTTACGAATATGCCCTTCAAACCATCCACCTGTAATATCATCTTTTGGTTTTTGCACTTCTTTATTTGGCACATTGTAGTTTATCTTAATCCAACTTGGGTTATAGAAAATCCACTCATCGTTACCTACTTTATACCAACCGTTTTTAACTGCTAACACCTTGTAACGATCTCCGTTTGAAGCTTTACGAACGATATGATGTTCAAGTCCTGCACCACTACGTACGTTTATACCATCACCATTCACTACAAGCTCCATATTAGGTTCAGCTGGATTATATTCATTTGAATCAAATAGCTCATTTCTTTCTTGTAAAGGCGAATCAATTTGTGCGTTAACATTTGCATACCATTGAATACCTTGTACGAAGCCAGTCCAATTCCCACGAGAAATTAAAATATTAGGACAGTTTTTTCCACTCCATTGTTGATGCCTATAAATGTGGTCCGCGCTAATTCCTTCTTTGTTCATTAAATAACCTGCAAGTCTCTTTGCATTCTCTAACGCTTTATTGTAATCTCCATCTTGGTTAACTGAAATTTCGATACCGATAGACTCTCTATTTCCTGAGCCATCGCCATCTCCTGCATGCCATCCATTTTCATTTGTTGGTAAGTGCTGATAAATTTGTTTATCATCCACTGTAAAATGCCAAGAAGCTGTTCGGAACGTACCTTCCGTTGCTTGTTTATACAAATATTTCGCATGATTTTCAGCATTCGCACCACGGGCTGTGTTTGCAGTCTCGTGAATTGTAATGTAGCGTGCTTTCATCGGATTAGCAGGGCGAATATCAGGATTTCCTGCTGGAACAATCCACTCTACAAATGGAGTACCTGCAAGTGTTCCATATTTCTTTGTAGTCATCGATGCACTATACTGAATAGCTCTTGGCTTTTCAACCGGCTTCATTTCACGAGTAGAGCCATCATTTCGACCGTCTACATGTTCAAATGCCTTTTCAATGTTTGAAATAGCTTCATCTTCTGCTACTTGACCTTTTTTAGCTTCCTTCATTTTATTTAGTTCTTCTGTTTCATCATGTTTATGCTTATATTCTTCTAGAAGTATTTTCTCATTCTCTGATACTTCCGCTTCGTTAATTTGCATGTGATCAGGAGTTTCTAGATTGAAATTAGAATAGCTTAATCCGTTCGTTCCATGTTCCCCTTGTGCAATACTAAGCTGGTCAGTATGAGATTTATTTATCTCTTCTGCTGATATTGATAAAGGTGCACTCCCTAAAATCACTAGACTTGTTGATATGGCGATTACTCGTTTTTTAATATTCATTGCTGTATGAAATACCTACACAGTTCGTGTAAGTATCCTAACCTCCCTTTATTTTCTCATTCGTGAAAGACTATAAATCTACTATGTATGTATAAAACTATGTTTATTCCACCCTTTTATAAATACTTTCCCCAGCAGGTGAATAATAGTTTCTATAAAATTCCTTAACAGACATTATTTTAAAACCAATTGCAATTGCCGTCAAAAGCACTTATCCACCTTACACTCCACTACTTCTCAAAAATAGATGAGGATACCTTTTACTGATTTTCTTCAACAAGAAGGATCTTTATAATTTTTCATAACTACTATCATGGTAGTTTTGTCGTTATAAGGAAAAATAATATTTAACCTAAAGACATCACCCTTCATTAAAACGCAGTGTACAATGAGAATGGTAATCGGTTAGATCTTTTGCAAACTGTTGATTCGGAAACCCTCTGTGAAGCAATCTCAAGCCGCCTGAAGTTAAGGATATATGATGATGTAACCGATAAAATAACATCCTGTTGGGATCAAGAGTATCATTCTTTAAATATCGATAATAATCCCCAAATCGAAACTGTAAAAAACTGTGCTCATGCTCAATATCAAAGAACTTTGCTCCTTCGATATCAATCAAATAAGGTTCTAGTTTGTCATTAATTAATACATGATCAGGGCCTAGTTCCCCATGTATAAATCCATATCGATTTCTTGGCTCAATTTTTGATTCAAGCTCGTACAATGTATCGAGTAGCTTGCTATGACTTGCCTTGATGCTGTCAATATGTTGGGATGCATAATCTAAATCTTTTTTTGCATGCTTCATTTGCAAGTGATGACATTTTTTCGTGTTGATTCCACTTTGATTCACTTTCCCATGAGTATTTCTCTCATTGGCATGCATGCTTGTCAGCATATCTCCTAACCGCTGAAACACTTTATCTTTTACATATGAATCGGAATTTTGAAAATAAACTTCTGCCTTTTGTCCATTTACATATTCAACGAGAGCATAATCATAAGGATAACGGTTTCTTTCCTTATTCAGATCATATAGAATGGGGGTTTGAATTCCCTGTTGAATTAAATACTTGTTATTTAATTCAAATAAATTACTACTATAGGATTGTTCATGTATATCTCCGTTTGCTATTTCTTCTTGAAAATAATTCATGGTAAGATCCCACACATACAGAACGCTGGAAAATCCATTGCTGCAGTCAATCTTATAGACTACCTTTTGTGCACCGCCATGCATTTTCGTTACATTAGAAACCAAATAACTGGTACCAAATACCTTTTGCATATACTCCTGTAAATCAGATTGATTAAGGTGACAAGTGTTTCCCAATGAATAACACCCCTTTTATATAGTTTTGCTGTCAACCAAACTATATAAAAAATCCAACCCAAAATATAGACTGTTTATTTATAATTTGTTATGATGTTGAATGAGGTCTCGATAAAATTGTAATGTATAAATCCATTGGAATTCCAATGGATTTTTTTGATGAAATCATTCTTGCTTCTCAAATAACACGCCACGTAAAACCTTATAATGGATTACAATGAATGAATCCATACGTTCTTCCACCCTTGTTCTTTTCGCTAACTTTACCTTTCTTTTTAATTGATCATTATTGCCCGTCAGTTTAAGTAAATAACCTTCACAATCTCAATGATATATTCAAACTCGAATAATTCTAATGGCTTGAAAAATAGTTAAAATATTAAAACAAATAGTACGAATTTATGAGATAATACGTTAAAGGGGATGAACTGATTGTTACATACGATGGTTTATGATAAAGCGAAGTACCATTATGAAGGTAATTTTCCTGAGGACTTACCAATCGATCAAGCTTTTGTACATACTGGTATGTTTTTAGGATGGATAATTGAACATCATTTATGTAGTGAAGAATTTGAAGAAGAGTCTCAAGACGAAATTAACCAGTTTAAACTTAGACAAATGACTGGCACAGAAATTTATATGAATTGGGATGGCGTTTTGGCAGACGACATGTTAAATGATGAGGGCAACCAATTCGCCATGTATTACTTTAATAATGATGAGGAATGGAAGTATATAATTGATTACTCAGACGTTTTTATAGATAAAGAAACTCTCTACCATGTGCAAGATACTTGGGAAAACTATTTCAAATTAAAAGAAGTTATTGATAATAGCTATAATTTTTGGAAAGATAACTTACAAAAAAGATAATTAATAAAGTCGATTTCTTATCTCAATAAGGAATCGACTTTATTAATAGTAAACTTAAATATTTTTTCATTTTAGCTTTTATTACAAATTCCCTTTAACGTTTTCGACAATCTCATTTATTGTATTTCGATCAAACTTATCACTAATTTCGTATGGCTCACGATCTCCTACTAATTGTACGCCTACTATATCATTGCGATCCTTACCATATTGCACTTCAATAATCGATCCACGCTCTATTTGTTTCCAAACGAGACCTGCTTCATCCTTATTATCTAAAACAATACAATCCTCAATATTTTCGTCAATCCCAATTAACTTGTTATCATCCATATATCCAACCTCGTACTGTTGACGTTCTTTCGCTTTTCCGCTTACTACTATACCTTTGCTTCCATATGAGTAATCCGTATAGTCCTTTTTCTCCGATTGTATTGCTTTCGGTTCTTTTGCTTCAGTTTTTTCAGTATTTCCACACCCCACAATCATACTAATTGGCATAACTGCAGTTAATACTACTCTAGTAATTTTCTTTATCATTTATAACCAACCTCACATGTTTAACTTTATATTCCATTTATCCCCTTACCAAATAATAACATGATAATACCGAGAAAGAGTCAAAGGTAAAATATTATTTTCATCCTAAAAATCTATGTAAAAAGCTAAACCTCAGTATTCCCTTCCCTTTTACTTTCATATAATACCCTTACAATTATAAATAGCTAAACTTTCAAAACCTACCTGCACTATCGACAAATTATAGAAAGTAGACATCCTACTCACATAAGATTTAAAATTAGAAAGTATGGAAAACATGATAAAAAATATAGGCTAGTTGTTCGCAATTAAAATGGTCTTTACATTAAGAAAGGAAGTGCACAGCTATGGATTTTAAAACAGTGATGCAAGAACTTGAAGCTCTAGGCAAAGAACGAACGAAAAAAATATACATATCTAACGGTGCGCACGAGCCAGTTTTCGGCGTAGCTACAGGTGCTATGAAACCAATTGCTAAAAAAATAAAAGTAAACCAAGAGTTAGCTGAAGAGCTTTATGCGACAGGCAACTACGATGCTATGTACTTTGCAGGTATTATTGCGGATCCAAAAGCTATGAGTGAGTCTGATTTTGATCGCTGGATAGACGGAGCATATTTTTATATGTTGTCTGATTATGTGGTGGCAGTCACTTTATCAGAATCAAATATTGCACAAGATGTTGCTGATAAATGGATTGCAAGTGGAGACGAGCTACGAATGTCAGCGGGCTGGAGTTGCTACTGCTGGCTTTTAGGAAATCGCAAAGACAATGAGTTTTCTGAAATCAAAATTTCCACTATGCTTGAAATGGTAAAAAATACGATCCATGATTCACCAGTACGAACAAAATCCGCTATGAATAATTTTCTAAACACTGTAGCAATTTCATATGTGCCACTACACGAAAAGGCAGTCGAGATTGCAAAAGAAGTTGGTATAGTTGAAGTAAAACGCGATAATAAAAAAAGCAGTTTGCTAAATGCTGCAGGGAGTATTCAGAAAGAACTTGATAGAGGCAGACTTGGTTTCAAACGTAAGTATGTAAGATGTTAAAAAAGAAAAAGGTGGTATCAATCTTTCCTGATTGATACCACCTTTTCTTTAAATACTGAACTCTCTTCTTAGAAAACATTCATTTACCTCTGGACAACTTATATGTTAGAAACTTCTTCATTTAATTTATAAACTCTATCTCTTTTCTCATCGCTTTTGACAAAAATAAGCTTTCCTTCTTTAACAAAATCTTCTAATACTAAGCATACTTGTCCATATGCTTTCGGCTTATTCGTTGTGAATCTTTCATCTGATATTTTGCCAGATCGTATTAATTGTTCACATAGCTCAAGCGCACTTATTTCTTCAAAATCCACTAATTCCAATATATCTTTTTGTAATGGCGATAAAGGTACTGGTATATCAGCTACCTCCACCTTTTCTGGTTTGTTTTCTTCTTCAAATAAATCTTCAAATGAAATTTGATTCATTACTTATTTTCCTTTCTAACGATTGATTTGTATAACATGAACTGAATTCTATAGCGTAGTTATTATTATGTAGTACGTACCTTAATACATAAATGTCAAACTCATGTACATCGTTTCATATAGCATATTTCGATTATACCAAATATACGTTCTGTTTTCTATTACAGATTGGAAAGCAGAATGTTTTACTGAATATCCATTACCCAAATATTACATTTTCAGTTATATTATCAAAAATTTATCCATATTACGGAAATAAATGACAAATAATTATAATTTACATGTTATAATTACGATGCATGCATTTAGTTGTATTACATGCATATGTGTAATGAGTATATTTAATAAAGTTATATGAAACTGGGGAGGCTTTCGCAAATGGGCAAGAAAACAAGCAAAGCTAAAAAATTTTTTGGATTCGTAATCACCGCAGCACTAGCAACTACAACGATGGTAGGTACAGTAAATGCACAAACAACTACGAATAGCTATAAGGTAACTACCAATACGAACACTGTATTTACAGATGTACCAAAGGACCACTGGTCAAAAGATGCTATTGATTACTTAGCGGCAGCAGGGATTTATAAGGGATATGGAAATGGCAAATTTGGTTTTGGGGACAACATCACTAGAGGACAGGTAGCTTCTTTAGTCAATCGACATTTAGAGTTAATCGCAGACGATAAACAAGGAAATATGTTTAGTGATATTGCAAATCATATGTTTGAAAAAGATATTAAAGCCATTGCGCAAGCTGGAATTATGACAGGTGATGGAACAGGTACATTCCGTCCAGATGATGTATTAACTCGATATGAGATGGCAGTCATATTACAAAAAGCATTTCATTTAGAATCAAAAGAACAAGGAAAATTTAAAGACGTACCAAAAGGTCATTGGGCTTATGAAGCTGTAAATACACTGCGTAGTAACCGTATAGCACAAGGTGACGAGGCAGGTAATTTTAACGGAAACACATTTGTGAAGCGTGAGCAGTATGCACAATTTTTCTATAATGCAATAGCAAAAAACAGAGATCATAATTTCAACATCAATTCAAAAGAAGAACTGAAACAAATGTTAACAACTGCTTTAGAGAATGGGACGTTTGGTCCATTTAAATTAAATTCATTGGGTAAAGATCTATCTGATGTAAAAAAAGAATATGGAGTGCCTGATGTTTTGAAAAAAGCACCATGTACAGAATGTGACGCACCTAATACAGCGGTATACGGAGATTATAATATTGATATGTATCCTTCAGACGCTAGATATATATGGGTGAAAATGGATATCTCTATCAACGAATTAAAAGAGTGGTTTGGTGAACCAGATGGAATCGGAGAGGATATGACTAGTGAAGGCTTTATATATAATCGAGGAAGCTATTCTCTTTATTTTAGCTTCTCTGATGGTTATATTCAACGCGCCGAAATATCTAAAATTGAACATCATTAATATGTTACAAGCAATATAAAATATAGAAAAAACCCTTCAAGGATACCCTTATTCTAGAAGGGTTTTATTTTGTTTCTAGCTATTTTACATCATACAAAGCTATGAAACTCCTACTGATTAAACTTTATTTTTCTTAGTGCTCTGCATTCCATTCACTTAAATACGTTGCATATTCTAATTCATCTGGATCATCGTATAACATAGAAATAAACTCTAATTTATTTCCATCACAATCTAGAAAATATACACTTGCAGCTGGCATCCATCTTTGGACAATTGGCTCTTCATTTCCTTTCCCCTGACTCCCTACCACCTCTATTCCACGATTCTCTAACCACGATTTAGAAGTCTTTAAAGACTCTAAATCTACACGAAAAGCGAAGTGTTTCGTCTCAAAATCTTCATTACTATGTACTTCCCATAATCCAAGCATTTGTTTTTTATTTTCTCCTACCCAGAAGAACGCAACTCGTCTTTTTAATAGTTTCTTTGCTAATGTTAAACCTAATTTATTTTGATAGAAATCTATCGCCTTTTCTAAATTTCTTACATGTAAATGAGTTTCAAATATGCTTTGTATCATGATATATATTCCTCCCTCCCCTACATTCCGGTTTTTCATAAATATATTTTGTTTTTATAATACAAATAAATACATTTTAAATCATCCTACTTTTGTATCATTGTTCTTTCCTACAAAGGTATATATCTAGTATACCAACGCCAAAATTCAATAAAAAAACACATTTACATTCTAGCAAACACATTCATAAATTTTTATAATGTAATAAAAGTAACATCTTAATACTAGAGGAGGAACCGTTCTGGATAAAACCAAAGTTATGGCTTATTTTAGTGCAACGGGTGATATATTCCCTGTTGAAGCAATTACCGAGGCCTTAAGTATCGAGCCGACACAAACTTATAAAAAAGGAGATGTTGTTGTAAGACGTGATAATCCGAATCTTGTATCCACAAAAGATCTATATAGAAAAGCGACGGATTGGACTTTAAGCACTGGCTATCAAGAATCATATGATATAAATGCTCAGTTGCATGTTATTCTAAAATCTCTTGAAGGAAAAACAGAACAATTAAAACATCTCAAGAAAAAGTATGATTTACAGTTTCTTTTTATGGTAGTGATTCAAGTGGAGAATAACGAATCACCCGCAATGTATTTACAAAAAGAGATTATTAACTTTGCTAGTTTCATTCAAGCAGAAATTCATTTTGATCTATATATGTATTAAAAACAAAAACGCTATTGATATTGGAATCAATAGCGTTTTTTTATGTGACTATATATTTTATCTTACTTGTACCTGAAAGCAAATTCTTTTTAAATAACTTATTACTTTAATTTCCCCTCAAAAACAATTTTTCTACCGCACGGTTCAACTTCTGTTTTGCCGTTTTTCTTCACTTCATGAAAGATTGGCTCTTCCATGCGACGAGACGGTGCATAGCCTTCTTGTTCCATACGTGCTAAGCAGTCTGTAATTGTTTCGTTTTCGAGTACTTCAAATTTTTTCTTATTAGGTTGTTTTGTCATGCCCTAACCTACTTTCTATTTTTCTTGATGCGAATTGATTCTTCATGTAGATCATATATACCATTGCGAGAATTCCTATTATAATCATAACCGCAATGAAAAAGCTTGTATACTGTATTTTTTCTATAAATACGCCTCCTAATACAGGTCCCAGTATACTTCCTAAACTAAAGGCAATTCCAGATAATATATTACCTGCTGGCAATAAGTGTCTCGGTAATAAATCTGTCATAAATCCAAGACCTAATGAGAAGCACGATCCAATGACCATACCCGCTAATAGCATGCAGGCAAAGACAATCCAGTAATATTGATCAAATACGGCTGCAAGTAGAAAAATGCCCGTACTTATGCTGAACGTCCACGTTAAAATACGGTCCCTTCCGTATTTGTCACTTAATATACCGAGCGGAATTTGTGTAATAATGCCCCCAACTGCAAATGCTGGTAATAAGAAGGATACTTCTGAAACAGACCATCCTTTACGAAGCGCGTATACTGGTAAGTTACTATTTAACATTGCTTCGAGTACGCCATATGCAAGTGGCCCAAGTAACGCAATCCATCCTAATCCAACAACTTGTTTATAACGAGAAAATGATGATTCACTCTTCACTTCTCTTTCATCTTGCGCTGGGAATGCATTTTTCGTTGGCAGTAATAGGAGCCAACCTATTAGGCACAGTATAGTAGATATAATAAATGGCGTTGCAAGACCATACTGCACAGTGCTTGCTAAATACGGACCGACGGCAAAACCAATTCCGAAGAATACACCGTATATCGATACTTGTCTCCCTATTTTACTCGGGTCTGATGTTGTCGTAATCCATGTTTGTGTTCCGACATGCAGCATATGATCTCCGACTCCAACTAGAAATCTAAGGATAAACCATACCCAGAATGAAAAAGTTTGTGTAAAAAAGAATAATGAAATAATAACGAGAAACCCACCAATAACAATTATCGGCTTCATTCCGAACTTTTGCATCGGTTTTTCAAGAAACGGTGAAATAACTAATATCCCAATGTATAGTGCCGTCGCATGAATACCATTAATACTTGAACTAACCCCTTCTTGTTCAAAAATCATTGCAATGGCTGGTAAGAGCATACCTTGTGACAAACCCGAGATTGCTACAATCCCAACCATAATCCAAAAAGTAAAACGCATTGACATCCATTTCCCTCTCCTTCTCACGCTTTCCACCTTTCATTATAAACTGTTTCTTTAGATGCGTGTACGAATATTATCAATAAAAAAGAAGCTAAAAGAATGAACATTTCAGCTTCTTAACCTTCCCAAACTTGTGCTTTCACATTGTTATGGAATTGCTTGAAATACGGATGTTTATAAAAAGCAGTTTCATATAAATAATGATGCGAATGAACAATTGGTGGCTGTTGTATTTGTAGCGGAACTACAGCTGGTGAAACTTGCATATACAGCGGAGCTATCATCATTTTTGTATATACATGATGATTATATGGCGAATGCGCAATTAAGAGCGGATGATGCATGGATAATCTCCCCTTTTACCTACAATGTTATAGTATATGCAATACCTTTCATTTCGGGGATTATTTCTGTTCTAACCAATGCTCTACATGCTTTATAAATACATCTAAACAATCAATAAACGGTGAATGACCGCAATCTTCTAATATCTTCAACTCTGCATTTGGCAAATGTTTTGCTAATTCCTCACCGACTACTTGCGGTACGACGTAATCTCTGTCACCTTGTATGACGAGTGTTGGAGCTTTAATATGATGAATTTGTTTATTTCCCTCTACAACCCCGTTATGTTCATCCGAAATATTAAATGTAATGAGCGCATAATTCACATCTACGAAATTACGTTGCGTTAACATATCATCTAAATACTTTTCATAACGATCCGGTTCAGGTTGATTATGTGTATATATTAATAAATTCCATACTGTGCGGTAATATAGTTTATTCATATTTTTTATCGCATCTAGCACTGGTGCAATTTGTACTGGATCTTGCGCGATTTCTTCTTTCGTTTTTAATAGACTCGTTACGATCGGTTGCCCGTTAATATCTTTTTTAAAGATTGGATAGCCCTTCATTCCTACTGATTCTACTAAAATTAACTTTTCGACAAACGTTGGATGATTCGCTGTAAATTGCATCGCAACACCACCGCCCATTGACCAGCCCATTAATGAAAATTTCTCTAATTTTAATTGATCGATAAATAGTTTTACATCTCTTGCAAAGTCTTGTAATGAATCTATCGATTGATTATATGTTGATTGACCAAATCCTCTTAAATCAAGAGCGTAAATATGGTATTGATCTTGCAGCTTTTCAATAACTAAATCCCAATGTTGTGACGATGTCATGTTCCCGTGAATGAGCACAAGAATTTCTGTATTTTGCCTTCCAACTTCCTGATACGCAATCGTTTCTCCGTTCGATAGTGAAACAAACTCCATTGTTGCAGGCTTAATCATCACAAGTTCCCCCATTCTTTTTAATAGAAAGAAAATTCTTTACTTACTTAAAGAATAACACGCAGAATGTATGTTCTCAACAAAAAAGCTATACGAATTTTTTACATAAATCAACATGTCTATTACTAGACAATTAAAATAAAAAAGTATATAGTTAGCTAGGTAACTAATTTGAAAGGATCTAACTATATGGACGAAAAACAACATTTTTTTCACATTGTCAGCCAGACTTCTCGCAAGTTTACGAAGAAATTTAATGAACGCGTATCTCCAACTGGGTTATTTAGTGCGCAGTGGGCTGTTATTTTCCGTATCAATCAAACTGGTTCTTGTACGCAAACAGAATTATGTCAGTATTTAAATGTTGAATCACCAACGATGACCCGTACGTTAACACGTATGGAAACGATGGGCTGGATTATTCGTACAGAAGGAAAAGATCGCCGTGAGAAGCTCATTTCGTTATCAGAAACAGCGATAAAAATGATTCCGGTATGGCAAGAAGAAGTTGATACTTTCGAAGAAAAGACGCTAGAAGGTATTAACGAAGATGATTTACATCAAGCATTTCAAGTGTTACAACAAATCATTAAAAATTTAGATTAAATTGGAGGGATGACGATGCAAAGTGAGAAACTTTGGACGAAGGATTTCCTCGGAACTTGTTTTAGTAGTCTATTTCTCTTCTTAACATTTTATATGCTTATGACTACTTTACCTGTCTATGTAATAGACGGCCTAAAAGGAAAACCTGAGGAAATTGGTTTAGTTGCAACTGTTTTTCTTATTTCATCTGTTTTATGTCGACCATTTACAGGAAAATGGCTCGATGATTTAGGAAGAAAGAAAATATTATTTATTTCACTTTCATTATTTTTAGCCGCCACTGTTATGTATTTCGGTGCGCAAAGTTTATTTTTATTACTTGCCCTTCGCTTCTTACATGGTATTGGGTTCGGTATGGCAACAACTGCAACGGGTACGATTGTCACAGATGTTGCGCCAGCTCATAGACGCGGCGAAGCACTTGCCTATTTCGGCGTATTTATGAGTCTGCCGATGGTAATTGGTCCTTTTTTAGGTTTAACAATTATTTCTCATTTTTCATTTACAGTATTATTTATCGTTTGTTCCGTATTTTCATTGCTTGCATTTTTATTAGGACTACTTGTCAATATTCCGCATGAAGCACCAGTAAAGAAACACAAACAAGAAAAAATGAAATGGAAAGACTTACTTGAACCATCTTCTATTCCGATCGCTCTTACAGGATTTGTTTTAGCCTTTTCTTATAGTGGCATTTTATCCTTTATTCCTATTTATGCAAAAGAGCTCGGTTTAGCTGACATTGCAAGTTACTTCTTTATTTTATACGCACTTGTTGTTGTAATTTCTCGTCCATTTACAGGTAAAATTTTTGATCGCTTCGGTGAAAATGTACTTGTTTACCCAGCTATCATTATTTTCACAATTGGGATGTTCATTTTAAGCCAAGCACAAACTTCATTTTGGTTCCTTGGTGCAGGTATGTTAATCGGTTTAGGCTACGGAACATTAATTCCTAGCTTCCAAACGATTGCAATTTCTGCCGCTCCAAACCATCGACGTGGTTCTGCGACAGCTACGTACTTCTCATTCTTTGATAGTGGTATTGGCTTTGGTTCTTTCATTTTAGGTATCGTCGCAGCGAAATCAAGTTATCATAATATGTATTTTATCGCAGCTATTATCGTTGCCTTCACTTTACTTTTATACTATGGATTACACGGACGAAAACAAAAATTCAAGAAACAGCGTACAGACGGACAAATATCCGCTTAACGTAAATAAGGAAAGTAAACTTATCCGTTTACTTTCCTTATTTTGTATTTCTTTTAATTGAAGCGTATACTTATAATAGAAATAAAAAGGAGGGACCGATATGAAACTTAAAAAATCTCCCCTACTCTTACTCATAATCACATTCCTATTTGTAATTACAGGGCTCGGTTTTACATACTTCAAGCACAATAAAACAATCCCATCGAAAAATAACGTGACGAAAAAAAATTGGCTAGATGATCCGTACTTACGCTGGTCGTACACGCATATGAAAGAATTCACTTTAATTAACGAGGTAAATAATAACCCTAATCAAATTTCCCACTTCCCTACTGCATTGCAAAACTTAGACGATTTTGCTGTGGAACGTAGATTTGGAAATACAACTCCTCTAAAAAAACTTTTAGATGATAACAAAACGGATGCTTTCGTCGTTGTACATAATGGACAACTTGTATATGAACGATATTTCAATGGATATAAAGAAAGTGAACCTCATGGTATGGCATCGTTAGCAAAAGTATTTACCGGGGCAATTATACAATCTCTCGCTGAAGAAAACCGTATTGACTTAGAAAAAACAGCTGACACATATATAAAAGAATTAAAAAATACACCGTTCGGTAATGCCTCGCTTCAGCAATTAATGGACATGCAAGTGTCTGCAGAGTACCCGACTCACGGATATGAACATCCAGCTTTAGAAAATCAAGATGCACAACTATATTTAGCGAGCAATATTTTACCCCGAGGTAAAAATTACGACGGTCCGATGAAAATTTATGATATGTTACGAGAAGCAGAAGAAACTGCACCGCCTGGTTCCGATTTTTCTTACGATAACGGATCAGCGGAAACACTCGCTTGGGTTATTCGAACGATCACTGGTAAATCATTAGCTGAAAACGTTAGTGAGCGCATTTGGTCTCAAATTGGTATGGAAGAAAACGGGTATTACGTAACAGATGAAACAAAAGTTGAACAAGCTAGTGCTGGCTTAAATGCAACTGCTAGAGATATGGCGAGATTCGGACAATTATTATTAAATAACGGGGAATATAACGGAAAACAAATTCTCCCTTCTTCTATTACTGAAGATATAAAAAATGTTCAAGAAGGCGAACTTGCAGTTGGCCCTGGAGCTTCCATTTCTTATCATAATCAATGGTGGATTCCGCACAATGAACAAGGTGCTTTTGAAGTGTTAGGTAGTTACGGACAAACACTTTACATCGATCCGAAAGCAAACATGGTTATCGTCCATTTTTCTTCTAACGCTACGCCAAGCAATGACATACATTCAACATACTCAAATATGTATGTTGATATTGCACATCATTTAGAGAAGCTTCCACAGTAGTGAGATCAGGAGTTTAAACCTTGCACAGTTATGACTATTTAATTGAACACTCTATCTGTTGTGTTGAAACATCAATATATCTAAAAAAGGAGCTCTCTTGATAAAGAGAGCTCCTTTTTTTATTTCTTCTTCTTTTCTGTCGGTTGACTTTGTTTAGCGAAATTAGATGAATCATCGAAATTTGGTTGCTTTTTACCAGCATTATTACTTCTACCTTTTCCCATATGTAATGCACCTCCCCTCATCCTTACTATTCCCAATAAAAAAATCCTCTTGCATCCAGAAGTTTTTTTATTGTCCCTTATTCATAAGGCACCACTGTTCTCGTAGTACTTCCAACCCTTTCAGTTAGAGAAGCTTCCACAGTAGTGGAAGCTTTTTATTGTTGGAGTGTTTTATTTAAACCCACTACCCTCATCACGTTTATTCATAATGAAACTTTTTATTAGCAATCCAATAATACGTTACGAAGAGTGTCAATAAAATCCACACTATAGTTAGTAATCCAGTAATTATTGCGTTTGAATTTACTCCCCCCGTAACTAACGTTTCCATTGCATACTTACTCATACTGGCTGGATTAAGCAGATCCATTATTGGATTCAAACCGACGATTACTCTACAGGCTAACAGGAAAACAATTGAAATTAATGCAATCATACCTTGACTGTGAAAAATAGCACTTATCATTGTTGTGAAAGATACGATAAAAAGAATCCAAATTAGATAAAATAGTAATCCAGTAATTAGGTGTGCAAATGGAACGGCAGTAAAAAGAAAATTTACATATAGATAAGAAGTTACGTATCCAATTGTTACACTACAAGCTACCATTAAATAGTTTGACACTATTTTCCCACCTACATATGAAGTAACAGTAACGGGTCTTGTTAAAATAAAAGCCAACATACCATTTGCTTTATCTGTTTGAATAGTACCCATCATAGAAATCACTAGAATCATAAGTCCAAGCTGATCAAACTGAGATCCCAAAGTACTCGCTAATACTTCACTCCCTTGTTGCGCTGCTATATTCGGATCAATAGTAATTCCCTGTCCTCCACCTAACGCTTCTAAAATTGATGGTAAATAATGAGTTACTATCGGTTGTGTTGCGCCTAAAAATATAAAAACAATTGGTAGCCAAATAATCTTAAAATCACGTAACATTTGAACACATTCTTTTTTTATCAATACAATTGAGTTATTCATTTTTGCACCACCAATTTCAAGAAAATTTCTTCTAAAGTATCGTTGCTCATTTCAAATTTAACGATGTCCACTTTATGTTCGAGTGCATTTTGCAGTAACATATTTTTGTTTATTTCGATACTTTGAACCTTCACTTTGATTTTAAGCCCAACCACTTCTACGTCCTTCACATACGGTAATTTTTTTACAACTTCAATCCACTTTTGATCTTTAGTTGTTATTTCAATAATCAATTTATTTTCACTATTACGGTGTAAAAGTTCCGTAATCGTTGTGTCTTCTATTTTTGTTCCATCTTTTATAATGACAAATCGTTCACAGATTTCTTCTGCATCGCTTAATATGTGGGTTGATAATAAAATCGTTGTATCTTTTTTTATTTCTTCAATCAAATTCAATACTTCCCGCCGGCCAATCGGATCTAATGCGGATACCGGTTCATCCATGACAATCAGCGAAGGTTTATGCAATAATGCTTGTGCAATACCTAGTCGTTGTTTCATTCCACCAGAAAATGTACTAACCTTTGCGTTTTCTTCGTTCCTTAGTCCAACTTTCTCCAAAATCTTTGGAATCAACTTTGACAATTCTTCTTTTTTCAATCCGGAAAGTTGGCCCATAAACGTAAGCGTTTCTCTCGCTGTCATCCAATAAAAAAAATTAGGATATTGAGGTAAATAACCAATTTCTCTTTTCATTTTTGATATTTTTATCCCATTCAATAAAACTTCACCAACAGTTGGATGAATAATATCCGAAATTACTTTTATTAATGTAGATTTCCCTGCTCCATTTGGCCCAATTAATCCGACGCATTCCCCCGCTTGCAGTTCCATCGAGAAATTATTGACAGCAATTTTTCCTTTAAATGATTTTGTTACATTTTTAATCTCTAGTTTCATAATTTCTCACTTTCCTTTCTCCCTATAACAAAGTAGAAAATAGGGCCCAATATATTAACGAAAAGAATAATGAACGTCCATACAAGTACATTTTTTCTTGTTTTTCTATGTCGGTATAAATCAATGAATGCAATGAAAACTAAAAGTACCCCCACTGCAATAACTGGTAATATAGTGGGTAGAAAAGCCATAATATCAATGTCTTTAAGATCATTCAATCCATAATGTAGTTGCATTATTGTCATTCCTCCCTAAGTTTATTCTCATTATTGATAATGATAAAACATAAACGAATGAATTGCAAACATTATTCTCATTATTTATAATGAGAATAAAAATACATAATAAATAAGGTGAGCGAATGAGTAATAAAGTTGAAATTTTAATGCATCCAGTAAGAATGAAAATTTGCCAAGTGTTAATGAGAAATAAGGAAAATGGGCTAACACCATTAGAAATGGTAAAAATCATTAAAAATGTACCACAAGCAACATTATATAGACAGCTACAAACTATGGTTGATTCTGGTATCGTCCATGTAATTAAAGAAAAAAAGGTGAAATCTGTTTCTGAAAAATATTACGCAATCAATGAAGAAGATGCAAAAATTGAAGGAAGTGAATGGAAAGGCTTATCTGATGATGAAAAGTTAAACTACATTTCCTACTACCAGTTATCACTTATGACACAATATCAAAGCTATCTTAAGAAATTAGAGGAACAAAACAGTCAAGAAGATAAGGCTACTTTTTCTGTAGTGGAATTAAAGCTAGATGAAGAACACTTTGGAAAATTTCAAAGCGAACTTAACGAATTAATGATTAAATACTACAATAGCCAAAGTAAAGACGAAGAAATTGAGGCTCCGGTTCAGACCATCGCTATTACAATTATTCCAGAAACGTAAACTCAATCAATATACATCATACAAGCCGATGCTTCCTTAACGTAGGAATCATCGGCTATCTTCATTTTGACTTTTGCTGTATAGTTAGCGAAAAAAAACTGATCTAGAAGCTGAAATGTTGTAGAATCTAAAATTCGAATGTGCTTAAAATTTTATCTATATTACATGAATTCTTTTCTCGCGTTAATCTTATACGATCCACACTCTCTCCAAACACTTTTTAAAAAGAAGCATGGGTAAAAAATTAGGGATCCACCAAGACATATCAAAATCTAAACGGATTGTCCAAAATGCTAGAGCTTGTAACCCTGAGCAAAAAGTTAAAATTAATGATAAAAACGCAAAGTGGCTCCAAATATGTATTTGTTTAGAATACATATACAAACTTAAAAGTCCCGTTAAAGAGATTAACAAATCCAAGGGTAAAAAAGACCAGTTCCATGCTACTAAAATAGGATCTTCATAATCTTTAAACAAATATTCTTGCGGTATTATATGAAAAATTGTTATGAGCCACTATACACATGCCCATCAACTTAAGAATTCAGGATTACCCCAAAACCAAAAAATAAGCAATTTTGTTACAAGCTAGCACAAAAATTCGTTTTTGGGTTACTAAAAAATTTTAGTTTGATAACTATGTGGTGAGGGGCTACCCCCAGCATTTCGGAGCCCCTCACGCCAAGCAAAAAATACAATAAGTCGCAATTCAATGTATCTAGAAATTTATGAAAATGCTTTCCAGATTGCTTAACTGGAGTGCTTTTTTAATTCTCATGATTCTCGATATAGAAAATCAATAAATAGGATCTACTTAACATTAGCTCCCGTTATCAGTAATTGGATAACTACTTAAAACCGAAAAAGAATTTGCCAATTTTTTTGCAAAACTCAATGGTGGTTCAATAGATTGGATATGAATATACATAATCAATGGTTTCATATATAACCAATGATTATGTAAGGCGCTAACAATAATCCCTTGTTGAACAATTGATTGCATAAATAAAGGAACTTCTTCTTGTAAAATAGCGATTTCTCCAAAGTTCAACGCATTGCCATTTTGATCTAACGATTCAAAAGATATCCCAACCGGTATCACTGAGGTGCTTGGTCGTCCTTGAACCAGCACTTTAATATTACGACGCAAGGAGACAGAACAAACACCCTGATTTATGTTGCTTTTTCCATTAAGAATTTTAGCAAATTGTTCACAAAGAAAATTAAGGTTGTTCATAAATCTTATACCCCTTTCTTATCAGATAAAAGTTACTATATAAGTATTAATACTCGTCCATTAGCTTTTATATAAGTAATTTAAGTAACTCTTATTTAGATAATAAGAAAACAATACATATCATATTCACTTCTCATTTAATTTAAAAATACAAAAAATATATTTTTAGGATGTTCTTAAAATATTAATACTTGTCGACACATGATTGTTTTTCCTCAAAGAAATCATCATTTAAAAAAGTTATGATTTTCTGGACAGGTAAGAGTGATACAGGATCTTGTAGGTAGAAAACATATCCCAGTAATTCAAATCAGTTCATATTTATCCAGTTATTACTCTTTAAGGGAATCCAAACTCTTTTTGATAATTCATATTTTATTCGATTTCAAAAAATATACTCTGTATCAAAACATTCAACATCATTATATTTCCTCTTACATTCATGTCTCTTTTTATTTCTTGAGAAACTTGACAACAGAACCGAGATTAATTCATCTACACGAACTATTTAATGCTATTGAACCTAATAAATTCTTTTACAATGATACATACTATCCTTATAGAAATCGTTATAATACGAACACGCAATTTTAAGAGGAGGAGCTACTTATGTCTGAACATATAGAGATTATTTTGAGAACACTGTTATCTTTCTCGATTTTATTTATCGGAGCTAAAATATTAGGAAAGCAGATTATCGCTGAAATGAATACCTTTGATTTTATTGGTGCTATCTCTATTGGAAGTATTATTGCAAATTTAGCATTTAATTTAAATGTAAAAACTCATCATGCAGTTATAGCTTTTCTTATTTTAGTATTTGTCATTTTAATGGTTAGCTATATATCCATGAAAAGTCGGATAGGCAGAAAGGTATTTGCTGGAAATCCAACAGTCATTATGGAAAACGGAAAAATTTTAGAAAATAATATGCGGAAAATGCGCTATTCTCTAGATTATTTAAACCAACAATTAAGAGAGAATGGTATTTTTAATATTGAAGAAGTTCTTTATGTCGTAGTTGAAACAAATGGTAAAATATCTGTTTTGAAAAAACCTGAATATCGTACTGTTACAAAACAAGATTTAAATATACCAACAAAAAAAGAGTGTAAACTCCCCATCGAGCTAATTATGGATGGAGAAATTATGACAGAAAACCTAAGGCAAAACAATCAGACGGAGTTAGAATTACAATGTGCGCTAAAAAAACGTAACCTTAGCTACAAAGATGTTACGTATGCTGTACTTGCAGCAAATGGAAACATTTATGTTGACACATATAAAGATAATATTACTTCTCCAATGGACCAAGAATAGGCTATTTCTTAAAAACACAGGTGAACATATATTAGCCTATCTCGAAGTAATAAAACCTCTCCATAACAAAAATTCTATGCAGTATTGACTACTGATAATGATGCATTATGTTAACCGAGCATGAATAGAACATTCATCATTTTTTCTCTTGTATTCACTTATACTAGAATTAAACTAGTCTTCAAACCAAAATAACACTTCAATCGGTGCTTTTAAAACTTTTGCAATATCGTAAGCCAATTTTAATGAAGGGTTATATTTTCCGTTTTCGAGATTACCAATTGTTTCTCTTCTAACTCCAACCTTATTAGCTAAATCTCCTTGGGACATATTTAACTTTACCCTATATTCTTTCATCCGAGTAATCAACGTCATCCTGCATCCCTTTCTTTTCTCTACGTTCAAATATTTCTAAATTAATTACAAAAGTAACTAATGGTATTCCAACTGCAAGTGCAACGAATAATCGAATTACATGTATATCTGCAAAAATAACAATACTTAAGATTAATAAAACACCTGATACTAATGATACGAAAAATGCTTTTGTGGCAGCAATGCGAACATGTAGAATAAAAAGTTCATCTGGTATAACTTTTGCATATAAAAAGAAAGAAAAGAAAGCGAAAAAGTAATATGTAAATGAAGTTTCACCTAAAAATGAAAGAGGACCTAAAAACCCTAGAAATCCAATAAATCCTAAGTAAGCTAGTTTATTTTTCATATAAATTCTCCTTTGTGATATATTTCGCTCTTTATGCTATAAATATATCACATAAAGAGCGAAATAAAAAGGAATTGAAACTTTATATCTTTGTTTCAAACCAATACTTTTAACTTCCGTTTTCGAGAATTATGTAAATGAGCTGTCCAAATGGATGGCTTATTTTATTTTTTTCTTAGCGTGGTTTTTTTTCGATTATCTTAACTCCAAAGTGACAATCATTGTTAAATCAATGGTTGTCACTTTGTTTACATGTATTCAATGTAGTTTTAAGTTGTTCAATTAACTCTGTTCGAGGAAAATTTATACTAATCCGGATTTATAAACAAAAAACTAGTCAATAACACTTTATTTTCGTGTTATTGACTAGTTTTTTGGTTTATTGCATTATCGATCCCCGTGAGCGGAACAAAAAAGGTTTGAGTCTCTTTGTCTGGCTGCTTTCGACCAGCTGTCCCGACGGTCGGATTCACATCGGCAAGTTCGTCGGCACACACAGCCCCCGCCATCAGCGGACGCAAGCTGCCATCTCCCAGCAAATTTTCGGCTTCCGGTGGCGGTGCATGTCCGTTTCCGTCAACACATTGATCGCCCATCCGTCAAACAACCGACGCATATCTGCTTCGTCAAAAAAACGTTTCCGCCGCCCCTCATGCTCGTAATAACGGGGTTCCAATTCGATGCCCTGGCCGGCACCGTAATGAACATCGCACGTGGAATTCAAGCGGGCTAGCAGCAATCCGCCAGTGCCGACAACTCTCGCAATTTCGCTAACAATAGAAACAGTATCGTCCCAGTGAAAATAATGCAGGGACAAATCCGCGACAACCGCCCTCGCGCTACCATCCGGAAACGGCAATCCTCCTGTCATATCGAATAGGTTTGTTTCAACGCCTGGCACATATTTGCGTATAATCGCCAACGACTCAGAGGAGAAGTCGCAGGCGATGACCCGATAACCTCGTTCTGTTAAAAACAAAGAGTCGCTGCCATATCCGCAGCCAAGATCAATGACCGGTCCATCTTGGGCCAATTCTAGCATCGGCTCGTATTTTTCCAGCCAAAAATCTACTTGCGGCTTGCCGAGATTCACATCGGCAAACACCTCGTTCCAATGTTCAGCTTCTGAACGTCTCGTCATGGTCAGAACCTCACTTTCTGCGGAGAAGAGCGTAATAATTAGATGCTTGCTATCATTTTGACAAAAGGAACTCTTCCTTCTTTTCGGTGTACAATGAATTAGAACTGTTATTAGTAACTGACTAAAATTTAACTTTTTACACTAATTTCCATTTACTATAAAAATAAATCAATTGAAAGAGCACTATAACAACAGAAACAAAAGTAATAAGCAAAAAAGTAGTTAATTCTAGTTGTACAGAAGATAATATAAATAAAGCTAAAGCAACTAAAGGGATTGAAAAAACAGAATTATAAAAACGTTTTTTATGTATTGAATTATACTTTCTAGTTTCACACGTATTATTAACCACTAATGAATCACCTCAATATTTTCAATCGTGTGTAAATTTATTGTAAAGATGGAAAAGTAATGCATGTAAATATATTATCATACAATCCCTTTATTCGTCTAAAATTTCTGATTATTAAAATGTTTCAAGGATGATAAATTCTCTTTATTGATACCTAAAGTTATTTAAAATGAAATATTGGGTTCTATTACAAAGATTCTCAAAAACCGTTAAACTCTAAAAAAAAGTCATGAGGAGAATACTGCGTAGGATATTATTTTGGTTATTTTTGGTTTGATAACTGAAAATTAAAACTCTCCAAACGAGAAAGATTTGTAATTTGCCAACCTTTCTTGTTTACTATCAATCAATTTTAAAAAAGAAAAATTTTCGTTTAGGGGCTACTTTAAAATCTTAAGTTAATGAGCATGGGGTACCGCCAGCATTTCAGAAAAAACCACGCTAAGAGAATCCATCTGAAAAAAGAGCCGAATTTTACCCCGTTAAGAGTAAATCGGCTCTTTCATAAGAAATTGATGTGTTCCCAACCTAAAGGCCATATATACGGCATTAAATCTTCTCGAAATTCGCCTGTACGTTTTAATTCTTCTACGGCTTTTTCCATATAGACCGCATTCCATACACTTATCGCATTAATAATAATGTTAAGTGCACTAACCCGTTGTAATTGATCTTGAAGGGATCGCTCTCTAAACTCTCCCCTCTTTCCGAAAAATATGGCTCTGGCTAAAGCATTTGTGGCTTCACCCTTATTTAAGCCTTTTTGTATTTTTCTTCTCACCGATTTACTTGAGATATAGTCTAAGGTAAAGATAGTTTTTTCTATTCGTCCCATTTTACCAAGGGCGGTCGCTAATTTTTTTTGATTACTTAAAAATCTTTCGCAAAATTTTAATTTTGTCCCTATATGGCGGAAATACAATCCCTAAGTCTATCCTTGAGCTTTTCTTTAAAATGCTTTTACGATGTGTAAAAGCATCAAAGCTATGTTTCCCATGATAGGCACCGAACCCCGCACTTCCTACTCCACCAAAAGGCAAGTGAAGATTAGCCATATGTGACATTGTATCATTGACGCATCCTCCTCCAAAAGAAATCCGGCTTAATACTTGTTTTTCAACGCTTTTATTTTCAGTAAACACATACAAAGCTAGCGGTTTAGGATGGTTGTTAACCATATGGATAACCTCATCTAAATCGATGTACTCCATAATTGGTAAAATCGGCCCGAAAATTTCTTCTTTCATAGCTGCAACATCCCATGATTTTACTTCAAGAAGTGTTGGTTCAATATATAAATGACTTCTAGATGATTTACCACCAAATATTATATGACTTTGGTCTTGTTCTAATATAGAAATAAGTCTATCGAATTGTCTCTCATTGACAATTCGACCATAATCATTGCTTTTTAATACATCTGATCCATAAAAGCTTGTGATGATTTCTTTCATTTTCGAAATCAGTTTTACCCTAACAGATTCGTGTACAATAACATAATCAGGTGCAATACAGGATTGCCCAGCATTTATGAACTTTCCCCAGATAATCCGTTTGGCAGCTATATTGAGGTTAGCTGTTTCATCGACAATAGCTGGTCCTTTACCACCAAGCTCTAATGTTACTGGTATAAGATTTTTCGCCGCAGCTTCCATAACAATTTTTCCAACTTGAATGCTACCTGTAAAAAAGATATGGTCAAATGGTGCATGAATTAATAAAGAAGTTATTTCTCTGTCTCCTTCAATTACACGAATATATTGCTTATCAAATGTTTCACTTATCATTTTGTTAATTACCGCTGAAACATTGGGTGCATTTTCTGAAGGCTTGAGAACTACACAATTTCCTGCCGCTATTGCCCCGATAAGAGGTTCCATTAATGATTGAAATGGATAATTAAAAGGTCCAATAATTAGCACTGTACCATAAGGCTCTTTTATTATGTAGCTTTTGGAAGGTAAAGAATGAATAGGTGTTTTTACTTTTTGAGGTTTCATCCACTGTTTTAAGTATTTCATTATAAAATTGATACTGTTATAGGCGAAACCAATTTCTGCAGCATATGCTTCAAACTCACTTTTGTGTAAATCTTGATATAATGCATTCAGCACTTGATTTTCATATTTTTGAATAGAATTTTTTAGCTGTTCTAACTGTTCAAGCCGGAATTGAAGACTTCTTGTATGATCATGATGGAAAAATTGTTTATGTTCTTGAATAAGTTGTTGAATATTATCAACCAATAGGGAACCCCTCCAATAGCAAGAAAATATTTACATACTATGTACATCAATTTTAAAAACAATTTGTATTACAAAATCCCAATCTATTTATTGTACGTATTGGTTAGACAAATCATTCTTTCTATTAGGGGGCACCATATATGCCCATCAACTTAAAAGTGTAAACAAACTGAACTTTTGTTCAGCCGGATTAAAACATTCTTAAAATAAAAGTATATTCTTAAAAATGCGTATACCAAATAAACCCTAACAGGTTTCAATTTTTTAATTATGTAATTTTCTTTTGTTTTCTCAATCCATTATACTGATAAGCAACACACTAATATTTGTTCCAAAAAGTATGGATTTTGGACTGTATATTGGTACAATTTCAACACATTTAAATCTATTTTCTGTACGCTAACCGTAGAACTAGTTTAAATAGTTTACTAATAGAGATACAGCCACATCGCCATCAAGCTAATATTTTGAAGTACCCCCAAAATGAAAATTCCCTTTTTCTACAGTTAGTTATTTGGAGAAGTCTGCTCTTTTTTCGTTTTTGGGGTATTTCCTTTTCTTAAGTTGATGGGCATGGCCAATATACAACAAACCCAAAATCAATAATAAGGAAAAAATACTTTAATCGATTCAATGTATACGTTCCTCCACCATTTCTTTTTTCTTCGCTTCATGTGCTGCACTATTAAAATTTAATATTACAACTCCAATTAAAATAAAAAGAATTGCTAGTATCTTAATTATATTGATACTTTCTCCAAAATAAATCCAATTGTTGTAATTGTTACAATCCCCATACCTGACCAAACTGCATATGCAACGGACATCTCCATCCCTTTTAATGCAAATGAAAGAAATACAAAACTTACTACATAAAATACAAAAATAAGAATGCTTGGTACAAGTTTCGTTAATCCATCAGATAATTTCATCGCAGTTGTACCCGCTACTTCAAATAAAATTGCTAAACTTAAATAAATCCACTGCACTCTTCTCCCACCTTCTATTTTGAATTAGAAATTCCGTACAGTAACATGTCCATAATAGATTCAAGTATACTCCCCAATGTACTCACTTTTTTCAATAAACATAGGATCATATATACGATTCAGTGCCCCCAAATACACTTCAATAAAAAACGGAATTTGAATTTTTCTTATGCTTCCTTCCCTCATTCCCTCTTCTATTAAACCAATTACAGTAGACCAACCTTCACGTAAAAACTGATCTAATTTTAACCATTGATTATAATGATGTTTTTTTAGCTCTACTAATAAACGTGCATCCATGAATTGAAATTGTTGTGGAATGCAAATTAAAATGAGTCTTATTTTTTCAACTATTTGTAACGTATCATCTTCAGCGATATTTTTTTCCTTTTCTTGAATACTTTCTATTACATTACAAATAACTTCATCTACTATTTCATCTTTTGAAGAGAAGTGCTCATAGATTGTCCTCTTACTCACAGCTAATTGTTTTGCTAAATCACTAATTGTAAATGCAAACCCCTTCGTTTGAATTTGATGAATTGTTTCTGTTACTATTCTTTGCTTCATAATCCGCCCCCTGAACCGTTGATACCAATTTGGTTTTTTTAGTACCATTTCATTTCACAATATTTAACACAATCTATTCAACTAATTTTTATAATTTTCGAACTATTAATTTAAAATAAGTTAAACGTTAGAGCGATGAGGAGCATTCTTGCATATTCAACAATCCAGTGAATAATTGGATAACACTCATACATGAAGCTTTAAATAAAGTTAAATGCAGCTCTATAAGGCTATGTTGGTATATGTTCTTTTTTAGCTTGATGGGGAGAAACGCCGATTTACCTTCCACCTAATTAAAAAAGCGCCCTATAACCAGGGCGCTTTGCTCCAACCTAATGACTAATATTAGCAGTTGGGTATAATGTTGTTCCTCCAATTGAAACCTTTATTTCATTTGTTAATGGAACATTTTGTTCATTAATAATTGTTCTCCACCATTCCCATGCAAGACCTGTACATTCTCTTGCTACGATTTTTATATTTTTTGAATTTGGTGGAAGAGGGATAACTGTAGAGTAATGAGCCGTTTTGTCTTTGCCACTACCTTCCCATGTTTTATGTGTTAGTACTTCTTTCCCATTTTGATCAAATGTGAATTCATCCCAAGATACATCAAATTGAGCAACATATGCACCGTAATGATCAAGTGTCATTTTAGCACTTGAATATTCTGTAGTTGTCGTCTCGATATAATCTGTATTGTTATGAACAGCAGCAGTTGCATTATCTTTTAAGAAAGTGCTTGTATATGAAATTGGGTATGCTGGATTTTTAAGACTTAATTCAGCATTATCTTTAATGATATTTCGGATTTCATTGAAATCTTTTGTAACAACCTTGTTATGCTCTTTCGCATCTCCGCCTAATACTACAGCGGTAAAGGTACTTTCTTCAAAAATATCTTTATACTGTCCACTCGTTTCGACACTGTTATTTTTAAGTAAGGCTTTAAAAGCAGCTTGTACATCTTTACTCTTAGATGTTGTTTCTAATTTTACATACACCGTTCTACCATAAGCTACATTTGAAACCATAACAGGTGGAGCCGCATTACTTACTCCTTTACGAGTTAACTCACCAAAAGTAACACTATTATCAAAGAGATCAGATGGATTGTTTGGTAGTTCAGCACTTACAGTATAAAATATTTGTTTATATGCGGCCACCATCACTTTCTTTTCTCCATTTGCTACCGCATTAAAGTCAATATTTAGACTGTTATCAAGATATTTAGCGTTAACATTAAGAGCACTTGCGATTTGTGATTTACTATAAACCATGGATTCTGTATATTGCATTCTTGCAGGTAACGTATGTGTTGTAGAATACTTTTCATTCCAAGTAGATACTAAGTCGTCTACTGCTCCAGCCACATTACCATATGTCGGATCTTGAACAGTGATTGTATTTTCTTTTCTCATACCAGGTAAGTCTATACTAATATTCAAAGGCTTTCTCTTAGCCACTAATAAACTCGGTTGATTGTCTGCAAATGCTTTATTGGCAAGTTGTACAGCTCCTGGATACGTACGATTTACTACAGAATCAATAATCGAAATATCGACTGGTGACGTTGTAAGTGATTTTTTCTCGCGTTCCACTACTACAAATTTACCATTTGAATTGATACTTTCTTTCGGAACAAAACTCTCTACTTTATCACCATTTACAGCTAAAACCTCTTGATTATTGTATTTAAGATTTCCTATACCAGTATCAATACTACTAGCATTTTTAGTCATATCAGTTGCATTACCGGCTTGTGTTTCTGCGAAAGAAATAGATGAATAATTAAGAGTGCATAAACTAACTAATAAACATGCAAGGAACTTACTTCTTTTGGTATTTTTCTTAATATTCAGAAAAATCACCCCGTTCTTTTTTTAGTAAGATATAATAATGATTGATAAATGATAGCTAACGAATAAACTTACATAAACGCTTTTAAAAGTTCTTGGACTAACGGAATTACTCCACCTAAAAATTTCAAAACTGCCATTGCGATCTCCATATTACTTCCTCCTCTTTGTTGTATTAAGATGTGTTGAATATTTATGCTTTCATTATAATAAGCTTTTACATTTACATCAATTCATTTTTATATGCAATATTTCATATTGGGGAAAAAGCAACTTTTTCTGTCAAGGTGAAGATGCTACTACTCTTATTAAAAATATTTCAATCCCTATAAAAATATCGGAATTTTCAAATTATAAAAGGTTATGAACTAAAAACCTCGAATAATTGTAATACATATACATAAGGAGGTTGATCTATTTTGTTTCGTTCTTTTACTAATGGTTGCGTCGCCTTAGTGCAACGTTTCTTGCCAGAACCGTTTATTTTATCATGTTTATTAACTGTTTTTGTTATCTTCTTCGGCATGTTTGCAACGCACCAAACACCTGTCCAAATGATCACTCATTGGGGTGATGGAATTTGGGGACTTCTCGCCTTTTCTATGCAAATGGCACTTGTACTCGTGACAGGATCGGCTTTAGCAAACGCACCTCTTATTAAAAAAGGATTAACGAAAGCAGCAAAACTACCGAAAACGACTGGACAAGGTATTATTGCCATTTCAATCGTAAGTTTACTAGGGGCATACATAAACTGGGGCTTTGGTATTGTTGTATCTGTTTTATATGCAAAAGAGGTAGCAAGACAGTTAGAAGGATTAGATTATAGACTAGCCATTGCCTCTTCCTACTCTGGATTTCTCATTTGGCATGCGGGGCTTTCTGCTTCTATTCCTCTTACGTTAGCAACAGGCGGCGAAACATTAATTAAAACGACAGCTGGAAGTATTAAAGAAGCGATTCCAATCACAGAAACGTTATTCTCACCATACGCTCTCGTTCCGGTTATTATCTTTTTAGTTACGATGCCTCTCATAAATAAGGCAATGCATCCAGATGAAAAGCATACGATTACAGTGGATCCTAGCGTGTTCCATGAGGAAGCTGCGGCTCAAGAAGTAGAAAAAAATACGTTCGCTGAAAAAATGGAAAATAGTATCATTATTACACTTTGCGTTGGATTGTTAGGTCTCATTTATATTTTCAATTACTTTTATACGAAAGGTTTTAACCTTACTCTCGATATCGTGATTTTTATGTTATTAATTGCTGGTCTTATTTTTCACCGCACTCCAATTCAATATATTCGTGCTTTTTCAGATTCTACGAAAAGTGCTTCTGGCATTTTACTTCAGTTCCCGTTTTATGCAGGAATTATGGGGATGATGATTGGAGAAAATAGTGAAGGACTTTCACTTGGAGGAGCTATTTCTAATTTCTTTATTAGCATTTCAAACGAAACGACTTTCCCGCTCTTTACTTTTTTAAGTGCTGGCATCGTTAATATTTTCGTTCCATCAGGAGGCGGTCAATGGGCAGTGCAAGCACCAATTATGATTCCTGCTGGCGCTGAACTTGGTGTACCTGCTGCAAAAACTGCAATGGCCATTGCGTGGGGCGATGCTTGGACGAATTTAATTCAACCTTTCTGGGCATTACCGGCATTAGCGATAGCCGGTTTAGGCGCTCGTGATATTATGGGATTTTGCGTTGTGAACTTACTATATGCAGGATTTATCATAAGTCTATGTTTCTTATTTATTTAAACAAAAAGCTAGTTTTATACTAGCTTTTTTACATAATAAATCATTTATTTCCCATGCAATTTATAATCGTTCCCCACTCTATCTCCGTAAGATGTAATGACTCAAATGCAAAAAAATCTTCGCAAATTTTTCCGGTCAGGTGTGGATGTTCCCTCAAAAAATTCCACTGTAACGCTTTAGGAAGAAAATATGTTTCATATTCTTTACTTCCCCGTACTACTTCATCAACTTCTCTTTCACAAATTCCTCTTATTAAATAATCATTTCTTAACTCTATTTGAATTTGTTGAAACGTTTCACTACATTTTTTCAATTGAAGTAAACACGTAATATATGTACGAAAAAGTTCGTCATCATACCCACAACAGTTTATAATATGTTCCATTTCATTCATAATGTACGAGCCTTTTCTTCTATTTGTAATAACCACTTTTCCCGCTTCTCTCGTTTACTCGTTTTCACAGATTGAAAAACTGACCGTTTTATATCGTGGATGCCGCAAAAACGTAAAACACCTCTCTTCATCATAATCCAATCTGCGGATCGATATAATAGTGCGACATACCACAACGGTGAGTCTAATGTATTAATTACCCACGCCTTCTTACCTTTCAATAATCCTTTCGGCAGGGCACCTTCATATTTATAAGCAAATCCAGCTACAAAAATGCGATCAATAAACCCTTTTAAAATAGCTGGCATCCCCCACCACCATATTGGATAAATGAAGAGAAGAGTATCCGCTTCTTCCACTAACGTTCTGTACCGAGCTGTTTCTTCTTCATTTACTAAATCACGCCTTTTCTTCTCTTCATTAAAAACAAGGACTGGATCAAATTGTTCTTTGTATAAATCAAGTACCGTAACTGAATGATTTGTTTCCTGTAGTCCGTTTTGTACATGCTTTAAAATTGCTGCGTTAAAACTTGAAGGACTAGGATGAGCGTATACAATTAGTACATTCACTGCCAAACAACTCCCTCTATAAGTTAAAGTTTCCCCTTCTTTAACATCTTCTCTACAATTTGCACGTTTTTCGAACTTTGCAACAAACGATTTAATACTGTGAGTAACTCTTCCTTTTCTAAATCTTTCAATTTCTCTTTCACCTTACTCTCACCAGCATCTTGAATATCATAAACAACTGCCGCCATATGCTTGCAAAGATTCTCATACGGACACTCACAGCTACTTTCTGTAAAATCTTCGAGATTAATAATTACTTCATAGTTTCCCGCATTTCCAGTAACGAAAGCAAATATTTTTTTGTCTTGTATTTCAACATCTTCTACATGTCCTTCTTCATAATATTCATAACCTTTATCTATAATGTACTTAGGAATCCATTTCGTTATATCATGTAATAAGTAAGCGTACATAATAGCACCTCTTCCTTTAATTCCCTTTTGACTTCCACAACCACTGCATGTTATTCTAATAACTGTCAAATAGCAAGTCTATATGACAAAACGACTGACACCTATTCGGCGGAGGTGTCTCTTTTCATTTGCAGCCGATATGAAGTGCCTCTTTCAGGCACATTCAATCTTTGACACTACACACTCAACACCATTCCCTGTATCAGGCTGCTTTAGCAGTCTTTTACTCTACATACTTCAAAAAAAAGAGAGCTTAGCTCCCTTTTCTCGCCTTATAAAATACCCCTTTTTCAGTATACAGATATTCATCAGCTAATGTAATTTTCCCATCCAGTTTCAGTTCATCTAATAGCCTTGATAAATAAAATTGATGTAACATCTTTTTCGTGAATTTTCCTTCATGATGCGAAACGATATGTTCTTGAATATCTAACAATGATATCGGCTTATCTTGCTCTATCATATATTCATAAACTGTACTACGCAGTTTTACGTATTTTTCGAGTGTCACAGTAATGCGCAACCCCTTTCTTCTTAATATAAATTTTCGTAATCGGTTTTTTTGCAACAAAAAAACCTCTCCGATAAGAAGAAGTTACGTATATATCTTCGTCTTATCTCCCAGAACAAATATGTTCTGCTGGAATTAGCACCTGCATCGCGGTTGCTGGGTTTCATCGGGCCAGTCCCTCCACCTCTCTGGATAAGAAAATATTCACTTAATTCTTACTATACGTAATTTCATTTCAATTGTCAAACAAATATAACAAATTATATTTTCTCTCTTCCTGTTCATACTATACATATATGAATATGCAAGGAGGATTATGAAATGCATCAAAATGCTCGCGGATATGTACAAGATTCTTTTCAATCATTACAAGAAGCAAAACATTGTTTAGAAGAAGCATTACAGACTGTTGAAAAAGATTTTAATCGCGCTCGTATTGAGCAATCCCTTTATGCGATCGAACAAGCTATTCAACGCTGCGATTACACCGTTCACATTTTAGAAAAAGATTGAAAAAACTTCCCATCATAAGGTGGGAAGCTTTTTCAAATGGCATACTTCATCATTATTGCCGTTATGATTAAAAAATATACAGAAAAATGCTCCTTACAATATGTAAGAAGCATGAAAGAGGCAAACGAATATGTAAGTCGCGACCCTACCTTATATGAGTATGCTTTTCTATGCCATGTTATGCTTATCTAATATGCCGTATTTCCTTTTAAATCTTGTAAGAATCGTAATCCAAGAAGTACTAAATAATAGTAAGAACACAACATTCGAAATCGCATGGCTCAAATCGAAATAAAAACTTGCTATATAATATGAAATGACAGCTTCCCACGTTGCTTCACGTATAAAACCGAGAAGCCCCCAGAAATTCATGATCCAGCCAAATAAAAAGCCCACGAAGAACCCATATAGAAGTCTCCCCCATAACTTTTTCATTAAAAATGTATTGCGAAGTAAGCCTGCTATAAAACCAATCATACCCCATGAAAACATTTGCCACGGCGTCCACGGACCTTGTCCTAAAAAAATGTTAGATACGATAGCCGCTGTTGCCCCGATCATAAATCCAGTTTCGCTTCCAAACACAATTGCAGAAACGATAATGACAAAAGAAGTCGGTTGTATACTCGGTAAAATAGAAAATGGTACGCGGCTTACTGCTGCAATTGCCGCTAATACGGCAACGAGAACAATTTCACGTGAAACAAATGCCTTCCTTTCAAAACGGATATAGAAAGGTAACATAATAACAACTAATAAAAACAAACTACTTAACAGGTAATAACCGTCTATGATCAGTGTAGTAAAGAGTAATGTGCCTATTATTACTGCAAGAATACATATTATGAATGCAACATATCGTTTGGACACGCTTCGTACACATCCTCCCACGTTAATGCATATGGCAATTCTTTTCGAATGAATCGGTTAATAGATGTTGTATAAAAGAAGTTACCACTAAAAAATTCTTTCGGTGCATCATTCATAATAACTGCTCCGTCAAATAACATCATGCATTGATCCACGTATTTCGCTGCAAATTCAATATCATGCGTTGCCATTACAATTGTTGTCCCTTCTTTTTGTAATTTCCTAAATAGCTCTCCTACTCTTTCTTTCTTCCACGGATCTAATCCCTTTGTCGGTTCATCCAGTAATAATAAAGTTGGCTTTGATAATAACGTTGTACATAACGCGAGTAATTGTTGTTCTCCCCCGCTACAATCATGGGGATGGCGCTCTTTAAGCGAATACAACCAAAACTGTTTTAGCGTATCTTCTGCTATTTCTTTTCCTTGTTCTCCGTATAATTCACGCGCTCGTTCATAAACCTCATCCCACACTGTATCAAATGTAAAATGATAATAGGGATGCTGTGATACATACCCGATCCTTTTAAATCGTTCTTTCGAATCAATTTTATGTATCACTTTCCCATTCCACTTTACTTTCCCTCTTCTCGCTTTTTGTAATCCAGCTAAAATCGTTAACAGTGTAGACTTACCCGTACCATTTTTTCCAACGAGAGCCACCCATTTCCCTTTTTCAATCGAAACTGTTAAATCTCGTAAAATAAGTGGACTGTTTTTTTCATATTGAAAAGAAATATGCTCTGCATGTAAAATGACTTCTTGCTTTTCACTTTGTGCTACTGGTTCGTTTACATATGATATCGCTGAAAAATCATTCATTTTCATTTGTGCTTCTCGCACTGTAAACGGAATATCTTTCGCATTCCACTCTAAAAACAATCTTGGAATTTGCGGAATAAATGGACGGAACTTTTCTACTTCCCACATATTCGCTATAACCGCTTTAGGACTACCGTCATACACGATTTGACCATTATTCATACAAATAACACGCGTAGCAAGTGGTATCACCTCATCTAAACGATGTTCACTTAAAACAATCGTAATGCCAAGTTCTTCGTTAATACGTTTTAACAATCCTAAAAACTCTTTCGCAGCAATTGGATCTAACTGCGCCGTTGGTTCGTCTAATAATAATAATTTCGGCTGCATCACTAATACCGCAGCTAAATTGACAAGTTGCTTCTGCCCGCCAGATAACGTATGAACAGATTGGTGCAATAAATCTTGAAACCCTAAGAAACTAATAAGTTCAGCTATTCTCTTTTGAATAATATGAGATGGTAACCCGATATTTTCTAAAGAAAATGCTAATTCTTGAATGACTGTATCCATTACGAGCTGATTTTCTGGATTTTGAAATACCATGCCAATTTCTTGGGCAGATAACAAATCCGGTACATTTTCTAATAAAGTACCATCATAATATGTATCTCCAGTACGCTTACCGATTGGAAGTAATTCCTTTTTAAAATGTTTTAATAAAGTCGTCTTCCCGGATCCTGATCCACCAGCAAGTGCAATAAACTCTCCTTTTTGAATAGAAAGAGAAATATGCTGTAACGCTTTTTCGTTTTCATCAGCATATACAAATGATAAATTGTTTATTTCTGCATGCGCCACCATATCCATTCCCTTCCTTCCATTATGATTGGTAAACTAATAAACATCGTAAATACGACAAACATCATCCCATCGTATTGCTGAAATAAAATAGATTCGACTTTCGGATAAATGATTAACGTTCCTCCGCCATACGTACTACATATAATAGCAATTATAAATAGAATACTTAAATAACTGAGCGTGTACCAATCGCGTCTTTCCATTCTATACCGAATATATGTCGTACGTTTCGTTACACCAAATCCACGAGCTTGCATAGAATCTGCCGTTTGCAATGCATCTTCTAATGAACAAATTAATAACACTTGCAGCAATTGCATACCATTTTTCACTCGTTCCACTATGGAACCTGCATCTACTTGTACACCTTTCGTTTTTTGGACGAGTGTTATTTTCTGTAATCGCCTCATAAACAAAGGAACAAACCTCACTGTAATCATCGTTAACAATGCTACTTTCGGTGAAATTCTAGAAAACAAATATAAAAATTTATGACTCGAAATAATATCATTATACGAAGCAAACGTAAACATAATCGCAACTAGTAATAACCCCATTACTACTCCAAACATAATCGCCTCAAGCTTAATACGGCTATCACCTAACCAAAATAACGTAGTTCGACCTCTATGCGTTAATAACGAATTAAATAAAATGACCATAAAAAAGAAAACGATTGTGCTCGGTAACATCTTTCTAATCTTTTCGCTATTCCCTTGCATTATATTTATTATAACGATTAATAGTATCGCTCCAATTAAAAAAAGAGGATGAAGACACATCATACAAAGTATCATCACCCCGATATAATAGAAAAAATTCACAAAAGGATGTAAAGAAGAAAAACTTATTTTCATAGTCCTTTACCGAATGCCTTTCTTATTTTAGTACATACACCCACTCAATTGTATCTCCTGGTTTAACTGTTACTACACCTGCACTATGGTTCGGAAACGCACCGTTCACACGATATTTCCATCCACTAGTAGCTGTAATATCTTTTTCATATAAATCATTAATCCCTTTTACATAAATATCGCCTTTAGATCCATTCGCATCCACATCTAAACCTGTACGTTGCAATACTTTATAAACAGTATCGCCTTCTTGTACATCAACCTTTTTCGCACCTAATAAGTATCCTTCATTACCTTTTACTGAGATAGTGACTTGTTTTGCTTGTGGTTTAGGTACTGGTACTGGATCTGGTTTTGGTGGTTCTGGTTTTGGTACTGCCGGAGTCGGTATCGTTTTCTCCTCTTTGTTCGGATCAACTTTTTGCTCCTGCTTCGGTGTTTCTTTCGGCTGATTCACAACCTTCGCTTCTTCTTTTACTTCTTGCGCTTTCGGTTGTTGTTGTTTCTCTTCTTGTGCTTTTTGTTGTTCCGATTGTTTATTAACAGCAGGCTGTTCCTGAGGTTTCTCTTCTTTCTTTACTTCCGGTTGTGCCTGTGGCTTTTCTTCTTTTGGCTTCTCTTCTACTTTTTGTTCTTGTTTCTCTTTCTGCTCTTCTTGCTTATTTTGCTCTTGTTCAGCTTGTTTTTCCTCCGGTTTTTCTTCCGGCTTCGCTTCATCTTTTTTCTCTTCTTGTTTTGCTACCTCTTCTTGCTTTGGTTCTACTTTCTTCTCAGGCTTTACAGCTGCCTCTTCACATCCGGCAAGTAGCCCAAGTGAAAGCAGTAAAGAAATAAACCATTTCATCTTACTCATGTTGCCCCTCACCTTTCATAATAAAATTAGGAGCAAATGATTGCTCCTAATTTTTGTTAAGCTGCTTTACGTCTCCATAATACATATGCAGAAGCAATACATAATACACCCATACCTACTTCTGTCGCTGCACTATGAGAAGATGCTCCTGTTTTCGGTAGTGTGCTACCGTTTCCAGACTTTTTATTTTTAACCGGTTCATTATCGACAACAACTTTTAAATTGTCATCTTTTGTTTCTTGTTGTACTTGTTTTTGTTCTTGTGGTTGTTCAGTAACTTCTTTTTCTACTACAATATTTTCTGAATCTACATTTGGTTTCTTATCGATTTCAGGAACAGATACATTTGACCAGTCATAAATCGATTTCCCAAGATCTTTAAACTGAAGTAAAGCTAATAACGCTTGCTCTGTAGCCATTCCGCTACCGTTTTGATCACTTGGTAACCATTTGAATTCACCATTTGGAAGTTGATATGATAGTAGATTTTGCATTGCCTTATGTAGACGATTTTGATCTACATCTTTTACAAGTGATAGTCCAATAATTGCTTGTGCAGCACTATTAGAATTTTCTTGTCCATCAGCAGAGAAACCACCATTTTCTAGTTGTTCATTATATAAGTATGCAACAGCTTTTTGCACAGCTGGTTTCACATCTGCTCGGTCTTGATAAGGAGCTAACGCTGATAAAACCATACCTGTTACATCAACACTACTAGCACTATCTTTACTGCTTGCACTATCGTAAGTCCAGCCGCCATCCGTATGTTGCGCGTTTATAATTGCCTCTACTAAAGCAACTCGATTCCATTTTGAACTCACTGGAACTTCATATTTCTTCGTATCAAATGCCAGTAAAGCAAATGTATAACCTGTAACAGAATTTACTTTATCTGATTCGTACAATTTTTGAACTAAATTATGTCCGCCTACCATTTTCGGGTCTGCATGCATTGCATTCATCATAATAATCGTTCTAGCTAAATCTGTCGCTGAAAAACGATTCATGCGCTTTTCTACTTTTTCAGTTACTGCATTAACATAATTTAATTTTGCCTCAATTGGCACATTCTTTCCAGAACGAGAAAGGCCTAATGCTACCCAATCACTTTCAATTCCATCTTGTAACATCTTTTCAGATGTCTTAGAGATTGCTTCATTTACTTGTGCTGCTGGAACTTGAATGTTCTCTTGTTTTGGTTGTTCTGGTTTTTCTTGTTTTGGATCATCCGTCTTTGGTTCTTCTGGCTTTTCTTGTTTTGGATCATCTGTTTTTGGTTCTTCTGGCTTTTCTTGTTTTGGATCATCCGTCTTTGGTTCTTCTGGCTTTTCTTGTTTCGGATCATCTATTTTGGGTTCTTCTGGTTTTTCTTGTTTTGGATCATCTGTCTTTGGTTCTTCTATCGTTTTACAAGTACCAAATTTATCTAATGTTTGTTGTAATGTTTCTTGACTCATATTGCTCCAGTCTGAAACAAAGCGAAAAACAACAACATCTCCAGATTTTAATTTATAACTATCCGCTCCAACTTCTGCAGATTTATCATTTACATCATACAGCCAGCCACTTGTAGCCCCGGCCATTAGCCCATCAATGCCTTTCACATACGTTCCAAACGACATCGTTTCAGCTTCTACTTTGTCCCCCATGACTTTTTGCAGCAAACTTAAAGCTGTTTCCCCATCTTTAATTTGCTCTTCTTTCGGACATAACATAATGCCCTTTTGTGATTCACCAATAATTGCAAGTTTTGCTGTATTTCCTTCAGCAAACGTAATATGTACTGTATTCGCAAAAGAAACAAATACAAGTGTAACTGCCATTAACGACGTAAGCAGCCATTTTTTAAAGATTGCCATCCCAAAATTTCCTCCCTTACTACTATTCACACAAAAAAAGGCCCTACAAGGGCGTGCAATTGACACTCTTTTTTTGTAAGTGTCGAACAAACTGTGCAACACCTCCTACCCGCATCATTCGCGGCTATATTTGTATAGGAAAAATAATTTTGTTCATGAACGTATCATTGTGATAACATTCACTTTCCTAGGCACAACTTACTTCCATTTAAGTTATCGTAAAACGATAAACCTATACATTCTGTAAATTATAAATTTCTGTATTATTTTACTATTGACATAGAATTTTGTCCATGCTTTATTGGATTTATTTTCTAAGAATAGTAACGTACTAACCTTTAACGATGCAAACTTTTTTCACTAATAATAACGCCATCTTCATCCACATACACATATTCATTCGGCTTCCATTCAACTTGCCCAAATTGCAATGAAATATTTCGTTCTCCTTTCCCTTCTTTTACACTCCTATTCGGCATTGTCCCTAACGCTAAAATACCTATATTTATATTCTTTAGTTCACTAGAATCACGAACGTATCCATATACAATAATTCCTGCTAGCTTTCTTTCCTCCGCAATAGCTGCCAAATTATCACCGAGTAACGCACAATTCGTAGATGCTCCGCCATCAACAACTAATACCGTTCCTTCTGGTAATGTTTGTAATCCTTCCTTCACTAGTACATTATCATCCTTCACTTTTACCGTTGCAATTTTCCCGTAGAATTGTTCTTTCTTCCCAAAAGACAGAAAAGATTGGCGACATATTTGTAATTCCTTTTCAAACTCATCACATAGATCCGTAGTTTTCCACATCTTTTTTCCCTCTTTTCCTTTTACTTTCTATTTAACATATTCTTGAATTACTTTCGTTTCCCTGTCTAATGTTGCAATAATTTGTATGTGCGTGAAAGGACAGAAAAACTATTGCCTTAAGAAGCCACCTTTATTATAATCTATTTCACAGATAAATTTCAGAATATTGAAAATTAACAAAGTGAAAAAGGAGGGGTTTTATGCAATTACAAACTGAGGTAAAAAAACAACCTAGTAAACGAAAGTTTAAAATGCCTGACGCGTACGTACTACTATTTTTTATTGCTTTACTTTGTGCAATAGCTACTTATTTCGTTCCTGCTGGAGAATTTAAAAGAGTGACAAACGGGACTGTTACAACGACAATACCAGGAAGTTACCATTCTGTTCCACAATCGCCAGTAGGTTTTGTTTCTTTTTTTACTGCTATTGAAAAAGGAATGACACTTGCTGCTCCGATCATCTTTTTAATTTTATTTACCGGTGGTGCCATTGCCATTCTTGAAAAAACAGGCGCTCTTGACGGTTTAATCTATCATGTTATTAACAAATTCCGTAATCAGCAATTACTATTTATATGCATTGTCGCCGCACTTTTTTCTATTCTCGGAACGACTGGTATTATCGTTAACTCAGTTATCGGCTTTATCCCCATCGGCATCATCGTGGCACGCACATTGAAATGGGACGCTATCGTCGGCGTAGCAATTATTTATTTAGGTACTTATGCTGGTTTTAATGCTACTATTTTATCTCCCTCACCTTTAGGCATTTCACAAAAAATCGCAGAACTTCCGATGTTTTCGGGAATTGGTTTACGCACAGCAATCTATATATCTTTTTTACTCGCTACCATTCTATATATTAATTGGTATGTAAAACGTTTAAAAAAATCGAATAAAGGAAGCATTCTCGGCGACAACTGGTTTCCAAGTAATGCTCTTTCAAGTGAGAAAGAAATAGAGAAAACTGAAGTTCCTTGGACAATACGTCACAAATTAATTTTACTCGTTTCGGCTTTATCATTAATTGTATTTTTAATAGGCGCTTTCCGTCTACATTGGACAGACGCAGAAATGACCGCTACTTTTATTTTCATCGCAATTACAGCGGGAATAATAGGTGGTATGAAAGCAAACGATATCGCTTCTACTTTTCTAGCAGGCTGCCAAAATCTCATATACGGTGCTCTAATCGTCGGAATGGCCCGCTGTATTTCAGTCATTTTAGAACAAGGAAAATTACTTGATACAATCGTTAACCAACTCGCACAGTCTCTCGAAGGACAAAGCCCGGTATTTGGCGTTATCGGTATGTATGTAAGTAGTGCCGCATTACATTTCCTTATTTCATCTGGAACAGGTGAATCTGTTATTTTCATTCCGATATTAGCTCCATTAGCTGATTTCATGCACATTACGCGCCAAGTTACAGTACAAGCTGTTATGCTCGGCGAGGGTGTAGTGAACTGCCTCAATCCAACTTCCGGTGTTTTAATGGGAGTACTCGCGGCGAGCGGCATTTCTTACGGAAAATGGATTCGATTTATGGCTCCACTTGCATTCATTTGGTTTATTATTGGACTGATTTTTCTTATTGTTGGGGTTAATATTGAGTGGGGACCGTATTAAAAGACTCCTATTATACTTAACTTGATAAAATATCTATCCTGTTCTCCTCTCCAATCCTATAAAAATCACTTATTCTAGTATAGATATAAAAAGGGATTAATCATAATGATTAATCCCTTTTCTCAAGATAAAATACCTTTAAATATTTTAGTTCCAAATTTTATTTACCCATTCCGGATGATCAATGAAAGGATTACGATTATGTTGATATTTCGTAAAAATCACTTCATTACGCTTTTTCTCTAAATCATCGACCGGGTCTTGTTCATTCCATTTTAGTAAAACGGATAGTTTGCCCATGTATGGGTCTTTATTGTTATTCACCTTTTCATTTAGTTCTAAGTCTATTTCACCGTTGTCTCCCTCGTAACGAACTGCCATGTAAAATAGCATTCTAGCGATATCCCCTTTTACACTATCACGAGGTTCCCAAGAATCACTATCATATTTACATTCTGTCGCCTCCGAATGATTCACACCACCATTATCAAAATCCAGATTTCCACGTGAACTATTTACAGATACATCCGTCGCTCTTAAATGATGCAAATCTGTTCCAGGTCCTGCAGTCGTTCCAAAATCACCGTGTGATTTTGCCCAAACATGCTCTCGATTCCAGTTATCAACTCCTGAACCATTCGTAAGTTTCCCTTGCGAACGCCCCGTATATAAGAGTATCACATTATTTTTATTATTCGGATCTTCATCAGTATCTCTTAGCGCATCCCAAACCGCACTGTATGATAACTTTGTATGATCATCAATAATATTATGAAGTTCCTTCTTTAATTCTAAACCAGTCTTTCCTATTGCATTATTATAATATGTATCGTCATAGCTTTTTACAGTAATCTCTTGTGGTGATGCAGAAGCTACTTCACCGTGTATAGTATCTGTGAATGATAGAGATGCAGAACCTAAAATAAAAAATGAAGATAGTGTAACCATAGCAATTTTTGTATTTCGAAACTTCATATACCCATTTCCCCTTTAATATATAATTTGAAGCTATTCACTAAAAAATGCTTTCTTACCCAAAAAAACTCTTTAGAAACCCATACCCCTTTTCTTTTTATTTAATACAAAACTCTAATGAGTTTGTATCATTTCCACACTTTTGGCTTATCTACTTTTCACAAGGAATATTCCTCTCTAGTAAAGATTGTTAAAATATTCTTTGCAATTTAAAAGTAGTTTAATGTTAACTTATAAATTTCAATTTATTTATGCAATAATGCATATTTGATAAATACTTCAAAAAGCAGTTTGAATAAAAAGCATTCAAAGAAAACCATACAACAAAAAAGATAGCGTTTAGGACAGAAATAATAAAAATTAAGATGATAGCTCGACTTTTCCTTTTTCCATAACTGTCTTTATTTTTGTGTAAAACCTTTCTTTCTCTGAATAATACGTACAAAAATAGATTGGATACCATGTAGGCACCAATCTATTTTACTTAAAGAAACTGTGTCAATTCTGAGTTCACAACACGTTGTGCAGTAATGATAACACTTTCAGCTGTTAGTCCATAAACACTATATAGTCCACCAGGTTGATTAGGAACAATTTGAACTTCATATTCAAATGCTTGTCCAAAAGCAGGATGAACTAAACTTAGAGTTGCAAAATTAGAAGCATTAGAATTCACATTGAAGTTTACCTGTTCAATTAATACTAATGAACCGTCAAGTCTAAAAACTCTAGCTACTCCAGTAAGTGGGCCCGCAGTACGGTTAAGGATTTTCACCCTAACTCTATTTGCATTAGCAGGTTGATTTCCAACGTTTTCAATTGGTCCTGTAGTAAGAGCCATATAACATCACCTCCATTATATTATTATGATATTCAACGATATATATTGATGTTATAGTTTAATTACCCAATTTATTTTAAATAAAAAAAGCTTGTTTCTTATATTTTTTATAAGAAACAAGCTTTTCTTTTTAAACTACCATTCCCAAGATAAATCTACCCGTCTCAGAAACTATTAGGATTTCTTGACGTTTATGTTGGAATAGAACTACTACTTATTTTGCATAGAACCTATATATTTTTTAACTACTTCATATACATATTCTTGATTTGCCGCTGCTGTGTTTGGATTGTATTTTCCTCCGTTTATTTTATTGTTAGATAACACTCGAATTCCTAAAAATGGTACGTCATACGCTTTTGCGATTTGCGCTGCTGCAGCGCCTTCCATTTCTTCTACAGATGTACCGTATTTTGTATGGAACCACTTAATTCTATCCACTTCATTATTCCAAACATCTGCTGAACCAATCGTACCTTCAACTACTTTACCCTTTGTATATTTATCTTTTACTGCATGAGCTGCTGCAAGTAAATCCTTATCTCCTTCGTAGTATCGGATTTTCTCAGCATTTGGATCTTCTCCTGCACTTCCTTCAGAAGCCATTAAATCCATAGATATCCATTTTGTCGGCTCAATTCCTTGATTCTCATCCATATTTGTTGTTTTTAATGAACCTATATTTGCAACTTGTTTTCCTAAAACAATATCAAATACATTTAAATTTGGATCATGTCCACCTGATGTTCCTTGGTTAATAATCGCCTGAGGCTTATATTTTTCAATAGCTACTGCTGTAGCGGCTGCTGTATTTTCCATTCCTTTACCTGTTTTCGCTACGATTACAGGATAATTGTCGACAGTTCCTTTATAAAATACGAAAGTTCCAGACTTTTCTTCTTTGACATTTTTTAACCTTTTTGCAAACTTTTCAGCTTCTATCGGCATTGGACCTTGAATTAAGATTGGTTTTTGATTGCTTTTTGCCTCAACTTGTTTCGGACTCGCATTACATCCCGCAAGTATCGAGAATGACAATGCAACAGTAGTTACTAGGGCAGCACATTTTTTCAACGTATTCTTCTTCATAAATAATCTCCTTTTTCTCTTGTTGTTTTCTATACTCGATGCTTTTGGTCCAAACAAAAAAGTTCTAGAAATTGTAGAAGAATCTCTACTTTCTAGAACTACGGTAGTCAAAGTTAATTAAGCACATGCAAAATTATAGATCGGTAGCACATATTACATAGAGCGACCGAATACTTTAACCCGTAGTCCAGTTCTTTCATTGGGAACTAGGTAGAAACGCTCGGACCATATTACCGAGTATATACGAGTGATGATGTGTAAAATTATTATATTGGTAATATATCAAACTTTTAGTGCACACGCAATCTAAATGTGAACATTTTTATCAAAAGTGTTTTTAATGTTCGTTTTTAATCAGTTAATTAATCGTATTTTCCATTTTAAAATATAAAAAACCGCAAAAAAACTTATAATCTAAACACTAAACTACATCCACCTACAACAACCGAGCTTTTACAAACAATTAAGCTTTCTTACTTCCGCCTTATATCGAGCTGGAAGTCTTTTTCCCCTCATATTGCGAGATAAAATGCGCCTCTATCCACTTCACAATTATTTCTTCCAGCGAGCTGAATCTTTTATGCGCCTTGCTAATACTCGTTGTGCTTTTGCTAATCTGTCTAACATCTGACGATAAAAGCGAGGATAATTGGCTTTCTCATCTTCGCTACTCACGTATAATTCAGCCATTGCGAAGTCTAACCCAACAACTGTTTCTACTTCTTTTCGCTCAGCCAGCATTTTATTATAAACAAAGCGTACACATCCAAACGTGTTACGTATGAGATGTGCTTGTTCTTCTGTTGGATACAAACGGAATTTGTACGCCTTATTATGCTTTATCATATCCGTTCACCTTATTTTCCGCTTCATTTCCCATAAGCTATGACGGTGATCACACAACCTGAACATTACACAATTATTATCTACTTTCATTGTTATACCCAACTTTACCTCTTATAAGAATGATTATATCAGGGGCGAAATAAATAGGAAAACCCAAGGCTTGGCTACGCCAAACCGAAAGAAATCTCCCACCTACCGCTAGACTATCGCCTTTCACACGCACCAGATAGAAGATTTCTTTCGGATAATACGTTAAAACTATGCAACTCTCTACCTAGTATTTCACCGTTATCTTATAATAATGACAAAACTAAATCTCTGCAGCTAATAAATTGTACCCATTGTCAAAAAAAGCATGGATTCTATGGCCACCAAATAAATCTCCATCATTATATTCGCAATATATATCATTTTCTCTAATTACAATGTCCATAACAGTAATAGACTGCTCAAATGTTTCTTTCGCCATATCATATTCTCCTGCATCTACAGCATCCCAATCTAAATGTTCATCATTCTCATCATATTCAGGCCAAAAATCATTTTTATACTCTATTAATTCTTCCGCTATAGCAACCTTAGCTTTTTTATCAAATTCTTCTATACATACATAAAGCTTTTCTGCTCTTTTCATCATTTCATGTACATGTACAAGTTCTTTTCCAATATCCAATCCCCAATGTACTTTTCCTTCGTTTTGTTCATATGTATGAAAAGTTTCATTAAAAATAAACATTCCAATCAATTCACTATTTATTGATTTTTCCATGATTTCATTTCCTTTCTATCCCTGAAAAAGAAACTTTAATTAGTTTGATAGACATGGGACTGAACTCCTAATGCTTTATTTTTATGCTGACTTTTTTCACGAAATAAAACTCAGTTATCAGTCTAAAACATTTTTTAGATTTAACAATAACATGTGTGCATTTGTAAAATTCCAATTAAGTTTGTTAAAAATGAAAAATCCTGAAGTTAGTCTTTTATTAAATTTTATTTCAACCCAACAGCATTTTTATCCTTCAAATAGTCTCTTTCATTCTAATTTCTGCATTTCTTTCAGCCGTTCTATATCCTTTTCTGAAGCCTTTTCTATTTTATACAATTCATAGCTACCCTTTATCTCATTTATCACTACAAATTCGATTTCATTCCGAACATAGCTTTTCGTTTTTCCTTTTTTATAACCAATAACATTATCTAATATAGTTTCCCCACTATCTTTTTTATATAAATTATAGCTAACAGGTGGACGACCAATTACATACTTATTATCAGAAAATCCGACTATATCATCCCTTCCTAATCCTGTCGAAGCACTCCAGACAAACATAATCTGAAATATAGAATAAACAACAATACCGCATAAGAAAAAAAATAGGATTGATTTAAAAAATAACTTTACAGGCATGCTTCCCAAAAGACATTCCCTCCCATTTCACCTCAGGATAGCAAGAACAATACGTGAATTTTGTATGCTAAGGCACCAAAGTTTTTATAATGTTCCACAGCTAGTTTAAATAGTGCATCCTTACCTCAAAAACTATCGTAGAGAGTAGCTCGGCTTATGACCTTTCTCCCAAAATAAATACATAGCTTTATTTAAAGCTTGCTCTTTATTAAAACTAATCTTTCTACCCATTAACCACACCCCCGTATTATATATTTTAGTATAAATATTTTGGAACGATAAGCCCGCAAAATATTTTGAAATTAAATCTTCCGTTAGAGGGCGCTTTAAAGGTTTATATAAATGTATTAATAATAATCAAAAACACTTGAAGTTGACGTTGGGTCATTTTATATACTGTTAAGTAGCTACTATTTAGCAATTTCATAAAAGAAATTAGAAAAATAGGAGGTTTTCATATGAAACAGGGCGATATTATTATTTATGGATGTGTCATTATAGGTGCAGGTATTGGACTGCTACTGGATCATGGATTTCCTGGTGCACTGATTGGATTAGGAGCCGGCTACTTACTTAAAAATCTTCTTAGTAAAGAAGGTTAGATGCGAAATAAGAAAATAATCGTTAAAGATAAAATCTTAACGTGTAGAAAGGTAGGTTTATCAGTTGATACACATTAATAAAGTTGCAGAACTGACAGGCGTTACAGTAAGGACACTGCGTTATTACGATAAAATCGGATTATTAAAACCAGCATCCAAAACAGAGGGTGGCCATCGTTTATATACAAATGAAGAAATACAAAAACTTCAGCAAGTTCAATTTTTAAAAAAGGTTGGATTTCCGTTACAAGAGATTAAACATATGCTTGACTTCAATGAGTGGGATTGGTTGGATAGTTTAAAGAGCCAATTATCTTATGTAATAAATGAGCAGGAAAATTTAAAGAAAATAGAATTATCGTTACGGGAAATGATAAATGGAATTGCGATAGAAGGAGAAGAAAGCTGGATCGCGATTCAGAAGATCATGCAATTATCCAGCAAAGATAAAGAAATACAACAGTATTATCGCGAATCTATATTTAAAGAAAAAGAAATAAAACTATTAGAAAAGGTTCCTAAGATGGCAAGTGACTGTTCTGATTCACTCGAATGGATTGCTCTCATAGGTCAGTTAAAGCGTTATATGAAGGACGGCCCAAAAGCAACGAAAGTTCAAAATATCATAAGAAGAATGGAGGAAAAACGCTTAGAAGAATTTGAAGGTGAGGATGAATTTTTAGATAAGCTTTGGGAGATACGGATGTCTCCAAAACAATCAGAGAAGCTAAATTTATATCCAATTGATCAAGATGTGCTTCAGTTTATGAACGAGGCATATGCCATTTTTATGACTGAAAAGAATCATCCTGAGTCGAGATAAGGGGGCACGAGCGATGGGTACAGAACAACTTCTCCTAATAGGCGGATTGGCCATATTAGATACGCTAAGCCCTACTACAATAGGAGTAACAATATATCTACTTTTAACAGATAAAGAGAATCTTACGAAACGTTTATTCGTTTATTTATTGACCGTAGCAGGATGTTATTTTGCTGTTGGCGTTTCACTCATGTTAGGATTAGATTTTTTGTTTAAATTTATTTCTGGCTTATTTCAAAATCGAATCGTAAGCTGGTTTTTATTTATTATTGGCGTCATATTATTCATCGCAAGCTTTTATATTCCACCTAAGAAAAATTCAGAGATCCCTTCACCAAAAACAAAAAGTACTTTTTCAATGATTGCACTAGGATTCACTACTACATTAATTGAAGCGGGTACTGCATTTCCTTATTTTGCGGCAATTGGTATACTGACTACTTCTAATCTATCATGGATAGAATGGTCTTCTATTTTAGCGGGATACAACTTTATTATGGTATTGCCCTCTCTCGTACTGTTTCTCTTCTATCTCCTATTTGGTCGGTGGATGCAAAAACCTCTCGAGAAGCTTCGAATGAAAATTGCTAATAGTACAGGATCGGCTCTATCATGGATTATGTGTATAGTTGGCTTCCTCCTAATATTAAATAGCCTGGATTATTTATAGGGTGTTTATAGAACCTACAATCAGGGGAATATGTTTGAAACTACAGAAGTACTTACACCTACTATTCCCCCACACCAGTCCGTCTTTTACAGGCAGTTACTCTCCCTTCCATCTTCCTCATATTCACCTAATTTTGATGTAAGAGTCCTACTACCTGGGATAAAATATGATTCCATCCAATTCACAATTATTTCTTCCAACTCTGGATGAAGTGGCTTTCCCGCCCCTTCTTCATAATTCTTTTTAAACTCTAAAGCCTTGAAATCCCCCTCAAAACTTTTCAAACTATGATCCATATCTTTTATTACATGTACTTCAGAATCACCCTTCACATAATCACCAATACGCTTCGCTCTTTCAGGGTCAGCCTGAATATCTTTATCACCAGCAATAGCTAGTACTGGACATGTTACTTGTTGTAAATCTTTATAAATATCATGCTGAAAATGCTCTCTAAACCATTTTGCATTCATCGGTTTAAAACCAACTTTAATCGTATCTTTTTCTGTGTTCATCATTTTCTCTTTTATTTTTTCCATCTGCTTTTCTCCACGTTTCTCCACATTGAGAAGACGCATTAGTTTTCCTTTTATTCCTTTCTGCTCTTTTAGTTCTTTATATGCAATTTCTCTTTGTCTTTTCGTAGCTTCTTCTAATGATTCCGCAGCTCCTGTAAGAAGGATGAGCCCATTAACTTGTGTTCTTGCATTTACTACTGTTGCCAACATACACCCTTCACTATGACCAGCCAAAATGATATTTTCTGGATCAACAAATGGTTGTTCTTTTAAATACGTAATCGTAGACTCTATATCACTAACTAAATCCCACATTCCAGTCTTCATGATATCTCCGTCACTCTTTCCTACTCCGCGCTTATCAAAGCGGAGCGTCACCACGCCCAGTTGCGCCAATATATGCGCTAAATCTTTATATATGTTCGACGCAAGCTTTAGCGGTACAATCGTTCCATCACGATCAATCTCCCCAGATCCCGCGATAATGACAACAGCCGCATACTTCCCGTCAACATTGGGCCTTGTAATCGTACCTTGTAAAGTAAACTCACTATTGATCGCTACTTCATATTCATCAAAAGTCATCATTTTGTCACCCCTATTCTTTTATATCCAATTTAAATTTCAAACTCGTTATTATATTTTTATACTCTCTTACATCTTTCATTGGAGCAAAAACTGGGTTCTCTGCAATACTTTGCAACATGCTCCGCTTTATAATCTCTTCATTTCTAACCGTTTTAGCGCCGAGCGGAAATTCTGCAAACCATTCATCAATCGCATCAAAATAGGAATCTCCATGTAAATGTAGACTATTTACTGTAAAGCTCGCCGCACAAACCGCTGCATATTTCCGTAACATTTCTAATGCTCTTTCAAATTTTTTTTGCATGCAATATACTTGCGCAGCAGCATAGTATACTTTTAAAGTCATATTTGGATGTAATTTTTCTATTTCATATATATCTATTAACATGAAAGCTCTATTTAAAATTACCTCTACCTTTTCTGTGTTTGAGGCATTTACTACTACAAAATTCGGTATTGTCGCAACGAATTGTATTAAATGTTGGTACATACTAATTTGCATAATTTCATTCGCCTTTTCAGTATTTCCAAGCATTTGATATGCTTGGGCAATTAAATCCTCTTCTGGAACGTTAGGACGTATCGTTCCGCCAAGCAATTGAAATACTGCATTCGGTTTATTGAGTATAAGATAGCAAGTTGCTTGAAACGATACGGCCTCTTTCACAAGAGAAACATCATCACTTTCTTCCTGTACCCTGTTAAATAGATACATTGCCTCTTCTAATATTTCAATTCTTTTATCCGTATCCTCTGTTAACATATGATGATTAATAAAAAGCAATCCCATTTGAATTAATAATGGAAAACAAGAATAATATTTTTTTATGATTTCCTTGCATTCCGTCATTACTTCGTCAAACGGTTCCTCACTAAAAGCTTCTGCTAGTCTATGATATAAATCCCTAATATCTTCCGGTTCCATTTGCGGTGTATAACATATTAGTTCATCTATACTTATATTAAAGTACGATGCTAATAGTGGTAAAAATGTAATATCCGGATAACTTTGCCCCGTCTCCCATTTGGAAACAGACGCCTTCGTAATACCTATATACGCCGCTAATTCTTCCTGCGTAATTCCCTTTTCTTTTCTCTTATCCGCAATTACTTTATGAATGTTTATCTCCTTCACATCATCACCTCATACTTTTATTATATGCTTTTATTTCACACAAAATATGGATTTGAAGTCGACTTTCGTTAACAAAATCAACTGTTAAGAAACATCTGTCTAAAACAAAATCAAAGGCAGGAACATATTTGATATGTTCCTGCCTTTTTATGCTACATAGTCATCTAGCTGAGATTTTGAAGTACTTCAAAATCAAAAATTTCATCTCACCACAGTTTTCTATGGGAATCCAATGAACAGCTTCTTTACATAATTTTCGATATTGGAAGTAAATTTAAGTTGTTTTTAAAGTAGGTATACCTAGTAGAATTTTTTGAATTGTACCCGTTTGTTGAAGTTGAAGTTTAATTTTCATTATACTTTTTGTACTGAGTCCAGTGCTTTTTTTAATTCGTCTGATTTTTGAGTGCCGATTACTACTGTGTTATATTGCAACTTTAACTCTATACCTTTATTTCCATTCATGTTATAGGCTTTTTCATTCTTAAGATTAAAACGAATTCCCCATCCTCCAAATCGTTTTATGGGACTGTAAGTAATGCATTCATAATGATGTATATCTTTGAAAAGGTACTGCTTATATTGAAAATGAAAAGGAACAAAGCGGACATAAAGACCTTTTTCACGGACCTCAATGATCAGTTTCAATACTCCAAGCATTAATACAGGAAAGGCAATCCCGAAAAACAACCATATAACAATTAATACACCATTAGGAGCTGGTTTATCTCCAAACGGAATATCAAGAATAATTTGTTGAATAAATCCATACCACATCAGCATGGCGATCCCTAATATGAGTATCCATACCCAAATTGGGGATCGCTGAACCTCACGAAAGATAACTTGCTCTTGTTGTTTCATTAATGATTATCACCTCCTATATGGTTTATTTTTTCTCACTCATTTTAAGCCGTTTTGCACTTCCGAAAAATGCGCTCCCAATTATGAATATAACGGAAGAAAGATACATTGTTATCCCTGAGTATTTATTATCAAAAATTGTGAAATTAAGTAAATTAATGAACATCATCAATATAAGTGATATGTACAATCCATTAATATATTTCATTTATCCCCCCCCTTTTACTTTTTTTGAAAACCCCTATGTGATAAATAGTGGTTTCTAAAGGTATTATTCAGAATGCCCTTTTCCCTATTTTACCATTTTATAGAGTTGATATGTTATTTGTTTTCGGTTGAATACTGTATACATATTCGGTTAACATAACGTATTATTACGTAAATAAAAAGGATAATCAGCCCCATAATGAACTAACTATCCTATAAATCTTTATCTAAATTTAATAAAACTAGAACTTCTTTCCCTATGTATATTTACTTCGTTACTTCACCAAACTGTGCTCTCGTCACTTTCATCAAGTCATCAACTTTCAGCTCAATTTGTATACCAATTTTCCCGCCGCTTACTATCATTGTTTCAAGCGATTGAGCACTCGCATCAATACATGTAGAAAATAACTTCTTCATTCCGACTGGTGAACAACCGCCTCGAATATATCCTGACACTTTCGTAATATCTTTTACAGGAATCATTTCAATTTTCTTTTCACTTACTGCTTTTGCGGCAGCTTTTAAATTTAGTTCCTCATCTACCGGAATAATAAACACATGATAATTTTTACTATTCCCTTGAGCGATTAACGTTTTATATACTTCTCTCACTTCTCGTCCAATTTTCTCGGCTACTGATACGCCATCAATTTTCCCATCGTCTGGATCATATGACATCATCGAATATTCAATTTTTTCTTTATCTAATATTCGCATCGCATTTGTTTTATCTTTTTTCATAACGTTCTCCTTAAAAGGTTATTTCATATTATTAAGTTTTATTATACACCCTTTTCCATTTCTCCTACATAACTTCACGTATATTTCAAAACTAAAAATATTGATAATTCAAAAATCATCTGATATAATTTGGAAAAACTTATTGTTAAGGAGAGATTTCTAATGCAAAATTTTAATACTTCTTTCCAACTTCATCATCATACGTAACGCCGTGTATCCGAAGAAAAATTTTTCTTCGTGGGTACAGGGCTTTTCCTGTTGACCCACGAAGCGTTCATAAAGCTATGTGGGTATTTTTATACCTGCATAGCTTTTTTAATTTAAAAAAGGAGTGATTATGATGGAAATGAGAAATGTAAAAGGAACGAAAGACTATTTACCAGAAGAACAAGTACTGCGAAATAAAATTAAAAGAGCGTGTGAAGATACGTTTGAACGTTATGGCTGTAAACCGTTAGAGACACCAACGTTAAATATGTATGAGCTTATGTCATACAAGTACGGCGGTGGCGATGAAATTTTAAAAGAAATATATACACTTAAGGATCAAGGAAAACGTGAACTTGCCTTACGTTACGATTTGACAATTCCATTCGCAAAAGTTGTGGCAATGAATCCGAACATTCGCCTCCCTTTTAAACGGTATGAAATTGGGAAAGTATTTCGAGATGGCCCCATTAAACAAGGAAGATTTCGTGAATTTATACAATGCGACGTTGATATAGTAGGTGTAGAATCAGTCATGGCTGAAGCGGAACTCATGAGCATGGCGTTTGAGCTGTTCCAAACGTTAAACTTAGAAGTAACAATCCAATATAATAACCGAAAATTGTTAAACGGTATCCTTCAGGCCATTAACATCCCTACTGAGTTAACAAGTGACGTCATTTTATCATTAGATAAAATCGAAAAGATTGGGATTGATGGTGTACGAAAAGATGTATTAGAGCGCGGAATTTCTGAAGAAATGGCTGATATGATATGTAATACCGTATTATCTTGTCTAAAGCTTACTATCGCTGACTTTACAGAAACTTTCAATAATCCACTCGTTATCGATGGAGTAAATGAATTGCAACAATTACAGCACTATTTAATCGCTCTTGGAATAAATGAAAATGCTATATTCAATCCATTTTTAGCACGAGGACTCACAATGTACACAGGTACCGTATATGAAATCTTTTTAAAAGATGGCTCGATTACATCTAGCATCGGTAGCGGTGGTCGATACGATAATATTATCGGAGCATTCCGTGGTGATAATATGAACTATCCAACAGTCGGTATTTCATTCGGTTTAGACGTTATTTATACAGCACTATCACAAAAAGAAACGATATCATCTACAGCGGATCTATTTATCATCCCGCTTGGGACAGAATTACAATGCTTACAAATCGCCCAGCAATTACGTACCACTACTTCCTTAAAAGTCGAACTTGAACTAGCAGGACGCAAATTAAAACGTGCCCTTAATTATGCCAATAAAGAGAATATCCCTTATGTGCTTATTATTGGGGAAGAAGAACTTAGTACAAACACTGTTGTGCTGCGGAATATGAAGGAAGGTAGTGAGGTGAAGGTTTCGCTTTCTTCTTTAAGTAATTATTTATAATACGAACCACCCTCGTTTGGGTGGTTTTTTTATTTTATAGATACCAATAATTAGTTTACATAAAATAATTACAATCTACTCAAAACTACAAATATATAATATCCAATTACCTATTATTTTTGGTAATATATAGATGTAATTTATTTTAGGAGGATTAACTTTGAAAACCTACATCCAAGCACTAAAGTGGACTACAGGGATCTATCATCTTTTATTACTTCCTTGTTATTATTTATTTCCAAGTCTCGTTAACCTACATGGGATACCTTTACTACTATTGATTGTTTTACATATCACTACTATTTTATTAGCTAAAAAAGGCGGCATGAATACGTATCCTCATTATATGGGTATTATCGTTACTCTAGTTGCCTTCTTTCCTTATATAGACATCGTTCTACATATGATAGCAGCCGCTTTCCTTTTATTAGATGCAGCTTCTATGAATACAAAAGAAGTTTATGATTCATAACAGGATAAAATGAAACTTTAATCAGTAGAATTTTGAAGTCAGTTAGCAAATTGCAAAATTTACACAATAACTTTATCACTAACACCCAAAAAGGATTTACTTTTTAAGTAAATTCTTTTTTTAATTACTTTCCTTTCTTCAAATTAATAAAAGAATATTCTGTTTTATTTTTATAAAATTCTAAATATTTACAATACAACTTAATTATCATACATTTTAGTTATGTAAAAAATCTAAATTTAAAGGAGATGAATGCATGCTTAAAAAATTGATAGTAGGTGCAGTGGTAGCCATTTCATCATTAACTGCGGGATTGGGATCAGTATCAGCTAGTACCGAAAAGGATTATTCGATTACCTCTTTTGAATATGTAACTGTAGATGAAAAGACAGTAGATGCGTTTAACAAGTTTGGTGCTCCATCCCAGGAAAACGTAAAAATAACGTTAGTTCTACCGAAACAAAATCAAAATGGAGACTGGTTATCTTATGGTTTTTCGAGCAAAGAAAGTTTAGAGTCTTTTATTAAAAAAGATAAACAAAGGTTGAATCATACAATCACTCCTCTTGGTGTCGGAGGAAGCGGACCTAATAGTACAGACTTCTATGAACATGCAAATAAAGGTGGTGAGTATTTTTCTCTTAGTAGCGGTTTTAAAAATTTGCCCCCTAGTTGGCAAAATAGAATTTCTTCTGTAAGTACAGCATCCCCTACTGCTAGCTATTCAACTACGCTATGGGAACGTACTTCAACTGAAGGATATGGAAAAGGTGTTTTTTTTAAACATGCTGATTGGTATGGAAAAACTGTAAACTTGAATGACTTTGCAATTTCAGCAGTTGAAGTTAAAAAGTAAAAAACATAGAAATAAAAGGTGTCTTCACATATGGAAAACACCTTTTATTTCTAAAACTCTTAACTGTTATTTTTCGTATTTCTACTCTCCAAAACTTTCTCCATATTATGAGTTGCCCATTCCATCATTAATAGAATCATTGGACGAAGTGATTCACCAAGCTCCGTTAGCGAATATTCTACTTTCGGAGGCACTTCACGGTATACTTCACGATGTATGATGCCATCTGCTTCGAGTTCTCTCAACTGCAGCGTTAACATTCTTTGTGTGATATTTGGTTTTAATCTTTTTAATTCATTAAACCTCTTTGTACCATCTAATAAATGATACAAAATAACCCCTTTCCATTTCCCTCCAATCACCTCAACCATCGCTTCCACTGGACAAGAATATTTATTTAGAAATGGGTAATTTATATTATTTTCCTTTGAACAATCCATAATAAATCCCTTCCCTTACCAATAGTATCTTTTTTGATACTATACCACATAAATGTGCGTACTTGTTTCTATATTACTTTAAAAATATAATTTACTTACAAAATAAATGAATGAAAAGAGGAACTTTTATGACAAATACAAAACAAATTACAAAAGAAAAAATTATGGAGGCTTTCCATTTCAGACATGCATGTAAAGAGTTCGATCTTATGCAAAAAATTTCAGAAGAAGATTTTAATTTCATTTTAGAAACAGGCAGATTATCTCCTTCTTCTTTTGGATATGAACCTTGGAAATTTATTGTCGTACAAAATAAAGAAGTAAGAGAAAAACTACAACCATATTCATGGGGCGCTGGTGGGCAACTTGCAACTGCTAGTCACTTTGTCATTGTTCTTTCAAGAAACATTAAAGATATGCATTATGATGCAGAGTATATTAAATATATGATGAACGATATTATTGAATTACCTGAAGACACGCAAAAAATCAGATATGAATTCTTCAAAAAGTTCCAGGAAACAGATTTTAACTTATTACAATCCGACCGTGCTGTATTTGATTGGGCATCAAAGCAAACTTATATTGCTTTAGGTAATATGATGACGAGTGCAGCCCAAATTGGCATTGATTCTTGTCCAATAGAAGGATTTGATAAAGAGAAAGTAGATTCTTTACTTCGTCAAGAAGGCATAATCAATGGCGATAACTTTGAAGTATCTGTTATGGTTGCCTTTGGTTATCGTAAAGAAGAGCCAAAGCGTGATAAAACAAGACAGACAATGGATACAATTGTTGAATGGATTTAGTAATATAGCACGCAAAAATTCATGCTCCTTATGGCTGGATACTCATACGAAAGAAGTAGAATTTGATTTTTCCTATGTATGAAATTAATTTTTCATGGAAAGATATATTAGTATGTATGCAGTTTGAACGCTCTATTTTTAGAGTCGAACAGGAGGAGAATGAATATGTCTGATATTGAAGTTGGCGAAGTGTTTACTCTTAGTGATGAGAATAATGAGGATCAGGAAGTAGAAGTACTTGGAGCAATGGATGTCGAAGGTGCTGAATATATTGCAGTTGCCTTTGTAGAAGACATTCAAACAGAATCTGAGGATGACATTGATATTTTCTTTTTAAAAGTAGAAGAAGATAATGAGTTTTCATACATTGAAAACGATGAAGAATTTGACAAAGTATCTGCTGCTTTTGATAAAATTTTGGATGAGCAAGAGCAAGAATAATATGAATGAAAAACACGAGGGCGGATACATATCCGCCCTCTTTTTTATTCATCACTCATCCAAAGTCTCATGCAGCAATTCCAGTACATCTTTCATCACAAAAGGCCCGTCTTTTTTCACATGCTCAGCGAATTCAGAAACGAGACGTAATGTTTTTACACTTTCAATTGGATGCTCGCCTGATGCACTTTCAGCAGAAAGCATAACGGCATTCGTTCCGTCCAGTACAGCTTGAAACACATCAGTTACCTCAGCCCTTGTTGGAATAGAATGATCTACCATAGATTGAAGCATTTGTGTTGCTGTAATAACATATGTATTCGTTCGATTACATTCCTGAATCATCATTTTCTGCAAGAGCGGAATAAATTGGTACGGCAACTCTACTCCTAAATCACCCCTTGCAATCATAATTCCGTCTACTTCTTTACATATATCTTGAAAATTCTCAATCGCTTCCATCGTTTCTATTTTTGCAATTAAATTAGGAGCAGTATCTTTATACTCTTTTATAAAATCCCTTATTTCTTTTATATGACTAGGTTTTCTTACGAAAGAACATGCGATAAACTCAACATCCTCTTCTAAAAGAAACTGAATGTCTTTTTTATCTTTCTCTGTAATAGCTGGTAAACTAACGATTGCCCCTGGTAAGTTCACCCCTTTATGAGATGAGATATTACCACCTGTTTTGACCTTTGTTTCTATTTTATCCTCACTTACCTTTTCAACAATTAATTCAACTTCTCCATCATTAATTAAAATTCTACTGCCAATTTTCACGTCATTCGCGATACCTTCATAATCAACACTTGCTTCTCTATTACTTCCTGTAACTGGTTGCGTATGTAAAATAAAAGAATCTTCCGCCTGAAGTGTAATTTGTTCTCCTTTTACTTCACCTAACCTTATTTTAGGACCTTGTACATCGCCTAAAATTTTAATAGAATCGTCTAACGATTTCACTAAACGAATGATATCTTTATGACTTTCATGCGTGCCATGTGATAAATTTAGCCGAACAATTTTCATACCATTGTTTATTAACTGCGCTAACGTTTCTTTATTATTACTTGCTGGGCCAATTGTACAGACTCGATCGATTGTCATTTTTATCACCATCCTTTTTCGTTAGGTTTCCCATAAACTTTAATTACACTCTCTACATAAAAAAAGCCTACTCACACAAGTAGGCTTTTGAAACTACGAAAGTTTCGTCAATAACTGATTTAAATCTTTTTTCGTTTTCGTCGTTAATGATTTCATTTTATTAATATCTATCTTTTCTTTCTCCGCTCCTACAATTAACGGATACATACTTTGTCCAATTGTTTTATATTCAGCTGGGTGTGATGTTTCTAACTCTTTCTCAATTACATCCCACTTTGCATTAATTTGTTTTCCAAGTTTATTTACTGTATCTAATTTCGGATTAGCAGCTAACTGCTTTTCTAAGCTATCAACTAATGCAGCAACTTCTTTAACACTCGTTTTCACAGCTACACTTTTCTTCGGATCTTTCGTTGTTTTTCCGTCTGAGTTTGTACTTGTACTTTGATCTGTTGTTTTCCCGCTAGTCGTTTGATCATTCGTCTTTCCTGTCGTCTCTTTTTCTTTTGTTTTTACATTCTCGTTTTGGGTTGACGTTTTACCGTTACTTTCTGTTCCTGATGATTCTTTCGTGTTTTTTGCATCTTTATCTGTTTTTTCATTTGAAGAAGTATTTGTTTCTTTTTCAGTATCTTTCGTTGTTTTTGACGCTTCATCTGCACTTGTCGTTTTTGATTCTCCTTCATTTTGCGCTGTTACTTGCTCTTTCTTTTCTGTCTCTTTATCTGCTGAAGGACTACAAGCTGCCATAGTAAGCATTGTACCAATTGTTATCGATGCGATAGCGACCTTTTTCATTTTCATATAAATCCCCCTATGTTTATATAATTTATCCTCCCCTTTACGATTCGATTTCTCCTTAAAAAATCCCTTTTCATACGAATTACCATCTTTCCGACAGTAATCTTCATAATAATACGTACAAAAACTGATAAATCAATTTGAATATTCGAGTTTCTTCTACTTCATTTTTCTTATCTGTTGTAAAAGAAAAAGAGTATATTGTCACATGAAGAATTACGATCTTCATATGACGATATACTCTTCCATCAAATTTTTATCTTTCTTGACATTTTATTTATACAAAAAAATAAAATTTTCTTTCGTTTTTTTGTTTCTCAATAATTGTTAACATAATATATTTATGAGTAACCACCATTCGAATGAATGACTTGCCCAGTAATCCATTTTGCTTCTTCACTTACTAAAAAAGAAATTAAACGCGCTGCATCCACTGGTTCTCCAACTCTACCTTGCGGGAACTTCCATACTAAATGATGCTTCAGCTCCTCTGTAATCCATCCTGTATTCGTTGGTCCTGGATCAACAGCATTCACTGTAATCCCCTTCTCCATTGCAACTGGTGCTACTGATTTTGTAAATGCTTCAATTGCTCCTTTCGTTGCTGCGTATGCTAGTTCATCAGGCATTGGCCCTAGTGACTGTCCTGAAGTAAGGTTAATAATACTTCCATTCGTCTTGCTTGCATAATGTTTTATAAATAATGAACTTAATAACATAGTAGCGCGAACATTTACTGTATAATGTTTATCTAACTGTTCTATAGTTAATTCCTCAATTCTCGTATGAGTAGCATACGCTGCATTATTAATTAAAATAGATGGATCACCTAAACGTTCTGAGACCATATAAAACAAACGATTTGGCGAATATGACTGCGATAAATTGATTTCTGCCATTTCACATCGAACACCTAAACTTTCAATCTCCTCTTTCAACAAAAAGGGCTCTTTGTCATGCATTCCCCACGGCATAGCTTTATCATACTGAGACCAGTACGTGAAAAAAATGTCTATTCCTTTTTGAGCAAGCACCTTGCATACAGCTGCACCAATTCCATTCAGACGAGTTGCCCCTGTTACAATTGCTATTTTCTTCACCTTTTCTCCTCCATCTATGGATAAATCCTCTGCACGAATACAGAGGATCTATCTTTTTATTCAATATTTGACAATATACGTTCTGCACCTAATTTTAAAATTTTAATAAAGATATAATTTACTATCGTAAACATTACAAATAAAACGATAAACATAACCCACAGTCCTACTTGAAGGAAGAAGTATAATAGACTTACTCCCGCTACAATAACTAAAGCTATTAAAATATTAGCTAAAAAATTCCACAATGTTGTATATCGGCTCTTAAATAATTTTTGTTCTGTATCCCAATGTATATCTGCAGTTTGTGCATCCCAGCGTGTACCGATTAAATTAATTAACAATAAACCGTTCGCACTTAATAAGAACCAAAGAACCATAAATACTGGAGAAATTCCCGCTACAACTGCCATCGTAATACCGAACACTGCTAAAATGATCACATTAATTAACCAAGCCGTTATCGCTTTCGCAAAAAAGATATCTGAAGCCTTTACTGGTAAATAACGATTCACAAACCATGAACTTCCATCTCGTGAGAATGAAGTTGTTGCGATGACGTTACTTCCCATTAAAAATAGAGAGGCACAAAGCCCAACACCAATTGCAAGACCTGCTGATTTTGGATTATCAATATAACCTGTGATCCACTTTAAATTTCCATCTTGCACGAATAAAACAAAGAATAGCATAATCGGCATAACGAAAGTTTGCACGATACAATTTAAGAAAAATTGCGGTGTACGGAATAACGTTTTAAATTCTTTTTTCACATACGCTTTCAAATGTGAACTTTGTACCGTTGATTTTTGTAAACCTTCTGCTGAAATGACCTCTTTTTTTGCTGTACTCGTTGAAAGTCCAATAACCCCTTTTAAATATGTACGCTCTGCAATGTAATAAAACAACACAAAGAATACAAATGAAATAAGTGCAAAGATTATTACATATAAAGGTCCCTTCCAATTTGCATTTTCTACTAATGCCACTGCCCCAAAATATGTAGTTGGAAAATAATTTGTCATTTGTACTAAAAGAGAAGATTGGTTGTTCGCAAGATAATTCGTAAGTGCATCTTCAGAAAACGAACTTTTATTTTTCCACTGTAAAAATACGTTAATTCCTACAATAAATAGTATACTTACGATTCCGATAAATATATTTCCTCGGTCTTTGTTTTTCGCTATATTTGTATACCTCATAATAACTGTCATCAGTAACGAAGCTAATACTAACGGCACGATTGGGAAGAGTAAGTAAATAAAAATCATGTATATGTAATATGTAATAAAAGCGCCACTTTTTAACCCGTACGTAATAAAGATTGGTAGTAAAATAAATGAACTCATTACGTATTGTGTAATTAATACTGTTAAAAATTTTGCCGAAATAATTTGTGCTGGTTTTAATGGTAATGGTAGTAACATTTCAATATCATTGCTGTAGTAAAATACTGTTAAAATGTTCGTTATACTCATTAAAAACACCCATATACTCGCAATCGCAAGTCCCATTGCGATAACCATTCCTGGGTCTTGCCCTAATTGTTTCATACCTTCATACATTCCGTGTGTGATAGAACCAAATATTAAAAAGCCAACAAATAAAATAGCTGCAAATGAAAATACATACGCCCATCGTTTCTTCTTATCTGTTATGAAATCTGCATAATTTAATTTCAATAATACTTTCGTTAACGTCCAAATTTTACTCATTGCCCGTCATCTCCAAGAACATTTTTTCAAGTGATTCATTGGATTTAAAATGATCTCTCATTTCATTTAAATTTCCTTTAAACTGAAGATTCCCCTTATTAATAATTGCGACGCGGTCACATATTTTTTCTGCTACTTCTAATACGTGTGTCGAGAAAAATACAATCTTACCTTTATCTGCATGTTCTCTCATCATTTCTTTTAAAATATATGCAGATTTTGGATCAAGCCCCGTTAACGGTTCATCTAAAATCCATACATCTGGCTCATGCACGAGCACACCAATAATAACGATTTTTTGTCTCATACCGTGCGAGTAACTTTGAATTTGATCCGATAACGCATTGTAAAGATCAAATTTCTTCGCTAAAGACTCGATTCGTTCTTGGCGTACTTCTTTCGGCACTTCATACATATCTGCCATAAAGTTTAAATATTCAATTCCCTTTAATCGTAAAAACATATCGGGACTATCTGGAACATAACCGAATGTCCTTTTCGCTTCCATCGGATTTTTCATAATATCTTTACCGTTGATTGTAATCGTTCCTTTATCCACCCCATGAATACCAGTAATCATCTTAATTGTCGTTGATTTACCCGCACCATTTGGTCCTAAAAATCCAAAGATTTCTCCGCTAGGCACAGATAAACTTAAATCTTTTACTGCATAGGTAGAGCCATTATAACTTTTTGACACATTCGTAATCTCAATCATTCCATCCAATCCTTTCCTTAATTACCAAATAACTATATTAACATTATAGCATACTTATATTTTTAGATTTTTGTATTTTTCAGTTTTTTAACCTTTGAAATAAATATACATACCTAATCCAACAATTAAAACGACAGCTAGTATAATATAAATCATCGTAAGCCTTCTAATATTCCCCTTTGTCGCTTTACTATAATTTGCATCACCATTTCGCCCAATTAACACCGTTGCGACTACAGTAATGACTACAAGTAATACAACGATCATGATCCAAGTTAGCATACCTTCCTCCCCCTCCTTACAACCATTTTACAATATTATCCTCTTTATTTCGCAGTATATTTCCTCTTTTTACTATTATTATGAAAAGAATTGGAAAACTATTATTACTATACATTACCCATGTGATATATTTATAACATAATGTGATTTATTTCTAATATTGAAAGGAGAATCTATCATGAAAACAACTTGGATAAAATATTTAGGATTTCTCGGTTTCTTCGGTTTCCTCGGCTTTTTTTATGAAAAAGGATTGTTTACTATGTTCTGTTTCTTCTCCTTTTTCACGACTTATAGAACGGTTCAACACGATGAACTGTTTGAACAAATCGTCAATAAATCGTGCCGCAATGCCTTTATCGTTACATTACTAACTACCGCTATCGTTATGTTTATTGAAATGTTATTTCCAAACCCTACGCTACAAGAAATTGATATCGCTCTTATTTTCGGCACACTCATTCTTACATTCGCCTTCTCTATGTTCTTTTACGATAAACCAGTTGATGAAATGGAAGATGCGCAATGGCGTTCGTAACGAGAATAAAAGAATATCGCGCCAAATCGAACATGACACAAGAAGATTTAGCGAAAATTGTTGGTGTACGCCGTGAAACAATTAGCCATCTCGAAAAAGGAAAATATAACCCTTCCTTACAGCTTGCTCACGATATAGCGAAGGCACTTCATAGTACAATTGATGAAATTTTTATTTTTGAGGATTAATTAAGAACACAAAATCACCAGAACCACGTAAAAATACCGGCATCCTTCCCATGAAGAATACCGGTATTTCTCATTTATCACCCATACAAAACCGCATGAAATACGCCTAACAGTAAATATTGATCGTCTATATAATCCTCATCATACACATTCATCTCGATATAATACATATCTTCCTCAAGACGAATATTCCAATCTGCAGTTACATAGCCGTTTCGTAATAACTTTCCAAGCCCAATTGCAGTTTTGTGAACAACAAATTCTTCTCTCTTATATGTAAAGGTAAATAAGAAATTTGCATCCAATAACTTTCCATCACATACAAGTATTTCATGATCTGCATCATTATTATCTTTGTACGTTACTAAAATCCTTCTTTGACGCTGCCTACTTACATCCTTTGCAATGACGCGAATATTGTCCTTACTATCCTTTATTTCATAAATGATATTACTACCGACTTTCGGAATGAAATCTAGCACTCTCATCAACGTATTTTTATAATAGCCCCGTACTACGCCTACTTGTTTGCTTTCCTTATAAACCTCTATAGATGTCGTATCCGCTTTACTATCACACAGCCGTTTATAAGAAAGCTGCATCATCCGCTCTCCTCTTAAGTACTGATCAAATGTCACAGGATATTGTATCGCGCGCAGTTCCTTATTTAACTCATATAAATAGCGTTGAACGCTCTCTACTAATGTTGTAGTCGAGATACTCTCCTGAAGTTCAAATTGTTGCCAACTGGAATAAATTCTCCACTGATCTTCCTCTTCATAGGAGAAACCAAGAATTATTTCCTCACGATCAGGTGTTTCATAATTCATATGTACGTTCTGCCCGTGTTGCACTTGTTCCATCCACTGTCCTAAATAAATGCCAAGCTCTGCGACCTTCATACATGACTTCTGAAAAAGTACGCTGTCACCAGCATAAATCGTTACATCTCCTTCGATAAAGCCCTTTGAATAAGCATCATACCGTGGCTCATTCTTTTGCGGGATATTCTTGTCTAACTCAAATGAAAACTTTAACATTCTTTATTCACCTCTAGTTGTTACACAGCTCTTTCCTAAATTGACCGCAGCAATTCAAAATATATCAACGATTTTTCAAATATATCTACCGTAACTTAAAATATATCAACGATTTTTTCGATATATCGACGATTCGACAAAGAATATCGACTTATCAACAAATATCAACAAGATTAAAATGAAGCTACCTTTTCTCGCGCCACTTCTACAAGTTCTAAAATTTGCAGCAGACTCTCCACTTCATAAGTCGGCTTAACACTCGCCTTATTCTCTTTCAAACTTGGATTATACCAACACGTATCAATGCCGTAATCTTCTCCGCCCTTCATATCAGAAGTTAGCGAATCTCCAACCATTAGTACGCTTGATTTATCCGTGATTCCAAACTTTTCAAACGCATAATCAAAAATCTCACGTGCTGGTTTTTGGTGGCCAACCTCTTCAGAAATAATAATATGTTCAAAGAAGTTGCATAAAGGTGAATTTCCGATTCTAGATTGTTGCACCTTCGTATAACCGTTCGTAATGATACCTAACTTGCAATCTTGTAGATTTTCACATAATTGCACTGCACCTTCTATAAGATGTACTTCTTTCCCTAAGTTTTCAAGATATACATCACTAAATTGCTGCGCATCTACTTCTATATTATGAAGTGCAAATAATTGTTTAAATCGATCTACTGCTAATTCACTTAGCGTAATCATTTTGTTTTCTAAATCTCTCCATAACCCATTACTAATCTCTTTATAACTTGCAAGATAATCATTATACCCTGTAGGCATGCCAAACTGTACAAACGCATTATGCAATGCGTGTCTTTCCGTTTCAGGAAAATCTAATAATGTATCGTCTACGTCGAATAATATAACTTTGTATTTCATTATGCTCTCCTCAACTAGTACGTTATTTACAACTTTTAGTTTCTCATTAATTGTCCCTCAAGTCGAACGTTTTGTTTTTACGAACAGCAATCTTATATTTGTTTAAGACGCACGAGTCATGTTATTCAAAAGTAATTAATTGTTAAAATACTGTAAATTTGAGATGATTTAGATAATGGATTCGAATTTTAAACAGACAATACAGGAATTGTATTACTACAGTTACTTTAGAAAGGGGCGGAAAAATATAGTAAATTCATGGGAAAGACCTAAAATAAAAATCCCAAAAACAAAAAGCGAATGGGTTGGAGATATTATTGGATATTCCTTGTTCTTTGGATCAATCATTTTTTTGATTATCATTTGGGGAAGATTACCCGAGGAAGTACCCGCACATTATAACGCATATGGAACTGTAGATCGTTGGGGATCAAAATGGGAACTATTACTTCTACCAGGAATAGGAGCATTCATACTCCTTTTAATGCAGACTTTAGAAAAGTTTCCAGAAGTTCATAACTATCCAAAAAGATTTAATGAATCGAATGCGAAGCAGTTTTATTTAAATAGCAGAAAAATGCTTAATCAATTAAAAAATGTCTGTTTACTCATATTTGCTTTCATCCAATTCGAAACAGTTTCAATAGCTTTAAATTGGAGCGGCGGTTTTGGTAAATTATTTTTACCAATATTATTAATTGGGACAGCTATTCCAATTATTATAGGCATAATAAGGCACCGAAAAATTTCATAATGCGCACCGACATTTCGTTATCGAGCTCTTTATAGAACGAAATTATATCAACAATAAGAAGTCCGGAGGCTAATCCAATTAGCCTCCGGACTTCTTATTTATCCTCTAGCAATAACACTTTCATTTCCTCTAACGACTCTTTCGTAAAGCCAAGAGCTTTTTCAGCATACGCTTCAACTGATCCGTATTGCTTTTTCACTTCATCAATCGCAGCTTGTAAATATTCAGCTCGCGCTTCGAACATCGCACCTAATATCGCTCTACTCTCATCATTTTGTAGTTTTGCACCTAAAAAGGCCATCATTTTCTCATTTAGCTTTTCACGGAATCCGTTACTTAATAAGTAATCTTCCATTACTGTTTTCTCTGGTACACCTAGTAAAAGTAATAATAATGCTGATCCAAATCCAGTACGGTCTTTCCCAGCTGTACAGTGGTTTACTAACGGTAAGTTTTCCGGGTCTTGTGCAAGTTTTAAGAAGCTCACAAATGCTTCATTACCACTTACGAAGTCTTGATTCATTTTCACAAGATACTCACCTGGTTTTCCTAACATAGAAAGGTCACCAACTTGGAAAAACTCATTTATGTTCAAGTCTTTCGCTAAGTCCTGCATAACTGGTAAGCATACTTGACGAGCACCCGTAATTTCTGGATTCGGCTTATGCTTCACTTCAAAGTCTGTACGGTAATCACAAATTAACTTTAAACCAGACTTTTGTAAATACGCAATATCCCACTCTGTTAATCCTGCTAATTCTTCAGAACGGTATAATTTGCCCCATTTTACTTTACAGCCTTCAGTCGTTTCATATCCTCCCATATCACGGAAGTTAAACGCGCCTTGTAATGGCAGTCTACGCTCAGCTACTGTTACTGCTTGTCCATTACTTCCTACTAATCTAAAATATGGACGTTCATTTTCACTCGGGTTTACAATTGTACATGATGATTCTCCATTTACCTTTGCAAGTAATTCGCCATTTTCTTCAATATGATCTGGCGAAGTACTCCAGTAAATGCGAACTTCTTCTATATTATTTTCCCATTTTATATATAGCGTATTATCTTCATTTCTTTCTACAGTTGCTTGTAACCCACTTCTTTGCTGCTCCATTCTTTCACCAACGCTTTCTCATATAATCGAATCTTTCTTTATTGTATTATAGAAATATCTACTTTGTCGTTCTCATTTTTCTTTTTATCTTACAAACAGGCAAAAAGTTCTTTTACTTGTTCAAAATTTGTACATGGATTCCCTCGAAATACGTATGCGATTTGTTCATTACCAAAGTTTTCATATACAACTGTTCCGCGATCAGGGTGCGAATAAAACTCTAACCCGTTTATAATTTGTTTTGGGCTATAATTCATTGCCCATGAAGAAACAGGATAATACGCTTTGTTTTTATGTCTACAAACCCAAAGTGCATATAGTTCATTATCTTCGTCCCAGTATACATACTGCGTTTCATCATTTCCGAAACCGACCGATTCAAGTTTCCAACTTAGCCTTTTATGAATTGATAATTTTACATAGGATATATCATCTGGATCATTCCACTCATGACATCTTCCTATCTCGCCCATTTCACCTCTCTTCGCTTGAAAGCTTAATAAGTGAAATGGTGTATGTAATATCGTTTTCGCAAACTCCATATTTACCGGTTGTAAATCAAATAGAAATTGTTCCATTTCATCTTGGTTTACATATCCACGATCAACAGAAACTTCAATTTGTGTTTTCCATCTAGATGTAACGTAACTTTCTTTCCCCTTATAATTTATACCTTTCCAATACACAAGCCATTTATATTGAAAGCATTCTCCTTTTGCTTGAGAAATACAACTATCTGGAAATACTGGCTCCATTATATCGAGAAAAAACTCTTTTATCCGAAACATTCCAGTTGGAGTAACAACCTGAAACCAAAAAGTTTCCCACTTTTCACCTTCATAACGTTCTGAAACTTTTTCAATTCTCCATCCTTCTAACAATACATTTGGATACAGTAAAACGAATGAATGCATGGATTGTTTTAACATTTTCACCCCTCCCGCTAAATAAGTTCGGGAAAGTACATCATTCACCCTCCTAAAACTTCCTCACATATCGCTCAGTACAACTAAGCAGCTGACATCCATTCTTTTCAAAAACATCCTTCATCCACTCATTTTGTACATTTGTCTCGCCAATATAATAAGATGCACCTATTTCTTTTAAGACAAACATTGCTCCTGTAAAGAATGCTGTTTCATACCCTTTATTTCGCATATTTGGAGCGACTGCGAAATACATGAGTTTTCCTTCTTCTAACGTCCCCTTTTCAATATGCGGGATTACAATTCCTATCGGCTCTTCATTAATACTCGCAGTTAAACAATGTTCTTTCCATTGCTCCCCAATTTCTTGTAGCATCATATTTACAAATTGATCATGAGCGATTTGTTCTCCAGTCGTTTCCTTCCAAAGAGAATAAAAAGCATCTTCACCAACTTCTTCAATCAACTTAAAATCAATGTCACTTTCTACATCTTCTACTTCATATATATCCTTAAATACAATCATGTTTTCAGTAACATATTCAAATAAATACGTTTCGAAACATTTTTTATACACATCATAATTAGGGCTTTTTGAAGAAATCTCAAAATGTAAGTTTTCTATCCCCTCTTTTTCAGCCTCAGCAACGTAATATTGCATGATTTCCTTTAATTGCTCTTCTGTAAAAATCTCTGCATTATTTTCTTTTATCATGATAGAAGAAGCTTTTCTTCCTATTTTAAAATGTTTTTCTAATTGTTCTATCGTCGTCATATTCTTCCCTCATCTATGTCATACTCGAATTTCTACTTGTTCTCCTTGCATGAGCAGGATTGTCCTTGAATATATAGAATACTAGAAAACATCGCATCTTTAAAGTGCGGAGGAGGTTCTCCATTGGATATTACAGCGCTGCAACAACAGTTAGAGCTTATACAACAAAATGACTATACGCAACTGCAACATATAGATATTAATGAATTAACATTGAACATGCTTCAGTTTATCGGAACGCCTGATAGTTACGTTCGTTATCAACTTATATATAAATGTTTTGCACATTTCATTCATCATGAATTCCTTATGGATGATCAACTAAAATTACTGTTGCAAACTTGTTTAAGTGATGAGTATTTATATTGTGACATTTACTCCCCACATACAGATGGGGTTTTCACACGTTCTTACACTGTTTCGTTACTTGCGTTAATACTCCAATTCGCTAATTCGCACTACTTTTTTACAGAAGAAGATATCGAGGAAATAAAAAACAAACTCATTACATATACAAACTTAGAAACGGATTTTCGGGGCTATATTGAAAATAAAGGATGGGCTCATTGTCTTGCCCACGTATCTGATGCCTTTACCGAAATTGTTCACAATTCCTATACGACCTTTGAGTGGTACGAAGAATTAATTCATTGTTTATTAAATAAAATCTTCATTCCATCTGATCTTTTTCATAATAACGAAGATGAACGAATTGTTACTCCTTTACTAGCAATGTTGTATCATGACTTCCCGCAAGATGAGTTAATTTCTATTATTTATAAAAAAATAAAAAGGCTTCCCCAAATTAGAAAACGCCTTTCACTTAATGAATATTGTATTTTATGTGCCAACATTAAAACCTTTTTACGCACATTATTTTTCAGAACGAAAGATGATCATAACTTAGCTTTTACATCCCGCAAAACAGAAAAAATGTTAAAAGAACTTCCTAATTATTATTAAATGTAAGGAGAAAAAATATGGGTTATATCGAAGACATGAGAAATTTAGTAGGAAATCATCCACTTATTTTAATAGGTTCACACGCCATTATATTAAATGAAGAAAATGAAATATTACTGCAGCTACGTACAGATTTTAACCGCTGGGGTATTATTGGCGGCGCCTTAGAATATAACGAAACGTTAGAAGACGCTTTAAAACGAGAAGTATATGAGGAAACTGGGCTTATCATTGAAAATCCAGAACTCTTCCGTACATACTCAGGACCTGATTTCTTTCAAATCTATCCAAACGGCGATCAAGTACATGGTGTACTCGTTGTTTATATTTGCCGTGAATTCCATGGTGAGCTTGTATGTGATCAAACAGAATCAAAAGAATTACGTTTCTTTCCGCTTGATGAATTACCTAGTACTCTTCATCCAGTTATTGAGGGAATTCTTCGCGATTTTCATCACTCCAATTAAAAATAGAAATAAACAACCTCATTTCCCGTCATTGCAACGTGAAATGAGGTTGTTATCGTTCACCGTAACTCCCTCTTTCCCCAAAATGATATTAATGTTTTCTTTCTACAACTTTATATCCCTTTACAAAAAGTATAGTGATATAAGAAACAATACATAAAAAAATAGTATACATGCCAACCCAAAAGAAAAATGCTGGATCATGCAATGTAACATTTAACATAAGAAAAATAAGAAAAGTTATCATTGGCATCACGTAAAATGTACCTACTTTATATGTCACAGCTATTGAAAAAATACAAATAAGCAATGGATATATACAGAAAATCAAAATTGACTTACTCAGTGGTATGTCCCCATATCCATCAAACTAAGATTCTTAATTACCCCCATAATGATAATTTTATAATGATACTAGAATAAAAGCCAAACGCTATGCATATTATGCAAAGTGTTTGGCCTTATTTACTCAAAAAAATATCCAATTGTATAGATAATCCATAAGTGGGCCGGATAGAAAATATAAAACATATATTTTGTGAATGCATTATTTACACCACGTTCTCCATTGTATAAAAAGAAGAATGGCAACGCAAATACCATCATCCATTGATTACCGTAACCAAATATACCTATATCTGTAAAGATTTCTCCAATCATAAGTAACGTCGGAACTTCTGATAATGAGAGCAATACATATGTGATAATTAACCACATTTTCTTCTCTCTAAAGAAATAGAAAATTAAAGTCATTGTCACTCCAAAAATACTTGCCTCTGTAAACATTCCTAATAACGCTACAATAATTATAGCTGGAATTCCTAGTAGATAATTTTTTGTGCACTTTATATAATCAATCACACATAATAACACTATTCCAAACCCAATCGACAAGAAAATATTATTGTGGAGTCCACTTTCTCTTGGGAACATATACTGAATTAGTGCTGAACCCGCAAACATAATCGCTGCCCATATAAATACACGTGTAGCATACTTTTTACGATTTCGTGTATAGAAAAATCCTTCCACTACAAAATAGAAGAAAATTGGTGCCACAATACGTCCTGGATGATGCATCCACATTGGCATACCTGGAATGTAAGTATACACGTGGTCAATGACCATAAGGACCATTGCAAAAATCTTTAATTGAAAAGCATTTAACCTCATAAAACCTAAACCTCCACCTTACATGATACTTAGATACTATTAATCTTCTGGAAACACTCTTTTATTTTCATAAAAAGTATTAATTTTTTGTCTAGGAGGTTCTTTTGTAAAAATAGAACCTCCTAAATAGTGAAACTTACTATAATATATTTAGGTTAAGTAACTAAATCCTTAAACCCATGTCTTGTTAATTCATTAGTTTTTTCAAATAACTTCGTCGAATGATGAAAAAGCTTATAACAAATAGTAATAAAAATATACCTACCCCTATTGCTGTGACCCCATAAAGCGCGGATGAAAACTGGTTACGCAATCCAAACATAATTCCACATAGAAGAATAGATGCAAGTACAAACGGGATAAAAATTAATGTCGCTAACTCCTTGGTCACAACAGAAGCTAATTCTTTTATAGAAAAGCCAAGTTTTCGTATTCCTGCATATTTTTCTTTTTCTCCTTCAAGTGCCATTTGCAGGTAAAAATAAAGTATACTCATTGCTGCGCTCAAAAAGATAAGACTCATCATAAAACCGATAAAGAATAAGAGGCTTACCGTGAACTTCTCTGTATCGTACAAATTAATTTTCGAATGAATTTGGCGCTCATACTGTATTGGGGTAATTTTAGAGAAAATGGTTTCAGCTAATTCGTTTTTTTCAGTCCAATGCTCAACCTCATAAGAAAATACTTTAAATATAGGATAATCAATGGTTTCATAAACTGCATCTGGGACGATGTAGTATACCTTTTGAACACCTGACATTAAAATATTTCGTTTCTCAATTCCTGCATATTTAAGTTCTCCAAACGGATAGTCATGGATTAATTCCACACTTGGAAGAATATTTTGGTATCCTGCTACAACATAGTACTCATCATTTTTTAAGAAAAGAGTTTTATGAATGCTAAATGCATTATAATTTGAAACCGACATAAAACCGATATTCTGATTTTTATCTGTTTTAAATGCAGAATAATATGCCTCGTATTTACCTTGTTTTGCTAATGTATGTTCAATGAATGAAACGTCTTCCTGCTCACTTTCCGGCTTATTTCCTGGAAGTGAGATATACTGAAAACTGTACGGTTCTAATGATTCCACTCTCTTATCTATATTGTAATAAGAACTGTACAGTACGTTTGTACATAAAAATACACCTAACAATAAGATAGTTAATAAGTAGATAAGATGGGCATGTGAGCGCCCTTTGGCTTTAAGGTTCGAAACATAAAGCATATTTGTTTTTTTGTAGTATGATGGATGCTTTTGTAATACACGAATCGATAGCAACATTCCCTGCGTGATTATAAAATAAATGGCTAATAGGGAACTGACAAATAGTAAAAGGTAATAGACCATTCCAGGTGATTCAATCCAATTCAGTTCTAAAATAAGTGATAGTGCTAAAAATCCACTCGTTATTACAGATAGTAACAACTTCCATGGTGCAGGTGTTATTAACTTTTCTTGTGTTACATCTGTTTTTAACAGAAGAACAGCTTCTTCCTTGTTAATAAAACGTGTTATAAATTTAGAAACGATACAGAATAAAATTGTAAATAAAATAGTCGTTAATGCGATAGCTTGTACTGGTATATACATACCAAAGCTACTCGCTTGTAACACCCTTTTGGTGATCATTAAAAACAAAGGGGCGATTACAAGCCCAAGCACAATCGCTGTTAGGATTGCTATACCAGCAATAAACATATTTTCTCTGAACAACATCTTACGCACTTGCTGCATAGATGCCCCAGTAATCATAAAAATGCCGAGATTTTTTGTTTTCTTTTTCAAGAATGAAAACATCGAATAAATGATGAAAACGAATGAAAAAATATACACAATAAAGCTCGTAAGCATCATTACAAGGCTAAGTGTACTTCCTATTTGAATGGTCGCCACCATTGGATGGAAAGCTATAATCGAAAATAAGAAAAATATTAAAATGGAAAATACACTGCTTAAAAAATAGGAAATATAGGTCCATTTATCGCGCAAAATGTTTTGAAGGACTATATGATTAAAACTCACGCTGACCACCACCTAAAAATGTAAGTGTATCCATGATTTCCTGATAAAACTCCTTTTTATTATTACCTTGATACACTTCATTAAAAAGAATGCCGTCTTTTATAAAAATTACACGATGTGCAAAACTAGCAACATAAGCATCATGTGTCACCATTAAAATAGCAGTGTTAAAGGTCTTGTTAATTGACTCAAACAATGTCATAACATCATTTACCGCTTTAGAATCTAGGTTTCCAGTTGGTTCATCGGCTAATAATAACCCCGGTTCATGAATAACAGCTCGTGCAATTGCCACACGTTGTTTCTGTCCTCCTGAAATTTCAAATGTTCTCTTTTTTAAAATCCCTTGAATCCCTAAAAAGATTGCAACTTTCTCTAGACGTTTATTCATTTCTGTAGCCTTTACAGAGTCGAGTGTTAAAGGTAATAAAATATTTTCCTCGACTGTTAAAGTATGAACGAGATTAAAGTCTTGGAATACAAATCCTAATTCTGTGCGACGAAACTTCGCTAGTTCCTCGTCATTTAATTCATAAGGATTTTTTGAATTAATTGTAACGGAGCCATTAGTTGGGCGATCAATTGTTGAGATGCAATTAAGGAACGTTGTTTTCCCACTGCCAGAAGGACCCATTACTGCAACGAACTCATTTTTGTCTAAATGAAAATCAATGCCCTTTAACGCTTTGTAGGTAATTTCTCCTGTATATTCCTTTTGAAGCCCTTTTACATTTAAAATGGTGTTTGACATCAGTACTTCACTCCTTTGTATCTTTCAGTATTTTAGTATAAATATGCTTGTTGCTTCTTAACATCTCTCAATGTGACAGGAAGATGACAAAATTGTCACATTCAAAACGGCTACCTTATTTGGTAGCCGTTTCTATACTTCTTGAGAAATCTATTGTAAATGTTGTTTCATTATCTTTAGAATGTAGGTGGTATGGATGATTTAATGTAGTAAGGATACTTTTTACTAAATAAAGACCGATACCAGTTGCTTCCCCTTTTATACGTCCTTTGGTTCCTGTGTAAAATAATTCAAAAACACGTTTTATTTCACTTTCAGGTATCGTTTCTCCTTTATTTTTAATGAACAACTGTCCATTTTCATAATGGATCATAATAGCAGAGTGTTTTTCGCCATATTTAACTGCGTTACTTAATAACTGGTAAACCACAACCTTTAGCCATTTACGATCTGAATAAAGCAATATATGCTCCGGTATAGTGCTTTTAGGAAAGATTTCTTCTTCAATAAAATAATCCCTTAAATCGTTAATAACTTCCTGTACAATAAGTTTTAACTGGATTGGTTCTATTTTTAAATCTGCTAATAATTTAGTAGAGCGACTATACGTTAGTAACTGATTTAAAGAGAAGTTCAGTTTATCACATTCAACTTTTACTTTTTGCCATTCTGCAAGGGAATTGGGTTCCTTAAACTGATTAGACTGTATGAGTAGTTGAATGACAGAAAGTGGCGTCTTCATTTGATGAACTGCATGAGAAATCATTAATTGCTGATTATGTAAAGAACTCTTATATTCCTCTTCTTTTGATAAAAATAAGGATTGAATATATTGCAACTGAGTTGCGTATGCTTTCTCGTATGTAGCAATTGGCTGATGAATCATAAAACTTTCCGTATGGATGTTCTTGTTCCCAATATGTGTATACATTTTTTTACGACGTAAATAACGACAAAAAAGTAGTACGATCAATAGAGAGAAGGCGAGAAATATAAAATAAGTATAATGATTTTCAAAACCATCTAATCTATGAATCACAATTGGTAAGCTAATAAATGTAATGATATACAAAATAATAAAGCTCATATGGTCTTTTAAAAATAACTTCATGTGAGTTTCTCCGTTAATTGATAGCCAATTCCTCGAATAGTTGTAATTTCTAAAGTAGAATGAATGGCTTCTAATTTCTTTCGTACTCTTGCAATATTTACTGTTAAGGTATTTTCCTCAACAAATTCTTCCTCATCCCAAATTGCGGTAAGTAGTTGCTGTCGTGTTACAACATTCGGATACGCTTCAAAGAACATTGTACATAGCTGGAGTTCTTTTATCGTTAATAGCTCCTCCTGATTAGGTGTGCATAATCGTACAGTGTCCAGGTTTAAAGCTGTATTTCCTATTTTTATAATTTTTTCCTGTACATTTCTTGCATATTCGCCATATATACGACGAATTTGTCCATTAATTTTTGCAAGTACCACTCCTAATAAAAAAGGTTTAGTAATGAAATCATCAGCCCCATTTTCAATGCCATACACTTGATCCGCCTCACTCATACGAGCAGAGAGAATCACAATAGGACAATTCGATGTTTGTCTTATTTTACGGGACCAATAATAACCATCAAAGGCAGGAAGGGTAACATCCATTATGACAAGGTGGGGTTGAAAATCTTGAAAAATTTCTAATACCTTTTGAAAATCTTCTACAATTAGGCAATGATATCCATATTTTTCAAGATGGTTTTTTAGTGTATATGCAATATTCATTTCATCTTCAACAATCAATAATTTATACATTTCATCCTCCGATTTATTTATTAATTTTGTCTCATACCTTAATTTTAAACCATTATTGCTTTTGCTCAAAATGAGACCATTCTTATACTATATGGGGTGGCACCATATGCCTATCAACTTAAAGATTTTATAACACCCAGAAATGAAAAAATGGACTTTTTTAATACAAGTTAGCACAAAATTTCGTTTTGGAGGTAGTTGTATTTTCTTAACTTGATGGTGATGTGGCGGTACCCCTAATAGGATCTTCCAGTTTATCTTCATTCTTTTCTACGTTCCTTAATAAAAAGCATAATTATTAATCCTAAAATCGTTGCACCTGCAATAGACACCATAATTACAATCTTTTTCGAAAAAGATGCAATATTCTCGATTGGACCAATCATCTGTTTATAAACGTTATCTTTTGCATCTAATTCATAGGATGCTGGTAACCCCAATTTTTTTGCTTCTTCTTTAAATGCATCAATATCCTTAGGATCCTTTAATGAATAGATTGCATTTTCCAGTGAATTCATAACAGAATTCCGTTGAATTCCAGACCAACAATGTAGTAAAAATTGTATGTTGTTTTTATTCGATTTTTCCTATGCTAAGGAACTATTGGTAGAAGCTATGATAAATATTTAATTAATAACTAACCTTGTTTTAACTCAGATTTTTGCTCTTGTCTAAAATTATTCAAGATTTTTATTGAAACAATAGCTATTAAAGTGAATGACATGAATGTATATATCACGAACACGTCGCTAGAAGAAGTACCGACGAACTACGTGCATCCATTATATTCACTTCGTTGGCAGATTGAAATTTTTTTTAAAACGTGGAAGTCACTCTTTGAAATTGATGAATGTCAAAATATAAAAAGAGAACGCCTAGAGTGCCATTTATATGGACAACTCATCGGCATTCTCCTCTGTTCTCCTACGATGATTCAAATGCGTCAGTTTCTGCTTGAAAAGAAAAAACAGGAGCTGAGTGAATACAAAGCGATGTATATAATTAAAGATTACTTTCCATTACTGTTTCAAGCGATAGCCGTTGGCACAGAAAAACTTTTAAAAATTCTGCATCGCCTTTATCAGCTGCTCAAAAAGAACAGTCGTAAATGTCATCGGTATAAGAAGATGACCGTCTTTGATGTTCTAGGGATTGTGTATAAAACGACGGTGAAGAATAGACAAGTTGCCTAGCAAAAAATCAAGTTTTAATAGGCTTCTTTAGCATGCCTACCTTTCTATAAATTACTAGTTATGAAACAAGAATCGTTTCATAACTAGTAATTTACTTGATTAGCTTGATGGGTATGTGGTATGTCCCCCTTTCTGAAGAAATAATAAGTTTCTTGCAAACATCATGGGGAACAACAAAGTTTTATAGTTTTATTCATTATTAGTAAATAAAAAGTTAGATCGTTATCTCAATCTGATTTCCTTCAGGATCACTTACTACACTTTCGTAGTAACCATCCCCTGTAGTACGGGGACCGTTTAACACAGCGTATCCTGCTTCTTTTAATGTGCTAGTTAATTCGTTCACTTTTTCTTCGCTACCTACAGAAAAAGCAATATGTGCATATCCTATTGTTTGTGTTTGTAATGCATCATCTATCCCTACCTGCTTCATCAGTTCTAGACGCGCACCACCTTCAAAAGTTATAAAATAAGATTCAAACTGCTTTTTCGGATTGTGATATAAGCTATTTTCTTCACCACCGAAGTACAGTTTATAGAAATCACGCATTCCTTCTAAATCATTCACCCAAATTGCTACATGTTCAATTTTCATAATCGACACCTTTTCTTTTATGTTATTCAACTGGCAATTGGATGCTTCATTGCCAGTACATTTAATTTTCTTTATTTGTTCTCGTAATCATAAGATCAAGTCCAAGGCTTTTTAGCCCATATAAATAATCTTCTTTCCAGTTGCTCACTGTTATTTTCGGAATATGTTCTGCCGGAATGTACTGCGTACAACTTTTTACAATTTGATCTATTACAAATTGGTTTACTTCATCATCACAGAAGATGAATCCATGAGGGTTAATAATAGCTGTACATGTAGCTATTAAACGAGTAATAGCATCTATATTATATTCCTCTGGATTATTCGAATCTTCACTTCTCGAAGCTTGTAAGAAATTTTTATTATCATACTGCGGAACGAAAGATATCTCTCCTGAGAAAAAAGTACTTCCTCTTACGACATCTCCATTAATCATAATACCTGCACCCGGACCATTTTGACCTGAATACAAATATACAAGAGAGGAATTATCATAGTTTCCAGTGTTTTTATAATAACCAAGCACTGCGGCATTCATATCGTTTTCTATTACTACTGGTATAGAAAACTGTTCCTCCAAATGACTTTTCAAATTAAAATTTTGGAACTTTTCATATCCAGGAATATAAAAAATACGACCATTATCAACCGAACCAGGCACACCAATTGATATAGAGCTTATTTTCGGGAATGTAGCGATAAGACCTTCAATATGTTTAGATAATAGATTTACGCCCGTATCAATTAACATACTTGAAGTACTTCCTTGTTCTTTTACTTCCCCTAAACAGTTGAAAATTGTATAGTTTGTTTCATTTTTTTCTAAAAATATCGCTAAACCTAACATATATTCTGGATTATATTCATATCGTTTCGCTCTTCTTCCACCACTTGAATCATCTAAACCAGCTAAAGTGACTTCACCGCCTTGTTTCATTTTTTCTATAAATTTACTTATCGTTGGAAAACTAATTTCTAATGTATTACTAAGCTCAACTTTCGTTGCACTACCTCGCTCTAGAAGAACTGTACGAATGCCGCGAAGGATTGTCTCTTTAATCGATTTTTGAGTAACAAATTGCTCACTCAAATCGCTCACCACCTTAATCAACATACTTATTAAACACTTTTAATAAGTTGCGTTGACAATATATCATACATCATTTTCTAAAGCAATAAAGATGATATATTTCCGCTGCACGCACTCTCTGTTTCGCTTCATGTATTCATACAATTTCAGATAACAGAGCAAATAATAAAACAGCTAGCAAGGTATTACGTGTTCCGAATGATTCCCCTAGTATACCAGCCGACTAAAAAGGCTGTATAACCGATGATAGAAACTTACAGCAAACGAAAAACCCGGCAAAACAAATAAGAGAAAAAGAGCGTTTCAAGAAGCAAGTAATGTCTTTGTATAATTGTCCGCACTATTTTTCTTCATAATAAAACACCTTTCACATTGTCTATACGATACAACACCAGTTTATTCATATACCCATGAAAAACGATTTCTATAAGTCTATCGTTTTAATAACTTTAGCTGGGTTACCACCAACTACTACATTATTAGGTACATCTTTTGTCACAACTGCCCCTGAAGCAATTACAGCGTTATCTCCAATTGAAACACCAGGGTTAATAATAGCTCCCCCGCCAACCCAAACATTGTTACCAATCTTTACAGGCTTCCCATATTCTTTGCCAGAATTCCGCTCTACCGGGTGTAAAGGATGAGTAGCAGTGTAAATGTGAACACCAGGTGCAAACATACAATTATCCCCGATTCGAACTTCACAAACGTCTAAAATTACACAATTAAAATTAGCGAAAAAGCTCTTTCCAACATGTATATTGTAGCCGTAATCACAGCGAAAATCAGGATTAATTTGGGCTTTTCCATCAGCTGAAGAACCTAAAAGCTGATTTAATAATGTAAAACGCCTCTCATCTCCTGTCTCCATCGCCTCGTTATAAAGGCGTGTTAAACGTTTTGCCTTCACCCTATCAGCTACTAATTCTTCGTCATCCGCAATATACATTTCTCCCGCCAACATCTTTTCTTTCTCCGTTTTCATACAATTCTCTCCTTCGTAATCAAATGAACCCCACTTATTAAACATGTTTAATAAGTAACCCTATATTAGCATATTTTTTCATATATGCAACTAATAAGTTTGAAAAAGAAATGCGAACTCCTTACTTCACCTAATGATATTACTTGATGGCATTTAACTAATATAATGCACTATACATTTATGAATGAGCACACAAATATGCACATCAATTGTTAAAAAAAAGAGATTGACCCAAAAGTAGCTGAATAGCTACTTGGGTTAACCTCTATTATTTATTATCTTTATTTAACTCTTCTACAATATCCCTTTTTCCTATTCTATTAGCAAAAGGGATAAAAATAATAAGGACTATTCCAAACATCCCCGCTATTACCGTTACGATAAGTTTGAAATCAAAAAATAAAGGTGTACAATCTATTATACTTACCATATAGGTTAATAATGCTCCTATAACAGCCCCTAGTACGATTCCAATAAGTACATATAAATTAACTTGCGTCAAAATAATTTGTACAATCCCTTTTTTCTTAACTGTTATTGCTCGTAAAATAGCAAACTCTTTTCTTTTAGATTGAATATTATTTATAAGTGTATTACATACCCCTAATGTTACACTAAACAAAATTACTACAATTACAACGATGAAAATGGACCACCTTTGCTGGAACATTAAATTAGATTGTTTTAACGATTGAGTATAACTACTTATTTTTAATTGTGGATATTGACCTTTCAATTCCTTTAATTGCTCCAACGTCTCTTTCTCATTATTTGAACTAATAAATGCACGCTCAAAAACTGTATAATCTTGTTTATATGTTACATTACTCCAATCCATAAGCACCGAAGGCGAATTCGGTAGCTCATTAACAATTAATCCGATTTCTACCTTACTAGTCGGTCTAACCTTTTGTTCCTGTTCTGAAAATAGCCCTAATTGAACGATATCACCTACATGAAGTTTATATCGCCCCGCTAACTCTTCTGTAACAATTATACTATTCTCCAAATTTGCAGGTACTTCTGGCAGTAATCCTTGCTTTTCCATTTCCTTTACATCACCTAAATTATAGTCAAAAGTAATATATTTTTCATCTTGCTTTAATTCTGCCAGTGAGTTCGTACTAATCGTACTAGCTCTTTTTATACTACTTATTTCTTTAAATATATTTTGTATATGAGATGAGGGAATTGTTGAATCATTATTCAAACGATTTTCTACAACAATATGTGTTGGAAATTCTCGTTTTAAATATCTTTCATTATTTTTTTGCATCGTTTTAAATATAGTGGAACCGAAGACGACTATCACCATCATTGTACTTATCATTAAGATAACAAATGTATTTTTTCTCACTTGCGGAATTACATTTTTAATAGCAACAAATGTATTCCTTCCAAATATTTTTTTCATTATAGGTAGACATACTATTAATATCGAAGAAAGATAAATAGGAAATAAAATATACACTCCTAAAACCAGAAATATAGTTCCTATTAATATCACTATTCCCTGCGTATCTCCCGTATTTGCTACAAATCCACCTAAAACAGTTAAAAAGATGCTACTCATTAAAAGGAATTTCCCCATAATACTGCGTGTTTTTTTATTAGAAAAATCCGATTCTTCATTCTCCCGCATAAGCTTTACTGGCAATATTTTCGAACTTCTGTATGAAGGATATATCATAAACAATTCAATGAAATAGATACTACAAATCACTGTTACAATTGCTATTTCATAGTCAAAACTTATTGAATTAATTTGAAAAGCAAATACATGCTCTAGCCAACTTTGTAAAAAACGGTTACTTATTACAGCTAGTAACAAACCAAATATTCCACCAAAGAAATTGATTACACTACATTGAATAAATATAACTTTAAACAGTTGTTTCGTTGTTGCTCCCATTGATCGCATAATAGCAAATTGACTTTTATATTTATATAAAAACACTTCAAAATTAGACACCAACAATAACGCAGTAATAATAAGTATTAATGTAGATAAAACGATTATAAAAATATGTAATGATGCTAAATTACTTTTTAAAAACTCGTCTTCCTCCGCAATATCGATTCTTAATTCTTTGTCTATTTTATGAATTTCACTAGACAATGCTAGTACATCTGCATTCTCTTTTGCTTTTATTAACAAATAAGTAGCTTCATTGTGTTTACCCGTTTTTTCATATACGTGCTGTTTCACCGCACCTTCAGATAAAATAAGTATATCTGGAGCTGAACCTCCAGCTTCTATATCAGGCAACACTTCTTTTACTACATATGATTTATTTTCGATTTCAATCTTTTCCCCAACTTTTACTTGTAAAGTTTCTGCTAATCCATCATTTAATGTTACTTCTTCATTTGATATATTTTTAGAAAAGTGATATCGACTTTTAGATAATGAATCGTTTTGAACACCTACTGTATAAATAGCTGTATTCAATTTATTTACTTGCAAATGATTTACTAATACTTTTGACATGTATTCAACATTTTCTTGTTCCTTAATATTTTGTAGTAAAGATTTATCCATCAATTTATTTTGATCAGGGTTATATCCAACGGATAAATCCATATCTCCGTATACATTTTTCACTTCATTTATAACAGACTGTTTCGCATGACTCGAAAATACAATCATCGTAATAATTAAAGAAATAGCCAACATAACGCTAACTATAGAGGAAATAGCAGTGAATTTATTCGTCTTAAAAAAGCGTAAACTTAATCCTCGTACTGATTTTATCATTTTGATTTCTCCATTAAGCTTCTAAATTTATCTAAAATGATATTCATATCATTTACTCCATGAGAACATGTATAATCATCAACAACTTCTCCATTATGAAAGAAGAGAACCCGATCTGCATACGTAGCAATATGGGGATCATGAGTAACAAGAATCATACTTTGATTAAATTTTTGTTTCATATCGACTAATACTCGTAAAATATCATTAGACGTATTGAAATCTAAATTTCCAGTAGGTTCATCTGCAAGAATAATGGGAGGAGATGTTATTAACGCCCTACCAATTGCAACACGTTGTTGTTGTCCCCCAGAAAGCTGAACTGGTCGATGATTCCTCCAATTTACTAAGCCAAGAACATCTAATATTTTATTTGTTTTTTCTCGTATCTCCTCTTCTGAATCGGCTGATAATATGAGGGGTAACGCAATATTTTCTTCTACAGATAAATCCTTTAATAAATGAAATGACTGGAATATAAATCCTATGTTATCCCTTCTATACTCTGTCGCATATGGTTCAATAAACATATTTTCAAGTACTTCACCATTTACATATATAATCCCCTCATCAGGCTTATCTAGAGCACCAAGAATGTTAAGTAATGTACTCTTCCCAGACCCACTCGTCCCCATTACGGCAAGGAGTTCTCCTTTATTTAACTCCAAAGATACATTTTGTAAGGCTCTAACATTTGTATCTACACTCTCATACGTCTTACTTAAACCTTTAACTGCTAACACAATTTCACTCATCTTTATTCACCTCAACACGATTAAATGTTATTTCCTCCATCAGATTAACTTGAATTAAAATTTTTTCTTTTAGATTACTAGGTGGTACAATTTCTGTTCCAATTTGAACTAGTAACTTTTTAAATTCGAGAATTTTAACCATTTCTATCCCTCCCTCAATTTATATTGGTAACAAATTGAAATTTCGTTCGGTTTTTTTATAAAAAAATAAGGGAACGCTCAGCGTCCCCTCTCAAATCCAATCCGTTTTTTAATTTCCGCTAAATTTACCTTCGCAATAGCCCGTGCCTTCTCAGCCCCCTTTTCTAACGCTTCATATAATAAATTTGGCTCATTCATATACATAGCATATTTCTCCCGAGGTCCAGCTAACTCACGGTCTACAACACGAAATAACTCTTTTTTCACATCGCCCCATCCGATTCCAGTCTCATATTTTTCACGTAACGACTGCATTTCATCCTCTGTCGCAAATTCTTTATAAATCGTAAATAACGTTTCTAGTTCTTTCGGTTCATTTGGAAGTGAAGAATCCGTTTTGATTTTAAATATTAATTTCCTTAGTTTTTCTTGCTCCGTAAATAACGGAATCACATTCCCGTAGCTTTTACTCATCTTTCTTCCATCAAGTCCTGGTAATATTGCTCCTTCTTCTTGTATGACATACTCCGGAAGTGTAAATGTCGTGCCGAATGTATGATTAAAATACGTCGCAATATCACGCGCAATTTCGATATGCTGAATTTGATCTTTTCCAACGGGCACATGAGTAGCTTGAAATAATAATATGTCAGCCGCCATTAAAATCGGATACGTATATAACCCCATATTCACTCCGGCATCGACCTCTAAACCCGCCTCTTTATTTTGCTCTACTTTCGCTTTATACGCATGGGCACGGTTCATAAGCCCTTTCGGAGTTAGGCAAGCTAATATCCAAGCTAATTCTAGAATCTCCGGCACTTCCGTTTGCCTATAAAAAATAACATCTTCACTAAGTCCAAGTGATAACCAAGTAGCTGCTACCTCTTTCGTATAACTACTGAACTGACCCGGATCATGCACAGCATTTAACGCATGATAATCAGCTATAAAGTACAATGCTTTTCCTTCATTCTTCTTTGACATTTGCAACGCAGGTTTTATAGCGCCAATATAATTTCCTAAATGCGGATAACCTGTCGGCTTAATCCCAGTTAACATTATTTTCTCACTCATCCTAACTCCTCCTTTCTCAAAATAAAGTGAAACTTTAATCAGTGGGGGTTTTCTTCATCCCCCACTGATTATTAGTTGAACCAATCGGACTTTAATGGGCAGTTGATCCCCCACCTAAATTCTTTGCTTTCGCTGAATTTTGAGGTGGGGGTCTTACTGCCCATTAAAGCGGGATAAAAAGAGCCCCTCATCCTTAAAAAAGGACGAGAGACTCCCGCGGTACCACCTTAATTAGCTATTGTTAGCTCACTTCAACTTCTTAACGTGAAGCAACCGTCTTTACCTACTCATTTCAGTTAGAAGCTCCAGAGCCCATTCCATATTCATCCCTTACTGATTCCCACCACACATCAGCTCTCTGAAAAGTTTCGAATATGTACTCTTCTCTTTCATCGCTTTTCGTTATTTTTTACAGTTTATCACATTTCACTTCTAAACAAACCAAAATTCCCTATTTTATATAGCAGGAATTTCCACTTCAATTGCCTAATATTATATAGGTTTGCAGAAATACTCGAAACAACTTTGGAGGTTTTTTCATGGTAAAATATATATCCATTTTAGGTTCAACAGGATCTATCGGCACATCTGCATTAGATGTCGTTTCAGCTCATCCCGAATATTTTAAAATCGTCGGTTTAACCGCAAATTATAATATCGAGCTTCTTGAGCAACAAATCAAAACGTTTCAACCTCGCATTGTAAGCGTCGCGACAAAAGAATTAGCAGACACGCTTCGTACGCGTATTTCAACCAACGTAAAAATTACATACGGAACAGATGGCTTAATTGCGGTAGCTACTCACCCTGATTCAAATCTTGTATTAAGTTCCGTCGTTGGTGTTTCAGGATTACTCCCAACAATTGAAGCATTAAAAGCGAAGAAAGATATTGCCATCGCTAATAAAGAAACGTTAGTGGCAGCTGGTCATATCGTAACTGAACTGGCCAAACAAAACGGATGTCGTTTAATTCCAGTCGATAGCGAACATTCAGCTATTTTCCAATGTTTAAACGGAGAAAATAACAGAGAAATTGACAAATTAATCGTTACAGCTTCTGGCGGTGCATTCCGTGATAAAACACGTGAAGAAATGAACACTTTACAAGCAAAAGATGCTTTAAAGCACCCAAACTGGTTAATGGGGGCAAAATTAACGATTGATTCTGCCACATTAATGAATAAAGGATTCGAAGTAATGGAAGCAAGATGGCTATTTGATATTCCTTATGAAAAAATTGATGTAATGATTCATACAGAAAGTATTATTCATTCTTTAGTAGAGTTTATTGATGGATCAGTTATAGCGCAGCTCGGTGCTCCTGATATGAGAATGCCGATTCAATATGCGTTTCACTACCCTACTCGGCTACCTTCTTCCTATGAAAAATTAAATTTATTAGAAATTGGTAGTTTACATTTTGAAAAACCAGATTTAGAGAAGTTCCCTTGTCTACAATACGCATATGAATGTGGCAAAATTGGTGGTACTACTCCTGCTGTATTAAACGCAGCAAATGAAATTGCGAATGCACTATTCTTAAAAAATGAAATTGCCTTTTTCGATATTGAAAAAACAATTTACAAAACAGTTGAAGCTCATCATAACGTAAACGATCCTTCACTAGATGCTATATTAGAAGCGGATCAATGGGCACGCCAATATGCACATCAATTGTTAATAAAAAAGAGCTAAAACAGATAATACTGTTTTAGCTCTTTTTTTACGTATTCAACTTAACAAATCGATAACCGTGCGTAACTAACACTTTTAATATCGCATACCCTGGAATTGCTAAAATAATCCCCATAATTCCAAATAAATTTCCGGCAGTTAAAATAATAAAAATGATAGTAATCGGGTGAATATCTAGCTTTTTCCCCATGACTTGCGGAGAAATAAATTTACCTTCTGCTAATTGTACAATCATCATTACGATAATTACTTTTAACACCATTGATGGCGAGTCAATAAATGCGATGATTAACGCTGGTGTAATTGCAATGATTGGGCCTACGTACGGAACGATATTTACAATCATCGCTAAAATAGCAAGTAATACCGCATATTTAATACCGATAATAAGGTAACCAATTAATAGCATAATACCGATAAACAAGCTAACGATAATTTGCCCTCTAATATACGAGCTAATTGCATAATGCATATCATCTAGTATTCTCATCGCTGCTGGTCGTCTTTGTTCTGAAATGAACTTTAAGAAATGATTCGGCAATTGCTCACCATCTTTTAAAAGATAGAACAATATAAACGGAACCATTACAAACGTTAAAACGACCTCTGTAAGGGTACTTAAAAATCCAGTTACATTTCCTGTTACTGATGATAACGACTTCGTAAAATCAACAGTGTAATCTTTTACCATACTCGCTACATCAATATTTAAATTCTCCTGAATTTTCCCTAGTAAATTACTTTCTCCAAATCTACGTGCCGCACGTTCAATTTCATGACCGAAATACGGTAAGTTATCTATTAATGCATCGATTTGATCTTTAATAATAGGAATAACCGTTAAAACTAAAAACACAAATAATCCAATTACTATTAAGTATATCGAGGCTATCGATACAATTCTTGAAACACCCTTCTTTTCTAAAAGCGAAACGAATGGATGCAAAATATAAAATAGTACGCCTGCTAATAAGACCGGGAAGAAAATTGTCTTTAAAAAGACGATAAACGGTGTAAAAACAAATGATATTTTTGTTAGTAATAAAATATTAATGAACAATAGTGCAAACCCAAGTAACACTGCTAAATAATTGTGTTCTCTAAAAAACTTTTTCAACTTATCCCTTTTTCTTATATTTATTTTCTCCAACGAAACCACCTCTTCGAATGATGAAAAGCCCTTATCCAGGGCTTTTCATCATAATCTATATATCTATTTCTTTGCAGCTTTCACTACAAATGATACAATAAAAATTAACACGATTGCTCCTAATAATGCTGGCACGACATGAATCCCACCAAATGATGGCCCAAAAGATCCAAATAATCTACCACCCAACGAAGCACCTAATAAACCGGCGATTATATTGCCGAACATACCACCTGGGAAATTTTTACCCGTTATAGAACTTGCAATTGCACCTATAATAGCACCAACTAAAAATGTGATAATCCATCCCATTTTTAGTCCTCCATTTCTATTATGGTGTATTTCTTTTTCATACTAAATGATTATGTAACTACTATAATTATTATATCCAAAAAAGAAAAATGTTGTCAAATCTATGAAAAGAAAGTCTACAAGGAGGTTTTTACGCTATGATTCAAAAATTAATAACAACGTCTCACAACACAGCTACTTCTATTTTAAATATTCAAATACCCGCTTATGGAATTGAGGAAAAATATATAAATAGTACAGCTATCCCTCGCCTTTACGATACTGTACCCGATATTCAATCATGTGATGAAATTTTCTATGGCTATTTTTATGAAGATACACTTGCTGGGTTTATTTCTTTTAAAGTAGATGAAGACGAAGTTGATATTCATCGTTTAGTAGTATCCCCTGATCATTTTCATAAGGGAATTGCTACAAAATTACTACTTTATGTATTTGACATGTTCCCCCCTTCCAAAACATATATTGTACAAACTGGAAAAGAAAATACGCCTGCTCTGTCTTTCTATAAAAAACATGGCTTTCTTGAAGTAAAGGATATCATATTACCCGATGGAGTGGTTTTAACCTCACTTAAAAAATCAGAAAACAATAAATAGTTTGACTCATCAATTTATTTATGTTATCTTTTACTTTATAAAACCTTTTGCTGAGTCCAAAATTTGGAGCGGGGGAACCATTTTTGTAGCTATGCTACTTGGGGCGAATCTTATTTAAGTAGGGAAACTCTCACTTCCCGAGTCCGACAGCTAACCTCGTAAGCGTAATGGGAGAGGAAGGTGCTTTTTGCCTATGTTACACATTTTGCCTCCTTAATTATAAATATGGGATCGATACCAAATAGACACCTATATTTATAGAAAAGGAGACATGCACTATGTTACGTTTATCTGATCACGCAATCAAAATGATGGAGCAAAGACTTCGACTCGAACAACATCGCACATACCAAGCAAATAAAGTTGTAGATAACTTACATCACAAATACTTCTTTCAACATATTTTTCAACCAAAAAGATAAAGAAATGGTTCATTTAACATCAAAAACACAAGGTGTGTCTAAAAAGGCATCCCTTGTGTTTTTTATTTTTCTTATAAAATTCTCACTACATTTAAACTTGCTGTAATCGCACCCGCTATGGTCGTTACATGCCCTACCCCTAACGGACCATTTTGTAATATTAATGTTGAATTGGCACTCGTTACATTCACAAGAAGCGTATTTGAAATGGCTGGTTCAATTACTACAGTTGATGTCGTTACGTTTTGTATAAAGCTCCCTGCTAGTTGTGTTCCATTTAATAGCAATCTAACAGATACTGTCTCATTCCCACCATTGGCATCCCCTTGAAAATAGTAGCTTACTAAATATATTCCTGGCGTCGTTACTGTGACTGTCGTAGCACTAGTTAATGATACACCAGTTCCATATACAGTGGATCCTGAATTAATTGGAATGTTGGCATTTGCTGCTATTGTGCTTGTTGATGTAGAAAAGAAATATCCGCCACCTGTCGATATAGCAGATGATCCTGTTGCTCCAGTTAAGCCTGTTGGACCCGTTGCACCTGTTGGGCCTGTTACTCCCGTTCCGCCTGTCGCTCCAGCTATGCCTTGGATTCCTTGGATTCCAGTCGGTCCTGTTGCACCAGTCGCTCCAGTCGCTCCTGTTGCTCCGGTTGCTCCCGTCACACCTTGTGCGCCTTGGATTCCTTGGATTCCTTGTGGGCCTGTTACTCCCGTAGGGCCGGTCGCTCCCGCCTGCCCCGTTACCCCTTGTGGACCTTGGATTCCTTGCACGCCTTGTGGACCGGTTGCTCCCGTCGGTCCTGTTGCTCCCGCCTGCCCAGTTACGCCTTGTGGTCCTTGAATTCCTTGTGGACCTTGAGGGCCCGTTACTCCCGTCGCTCCGGTTGCTCCAGTTGCACCAGTTGGGCCCGTCGCTCCGGTTATCCCTTGAATTCCTTGCGGTCCAGTTGGGCCGGTTGGACCAATAGGCCCTTGGATTCCTTGGATTCCTTGAATGCCCTGTGGACCGGTTGGGCCTTGTAGACCTTGTATCCCTTGAATTCCTTGTGGTCCTGTTGCCCCTGTTGGACCTGTTGGACCCTCTGGACCTTGCACTCCTTGGATTCCAGTCGCTCCGGTTGGTCCTATATTTCCTTGAGGTCCCTGTATTCCTTGAATTCCTTGTGGACCGGTTGGGCCTGTTATGCCGCTCGGTCCTTGTACTCCTTGGATTCCTTGGGGCCCAATTGGTCCCTGTATGCCTTGAATCCCTTGTAGCCCCTGTAAACCTGTTGGACCCGTTGCTCCTCTTACACCTTGTTCACCTTGTATGCCTTGAATTCCTTGTGGACCGGTTGGACCGATTGGACCCTGCGCCCCTTGCACGCCTTGCGGGCCAGTTGGACCGGTTGTTCCTACTGGTCCCTGTATCCCTTGTAAACCTTGTAGACCGGTTGGACCTGTTACTCCCATTACACCTTGGGGTCCTTGAATACCTTGATCACCCGTCGGACCGGTTGCCCCCATTGGTCCCTGCACTCCTTGCAAACCTGTTAAACCAGTTGCTCCAGTTGGTCCCTGTACTCCTTGCACTCCTTGAATTCCAGTCGCTCCCGTTGCTCCAGTCGCTCCCGTTACACCAGTTGCTCCCGTCGGACCGGTTGGACCTCCTGGTGATCCTGCTGGACCTGTTGGACCGGTCGGACCTCCTGGCGGGCCTGTTGGGCCGGTTGCCCCCGTTGGACCGGTTGCAGATCCTGTTGGACCTGTTACTCCTGCCTGACCGGTCGAGCCTGTTGGACCTGGATCCCCTTGCAAGCCTGTTGGGCCGGTTGGTCCTATTACACCTTGCACTCCTTGTATCCCCTGAGAACCGGTTGGACCCGTCTGCCCCATCTCACCTTGTGGGCCTTGTAAACCTTGAACACCAGTTGCCCCTGTTGGTCCCATCGGCCCTTGTTCTCCTTGAATTCCTTGAGATCCTGTTGGACCAGTCGGGCCAATTGGTCCCTGAATACCTTGTATACCTGTTACACCTTGTAAACCACTATTCCCTAAATTCCCTTGAACACCTTGTATACCCGTATTTCCTGTTGGGCCAGTCGGACCTATTTCACCTTGTACTCCTTGTATACCTTGTATTCCTGTTGGACCGGTTGGACCAATTTCTCCTTGTATACCTTGTATTCCTTGTATTCCTGTTAGACCTGTTTCTCCCATTGGCCCAGGTATACCTTGTATCCCTTGAATTCCAGTTGGGCCAGTCGGACCTCGTTCGCCTTGAATACCTTGAACACCTTGAATCCCTTGTGGACCTTGTTCCCCCATCGGCCCTTGACTCCCTTGAGCACCCCGTGGTCCTGTTAAGCCAGTGGGACCTGTTGGTCCAATCTCTCCTTGCACCCCTTGCACTCCTTGTATTCCTGTCGGACCCGTTGGACCAATTGGCCCTTGTACGCCTTGTATTCCTTGTGGTCCAGTTGGTCCACCTAAAGAACCTGTCGGACCTGTTGGACCTGTTGGTCCCGTAATACCTGACGCTGGAAAAGGAATAGGTGCTTGAAACTTACTACACTTATCTTGATCCTTCACAAGCATCTCCCCCGTTATAACTAACGTATCAAACTATTTTTAATACATTTAAACTAGCTGTTATCACACCAGATAATGTCGTTACATGCCCGATAGCTAATGGACCATTTTGTAAAGACAAAGTTGCATTTGAAGAAGTAACTTCAATGACCATCGTATTCGAAACTGCTGGTTCTAATATAAAAGTACTTCCTGTAACATAAAGAATAAAACTCCCTGCAACTTGTGTTCCATTTAAAGTAAGCCTTACTGAAATCGTTTCATTCCCTCCAGTTGGATCACCTTGAAAATAATAGCTTACTAAATAAATTCCCGGTGTACTTAATGTTACAGTTGTTGCATTTGTTAAACTGACATCAGAACCAAAAACTGTAGATCCAGAATTAATTGGTATTAACGCATTCGCTGCAATTGTACTCGTTGAAGTAGAAAAGAAATAACCGCCCCCGCTTGGTAAGCCAGTCGCTCCAGTTGCTCCCGCTATTCCCAAGAAACCTATTGAACCTGCACTACCAGTGGATCCAATAGGTCCCACAGCTCCAATAGGTCCTTGACTACCTTGCGCTCCGGCCGGTCCTACACTACCGCTAACCCCTGTCGTTCCCGTTGCTCCAGTTGGTCCTTGTGGGCCTTGTATACCTTGAGAACCTTGTATCCCGGTTACTCCCGTTGCTCCAGTTGGTCCGGTCATTCCTGTACTTCCTTGTATCCCCATACTCCCCTGAACGCCTTGTATTCCTTGTGCTCCTGTCGCCCCTGCTTCTCCTGTCGCTCCTGTTTCTCCAGTTACGCCCGTAACTCCAATATTCCCTTGTGGTCCCTCGGGTCCCTCAATACCTTGTGCACCTTGCACTCCTTGAGGACCAGTTATCCCGTTTTCTCCTAGATTTCCTTGGGGACCTCTAATTCCTTGCGCACCTGTCGGACCTGTTATTCCTTGTATACCTTGCATACCTTGAGAACCTTGAGCTCCTGTTGGGCCTACTATACCTTGGATTCCTTGCGGTCCTTGGGGACCAATTGCTCCAGTCGGTCCTATTATTCCTTGCACTCCTTGAGGGCCTTGTGCACCTTGTGGACCTGTCAATCCCGTTATCCCTTGTATCCCTTGAACTCCTTGTATTCCTTGAATTCCAGCTGCTCCTGTTTCTCCTCGGATTCCTTGTGCACCTTGTATGCCTTGTGCTCCTGCTGGACCGGTTACCCCTTGGATTCCTTGTGCACCTTGAGCTCCTGCCGCTCCTGTTATGCCTGCCTGACCTATTATTCCTTGTAACCCTTGTATTCCTTGAGCTCCTGTTGGACCAGTTATTCCTTGGATTCCTTGCACACCTTTAGGACCTTCTGCGCCCGTTGGACCGATTTCTCCCTGCGGCCCTTGGATTCCTTGTGGACCTTCTACACCGGTTGCTCCTGTTATCCCTTGAAAACCTTGGGGTCCCTGTGCTCCTTGAAATCCAACTGCTCCAACTACACCTTGAGCTCCTTGCACTCCTCTTACACCTTGAGGACCAGTTGGACCAATTATTCCTTGTAATCCTTGTGCTCCTATCGCACCAGTTCCCCCTGTTACACCCCGCGCACCAGTTGCGCCCGTTGGACCTGTTGGCCCACCAGGTGGACCGGGTGGACCAGATGGACCAGTCACTCCACTAGACGGACCAATGGGACCGGTTGTTCCTGTTGGCCCACCAGGCGGACCTACTGGACCTTGTGTACCAGTAGGTCCGGTCGCTCCTGTTATCCCTCGTATTCCTTTTGCCCCTTGAAAACCTGTGGATCCGTTTATCCCTTGTATCCCTTGAATACCTGATGGACCTTGAGGCCCTATTACACCTGTTATTCCCTTTATTCCACTTATACCTTGAGGGCCTTGTGGACCAGTAGAACCGGTTGGGCCTACTACACCTTGTATCCCTTGATCACCTTGGTATCCTTGCTCTCCAGTAATTCCTTGTATTCCTTGTGGACCTTCTTCTCCTTGTATACCTGTAGTTCCATCCTCCCCTTGTATTCCTTGCGCTCCTTGGGAACCTTGAGGACCTGTTACACCTGTCATACCAGCTTCCCCTATCACACCTTGCATTCCTTGTGCTCCCGTTTGTCCTCGCTCACCTATCTCTCCTTGTATTCCTTGGGGACCTTGTATACCTTGACTACCGGCAGGACCAATCGCTCCTTGTATCCCTTCTAATCCTTGTACTCCAATATCACCAATTAGACCTTGGTTTCCGATTAATCCTTGGGCACCTTGGAGACCAGTTGGGCCAGTTATCCCTTGCTCTCCTGTATCACCAATAGCTCCATGTATTCCTTGTGCTCCTGTTGTCCCTCGGGGACCTTGTATTCCCCTGATACCTTGAGGACCTTGAGGCCCAGTTGCTCCCGTCGGGCCAGTCACCCCTGTAGGACCAACAGGACCTTCATGACCTCCAGTTGGACCAATCGGGCCACTATTACCAGTTGGGCCAGTTGCTCCTATAAGCGGAAGAGGCAGTGCCACTCCAAATTTTTTGCACTTTCTATGATGACGCACAACAATCCCCCTTCCCCAAAATAATTACACCTTTTATATGAAATGCATTTGTATATGAAAAGTACACACCTGACCTCATTTTTTAAAAAATAAAGAAGCCTATCATTTCATCTATTTGAAATGATAGGCTTCTTTTTATAAAAACACTTTACTTTCTCGCCTTAATAATAAAAGTAGTTGGCACCATTCTAGCTTTATATAAAGAATAATATTTCATAGAAGGCTCAGCTCGTTCTTCATCAAATAAGCTCGATGGTTCAGGCTCTTCTATTCTCTCAATTGTAAATCCCGCTCTATTTAACTCATTTATGTATGTACTTATTTTTCTCTTATATAATGTCGCTTGTACATTTTCTCCTTTAAATGTTTCAAACGTAATAGGAGTTTCCTTATGATAAGAAGACTTAAAAGCAATTTCTTCTGTACCATACAGTAAATTTGAATACACTGGATGCTCCCAACTAAAAATAAAACTACCTCCTGGCTTTACATATGAATAAATCAGTTCTAACGTTTTCTCTAAATCTGAAGTCCAACCTAATGCATAAATGGAGTACACAATATCAAAATACCCCTTCGGAATATCTCCTTCTTCTTCCATTGCTCCGCATATTAACGTTGAATTCCAACTCTTTAACGTTTTATTCGCTGTTTTAATTTGTTCACTTGAAAGATCAAGCCCCCATAATTCCTCTGCTCCATGTTCCGCCATATATTGCAACGAATGCCCACTTCCACATCCAATATCAAGAACCTTTTTATTTCTAATTGAATCGAACAAATGAAGCTCATCTTCGGACGCTGTATACGGACCATATTTCGGTAAACAATCTACTTGAAAGAAATATGGTGCAACTGTATCCCAACACTTTTTATTTAACGCTAACATTTGTGTACTTTCCATATCCTTCATTCCCCCATCCAATTTTCTTCCCCTAATATTAATTACACATCATAACCCGATCTCCCTTTTCTCTTCGCTCGGTAGTTTTTTACTTTTGCAATTGTACCGCACGCTCTTCCCCCTTCTTCTCCAGCATACATACCGCACCACCTTTTACTTCCATTACGTGAATGATCATAAAATACCCAGCGACAATCTGGACATGCTTTTAACCTTCCCCACCAATTTTCTTGAATCGAGATAAACACAATACTTAATATTTTTGTATACACATTCTCTTCGTATACTGGTTCATATGTAATACCTTTCATACCTTCCTTTATATGTACATGAAATGGGTATCTCTCTAACCATTTTTGCAACGATCCTTCTCCTTCAATTACCATCCGAATGTCTTCTCGAAACCTTTTTAATTCTTCTATCGTATGAAAAGGGAACTCTTCATGAAAATATTCTTTCATAAAGAGCTTTATATCCTCTTCTGTTTGCAGCAAATCAATTGCTTCTCTCGTATCATTTGGTATTCTCCATGTATTTAAAAACTCTCGAATATACTCTAATTCGTTTGGTGCATTTTGACTCAATTTCATTCACCTTCTTCTTGAAAATTTACTTTTTTCTGACTTTATGTATAATTATAATATAAAATAGTTAACCGTCAAATGATTTTACTGGTTACATATTTAGGAGGATTTCTATGAAAAGTTTCTCAACACCGATACGTTTCATGCTTATTTCTTCATTTTTTATGTCTTTTGGGTATTTTGCAGTATACGCATTTTTAGCTATTTATCTATTAACCTTTCTTCATTTTTCTGCTGTCCAAGTAGGAACAGTGTTGACGGTTATGACAATTACATCACGAGTTATCCCTTTATTCTCAGGGTTAATTGCTGACAAAATAGGCTATATCATTATGATGATAGCCGGATTATTTTTGAGAGGAATCGGATTTATCGCTTTAGGAATATGCTCTGATTTCTATACAATTTCTATTTCTTCTGCACTTATTGGCTTCGGAACTGCATTTTATGAACCTGCCGCTCGCGCTATATTTGGCTCACAGCCAGCTCATTTGAGAAAAAATTTATTTACATATTTAAACCTTAGCTTTAATTGCGGTGCAATAATCGGACCAATTGCAGGAGGGTTCTTACTCTTACTCGATCCAATCTACGCTTTCTCTCTAACAGGATTTCTTATGCTGTTATTTGCTTTTATCTTTTACTTACTTAAAAATCACTTCCAAGTCACTACTGAAAACACGTCTATTACATTAGGAATACAGGCCATCTTACAAAACAAGTCTTTCCTTCTGTTTTCCTTTATCATGATTTTCTTCTATATTATGTTTACTCAGCTTACTGTCGCACTTCCACTTCATATGAAAAACATTAGTAATAGCAATCAACTCGCTACATTAGTTATTACGATAAATGCAATAACAGGCGTCATATTTATGGTATTATTCCGAAAACTATTTCACAAATACAACACACTTTCGATTATTAAATACGGTGTTTTATTAATGAGTATTTCCTTTTTACTCATTCCTTTATTTCAACACCCCTATTGGCTCTTTGTTTGTGTAATTTTATTTACAATCGGTGAAACACTCGTATTACCTAACGCTGATATCGCTATTGCAAATTACAGTAATGAATCATATACAGCCACTTTCTTCGGATTTTATCAACTATCACTCGCATTTGGTTTTATCATTGGTAATTATACCGGTACATCTTTTACATCCAACTTAAGCGGAATGTATACACCATGGCTTATTTTTGGTGGAATAGGACTTATAGGTTTTATTTCACTACATATTTTAAATAAAAAAAAAGAGCGCTCTAAAGAAGATATATACCTACTAGAAAAATATTGATACTCAACAATAAGTAAACTTTTCAATCTCCCTTAAATTGGATTTACACCCTACCCCGATTTACATATTATGGTACAATCAAAACGAGTACTAGCTAAACATTTACGCTCCACACTAGTAGTCTAACAATGCCAAAATCAGAAATCACATAGAATCGGGGGGATGTTATGAAAAAGAAATTAATTGTTCTTCTATTCACTGGAATCATATTATCAGGATGTTCAACTATAGTAGAAAATTCTTTAGAAACCGGAAGCGGCAGTATGGAATTATTAACACCAACGATTACAACAAAAGATAATGAATTAGAAATTAAGACTGAAGGTATTGATGAAAATAAAGTGACTTTTATTTATGTTGCCAATAAACAAGTATTGGAACAAAAGCTAAAGAATGGTGAATCCTACAAGCTTAACATTAAGGATATCGAACACGCTCATCGGACAGACTACAAACCAAAAATTCAACTTTTGCAAACGAAAGATGATAATGATGATGGAGAAATAGTCACCTTCAAACAAGTTAGATATACAGTTAAAAACTAATTTTAAAGTTGTTTCATTATAAATGTAACGAACGAAAATATACTTTTAACATTAGATAAATGTAAGGGGTGCTAACATGAAAAAACGATGGATTTCTTGGTGGATTGGTAACCTATTTTGGATTATCGTTTTTGGAATATGGGCCGCTATTATTTGGCTACGAGAGGTTGATGGTGCTGGCGTTATTCAAACACCTGAAATTAAATCCATATCACTTATCGTTATATTAATCGCGTTTATCATACCGGTATTTTTTCAAGTTATATGGCTAATCATTAATTTGAGGATGAGTAGAAAAAATAATTATACGATTTAGTTTTTCAATTAACAATAAAAAAGAGAGGAATCTATATCAAAATAGATTCCTCTCTTTTACATTTGGACTTATACTGCGCTTTTAATGCAGCACTACTCCTCCTTTTTACGATGCGTGTTCATCTTTCTTCTTCATTAACGCTCTCTTCTTCATTGCCTTCGTTAAATATCCGCCTTTAAATGAACGAATTTCATAAGAAGACATAAAGGCTTTCGGTGCAATTTCATTAATAATTTCTAACAGTTCTTTTTCTCTAGAACGTTTTGCAACGATATCTAAGCGATAACGTATCGAATTAATACCTTCGCCTTCAAATACAGTAACGCCAAATCCAGAGTGACGTAATTCATCTACTAATTCATTACAACGGTCTAGTAAACTAACTTGATACGTAATATAACCAATTGCTAATTTATTCTCTATATAACCGCCTAATAACAGTCCTGCACTAAAGCCAATGACATAGGCAACGATGTTCATCCAATTTGATAAATCTTGAAACACAATACCTAAACTGACAATGTAAATAGCTCCTTCTAACAATCCTACGCCGGCAGCGGATCTTGTTTGATTCTTTACAAGCAAAATCGTACGAATTGTTAAAATAGGAACGTAAATAATTTGAAGCACAAAAATAAGTAGCGCTTGTAACATTGGTATCCACCTCTTTCAAAAAGTCTTTTGTCATGATAACATACATAACCTTTAGAAATCGATGGGTTTTTAAAAATTTTTTTATTATTTTTCATACTATTGAAAAACGCAAAAAAGAAGCGTATTATATTTGTCGTTAATTTGGTTACTTGTATCATTGCACTAAAATAAAAAAGGAACCCCATTAGGTCCCTCTCATCATAGCTCTATGTTTTTCGAAGCATGTTCCCTTTTCTTCTCTTCTTCTTTCACTAACTGCATATTTGCATAAGCTAAATTCGCAATCATTAAAAAGTGACCACCTAAAATGCCTGTACCGAATGCCCACATTTCCATTTCATGTTCAATTTCATACATGATGATAGCTCCTAAAATGGCAGCTGCAAATCGGTTTAGAACTCCTAATCCTGGAGCCTTTTCCTTCATTACGATACTTTTCCCGAGTTTCTCCACTCTGCGAGCTAATAACCAAAGGCAATATGCACTTACAGCTAATCCGATACCAAACCCTGTTACTTGTTTTCCAAACGGAGTAATCGTCCACATAAGTAGTAAACCACTAAAGATTACATACAATTGTAATCGATATACACGTAAGGCTTCTTGAATCAAAATATCCGCTCCTAAGTTCTCATTTTTTGTACTTTAGAAGAAAAGCAGCAACTTAAACAGTTGCTGCTTTCTCTTCTTCTTGCTCTTGTTCCATCTTACGAATTTCAACACGTTTAATTTGGTAAGCGTCTTTTTCTAACACTTTAAATTCATAACCTTCCGCCTCAACGTGTTGTCCTTCTTCGATTTCATGATTTTGCATCATAATCCATCCACCGATTGTATCCACATCATCTTCTTCGATGTGTAATCCAAATAAATCTTTCACTTCTGAGATAAGCACTTTTCCATCAACAATGATATGTTGCTCGTTCACATGCTGAATTGGTGGTGCTTCATCTTCATCATATTCATCACGAATTTCGCCGACGATTTCCTCCAAGATATCTTCAAGCGTTACAATCCCTGCTGTTCCTCCGTACTCATCATATAAAACAGCCATCGGAATTCGCTTCTTCTGCATTTGAAGTAATAAATCGTGAATTGGAGTCGTTTCCATCACTTCAATAATCGGACGCATATACGAGCGAATAGATGATAAATCTTTTTGATCCTCGGTCATATATCGAATAAAGAAATCTTTTACGTTGACCATACCGATAATATCATCTTTATCTTCTCCAAAAATCGGATAACGTGTGTATCGCTCATTTTGGATTACTTTCATGTGTTCTTCTACTGAATCTTCAAGGTAGAAACCAACGATTTCCGTACGCGGTACCATAATTTCTTTCGCAATGCGATTATCAAATTCAAAGATATTATTTACATACTTGTATTCAGCTTGATTAATTTCACCGCTTTCATAGCTCTCTGAAAGAATGAGACGTAACTCTTCTTCTGTATGGGCTACTTCATGCTCAGAAGCTGGTTTTAAACCGAATAAACCAGTTACAATACGTGCAGAACCGTTCAACACCCAAATAAATGGATACATGACTTTATAGAACATCATTAACGGACCTGCCAATAACAACGTTACTTGTTCAGCCTTTTGAATTGCCATCGTTTTCGGAGCTAATTCCCCTACTACAACGTGTAAATACGTCATTAGCATGAAGGCAAGACCAAATGTTAATACTGATGAAATAGAAGGATTTAAGTTCCATTTCTCAAATAACGGGTGTAATAACTTTTCGATTGTCGGTTCACCTAACCAACCTAATCCCATAGCTGTAACTGTAATACCTAATTGACAAGCAGATAAATATTCATCTAAATTTGTTGTTACTTTTTTCGCTGCTAAAGCACCGCGTTTTCCTTCCGCAACAAGCTGATCGATACGGCTTGAACGTATCTTTACAATCGCAAACTCTGCTGCTACGAAAAATCCAGTAAATGCGATTAAAATCGCAACCATGACTAAATTAAATATTTCCAATGAATCCCCTTAGTTAAAAAAACTAAGGTGTCCACCTCCTGTATACTATAATGTTTTCTTATTTGTTTCTTAGAAAACATAGCCCGATACAAAAATTAAAGAGGTCGGATTACACTTTTTTCTATAATAATAGAACAAGTGTCTGTATTAAAGCTGTCGTTTGACCAGATAAAGATTTCGATATTTTTTCACGTTGTGAATCAGTCAATCCATCTAAAAGCGGCTTTAACTCCGTTAACTCTGCTTCTAATCGATGAATATGGTCTGTCACTTCATTCACTTGTTTCGAAACGTGTTCATTGATACCGAGCAGCTTCTTCTTCTCCTCGATTTTCTCTTTAATCTCACAAAGCGGCATATGCATTTCTTTGCACTTCTCAATAAATTGTAATGTCTCAAATGCTGTTTCGTCGTAATAGCGATAATTAGATTGAGATCGCTCCGCTTTTAAGATACCTAGATTCGTATAATAATCAATCGTTCGTTTCGACACGTGAGCCATGAGAGCCAACTGTCCGATTCGATACACCTTCCCAACGATCTTCCCCCCTTGTTTATATTACTACCATCATACAATACATAAACTGTACAGTCAAACGTGACGGTTTATCGTTCATAATTTATACAAAATTACTAAACTATTACTTCATCACTGCATTGTCTGCAACTTTTAACCTTTCTTATTAAAAAACATATCCTATTAATAATGATTGCTTGTATAGGAGATGATTAACATGAGAAAGACACTCATTTCTCATTTTTATAATGAAGAATACCTACTTCCATGGTGGCTTATGCATCACACAAAAATATTCGATCACGGTATTTTAATTAATAGAGGTTCTACAGATCGGTCAGTTGAAATTTGCAAATTATTTGCTCCCCACTGGGAAGTACGAGATTCAAGATTCCTTGAATTCGATCCCACTAATACTGACATTGAAGTAATGGAAATTGAGAGAGAAGTTTCAGGTTGGAAGATGGTATTAAATACTACAGAATTCCTTTGTTGTAACAATGTAGAAGAATTTTTCTCATCACTTCATACGTTAGGCCAAAATATGTATGCGATTAGAATGATTGTCATGATTGATAAGCATGATTACAATTATTCAAAACTAAGATACTCCATTCCTTTAGTAGAACAACGATATCACGGGCTCTTTCCTTATAACCCAGCAATCGGCTGTGCCTGGAGATTTATACACAACCATCTTGATGGTGCATATTTACCAGGCAGACATTTTACGCGGCACCAACCTATCGTTTATAACTCCCCTTCATTCATTTTCAAATTTTATTTTAGCCCTTGGAACGAACATACAAAGGCAAGAAAATTACAAATTACACCCACCCTCTCAAAAAAGGGCGTTCGATTAGGACTTCAAAAACAATATGGTCGGTCTTCTGAAGAACTCGAAGCTCGATTTTTAACGTTAACTAATGCAACACAGGATCTACGTAATCACCCTGAGTATCAACAATTATTCCCTAAATTCAAACTTTAATATTTCTCATCCTATCATGCTTCACATATTTTTATGCACTTAGTCAAAAACAAAACCATTTGCATACAATATGAATACTGTATATATTATAAATTTTTATTTTAGGAGGAAAAAATGAAAGCTGTTATTCTTGCTGGTGGATATGGGACAAGGATTGGGGAAGAAACACATTTAAAACCGAAACCTATGATTGAAATTGGAACAAAGCCTATTTTATGGCACATTATGAGTTTGTATAGCCATTACGGCATTACGGAGTTTATTATTTGCTTAGGGTATAAAGGATATGCAATTAAAGAGTTCTTTCTAAATTACAACTTACACATGTCAGATTTCACGATACATTTAAGGGATAATACAATTACTAGCCATTCTCATCGTGTAGAACCGTGGAAAGTTACACTAATCGATACTGGTGTAAATACAGAAACGGGAGGACGAGTGAAAAAGATTCAAAATTTTGTTGGAGACGAACCTTTCTGCCTTACTTATGGCGATGGATTAAGTAACGTAAATATAAAAGAACTTATTGCATTTCATAAAAAGCATGGAAAAATGGCAACTGTTACCGCCGTACAACCTCCTGGTAGATTCGGTTCTCTCATATTAGATAAACAGTCTGTAACATCCTTTCAAGAGAAGCCACTTGGGGATGGCGGATGGGTTAACGGTGGATTTTTCGTTTTAAATCCTGAAGTTTTCAATTACATTAGTGGAGATAAGTCTGTTTTTGAAACAGAAACGTTAGTTCAGTTAGTAAACAAAAACGAACTATCAGCATATCAACACACTGGTTTTTGGCATCCGATGGATACATTGCGCGATAAAAATAAATTAGTCGAGCTATGGGAAAGTAATAACGCTCCGTGGAAGGTTTGGTAATATGGCTTCATCATCTTTTTGGAATAGGAAAAAAGTATTTATTACGGGACATACTGGATTTAAAGGCTCCTGGCTCACCCTTTTCTTAACTTCTTTAGGTGCAGAAGTAGTTGGCTTTTCTTCTCATCCCCCATCTATTCCTAACCTTTTTGAACAAGTGAACGTAGCAAAAGAGTGCATAACAATTCATGGCGACATTACAGATTACGATTCTGTATTCCACGCCCTAAAACAACATAATCCTGACATACTATTTCATTTAGCAGCCCAGCCAATCGTCACCACTTCATATAAAAATCCTATCGAAACATTTAAAACGAATGTTTTAGGCACCGTTCACGTATTAGAGGCTGCAAAACATATAGACAGTATACGTGGCATCATTAATGTTACAAGTGATAAATGTTATGAAAATGACGGGAGCGGTAACCAAGCATTTGTGGAAAGTGACCGGCTAGGAGGTTTCGACCCTTATAGTGCTAGTAAAGCTTGCGCTGAACTAGTGGCAACATCCTATCAAAAATCATTCTTCCGCACTAATACACAGAAACTCGCCTCAGTAAGAGCAGGTAACGTCATCGGCGGTGGTGATTGGGCAGAAGACCGATTATTCCCAGATGTCATTCGTGCATATTTAAAAGATGGTACATTAACTATTAGAAACAAAAACGCTATTCGCCCGTGGCAACACGTATTAGATCCTTTACATGGCTATATCCTTTTAGCTGAAAAACTTTGGACAGACGCTGCATATGCAGAAGCGTGGAATTTCGGTCCGCTGAACGAACCTAACCGAACAGTTCATGACGTCATTCAATCTATAATAAAATTATGGAATAAACCATTAACAATCCTTTCCCCTCCTACAAACACTCCTTATGAATCACCTATTTTAACACTCGACAGTACAAAGGCAGTAAATAAACTCGGTTGGACACCTAAGTTATCAACAGATCATTCTATCACTTGGACTGTTGATTGGTACAAAAAATATGCATTCGGTGAAAATATAGAATCTTTCACGCGGCAACAAATCGATGCATTCAAAAATTTATAAGGGGGCTATAAAATGGAACAGAAAAAATGCCGTTTTTGCCACTCATTACTCACAAACACTTTTTTAGATTTAGGTGTTTCTCCTCTCGCCAACTCATTTGTCGCTCCAGAAAACTCATATAAAATGGAACCTTTTTATCCGCTGCACACATTTGTTTGTCACTCTTGTTTACTTGTACAATTAGATGAATTTGAATCTCCGCACAATATTTTTCATGACTATTTATACTTTAGCTCTTACTCATCAAGCTGGCTACTGCATGCTAAAAAATATGTAGAAATGGCGATTAAGCGCTTCCACTTAAAGAAACATTCAAAGGTGGTTGAAATTGCGAGTAACGACGGGTACTTATTACAATACTTTCAAAAAGAACATATCGAAACGTTAGGAATTGAACCAGCAAAAAATGTAGCAGAAATCGCTATCGAAAAAGGGATTCCTACCGAAGTGAATTTTTTCAGCAATGACTTAGCAACAAAATTACCGCAAGCAGATTTAATCATCGCTAATAACGTATTAGCACATGTTCCAAACTTACATGATTTTGTGGCGGGTTTAAAAACGTTATTAAAACAAGATGGGACGATAACAATTGAATTCCCGCATTTATTAAACCTCATCTCATTTAAACAGTTTGATACGATCTACCATGAGCACTTCTCCTATTTCTCACTTATAAGCCTTCAAAAAATTTTAGCTCATCATCATTTACAAATTGTCGATGTAGAAGAACTCTCAACGCACGGTGGTTCCTTGCGTATTTTTATAAACCATCATAATGCCTCATCCACTATCCATTCCAATGTTACAAAATTAATCCAAAAAGAAATAGATTACGGGCTAGATACATTAGATTGTTATCTCCTTTTTTCTAAACGAATCGAACAATTAAAGATAAGTATTTTACAGTTTTTTATCGAAGCGAAAGCTTTAAACAAACAAATTATCGGTTACGGTGCGCCAGCTAAAGGAAACACCCTTTTAAATTATTGCGGGATAGGAAAAGAATTTCTAGCTTATACAGTAGATAAAAACCCTCACAAACAAAATCTCCTTCTACCAGGAACCCGTATTCCAATAAAATCTCCAGAAGAAATAAAACGTACAAAACCTGATTACATTCTTATACTTCCTTGGAATTTGAAAGATGAAATTATGAAAGAATGCTCTTTCATTCGTGAATGGGGCGGTAAATTTTTAGTAACAATACCAGAAGTTGAGGTAATTGAGCCATGAAAAAAATTCTTGTAACAGGCGGTAGCGGATGGATTGGTAAATATGTTGTACATTCTCTTATTCAAAAGGGCTATGAAGTGCACGCCACTTACAATACAAATAAGCCTTCTCACCTTTCTTGCCATTGGCATAAAGTAAACTTACTTTGCGATGAAGAAGTAAAAAAACTCATTTACGACATGAAACCTAGTCATCTCATTCATTTAGCTTGGGAAGCAGTGCCGCCAGCATGCTACGTATCCATTAATAATTACTATTGGCTTACATCCAGTATCTCATTGATCCAGCACTTCACAACATGCGGTGGAAAGCGAGTCGTCGTTGCAGGTACTGGCGCAGAATATGAATGGTTTAACGGCGTATTATTTGAAGATTCACCGCTCCTTTCCTATAAAACCCCGTATTCATTATGTAAAAATGCACTACACTCCTGGCTACAAACGTACGCCGAGCAAACAGGCCTCAGCATGTGTTGGGGCCGCATTTTTCATCTATATGGCCCTCACGAACAAGGGAATCGGCTCGTTTCTAACATTATCACTTCTTTATTAAAAAATGAGGAAGCACTATGTACACATGGAAAACAATCAAGAGATTTCCTCCATGTGAGCGACGTCGCTGACGCTCTCGTAACAGTATTAGAACATGGCGTTACAGGCACAATCAACATTGCTTCTGGTCAATCTGTACAAATTAAAGAATTAGCTTCTATCATCGCTAAAAAGATAGGAAAAGAACATTTAATTAAACTAGGTGCAATCCCTTTCTCTAAAGATGAACCTTTATTCGTCGGGGTTAATGTAGAACGTTTAAAAACTGAAGTAAACTGGAAACCAACATACGATCTGAATACAGGAATCGAAGAAACAATTTTATGGTGGGAATCATTTATACAAAAACATAACGATATGCATCACTAAAACGTAAATCCTTCGTTCCTCTCGCTAATTCCTTATACCATTCTTCTAATCTTTCCGGCGTAATAATATGATGCGTACCCATTCCTCCATGCTTACTAGCTTCAGAAAGAGTCGGACCAATTTGTAACTTTCTTTTTCTCATCGCATCGTTCCACGGACTAAACCCAAACCATAATATACAAGCAAGAGGCGGATAAATCATCGATTCATGCGCGGATAAATGTCTTCCAACCGTATAACTTCCGTGTTCATGATTATGAATAAATCTACCTCTTCTCCACAACGGCCAATCTTCTGGTAAATAACCGTGAAATCGCTGTTTCATTAAAGGTAGTCCAAAGTTAAGGTCCGGATAACTGTAGTTAGGGTCATCTACCATAATAAGCCCTTCCAGCCAATACATCCTCCCTCCCAATTCATTTAGTGACTTCCAAAACTGATTTTTATCTTGCACACAAAGAAACTCAGTCGTATTTAAAATCATTTTCCATCCTTGTACTTCTTGTTCTACCCTCATCACTTCATGATCTGTCGCATATGCATCAAACTCTGGATTTACAGAATCTCGTACTTCCCAGTGTGGCGCGAATTTTTTACAAATTTCAACCGAACGATCTGTTGAGCCTTTATTAATTAAAATGCCATGATCAAACAGTTTCGTATGATGAGCAAGCCACCACGGTAATAAATACTCTTCATTGTAAAAATGCGAAATAACGGTTGTAGTTATAACAATCTCCTCCACTTTCTCTATTAATCTACTTTTTCATCCTACTCTTAATATACTTATCAATTATGTAATTGGTTTCTTTTATTTAAAAAATATGTTTTTCTACCATATACTATGCTTTCTTACACAAACACCATTTCCATTTTCTAAAGAAACACCCTAATAAACTGAAAATTAAGTTATAATATCATTATAAAATTATGAAGGAGGAATGCACGCATGTACTACAACACTTCATTTGAAAACGATCAACCTGTAGGCCGTCTATAAACTAAGGCGGGCATTCTTATAACACGTGCACTATGCCTCGTCTTAGGGAACTCATCATACCCTAAAAATAGATGGAGGTACTTTACATGAAACAAACAATTTTAGGAGCTATATGTTTATCACTAGCAGCTAGTATATGGGGCGGTATGTACGTTGTTAGCAAATATGTACTCGACTTTATCCCACCACTAACACTCGTTTGGCTACGCTTTATCATTGCTTTTGTTGTTTTGTATATGATTTTAAAAATAGCTGAGAAAAAGCAAAAGAAAAAAGTAACCATTCGTAAAAAAGATTGGCTATTATTCGCTTGGATTGGATTTATCGGATATTTCATTTCGATCACTTGTCAATTTATCGGAACAAAATTATCCGACGCTCATACAGGATCTTTAGTAACATCAGCTACACCTGCATTTATGGTTATATTTGCAGCGATCATTTTAAAAGAAAAACTAACCGCTCGTAGATTCTTATCTACCATCATAGCGACAATCGGTGTCATTATCGTAATCGGATGGGATATTGAAATTGGCTCCTATTTTATCGGTACAATCATATTAGTTGGAGCAGCTATTACGTGGGCTTTACTATCTATTTATGTAAAGATTGCTTCAGCTCAATTTTCATCTTTAGTAATTACAACGTACGCTATTTTCTTTTCACTCTTTTTTATTACACCTTTTATGATATGGGAATTTCAATCAAACCCTATTGAACATATGAACCTATATGTAGTATTAGGCGTACTTTATTTAGGAATCGTCTCAACGGCAGGTGCCTTTTTCCTTTGGAATAAAGGATTAGAATTAATGGACGCTAGCATCGGTTCGTTATTTTTCTTCTTCCAACCTATCGTGGGTTCGTTGCTCGGTTGGTTTCTATTAAACGAAACCTTGAGTAGTAACTTTTTTATTGGCGGTATTCTTATTATATGTAGTGTTTTTATTACTACTTTTGAGAAGAAATAACAAAACAGGCAGAGATTCTTAGTCTCTGCCTGTTTTTATACACTCTCTACGCACCCCAATGCGATGGACGAGACAACATTTCCGGCAATTTCGTATGTTTGTCCCCTCTCGCCGCATTAACTTGAACTTGCGTCAGAAAAATACTATTTGTAAAATCAGTCCCGCGAATATCTGCATCTCGCAAATCTGCTCCGATGAGATCTGCTCCTCTTAAGTCTGCACCATTTAAGTTAGCCGCAATTAAGTAAGCTCCTCTTAAATTCGCCCCTTGTAAATCTTTCTTTTTCAGATTTGCTCCCATAAGGTCTGCTCCGCGGTGAATGATTCGTTTCTTACGCGCAGCATTCATTTCCTTCCAAACTAGCTCACTCGTTTCTAAAAGTAAAGTATTTACTTCTGCACGATGTAATGGAATATTTACTTTCATTAACTCGTCCGCATTTAAATTTGAAAGTCGCTCTGTCTCTTCAATCGCTTTACTTAATTCTTTATGAATCGATTGTGTCGCCTTCAATAAAATAGCCTCATTTAAATACCAAAGCATTTCATGAAGTTGATGCATAACTGGAAAAGCATCATACATTTTCCTCGCATGCTTAGCATCTTTCCGCCAATCAATCCCGTTAAATGTCACTTGAGAAATCTTCTGTCCAGCGCCGAAACATTCAAATACTGTACAACCTTTATAACCTTTTCCTCTAAGATCTTTATGTATGCTACATTTATAATCTGACTGTAAATTAGAACATGGCTTCCCACCATCTTTATTCACCGCAAAATCTACCGATGCTGCGAACGGTAACGCCACGCAACATAAACCGAAGCATTTTTCACAGTTTGCTTTTAAATGATCGTTATGATTAGTCAAAACGTATACCCCCTGTTGTCTTTTGACTATTTCATAATATTCTAACTGCATGAAATAATCAATTTAAAAATAAACGAGCGCCTTTCATTTCAAATCATAACTTTATCATTCTATTTCCTTTCAATTGAAAAGGACTAACTCTGCCCATTGAATTATAATTAAATTATAAATATTCAAACTAAAAGGAGAGTTACTATGGCACTACAAATGAAAACAAACTGTCAAATTTGCGATCAATCGCTGGAGCAAGATTCTGAAGCATACATTTGCGTGTATGAATGTACATTTTGTGCACCGTGTACAGAAGAAAGACAAAACGTTTGCCCAAACTGCGGCGGCGAGTTAGTACGTAGACCGAAAAAGAAATAGTAAAAAGCAAAGCGATATCGCTTTGCTTTTTTAGACAGCTGAAATTATATCAACGATTTTTCAAATATATCGAACACAACTTCAAATATATCAACGATTTTTTCAATATATCGACGTTTCGACAAAGGATATCGACTTACTGACAAATAACGACATCTCTATACCCATTCAGCTTCAACGCAACTTAAATATTTAAAAACTTCACACAAACAGGTTCTGGCACAGCAACATCAGATTGTAAAAGTGTTAACTTACCTGTAGATTCATCTCTTGAAAATAGTACTAGATTATGTGACTTTTCATTTGTAGCAACAAGAAACTTTTCAGTAGGATCTAATACAAAGTCTCTTGGCCAGTTTCCTTCTGTAGATGTGTGTTCCACAAATGTAAGCTCACCTGAGTTTTGATCCACACTGAAAACAGCAATACTATTATGACCACGATTACCTGCATATACAAAACTACCGTCAGAAGAAATATGAATCGCACTTCCTTGATTATTTTCACCAAACGCTTCAGGAATGGTAGAAATATACTGTAACTCTGTAAAAGCCCCTTCTTCCGGATTATATGTTAACGTAATGACTTCCGAACTAAGCTCCGTCATCACATACGAATACTTTCCATTTGGATGAAAAGTAATATGTCTCGGACCACTTCCTGGATTTACAGACAAGCTATTCACTTCTTTTAATACACTATCTTTTATTTCATACGTAATTAATTTATCTATCCCTAAATCAACGCCAACTACATACTTTTCATCAGGCGTATATCCCGCATAATGTGCATGTGGTTTTTCTTGTCTTTCTTTATTCGGACCTGAGCCTTCATGTGCCATAATAGATGCGGCAGGATTTACAGTTCCATCTTCTTCATTTACTTCAAAAGACTCAATCGTTCCTTTATGATAATTCGCTGTAACTACTGCATGATTTCCACTATCAACACTAATATGACAAGGAGAAGCCCCTTCTACTACTTGTCTATTTTCTTCCTTTAGCTCCCCTGTTTTACTATCAATTGAATAAGCAGCTACACCGCCAGATTCGCCTTCCTTAACAACGGAATAGAGATATTTATTATTTCGATTAATCGTTACATATGTAGGGTTATCCAGCTTTGCCGCAAGTGCTACATTACTAATTTTCTTTGCTTCCGTATCTAAAGTAAACTTATATATTCCTTCACTATTTTCTTTCGTGTATGTTCCAACATATCCAATAAACTCTTTGTTATCCTTCATTTTCATAACCCTCTCTCCCTATATTTTTCATACATCGTACTTTTAAAAATATTTTATGTTGAAAGAGTATCCTAAAAAAATTGGAGTACCTCTTTATACGTTACCATATTTCTCTGCTAAATAGCTTTTAAACCCACTTTTTTTGGTACGCTGCTATACTTTCATATTCTTCTTCCAATTGACGTGACAGACGAATATAGATTGGTGTTAAATCTTTATATTTTTCCACACTTTCCATGTTTGGCTCATGGTGGAAATTCGCACCTACCATTTCAGAAACTACATGCAACGTATCTATTTCACCTAAACTATATAAACCGAGGATTGCAGCTCCTAAGCAAGAGCTTTCAAAACTTTCCGGAACATATACGTCTTGATGAAAAATATCCGCCATCATCTGTCTCCAAAGTTCCGATCTTGCAAAACCGCCTGTCGCTTGAATTTTTTTCGGTTCACCAATTAGTTCTTTTAAAGCGAGAAGAACGGTATATAAATTATAAATTACCCCTTCCAAAACAGCACGGATAAGATGTTCTTTCTTATGATGCAATCCAAGTCCAAAAAAAGATCCTCGTGCATTTGCATTCCATAAAGGAGCTCTTTCCCCCGCTAAATACGGATGAAATAATAAACCGTCAGATCCCGGATTCACTTTTGCTGCTATTTCAGTAAGCACTTCATATGGATCTTTTCCTAAACGCTTCGCAAGTTCAATCTCTGAAGTGCCTAATTGATCACGAGCCCACCTAAAAATCATACCACCGTTATTAACTGGTCCACCGATTACCCAATGGTCTTCAGTTAGAGCGTAACAAAAGATTCTACCTTTTGGATCTGTTACAGGACGATTTGTTACAGCACGTATCGCACCGCTTGTACCAATTGTCACAGCAACAACCCCAGGATCTATTGCATTTACACCTAAGTTTGATAGTACTCCGTCACTCGCTCCTACTACAAAAGGCGTAGAAACAAGTACATTCATCTCTTTGGCAAGCTCTTCATCTAATCCTGTTAAACTGTGCGTTGTTGGAACAAGTTTAGAAAGCTTATCATCTGAAATCCCTGCAACACGAAGAGCTTCCTCATCCCATTTTAAAGATTTCAAATTGAACATTCCTGTTGCTGATGCTATAGAATAATCAATTACATACTCTTTATATAACTTATAAAAAACATACTCTTTAATAGAAATAAATTTATAACTTTTTGCGAACAATTCTGCCTGCTCATTCTGTAGCCAAACTAATTTCGAAAGTGGTGACATAGGATGAATTGGTGTCCCAGTACGTAAATAAATTTCATGACCATTCATATCATTCTTTATTTTCTCTGCCCAGCTTGCACTTCTATTATCTGCCCAAGTAATACATCTCGTTAACGGTTTTCCCTTTTCATCTACAGCAATGATACTATGCATTGCTGAACTAAAGGAGACACAAAGAATATCATTCGGCTGTACACCACTTGACTGTACAGTTTCTTTAATCGTATTTATTACCGCACGAAAAATTTCTTCTGGGTCTTGTTCTGCTGTTTCTGGCGTGGGAGAATATAAAGGATATTCAATTCCATGACTTGCAATAACAGATCCATCAATTGAAAACAGAACTGATTTTGTACTAGTTGTCCCAATATCTACACCAATCATATATTTTGAACTCACCTTTTCTTCCTCCTAACAAAAATCCCTATAGTATCCTAATAATATAAAAACCATAAAAATACATTTATTTTATCTATTCATAACGTTGTGTGCTAAAGTTGTCTTTCTAAATTCATATAAAAGTATCCTTATTTTAAACAAACATATCGAGTAATAAAACTCCTCCAAAAGCGATAAATGAAAGTAATGTTTCTAATACTGTCCATGTTTTAAATGTTTCTTTCACTGTTAACCCTAGGTATTCTTTTACCATCCAAAAACCAGCATCGTTTACGTGTGAAAACATAAGTGCTCCTGCACCTGTTGCAATGACGAGTAATTCTAAATTCACACCTGTCGTATTTTCAACGATTGGCGAAACGATACCAGCTGCTGTTGTTAAGGCGACTGTCGCTGATCCTGTCGCAATTCTGATTAATCCAGCTACCATAAATGCTAATACTATTGGAGATAGCGCTAAATGCTCAGACATTTGAGCAATAGCATTACCTACACCACTATCGATAAGAATTTGCTTAAATCCGCCACCAGCACCAATAATCGCAACAATTGAACCGATTGGTAATAAGCTATCTTCTGTTACCTTCTTAATAGCCTTTTTATCGATACCTTGACGAAATCCAAGAAAATAAAACGCTGCAAAACATGCAATCAATAGCGCAATGATAGGACTACCGATTAATGTGACAATCTTCATCAAAGTAGTAGAAAGAGGCACATAAGGAGCTGCTGCAGCTAAAACCATTAACAGAACAGGTAACAAAATAACTAAAAATGAAACTCCTATTCCTGGTAATTTCGTTGATTTTGTATTTACACGAATCAATTCTGGCTCATTTTCAGGAATTACACGTTTGTGAATCCATTTAGCGAATATAGGACCAGCAATAATCGCTGCAAAAAATGTAATAATGAGTGAATACAATAGTACCTTCCCAAGGTTCGCTTTATAAATACCAATTGCAACAATTGCCCCTGGATGCGGTGGAACAAGGCCGTGTACGACAGATAGCCCAGCAATTGCTGGTAACGCAATCAATAGAATATTTTGTTTCGTTGTTTTATGAATTGAAATTACTAACGGCAGTAATATTAAAATGCCTACTTCAAAAAACACCGGGATTCCAATAATAAAACCTGCAATTAACATCGCCCATGGTAAGTTTTTTATTCCAAAGGATTTAATAAAGAACTCTGCCACCTGCATTCCAGCACCTGACTCTGCCATCATTTCCCCTAAAATTGTACCTAAAACTAAAATACCTACTAAATGCCCGAGAACACTTCCGACTCCCGTTTCATAAGCACTCACTATTTTATCCATAGGCATTCCAGACATAATTGCTAAAAACAAACTTGCAATCGTTAAACTAATAAACGCATGCCATCTCCACCACGACACCCCTAAAATAACAATTACAATCGATAATAATGTAATAATTAAAAGATACATATTCATACTCAATTCCACCCCTTTATGTAAACCCTTTCAAAAATGCTATACAATTAAGAGAACCTATATAGTTCTTTCATGAGTAAGAATTTATATATCGATATACAAATCATCTTCACAAAATAATAATTTATACAAAAAGAATCTCCCTTATCAGAGATACATGTTACCTACTCTCCCTGATAAGGGGATTTCTCTTTCATAATTATAATGTTATTGTGATAAACGCTTCACGTGAGCAACTTTTCCTTCTTCGAAAGTGAATGACACTTTCTTCTCTTGCTGTTTTCACGTAGTAAGACTCCAAACTCGGGATCCAAGTTAAACGATGAAGTTACTTAAGATCTGTCCTCTCATAAAAAGCAATTTTCGGAAAGCCTCCTTCACTTTCATATATTATAATTTAGGTGCTTTCGCCCAATCTGCAGCAAACTTTTCAATACCTTGATCTGTTAATGGATGCATAGCAAGTTGCTCAATCACTTTATAAGGAATTGTTGCAATGTGAGCACCTGCCAACGCTACACGAGTTACATGATCTGGGTGTCTGACAGAAGCTGCAATAATTTGTGTATCTAATTGATGAATATCGAATAGTTCTGCAATTTTTGCAACTAATAGTACACCATCTTCAGAAATATCATCTAAACGTCCTAAAAATGGAGAAACATACGTTGCACCTGCTCGAGCCGCTAAAAGAGCTTGGTTCACCGTGAAGATAAGTGTAACGTTCGTTTTCACACCTTTTTCAGTAAGATAGCGACAAGCTTCTAATCCTGCTAACGTCATCGGAAGTTTTATCGTGACGTTTTTATCGCCACCGTTAATTTTAATTAATTCTTCTGCTTGAGCAATCATTTCTTCAGCTGTAACAGCATCTGGCGTTACTTCTGCCGAAACAGATTCGACTTTAGGCACTGCCTGACAAATTTCTGCGATACGGTCTTCAAACTTAACGCCCTCTTTTGCTACTAAAGACGGGTTCGTTGTAACACCAGCTAAAACCCCAAGTTTATATGCTTTTTTTATGTCCTCAAGATTTGCAGTATCAATAAAAAACTTCATGATCTATTCCCTCCATTTTTTAAACGTTAATGAGTTATAATTTTAAGATGTTTATTTCTTTTCTACAGCATGTCCGCCAAATTCATTGCGCAGAGCTGCTACTACTTTTCCCGTAAATGTATCATTGTCTAATGAGCGGTAGCGCATTAATAGAGACATTGCGATAACAGGAGTTGCTGTTTGAAGGTCTAATGCTGTTTCTACTGTCCATTTCCCTTCACCAGAAGAATGCATAACACCCTTAATTTCATCCAGTTTTGCATCTTTAGAAAATGCATTTTCTGTTAATTCCATTAACCAAGAGCGAATGACTGAGCCGTTGTTCCATACTCTTGATACTTTTTCATAATCGTAATCAAATTCACTTTTCTCTAGAATCTCAAATCCTTCACCAATAGCAGCCATCATACCGTATTCAATTCCGTTGTGAACCATTTTTAAGAAGTGACCACTACCAGCTTTTCCAGCATATAAGAATCCATTTTCTACAGCAGTATCACGGAAGATAGGTTCAACGATGTCCCAAGCTTCTTGATCTCCTCCGATCATGTAACAAGCACCATTACGAGCGCCTTCCATTCCGCCAGAAGTTCCTGCATCCATAAAGTGAATGCCATCTTTCTTTAATTGTTCATATCGGCGGATAGACTCTTTATAATGTGAATTACCCGCTTCAATTAAAATATCTCCTTTTGATAAAAGTGGTGTAACCTCATCAATAACAGAATCAACAACAGCGTGTGGTACCATTACCCAAAGAATTCTTGGTGATTGTAATGACTGAACAAGTTCACTTAAACTAGATGTACCTGTAGCCCCGTACTCTTTCATTTCTTCCACTGCACTTGCATTTAAATCAAATGCTGCTACTTCATGTTTATGATCCATTAAATTTTTCCCTAAATTTAATCCCATTTTACCTAAACCAATTAATCCTACTTGCATAATATAATTCCTCCTCAAATCATCTTTTATTAAAAATTCATATCACTACGATTTTGAATACCTTTCAGCACTGAAAAGTTGATATGTCTAGAAAGGTATTCACAGTCATAGCTTAAGAATTCAATACATTTTTTGTAATTTGAACAACATTTTCTGTCGTAAATCCAAATAGATTCATGACTTCAGCTCCAGTGCCTGAAGCTCCAAATGTTTCAATTGATAGTACTTTTCCTTCTTGTCCTACATAACGCTCCCACCCGAGAGATACACCCATCTCAAGAGATACTCGTTTCGTTACAGAAGACGGAAGAACGGATTCTTTATATTCGTTCGATTGGCGATCGAATAACTCCCAGCTCGGCATTGCAACGATACGAACAGAGACATTGTCTTCTTCTAGTTTTGCTTTTGCACTAGCAGCTAAAGAAACTTCAGAACCTGTCGCAATGAAAATCACATCCGGATTTTCATTTGTTTGCGTTAATACGTAAGCTCCTTTAGAAAGATTCTCTATGTTCGTTTTCGTTTCATTAAACACCGGTAAATTTTGACGGCTCAGTACTAAAACGACTGGACCATCCGTTTGCTGTAATGTATAAGCCCACGCACTCGCTGTTTCATTTGCATCTGACGGACGAATAACTGTTAAACCAGGAATTGCTCGAAGAGCTGCTAAATGTTCAATAGGTTCATGCGTTGGACCATCTTCTCCTACAGCAATCGAATCATGTGTAAATACGTACGTAACAGGTAACTTTTGCAATGCAGCCAGTCGAATAGATGGACGAAGGTAATCATTAAATACAAAGAATGTACTTACGAACGGTTTTACTCCTCCATGAAGTGCCAGCCCATTCGCTGCCGCGCCCATTGCATGTTCACGTACACCAAAGTATATATTTCGGCCAGCATACGATTCTACCGCATATACTGCTTCACCTTTTATATCTGTCATCGTAGAATGAGAAAGATCCGCACTTCCACCAAAAATAGAAGGAATCGATTTCACATAATGATTAATAGCTTCCCCACTTGCAACACGAGTTGAAATCGTTTTTTCAGTATCGAAGGATAAAATGTCTTTCGCTTCAATTAAAACCTCGCCTGTAATCGCTTTTTCTAATTCATCTGCTAGTGCAGGGTTCGATTCTCTGTATACGTTGAACTGCTCATTCCATTCGTTCTCTTTTTCAATACCTTTTTGTTTCAGTTCATTAAAATGAGCTGTTACTTCTTCAGGCACAAAGAAGTCTTCCTCATAATGCCAACCATACACTTGTTTTGTCGCTGTCGCTTCTTCTACTCCAAGCGGGTTACCATGTGCTTTGTTCGTTCCAGCAACTTTTGGACTTCCGTAACCTATAACGGTTCTAATCTCTATAAGAGTAGGTTGGTCCGTATTGTCTTTCGCTAATTGAATCGCTTTTGTAATCGCATCAACATCGTTTCCATCCTCAACTCTTACATATTGCCAATGTGCAGATTCTACCCTTTTCTGCATATCTTCAGAAAAAGCAATGTTTAATTCACCATCAAGTGAAATTTCATTTGAATCATACAGTACAATTAACTTACCAAGTTTCATATGTCCTGCCATTGACATCGCTTCATAAGCGACACCCTCCATTAAATCACCGTCTCCAACTAAAGCGTACGTATTATGATCTATAATAGAGTGACCATCCTTATTGAATTTCGCTGCTAAATGAGCTTCTGCCATTGCCATTCCGACAGCATTTGCAATCCCTTGTCCTAACGGTCCTGTCGTCGCTTCAACCCCAGAAGTGTGACCAAACTCAGGATGTCCTGGTGTTTTACTATTTAACTTTCTAAAGCTTTTCAAGTCATCAATTGAAACGTCATATCCAGCTAAATGAAGTAAGCTATACAGTAAGCTCGATCCGTGTCCCGCTGATAAAACGAATCGATCACGGTTAAACCATTTCGGATGATTAGGATTATGATTTAAATGATTCGCCCATAATGCATAAGCCATCGGTGCTGCTCCCATCGGAAGACCTGGATGACCTGAATTTGCCGCATTAATAGCATCAATTGATAACGTACGAAGTGTATTCACTGCTAATTGATTTATGTTTTGTGTCATAGTAATCGTCCCCCTAAATGCTTTCATTTAAGAATATACTTATTTTTCCGTTTCTTGATCTAACCACCATTTAAATTCACTTTCTTGCAACAGTTCATTAGACGCCTCTGGACCATATGAACCAGACTCATATTCATGAAGCGGCAATAAGTTTTCCTCGAACGCTTCAAGAATTGGTTGTACCCATTCCCATGACAATTCAACTTCTCTCCAATGTGCAAAGAATGTAGCGTCTCCACTCACAGCATCATGAATGAGTCTTTCATACGCTTCAGGTACTCCCACATCCGCTTGCTCACAAGTAAAGTTAATACGCATCGGTTCAATTTCTCCATTTTTCAATGGATTTTTACTATTTAACTGTAATGAAACATTCTCACCTGGGCTAATTTCAATTATTAATAAGTTAGGTGCTGCATTTGGATTACTATCTTGATATTGCTGTTTTAACGTATTTTTAAATTCAATTACAATACGAGTGGACTTTTCTTTCATTCGTTTACCTGTTCGTATATAAAATGGAACGCCGGTCCAAAATGGATTATCGATCCACAAGCGAGCAGCAACAAATGTGTCTATGTTAGAAGAAGGATTTACTCCTGGTTCCTCTTTATATGCTACAACTTGCCCGCCTTTTATCTCTCCTGAAGCGTATTGACCGCGAACGATATGGTTTTGAACGTCTTCTTTTTTCACTTTACGAAGCGTCTCCATTACCTTTCGCTTTTCCTCTCGAATTTCACATGCATTAACCTTTTCCGGCAGATTCATAGCAGTCATCATTAATATTTGTAACATATGATTTTGAACCATATCTCGAATGGCTCCTGCCTGATCATAATATCCTGCCCTTTCTTCAACCCCAACTGTTTCACTCGCTGTGATTTGTACATTCGCTATATGTTCTTTATTCCAAATCGATTGTAAAACAGGATTTGCAAATTCTAATGCTTCAAGATTTTGAATCATCGGCTTACCTAAATAATGATCAATACGGTATATCTCGTCTTCTTCAAACGTGCGACTAAGCTTATCATTCAGCTCACGAGCAGATGTAAGGTCGTGCCCGAACGGTTTCTCAATCATTAGGCGTTTCCATCCATCTGTTTTATCAAGTCCGCTTTCCTTAATATTTAAAGCAATGGTCTCGAAAAATTCAGGAGCAACTGAAAGATAGAACATTCTATTACCTTTTATATGTAGTTCCTCTTCCCTTTCACGAACGACTTGTAATAACCTCTCATAGTCTTCCGGTTTACTCACATCTAATGGACAATAGCGAAAATTATCTAAAAAACCTTCGAGTTCCGGAGTACCTTCTTCCCTCTGACGAGAAAACGTCTCTATTGATTCTTTTATTCTTTCTTGAAAATCTTCATGAGATACTTGACGTCTTCCAAGCCCGATAACAGATATCTGCTTTGGAAGCTTTTGATCTCTATATAAGTTATATAGCGCGGGGTAAATTTTGCGTTTCGCTAAGTCCCCTGTCGCTCCAAATAAAACAAAGGTCATTGATTCCAATTTCAGTCCCCCTCTTGTTGTATAATCCTCGTCAATATACTAAAAATGAATTGTACAGAAGCTCATGTTTTTATAAAAAACAAAGAGCTATCTAATTCCAATTCTTTTTATACCTTTCGCTCTCTCATTGTCCCCAATATTAATAGTGGCAATTCAAAGCATTTCTACTGCAACTTACTTATTTATAGAACTTAACGAAATATTTTATATCTAATTACTTTTAGTAATTAAGTAATCTTATGTCTAATATATTAACCATATAAATTATTATCGTCAATAAAAATGTCTTGAATTAAATACTATTTATTTCGTAATACTTTTCTAAGTGTATTCCTAGTTATCATTTATTTTCAAAGATAATGATCGATATAATAAATATCAGTTTCGTCAAAATCTTCAATTAATTTTTCGTTAAACTCGTGAACAGACGTTACATGATGACCAAAAGACTTCTCTATAATAAGACGGTTCAATCCTTTTGTAGCCCACAGTCCACTTTCCTTAATATTTAAAGCAATGACATCAAATACTTCTGGTATAACAGATAGGTAAAACATGCGGTTTTCAGAAATGTTTAATTCTGTTTCACGCCTCTTTACAAGGCTCAGCAAATTTTGATAGCCCACTATATTCGCTGTATCTAATTGACAATAACGAAATGTGCTAATAACTTCCTCTACTCCTGATTGGTCATCAGTAGATATTCTAAAAAATGTAGCAAGGGATTGCCCTACTATTGTTTGAAATTCCACATCTGACATTGCCCTTCTGCCAATACCGATAATCGAAATAGATTGCGGTATATTTTGATTACTAAATAGATTGTATAAAGCAGGATAAATTTTGCGTTTCGCTAAATCCCCTGTCGCTCCGGATAAAGTGAAACTTTAATCAGTGGGGGTTTTGTTCATCCCCCACCTAACTTCTATGATATCGCTGAATTTTGAGGTGGGGGTCTTACTGCCTGTTAATGCGGGATAAAAGAAATGTCATTGAATCCATTTGCTATCTCCCTTTTAAAACAATTGCTAGAATAGAATATATAAGCTCATTCGCTACTTAGCACAATATTGTCTCTAAAACCTCATACTTTACCAATGTTTCTTCAATACAATTTTCCCAAGAGCACGTTCTGACTCACTTATGTGGTGTGCTTTTTTTACGCCTTCTACATGTAAAGGCAACACATGTGTTACAACAGGTTTAATCTTCCCGCCCTCAATTAATTCTGTAATAAGAGAAAGTTCATATCCGTTAGGTTCAGTAAATATGTGTTCAACATGAATATCTTTCTCTATAGATATTTCAGTTTGCGGAATTTCTATACCTTTCGGGCCATAAATAGACGCTAACTTTCCATTTGGTGCAAGCACTTTATAACTATCCTTTAGTACATCCCCGCCTAACACATCAAATACAATATTGTAATTATGCAGAAGTAAAGAAAAGTCTTCTGTTTTGTAATCAATTACAGTATCAGCGCCTAGATCCTTTACAAACTGTATGTTTTTCGTACTAGTTGTAGTTGCAACATGCGCACCGAAACTTTTCACCAGCTGAATAGCAAACGTGCCAATCCCGCCAGATCCAGCATGAATTAAAACCTTATTACCTTTTTGAACATTAGCGAACTTCACTAAACTTTGCCAACTTGTCAAACCTACAAGAGGGATTGATGCTGCTTCTTCAAAAGATAGATTTCTCGGTTTTTTCGCGACATATTTCTCATCTACAGCCACGTACTCTGCATAAGTACCGTTTCGTTCAATATCTGGACGACTATATACTTCATCCCCCACTTTACATGCTGTAACTTTTTTTCCTATAGCAGCAACTACACCTGCAACATCCCATCCTAAAACGAGCGGGAATTCATAAGAAATTACGTCTTGAAGTAAACCTTCACGTATTTTCCAATCCACGGGGTTTACACCAGCTGCATATACTTCAATCAGTACATCGTTTTCTCCCAATAAGGGTGTTTGCATTTCAATCTCTTGTAGTACACTTTTATCTCCATATTGCATAAGTCCTATCGCTTTCATTCTTTCCACTCCTTTACAATGCAGGGAAATGAGGAAGTACTTCTTCCCCTAGCTCATCCAACACTTCATTAGCCGGGCGTTGACCATCAAATAGAGCAAGGAATAAATGATTCACACCAATACTTTTGTATATATCAAGTAATTCAATTAGTGCCTTACGTCCTGTACGGTAACCTAAACGTATCGGCGTAGGACGTTCATTTGGATCTTCAGATAAGTCTAAATGCATCGGTTGTATAAATGGTTTGAATACATCTGGATGATAATCCTCTACTCGTTCTCTCCATTGTCCAATTGCTGCCGCCTGATGCACTGGACTACGTGGGTAGTACATCCATCCATCACCATGATTAGCGAACCAGTCCATATTTTGCTGACTAAAACCTGTAATAAAGGTCGGAACATGTTTAGACGGTTTTGGAACTAAATTCGCTCCATTCACTTCTCCTAGTGTCGACTGGATAGACGGGAAGTTTTTATACAAAATCTCTTCCAAGTAAGCAAACGCTTCTCTAAACTTTTCACCTCGTGTTTCATGACTAACACCTAACGCTTTAAAATCGGCACGTCGGTCACCTGATGAAACACCGAGCATAATTCTTTCTGGAAACAGTTGATCCAATGTCGCAATTTCTTTCGCTACACGCAATGGATGACGAAGTGACAACACTGTTGCCGACGTTCCAAATGCGATTTTCTCTGTCTTGCTTGCTAAATACGTCAAATAAATCATCATATCGTAAATTTGACCTGTTGCAGGATCACCAAAATCAGGGTCTTGCAGCAATACATCGCGAAGCCATACACCTGTAAAACCGTATTGTTCCGCTTTTTGTACCAACTCTACTTGTTTTTCCATCGTTGGAGCATGAAACTGATAATTTTCAATCGGAATGTGAACTCCTAATGTAAGTTGATCTTTCGCAAACATACGATTATATCCAAAATGATTCGCAAACTTTTCCATGTGTTTCACTCACTTTCCTTCATTCATATAAATCTATACTTTTCTTTACTCTTAATATTTCTTTTCAAATTTCATAGACAATGCTGTAACACCACATTGTTGCCGATTGTAATCGTTATAACTTTCTTTGTGCTACGAGTGTTATTATAAATCGGTCATAACTTGAATAACAGTACGTACTTTAAAGTGATGTAGGCACTTAAAAGTACCTATATCAAATGCCTGATTATAGTTTTAATCAATAAATCATGCTGCATAAAAATAATGCCCTTCCTTCAACAACGTCTAAAGTTGCTTCTGCAGGTGCGTTACACTATTTCACTCAAATCTCCTCAAAAAAATGATTGACTTGTAGTGAAAGGAGCATAATTACAAATGAGCGATATATTCAAAATATCAGATTTCACAAAGAAAACAGGATTAAATACAGATACAATTAGGTACTACGAAAAAATCAACCTCCTTCCCCCAGCTAAAAGAAATGAGAATAATAATAGGTACTATGTTCAAATAGATATCGATCTAATACTTTTCATTAATCATCTAAAAAGAACGCAAATGCCCTTACATACAATACAAAAATATATGGAATTCTCACGAGCCAGATTCATAATATTATACTTATTTTTTGTACTTTGCTATGCTATAACCACGAACAGGAGGTAAGGACCAATGAAAGCACAAGTTATCCATTCTTTTGGAGATTCATCCGTATTTCAATTAGAAGAAGTTGCAAAACCGAAACTTTTACCAGGTCATGTTCTAATTCATGTAAAAGCAACAAGTGTAAATCCAATCGATACTAAAATGCGTAGTGGTGCCGTTTTATCAGTTGCTCCTGAATTCCCAGCTATATTACACGGGGATGTAGCTGGTATTGTTATAGGAGTAGGAGAAGGCGTTTCGAAATTCAAAACTGGTGATGAAGTATATGGATGTGCTGGAGGTTTTAAAGAAACTGGAGGTGCACTTGCAGAGTTTATGCTTGCTGATGCGCGATTAATTGCTCATAAGCCTAACAATTTAACAATGGAAGAAGCTGCTGCTCTACCATTAGTTGCAATTACAGCTTGGGAATCTTTATTTGATCGTGCAAATATTAAACCTGGTCAAAATGTTCTCATTCATGGAGCTACTGGTGGCGTAGGACACGTAGCCATTCAATTAGCTAAATGGGCAGGTGCTAAAGTTTTCACAACAGCTTCTCAGCAAAACAAAATGGAAATAGCCCATCGTCTAGGAGCCGACATAGCTATTAATTATAAAGAAGAATCTGTTCAAGAATATGTGCAAAAACATACGAATGGCAACGGATTTGAAGTTATATTTGATACGGTAGGTGGCAAGAATCTCGATCATTCTTTTGAAGCTGCTGCGGTCAATGGAACTGTCGTAACAATTGCAGCTCGTTCAACCCATGACCTCTCTCCTTTACACGCAAAAGGACTTACTCTGCACGTTACTTTTATGGCGTTAAAAATATTACATACAGATAAACGTGACGCTTGCGGGGAAATTTTAACTAAACTAACGCAAATAGTAGAAGAAGGAAAACTTCGTCCATTGCTAGATTCGAAACCTTTTACGTTTGATGAAATTGCACAAGCACATGAATATTTGGAATCAAATAAAGCAATAGGGAAAATAGTGTTGAAAAACGTTTGGTAATTTCCACCAAATAATACAAATAACAGCAGGATTGCTTCGTCTTATCTTTTTCTTAAGAAATGCCACAACGCTAAAAGCTTTCCATCCTTTACAACAAGTAAAAAAAGAACAGCCGAATTTTTCTTATAGTAGAAAATCCGGCTGTTTTCTTATCACAATTTGCTTTTTGTATATTTCTATTAATGAGTAAAATACAACTTATTTGTCTTACCATCTTATCTTCAACAGTATACTATGTTGTTTTTAATTTATTAAAATACACTACGTACTAATCCCCCGTCTATTCGCAACGCGGAACCATTAATCGCTGAAGAAAGTGGGCTGCTTAAGAAAGTGACAAGATTGGCAATTTCTTCTGGTCGAATAAGTCTTTGAATAATAGAGGTTGGTCGATTCTCTTTCATAAATCGCTTCTCAGCTTCTTCTATTGTCAATTGCTCATTAGGATAAAGACTATTTAACATAGTCTCCACTCCTTCCGTTAAAGTCGAACCAGGCATTATAGTATTAACAGTCACATTCGTTCCTGTCGTCAGCTCAGCTAAACTGCGAGAAAGTGAGAGTTGCATCGTTTTAGTCGCACTATAGTGAGCCATTTCTTGAGATGGCATAATAGCTGCTTCGCTAGCAATAAAGATAACTCTTCCTTCTTTTCTTTCAATCATTTTTTTCAAGTACGAGCGAGTAAGTCGAACACCACTCATAATATTGACTTCAAACAATTTAAACCAATCTTCATCAGGGATATCAAAATATTCTACAGGTTCAAAAATTCCTAAGTTGTTAATAAGAATGTCTACTTCAGGGTACTTTTCAATCACATTTTGGCACCCTTGTTCTGTTCCTAAATCAGCTACTACAGGTTGAAGGATAGCCTCCGGATACTGCGCTCGAATTTCGTTTATCGTTTGATTAACATTTTCTTCACGGCGTCCATTAATAAGTACAGTAGCTCCTTCCGCTACTAATGAAGTGGCAATTGCTTTTCCAATGCCTGCCGTAGATCCAGTAACCAGTGCTGTTTTTCCTTTTAATTGCATATGCATATAGATCCCTCCAAATTCATGTGCTACATGATTGACTTACGTTGGAATAAATAATTACGTTTATATTGTGGTTCACTTCTCTTATCTTTAACAGAAAATAAGCTGATCCACCTTTTTTTCGAAAGAGTATAAACGAAAATTATGTAGCTATTGGACTCTGTACTGAATTAAAAATCGAAATTATCATCATTTACATCTACTCGATAATTCTGATTCTAATCATTGTCATGTTAAAAAATCACATCAACAGCAGAGTAAAGCTAAAACCAACTAATAAATACCATTATGATATATATTAACGATAAAGAAAATTACGCACTTTAAAGTTCCATAGGAACAAAAAAGTGCCCTATAAACTATAATTTCTAACTCTTTATATTTGCTAAAGTAGTATCTTTTTTATCATAGAAAAGGTTGTAAAATCACACATTCTTACATACAGTTATAGGATTATTTTTATCCTAATTAACTAAAAACCATATAACACATTTGTAAAATAAAATTCTAAAAAAACCTTGCAGAAAAATTCTACAAGGTTTTTGCCTATACACACAATTTAATCACTATATTAAAATAAAAGGGTTTATAATTCATCAAAATATTATTAAATATAAGCTGCTTTAAAGGCTTGTTGGACAGCTTGTACTTCTAATGAGTCTTTACCATATAAGTTCGTTGCTACACGAATACAAGCTTCTTTTAATTCTTTAAAGTCAGAAGTCATATTTAATTCATCCGTATTTGCATAATAGAAAATATCAAACATTTTATCTTCTCCAATGCCATGTACGTATACTCCATTATGGTTTCCACCACTAGCAATCAAATAAGCTACTTTATTAATAATGCTAGAGTTCGTGTGTACACCACCATGATCGTGGTCAGCATCAATAGGTAAGTTATTATAATGTCTATAGTCCTCCGGATATCTAGAAGAGATAGATGATGGGTTTTTCATATCTCTAAAAATTCGACCTGATTGTTCTCCCATTGTCCAATTGAACTTTCCGTTATTGGCATACTTTTCAACTGCTACTCCTAAAATATCAGATAGAGCCTCATTAATTGCACCAGCTTCTCCTGCATACTCAAGTCCAGACTCATTTCTTGTAACCGCGTGTGTAAATTCATGTCCTGCCACATCAAATGCTCTAACAATTGGATCTCCGTATACTAGCATAGCTCCATTACTAAATGCATTAAACCACTGCTTAGGATTTCCTTTATTCGTACCATTTGTGTTCCAACCATGAACGACAGAAATTACTTTTTGTCCGTTATTATCAAAGCTGTTACGGCCATATTTTTCTTGATAAAAATCATATACTTTCGTTGCTAAATAATGAGCACTAACTGCTTTAGGATCAGTAAAATTTGTAGAATTACTTGTTACTAAATCATCGAGATACCCCCATACATTTCTTCTATAATTATTATAATCTTTATAATTAGCAGTATATGTTTCAATTCCCTTACCACGAGAATAATCTGCAAGCATGTACGTTCCATCACTTCGCTGCGTAATTCCAAACGTACGATTCATACCTAAGTCATCTTTTCCTGTACCTGTTAATCTTGAAGGATCTTGTGATTTATTTGCTGTCGCAGATTGGACAATACTACTATCTACTTGTATACCCAATTTTTGAACGAGTTCTTTTAATAGATTACCACCAAAAGCATCAATTAATACTGTACCAGATACATATTCAGGTGTAGATGCACTAAAAGTAATTTGATATGCGTTTGTAGCTTTATTTGTATTTTCATCTACATATACCACTTGTTTAATTTCTGGTTCTTCAATAAATGTGAGATCATTTCCATAGATGTTGAAAAGCTGTTTCTTTGCATCCTCTTCTGATAAAGTAATAGGTTGTTTCAAATCTTCCTGTTGTTGTAAATCTTGGGCACTATCTCCCGAAACACTCGTAAGTACACCATCATCATTAATATGTGCTGTTAGTTGATATCCGTATACATCACGGCCTTCATATGTTTGTTGAAGACGCACCAATGTAGTACCATCATAAGATTTACGACTTTGCGTCACATTATAATTAACTTTTGATTCCGTATTAACTTGCTTTGAGGATAATGCTTGTTCTGTTTTTCCTTTTAACGCATCCTTTGCTACATTTTCTGCCGATTTTTGAGAAGGTGCTGTTAAATTACCTGTTCGGAACGTATCTTCCTTTGTTTCTACTTTTAAATCTTCTGTTGCCGCATGTACTCCTCCATAAGGCATAATCGCCGATAACACCACTCCTGTAGTTAAACCTACCTTTACGAAATTATTCATATTCTTACTCCTTTATAATTGTGTTATTAAATTAAGTAAATGTATTTTAGAATTTTAAGCATAGATAAAAATTTTAACTATCGCCAATCGATTTTACATACCTCTACATACATAGGTTAATAGATTGGTTTGCTACTTTTTAGATTCAATTCATTTTTCAAAAATCACTCATTATATAAACTATCTTTATATTTATTCATATACGTTATTTTTTGTGGTTCTAATAACATATTTATTGCCATCCACACATTCTTTTTCATTTCTAATTTTTGCATTGGTATCTCTTTTAAAACGGGATTACTTATAATCGCTTCCATTTCTTCATCAATTCTTTTCATAAGATTTTCTTCTGGATTATTTTTTAAATAAGTATTTTTCAGTCCCCATTTTGTCATTATAAATTCATTTGTTTTATTCATAGGATTAATAATAGTAGCTTTACTAGTTAATCGTTTTTTTATTTCATCATGATAGATTTTAATTTTATATCCTTCTTTTAGTGGAATGGTATCTTTTACAATCGTTACATTTGCCCCTTCCATTTCCTTCGTATAAATTTTTTCACCTTTCTCATTAAACACCTCTATTGATGCGTATTTTTCATCTGCATAATAGCTATGAGGCGTTTTAGTAGTAACCGTAAAAACAGCTCGCTTTTGCTCTAAGTCTGTATTTAATTCGGCAAACTGATCATCTCCTAATCCTAGGAATTGAATCGTTTCACTTACCAAATTGCTCACTTTCATTTCGTTAACATCAATCGTTAGACTATTATCCTTTTCCTTTACATAGGCATAATACGAACGGAAATGATACATTCTATCCATTTTCCCACCTGAAATTTCAACCGTATAAACCCCATTTGGTACGTCTTGTAAATTGATATCTGCTGTTTCAATTGTTTTTTCTTGAACAACTGTATTCCCTTCTTTTAATTTAATTTTTCCTCCTTTCAATGTATCTATTTCATTTGTATTTAAATGGATATGCAAATTCCCTTTTAACCCAAGTGAAGCAATTTGCTGATTCGTAACTATTTCAAAGTTAGAGTTTATCGGAATATCAGGATCAACTAGAGCTCTCGCCTTAGCTAATTGTGATTCAGGCACTATATACGCTAAAGAAGTAACTGCCGGATAACCTTTCGCCCTATTCACCTCTATTTGTTTATGATTAAGCTTAAAGCCCCAACTTTCAAAAACGGGTGTAAAATCAACTTGTACATTCTCGCTATAATACTGATTCATTAAATCTGGTAAAGAATGGTCACCTTTTTTAAAAGCAACATTACTAGCTAGTTTTCGATAACCTTGATACATTTTTGCAAAAGCTTCATTGCCAGCTTTTTGTTTCGCCATCGTTAAAAGAATAAGTTTTTGTCGTAAATCTAAGTCATCATAATTTTTATTTTCTTTCATTAAAGCATTGTATAAATTCCGTTCTACCTGTTCCTTCTTCCCAAAATTAAATAACCAACCAACTTGATCTGCTTTTTTGCCGTATTTACTATATTGATATTGAACACCAAATAGATTATTAGAAACTTCTCCTGTAAATATTCCTTGATTATCAAAACCTGCTTGGTATCCATGAGCGATTTCATGTAAAGTTCCCCAACTTAGTTTATCTAACCACATCTTTGTACTATCTGTACTATTCGCTGTCCAATTTGCGCCATAATAGGCACCGCCAGCACCAGATATATCTGCTTTTAAGAAATAACGATTTTGACTTTTTTTATTTTCAACCGTTGAGCCATCTAAACCAATAATAGAATCATACATCGCAAAAATATCTTCATAATATGCAATTAACTCATCCAACGATTGAAAGTCTTTTAAAGATCTTACTAACTCTTTATCTTTTTTAGGTATAAATAATTGGAAACTCTCCTCTTGAATTAATGCATACTCTCCATCAAATTGATCCCATGTACTAAAAAATTGAGATACACTTCCTTGTTGTTTATAAATTGGAAGAGGTTTCGTAGCACTTTCATTCCCCACTTGGTACTCAAGTATGGCGGGCTCTTCACCATACGGAGTATCTATGAAAGGAACTAAAGGCGTATCACCTTGAATCGTAATCCATTCATTTCCTACTTGTATGGATTTTTCATTTTTTGAGTCATTAGACAATAAACGTACTGTTAATTTGTCTTTAAAATTAGGATTCGTTTGTCTTACCTTTAATGGTGTATTTCTCTGCAAAATAAATCCCAAATCTTGTCGATCATGATATTTCCCCTTACTTATGCCAGCCTGAAATATCCACGTAGGCTCTTCTAAACTAGTAATTTCTTTTACATTTGTTCGTTCGTCAGCATGTAAGTGTATATTTCCTATGAGGAAAAACATTGTATACATGATGCCTATAACAAGTAGCCTTTTCATTTACATATCTCCTTTTCTATTTTTTATATACAAAATACAATAAAACCCTCCTTCTTTACTTATAACTGTCGTCATTAAGTTACTTATTAGTGTAATTATTATAGTTACATTAGCTCATGATTATCAATCATTAAATATATGTAATTTTACATATATGAATGTTTAACGAAAAATTTCGAAATATCTTGTAATGATCTAATATTATTTCATACATTATTCAATAAAAAAACACACGAAGCCCCTTAAGTCTTCATGTGTTTTCATACATGTTATTACACTTGTAATTGAATAAATTATCTTATTCTGTAATATTAAATTTTGAAACCAGTTCCGTTAATTCTTCCACCTTTTCTTTCATTTTGTTAGATTGAATTGATATTTGTTCAATTGATACAGCTTGTGATTGAATTGATTTTACTGTTTGAAGAGTCTCTTTTTTTACATCCATTGCAGTTTCAGAAACTAGCGAAAGAGAAGCGTTTACTTCTTCTGTACCAGCAGACATCTCTTCTGTCGCTGCGGATACTTCTTGAATTTGACTTGTAATCTTATCAATATCTCTCATAATAGACAAGAAGGTTTGATTCGCTTTGTGGGCAGCTTCTTTTCCTTCTACTGCCTTCTGTTGGCCTTTTCGCATGACATTAACTGTATCTTGAGTATCTTGTTGAATGGATTTTATTAAATGATTCACTTCCTTTGCAGATTCTTTAGATTGCTCAGCCAAGTCTCGAACTTCTGCGGCAACCACTGCAAATCCTTTCCCATTCTCTCCAGCACGTGCCGCTTCAATAGCGGCATTTAAGGCAAGAAGATTCGTTTGTTCGGCAATATTAGTGATTGCAGCGAGAGCTGTATCAATCTGTTGTGTACGTGTAACAAGTTTATTTATTACTTTTGATGTTTCCTCGACAACATCATGCACACTATTCATTTGAAGGATAGAGTGATTTATCACTTCACTACCGATATTTATTCGTTCAGTAGTCGTTACTGCTACCTCAGCGACTACTGCTGAAGATTCAGCTACAGTTTGCACCCCTGTTTTAATTTCTTCCATTGAGGATGAGCTCTCCTGAATACTAGTTACCTGTCCTTCTATTTTTGTTTTTACTTCTAAAACAGTCTGTACAACCTCATTTGAAATACTAGACGCTCGATTTGTATCTTGTAATACGCCCTCCGTAGTAGAAATAACCTCTTGTGTTGTCATCTTAACATTCGCAATTAATTGTTGAAGGTTATCTAACATACTATTAAAAGACTGGACAATATGCCCTAATTCATTATTTGCTTTATAAGGAGTACGTGTTGTTAAATCTCCAGCTGATACTTTTTCCATATCATTTTGTAGTAACACAAGTGGTTTTCGGATAGTTAATTTAATAACATATCCAATGAATATAATTATTAAAATTGCTAAAAACGAAATACTAACAAACATTATCATTGTATTTTGAGCACTATTATTATTTTCCTTCTGTAAAAGCTCTGCATTATTACTATTATATAAAATCAATTCACGAATTGATTTTATTGATTTTTGCATATTAGGTTCAATCTCTTTTAGGTAATATGCATATGCTTCCTCATTATTAGATTTCCCTAATTCTTGCGCTTTCTTCATTTGAGTTCTTAATTCATTAAATGTTTCATGAAACGTGTTATATAATTCTTTTTCTTTAGTAGAAATAACTTTAGCCTCAAACTGCTTTAAAAGATGATCATTTTCCTGACGAATTCCGTCCATTTCTCTTATTAATTCATTCATTCTTTTTTCATCTTTTGATACCATAATTTCCATAAAGTTCATATTAACATGATAAAAATTAGATTCTACAATCCCAATCCACTCAATTGGTAGTAAATTATCCTCATACATATTAGAGGAAGTACTTTTCCCTCTTTCTAATCCCCAAAACCCTATTAGGGATAATACTATACATGCAATACTTGATATAGCTATTAGTATGTTTAGTTTTGTACCAACCTTACTGTTTCTTAATAATTTCAATTCACTTTCTCCATTCTAATATATAGTTTAAGTAATGTATTTTATAATAAGAATCCCAAAATTACGATATTTATTTTGCGATATGCAATTTTGCATATCATCCACTACTAAATCAAAATAACCTAACATTGTAATTTTAGTTTTCTGAAAATCCATGATTATGAACACAACCCATTAATTCTTTAACTTCTCATCCAAAATATCCACAAATATTGCAGCAACAGGGGAACCTATCATTGAAATATAAATTACGCTTCCATACTAGACTCGCTTAAAAATATTTTTCTTATTGCTCATTTTTCTATTTCCTCTTTATCAAAAGTACTCCTAACACATCACACTTTAAAGAAACGATAGTATTCCCTGTAATCCCCAAAAAATAAGGAAAGACATAACACATATGTCTTTCCTCTAAAGTTGTAACACTCAATATGCTCTTGGCTCTATTTAATTTTCTAATTAAATCTTTACATATCTTTCTTTATAATATTTTCTAACTCTGTCCAACTTGTAATACGCGGGATATTGAGATGTTGATTGTAAGAAGTAGTTTTTGCATACACATTTATCGGTTTTCCTATTAACGTTTCTAAGACTGCCGGCTTATCATCAAAGAAATAGTTTAATTTTATTTCTTGTATGAAGTGTATTTTTTCTTCATCCTTCATTCCATAGAAAAAGCGATTTTCATGTACCGGAAAACCTTTTTCTATTAACCATTTTTTTGTTTGCTCTCCATGCTCTTTAGGTCGCGCCGTTATATAGTAAATTTGATGTCCCTGTCTTTCTAATTCTTGCAATGTCTCTACTGCATACGGAAACGGTGAACAAGAAGTATAATAAATTTCATCCAGCAAACTATTCCACATATGACTGCCTTCCTCCGAAGTCATGCCAAATGCTTCATGAATTTCAATTGTTTTTAAAGAATGAAATATATCCAATCCTATTTTTTTGTTTAATTTTTTATTATATAAATGAAAAGCATGCTGCCTTAAATCAATTAACGTATCATCGATATCAAATCCAAACTTCACTCTTCATCGCTCCATTCTGCCATCCATCTATCGGAAAATATATGTAGTTTTTATTCTCCTTATATTTTCCGATATTCTGGATAGCCAATAAATCTATAATCTTTTCCAACCTGGGTAAATGATATATCCTTAAATTCAATTGCATCTTGCATTTTAGTGATACCAGTCCCCTCTACAAAGCTAGGCGCCAATCTGCCCCCAATAATTTTTGGTGCGACATATAATATAAGTTTATCCATCAATTTATTTTCAATAAACGAAGCATTTACCTCTCCACCACCTTCAATAAGCAGGGAGGAAACTCCTTTTCCCCCTAAAACATCAAGCATTTCATATAAGTTTATATGCTTTTCTCCGCTAGTAACAAATACTTTGACTCCTGCATTTTCTAATGCTTGCTTTTTTTCCACTGCATGATTACTTGTTGTAAATATCCAGGTAGGGGCTTCTCCATCTGTAACAACGTTAGCTTCCATTGGTATGCGTAATGTTGAGTCCAATATTATTCGAATTGGATTTCTTCCATTTGGAATACGCGTTGTCAATGATGGATTATCCTTTTGTACAGTATTTGCTCCTACTAAAATGGCTGCATTTTCATTTCGTATTTGGTGTACTTCCTGTCTCGCTTCTGTAGATGTGATCCACTTACTATCCGATAAAGAAGTAGCAATTTTCCCATCTAATGTAACACCCGATTTAATCGTTACAAATGGGCGCTTTGTCAAAATATATTTATTAAAGACTTCATTCATCTTTTTAGATTCTTCTTCACACACTCCTACAAGCACTTCAATACCAGCATCTTGCAGAATTCTAATTCCACGGCCAGAAACAAGTGGATTTGGATCAAGTGTAGCAACTACTACCTTCTTAATTCCTGCTTGTACAATTGCTTCTGCACAAGGGCCTGTTCTTCCATGATGAGCACAAGGTTCAAGAGTTACATAGATTGTACCACCACGCGCCTGTTCTCCCGCCATACGTATCGCATGTATTTCAGCATGTGGTTCTCCGGCCTTCATATGTGCTCCGATCCCTACAATTCGGTTATCATTTACAATTACAGATCCAACCAGTGGATTTGGAGTCGTTTGTCCCTTCATAGCCTTGGCATTTTCTAGTGCTAACTTCATATACAATTCATGCTCAAGCATGTAAGTGTCCCCCTTCAAAATGTCCAGAACGTTGAATCTTCGTTTGTAAATATTTCTCATTAAACTCTGAGACATCACCCCATAACGGTTCACGACTCGTAACATTTAATCCCGCTTTTTGTAACGCTTCTAATTTTTTCGGATTATTTGTAATAAGTTTTACAGGTTTTGAGCGTAGTGCTTTTAATACTTCAATTGTATCATCATAGTTGCGAACATCATCTTCAAAACCTAGGTTCAGATTAGCTTCTACTGTATCTAATCCATTTTCTTGCAAGAGGTACGTCATCGCTTTACTAAACAAGCCAATCCCTCTTCCTTCATGATTCGCTAAGTAAAATAAAGCGCCTGAACCATGTTCTGTAATCATTTGTAAAGACTGCTTTAATTGGAATCCACAATCACAACGTTTACTCCCAAAGATATCACCCGTGTGACAAATACTATGCATACGGATTAGGGCATCTTCAGAATTCTCAAAATTACCATATACAAGCACACTAGATTGCTGCATATCAGCTAAATTAATAGATGAAAGTTTTTCAATAATCCCTTCTACACTATTTGTACCCTCACTACATTGTAACCAAGAATACCATTGGAAAACTTTAGTCTCCCCATATAAATTAATTGGCAATTTGATAGGACCTACTAAATAAATATCCTTTCCATCTTGATGTATAAATTGAATTTTATCTTCTAACATATGAATTGTATCTGTTGTAACCATTAGGTACCTCCTAGTATAGAGAATCTCTAAAAATTCTCTTCCATTGTTATATTTTTTATTGTTTAACTTACACAACGTAAGTGTTTTTACAGATGCTATTCTTTTTTCTCTCAGCTTATATGCAATATGTATCATTACAACTTTGGCCATTTAAAGAAAAGAGTTTTAGTTACATAAAACAACTTAGTTACTTTATGTAAGTGAGTATACATTCGTAATTAATTTACGTCAAGTAATTAATTATAAAAACATTTGTTACTAATGGTAAGATGTTATATAATTTATTTTAGGAGGTGAAGGAAAATGAATGATTCTACATTATGCCCTCGCTTTGAAAAAGGAATGAAATTTTTTAGCCAACGATGGACAGCACTAATTATTTACCAACTTTTTTCTGGATCTCAGCGCTTTTGTACGCTTGAATCTTCTCTTCCTGTTAGCGGAAGATTACTTTCAGAAAGATTGAAAGAATTAGAACTAGAAGGAATTGTCGAACGTAAAGTCTTTCCTGAGACACCAGTTCGTATAGAATATTCTTTAACTCAAAAAGGATTTGCTTTAGAAGCTATTATTCGCGGAATAGAAGAATGGTCACAGGAATGGATAGAACTTGAGGAATAACATAAAAGCTTTTTCGTATATAGTTTTAAGTAATCAAATTACAGATACCTATTATTAAAACGCTAGTTTTTCAAGCATTTATGAAAACCTAGCGTTTTTTAATGAATAAAATTAAAGAAATAAAAAAAGGTGATCAAAACGATCACCTTGTTCCTTTAAAGATTAAAATAGTGTTTTTAACACCTTTTATTCATACATACTCGATTAATAAAAAGAACGAATAAACTTTTTTGTAACTAAACAGTTTTATTTTCACAATACAATTAGCTTCCCCCGTTATTTACGGACAGTAAGACCACTACTAATTAAAGTTTCACTTTATTACATTTGAATATTACTTATGAAATTTCACACGCTCTTCAAGCGGTTGGAATTCTTTTTCTCCTGGTGCAGCCGTTGGATTACCGAATGGCATTTGTGCAATGAGTTTCCAATTAGCAGGGACATTCCATTCTTGTTTTACCTCATCGTCAATTAATGGATTATAATGTTGTAAAGATGCCCCTAATCCCTCTGCTTCTAAACCTGTCCACACGACTAATTGGTGCATACCTGATGCTTGGTGTGACCAAATTGGGAAGTTTTCAGCATATGCAGCAAATTTTTCTTGAAGCGATTTAACGATAGCTTCATCTTCAAAGAATAGTACTGTTCCATAACCAGCTTTAAAAGAATCCATTTTTTGTTGCGTTCCTGAGAAATCTCCATCTCCAACAACTTTTCTTAATGTTTCAGTTGTAATATCCCATAATTTATTATGAGCTTCACCAAATAATACAACTAATCGCGCAGTTTGAGAATTGAAAGCTGATGGAGTATATTTCACAGCAAACTCCACGATTTCTTTAATTTTTTCATCTGATACTTGTACCTCTTTATTAATCCCATAGTAAGTACGTCTTTCTTTCAGTGCAGCATAGAAATCTTTTGTCATAATTCAATTCCTCCTAAGTTTTAATATTCTTCAAAATGTTACATTGCGAAGATAATATGAGTTGAAATGAGTTCATTTTTGAACCATTGAACTCCATAACACCAATTGCTAGTCATTCTGAATCTAAACCACTGCTTATTGCTTCAGTTTACCTAAAAAAACTCTTATAGCATCATTGATACAATCTAGTGATCATTCGGTACTATTTTACCCATTCTCTATTCATGTATCCTGCTTGTTTCATATTTACACAAATATGAAACTAACCTTAAATTGATGGTCAAAAAAGCCAGGTAGCACGAATAACACATTACCTGGCTTTTTACATTGTAAATTCAACTAACCATTTTTAATGAATAGTAGTCAAAACTATACTCATCGCTTATTTAATAATTAACATCTCATAAGGATGTTGTTCCATAAATCTATTCTCCCAAGGAATCTCTAATGATGTCCAATTTGAACCACCATCTACTGACTGATACACTCCTTTATTGCTAAACAGATAGAACGTTCCATCACTTGTTGCCTTTAATACTGGTATGATTGTGCCTTTAGCAGTTGGTAAACCTGCATTCATTTCTGCCCAAGGCTGATCTTTTTCTTTCTTATAAATGAATGATTCACAATTTCCATTATTGTAATCATGCGCTACGTGTGGATTTGAAGATGTCGCGATAATAATATTTTCTGGATCATTCGGATTAACTGCCATTTGATATGCGTAATGATGCTTTAGCCCACTACACATATAGTTCCACGTCTTACCTCCATCATTACTCTCCGCATACTCGTGACCTGGTTCTTTCAAGAATGAATCACCTAACACCCCGTATAAGCGATTTGGCGCATTGCGATGTGATGTAAGAATGTGAATATCTTGAGGATAGTTCCCCTCTTTTTCCTCAGTCCATGTCTTACCTCCATCTACACTTTTAATTAATCCCCCAACCTCAATAGTCGTATAAATAGTTTCTGGATTATTAGCATCAATTTCAATATGTTTTACATGGTGTGTATATGTTCTTTGAGGAAAGAACCATGATGAATACGATGGCATTTGTCGATAATCCGTTAGCAATTCAAAACTGTCTCCTCCATTTTTCGATACAAACATTGCGCTCGGTTCAATTCCTACATATACAATCCCGTTACCATCATCCCCCTTCGCTGGAGATACAGCAACTGCTGTAATAGCTCTCATATGAATAGCATTAGCTGGGAAAACTTCACCAAAGGAAGGTAACGTACCAATTGATTCCCATGAACTTCCCCCATCTCTACTTCTCCATAATCCCCTATCAAAAGTACCACAATACATTCTTTCTAGGTCGTATGGATCTACAGCTAAAGCAACTGGATTCGCACCTACAAAATGCGATTGGACACTCCATGTTGAGTCTTTTTTTTCTGCGATTACAAGTTCTCTATCAAACGCTAATATGAATTTTTCCATAACTAAAATCTCCTCGTTTCATGAATTTTCTACTATATTATTTAAATTTTGAGCATTACAAGTTAAGAGGTGCCACTTACATGCTATAGCATATAAAAGATGGATTTTATACGATATATGTGATTAAAAACTTACATTATATAATTTGTTAACTTCACATTAGTATGATGAACAAGATGTCCCGTTAACTCATATAAGTCCATATGCTACCTTCAAATAACTTACAATATACATGCTATAGCATACATATTATAGAATGCATGATTACATGTCAAACTTTAATACTGTCTTAGAATCAGTTCTTTAGATCGCCTATAATAATTGAAAAGTCATAATATAAACAGAAATACTTTATTGAATAAAACATAAAAAAGAGTGCAACTTTGCACTCTTTTTACTCATTCTTTACCCTTAGAAATCAAAGTTATCAGGATCTGGACCAACGCGGTGATTTTCATTTAACGCATCGATTTTCTCCATATCTTCTTTCGTTAATTCAAAGTTAAATACATCAGCATTTGCAATAATACGGTGTTCTTTCGTTGATTTTGGAATTGTAATTACTCCATTTTGAAGATCCCAACGTAAAATAACTTGTGCTGTTGTTTTACCGTGTTTCTCAGCAATTGCTTGTAATGTTTCATTATCTAATAATTGACCTTGCATTAATGGTGACCATGCTTCCATTTGAATACCTTGTTCTTTACAGAAAGCTTGTAATTCTTTTTGTGTTAAACGAGGGTGGTATTCTACTTGGTTAATCATTGGCTTAATTTCTGCATCTTTTATTACATCTTGCAGATGATGGATTTGGAAGTTACTTACGCCAATTGCACGTACACGCTTTTCTTTATAAAGTGTTTCTAACGCTCTCCACGTATCTTTATATTTCCCTTCCACAGGCCAGTGAACAAGATATAAATCTAAATAATCTAGTTTTAATTTTTTTAAACTTTCTTCATATGCCGCAATTGTTTCTTCATATCCTTGGTCTGCATTCCATACTTTTGAAGTGATAAACAATTCTTCTCTTGAAATTCCAGTTGCTTCAATACCTGCACGGATTCCCTCACCTACAGCTGCTTCATTTCCATAAATTGCAGCTGTATCGATGCTGCGGTATCCTGCTTTAATTGCTGATTTAATCGCTTCTACAAGTTCTGGTCCTTCTTCTACTTTAAATACACCTAAACCAAACCAAGGCATTTCCACACCATTATTTAATACTGTTTTACTTTGTAAATTTTTCATTTTATTTTCTCTCCTTTTATTTTACTTGATCTCGTTTTTCTAATGTCATACTCCATGCTGTTAAAATAACAGCACCTACTACCATAAGGCCGCCTACCCAAGCTGTATGAATTAACCCTAACGAGTTCGTTACAATACCGCCTAAATAAGCACCCAGAGCAATCCCAGCATTAAACGCCGCAATATTAATTGCCGATGCAACATCGACAGCACTCGGTACAAATCGTTCAGCTAACATTACGACATATACTTGTAACCCTGGAACATTCATAAATGCGAATAGCCCCATTAAAATAATTGTGATTAACCCAGCTACCTTAAATGGTGCCGTAAACGTTAAAACAAATAATATAATTGCTTGAATAAAGAACATGTAGAATAGCGCTCGAATTGGATTATGATTCGATAATTTTCCACCAATCACATTCCCTATCGCAATGGCGATTCCATACACTAATAAAATGATCGTAACCGTATTAGCTTTAAATCCTGTTACTTCTTGTAACAACGGAGATAAATACGTAAATGTTACGAATGTTCCCCCATATCCTAATGCAGTAATGATGAAAACTAGTAACAGTCTTCCGTTCGTAATCAATTTAAACTGATCACGGAATGATACAGACGCACCTTTTTTCATATTAGATGGGATGAGAATACTATTTGCAATTAAGGCAATAATTCCAATTACTACAATTGCTAAAAATGATGTTCTCCAGCCAAATTGTTGACCAATAAATGTTCCAATTGGTGCCCCTGTAATAGTTGCAACTGTTACACCAGTAAACATAATTGCAATGGCGCTAGCACGTTTATTTTCTGGTACAAGTGCCGCAGCAATCGTTGAACCAATTGACATAAACACACCATGCGAAAGTGCAGAAACAATTCGCGCAATAAGTAATACAGTGAAGCTTGTTGCGACAGCTGCAATTCCGTTACCAATAATGAAAATAATCATAATCCACATTAATAACGTTTTTCGTGACATATTAGCTGTTAACGACGTTAATACTGGAGCACCAAATGCTACTCCTAACGCATATAAAGAAACTGTTAAACCAGCTGTTGTCACCGACACATGTAAATCTTCCGAAATAGATGGCAATAAACCGACACTAACAAATTCAGTTGTCCCAATCCCGAACGCACTAATTGCTAGCGCTAATAACGCAAATATACTTCTTCGATCCGTCCGAACTTCTGAAGACGATGCTGTATATGAGTTCAATTGATTTCCCCTCTTCCCTATAATTCCTATCATAATAGTGCGATAAAAAGGCCCTTTTATCTTTCAAAAAATATATTTAATCTCTACTAACGCTATTATGAATAGTTTCATTCTCTTTTTAAAGAACGCACTTTAAAGTACGATAGATACTTTTTAGTATCGTAAAGCTTGTCTCTCTCCTACATGTACTATTATGAAATATATTTAATATAATGAATAGTACGCACTTTAAAGTGCTGTAGGTACTAAAAAGTAACATAGTTAATTACTAGTACTATAAAGCTTGTTTCCCTCTCACATGTGCTATTATGAATGATATTTAACATAATAAAAAGTACGTACTTTAAAGTACTATAGGTACTAAAAAGTAACATTTATATAACCTAGCTTATTTTGCTCAAAAATTGAAATCTACATTCCATGAAAAAGACTTTCAAATGAAGAAATACCCTTTCCTGTAGAAGCAACTTTAGAGGACATTACTTAAACATATAAAGGTCATGCTCATTACCACAGACAAATAATAAAAAAGCAAAAACGAACAGAAATTTGTTCATTTTTGCTTTTTTTATTTAACAATTAAAATGTACGACTTTTGGAAAGGAAATCTGCATTAGCTCCCGTTACACCACTTTGCCCCCAGTTTCCTGGAATCATTTCACGGATAAGAATTAGCACTTTATCCAAAGGTGCATGTGTATATTTAGATGTTACTTGTGTAAGTTCATTTACCCACTTATCCTTCGTCTCTTGATCGAATGTATTCCATATATCAATCTTAATAATTGCCATTCCATCAACGTTACCAGACGGTGTATCGTAAGACTCTTTTGTCTCCCAATTGGACACCCTACTTTTCTCAGCAAAGGTAGCATCACTTGCTACAGCTCCAGCTTTCCCCCAATTTTCTTTCTCAAGTTCCGTGATCAACACTTGAATTTTGTCAGGGACAATTTTTAATCGTTTTATTGTAAGTTCAGTTACTTCATAAATAAATTCCTTTTTTTCTTCTGTTGACATTGTTGGCCAAGTATTTAGCTCAATTAATGGCATAGTATTGCCCCCTAAAATTAATTATCTATTCACTAGCTACAGCTATTGATTCAAATGATTTTTAACTGCTCTTACTACCAATTCGTGATCTTCTTCTGGCGGCAATCCTGAAACTGTTATCATTCCAATAACCCCTACGTTTTTTATTCTGATAGGAAAGCATCCACCAAACGCAGCATATTCCGAAGTATCTAAAAGATATTTTTCATTATATGAAATTCCAGTTATTTCACTTTGTATCTGCATATAATACGAGCTACGATCATGCAGGGAAACAACTCGTTTTTTACGCTCAATCCATTTCGTATTTTCCGCATTTGTCCCTGTCATCTTGAAATGAAATAATTGCACACCATTTTTCGTTATATCAACAGCAATCAATTTTCCTTCTCGCTTTGCTGTTTCAACGATAAATAAACCTAGTTGCAAGGCATCTTCATTTGTAAAAGAGGAAAATTGAAGTGTTTCCTCCTCTTTTAAAATTTGTTTACTTATTTCATTCAAATTTGAAGTACTCATATCTTTAACCTCCATAATTGTTTTATGCCACTGCGGCATTTTTTGAAATTATTAGGCCACATAGTACAACCTTTCAATCAATCTGATTCTAAATAAAATGCTGTAACATCGGTGGCAACTAGTACCATAAAGCTTTTTTTCTTCTTACTGGTGCTATTATGAATGATATTCAAAGTTATAAAAAGTACGCACTTTAAAGTGCTATAGGTACTTTAAAGTACTATTCTACTTATCCCTATCTCACAGAGACTATTATGAAATATATTTAACATCTTAAAAATGTATGTACTAAAGAATAATATTTTTCATATCAAACTTTTTGGTTCAATAGCTGTAATTCAAATTCATCAAATGTTTGTATCAAGACAAACGAAAAATAAAAAGAACCTAGCCGATACTAGATTCTTTTCTGATCAAAAAAATACTCTTATATTTCTCGTGTGTTGTTACAAACGACTTAGAATAGAACTACTACTAAAGGCTCATTTTAATTACAGTAAAAGATTGGTGAAACGAATACATTACACCACCTAAAAATAGGAGGCAACAAAAATGAGTGAAAAAACAGCAGGATTCTCACAAGTAAATCACGTCGGAATTACAGTAAGTAATTTAGAAAAATCTATCGTTTTTTATGAAGCATTAACAGGTAAGAAAGTATCAAATATCGATGAAATTGGCGGAAAGAGAATGGCGCAAACCCAAGGACTTGAAGATACTCGTATTAAATATGCCAATCTACACTTAGATAATTTGAATATCGACATTCTAGAATACATTGTCCCTAAATCAGATAAAGCCTCTTACTCAAATGATCAAATTAGTGCGATGCATCTTTGTTTTGAAGTAGAAGATATCGATGCCGCTGTAGAACGTCTAAAAGCAATTGGAGTAGAACCAGATGGAGAGCCAATTGTCTTTCAAGAAGAAGACAGCTTAAAATCTGGATTTGGTACAGGCGTTGCCTACTTCCGTGATCCAGATGGTACTAATTTAGAACTTATCGCTCCAAAAGGTCCATTTAGACGTGAATAGTTAAAATTAATTGATACCGAAGCAGCCACCTTATCTGAAAGGTGGCTGCTTGCCGGTAAGTTGATAGATTGAATAAAAAAGGACAAACTCTCCAACTTGAGAAGTTTGTCCAAAAATAGATATTTCATATTCCACTACTTTGACAATACAATCAACAATCGTGAATTAGAATAATGACTTAATACTTGCTAAAACAGTAAGTACACCTACAATAATAACAAATACGTTACTCATTTTCCCTTTGTATTTAGCTAGTACTGGTACTTTTTGAATCGCATACATCGGTAATAGACATAAGATAGCAGCAACTAATGGACCGCTAAGTGAATCAATAATTCCAAGAATACTTGGATTTGCATAAGCAACATACCAGCATGTTAATACGACAAAAGTAAGGATTATTGTCTTAATTGTTTTCTCTTCTATATCTTTTCCACGTGTTTTACCAAACTTCATAATCACGTCACGCATTACCTCATATGCTCCAATATAGTGGCCAAGGAAAGACTTTGTAATAGCCACAAAAGCAATGATAGGAGCTGCAATAGTGATTACAGGCGAATTAAGCTCATTAGCAAGATATGAAAGGATTGATAAGTTCTGCTCTTTTGCCATTTTAATATCATCTGGAGTCAAACTCAATGTACTGCTCCAGACGAAGAACATAACAACCGCAAATGTCATGATATAACAAACCTTTTGTATTTGCGCACATTTAGCATCAGTGGCTTCGATTCCATACGTAGCTCTCTGTTTCACAACAAATGATGAAATCATAGGTGAATGATTAAATGAGAATACGATGATTGGTAGAATCATTAATATCGTTCCAAAATACCCTGTTCCTGTTGAAGAAGTAGAAACAGCTGAAAAACTAAGCATTGACGTATTCCACTGTGGAATTAAAGATATTGCGATAAAAAGTAGAGAAGCTATGAAAGGATACACTAGCATACTCATAACCTTTACAGTAATATCTTGACCAAAATTCAGGATAGCGATAAGACCAAGAACTAATACAAGTGATAAAATAGCCCTTGGAGGTTCTGGCATGTGCAATTGATGCACGATAAAACTACTTGCAGTATTTGTAAGCGCAACCGAATACATTAGTACGATTGTATAAATTGAACCGAAATATACGATGTTAAAAATGATACTCGCTTTATTTCCGAAATACTCTCTAATTGTACCTGTGATCCCCTCATCAGCAGAATTAGAAGCGTATATCATTTTAGCAAGCGCCCTATGTGAGTAGTACATAACTGGATATGCAAGTAATGTAATTAGTAGTAAAGATAATAAACCACCTGAACCTGCATTAATCGGTAAAAAGAGCACCCCTGCTCCAATTGCAGTTCCAAATAGACTGAGTGCCCATGTAGTATCCTGCTTATGCCACTTTTTCGGATCTGCATATTGCTCATTTTTTAGTGCGGTATTTTCAGCTTGAACTTCTATTTTCTTTGCAGTATTCCCGTTCATATAATAACTCCCCCTTGTATCTATTCCTGCACCTCTCTTTATAGCTACCGAATATTTTCCTTTTTGGGAAAATGAATTCCTTACAAGTTGCCCCACATTGCATGTCCTTCATCATAATAAATCCAAATTGAAACATTCGCTAGTTAGCGTCCTAATATAATTGTTAGCGTTCACAAAAAAGTTTACTCGTAATATCCGCTCTTTATATAAAGACCCTTAAGAGAACAATATAGAATAGACTTCATAAATACGTTGCAACATTTCTAATAACAGTGTATTACTTTAATGGTTTCTCTTTTTTACTTTTAACAGTAATTTTAGCTAAACCGGCCTCTCTTAATTTGCGAGGCATTTCTTTCTCAATTCTATACATTACTTTCATAACTTCGGCAGCACTGATGATATTGCCTACACAAGCCACTGAAGCACATTACATACATTTCGCCTCTAATCACACACCTTTCTTAACTCATAATCGCATTTTTTATATTTTCTCCAGAGATAATAAAATTTCTCTCGACGCCCTCATTATAACGTGTATATTTATAAAATTAATATTTTTATATTTTCAGAAATATTTAAAGGATATAATTTTACATAGATAACATTTTACAGTTAGCACGCAACCCTTGTTCCTATCACTTAAAATTGAATTAATTAGCATAAAATACACTAATATATTACTTATTCAAGTTACTCATCATACAAACATTTATATCCTTCTTTGTCAAAAATTTTTATTTCGAACAAAAAAAGATATTCTAATAAATAATTAATATGATTAAAAATAAATATCTTATTGAATGTACAAACTAATTTTCAGGATATATATTATAGACATTGTATTCATATACATTTTTAGAAAGATACATTTTTTACTTTATGGCAATAAGAGGACCGCTAACATTTTACAAAAACCTACGCTAAACGCAAAAATACAATAAGCTGCCCATATCGGGCAGCTTTATTTACATAACAATTGTTATCAGAGGTGTGCAAACAACTCACTTCAAATTCATCTTAATTCGAGTTTTTTCAACTCTTCTTCAGAAATATCCCTATGTTTGTAATGAATCGTTTTTACATCATTTCCTTTTATACGAAAAATAATTGTGTCCTCTCCATAAGGCGGATTGTGTGCACCCTCAAAGGTTTGAATTTGAACAGCTACATAGAAAATAGAGTTTACTTCGTCTTTTTTTATCTCAAGTATTTTTTCAGAACCTCGATACCAAAGTTTCGGTTCCTTATAATAGTTTTCAACCTCTTTACTTATCGGCTCTAATAAGAGCTCAATGACTACTTCTTTTAAAAACTCTTTTGGTACAGGTATTCTGTTGATTTTCTTTCTTTTCACATCAATAATTCTCCAAAAATCACCGCTCTTTTCAACAGTATAAAGAACATTCGTACCATCAGCTTTCCAAAGATAAAAATAACCTTTATTTCCCTTAATATATAATCGTGGTTCATCAATCCACTCACCTTCTGTTTGGACTATCCCTAGAAACAGTTGAGTAAGTGGCGTTATCTTATAACCTAATTGATTAAAATCACCAAACGAATAAAGTTCATAACCGGTTAAATCTATGTCAAAATGTTCATTCGTATTATTTTCCTTTTTCACAATTGCTTGAACAGAAATGCAGGGTAATAAAAAACTAAGAAAACACATAATGCTAACCATTGTTAGTCTTATTTCCATAACATCAATCCTCTCTTTTATTAAGATGCAACAAAAGAGAGGATTTTATTGATTATTGCACAACCTAACAAATTAAAACCCCTCATTAACTAACTCTTTGATCGAGTTTAATTTTGAAGAAAGCTCGATAAACCATTCTTCATCCCCTGTTAATAATGCTAGGTCTATAAGATAAAGAATTTGCTCTTTATTTACTGCCTTTGACTCTGGGAGTTTGTTAACATGTTTACTATAAAGTGAAATTGCTTCGTTCATTGTATACTTGTTGTCACGTTTCACAATAATAACTGTAACTACATCTTCTACATCATCAAGGGATGCAATGTAACCAACTATTAATTCACCTTCATTTGAAATTCCTCGAACCCAATCTCCTACTTTTAAAATATGATTATTATTTGACATCATACTTTTTCACCTTCTTACAAATTATTTTTAATGACGATAAACAAGATATAAAAACAAAATTGAACTGTAATATTTTCTATTACATTTAAATGTTAAGAACTTACGGCTATTTAACAATTAAGCCGTTTAACGTTCTTTATTGATGAGATCAACAACTTCTTTCATTGTATAATTCTTTAAGTACTCACCTAGATGTTCTTCCGCACCTAAAAAAATTGTGAAAAGGACTTTTTGCATATTCAAACCTACAATACACTGATTATTTGATTCCGGGCATTTAGGTTGCAAAGCACCTTCAGAGGTTATTTGATAAATATGCCAGAGATTAACTTCACTTAAATCGCGAGCGAAAATAAAACCTCCACCAGTACCCTCTTTTGATTGTATAAACTTATGTTTTTTTAACAAACTTAGCACTTTACGAATGCGCACTGGGTGAACACCTGCGCTTTCTGAAATAGCATTACTTGTTGACATTCGGTCTGGCTGTAGAGCTAAATAAGTTAAACTGTGAATGGCCAAGGTAAAGTCGCTGCTCATGGTTTTCCTCCTACGATAAAGAATAATGTTTCTGGCATGTTAACTTACTGTAGCCATAAATATCACAGATACGTTAGTCAAACATTAAAATATATAAGAATCATTCTTAGCATAAAAAATAAATTCCTTTATATTTTATCCGAACTCACCTATATCCCATAACTCCATTTAGCCTTTTAAATTAAAAATACATTTAAAGACTCCATTGTTTCTTCACTTGCTCTTCTGCCAACTGTTTAATTTTTGTCCATATCGTATCTTTATTCACAATAACATTTGTTTGATAATTTCTATCTTTATAATTAACTGTAACGCATACTTCTATCATTTTCTGCTTTCTCCTTTCAAATTTTTTTATATTTAATTGCTGAAAAGTCTTGGATTTAGTTATAATATCTAACCTATAACTTCATTTTTTAATAATCAAATTTAAAAATCCCACTGTTTTTTGACTTGTTCTTCTGCCAATTGTTTAATCTTTGTCCACACCGTATCTTTGCTTACAATAACATTTGTTTGGTAGTTTCTATCTTTATAATTAACTGTAACGCATACTTCTATCACCTTTTGTTTCCTCCTTTCGAAAAATTTCCCTTTCATACTATTCCTTATTAGTTAGCCAACTTTTGCAGTTCAATATTTAAGAATGTTCGAACGCTACGTGGTAAAAATTTACGAATTTCTTCGTCATTAAAACCAATCTGTAATCTTTTCTCGTCCAGCATAATTGGGCGACGCAACATGAGCGGATGCTCAATTATTAATTTATAAAATTCATTCAGCGAAAGCTCATCTATATTTATATTTAAGTCTTGAAAAGTTTTGGATCTAGTTGAAATAATTTCAGTAGCACCCTCTTCCGTTAAACGAAGAATGGATTTTAGTTCATCCACTGTCATAGAATTGGATACGATATTTTTTTCAGTATAATCAATTTGATTCTCCTCCAGCCATGCTTTCGCTTTTCGGCATGAACCACAGCTTGCTGTTGTATATAAAACCACCATATTTCACTCACTCCTTTAATATTCTTTATGAAACGTACATTTTAAATATCAGTTATTGAAATGTATTAAAAAAAATTACAGTTTAGAATCAAATACACGTAATATTATTTATTCGGCAATGTTTCGTTTATTTCTACTATTCATTTCTTTTCATGCTTCTTTTATAAAATGATTGAAACTACATTTTACAGATGATGACAACTCACCTCTAAAAAGCTTACTGTAATTTTAAACCTTACAGTTCTATTAATCAAATGTTAAGTCTTGGAATAATTAATCATTTTTTTGTGCGAATTTCCCCGTAGCGTTATGGCGAACCAATTTCCAATGCACTTCAAAATACATTTTATTCATTTCTTACTTACATGTGCTATTATGAAATATATTTAGCATAATAAATAGTACGCACTTTAAAGTGTTATAGGCACTAAAAAGTAACCTATAAACTTTCTAGCGCAGTTCTGCTTACTTCTCTCTTACATCGGTTATTATGAACGATATTTAGCACAATAAATAGTACGCACTTTAAAGTGTCATAGGCACTAAAAAGAAAGAATTTTAGTATTACAACGTATGTAGGCTCAAAACTGTAATCTAAATTCATCAAAGGAGTTTTTTTATGAAGACATACAATATTCCTGTAGAAGCGACTTTAGAAGTTATTGGTGGAAAGTGGAAGGTTGTTATCCTTTGTCATTTAAAAAAAGGAACAAAAAGAACGAGCGAATTAAAACGTTTAATGCCTGGTATTACTCAAAAAATGTTAACACAACAATTACGTGAACTAGAAGAAGACGATGTAATCCAAAGAAAAGTGTATGACCAAGTACCACCGAAAGTAGAGTACTCTTTAACGGATTACGGTTCTTCTTTAGGAGCCATACTCGATTCCCTCTGCACTTGGGGAGAAGTTCATCTTGAAAAAAACGGGAATACGTCCATGCTTATTACAGCTGATGAATAGTAACTGTTCCTACTATATTGAAAATCAAAAATAGGTTGAGGTAATACATGCCCCAACCTATTTTTTATGCCTCTTTATAATTTTTTGCGGTAATGACTGTTTCAAATTCAAAGGTTTCCGGTAGATGATCAGCATAAGAATATTCAAAAGTTCGTCCATCCGTTAAGTAGGCCACTTGTTCAACTCTCATTAGGAAATCTTGATTTGTTAAGTTCATAAACTGCTTTTCTTGATCATCTGGGCGAACCCCTTTGACCCTAACAACGGATGTTCCTACTTCAAGACCTAGTTTATTTTGAATGTGCGAGTAGATCGATTCCTCTAAAACCGAAGCTTCAACACCTGGGATGACCGAAATAGGCATCCATGTATGCTCCATAATCGTTGGGATATTGTGAATGATGCGGAGGCGGATGATTTTATATACAAAATCCCCCACTGAAAGGCCTAATTTTTCAGCAATGATTTCATCGGAACCGACAATCGTAAACTCGATAATTTTACTTTCTACCTCGCTGCCATAAACAGCTTTCGTACCTGTTAAAGTTTGAATCATTCGTGCCTTTTCCTGCTGACGCCAATCTTGAACGACTGTTCCACTTCCGCGCCGGCGGATGATGTATCCGTCTCTCACTAGCAGATCCAGCGCTTTTTTAATAGTAAGAGCTGAAACGCCAAATTCTTCAGCAAGGACGGGACTGCTCGGGATTTTTTCGTTAATTTTATATTCACCGTCTAAAATTTGCTGTTTCATTTTTTGATAGATGCCGAGGTATTTTACTTGTGTTGATCCGCTTGCCATTTCCATACCTCCTTTATGCTGTATTCCCTCTTCTATTCATTCAAATGTAAAGCCTCAAGTTTGTAAACTGAAGGTGATGGCGCAGTAAATCCATTTTCCAAGATTTCAATATTTGTTACCGCTTCTTCGTCTTTCACAATTTTTGGTGCACCATTTACGATTGTTTCATACGCTGCATCATAAAAACGACCGTAATCACCAAGTGGCGTTTTAATTTGTTTTTCAATCCAATCACCGTTTGCATTGCGATATTTCGCAATTCCATAGTACATCGGCGAATCCTCACCAAATCCTGCACTCTCAGGCATAATACCCGCTTTCAGATCATTTTCCTGCTGATCTTCACCATATTTAATAAACGATCCATTTGTTCCATGGACGATAAAGCGTGGATAATCTTTTGCTACAACATGGTTCGTTTTCAGTTTAATTTTTAGTTTATTTCCGTAATGTAGACTAACATCAAAATAATTATCAACCGCACCTTCCACTTCATTATTACGAATATCGTATGTCACCGTATCTGGACGGCCAAATAGTGAAATCATGCGGTCCATCGTATGAATACCTAAACTATAAAATGAACCTTCTTCTTTCGGACCTTCGTGAGTGATTGAACCCGGACGGAAATAATCAATATGTGATTCAACCTCAACGATATCACCAAGGAATCCTTGTTCTACAACTTGCTTCACCGCTAAAAAATCACCATCAAAACGGCGGTTTTGATAAGGCATAACTACTACACCTTTTTCTCGCCCTAAAGCTAACAATTCTTTCGCATGTTCTACTGTATCGCAAAATGGTTTTTCAACGATAACTGATTTTCCAGCAAGTATAACTTTTTTCGCTAATTCGTAATGCGTATGTGCTGGCGTACAGACCGTCACCACTTGAATTTCTTTATCATTCAACAATTCGTCCAAATCAGTAGTGAAGTAAACACCTTTCTTCTTATATGGAGCCGCTAATTCTTCATTAATTTGTCGAGCAAAAATCGTTTTCACTTTTATATTTTCACGTGTATTTACATAAGGTAAATGATAGCGGTTAGCTGATTTTCCAAATCCAATAAAGCCCATTGTTAATGTCATATTCTTCAACTTCCTTGCTCATAAATTTTCGATTCTATATTTATTATATATTTTTATTATTAAAAGTATATAGTTTTGATTTTAAATATATATAATAAATAAAAAAGTCGGGATACAAATCATTTCGATTTTCATCCCGACTTTTTACTTCAAATTATGGATTTATAAATTTAAACATTGTTTAAGTGCTATTAGATTACACTCTTATTCATACATATAAGAACGTGTCATCGGAATTGTATCGTTAATACCTTTTGTAAATACAAATTGATGTAAATCAATATTACCTGTGAAGAACGAAGCTGCACATGCATTTAAATATAAGCGCCACATACGAATGAATCGCTCATCTTTCGTTTTGCGAACTTCCTCCAGTACGTTTTCAAAATTTCGAGACCAATGTTGTAATGTTTTCCCGTAATGTCTACGTAAGCTTTCCACATCAACAATGAAAAATTGTTCGTTTGTCATGTTCGTGATTAATTCGTTAACAGCAGGGACATAACCGCCAGGGAATATATACTTTTCAATCCAACCATTCGTAGCACCACCATTGGCCGGAGAAGTAATACAATGAAGTAGAGAAATCCCACCATCATTTAGTAGTGTATTCACTGTCTCAAAGTATTGCGTAATGTTGTCTTTTCCTACATGTTCAATCATACCTACACTAACAATTTTATCAAATTTGCGATTCTTAATATCGCGGTAATCAAGTAAAGATACTTCAACTAAATCCGTAAGTCCCTCTTGTTTGATTCGCTCGGAAGTCTTAGCATATTGTTCCTCACTTAACGTTACTCCCATCGCTTTCACACCGTACTGCTTAGCGGCAGCTGTAATGAGCTCACCCCACCCGCAACCAATGTCTAATAAAGTATCACCTTTTTGAAGGTTCAACTTTTTCAAAATATGATTCACTTTATTATGTTGGGCTGTCGTTAAAGAATCTTGCTCATTTTGGAAATATGCACAAGAATATGTCATTGTTTCATCAAGCCACAATTTATAGAAATCGTTCCCAATATCATAATGATGAGCAATATCATCTTTATTTTTTTGTTTTGAGAAATTCCATTTACTTTTGAAATATTGCAACTTACTATCACCTAAAAAGCTATCCTGCCTTCTATAAATAGATTGAATTGCTTTTTCAAGGTTCCCCTCTATTTCAAGGTCCCCATTCATATATGCTTCACCGAATGCAATAGAAGGATCCTTTGCCATTTCTTTTTTGGAAAGCGGCTTATGGAATGTTACATGAAATTGAGGTTCCCCTTCTCCATATTGTATTGTTTCTCCATTCCAAAGTGTAATTTGAACCGGATCTAAAAAAAGATTTTTGAGTATTTTTTTATAAAAAAGTTCTTCAACCATATAGACATCTCCTACTAAAGAAATTGAACAAAAAACTATACTAGTTAATAAGTTTTTTTGAACATAGCTTAAAACCGTTATGACTTCTTGCTACGAGTGTCATTATAAAACGGTTATATTATGAAGCATAGTACGTACTTTAAAGTGATGAAGGCACTTTTAAGTACCTATGAAAACTTTAATCAATTATTCATCACGGCTAAAACAGTTGTTAATATGGTATAGATCCTTACTTTTACTTTCTAAATTTTTATACTAAAAAACACCACCTCGTCATTAGGTGGTGTTTTCAATATTACATATAGAGATTTCACTTAACTTTACTATTTTTTCTATCTATACATCGTTCTCCCCATACGGTCAATTGATTTAATACATTTTGCAAAGACCACCCATAATCAGTTAAGGAGTATTCTACTCGGGGTGGAATTTCTTTATAGATTTCACGTGTAATCACACCATCATCTTCCAGCTCACGTAGTTGTTGCGTCAACATTCTAACAGAAATTTCAGGAATTAGACGCTGCAACTCACTCGTTCGCTTCGTTCCTTTCGTTAAGTGACATAAAATGACGACCTTCCACTTTCCCCCGATAATTTCTAAAGTTGCTTCTATCGGTATATTATATTGTTTCACGCGATCTCCCCTCCTTTTTCTAAATTTCTTCTCTATTGTTGCGTAAAAACAGATAATTTTCTATACGGCACATTTTAGTTCCTACAGCACAAAAAAGTACCTATATTACAAAAAAGTAATTATGCCGTTTAAAAATCTCCCTCTATACAAAAAGAAAAAACGAACGTATTCTCGTTCGTTTTTTCCTTCTTTATTCAGCTGCTGTTAAAAGCATAGACGTGTTACCATTCTTTTCAAGATGATTTTCTCCCCAATTACAAAGAGAATCAAGTATAACATCTAAAGAATGACCGTAATCCGTTAAAGAATACTCTACTTTTGGCGGCACTTGATTATACACTTTTCTCTCGATTACACCATCTTCTTCTAATTCACGTAATTGTTGCGTTAACATCTTTTGTGTAATACCAGACATTAATTGCTTTAATTCGCACGTTCTCTTTTTGTCTTTCTTTAAATGACAAAGGATTACTACTTTCCACTTCCCACCGATAACCTCTAAAGTCGCCTCCACAGGAATATTGTATGTTTTCATATAAAAATCTCCTTTAATAATGTTATAAGGCAATTGAGCTAAAGATTTAAATATTACTTTTAAGTATCTATAGCACCTTAAAGTACGTACTTTTTATTGTATTAAACATGTTTCATAATAGCATACGTAAACAGCAGATGAGTAGTACGGCACTTTAAAGTACCTGTATTACTTTTTAGTATCTATATCACTTTAAAGTACGTACTTTTCAATATGTAAAATACATTTCATAATAGCATTTGTAAGAGTTGAGTGAGTCATGCAGTATTAGAAATTACATTTTTGTGCTCGTACTTTAAAGTGAGTATTTTTATCATGCATTTTGTCAGACGATGAAATGCTATATATTGATTTTCAAAATCTTTAATCCATTTTCAAATACACTTTAGGAGGATATCTATAATGAGTAAATTACTAAATGAAAAAATCGGTTTTGGTACAGCACCACTAGGAAATATGTACCGTAATATCCCAGAAGAAGAAGCAATCGCTACAGTAGATGCTGCTTGGGATAATGGCGTTCGTTACTTTGATACAGCTCCACTTTATGGATCTGGCTTAGCGGAGATTCGTCTTGGTGAAGCACTATCAAAAAGAAATCGTGATGATTACTTTTTAAGCACAAAAGTAGGTCGAACGATTTCAGATGAACTAGAAGATCCATCTGCACGTGATTTAGGTGAAAAAGGTGGACTGTTCGAATTTGGTCGTAAAAATAAAATGATCAATGATTATAGCGCAGATGCAACACTTCGTTCTATCGAGCAAAGTCTGAAACGTTTAAAAACAGATCGACTAGACTTTGTTTTCATTCATGATTTAGCACAAGATTTTTATGGTGATGAGTGGATTTCACAATTTGAAATTGCTCGAACAGGAGCATTCCGTGCGCTAACACGCTTACGTGAAGAAGGCGTCATTAAAGGCTGGGGACTTGGAGTAAACAAAGTAGAATCGATTGAACTTATGCTTGATTTAGAAGAAGCGAAGCCAAATATATCTTTACTAGCTGGTCGTTATTCATTACTAGACCACGAGCGTGCATTGCAACGAGTAATGCCTGCAGCTGTTAAGCATAATATGGATATTGTTGTTGGTGGCCCATATAGCTCAGGTATTCTTGCTGGAGGCGCTCACTTCGAATATCAAAAAGCATCGCCAGAAATTATTGCAAAAGTTGAGAAAATCAAAGCTCTTGCAGATCGTCACGAAATCAGCATCAAAGCTGCTGCATTACAATTTTCACTAGCGAATCCAGCAGTTGCTGCTGTTGTTCCTGGTGCAAGTAAACCAGAACGAATTGTAGAAGATCAAAACGCCTTAAACACAATAATTCCAGCAGCATTCTGGGAAGAAATGCGCGAACAAAAACTAGTAGCACCTAATGCACCACTACCAATCAACGTAAAATAATTTAAAACCTTAATCAGTGGGAGCATCCCCCACTGATTATTTGCTTGCAAATATCGAGATAAAAAGGAGCGTAATGAACATGGCACATACTACTACATCTATGGAAGTTTTCGGTTCACCTGAACAAGTATGGCAATTAATCGGCGGTTTCAACTCCCTTCCAGACTGGTTACCTTATATACCGAGCAGTAAATTAACGGAAGGCGGTCGTGTACGTCATCTAGCTAATCCAGATGGCGATACAATTATAGAACGATTAGAAGTATTCAATGAGAAAGAGCGCTACTACACGTATTCAATCATGAATGCACCGTTCCCAGTCACAAATTATTTATCTACAATCCAGGTTAAAGAAGGTACTGAAAGTAACACATCATTAGTAGAGTGGTCTGGTACATTCACTCCTGTTGAGGTTAGTGATGAAGAGGCAATAAATCTGTTTCATGGTATTTACAGTGATGGATTGAAAGCATTGCAGCAAGCGTTTCTAGACTGACTACTAAAAACAATGAAAAGCAAAGCGATATCGCTTTGCTTTTTTATAAAATCCCTTTTAACTTTTCACCAATTAACTTCGCTACATACTCATAGCCTTCTGGTCCAAAGTGTAATCCATCTTTTTCATCATTTTCTACAAACCTTTTATAATTCAGTTCTTGAATCATTTCAGCATACAAATTTAGAAAATAGCTTCCTGTTTCTTTCGCCACTTCCTCTACCACGTCTGCATACTGACCGAGCACTTCATTTGTTCTATTATGCTGCCTCTCTTCATCAACTGGGGCAGGACTAATAAGCAGTACTTTACCTGACGAAATATGTTTCACAATCTTCTCTAAATTTTCTTTGTATGCTTGTAATGACCCTTGTGAAAAAGAAACTGCATCATTCGTGCCAAGAAAAACTGTTACGAAATCTGGTTTATGTGATAATACATCTTCTTCAATCCTATTTAACGCATCGAATGTATTATCACCTGGAACACCTGCATTCACCACTTCCCAATTTAAGAATATCCTTTGTAACCTTGGTGTTAATCTAGGTGTACCATCAAAAAATACATCATCAGCTGTAATACTATCACCGAAGCATACTAACGTTTTCATTAGACTTTCTCTCCTTTTACGTATGAAACAACTTTCCTTCTACCGCCTTAATATATCTTTCAGCAGAACGTTCCACTGCCTCATTTGCATTCTCTTTTACTACGCGATGAAAAGCGTTGTATAAACGATCAAACTGTAACGGCTTCACTCGATTCACCATTTCTTCCACTTTTCTCGCTGGTAATGGAATTAAGTTTGGATAGCTATACATAAAGCTTACCCATCGCTCATCTGCTACAACTTGAATAATATCACCTGTTAACAAAATTCCTTTTCCATCATTACCTTCTTCCCAATGTAAGACAGATCCACCTTTAAAATGACCTCCTAAACGATGAATGACCAAGCCATCAGCTAACTGTAAAGACTCACCAGACCAATAAATAATACGACTACTTGGGCGCATTACCCACTCTTTATCATCTTCGTGTATATAAATTGGTACATCAAATGTCTCTGCCCATTCTACTTGCGTTGAATAATAATGCGGGTGAGATAATGCAATTGCATCTAATCCACCAAGCTCTTTTATTTTCGTAATTGTCGTTTCATCTAAATAAGTAATACAGTCCCACAGTAAACGATATGACTCTGTTTTCACTACATATGTCGTTTGACCGATCGCAAATCCTGGTTTTGTTGTAATACTATAAAGCCCATTTTCTTCTTCGATTATTTCATTTTTATATGTATCATCTGTTTGCAAATTTTCTAAAGTCGTCCAAGACTGCCCTTTCGGATTCACATACTGCCTTTCTTCATCACAAATATGACAACTCACCGGTTCTTCTACACTCGCTGCATACTGCACGCCACACGTTGTACAAACGCAATTTTTCATCATAATTCCCCCTATCCCTATATTTTTATTAAGCTGATTTTTGTTGATAATGATCTGTTTTTTTATTTTCAATTAATAAACTTATAAAAGTAAGTAAATAAACAGCTGTAACCGATAATGGAATTACAGTAAATCCTTTTTCTGCAAAAAAATCCCGCAAACTGACGTTACGAATACAGTCCCTACTGACAATAAACCATAACTTTTGCTTTCATAAATCCATACGTACGGTACAAAATGAACACCTATTAACATTGCTACTACAAAAGGTAACCATTCCGGAAATTGAAAATAGGCAAGTAATACAAGCGGAATATTCAATACATTTATCCCACCAATTAATCCTGCTAAAATCCCTAACGGATTTCCTTTCGCAAACATATCAATTTTCAATATAGCAGCTATCATTAAGCCGGAAGGAAATACACATCCCATACCGATTAAATATACCCACACCACTTGTTTTTCAGAAAGAACAAAGCCCGCTATACTCATAACTATCCAAAATAAAACACCAGCTAATATAATCGGTAATCCTCTCTTCGTTTTGATTGCTAAATCCTTTTTCGCTTCTGCAACATTCATCTCACCATCTCCCCAAAAATATTTGTGCTATAAAGTAGTCTCAACCTCGCCCATCCAATAACGCCAAGCTGCTAAATAATCTTCTAAATCTTTCGGGTGGTGTCTTAAACACGTATCTATACGCAAATATAATCCTATGACTATTTTTTCATATAAATCACTTTCTTTTTTATGAAATACACACTGTTTCATCGCATAATTAATTGTTTCTTTTGTTACATCTTCCGGGGTTGAACAGAATGCATAAATTAAATCGTATATAGGATCTCCTAACACTGGTAAGGGATCAATTACACCATGCAGCTTATTCTCTTGAAATATAAAATTATGGAATCCAAGATCACCATGTAATAAAAATGGCTGATTTATTCCAGCGTCCCTCTTTGCTAGTTTAAGAACAATTCTATACTCTTCTTTACTTATGTAACGTTTTACATTTTCATAAGCTTCCATTACATTTGTCGTTAAAAATTCATTCCAAGATTGAACCGGACTTTCTTTCCATCCTCAACCATCTTTACCTGAAACTATTTCATACTTATTAATAACTTCTTTTACAAGGGTACTAAGCGTACTTCGTTTATGTCCCTGTTCGCAAGAAGTACTACCTTCAAGGAAAGAATACACAATATATGTATGGAAAGGTTCCTTATACAAAAGCTTTGCAAACAAAGTATTTCCTTCATAAAAAGAAAGAAAATTAGCTTCTTCACGTATCACTTCCGCTTCATTCAGCTTTACAACATATTTTCCGTCCAACAAATATACTGTACTTGTCGTTCCTCCGTTCAACACTTTTATGCTATTTGGATAAATCGAAATCACGTTCTCCTTAACTAGTTGTGCAGCAATTATTGAAATGTCCATTCCTTCACCCTTCAATTCCGAAGATTCCCTCAATTCAAAAGACAACTTTACTATTATTTGACAAACATAAGGGAATTCCTCCTAAAAATCTTAATATAACAAAAAATAATTTTATTTCATTGCAACTGTTTCCTTCAATATTTCATCAAATAATTCATTCCATTTATGATAATGTGATACAATTTCTTCACTCCAAATGATCTTCATTTAATCTAGTAATTTCTATTAAATTATCTCTTTCTTTTAACTTACGAGCTAAACTTTCTACACCAAAAACTTCTGTAAATGTGTGGCTACCTACTATTAAGTTAATGCCTTTAAATTTCGCATGTTGCACTGTGTATAATGTTTTTTCTCCAGTTATATACGTGTCACACCCTTTTTCTAATGCACGTTCAATCAAATTTGTATTGTTCCCTGCACCAGTTAAAATCGCAATTCGTTTTACTGGTTTATCATGGTTTCTCCAGCTCTTCACTTTCTCTTCCATTTTTTCTTCAAGCCTTTCAACCAAGTTTAAAAATGCAATCGGTGCTTTAAATTCTCCTATTCCAGGTAATTCCTCTTCCTCATACGCAGAGTATTCTAAAATTGTATCTATCGCAATTTCATTAAATAATGATGTACACGTACCAAATTCAATAAAATCTAACGGCAAATGAATCCAAAAATGATTCATTTCATATTGTTTTAATTTCTCAATACAAGCCTCTTCCATTCCAAATAAAAAACTCCACGGTGCATGATGTGTAACTATCATGTCGACTCCATTTTTATACCCTTCTTCAATCGTCTCTAACGTCAAATTTGTTGTGTAACCAATTTTGTGAAATTCATCTTTACTTATATGAGTAAATCCATATTCATCATCACCGTATTTATGAAGATGCTCTCCAAATAATGATGTTATATATTCATTAAACTGCGTTATATTCATTTTTATTTCTCCTTTCATTTACTTTTATATTTCATAAATAAGGAAATACTAACAACAACGTTACATACATATAGGAGGACAATATGAAACCTGAATTTTTAAAAGCTGTACATGATGCCATCGGAAATGTCGAACACATTCATATAGAGGAAAGCGGTGCTGACAGTTTACTTATCCATCATGATGATGCACAGCAGTTACAACAAGTCGCTAAAACGCTAGAAAATAACAATTTTCGCTCTGCTTTAAGAACAACTGGAGACGCTTCGTATATTGAAGTATTGAACAGATAATGAAAGTCCGGATGTATGCCGGGCTTTCTTTTTTATATTGAAACTTCAAATTCTTTCACATACACCGCTGTTCCAGCAATATCAATATGTAAATTCGCATTCCCTTCAACTTTCGTTACATACACCGTTACACGACCATCTTTACGTATTTCCTGTCCTTGTTCAACAATTAACTCCATTTCATGGTCAAAATCTTTTTCCAAATATGTCGCATAATACGCTCCCATTACACCTGAAGCCGTTCCTGTCACTGGATCTTCAATCGTTCCAGCATAAGCAGATGCGAAATGACGCCCATGCATTTGTGCTAGTTCATCATAAGTTTCTAGACAAATTGGGTGAATAGAAGCGTTAGGTATTTCTTTTAATACTGATGGAAACATCTCATTGTTAGGCTTCATTCTCTCACATGCATCAAGGTTTTTAATCGGTACAATTACAGTCCAGTTCCCTGTACTTCCATATACAATCGGTAAACTTACATCTAAATCATTTACTTCTAAACCGATACTATGAGCTAATTCTTCTGTTGAACCTGTAAAATCTTTAAACTGAGGTGTAGCCTGCCTCATTTTAATAAAGGTTCCTTCCTTTTCATTTACATCTATTTGTATCGGTAAAATCCCTGCCTTCGTTTCAATCGTAATATTTGTTTTCTCTTCTAATAAACCTCTTTCACGTAAGGCGTATATAGTTCCAACTGTCCCATGACCACATAAATCCATTTCATAACCAGGTGTAAAATAACGCATTCTTATATCTGCTACTTCTGAGGAAAGAACAAAAGTTGTTTCGTTATATCCAACTTTTTCAGCAATACGCTGCATTTCCTCTTCTGTTAATCCATCTGCCTCTAATACAATACCTGCTGGATTCCCCATATTTGGTTTATTTGTAAATGCGTCATAATGAAATACATTTATAGTCTTCATTTTTTTCTCCTAACTTTCTTTAAAAATTTTATAATAAAGCTCTATCTCCGTTTTCACCGAACAATTATTTCTCCAAAATATCCTCTGCATCTTTTCATTTGAAGTATGTGTGCTTCCGATATAATAAGTAGCGCCCATTTCCTTTAACATATGTAAAGATTGAAGATGAATTTGTGAACTAATTCCTTTCCCGCGATAATAAGGCATTATCCCAAAATAAAATAACCGTCCTTCACTTTCTGTTCCGGGTTCTATATGCGGTATGGACATACCAATCGGCTCATTTTTATCATAAAAAACAATGCATGACTTTTCCCAACCTTTACCTAACTCTGTTTGCACTGAATAAAAATGATCATCGATAGTTAAAATTGAAGTTTGATTCCCTGAACCCGACATACATTGTTCCCAAATATATTTAAATTCTTTTTCCGGTAACGTTCCTTCTGCTATTGATCGATATGTATATTGTCTTTCAAGCTCTTCTACATTGTTCAATTCTCTACATACTTCTATCTTTGCGGCATACAAAGAAAAACCGGCATCAAGTAACACTTTTGCACTTGAGTTATAACTACTAAACCTCTTGTTTAATACAATACTCGCTCTTTTTAACTCCCAATTAAAACAAACCTCTTCAAATCTACTTATCTTTTCTTTATATGTTTGTACGTTATACAAAACGTCTTCTTCTATCTCTTCAATTGTTACTGCATTTGGTAAACCATTTAATACTTTTTTAGAAGGACCAAGCAGATTCTGAATGATTGCAAGATCGTATATCACCACTTTAATTCACCTACACCTGGCTCAATAAACTTCCCTGAAACATCCTCGTTTGAATCTATTACCCAATCATATATATTTTTTGCTCCTTCAGCCGGAGTCATATTCGCATCAAAGGCACCAATATCAGTTTTTAATTTTCCTGGGTGAATGGCAGTTACACTTATTCCTTTATTCTCAAACTCTTGTTGTAAGCAAAGTGTTAACATATTTTGCGCAGCTTTAGCAATTCGATATGAATATGAGAACTGGCCTTGCGGAAACTCTTTGTTCGCCATTTTATGTAATGATCCTAATCGAGAGGACACATTTATGATTCTCGGATGATCCGATTTAGTTAACGCCACATATGTACCTTTTACAGCCCGAATTACACCTAAGCAATGAATATTAAATAAGTCCGTTAACTCTTCTGAATTCGTATGTAAAACCTCAGTCTCCTTCCCAGTAATGCCAGCGTTATTTATAACTAGATCAATATACTCTGTATATTCCTCAAGCTGGTTTTTAATTTGCTCTTTACTCTCATCAGCCGATAAGTCTGCCAATATAGGAAAACATCTACAACTAAACATTTGCTTCAATTGCGTTACCGCAACCTCAGTTCTAACTAATGGGTAAACAATATGCCCTTTTTCGTGAAATACTTTTACTAGCTGTAACCCTAATCCACGATTTCCACCTGTAATAAATACTCTCATCTATTCATCTCCTTATTTTTAAAATAAATAAGAAAATCCATCCACTTACCATTCTCTAATGAAAACGCCTCTCTCTTGCATTCAAAAGAAAAACCTGCTCTTTCCGCAAGACGAACGGATGGCTCATTATCAACACGTATATGCAATTCAATTCTATGAAAATGAAGACGATTAAAAAATAACGGCAACGCAGCTTTTACACTTTCTACTCCGTATCCATTTTTCCAATATTGGTTATGAATAGAGTAGCCCATCATTGCCCACTGATAATCCAGACGTAAAATTTTTATAAGCTCTAGCTTACCAATATTAGCTCCGTCTTCTTTACGAAAAATACCTAGTACATACATCTCATCTCGATGTGCTGCTTCATCAAATCCCCTTATCCATTCCGTGAACCATTCTTTTGTTGATGATGCCATAACTTGATAACCATCGTCGTATTTATACTGCGATGGCAGCCTCTTGTTAAATCCATCTAACCAACTTTCATAATCAGCTTTTTGAAATGGACGGATAATGAGTCTCTCTGTCTCTACCTCTAATAGCGGCAGCTTCATTTACATCTCTTCCCTTGATTAATATTAGAATATTCTTTATTATCTTACACAAAATACAAAATCTAGTAAATTATTATGTTTTTGATACATAAAAACCCAGTCATGCTTTATACATAACTGGGTTCTCCATCGTTTCATAATTTTCTATTTCACAAGAACTGCATCTCGTAATTCCCTCTTCAACACTTTTCCTAAAGCGTTTTTCGGTAACTCATCTATGAATACTACTTCTGGTATTTTGTAACTTGCTAATTTCTCTTTACAATACTGAAGAATACTTTCTTCTGTTAATGTTGTTTCGCTATCCTTCACAAGATAAGCTCTTGGAACCTCTCCCCAAAAGTCATCTGGAACTCCAACTACTGCAACTTCTAAAACACCATGTATTTCATGAATGACATCTTCTACTTGATCTGGATATACATTGTCACCACCGCGTATAATAACGTCTTTATATCTTCCCATAATATGCAGGAATCCATCGTCATCTATCATGCCAGCATCACCCATGTTAAACCAGTTATCTTTTACTACCTTCTTTGTCGCCTTTTCATTATTCCAATACCCTTTAAACATGTATGGACTTTTCACATGAATCTCTCCAACTTCATTTGTTGTTAGTTCATGTCCTGTTTCCGGATGAACAATTTTCACCTCTACATTTTTCAAGGTTTTTCCTACAGAAGACATCTTTTCTTTTCCCATCATTGGATGCCATGAGGTTACAACCCAACCTTCTGTACTACCATAGCCTTGCACCATATAGATTCCTTTTTCCATATATTTTTGGATGAGTGTTTCTGGCACTTTTGTTCCACCGCTTTGTGCTACTTTAAAAGTAGAAATGTTACGTTCTTTTTTATTTAGTTCATCAAGCATATAGCTATAAACAGCTGGGAATGCAAGCATCGTAGTAATTTTCTCTTCTTCAATCTTATCCCAAATAAGAGTAGGATTCGAATCAGCTAAGAAGATCATCGTAACACCATGATAAATGCAATTTAAAATAGAAAGCACGCCACTCATATGAAACAATGGATGCACCGATAAAAAGCGTTCACCTGCTGGAATTTCTCTTTGTCCAGCAATCTCAGCAAAATAATGATGTAAGTTTTTATGTCCAATTACACATGCTTTTGCCTGTCCAGTCGTTCCTGAAGTAAATAAGTAAATCGCATCATCATCTTCCTGAACTTCTACGTTCGGTTCTGTCGTTGGCTGTTCTTGCAATTCTAATTCAAATGAACCAAAGCCTTCTTTTGTCGTTTTAATTACATAAGGAATTTCTTTAACGGCATCAATTTTTAATAACACTTCACTAAATTCTTCATCAATAACTAACACTTTTAATTTCGCTTCTTTTACAATCGTTTCTAATTCATAAGTAGTAAGCTGATGATTTAGCGGAATAAATACCGCTCCAATTTTTAAACTTGCCATCATAACGCTTGGAAACGGATGATTATTTTTGCACAGTATTCCTATACGATCTCCTCTTTGTACACCGTTATGTAACAAATAGTGTGCAAGCTGATTTACTCGTTCATTATACTGTTGAAACGAATACCTTTTCCCTCCGCCTACAAGCGCTTCCATATTTGGTGATTGCATTGCTCTTTTTTGTAATAATTTTTGCATCGTTCTCAAGTAAAACTCCCCTTTATATATGTTAGGTTTTTTATTTTACCAGATTAACTATTAATTTACTAAAGATTACACTTAGTGAATATAAAACAAATAAAGAAACAGTCATTTACTTCACAAGTAAATGACTGTTTCTCCTTATATATTAGAATACGCCTTACTCATCACATATTGCACATACTCAGGTGCACTTTTATCAATCTCTTCGTCACTTAATTTATATTCGGCACCATATAAATAAAATGAAGGTATAAATTTCATGTCTGTATATAAGCAAGTAGCTTGAAATGGTTTCGTTAAATCATCCATCGTAATTCCACTATTTTCATAATCTTTTTCTAATCCACCTATAGAAATAGCCACACCAAATTCTTTCCCCTTCACTTTATCTCCTTTTGATCCGTAAGCAAACCCATATGTTAATACATCGTCAAACCATTTTTTCAATAATGGTGGTGAACTGTACCAGTAAAGTGGAAATTGGAATATATATCTGTCATGTTCTACTAATAACTTTTGCTCTTCTTCAATATTAAACTCCCAATTTGGTGCCACTTTATATAATTCATGCACCGTAATTTCATCCGAATGTTTCTCAAGTTCTTCTATCCATCTTTTATTAATTTTTGATTTTTCAATATGAGGGTGTGCTACAATTACAAGTGTTCTCATCATTTTCCATCCCCTTTATAAATGAATCAATCCTTTACGTATTAGTATGAATGCGTTACATATAATTGAAAAGTACGTACTTTCAAGTGCTATAGGAACCTTGAGGTACCTTTGGAGGTGTTATATGAATCAAAATGATAACTGTCCAATTGCAACGACTCTCGATGTAATCGGCGGAAAATGGAAAGTTCATATTTTATGTGTTTTGTCGGATGGAAAAATGCGAACAAATGAAATTAAACGAGAAATCCCAAACATTACACAAAAGGTTCTTACACAACAACTTCGGCAACTTGAAGCTGATGGGATTATCTATCGTACCGTATATCAAGAAGTACCACCAAAGGTTGAGTACACCATAAGTGAATACGGAAAATCTTTAATGCAAATAATGAATGATCTGTTTGAATGGGGAAAAGATCATCAGATTAAAAGATTACATGACTAAAAAAGCACTATATACTTTGTTTAATCCTCTACGTTCATATTTTTTATTTTTATAAAGTTTATTTTCATCATTTTTTAGCTAACTCGTTTTCTTAGATTGATGGACGTGACCCCACATCCATCAATCTAAAAAGATACAATTAGAAAAATGAGATTTCTATAAAGTTTCGCATATAAACACTACTTCCGCCTCATTAAACGCTCGCTCTACTTTTTCTAATCTCAATTGTACGTAAGCTATAAAGAAGCACCCCTAAACCAAGAATTTTTTCATTATTAGACGCATTAGAACCTAAGGTAATAGTAGGTACATTTAAACCCATAAACCTTTCACTCCATTCTATAGGCATATATCCCTGCTTACCAATTGCTAATGTACGTCCATCTATTGTACGGAGAGTACTTTGAATAAAATCAAACTCAACTTCTACATCTGACAATTTTGTGGCTTTATCTGTCATCAAAGTACCACGTATCATAGTAAATCCTTGTATCATTTTTTCTTTAAACATACCAATTTGGTTATAATTCGAGTCATAAATTACCCAATCATATCCGTCCACTTCAGTATGAAAATAAGCTAGAATTTCCCCGCTACTCGTTTCTAATCCGTAAACATCTTTATTATGTAAAAAAGGTATTACTGAAAAAAGAATATTTGATGAAACCATCTTTGTTCCTGCAACATATCCGCCATCAGGATGATATAAACCATATTGCTTGTTTCGTTTAGGTAATTCTAATACAACTAAAGTATCAATATCCCAAAATGTTGCATTACTTTTTATCATATTCTTTTGTATCAACTTTCCTTTTCTTAACTGCCAAAATCCAATTCCAAAAAAGATAGAAGCAGCGATAACAAAAAAGATAAACTGCCCCCAAATAATATGTCCCCAATCTTCATATACAGCACATAAAGCAAGAATAAAAATACCCGTTCCAATTAACAGTTTCATCTTTCCTTTTCGCTTATAGTAATCAAATAATTCCATTTCTATATTCCTCCCTTATTTCTGTTCCCTAACTATTAATATATCAAAAACATAGAATACCCTCTATTCAAAAATATGAGTCCTTCCACTGCCCAGTTCATTGGAAACAAAGTAATAGTCGGTCTTTTGAGCTCAAACTCCTGAGAAAGAATGAAAGCGAAATCAATATTCCTGCATTTTAGAGATAATACCATATCGCCATCAAGCTAATAAAAAGATACTCCTTAAAAATAAAAAGCGCTATTCTCTCTATAAAAACAAAGGAAAGAATAGCGTTTTTTATTTTGAAATAGAAGTCAGCATTTAAACTAGACATGCTAATATTGATTTTGTACGATTGTCAGTTACTTCATAATAAATTTCTAATCCTTTCCGAGTACCTGTAACCATTTTAGCAGCTTTTAATTTAGATAAATGTTGACTAATTGTACTTTGAGGCATTTGTAAATCCCCATACATTGTTGTTACATTAGTGGGACCTTTTGCAAGCATTATTTTTACTAAGGATAAACGAACAGGATGTGCCAATACCTTTAGTACTTCAGAGATTTCTTCAAACATTTCTTTTTGTTCTTTCATCTTATTTTCCCCTTTTATATACATATTTATGTTATCCATATATATAATTCGAAGGTATGTACGATTTTATGTCCGTCATTTTAAAAAAATATAAAAAAACTTTTTCCCGAAACTAAAGGAGTATCTTAACATACTGTCTCACTATCGGTACCCTTATAGATACAGACGTACCTACTCTACACTCAGCAAACTAAAATCAATGAAAAAGAGAGCAGATATCCTGCTCTCTTAAGATGCCTCCTTTTGTTCCGTGGAATGTTTAACACTTCCCATTCTCTTTAGCTTATTCCACCCTACAGCTACTCCTCGAATCGATGAGAATATAGATTTAATGACAACATAAGTCATAAATTGACGATAAATAAAACGTTGTAAAATTAACCATGCTAGTGGTTTTGGATTCTCTTCCTCTAATTTAAATGCAAACAGAGATGCGAAAAGATCCATTAAAAAGAATACAAAATAAAATCCTAAAACTTTTAGTGGATCACTACTAAATAGCCCTATAATCATTAATATATCCGCAAAAGGAGCAATGAATTGCAGAACATATTGGAATAACCACATATTTGGCAATGCAATAAACCCTAAAGTTTTATGCTTTAAATTACATAACGCTTTTCGATGTTTCCAAAGACATTGAAGTGTACCATATGACCAACGATATCGCTGTTTAATGAGACTTTTCACATCTTCAGGTGACTCCGTAAAAGCATACGCTTTTTCTTCATATACAATTCTATGTCCTTGACGTAAAAATGTAATAGTAAGATCCGTATCTTCTGCTAATGTATCTTCGCTTAAATATCCAGATTCAACTACATTCTTCTTACGCCACGCCCCAATAGCTCCTGGAACTACTGTAATACAATTTAACTCATCAAAAGCTCTGCGTTCTAAATTAAACCCTGTAATATATTCAACATGTTGCCAAGTAGTTAACAAGTTTCTTCTATTCCCCACTTTGACATTACCTGAAACTGCTGCTACATTCTGATCTTCAAAGTGTCTAACCATTAGAGAAATGGCGTCTTGCGCAATAATAGTATCCGCATCTAAAGTGACAATGATCTCTCCTCGCGATTGTTGAAATCCTAGGTTCATTGCCGATGATTTCCCGCCGTTTTCTTTCTGAATGAAACGAACTTTAGGGTGTTTATAAAATGTTTCTTGTATTACTTTTGAAGTACCATCTGTCGATCCGTCATCCACAACAATAACTTCAAATTCTCTATAATTACTATCCAAAATTGAGCGAATCGTCTTAGCTATCACCTTTTCTTCATTATATGCTGCTATGACAACACTAACAAAAGGTTGATAGGACGAATTAATATAACGAGATAGCGTTTTTCTTTTCTGGTTCCATGCAAAATAAATTAAGAATAAAAATCGAAAAATCCCTAATCCAATAGCAATATAAAAAATAGCAGTTAATATATGCTTAAAATATCCAGTTCCCGAAAAGACAGCTTTATTGTAAAGTAAATATTGCTTCCCCTCAGAAGAAACAGGAGGCATAATTTCATCTCGTTCTTTATTCATTAAATCTGAAATTGTTACAAAACTATATCCATGCTTTTTTAGGTCTTTAATAATGATTGGGAGCGCCTCTACTGTATGGGTACGATTCCCTCCCGCATCATGGAGAAGAATAATATTTCCCTCTCCCTTATAAACGGGATTAACAGCACGCTTTACTAATTCATTTGTTGATGGTGTTGCCCAGTCTTCGGGATCAACTTTTTCCGCTACCATTGTATAGTTCATATTTTGTGCACGTAAAATAGGCAATATTTCATTTGATGAATCCGGGTTAGCATCCGCTTCATATGGTGGCCTAAACAAAACCGTAGAATGTCCAGTTACTTCCTGAATTAAACGTTGCGTCGTATTAAGTTCTACTTTTGTTCGCAGTAAAGACGTATCAGCTACGTTAGGATGCTTGAAAGTATGATTGCCAATTTCATGCCCTTCATCGTATATTCTTTTTACAATACTAGGATTTAGTTGTGCGTTTTCACCAAGTACAAAAAAAGCAGCTTTTATTTTATTCTCTTTTAATATATCTAAAATTTCCGGCGTATATTTCGGGTCTGGTCCATCATCAAATGATAATACTACTTGTTTCCCCTTTGGTTTTCCATATCGTTGCACTTCATACGCAGATGGTAAGGATTGATATACTTCATCTGTAAGGTAACCATCTTTTCCTACTTTAAAATCTCTCAATCCATTTTGTCTTTCATTCTCAATCTGTAGAATTTCACCTTGTCCAGAATAATTCACTTCATCTAAACTAGTAATTTTATGTAATGCATTAGGATTTTTTTGTGCCTCAATCGGATTTTTTAACACTTTCCATATTGTAGGATCTTCTGCTCCTAATCTCCATAACGCAAACCCCTTTGCATTGTTATCCATTGCGATTTTCACTTGATTATAGAGAGTAACACCGTCTAAGAACCAAGCAGTATGTTCTTTCTCTCCTGTTTTATATCTAAAATAAGGATTCCCACTCATGTTATCCCATTGAATTTTCATATTGGAATCATGAGCCATTGCCATAACTTCTGAAAAAGTTAAAGATTTCGCCGGTTCCTTACTATTTACTTCCCAATCATATCCATAGTTACCGAAAGCAACTACAAGTTTATTAGACGGAATATTCAGTTCTTTCAATGTATGTTGGAACCATTTATTTGAAGCAATTGGGCCTGGTTCCCCCGCTCCATAATGCTCATCGTACATCATTACAATCATTCGATCTATTATTTTTGCTAATGCACTATAATCAAAAGCTTTATCATTAGCTGGAACATCTTGTGTAACGAGCAAATCATGTTTATGAAAGACCATAGTAATTTCTTTCATGAAATTTGTTAAGTTTTCTCTATCGCTTTCAGGTACGGACTCAAAGTCAATATTAATACCTGAAAACTGATTCTTTTTAACTTCGCTTACTAAATCATTAATAAATTTCGTCTTCACATCATTCGGCGAATTCAGTAACTTATGGATAAGCTCACTATCAGGGCCAGAAGCTTTTTCTGTATAGTTAGTAAGTAACGGCATAATTTTCACATGATTTTTTTTTGCTAGTTTTACAATCTCAGGTTTTATCTCACTTCTAATCGTTAAGTCTTCTTTTAAATGATACCATTCTGGTACTAACGTGGTTAATGAATCGATATTTTCTTTTAAAGACGCTGTACTATTTTCATCCCAATTCACATAAAAACCATACACTTCTTTACGTTGTTTACTATCGTTCGTCGAGTTCGCCAAATTTTTATTATTCTTCGTTTCGGTATTTGGTTTAAACTCTTCCTTCTTTAACTGCTGATCACTAAGTTTTTGATTAATTGGTACAAGTTTATTATCTTGTTGTACAGCGGTATTCATATTTGGAATTTCTGGTGTTGAAAAAATACTTTGAAAGAAAAAATAAAATACAATACTTACGCTAACTATTGAGATACATAGGAACCAAATAAAAGTTATGTTTCTCCTTCCTTTCGGATCATAAAAAACAGGGTTTGCTTTATCTTTCTCTTGTTGAATGTTTTTCTCCATTATATTTTTCACATACTCCTTCTTAATAGAAATATAGAATAATAAAGTGCAACTTTAAGCAGCCCAACTCCCACCTAACTTCTTTGTCCCAGCCAAATTTTAAGATGGGAGTTTTACTGCCCGCAATAGCGAGATTAATCCTTTTCGCTTTGAAATGAATCTCTCAATATTCTATTGATTCTTCTTTTCATTCCCTTGCTGGTTACCTCTATTTTCTTGTTGAGACCCCCTGCCATTGTTCCCTTGCTCGTTTCCATCATTTTCTTTCTGGGATCCTCTACCATTGTCCCCTTGCTGATTTCCACTATTCCCTTGTTGAGATCCTCTACCGTTGTTCCCTTGCTGATTTCCATTATTCCCTTGTTGAGATCCTCTACCGTTGTTCCCTTGCTGGTTCCCATTATTCCCTTGTTGAGATCCTCTACCATTGTCCCCTTGCTGATTTCCGTTATTTCCTTGTTGAGATCCTCTTCCATTGTTCCCTTGCTGATTCCCGTTATTTCCTTGTTGAGATCCCCTTCCTTGCTCGTTTCCATTATTCCCTTGCTCGGATCCCCTTCCGTTGTTTCCTTGCTGATTTCCATTATTCCCTTGTTGGGATCCCCTTCCGTTGTTTCCTTGCTGATTTCCATTATTCTCTTGTTGGGATCCCCTTCCGTTATTCTCTTGTTGACTCCCTCTATTTTCTTGCTGAGATCCTCTACTATTGTTTTCTTTTATTTGCCTAGGTGGCTTTTCCTCTGTTTTCTTTTGTTCTTTATGATCTGGCTTCTCATATTTTTTTTCTTTTACAGGAGACAAATCTGGTGATGCAGCAGGAGATGACTCCTGCTGCGATTGCACCTCTTCTTCGTTTTCCACCGGATTAGACGGCGTGGCGGGCGGCGTAACCGATTTGTTCTTCTCTTTCTCTTGCTTTATGTAGACACCTGTGCCAATTCCGGCTTTTCTAGCATTCTCTCGTACTTGCATCGTGCTACTTTGATATTCGACTGTAATATGTTTTAACTCATATTCTTTCTTTAATTCTTTCATTTCCTTTTCCAACTGTGGTTCTAACGAATTGTCCTTCGCAACAGCTGTTAGCATAACTTGCTTATCATTCGTTAAATACTTATCTTCTTGGCTCTGCTTTATAATCGTACGTATTACGTCTTGCAATTGTTTATCTTCCCATTGCTTCAATTCTTTTAAAATACGCCTTCCATCATCATTGCAAGCTTGCAAATCTATAACGCGAAGATCCTTCGTTACGCTCACCTCTAAACTTGGATTTATATCAACTGAAACGTAAGCAAATACTTTTTCTTCCGGTTGGTTGTAGAAAAATAACAGCGCACATAGAAAACAAGCAACAAGTAATGATGCCGGCTTTAAGAAATAAGGGATTGAAAAACGCGATGCTTTTTGTTCTTGCTCATCAAATGAAATTTCCTCCCCAATCATGCAAGAATCCTCTTTTCTTTTACACGTAATAAACTCTCCATTTGGTGTTAAAACAACTACGCTATGCTTTTTTATATCCATCACAATTCCTTTATTCATCATGCTTCCCTCCCCTTATATAATCCAGAATGTATGTATAGTTGTTTGCAAAGATAATACACATTGCAATGAGATATTTTCTATGCCGCTCTAATGTTTTACGACTTACCCTAACACGCGGTTCAATACGCTTAAGAGGTAACTTTTTCTTTCGGAACAGCTCCTCCATCATTTCCTCTTCTTTTATAATCATCTTTACAATTTCTATTAAGTGCTCACGGGTGTCACGATGCTTAGGAGATTCTTTAGCAAGCTCTGAAAATGTGATTTTAAAATCAGCTAACACACTTTGAAAATGAAGAATTTCCTCCTTACGGTTACTATTGTCCATCTCTTTCATATACTCCGTAAGCGATACTTGCATTTCTAACATTTCCTCTTGCTCATCTTCTTTTAAAAAGACACGGTTATGCTTAGACTCCTTGCGTATATAGTCAATTACATCTCTTTTTATAAGAAGATCAGCAAACGCTAGAAAAGATTTTCCTTTTTTATATGAATACTGTTCAATTGCTTCGTTAAACGCAAACAATCCAATGCTATATTCATCATCCTGTTCTGTAATATATCGGCGGCAGACAGACGAGATTGATTTTCTAATAAAAGGCTGATACTGAACGATAAAGGCTTCCTTATCTTCTCCGTTGTTTTGTATGTTACATACGATATCTTCTATTTTCGGTTTTCTTAAGATCTTCATTACTAAACTCAACACTGGTAATCTCTCAGCCTCCTTCAAATAGCAAAATGGCCACTAAACACAAGTGACCATTTAACCAGAATTTCTTGGTACTTTTCTTTTGGCTTGTCTTCTTGCTGTTACTTATATTTTTCAAGTCTAACTTTTTCACCGTTTCCCTAATGATTTTCCTTTTCTCTCGGCACTAAAGTTAATCCTATATTTTAATGTACTTTCTTATTTTCTTCCGCTTGTTTTGCTTGCTCTTTTTCTATTTTATCTGCAATCCTTGAATAACTCTCCTCTATATCATTGGTAATTTAATCCTTTTATTTCGGATACCCCACTTAATCTAATAATTTTATTAACACTTCAATATTCTTTCATAGTCATTTTTCTTCTATTTATTTTCTTCACTATACATATTCGGAGGAATACATAGTTTTATGGGGGTCAAAAAATATTTTTATAAAAAATATATATGTATTTCAAAAATAAAAACCATTGATTTGAAAAAGGGCTAATCAATGGTTTGCTTATAATATCTATTAAATTAAGTTGTGCTCTCATTATATATAAGAAAATCTGCTGTTCTCACTATTTCCTGCCGATTTTCTCTTTTGTTATCTTTCTTGATTATCATAATATGTCTTATCTGCATATTTTCGATCATTTCCTTTTAGATAAGCTAATATTACTTTTGGATTTTTAAGTAAGGTCCAGTCTCCATATGTATCAAATCTTCTGCATGAAGTTATCATTCCATTTTTAATGGTACCGAATTTCTTATGATTCCGTTTTCCCCATTCTTTTAACCGTTTAGCGAAATCCGCATCTTCTGCCATAAGCATGTTTTCATTAAATCCGTTGATTGCCATAAAGTCTTTTCTATAGCACCAAAAAATCCCTACAGATATAGCTCCGTACTTAAAAAGTAAGGGGATTATTATTAACATTGCGGAGAGAAATATTCCTAAAGATATTCTTTCAAACTTCCCATTTACCCCACCACCAATGTATTTACCTGAAGCTAAATATTTATCTACATTAGACAACATAGACTCTGTCATTATGGTATCAGCGTCTATAGTAACGATTATTTCTCCACTAGCTATTTTAGCCCCTGCATTTCGAATTTTAGATAAGTTTTTATCGTTATTTTTTAATGTAATACAATGATAAGATTTTGCTATTTCCTCTGTTTTATCTGTGCAACGATTTAAAACAACTATAACTTCCGTTCGCTCTTTATATGCCTCTGATGCCTTTGCAATTGAATCCAAACATTTTCTAATGTACTTTTCTTCATTATGTGCAGGAATTATAATAGAAAATTTCATATCTTTTTTCAAATTGACTCCTGGAGATTCGGTTGTCTCTGTCATAATATCCCCCTTATTTATAAGATAAATATCTGTTATACATAACATATATTAAAATTTATTAAGTTATATTATAGGAACTGCAGGTAAACTATTACTTGCGTATCAAAAAGCCAAAAACGTTATTCTTTCTAAACGAGCTAAATTATTAGAAAGAATAACGTTTTTTATTAGTTACATTAATATTTTATTCGTTGCTTTATTTCTTCAAAACGAGCACGTATAAATTTATTGATATCTGGATGATCCTTATATAAGGTAACGGTATACATGATGGAAGATGCAAGAATAGTAGACCATATTAACCAATCTCCAGCATGAGAAAGAACTTTAATTATTTCACTCGTAAATTGTTCCTGTCCAGCATGAAATGTCGATACGAGAGAATTAAGGTTAAACAATAATAAAATTATAATTCTTCCTAAAAGCATAATAATCCATCCGATAATATACGAATAGCCACCAACACTACATAATTGATTGTTATGATGAAAGACTTTCACTCTCTTAGCTTGCCAATAACCAACTATCGCTCCTAATATAAGTAAGCTAATTAATTCAATTGTAATAATAAAGTCCAAACTATTTGGAAGCCCCATATATGTTCTAATTATAGCCATGATTGGTATACCAAGAAGATCAAAACTATCTACTTTTTTAGGGATAAGCTGCCTAATGATTAATACAATAACGACTACAAGAATAATAATGAAAATTTTATTCATGCGATCAATCCCTCTTTTTTTCTTTTAAATAATACTCAATAAGCTGATTTACTTTTTCTTCTGGATATGATTCTGTTGTTTGAAGGACATGAATTACTAGCCCATCGATAAGTCCGTACAATATCTCCAATTCAAACTCTCTATTATGGTCTTGTTTGACGTAGCCTAGCTCCTTCATTAAATCTAGGATTATTCCCATAAGATACCTCGTATGGTCATCCATTTTCTTCCGAAGTTCAATAAGCTCTGGGGAACTAAAGGATATACCGAGAAATGTAATCCAAACCTTCCCTTCCAACATTTCTTCTTTATTAGATGGAATAATAAATTTCATTAATCTTCTAAGTGCTTCTTCTTTCGTTCCTTTAAATTCATTTGTACGAGTAGTCGCTCGCTCTTCCATCCGATTCAATACTAAATTCATTGCATAATAAATTAATTCATTTTTAGACGAAAAATGATGCTGAACAAGTCCGACCGAAATGTTTGCTTCATCAGCGATTTGCTGTATGGAAGCTTTATCAATACCTTTTTCTAATATTACACGCCAAGTAGCGGTGGCGATTTGATTCTTCCTTTGTATTTGATCAACTATTTTAGGCATTCACATCCCCCCTTTTTATAATATGGTTATATTATAAAAAAAGTACTTAAAACAATATGAACATATTATTTTAAATGTAATAGAGCTCTTTCTACATCACCATCAAGCTAAGAAAATACAACTACCCCCAGAACGAAAAATTGTGCTTACTTGTAATAAAAATCTCATTTTTTCGTTTTGGGGTGTTATAAAATCTTTAAGTTGATGTGCATTGGGTGGGACCCCAAACAGTACGATTTTATTTCAAAGACACAACGATCTTACTACACACTTTTTATTTATCCCACACTCTCATCTGCTAGTATTACTATTTTTTATTACTAATGTTGCCGTTTCACTCGGATGGCTAAGAGGAAAATGATGGCCATATGGAACAAAATCAACCTTACCAAGATGCGATGGAGCAGAATAGCCTCTGTCATAATCCCCCCAAATAATGTGCAGATTATACTTTGTTACTTCATTGAAATCACCTTGATCGTTTTTCAGTAGTAAACTGTTAAGCTGAACCGTAGTATTTAAAATTCTAGGGGAAGTAAAACTGTTACTTATTTTTTCAATATAATGTTCAGGGATGCTCTCCATACTTTCAAACAAACCATTACTTAGTAAATAACGCCCTATCAAATTAGTAGTTGCCAATTTTAATGTCCATTTGTTCATAAATTGAGGAACATTTAGCGATTTAGCATTTTTTTTAGCAACAGGTGGCTGAAGTAAAGTGATTGCATACTTCTTATCTATGTACTCTTGTACCAATGCTTCCAGAAGAATAAACGCACCGAATGAATGGCCAATTAGATGTGCACCATTCGTAGCTTTCTCCAATAACTTTTTCACTACATTCAAATAGATATCTAGAAGATTTTTCTCTAGTTTAAAAGGAGAACGTCCCAAACCTGGAAGATCCAAGATCCATACAGGTTGACCAGTTTTTTCATGAAGCTCTTGTGCTAAAGGAAATAAATCCTCTCCATCACTCAATAAACCATGTAATAAAATAAACGGTTTACCCTCTCCTTGTAATTGGTAAAGGGTATTGTTATCGCATAATGTTCGTTTAAATAAATGATTATGCTGGCCATTTTGATACATCATTCGATAATCCAGATCAGCTACTACAGCAGGGAAAAATTTCATTACACTCGTCTCCTTAAACCAATCTCCTCCCATAATTTTTTTCGCTGAAACATTTGAAAATTTTCGTTTTGTAATAAAATTCAGTCCATCAGAAGGAATTTTTGTTATTTTACTTACTCCACTATTCATAATTGCTTTCATAAGTGGCATTGGGACAGAGATTTTTGGTGCCCTCATATTCATACTTTCTGACATAATACTTAATAACTCAGCAATGTTCTGATCGTGCTGTTTGTCTTCAACAAGTGTATATGTTTGAATAGTCGGTTGCTCCAATCTGAAAACCTGCACAATAAACTTCGCAAGCTCATCGTTTGAAATAAGTGGTAGCCTATATCCCTTACCTCCAGGAATCATTGGCATGAACCCTCTTCGCATACTCATCACAAGCAAACCTAATCCTGCTATCTGCTCTGTACTCCCTGTTTTACTACTACCGACTACAGTTGGCGGATTAATTACAGAAAGCGGATAACCTACTGCTGATGCCTGTTGACGGATATAAAGATCTGCTAAAAATTTTGTTCTCTCATATGGATTTTTTATTTTCAAATAATTGTTTCCTTCTTGAAACACATCCATTGCAATCTTGCTATTTTTATCATCAAAGGGACTCATATAACCTACAACATGAATAAATTGTTGCAAGCCCTTCAATTGATGAATGCTTTTAGCTACTTCACTAATATGTTTGGCGCCATTTAAAAATACGGAAGCTGCCTCTTTACTTGTCGCTTGAATATCCATGGGGCCTCCTGCATGAATAATCACATCCGTTTTCAATACCCTCTCCTTATCTTCAGCACTTAGACCTAAATCTATTTTCGTCAAATCACCTTCAATAAAGTGCATAACTGCCTTTTTTAAGATGCCTCTTTCTTGAAAAAGGCGTGTCGCTTTACTTTTCGATCTTACTAAAAGAAGAATTTTAACATCCTCTTTGGCTAATTCTTTCACTAATTGCTTGCCAATAAAGCCTGTTCCACCAATTAAAAATACTGTTCTCATATAAAATCCCCCTTTTTAGTACTACTTAGTACTAATTTGATGTAAAAAAAAAGCTTCTTTTATCGAAGCAATTTTAAAAAATGATCTGCTGTTTTCGTGATTACAGTTGCATCCTTCAATGTTTCTGAAATAAATAACGCTCCTTCAAGATTTGTAATAAAAAGTGATGCAACCTCATCAATATGAATCGTATTTCTGAATTCTCCATTCTCTACCCCTTGTTTAAGTAATAGAGAAACTTTCTTTTGTAATCCTGTAAAAAAAAGACCTATTTTTTCTTTAATTTGCGTGGCCTGTGTAGGACTTTGAATATAAAGAGTAATAAATGGACAGCTCCCCTTATACTCTCTCGACTGAACTCCTTGTGATAATTGCTTTAAAAACAGTTGGATACGATCTTCAACTAAAAATTGATTCTGAGAAAGTACGTCATCAATTGCAGATTGATACATTTCAATCCAATAATCAACGACCGATTCTAATAATACTTCCTTATTAGAAAAGTGATAATACACATTAGACTTTGAAACTTTGCTTACACGTACTAATTCATCCATACTTGTATAAGCAAACCCTTTTTCTAAAAATAATGTTGCTGCTACTTCAATCACACGTTTTTGATTCATTAATTTTACCTTTGTCATAATTAGAACTATATAGTACTAATTTAAATATTGCAAGTATTTATGTTCATTTAGAAAAAAGTTTAATTAAAAAAGTTCCACTAACATTGATTTTACTGCAAAAAAATCTTACTTTGAATAAAGTTGAACTGCCCCCATGCCCATCAAGCTAAGATTTTAAGACACCCCCATAACGAGAATTTTACTTTTTTACAGTTATTTATGAAAATTCCGCTTGTTTTTTTCATTTTTGGGGTGCTAAACCTAAAACTTCAGCAATAAGCACAGACTAAAACATCTAGTTTTCACGATATAATTCTCAGCTAAATTCGCAAAAAAGAGCTTGAATTCCCAAGCTCTTTTAAATATCACTTAATAACTTTATAACCACCATTTTTCCTGTGGAATTAAAACTGTTTCAATATCAAAGTTATTCTCAAACCATTCCTTCATCAATGTTTTATGGACCAGATATTCTGATGCAGAATGGGAAACGCCAATTAAAGACATCGAAGTATTAGAAACATAATCCATCATTTGTTTGTATCTTTGTTTACCATATTCGTTATCAATATGGCAATGGATTTCGCCAGTGATATAGGCTTGAACTCCTCTTTTTTCAGCTTCCTCCATCCAACTTACTTTGTCGCCACAACCTGCAACGATAGCTATTTTCTTTACGTTATTTATGTTCTTACCTTCAAAATCAACATATGGAATATCGAATATTTCTTTTAAGTGAGAAGTTAGTTCACTTGTACTCTTTTCTTCAATGTTACAAATTAGAACTAGGTCTTCATTATTTATAGAACTTGTTAAAAACCCATCAATAATTTCTGCATTTAATTGTTTAGCAATAGCTACACTTGTACCTAAATTGGCATGATAATCCATCGGTACATGGCATGTATAGAATGATAATTTCTTTTCTTTTATTTGTTTAATGTATTTTTCTTTTATAGGAACAAAACCTTTGCCCCATACTCCTTTTGGATCTCCACATTCCATCAATAAGGGATGATGCATAAAAAGTAAGTCTCCGCTATTACTTTCTTCTATAAAACGTTCCAACACTTCATCTGTAGGGAAGACGGCAAGAAAAATTTTCTTTACATTTGTATCTCCTTTTAACATTAGACCATTAAATAATTCCACAAAGTCTTTTTCAAAAACTGATTTCCAATCAAACTTTAAAGGTTCATAGACCATTGGTATGAATTGACTGAAAGCAGAATCCTTCCCAAATGATTTTATATCAAGTTCAATGTCCAGTTTAGACACTATGTCACTTAGTTTAACCATAAAATTATTCCCCCAAAAATTTTATAATTCAATACAAACGGTTAGAAAAATAACAATTATTATATTCTTTTAAATATTTTAACATAAAAATCCATTTTTCTTCATGAAAAAATCACTCCTGTCGTTTAAAGTGGTCCCTCCACATTCCCTTCAAGCAAAGTTAAAATCATACCTTCAAAATGAAAAAACGCTATGCTTATTGTAAACAGTTTATAAGAAAGAATGGCGTTTTGATGAATCCTATCATTTCAAATAGATTGAATCTTTTCGCTCAAGAGCTACAATACTTTTTATCTCCAGTGGTCCTACAAGATATTGCCAAACAAGTTGGCTTTGTACAGCGATCTAGTAAGTATCAGGCAAACGAACTCATTGCCCTTTGCGTATGGCTTAGTCAAGAAATTGCTAGCACATCACTTACACAATTGTGTAGTCAGTTAGAAGTTTCCACTGGGGTACTTATGAGCTCAGAAGGACTGAATCAACGCTTTAATCCAGCAGCTGTCGCATTTCTTCGAGAAGTCTTTACTTCTCTTCTCAAACAAAAACTCTGTTCAAATCACTCGCTTTCTGCACACATGATCTCTACTTTCAATCGTATCCGTATTTTGGATGCAACAGTGTTTCAACTGCCTGATCATTTCGCCACTGACTATCAAGGTTCAGGTGGAAGTAGTAATACGGCAGGCGTAAAAATCCAATTGGAATATGATTTACTTAGTGGTCAATTTCTTAACGTGCAGCTTGGACCAGGAAAGAATAATGATAAAACATACGGTACCATCTGCCTTGAAACCGTAGAGGCGGGTGATTTGTGTTTACGTGATCTTGGTTACTTCGATTTAGGAGACTTACAAACTATTCATGATAAAGAGGCTTACTATATCTCGCGGTTGAAGCTGAATACACGCATTTATATCAAGAACTCTGAGCCAGAATACTTCAACAACGGCACGTTAAAAAAGCAAACAGAATACATCCAGCTTGATATGGCACAAATGATGTCGGGTCTAATCCCAGGTGAAACGATAGAAATCCCCGAGGCATACATTGGCCAAAATCAGAAGCTTCCAGCACGTGTCATTTTCCATCGTTTAACCGATGATCAAACGCAAACACGCTTGAAAAACCAAGCGATACGTGAAAAGAAAAAAGGCATCGTCATGAAGGAGAAAAGTAAACGTTTAATGGGTATGAATGTATATATCACGAACACGTCTCTAGAAGGAGTACCAACGAACTACGTGCACTCATTGTATTCACTTCGTTGGCAGATTGAAATTTTGTTTAAAACGTGGAAGTCATTTTTTGAAATTGATGAATGTAAAAATATTAAAAGAGAGCGCCTAGAGTGCCATTTATACGGACAACTAATCGGTATTCTCCTCTGTTCTTCTACGATGTTTCAAATGCGACAGTTTCTGCTTGAAAAAACAAATCAGGAGCTAAGTGAATACAAAGCGATTTATATGATTAAAGATTACTTTCCGTTACTGTTTCAAGCGATAGCCATTGGCACAGAACAACTTTTAAAAATTTTGCATCGTCTTTATCTATTGCTCAAAAAGAATGGTCGTAAATGTCATCGGTATAAGAAAATGACCGTCTTTGATATTCTAGGGATTGTGTATAAAACGACGGTGAAGCATAGACAAACTGCCTAGCGAAAAAATCAGATTTTAATAGGCTTCTTTAGTATGCCGACTTTTCTATCAATTGTTAGTTTTGAACCAAGGATCGTTTCATATCTAGTAAATTACTTGATTAGCTTGATGGGCATGTGAACTGCCCCCCAAATTGTTCATTCACTATCGTCTAATAGAGGTCACCATACATACCCATCAACTTAAGAAAAAGAAATGCCCCCAAAACGAAAAAATGAGCGGCTTCTCAGAATAGCTATCTGTAGAGAAAGAAAATTTTAATTTAGGGGTATATGAAAGTATTAGCTTGATGGTGATGTGGTAGGCGCCTATATAAAAAACCACAGTTTACATTCAAACTGCGGCTTTTTGACGTACAAAGAATTACATAAATCATTAGTCACTATCTAATGATTTATCAACATCTGTTTTTATTCTTTACACTCTGCAACAGAAACAAGTCTAGTTTAGAATGAAAGTAATACAATTATTTAACATATATATCGTTATGACATATGTAATTGAATAAAAGCAATGGAATTATTTAACATATGTATCGCTATAACATATGCAAGGGATCTGTTAGAAATAAGATAAGCCGCAGTAAGTATCACTGCACCAGGTAAATAAATAGCAATATCCGAAGGTTGGTTCGTATGAAGAAGTGTAAAAATTATAATCGAAATGATAGATGCAATAGCAGTACCAATATAATGTGAAAAACGATTTAATATTATATGACGAAATATAATTTCTTCAAGTATTGGACCTAGAATACCAAATACAAGCAATGTAAATATAAGAGGTATCTCCGCGCCCGTTTCAAGGAGCTGTTCTTGGTTCTCTGGCTGACCAGTTGTTAGAAAACGCATAACAATCTGTTCTACAATTACCGTAAATAAAACCACCATAGGAATACTTACTATTTTCAAAATTGTCTTCTCTTTAAAGTAAGTAAAACTTTCAATAATTTCTTTCCTAAAGAAAATTATTCCTACAATAGCAGGTACAGTCAAACCGATGGCACTAAGAGCAAATTCTGATTCAACTAAATTGCTGTTAGTTAAAAGTGATATGCCAAATAATATGAACAAGCCAATTTGAAGTAATGCAAACATTGTATAAACTATTAGCATAATAAGTTCTTTTGTATTCATTTTAATAAAGTTCACTTTATTACCTCCATAATGAAATTACATAGAATCTTTGATTTTTCTTTCTGCATAACGTTCTCCTTCTAAATATATTTATATAAAAATAGACCGGACGGTTCGGTCCGAAAACTAATGATACTATAAGTTTCTAGTTTTTTAAACCCCCTTTACAAATTATTAACACAAACAAAAACGGGAAAAAGTAAATAAATTTATATCTCAATTTCTTATTTACAATCAAATTCCAGTACTCATTCATTATTAACGATTAATCTTTTATAGTATGAAGTGATAAGATATCCTAATTAAACGAAATGAAAGTGGAAGTAGTTCAAACATTTTAGCTAAACATATTAATTAAAATTATATATAATACCCATATGTCTATACGTTAAAATTAACTATATATTTTTACACCTTATACGATTTTATGTAAAATTAGTTGTATAATATGACTAAATCAACCAACTGGTCATATTATTTTGACAGAAAATTCATTCGAATGATATAGATAATACCATTTGATAAACCTCTTTTCAAAAAATTATTGTTTGAGGTTTCCATAAGATAGGGATTGATAAGATATTTTTGCTCCAAACTTATTTATACTTACAAAAACATTAAGAAAATAGAAGGTAAACATTACCTGAAATATTAGGCTCGTTTTTATTAGGAGGACTATAAAGCATGACTAAAGTTGATAAGGTTAAAGAAAAGATTATTGAAACATCTTTATATTTATTTAATACCAATGGGATAACTCGCACATCTATCCAGGATATAATGACAGCTACTGAACTACCTAAAGGATCTATTTATCGTAGATTCAAAAATAAAGAAGAAATTGTCCTTGCTGCCTACGACAAAAGTGGTGAGATTATGTGGAGTCATTTTCATAAAGCAATGGAAAATAAAAAGACAGCACTTGATAAAATCCTTGCAATTTTCCTTGTATATCAAGATGCAGCTAATAATCCCCCTATTGCTGGAGGCTGTCCATTGCTTAATAGCGCAATTGAAAGCACTGGAGTATTTCCAGAATTACAAACAGCAGCAGCAAAAGGCTATGATGATACAGTAATGTTAATGGCTTCTCTCATAAAAGAAGGAATAGAGAAACAAGAACTTAAAGAAGATATAGACATTATATCGCTCGCTTCTTTTCTTGCATCTTCAATGGAGGGCGCTATTATGGCAAGTCGAGTATCTAACGATAATATACATCATCATTATTTTATTGAACAAATAAAACATCATCTTTTCTCTTATTCTAAATAAGTGAGAACTTGCATTGCTTTTTTATAGACTTAAATTGGATACCCTCCTCATAAAAAGTATTTACTGTTTATGAGAGGGGTATTAGTTTTTAGCAACTGTAGCCTTTTTGACGTTGTATATTATGCATACTAACAATCTATTTTTCACATACCTCTCTTTTTTACCTTAAAAAATATCCACTTTCTTGTCTCCATTTAAAGAATTATCTATCTCCTTTTCCCTATAGATGGACAAAATATTGGACACTAAATGAACTATCCCTGAAGTAAAGTTCTAAAAATAACCCATCCATAGAGCTACTAAAACTACTACTAACAAAGCAAAACAAAATGTGATATTTCGAATCCACTTTTGTATATCATCAAAATACTTTTCTATAAATGCAGTGTAAATAGAAAGCATAAGAAGTAGCACAATGAAAGTAAAGGATCCCAATTTATCTATTACACCTGTATCAAGAAAAAAGCCAATGGATCATTGAAGGGTTTGACTTAAAAGAAGAAAAGAAGAGGATTTTTCCTGTCGATGATCTCATCAATATCGAGCCATACACGACGAAAAAAAAGCTAAATAAGAAAAGGATTTCAGAAAAACTAAGTAAGAAGGATGAAGCAATTAATCTTGTACTTGAACTTGGTCCAAAAGCAATTTCCCAGTTCAAAAAATACCACCCTTTCAAAATTTCAATCTCTTATACAAATCCTTACCAATCAAGAGCCATTTTAAAAACATTTATCAATGTTAACAATTCCGATGAAGTGACGGAAATAACAAATTGGCTACTTTTCCTAGGGAAGGATATTACAATCAGGGAAATACCTAAAGAAGTATTAGAAAGTTTACAAGAGAGATTATGTTTATACTCTCCATAAGCATTGATCGGTGAAACCTCAAAATATTGAGGTTAATTCGTTACCCATTATCCATATTTTCCTAATACCTAGGGAAAACATTGTATTTGCTATCACTACTGAACGAAGCTTCTAGGAATAATACAATCAAAAAAGGTGTGAACTAGCTTTTAGTTCCCACCTTTCTATATTAAAATTTACTATATACACATTAAATTGCTTGTTTAAAATTTAAATGTGGATTTGGTCCATACTTATTCTCATCTTCATCGCTTTCAATGATACAAAACACAAGTAGAACCGCTCCTCCAAATGGCACCAAATTTAATAACTGCCACCATCCTGTTTTTCCACTATCATGTAATCGACGAGCTTCCACTGCCAGAGTAGGAACGATAAAAATTGCTATATATAGCAAGGTAATATTAGCTCTTAAGTAAAAGGCAGACGAAGAATAAGAGGCTAAATATATTAATGACCAAAACGTAATCTTATTAAATAAAGTAAAAATCCAGTATTCTTTTCTCGTAGCTCTCCCGCTAAATTTCGCATAGTTTTTGAGAGCATATAAATACCATTTCATTTGAATCTCTCCCTTTTCCATCCCCTAAATGATTTTTTATACATTATATACCTTATAAGTATAAATATAGCACATAAAATCTTTAACCTCCATTTTCATATAGAATATTCTGTTTATTTCAGTTAAATGTCAACATACTATACTTCAAGGCATGTGTATTCGATTTATTATTCTCCTATTTACTTAAAAACTACTACAATTAAGAGAAGTATGAATGTAGTATTAAAGCACGGAAAATCTTCCCGTGCTTTTTCAAAAATATATATTATTTCGGAAGATTTGATTTACTTACCCTAACTGACGTTTAAATGCCTTACTAGCGAAAAAGTAAGAAATAATCATTATACCTACGCACCAAGCAAGTGCAATCCAAATATCGTTGCCAACAGTTCCTTCATATAATAGGGCACGAATCGCATTCACGATTGAAGTTACAGGCTGATTCTCTGCAAATGCACGAACAATTTTTGGCATCGTTTCAGTAGGTACGAAGGCTGAACTAATAAATGGAAGAAAAACGAGTGGGTACGAGTATGCTGTCGCCCCTTCCATAGACTTCGCTTTTAATCCTGGAATGATAGCTAGCCATGTTAGCGCCAACGTAAACATCCCAAGTATCCCAGCTACACCGAGCCAATCTAGAATATTAGCACTGGAACGAAAGCCCATTAAGAGTGCAACGAGGATAACCACTACGATAGTAAGTACATTAGCAACGAGTGAGGTTAATACGTGAGCCCACAATACTGACGAGCGTTTGATGGGCATAGTAATGAAACGTGCCATTAGCCCACTCTTTATATCTGTAAATAATCGAACAGAAGTGTACGCCACACCGGATGCGATAGCCATTAGCAAAATTCCCGGCAATAAATAATTAACGTAGTTTTCCGTTCCTGTCTTTATAGCCCCGCCAAATACGTAAACAAACAATAGCATCATCATAATCGGTGTAATCGCTACTGTAATAATTGTATCTGGACTACGCATAATATTGCGCATTAAGCGCCCTAGTAATACCCCTGTTTTACTTTTCATTTACATCTCCCCCTTTTTACCAATAATCGCAAGGAAAATTTCTTCCAATGTCGGCTGCTTCTCGATATACTCTACTTTTACTGGTGGGAACATCTCTTTCAATTCAGTAAGAGTACCTGTCGTAATAATTTTTCCACCATGCAAAATTGCGATACGATCAGCTAGTTGTTCTGCTTCCTCCAAGTACTGGGTTGTTAGTAAAATGGTTGTTCCTCCACCAGCAAGCTCTTTGACAGTATCCCAAACTTCAATCCGTGCTTCAGGATCAAGTCCAGTCGTTGGTTCGTCAAGAAAAATAATTGCTGGCGCTCCAATCAAACTCATCGCGATATCAAGCCGGCGCTTCATCCCGCCTGAATACTGATCTGCCCTTTGGTTCGCCGCATCAGTCAGGCTAAATCTTGCAAGTAGATTGTCAGCAACTTGGGCCGGACTAGAAACACCACGTAACTTGGCGATCATTATCAAGTTTTCCCTCCCAGTCAGCATACCGTCTAAAGCTGCGAACTGCCCTGTCAAACTGATACTTTGACGAACATGATCTGGTTGACGCTGTACATCAAATCCACAAATGCTTACTTCACCACCATCTTGCTTCAGTAGCGTCGAAAGGATGTTGACCGTTGTCGTCTTTCCCGCTCCATTTGAGCCTAGCAGCGCGAAAATTTCTCCACGCTGCACCTCAAAATCCACTCCCTTTAAAACTTCCTTGTCTTTAAAATATTTTTTTAGCCCTTTTACAGAAATCGCTGCATTACTCATACTTGTTCCCCCTTATAAAAACAGATTAACTATCCCCTCTATTTAGTACCACTGATATTCTGTATTACTTAGTACCGAGTTAAAAATATAACTGAATAGCGATGGCGGCAATTCACATTTGTAATCAGCTAATCAGTCGGTATTACTTATTACATTTATTTTTTTCTCAATTTTTTCATGATACTTTCATTCAAATCTTCACGATATTTAGAGACATACGTTTTAGCATTTGCTACTAGTTCATCAGCAAAGGATGCCACGTCCTCCCCAGTAATGTCAAGTACTTGTCTGCCTTCAGCTGCACCGGCTTCAAACAAATCAATTAATTCATACTGAATGTGCAACATATCCATCCCATTACCTGCCGAAAAATTCCACATGTAGTTTTGAATTTTCTTAAACACAAACTGGTAATCTTCCGGTAGTGCTCCAACACGTGCCATCATCATTTTGTACTCTTTTTTATCACCAATTAATTTTTTAAACATTTCCAACATCTTATTTTCCTCCTTTTTTATAAAGCAGAACAAGAAACTCTCCAAATATGAGCCGGAACATTTTATATTATGAGGCTAGTTTGACTTCAAGACGTTAATTTTTGACGACACAAAATCCCATTTTTTCCAAAACAATTCAAGCTCTTGGCGGCCTTCTTCATTTAATGAATAAAACTTACGAGGCGGTCCCATATCTGATGGCTTCTTTTCAATATTCACAAGCTTTTTCTTCTCTAGTCGTACGAGGATGGTATAGACCGTTCCTTCTACGACTTCGGTAAATCCAAGATCATTCAGGTGGCGAGTAATCTCATAGCCGTACGTTTCACGGCGGCTAATGATTTCTAGTACACACCCTTCCAGTGAACCTTTCAGCATTTCAGTTAAATTTTCCATGTTTTGATCCTCCTTTACCCCCTATTCTGTCTGACTTATATTCAGTATTACAGAGTACTAAGGCGAATTTTTACTGAATAGTTTTTGACTAAAACCACACTATTCAGTATTACTTATTACAACTACATTGTATGACTAAGTAGAGGTGGATGTCAACTAATTTTCAATTTTTTTCTAAAATCCGCTATTACCTATTGTTTACTGAAAATATTTTGAGAAACAACACTACTCAGTATCACCTATTACAAGTACATTGTATGACTGAGTAGTTGTAAATATCAACTCGATTTTTATATTTTTCTAAAATCAACTATTATCTATTAGATACAGCCGATTTTCTTTTCGAAGAAATTTCGCCACATACCTACCCCGCCAAGAAAAGAAAATACCCCAAAACAAATATTCTGCATTTTTGTTTTGGGGCGCTGTAGGATAGCTCTTCTTCTTAATAAGACAGATCATCTTTTTGTTACGATAACATCATATCCATATCTTCCGCTGCATTTGTAATCAATTTCAAACCGAATGTTTCTTGTAATACATCAAGCACACCAGGCGAAATAAATTCAGGGGCCTTTGGACCGATACGAATATCTTGAATTCCAAGACTAAATAGCCCAAGTAAAATAGCAACCGCTTTTTGTTCAAACCATGATAAGACAATGCTTACTGGCAGTTCGTTCACTTCACATTGGAAAGCATCTGCTAAAGCTGACGCTATTTTCACTGTAGAAATTGAATTATTGCATTGCCCTAAGTCAATGTAACGTGGAATCTCCGTACCAGGTACAACACCGTAATCCACATCATTAAAGCGGAATTTCCCGCAAGAAGTCGTTAAAATAACCGTTTCTGGCGGAAGTGATGTTGCTAATTCACGATAATATTCTCCGCCTTTTCCTGGTGCATCACAACCTGCGATGACAAAGAAGCGCTTAATCTTTCCTTCTTTTACTGCATTAATAATTTCCGGAGCTAAGGATAATACTGTGTCGTGATGAAACCCTGTTACTAACTGTTCATCCGATTCCATATGTACTTCTGGAAGTTGTAGCGCTTTTTGAATCAATGGTGCAAAATCATCATTTTCAATTTTTTGTACACCTTCTAAACCTGCAATATCATATGAAAAGAATCGATCAGAGTATGATCCTTTAATTGGTATAACACAGTTCGTTGTCGCTAATATGGCACCTGTAAATTTTTCAAAAAGGCGTCGTTGATCATGCCATGCCTTACCAATGTTTCCTTTTAAGTGTTTATATTTTTTCAGCTGCGGATAACCGTGTGCTGGTAACATTTCAGAATGCGTATAAATGTTAATTTCTTTTCCTTCTGTTTGCTTTAATAACTCTTCTAACGCAAATAAATTATGGCCCGTAACTACTATTGCCTTACCTTCTACATGGTTTTGTGTAATTTGAACAGGCTCTGGAACACCAAAATGATTCGTATGTGCCTCATCCAACAACTCCATTACTCGTAAAGCGGATTTCCCTACTTTCATAGCCATATCAATATGCTCTTGTTCGTTAAAATTAGAATTTGTTAATGTCATATATAAAGCTTCTTGTGTTGTAGCATCTACAAATGCATCCGTATACCCTAGCTGAGCAGCATGCGTACGATAAGCAGCAATTCCCTTTAGCCCAAACACAATCGTATCTTGTAAACTAGCAATCGTTTCATTTTTACCGCAAACGCCCATTACTTTACATCCGCCTGTTGGCGTTTGTTCACATTGATAACAAAACATTATCATCCCACCCTCTCCCAATCATTGCTTACAAACTAAGCATAATACCCAGTGAAATAAAAGGATGTGATATGAATCACAATAATATATATAAATTTATGACAGTTCATATTGTTGACATAATATTTTTATTGACACCATATATAGAAGCAGGTACACTTCTGTCAATACTTTCAAATAGCTAGATAATTAATTTAGAGAAATGTATATAACGAAAAATTTTTTTGAATCACTTATGCAAATAGTTGCGATTTATCAGATATAGGAATAGACATACAAAACTCCATCCTTTTCTATCATTCAACAGAAAGAATAGCGTATTTTTTATTAAAACCTTTATTTACAATACATTTACACTATCTTAACATTATTTACATTATTTATATGATATATTTAAATAGAACCTACTTAAGAAATTTCATGTATATTGTATCTTTATGATCTCTTATCTGATTGATAAAAAGATCATGTTATATTTTTATAGCAGGGGTGAATTAGGATGACTGAAACTTTAAAAACACTTATAATGCTTGATGCTACTTACGTTATTATAGCAATTATGACGGTACTAGTATTTGTATACTTGGAATTAAAATCTCAGTAATATACGCTGGCGTAATCGACAAATTCAGCATTTAAATATAGTTAGAAGAAAGAGAGGAGAAAATTATTTCTTCTCTCTTTTGTATTCACACAATTTCTTATTTTAATAAATCTATTGTATGTACAAGTAATCCTTTGTCCCCTACATCACCATGACCAGGTACGACTGAATTCATATTTTTATATCGTTTCAATACATTTTCAATCGATACAGACCATTCATTTACGTATGCATCCGCAACATTTCCTAAATCTTTTGCTTGCGCAGATTTCACTAAACAGCCCCCAGCTAAAATTTTATATTGTGGTAACCATACAACAATATTATCTTCTGTATGTCCTTTCCCTGGGTAAAACGTTTCTACTTTCATATTTCCAAACTTCAATTTCGTAATTGCTTGTAAGTCTCCAAGTGGTTCTTCATATCCATTTTTCTTTGCTAGTTCCGCAGTTAACGTTGTACTATGCGCTTTAATGCCTCTTTCTTTCAACGTTTTTATTCCGCCAATCCGATCAGCGTGTGCATGTGTAATAATAACATCCGTTACACTCTTCTTAAATTTCTTTTCTGCCATCTCGATTAATTCCTTCGTTAACTTATCATCCCAAGAAGAATCGACAAGTACTAATCCTTTAGAAGTATTAAGGATTAAACCGTTCGAAGGAACTGCTTCTCCGTTAAAATAACCTAACTCCGTATGAACCCAAACATTTTTGTTTAACTGAGAAATCGAAATAGTTCCTGTCTCATTTTTTATTACTTTATGCTCTACCGTTCGTTCTGCTTGTACAGAAGAAATTGTACTAACAAATGGAGTTATTCCTATTAAACTAACACATACCCCTAATTTTAATAATGTATTTTTCATTTTCTCCACCCTTTCTTTCAAACGAAATATTTATTACCTATATTAGACAATTCATCTCAAATGTTTGTTCCATCTTTACTTGCATATTTTTTATCTATTTAACAAAAAAAGTGTACAAAATGTTGTACACTTTAAAACTTAATCTTTCATTCCATAATTCTCAAACTCTTCCTCATTCCCATAAAATACATTTAAATCAATATACTTTTCTTTTCCATTATAACCACTTAGTTTCCCACGGTTCATGTATTGCCAAAACGTCCATTTTCTTTCATCAGATAAACTCGGTTTTGTAAGAACACTACGAATCCATATATCACATTGGGGATACGCATTACCATTCACGTTTTTTATTAATCATCATTTTTTCTTCAAACGCCTTCTCTAAATCAATTTCTAACTTGTTTGCTAAATCACATACATTCCAAATGACATCAAACATTTCTAAACCAATCTCTCTTTTCGAATCTTGTATTTTATCACGCTTTAATATAACTTCCGCTAATTCACCTAATTCCGCCATCGTATACATTGTACGCTCTTCAATGGTTGTATCTTGAAATCCTTTTTCTTTACTGAAATTTAATACGTATCTCTGGAATTCCACAATATTCATACTTAATCTCCCTTCATGATACATACTCCGTTTTTCTGTTACACTTAAAATGTATTTTGTTAAATTATAACATTCATATTATAATTTATTTATAACCCTTTAACGGAGGTGTTTTCAATGACTCTCTTCGCTTCTCCATCATTATTCATACTAGCAATCATTTCATTTGCACTAGCCTATTTCATCGGAGTTAAACAATACACTTGGCTCTTATCAGGATTCAATGAACGCCGTGTGCCAGATAAAATGAAGTTATCAAAAATAGTGGGGGTTTATAATTTAACTGCTGGGGTTATCGCCACAATTGGTAGTATCTTCACTACTCCTAATGCCAAAATCTTATTTCCTATCATTATAATTGGACACTTTATAATAGCTGCCTATGTAAATACACGTATGGTTCAATAAAAAAAGATCATCCGATTGGATGGTCTTTTTTATAATTTATCAACATATTGCTTCGCTTCTAATAAGGAAAAACCAAAAGCCTCCCTTACTCTCTTAACTGCTGTAACTGTTCTTCCTTCTTCCATAAGCTGGCGCAACTCTTTATTAATTTCAGGTTCTCTATCTACAATTCCCATTTCTTTCGAAATTAGCTGTAATCTATCTTCCATCCTCTTTAAACGTGCATCCGTTTTCTTTTCAATTCTATTTAATTTTTCAACGATATAAATAAATCCAAAGACAGCTATCGGTATGATCATCCAAAATTCCATGACTATTCCTCCTCATTAGCTTTCATTTGTTTTATTTCACTAACTTATGTAAATTTTACCACGAAACACATTTAATGTATAATAGTAATATACAACACTGTTGATAAACCTTTTATTTTAGGGGGACACTTTATGAAAAGATTTTTAAATACGCTACTACAATTTGTAGTCCTTTCCATTGCACTACATTTATTATTTGATATCGTTGGCTGGCTTGTTTTCAGTGCACCAATTAAAAACAAACAAATCATTATTTCTTTAATTACAGCCTCATGGCTTATGTACATGTACCGCGATAAATTTTTTAAAGCATTCACTTCGAATTAACTAAAACACTTCATCGATAAAAGATGAAGTGTTTTCTTTTCTCTTATTCTCTCTATTAACTACTGTATAATAGAACTAATATTCTGTCTTTCTAAAGAAGGGAGTCACTATGAACTTAATAACTAAAAATATATATGAGAAAATGAACCAATATTCTGTTGCAGGTTTAAGTCTTGCCGTTATACGTAACGGCAAACTAGACGAAGCAACTACTTTCGGAACACTTGAATCTGGAACAACTAGAACTGTCACTACAGATTCCATATTCAATTCTTGTTCCATTAGTAAATTCATCACCGCCATGCTCGTACTAACATTATCCGATCAAAAAATCGCACATTTGGACGAAGACGTAAATAATAAACTCACATCTTGGAACATTCCTACCAATCTATTTACTTCACAAAAAAAAATCACGTTACGAAACTTATTAAGTCACCAATCTGGAATTATTGATCCTCCTAATAGTTTTGAACATTATACACCTGCACAAGGGCGACCAAACATGTCTGAACTCCTTGCTGGTAAAACATCATATTGCTCCGTACCGATAGAAATAACTTATAAACCAGAAAGCGAATTTCACTACTCTGATGCAAACTTTTGTATTATCGAACTACTACTTGAAGATATAACAGGTAAACCATTTAACCTTTTACTAGAAGAATATATATTTCAGCCATTGCAAATGAAAAATAGTGCTCTTTTCTCTCCTGAAGACATAGATAAAATCGATACTTTTGCTTGCGGACATAATAAAGACGGCGCCGTTACAAATGAGAAGTATCCATTTTATCCATTCGCAGCTGCTTCAGGTATTTGGACAACACCAACTGACTTATCAACTTTATTAATTGAAATCATTCATTCCTTACAAGGAAAGGGTAAACTAAAACTTTCTCAAAAAACAGTTCAAGACATGATTTCTCCTCAAGGTTGCTCAAAATGGACTGGACTAGGTATTTTTCTAGATGATTCAAATGAAGACTTACAAATTTATTCACTCGGATGGGGCGTTGGATTTCAATGTATGATGATATGCTATCCATACCGAGGGAATAGTGCTGTTATTATGACGAACACTGACTTAGGTGTTCATCAAATGGAAGGGATTATTGGTGAAGTTTTAAAAACATTATCCTTATAATGAAAAGAAAGAAGCTGTTCCTTTCAGCTTCTTTCTTATATAACATTTTTCGCAACAATTTTTATATGTTCCGGTGCAATAATTTCCGTTATACTTTCTTGGAAATCTTCATGCAACATGTCCTCAATATGTTCTAACTGCACTTCAACATGAGTGCATTCTAGAGTATGTATGTTCAATAGTGCGTAATGATCTTTTTTCTTAATTACTAAATATTGATTTTCCTCTGTCACGAGCATCGAACCTAATCGGATCCCTAGTAAGCGTTGATCATCAAACTTCATAATGGCTTCTCCTTCCCTCACATAAATGCAACTATCATTCAAATAATTATATTTATGGAAATTCGTCTCACGTAGACTATACCATAATCTACTAAAATATAAATATCATTTTTTCTTTTAATAAAAATCCCTATTTTTTTATATATTTCGATACAAAAAACTTTCTCAACATAAAATTAGAATTTTCAGTTTTTATTCTTTTGAAAATCTATTATAATAAAGTTAATAAATGTTTGACCTCTCCTAATTCATGTACATATGGATGATCAGTAGTCGCTGCTACTGATCTATTTTTTTGATTTCAGAAAGCAAATATGCTGCATCCTTTCCTACACCACAAATAAGTGCAGAACCCCTTTGAGATTGCCATGGTAAACCGATATAATACAATCCTTTTACTGGACTTATCCCCTTTACATGATTAGGAAATCCATTCTCATTCACTGCCTTTTCTATTTCAATCCAGTTATAATTCTGAATAAAGCCTGTTGACCATATAATGCTTTCTGCACTATATGTTTCACCGTTCTGAAACATAATGTTATTTTCTGATGCACTTACTACTTTTTCCTGTAGCTGTATTGCTCCATTACGAATGAGTTCCTTACCTTCAAATCCAAAAATGGGATCCTTTCTCTTTTGAAACCATTTCCCCCTCTTCGTATTTACTTCAGCATACAATAAACCTAATTTTTCTAACCAATTAAAAATACTTTTTCTAAAAAGATGTAACGGTAAAAATGTTAAAGGATGACTAATAGACATTGTAACTTCATGAGTCTTTGCAAGTTCTACTGCAATTTGCATCCCTGAATTCCCGCCACCTACTACTAGTACTTTCCCCTTAGGAATTTGTGAAGGTGATTTATATTGCGATGAATGTATTTGAAAAACATATGATGATAGATTTGCTGAAACTGAGGGGATAAATGGTTGCTGAAAACCACCTGTTGCGACAACAACCTTTTTTGCTTGTAAAATTTCTGTAGGAGTATGTAATTCGAATATCTCTTTCCCTTTATTTATTTTTAAAACTTCAGTTTGTAATTGTACCGGTAATCGAAAATGTATTGCGTATTCTTCTAAATAAGTTGCGATTTCATCTTTATATGGAAATTCATTTTTTCCACCTATTAACGCCATACCCGGCAAGCTACTGTAAGACCTTGGGGTAAAAAGTTGCAAAGAATCATATCGATTTCTCCATGAATCACCAACTCGATTTCCTGCCTCAAGTAATAAAAAATTATACCCTTCTTGCTTCAAGTAATATCCCATTGTTAATCCAGCTTGACCCGATCCAATAATAATAAGGTCTTTCACCCTAGTCCCTCCTTCCCTTAAATGTATGAACATCTGTTCATATATTCATATGTTTCCATAATGATAACATTTTATTTTTATATCATTCAATATGTACTCAAAATAAAAAAGAGCAGTTTACTATAAAGTAAACGCCCCTTTATTCTACCTTACCAGTCCTTAACGCCTGAGCCCAATCATGCCTTTCCTGTTGAATGGCTAACCGAGCAGCTTCTTCCCAATTATACGGAACTGAAATTTGTTCAATTGTCCATTCTCCAAAAATCTTTTCTATCACTACATATTTTGCATGCGGAGTTCCTGATTCCATTTTATGCATAACAGGTAACTCATCTTTGTATGCTGGAAGTCCTACACTCCCTGGATTTATAATCATCTTTCCGTTAGATAAATAAACAACTCTAGGAATATGTGTATGACCGCATACTATTATTTTTTGCTCAATATTTTGGAGTTGATCCATTATATTTTTTTCATTCTTTAATATCGCACCATTCTCGTCCATCTCTTCTAGTAAATACACCTCATCTGAAGTTGGTGTACCATGACAACATAAAATATTGTCTACAATAAATTGAGAAGGATGTCGCTTTAACCAATCTATATGATTTTTTGTTAATTGGTTTTGGACAAAAGTTAGTGTAGCAGACTGCTCTTCTATAGGTTTCCAAAGCATGCGATCACAGTTTCCCTTAATATGTATCATTTCGTTCTTCATTAATATTTCAATTGTCCCTAAAGGATCTAACGGCCCATACACACTATCCCCTAAATTTATTATCATTTCGACCTTGCGACGTTCAATATCTTCTAATACCCCTTTTAATGCGTGACTGTTCCCATGAATGTCTGAAATGATTGCTATTTTCATCTAAACCCTCACTTTACTATATTATTTATAAACATCTGCCGCCAATTCCCTCAAAACACCCACGTTTACTACTTCAAAACAACCATCGTTCTTCTTTATAATCTCTTTATCACAAAAGATATTTAATGTTCGCAACAAATGCCGATAGCTCGTTCCTAACAATTCCGCTATTTCCGTTAAATTCCCACTAAATACAATTCTATTTTCATGCTGAACTGCTCGTTCCCCTGCTGCTAACATGTAACTCGCAAGTCTATTTTCAAGCGGATACAATAAATTAATTGTACTATTTTTTGAAAGTCGATTTAACTTATGTGCTAACGATCCACAAATACATCTTAAAAATTTCGCATCATGAAATAGCTGATTTCTCACTTTTCCTAATGGTAAACCAACACAATATGAATCTGCCATTACTTGTACATTTGATGTAATCCTTTGGGAATGAATTAACTCCACATCTCCAAGTAACTGCAAACTATCATAAAAACACAGTAATACGGATTTCCCGTTACTTAATGTGTTAAACGCTTTCGCTTTTCCTTCAACAAAGAAATATAAATAATCTATCTCTTCATTTTCTCTACAAATAAACTCATTCTTTTTAAAAAATATAAGTTCCATATATGGCTTCATATCATGACTAAAAAATGAATCAATATTATTTTTCTTCATATACTCTGCTAATTTAATAGAATTACATACTTTCTTCATAGTTCCCCCGCCTTTACAACTACTCCCCATTGTAATCAAAATTTTCTCCTTCCACTATGACATATGTCATAGTAATTCACAATTTCAGCATGATACAGTCATTACAAATATGAAATACAAAGGGGATATTACATTGTATAACTTTCTTTCTGTCTTTATTGGTGTGCTCATCGCCGTTATGCTCCCATTGAATGGGATTTTATCTGAGTTAATCGGCAAGTATACAGCAAGTGTCGTCATTCACCTTGTCGGTTTAATTGCAGTTATTTTCGTTTTAATCATAAACAAACATAAAATCCATTTTGATAAGAGTATTCCACTTTTTTTATATAGCGCTGGAGCGATTGGAGTATTCACTGTTCTTTTTAACAATATAAGTTTCTCCGTCCTTGGTGCCTCTATTACAATCGCATTAAGTTTACTCGGTCAATCCATTGCTTCCATCGTTATTGATCATTTCGGTTTATTAGGAATGAAAGTTGTAAAGTTTGAAAAGAAAAAACTAATTGGATTATGTTTCATCTCTTCTGGAATTATAATCATGACAATTTATTAATGGAGGCAAGAAAATGTTATATATTACGATCGCTATTTTAGCTGGTGTTTCTATCGTTGTTGCTAGAATTATTAACGCGAATTTAGCAAAAAAAATTGGCAATTGGGAAGGCACGTTTTTTAATTATATTACTGGCTTATTTTTCTCTATGTTATTTTTAATTTTCAGTTCAGATTCATTGTATATTCCAATGCATACGTTACAATCCATACCCATCGCTATATATTTAGGCGGATTAGTAGGCGTTATCGTTATTTCATTATCGAACTATATTACTCCTAAAATATCAGCATTTTATTTAACGTTACTCATCTTTATTGGACAGTTATTTGCAGGAACTATCATTGATTTCTTCCTAACAAATGAACTCTCAACTGGAAAGATTATCGGCGGTGTTTTCGTATTAATTGGGCTTACTTACAATTTACTCGTTGATCGCCCCCTTAAAACTGTTAAGAATAGCCACGTTCAACTATAATACTTTACGCTTACCTATCATATATTAATAGAAAAGCTCTTCATACGAAGTAATAGAGAGGAGAATATTCTATTAAGAAAATCATTTTACTGCTTTGTAGCACATTGATTATTTGTGGAATCATATGGTTTGTAAACTCTGGAAAATCTATTCAAGATTTGTATATAGCAAATAAGCCAAAGAAAAAAGCTACTATTATTTCACCTCAAAGGGATCCAAATGAGCCCCCTGTCTTTTTGGGAAAACAGGAAATAAAAGATATACATGTCGAGTCCATTAAAACAAAAAAAGATATCTTTCTCGCAAAAACAGATGAATTAAAGACATTCATTAACAGTATGAATACGGCCAAAAAAGGAAAATTAACATTAGATGAAGAAGGATCAGATTTAATAGATTGTGATATGTGGATTACATTTGAGGATGGTACTTATAAAAAATATTTCATATGGGTAGTTGATCATCATAGTAACGAAGTGATGATTGCACAGCAAGATACTCCTGATGATGTAAATCTTACGTACTATCAATTAAATGAAGATAGTTCCAAAAAAGTTTATAACTTATTTAAAAAAATTATTTAAATCAAAAAGTCATGAGCACGTAAGCTCATGACTTTTTGCACTATATATATTCCGGGAACACTTTACATCCCTTTTCCTGCTCTATATCATGTCCAAAGAAAACAAGCGGCTTCTCTTTCATCACAACTTCTTTTAAACGTTTAATTGATGATAAAGCTAATTCTGGATCAAATCCAGCAAACGGTACTTCATCTTCAAAATTCTCTTTCGTATAAGATGCATCAATTGTTAATAACACAACACCAGATTTTTCTGTCTCAATTAATAGTGACTGATGCCCTGGTGAATGTCCTGGTGTATACAATAGTTGAACACCTGGTACCACTTCATAATCCCCTTCAATAATTTTGTAGTTCAAATTCGGCAGTATACACTCTTTCAAATATTCCTCTCTATACTGCGCTGCCTCATATTCAGCACGCTGTATAATGATTGGAGTATTAATAAAAGCACCATTTCCTCCTGCATGATCAAAATGCAAATGTGAACTAATAATATATAGGAGGTCATCTGGCTCATACCCTGCACGTTTTAAAATAGCTATTATTCTATCTTCTTCAGTCATTTTCGGTAAAATCTGTCCTTCTGCAAATGTCCCTTCAAACAAGTTTTCATTATTAACCGCACTTTCTGGCATACCTGTATCTACTAAAATGGGACCTTCTTCCGTCTCCAAAAGATAACACCATACAGGTAAGTTCAATAAATTTCCCGGCGCGATTGTACTATTAACAGAAGAATGATCTAACATACAACGACCTGCTGGAACGAAATAAAGCTTCTTTACTGTCATTATGTATCCACCTTTACATTTAGTTTGGGATAAAGTAATACAGTAAAAAATTCTTCTTTTTAGAAATAAACTCCTTCTAGACTATCAGTACAGCTTACAGAAAAAAGAGGGTATTTTTTTTACATAGCAGTATTTCACCATCTATAATATAGAAGTAAAGAATTCTTACTTTAATGGAGGGAATACAAATGAAAGCAATTGGTTTACATGAATACTTACCTATTGAAGAAGAAAACAGTTTAATTGATATGGAAGTTGAAAAAACTGTTGCTACAGGGAGAGATATACTCGTTAAAATTAACGCTATTTCCGTTAATCCAGTTGATACAAAAGTTCGATCTCCAAAAGAGAAAAAAGAAGATGTAGCGAAAATACTTGGCTGGGATGCGAGTGGTGTTGTTGTACAAACCGGCGAAAATTGTACGTTATTTAAAGCAGGCGACGAAGTGTTTTACGCTGGAAGCATTACGAGACAAGGTACATATAGTGAATACCACCTAGTTGATGAAAGAATCGTTGGTAAAAAACCCAAAACGTTAAGTGATGCTGAATCTGCAGCACTTCCATTAACAGCTATTACAGCTTGGGAAGGTTTATTCGAACGTTTAGGCATTGATTATAATAAGAAAGATACGAACTCCTTTAAAAACATTTTAATTATAGGCGGTGCTGGTGGTGTAGGTTCAATTGCCATTCAACTTGCGAAATGGGCTGGACTGAATGTTATTACAACTGCATCCCGCAATGAAACGATACACTGGGTTGAAAAATTCGGTGCCGATTATATTATTAACCATCACCAACCTTTACAAGATCAAATATTAGAGTTCGGGCTAAAAGATGTAGATTATATTTTCTGCTTAAACAATACAGATCAACATTGGCAAGCAATTTGTGAGCTTATTAAACCACAAGGAAAAATTTGCTCTATCGTAGAAAATGAGCACCCTCTTGAGATGGGTATTTTAAAAAGTAAAAGTGCTACACTCGTTTGGGAGTTTATGTTTACAAAAGCGATGTATGAAACTGGAGACATGATCACGCAGCACGAACTATTAAATAAAGTAAGCGAACTACTAGATGAAGGTATTTTAAAGACTACTTTAAATGAAACATTCACACCAATTAACGCTGAAAACGTAAAAAAAGCACATGCACTACTTGAAGGCGGAAGTACAATTGGGAAGATCGTTTTAGAAAAGTTTTAATAACAAAAAGTCCGATTTCCAAATGAGAAATCGGACTTTTTACTATCTTTATTTACTTGAAATCTCTTGATCATTTTGAACGTCTAACGGAGTTCGCTTTCCTATTCCGAAAGCATAGAAACTAATTGTAACGATAGCTAAGAAAATAATACCTACAACTAATGAAATGCGCGTATCATCGTTAAACCACATTCCGATTAATACCATAATTAAAAAGGCAATTGTTAAATAGTTTGTAACAGGAGCAAATGGCATTTTGAACGGATGATCTTTCATCTCTGCTCCCTTTTCTTTTCTAAAATTAATTTGACTAATTAAAATAACGAACCATGGTACCATACCAGGAAGTACACTCGCACTATATACATAGACGAATAAGTTTTTCGGTGCGATATAACTTAATACAACACCAACCGCTAAACCGATAATCACACCAACTGTACCAAATAAAGGTACACCATTTCCAGAAAGTTTCGTGAAATATTTCGGTGCTTGTCCATTTACACCTAACGTATACAGCATACGACCAGCACTATAAATACCACTATTACAACCAGACATTGCTGCTGTAATAACAACGAAGTTAATAAGTCCAGCCGCTGCCGTAATACCAACTTTCGCAAAAGTTGCTACGAACGGACTACCAATTGTACTTAATTGATCCCACGGATATACAGTTACAATAACGAAAATCGCACCAATGTAGAAAATTAAAATACGCCAAATTGTACTTTGAATCGCTCTTGTAAGTGTCTTCTTCGGATTCTTCGCTTCACCAGCAGTAATACCGATTAATTCCACTCCTTGATACGCTCCAACTACAAGTGATAATGCAAAGAAGAATCCCGAAAAACCACCTGTAAAGAAACCGCCATTTGACCAAAGATTTGATATACCAATTGCTTCTCCGCCGTTACCAATTCCAAAGAAAATAAGTCCAAATCCCGCAATAATCATTAATAGAATCGTAACGATTTTAATCATCGCAAACCAAAATTCAAATTCGCCAAATGACTTCACAGAAATTAAGTTAGCTGCACCAAGAATAACCATTGCAATTACACCTGGTATCCAAGCTGGTAAATCAGGGAACCAATATTGCATATATGCTCCAACCGCGATAATCTCTGACATTCCAACGATAACCCACTGGAACCAGTTACTCCACGCTGTCATATAACCAGCTAGCGGATGAATATACTTATGACCGAACGTTGCAAATGAGCCTGTACTTGGCTCCATATACAACATTTCTCCCATGGCACGCATGATGAAGAAGATAAAAATACCTGCAATTGCATAAGCAAGCATTACTGACGGACCTGTCCATTTAATCGTGCTGGCTGATCCCATAAACAAACCAACACCAATTGTTCCGCCTAAAGCAATCATTTGAATATGACGTGCTTCTAAACCTCTTTTCAATTCTTTGTTTGCCACTTCACTTCCCCCTCTTAGATGATTCATAGCCGCATTTTAAAACAAGATGCTTTCCCCTAATTCCTTTCGGCCCTGAAAATGATGAAGCAAACGTCATTTTACACTAGCTTTAAAGCTATCCTAAAATCGTTTTGTGCTTCTAATAAAATTCTCAAAACCTTTCATCTTCCAATATTCTATAAATCTTAAAATTACTTACCTTATATTAATTCATTAATCTGAAAAATTCAATTATTTTTTCAATAAATCATTATACATAAGTCTGATTAATTTTTAACTAAATTAACAATAAAATACATCTATTCAATATGATTCCGGTATGAATATTATTACAATATAAATAACCGAGGAGAGTATTTCCTCCTCGGTTATTTCACTAATTATAGTTTGTACTGTAATTGCTTACACATGCAATTAACGCACCAAGCGGAAATTTAATATATTAATAGAACTACAAAGTCACTATCTTCTACATCTCTTATTTTTCCCATTACCACAGCTAAAAATTTTCTATACCTTCTCCTACTTTAAGATATATATAACTACACTTAAAACAATCAACAATACACCAGAAAGTGGAAAACTTTTCTCTTCAGCTTTTCCCTTTTCCTTAATAATACCTTTAATTTTTGTTCGTATATCCACTTATCATTTTCATAAAATATAAAAGAGTCTCATTAAAAATGAGACTCTTTACCATTTCATATTTAAATCATTTTTGAAGTTTGTTTACCTAAAATAAACATTTTAGTAAACACCATCATGATAACGACTATAGCTAGAAAATAAAGTGGCATCACGAGTAACGAACCCGTATGCAGTTGGCTCATTCCCCAAATTGTTATCGTTACAATTACATAGTATCCTAAGCTAAACAATGCTCCTGCTGTACCAATAACATCTTGGAAATCTACCAATGCTAAACTTAAACAGTTAGGTAGCGCTATCCCGATTCCTAATAGCAATATAAACATCGCTACTAAAAATCCAATCATATATACTACGTTGGGATTTAATCCAACAAACGTAATAACAGATAAAAGGATAGCTCCCACTGTCATTACAAGACAACCAATATATATAATTTTCTCTGGTTTATACGTGGCAAGCAATTGTTTTGAAACTTTCGCCCCAATAATAGAAGCAGAAGCAACAACAATTCCTAAAAATCCATACATACTAGGCGACAACTGAAAGTATTCAATAAAGATAAACGGTGCTTCTGCATAATAGCTAAATAAAACACCATTTGCTCCTCCAATTAATACCCCATATGTTACTACTTTCGGATTTGTAATTAACCTCTTCAAGACTGAAAACACATTTATTTTATTCGTTACCGAGTCCGTTTTTGTTTCTGGAAGAGAAACAAACGTATACAGAAAAATCCCGATACTCATAACTACTAAACTCAAAAATACGATTTTAAATCCAAACATTTGATCAAGAAAGCCACCAATTAACGGCCCTATCGCTGGTGTAAAAGCAATAACTGCCGAAATTTGAGCAAACATAACGTGGCGCTTATGCCCCTCTACACTTTCACGTAGAATCGTTTGTGTCACAACTGATCCTGCACTTGCTCCAAACGCTTGAATAAAACGACTTACCAATAAAACTTCAATGGAATTTGCAATAAAGCATAAGAAACTCCCAACACCATATACAACAATTCCAAATAACATTGCTGGGCGACGACCAATTATATCTGATAGCCATCCAATAAAAAATACACCTAAAGCAAATCCAGCAAAATACACACTAAGTGTTAACTGTACCTCATTATTACTTACATGTAACGCCTTTGAAATATCAGGTAAAGACGGTGTGTAAATTGTTTCACTAATTTGCGGAAATGCAACAAGAATGATCATTAATAAAAGTGATGGTACTGAGACTTTTTTCATTTTTCATACCCTCCTATAACTTTGAAAATCTCAGAAATAAAAAGACTTTCCTTAGCTACGGAACAGGAGGGGCCATTATAGAAATTCGCTCATAAAACAACAAAGAAAACACCTCAATTACGTATGTTAATACTTATAGGAGGGTAATATTAACATCGATTTTTAAATATACTTTTTCAATTATATTACATATTGCGTTTCTTTTTCTAGTGCTCGGCCTTGGAGGATTGTTAAAAAGATAACTTGATGCAACCACCTTTTTATGGAATAATTAGAAATAGTTTGAATCGATAAATTTAATTATTAAACGATAGACTATCATATTTTAATATCGCAAGCCTACAAACAGGAGGCCTTCCGTAATGATTGAAATTTTAAGAACAGTAATAAATTTCCTAATCTCTCTATTCTCAGGAGAATTACCACTTGTCTATTATGTGTGGATTATCGCTCTATTTATCATGCAAATAATCCAGGCTACTCTAAGCTATAAGCTCTTTAAAAAGAAAACTAATTTCAGCACTTATATGTCAACAGAATTACTCGCTTTTATCATTCTATTGTTTGGCGGTATATTAATATCTAAGTTACTTGCCTATATCATAGATGACCCTACTATTAGTATGACAAATGTAACACATTATTTTATTTCACTGATCATATTAACTATATTTGTCTCTACTGGTTTTATTAAAGATTTTTTACAAACATCTATCAATAATAAAAATATAGCCCTTTTTAGTATTTTAGTAATTTCCTTATTAGCTAGTATACTTTCATTCAAGTTTTTACCACTTTTAATTGAAGGTCATTTCTCTCTTTCTAAATCTTTTATAATTACATTAATTATCGTAGTAATTGGGTTAATTACTCTATTAATTTCTTTAGAGGAAAAGTATGCAGATGAAAAAGAAACGGAAAATTTATAGCTTCTCATTTATATAAAAGAAAGAGGGAGCTCCCCTCTTTCTTTTATATCGTCCTATTTCACAAGATTAAATCATCCCTTTTTGACATTACTATCGCACTAATAATAATCCGCAAAATCTAAGTTGTGTTTGTACTTATTTTTTCTAATTGCTTATTGATTGTTGCTATGTCTTTCTCATTAATAGTGGTACGCGTTTCTAAATTTCGAATGTCTCTCATAATTTCTTTTTGCTCAGCCTTGAGACTGTCAATTTCAGCGTTAAGATAATATGCGATTAAGATAAATCCCTTGTTTATTTAACAACAAACAAGGTGCAATTCAACATCCGGGAGCACCTACGATAATTTCTATTGTTTTAATCAACACTTTCATATTTACAACTCAATATAGTCAGTATAATTTTATGAAGAGTCCACTTTGTTAGCTGCTTAATGTATACTAATATTAATACGAAACAGCTGTATTGATAAACTCTCTAAAACAATAAATATACTAGCTGAAACGAACCTATACCCCATATTTTTCCCAGTAACATTAATGGTTATTTCTGATAAATTCATTTGTATGTCATTGTTTTCAAAAATTTCATCCTCAACCTTTACAATATCTGCTTCACAATCTACTTCTTTAAAAGTTTTCAATAATTTTGTTTCCAATAAACTACAATCAAAGTTCTCATCTTTTATTACGGCAAATTTAACCTTCATATTGATTTCCCCATTTTTAACAAACTAGAATCATTAAATCAATATAAATATATATTATTCTATTAAATAATTCAAAATATATGTTTCTTTTAAATCATTACTAAATATCAGTTCTAGGGATTGTAATGTCTTTTATAGATTTTTCATCAAAAATAGAACTTAATCCACGAATAATCACGTGTTTCAAATACAATATCTTTATCTGTTGAACGACCTTATCTCTCCTTAAAACTTCTTGTTCTTACCCTATTTCTTAACAAGGACTTTACCTCAAGTTGGCTTTTCTGTATAAAAAATAGCCTACCTATTTCCGTAAGTAGACTATATCTTTATTACACCATACAAAAGTATACTCTCTATTCCACTCGAACTTTATGTAATGATACAGATTACAAATAAATTATTATCTTTTCTATATTCTTATCATTGATTTTTTGTCCATAAATTCGTAACACATATATATGAGTTATCATGCTAAAATTAGTTTATTCAAAAAAAGTTATTCTTAATGAATCGATAATTTTTAATACCCTGTTTAAAGCCTCGCCCCCCTGCGAGGCTTTTTCCTATTTAACTAGAATAGTAGTTATTAACCGTTACTATACTGCTACACATCCCACCTTTAGCTATTCTGCATCAACACACGTAAAATTCTTTCCTCCATCATTTGATTTACAAATATTATTTATAGATTTTTCTGTTATTCTTTCATTTTCATTAGAAACTCGATCTAAATCCATTCGAAATACTTGTTCTGGATTCTCTTTTGAATTCCCTTCAATATGAATTGAACGATCGAACATCTCAGCCGTGAAGCTGCTAGATGTATTTATCAGTTTAACTCCATTATTTTCACCTATATAACGTTCAACTACTTTTTCAGCTTCTGTAAGTTGTTGAGATGTAGGATATGGTATAGATTCCGCTAATATGGCTACACCTACTAAATATGTAATATACAAACCACCTGCAATTAAGATAACTTTCTTTACTGTTGTATTAATCATGCTCTAACTCCCTTTTCTTTTTTGCTATTAAAATATATAACTTTCCTAATTTCTATCAATTTCTTTTTAGTACATAACATTCGTTTTACATTTTATAAAAAAAACCTCTCTTACTAATTTTCAATTTGATATTAACATGTTGTTTATTGTTTTTCAATAAATAATTATTATTCAACGATTTATTTTTGCTGTTTTTAGTTCTGATTCAATCTAAAAACAACCGACTCATTTAATTCCACTACATCATCAGCAAGTTCGAAAATTTGTTAATTAATAAAATAAAAAGAGCAACTATATGTAAATCTCCCTCGTTATATCTATGTAGATCAGTAGTTTAGCTTCAGCACTCCCCCTATTCGAGAACCCTTTACCGAATATTCAATCTAATGATAAAATTGACTTAATTAATATTTTCGTCCATCACTGTATAAAAAATTACAATAAAAAAATAGCACTCTCACAATTAAGTAAACGCAAGCTTTTCCTTCTATCTACTTACTATTTAAGGTTAATGGTAATATAACCAAATTAAAAAAATTCGACTTAAATTCATTGATGAATGGAGAGGTTTATATGAAATTAAAAGACAAAGTAGCAATCATAACTGGTGGTGCAAGTGGAATTGGCGAATCTACTGTTCGCCTTTTTATCAAAGAAGGTGCAAAAGTAGTTATTGCTGACTTTTCTGAACGTGGAAAAGATCTATCAGATGAATTGAATGCACATGGATATAATACGTTATTTATTAAAACCGATGTAACAAAAGAGGCAGATATTAAACAGCTAATCCATGAGACAGTAAGTACATACGGTAAATTAGATATTATGTATGCCAATGCCGGCGTTGCTGATGATGCACCGGCAAACGAATTATCCTACGAAAAATGGAAAAGAACCATTGATATTAACTTGTCTGGGGTATTCCTTTCTGATAAATATTCGATTGAACAATTTCTTAAACAAGGTACAGGCGGTGTCATCGTTAATGCTGGTTCGATTCATAGTTTTGTTTCATTACCTACCCCAACAGCATACTCCTCTGCAAAAGGTGGTGTGAAACTATTAACTCAAAATTTATGTACTGCCTACGCTAAATATGGAATACGTATTAACGCGGTCTGTCCTGGCTATATTGACACCCCTTTACTTAGTAGTGTTAATCCTCAACAGAAAGAATATTTAGCTTCACTTCATCCACAAGGCAGACTTGGAACACCAGAAGAAGTAGCAAAAGCTGTCTTATTTTTAGCAAGTGATGATGCTAGTTTTGTTAATGGTACAACACTTCTTGTTGATGGAGGCTATACTGCACATTAATTTTAAAACTTTGAAGCATATCTCTAAAAAATATATAGTCTTCAACAAAAAAAGCACCGTCACAAGTGACGGTGCTTTTTCTATGTAAGAGCTACTAGAAGGATCCCTTCTAGCCTACTCCCATTTATAAGTCCAAAATTGTTCAAGTTGCAACCATTTTAATGTTGCTGCATCTTTGTTTTTGATTTTCGCGTGTGTTTCTTCAAGCATTGCTTCTGTTTGTGAACGATGCGCACCTAGTGCAGCTAATTTATGCTCGAATACTTCACTAATATTATTTACAACATCCGGCTCACCTAGTACAGCTTCGCGGTTTTTCGTAATCGCAACCGCATGAATAACTGGACGTTCTTCTTTTGACATACGTGATACAGCGCGAACGACAGCGCGGCCAAATGCATCATGATCTGGATGTACGCCGTGCTCTGGATAAAATGTAATAATTCGAGATGGATTTACTTCTTGAATGATCGCTTCAATTTTATCTGCTACGAAATCAACATCTTCAAATTCTAACGTTTTATCATGGAAACCAAGCATTCTTAAGTCTTGAATCCCCATCGCTTCACATGCATCTTTCAATTCTTTTTTACGGATATTTGGAATCGTTTCACGGTTAGCGAACACGTTTTTTCCCATGTTACGTCCCATTTGTCCTAAAGTACCACACGCATACGTTACAGGTACTCCTTGATCTGTTAATAAGCGAATTGTTCCTCCTGCAGCAAATGCTTCATCATCTGGATGCGGAAATACAACAAGTACATGTCTCTCCATAAGTTTCCCTCCTTCTTACTTAAATGGCGTTAAGCTTAACTCAAGTGCAACTGCTAAGCGGCCTTGATTATCATGCCCTGCTAGTAATAAACGTTCTTTATCGTCTACTTCCCAGTGTGTAATACCTTCAGCATATACCCAGCCATGATCCATTTTCAAACCAACTCGGTATGGGTTTGTTCCAGTTATTTTCCCGCGCTCAAAGCGAATAATTGCATTTCGAATGAATGCTCCAACTGTCATCATCTTTTCATTAAAGTGTGACGCGTACGCTCCATTCGTCGTTTCTAAATGAATATATACATCTTTATTTACAAAACGTTCAATTTCATTTTGAATAAGAGAACTATCTTTTACTATTTCCATCGGAATTCACCTCTTTAAACCATTTTACGCAAAAATAATGTAAATTGCTATCTCTATATTAGAGGACAACTCTCACTTTTCCTAATAATTTGCACTGTGTTTCTTTATTTTTTTATATCATATGTAAAAAACACATTTTTTCCTTCACTTTGTTAAATAGTTTTCTTTCTTTTTTGAATTTGCTACAATATAAATTATGCAGAAGGATGCATGTTTACAATTGAATACATACTTTAAAGAAGGTGACATGATTGGAACAATCAGCACATGAAGTAGCAAATTGGCAATATTATTTTGCAATTGCCGTATTTTTAGTCACGTACGGATTTATTATTTCTGAGAAATTGAATCGTGCTGTAATTGCACTATTCGGTGCTGCTATTATGATTATTTTTGGAGTTGTAGATTTACATACTGCTTTCACATCACATATTCAATGGGAAACGATTACCCTTTTAATTGGGATGATGATTCTCGTACATATTACGAGTCAATCAGGCGTTTTTGAATTTGTGGCCATTAAAGCGGCAAAAGCAGCTGGCGGAAAACCAATCCGTATTTTATTATTGCTATCCCTATTAACTGCTGTCGGATCAGCATTTTTGGACAACGTAACAACCGTATTATTAATCGTACCTGTTACACTATCCATTACACGTATTTTAAAAGTTAATCCTGTTCCTTATTTAATTTCAGAAGTATTATTTTCAAATATAGGCGGAACAGCAACATTAATCGGTGATCCACCGAACATTATGATTGGATCTGCAAATAAGCATTTAGACTTCAATGCCTTTTTACTTAACTTAGCTCCTATCGTAATTATTATTTCTATCGTGACACTTGGCATTATTTACTTCATGTATCGTAACAAACTAAAAACAACACCTGAGCAAATCGAAAAATTAATGGCATTAAATGAAAAAGATTATATTAAAGATCAAAGCCTCCTTTTAAAATCCATTTCGATTTTAGGACTAACTATTTTAGGCTTTGTACTTCATTCCATTATTCATGTAGACGCTGCGGTAATTGCAATGACAGGTGCTACACTTCTTATGTTAATTGGCGTGAAAGAACATGATATTGAAGATGTATTTGCCCACGTTGAATGGGTAACCATTTTCTTCTTCGCCGGACTATTCGTTCTCGTTGGTGGTTTAATTGATATCGGCCTTATTTCTTCACTCGCAAAAGAAGTAATCGACGTTACAAATGGAGATATCGGTTTCGCTGCGATACTTATTTTATGGGTATCAGGTATCGCATCTGCAACAATTGACAATATCCCATTTGTCGCAACGATGATACCACTTATTCAAGACTTAGCTACAGGACTCGGACTATCTGTTGATTCTCCACAAATCGAAGTACTATGGTGGGCATTATCACTTGGAGCTTGCTTAGGAGGAAACGGAACATTAATCGGAGCATCAGCAAACGTAGTCGTTGCTGGTATTGCAAAACGTGAAGGACATGCTTTTTCATATATGGACTTCTTAAAAATTGGGTTACCGTTAACTATTATTGCATTATTGTTATCACACGCTTATATTTATTTACGTTATTTAATGTAAAAGTTGTAGTGTGTGAAATTATATCGTCAAATAAAAAAGGTTTGCAGCATGATGCTGCAAACCTTTTTTATCACCAAAATATCCCGATAATTGCTAACCCACCTAAAATCATACCACCAATTTGTCCGACAATTGTTGGTGATAATTGAACACCTTTTCTCACTTCAACAACTGGTCTTTCGTGCCTTAGTTGCTGCACTTCACTTTGAAGTTGATGTACACTTCCGTGCAATTCTTTAATTAGTTCCTTTAATTCAGCGACCTCTTCATTTACTGGTTTTGCTTTTTCTAAATTCATTTTGCATGACTCCTTATAAAGTGAAACTTTAATCAGTGGGGTGGTTGTTCATCCCCCACTGATTATTAGTTGAACCAATCGGACGTTTACGGACAGCCCGACTCCCACCTAACTTCTTTGCTCCAACTAAATTTTGAGGTGGGAGTTTTACTGCCCGTTAACGCGGGATAAATTCAATCAGTTCACTGTAAAAATTCGCCAATTACCATTATATCTCCTGCATATTACATGTATAATATTGAATGTACTTTCTAATCTTGTAGCATAATCCATTCATCCCGCAATATCCCCATAATGACACGATCAAAACACTTCCCATCTCTTTGCACTGCTTCTCTCATACAGCCTTCCATCTGAAAACCCATCTTTTTATACAATTCAATAGCAGCTTTGTTATAAGAAATAACATCAAGACCGACACGGTGTAAATTCAATTCATAAAAAGAATACTTTAAAATAAGATGGATCGCTTCTCTTCCATATCCCTTCCCTCTATCATTTGCATCTCCTATACCAATTGCTAATAACCCTGTTCTGTTATTCCACTCTATACTATGAATTGCAACAAAACCAATTAAACGATCATCTTGAACTGTCCTCAACATGAAAGGTACACTATTCGATCTCCGTCCCTTTAATAGCCCATCACTTGCTATTTCTTGAAACGATTGCGGAAACGCTACATCTGTATCGACATTTCTTAAATACTCACTATCTTCTTGCCACATAGCCATTACTTTAGCATCTGATTCTCTAATAGCTGATAATTTAATCGTTTTATTTTGAAAAAGATTCATCATCATTTCAAATTCCCCCTTTTTTAATAACGGGGATACTTATTTTAGCCTATTTATCCCCTTGTTCCATAAACTGCTTTATAAACGAGATACTTACAATAAGCGCTGACATTGGCACATCTCCTCTACACGAAATTAACTTCATTGTATAATTTTTCGTTTATTCTAACAATAATAAAAAGCCCTCCAAATTTAGAGGGCCTTTCCTAATAGCGAATATTATTTCGTAAACATTTTCTCCGCTTCATCCATTGCCATTTTGTTACCTAAAGCAGAATAGTCAAGCCATGGTTGATCATTAATAATGTAAACGTGTTTACCTTTAACAGCTTTTAAGTCTTTCCAAATTGGTGTTTCTTGAAGTTGTTTAAATGCAGCTTTTGCCTTATCATCTCTGTTTACTACAACGAAAATAGCATCTGCATCAAAGTCAGGTAATACTTCTTGTGAAATGACTTCGAAAGGACGGTTTCCATCGATTTTCTCTACACCATTTGCAGGTTGTAATCCTAAGTCTTGGAATAAAATTGGTCCCATCGGTCTTTTCGTACTAAATACACGCAATTCTTTTGCAGTAACGCGAATTGCCATTACTTTTTCGTTATTACCTAGCTCTTTATCTATTAAACCTTTTACTCGTTTTGATTGCTCTTCGTAATCTTGAATATATTTATCTGCTTCTTTCTCACGGTTTACAAGTTTACCAACTTGTTTTAAATGCTCTCTCCACGTACCTTCATCTAAATTGAAAGAATGTGTTTTTGCAATTTTTTCGTATTTCGCTACATCTTTACCAGCATATTTTTCATCAACATAAATGTCAGTTGGCTTTAATTGAAGTAACGCTTCCATATTCGGATCTGTTACAACACCAAGCTTCTTCGTATCTTTCAACTTCTCTTTAGCGTGCGGTAAAAAATCTTTTAAATCTCCACCAATAACAGAACCTACTGGTGTAATTCCTAATGCAAGTAAATCATTCGTTAAATGAATAGACATTGAAGCAATTTTGGGGTCATTACTTTTTTCCGTTTTTTTCGTTGCCTCTTCATTAGATTTCGTTTGACCACATGCTGCTAATACTAAAATACACATGATGCTAAATAAAATAGTAAGTTTCTTTTTCATATGTTCTCCTCTTTGAAGTATTTATTTTGTTTTTGTAAGTAAATAAAGAAAATACGGTGCTCCTAATGCGGCCACTACTACACCAGCCGGAATAGAATTTGGCTCAAATATAGAACGGCCTATCGTATCTGCTAGTACTAAAATAATCATTCCCATAATGCCAGCTAAAGGAAGAAAGTGTTGATATGTAGTACCTACTAACTTCCTTGCGATATGCGGAGCAACTAAACCGATAAAACCAATCCCTCCTGCCATCGATACACTTGCGCAAGATAATCCAACCGCTGTAGCTAATAGTAATAACCGTTCTTTTTGAACAGAAACACCAAGTCCTGCCGCTACACTATCACCTAGTGACAATGCATTTAACGTTTTAGATTTTAGCCATGCATATGGGGTTAGTATGAAAATCCAAGGTAATAATGCTAGGACATGAATCCAATCCCTCCCCCACACGTTACCAACTAGCCATCTAGAAGCGAATGTATATGTCTCATCATTTAACTTGAGAGAGAAAAATAACGAAATTGCACTAAAGCCAGCTGAAACCGCAATACCAACGAGAATAAGTCTAATGGGAAGTAAACCTTTTGACCGATCACTCGCAAGTAAAATAATAAGAAATGCAGCTAATACTCCTCCGCCAAATGTAAATAACGGTATTAAAATCGATGCATTCTCATTAATAGAATGAAAGAAAGTAACGAATATAATTAGCCCGAAAGATGCACCTGAATGCAGTCCAAGAATACCAGGATCGGCCAACGCATTACGTGATAACCCTTGCAAAATCGCACCGGAAATCCCAAGGCCAATACCAGCTAACATTGTGATTATAATTCTTGGCATACGATAATCGTATAGCACGGTTGCACTCTCAAAATCACCATGACCAAAAAGCGTTTGAATTACTTTGAGCGGTGCAATGCTAAGTGTCCCCGTATTTAAGCTAAGTAAAATGACAGCGATACCAATACAACCAAATATTATAGTTACAGTAACGGCTCTCTTTTTATCCGTGTTTAGAATCTTCTTCACTTACAACTCCCTCCCAACTTTACGTGCTATATAGAGGAAGAATGGAACTCCAACAAGAGCTACCATAATTCCTATTGCAAGTTCTTTAGGAGGATTTACTGTTCTTGCCCCTAAGTCAGCTAAAACTAATAACATAGCTCCTAAAAATGCTGACATAGGAATAATGAGTCGATAATTAACACCAACTAATTTTCTAGCACTATGCGGGATAACTAGTCCTACAAATCCAATAGAGCCAACAGCTGAAACAGATACCCCTGCAAGAATGACTACTATAATCATTCCTAGTATTCTCGTTCGATTTGTTTTTACTCCTAAATTCGTAGCGACATCATCCCCCATTGATATGAGTGAAATAGACCGCCCTAACACTGTCGCAAAAACAATTGTTATGAGAATAATAGGAACTAAAAATTTCAAGTGTTCCCACTTAACCCCTGCAACACCACCAGCGTACCAAAACGCTAAATCTTGACTTAAGTCATAATAAATCGCGACACCTGAACTTAACGAATGTAAAAGCGCAGCCATAACTGCCCCAGCTATCGTTAATCTCATCGGTGTTAACCCGCCTGATGTTGCTGATCCGATAATAAAAATGAGCACTGTACTTAAGACCGCTCCAATAAAGGAGACAATCATCAAATAGGAATACGGCATATGCGGGAAAAAGGCAAAACTAAGTGCTACTACAAACATCGCACCTGCATTTATGCCAAGCACACCTGCATCCGCTAAAGGATTTCGTGTTACGCCCTGCATAACAGCTCCAGCCACTGCAAAAGCTGCTCCTACAACTGCTGCACCAATTACCCTTGGGAGTCTTAATTCATAAATAATTTGGTGCTGCGTTAATTTCGGATTATAATCAAAAACCGCTGTCCATACGGTTTGCAAATGGATATCCTTTGCACCAAATGCAACAGCTAAAAATATAGAGCCGATTAAACATAAAATTGTTAAGCTCATGAAACATATGAACTTAATATGTAGCCAGCGATTATTGCCAGCATATACAGCAGGCTTATGTAACATGTTTCATTTCATCCTTTATATTCAGTTGTTTTTTTATAAACATTTTTTATTTGTAATTATTATTGATAATAATTATCAATTTCATTTAGATATTATATCGCCACTTTTTTTAAATAGCAAACTATTTTTTCACTTCGCTAAATATTAAAATACTTATTACAATTCCCTTCCAAAACTTACAAATACACGCAAAATAGACTACTAGCTTATTTTTAAAAGTGTAGTATACTTAATCATTATTTTGAGTTTTCAAATAAAAATATCCAAGGTGATGCAATGTTATATATAAAACAACTACTCTATTTTACTTATGAACAAGCATTATCCTGCTTATTCCCAGTCGTTATTTTCTTAACACTAGCCCTTTCAAAAATCGTTTCGATCCCAGGGTTATACCGCTACGATTTCATACTCATCGTATGCCTTCTTATGCAGTGGGTTATGTACAAGACTGCCCTTGAGACGAAAGACGAATTAAAAGTAATTACTGTCTTCCACCTCATCGGCCTTTTACTAGAAATATATAAAGTTCATTTCGGTTCATGGAGTTATCCAGAAGAGGCGTATTCAAGGATTTTTGGGGTCCCGCTTTACAGCGGCTTTATGTATGCGAGTGTTGCAAGTTACATATGCCAAGCGTGGAGAAGACTACATTTACAAATGTATCATTGGCCGAAAGCTATTTTTGTAATACCTCTAGGAGCAATGATTTACTTCAATTTTTTCACACATCATTTTCTATACGATTTTAGATGGTTCTTAACGTTACTTCTATTCATCGTTTTCTTTCGAACATTTGTGGAATTTTCATTACGAGGCGTTACATATAAAATGCCGCTCGTTCTCTCCTTTTTTCTTATCGGATTCTTTATTTGGATTGCAGAAAACATCGCAACATTTTTCGGTGCATGGCAATATCCAAATCAACGGGAAGCTTGGAATCTCGTTCACTTAAGTAAAATCAGCTCATGGTTTTTACTCGTTGTTATTAGCATTATGATTGTTACACAACTTAAACATTTGAAGGAGTCGAAAAGATAATGCTGATTATGTAAAAACAGTTAGCCCATCACTCATTAGAGAGTGATGGGCTTTCAGAATGTAACTATTTACAACTCAATTTTGACAAAACTACTGTCATTTCGTTTATTATATGCAATTCAAACTAAAGAGCCTTAATAATACGTTCCATTGCTTTCATCTGACCAATATGATCTGCTTCATGATAAAGCATCATACCGTAAAGCTCACCAACTGTTTCTAGTCCTAAAAATGGCTCTGGCAGTTTATTTTCAAATGCTTCTGCTGGCATTTCGTTAATACGTTTTGCTTGTTCTTGTAATTGGGCTGTTAATACTTCTAATGACGGTCCTTCTGTTTTCCATTTAGATGGTCTTGATCCATATCCAAACATACCTGGATATTCCGTTGGTAATTGTTTGAATTCTTTTCCAAACATGAAAACTTCTGCTGCCGTTAGCACATGACCGATATGCCAGCGAATTGTATTGTTAAAACCCTCTGGCTGCGTATCCGCAGTTTTATCATCTAACGTTTCCATAAATTTAAGTAACGCCCCGCGCGTTATTTCAAATTGTTTCAAGCCAACTAGTCTATTCATTTTATCGTTTCCCTTCTTGATGTACAATTTATTATGAACTAAAAATGTTCATTTTATTAAAGTTTCACCTTGTTTAATCTATCAGAAACAATGAAGAAATACATCTAATATGCTTAGTAAAAACAATAAAAAGGTTCCGCCCTCGTAAATATAGAATTACTTACTACACAAATAGTTTAGTAAGTAAAAGAGGAGTGTTAATTTCATGTTACATGTTTTAAAACAGCAATATAATCTTATTAGCGCTACAAGAGAAACTCTATTCACATTTTTAGAAGAAATCCCATTAGAAAAATTACATAGCACTGTTCCGAATTTCGGGAGCGGTAGCATTATAAAGACACATATTCATGTAGCCGATTGCTATCGATACTGGCTTGGATCATTCGCATTCAAGCAAAAACGGGCAGATTTTTCATTTGCTAGTGATTATGAAATTGAGCATGCAGATGTCACGAAAGTCCGTGCTAGATTTAAGTTAGTAGATGAAACTGTACAACGTTTTTTAGATGAATACAATGACCGTTGGCTCGAAAATATAGCAAATGAAGTGAAATGGCAAAAAGAACCTTGGAGTACAACTCCGCTATGGCTTTTAACTCATACGGAGACACATGAATTTCACCATAAAGGACAAATTGTATCTATGGCTCGTCATCTTGGATACAATCCTCCTGATACAGACCTTATTTAATTCGATCATTAAAAAACTTGTTGATACATTTTGTTGTGTATAAAACTTTTATCATTTGTTTTAGGTATACCATACCATTATAAAATTCATGTAACATCGAATTAAGATTCATATTTTTTGTGTAACTCATTGAAGAAAGTTTAAGTATTTATACATTCAATTACTAACTAAAGGAGAAAATTATAATGAGATTAGAGAGTGAAAGAATTTATTTAAGGCCTCTTTGTCAGCTAGATGCTCCTATTATTTTAGAAAGTACAATGGATGATGAAATAAGATATATGACTGGAACTAAGTCCACTTTTTCATTGGAACAAATTACGAAACATATAGATTATATAAATAATGATTCAAGTCGCTATGATTTTGCTATTTGTTTAACACGCACTGACGAGATGATTGGAGAGTTGTCGATTTTAGATATCGATGAGGAGAACAAAAGAGCAGGATTCAGAATATCAATGCTTTCCATAGCAGTAACAGGACAAGGCTATGGAACTGAAGCTATTAAAATAATTTTAAGATTTGTTTTTGAACAACTATCATTAAATCGTTTACAGTTAGAAGTATTTAGCCATAATTTACGCGGAATTAAAGCTTATGAAAAAGTTGGTTTTGTAAAAGAAGGAACTTTACGTCAATCTTTATTTTATAACGATGCATACTCGGATGAAATTATTATGGCCATACTTAAAAGCGATTATATAGAGAGACCTTTGTAAATGAATGTCTTAAGCTATTAAACAACTTTAAAGAACCTTACCACAGTAAAATGCAGTAAGGCTCTTTCATTTTCATATCAAATAACAGCTCTTAACGCATTGATAATCGTATTAATACCAAATAGTCTCAGCATAATTATATGCATCACTATTCGGAATTGCATGTTTCCCTTGTGCTTGTGCCTTTCTTGGATCTAAATCATATACCATTGGCGTATAGCATGATGTTTGCCCTTTATTCACGACACCATTTCCTCCAGCGCTTCCGCAAGTATATGCCTTTCCATCGGTTTTTCTGACGATCCTTGCATCAGCTTCGTTATTATAAACCGCTGCACGAGTTACAGTAACTTTTGCCCATGCTGTCTTACAAGTCGTGCTAAATTTTAATTCTACATAAGAATTTGAATCAATCCACTTCTTTTCTTTCGTTACCGCTGATTGATCACAGCTATTGTAGTAAGGACTTTTCCCATCATATGAATGGTCTTCTGCAAATGCTTTATCATTATTCGTCGTACTAAAAACACTAGTTATGACGAGCAATGCCAGACAAAGACATGCGCTTACCTTTTTAAAAAGCTTCATAGAATTCCACTCCTTTATTAATAACGTCCAGTTTTCCCATAGCCATTATTAATCGTCACCGCTTCAGCATCAGCTGTATAACCAAAATCAGCAGTTAAATCAAATACCATTCCTGTATAGGTGCTCGTTTGCCCCGTTTTAATTGCTCCATTACCACTATTAGAATCTACTGATTTTTGAAATACACCATTTTTATATTTATTAATAACAGCGTAAGCATATACTCCTCCAGAAACAGCAGGTGCTGGTTGATCTAAAACAAGCTTAGACCATGCCGCGTGACATTTATTACTGTAACGTAAATACACTGTTCCTACTTTTTTACTACCTTCATACACCGCTGTAGACTTTGCATTAAATCCATCTGCATCACATGTTGTACTGCCTCCGTATACTTTCGTTGTTGCTGGATTCTTCCCGTCATAATAACTACTCAGATCGGTTGCTGCAAATGTACTTCCTTGAAAACTAAATAATACCCCTACACTCGCTACACTTAACACACATACTTTCATTAACTTTTTAAACATTGTAAATCTCCTCCCTCAAAATAAGTACGTATACTCAAGACAATCTCCTCCCTATGTACGCCCCTCCTTTCGTGCTGCCTAGAGGCATCTTACAGAAACGAATAAAAGTTGTAAATTCCCTTACGATTATTGGAATATACGAAGAAATTTACTTATCCTTGTAAGAAAAAAAGTTGAGAAATACACATTTTATAGCATTCTATATTTAAAACAAAAAAGAACCGATACTTGTTATATTCAAGCATCGGTTCTTTATACAAAATTGCCATTTTTTCTTTTATATAAAATAAATATTTCTCCACTTAATCCGTTGTAAAAAACTCCCTCGTTACATCAATAAATTGCTGCAGTGGCACTGTCATCCATTTATCTTTATGCCAAGCAATTTGTGTAAAAATCGGAGAGATTGCATTTTCTAAATGTAACTCTTTTATCGTCCCCTCTCGTATATCTTTTTCTACTACTATTGCTGGCAAAACTGCTATACCTAAATCCGCAATGACGCATTGTTTAATTGCCTCGACACTAACAAACTCAATCTTATTTGCTGGATATATGTCTTTCGCACGAAATAACTCTTCAAATAAAGTCCGATATGAGCACCCTATTTCTGTTAATAAAAGTGTTTCCTTCTCTAAATCTTTTATAGAAACGGAAGTTTGCTGGAGTAAATGATGCCCTGAAGCAGCTACTACTTTTAATTCTTCTTTCATAAGCGGCTCCACATGTAAAGCATCTTCTGTTTTACATTCGTCCAAAATAAATGCAAAATCGACTTTTCCCTCCATCAATTGCTCCTTCGCATCTTTATTGGAATGCGCTGGTTTAAATATAAGCTTTATTTGAGGAAATTGTGCTTTAAACCTCTTTAATATAGATGGAAGCCTATATGTACACTGACTTTCTTGTGCACCAATCGTTAACGTACCAGCTATTTCTTCATCATCTTTCACAGCCATTTTCGCTTCGTTACTAAGTGCAATCATCTTATCAGCATATAGTTGAAACTTCCTTCCTGCTTCAGTTAAGAAAAGACGTTTCCCTAATCTTTCAAATAACGGCGCACCTAGCTCAGTTTCTAACGTTTTAATTTGCGCTGTCACGCTCGATTGAGCAAAGTTTAATTTCTTCGCAGTTTGTGTAAAGTTCAAAGTATCCGCGGCTATTTTAAATGTAATTAACTGCTTTATCTCCATTTATCGTCCCTCTTTTCAATCGATATTTCCGATTGATTTCATCGAAATAATCCTGTTTGTCTATTGATATTTATATTGTATGATAAAGAGCATCGACAAACAATATAAATGGAGGTATTCCATATGAAAGCACTTTGTTTCGAAACATTCGGAGATGCTAATGTACTTCAATATAAAGAAATCTCTGATCCAATCATTAATCCAAATGAAATTCTTATTCGTACGAAAGCAATTGGTTTAAATTTTGCTGATATTTATAGACGCCGCGGCGATTATCATCTCGCTGGTAATCCGCCCTATATATTAGGCTATGAAGGCGCTGGTATTGTTGAAAAAGTAGGAGCTAATGTTACTACTATCAGCCCTGGAGACCGTATTGCATTTGCTGACGTTCCATTTGCAAATGCAGAACTAGTTGCCGTCCCATCAGAAAAAGTAATCCCACTACCAGATTCTATTTCTTTTGAAACAGCCGCTTCTGTCTTATTACAAGGATTAACAGCACATTATTTAACGAAAGATAGCTATCAAATAAAACAAGGTGATACAGCTTTAGTCCATGCTGCGGCTGGTGGCGTTGGTCAACTTCTTATTCAAATGATTAAACTACAGGGCGGAACAGTAATTGGTCTTACGTCATCAACCGAAAAAAACAAAGTAGCCACGTTAGCTGGGGCTGATCACGTATTTTTATATACGGAAAAATGGCATTCAAAAGTACTTGAAATAACAAACGGCACTGGAGTAAATGTTGTATATGAATCAGTAGGTTCTACATTAGAGGAAAGTTTTAACGCTACTAAAATTGGTGGTACTGTCGTATTTTACGGAATGGCCGGCGGTAATCCTGCGCCTGTTGATCCACGTATGCTTATGGATACTTCAAAAACTTTAACTGGTGGAGATCTTTGGAACATTCTTACTACGTATGAAGAACGCAAAAAACGCTCTACTCAATTATTTGATTGGATCGCAACTGGAAAATTAAACATTGCGAGTCCTACTACATTCTCTTTACAAGACGGTGCTCGCGCCCATGAATTATTAGAGAGCAGAAAAAGTACAGGGAAGATTTTATTAATTCCATAATTGTTCCAATAAAAAAAGAAGCTTTATCAAGACCTAAATTGAAAAAAATTGATAAATGAAAGGAGATAACATATTTTATATGACTAATATGTTATCTCCTTTCTTCTTCAAATAACGGGCCAGTATAGCTTTCGAATAAATTCTGATAATTTTTGTGCTCCTTGCTCAATTAAAACGCTCTTTAATTGAATATGGATTTTTTTATTTGTATATTGCTAGGAAATTATCATTTCATTTTTGAGTAAGATTACGTACGGATTTATGCTAAAAACTAGAATTCGATCCTATAACGACAGTAGCGTCTAGTTCCTCGTCTCTAGCCACTCTTGTGGTAAGCCCAGCACCAGCAAAGATTTCAAAGGTCTGAGTTGCCTGCATTTTACTCGTCTCTATTAAAAGATGCCCTCCCGGTGCGAGCCAGAGAAATGCTTCTTTTGCTACTCTTCGCTGAATGTCGAGTCCATCCTCTCCTCCGTCTAGCGCCACATTCGGTTCATGTAGGCGGGCCTCCTGTGGAAGCAGCTTTATTGCCTCGGTAGGAACATAAGGTACGTTGGCAACTAAGATGTTCACATGGCCTTTAAGTGCGTGAGGCAAAGCTTTATACAAGTCACCTTCAAAAACATGGCCACCGAAATTTGTTACGTTGCGGCTAGCACATCGTACTGCGACAGGATCAATGTCAACAGAATACAATTCAACTCGTCCTAAAGCTGCCGCCAGAGCTACACCGACAGCACCTGAACCGCAACATAGATCAACGACGATATCACCAAAGCATAACAGAGCTTCTGCTTGGTGAACAAGAAACTCGGTACGTTGACGAGGTACGAAAACACCTCGGTCCACTTCTATCCGCAACCCACAAAATTCTGCGTATCCAACAACATATTCAAGTGGTAAACCATCGGCTCGCATTTCCACCATTCTCTTGAGGTCCTCTGGAGTTCGGGCTGCTGAAATAAGTAACCGGGTCTCTTCTTCTGCGAAAACACAACCCGCGCTCTGAAGCCTGTTAATTATACATTTTTCCGTTTTATTGTCCAAAAAGGAATTACATTCTTTTCCTATTTACCTCACCACTTTTTCTTATTTATAACCCTGTATTCGCTAAAAATTGGATGTATCCTTTTTAACAAAGTGGTCCTATTCAAAAAAATACGCCCTTATTCAATTAAATGACCCAATTGTTGAACAAAGAAACACTCTACACAATAGAAAAACTTACCATAACATCCCAATATAACCTTATAAATGATGTACTAAAAAAATGAAAAGGAAGCTAGATTTCTCTACCTTCCTTTTCTTATTTCTATATGTGATTTTTTATATTTCCACACTTTCTTTCCCTTTTGCAACATAACTCATATCTCCAACTGACTCGACTGTATATGTTCCATCTTGATATACAATCTTCGTCACACTAGCATTTTCCACTCCAAGTTTCGTTTTACTACTGTCTAGCATTTCTATTAAGGTAGTAATCAATAGCCCATGAACGACAACTAAAACGTTACCGCCACCATCTTTAGCTGCTTCTTCACTAATTTTATCTATCTCTGCTTTTATACGAGTAGAAAATAACTCCCAATTTTCCGCCTGTTTCGTAGGATCTGCTGCTCTAATAAGATCAATAACTTCTTGAATAGAAAACTTCATAAGTTCTTCTGGTGATGCAACGCCTGCAGCTTTTCCAACCACATCCCACATATTTTCAAGTTTTTCACCTTCAAAAATACCGAAATTTAATTCTCGTAAATCTTTTCTTTTCTCAAGTTTCAATTTTGATTGCTCACTATATTTTAATACTAAATTAGCAGTTTCAATCGCTCGGCCGCTATCACTACTATACGCACTTGTAAAATGAATATCTTTTAATCCCGTTCCTAAATTAGAGGCAACTTCCACACCTTTTTCTACTAACGGAGAGTCTGCCCAACCTTGCGCGCGATGGTTCGTATTTAATATTGTTTTACCATGTCTTGTAACATATAACGTAACTACATTGCTATCTGTTTCTCGATTCTTCATTCTTTTTTCTCTCCCTTTACATTTCTATCTCAATTTTACCACCTCAATTATTCATTGAGCAAAATATACGTAATTAAATTTGCTTAATAAAAAAGCTATCTTTCTGTATATCCCTACAAAAAGATAGCATCTTTTATGATTACATTTCTTAACCGATACTCCTACTCTGCAAAAGCACTCGAATATTGTACAATTCCTTTTACACCTTCAAGAGCATTCTCCCTTAATTCCATCACCATAAACACTTCATCTGGCACTTCAAATGGTGCTTTTATGTTCCACTCACTTGCTTTTTTAAAACCAAATTTCGGATAGTATTCTGGATGTCCTAACACTACAACTGACCCGTATCCAAGTTCTTTCGCCTTTTCTAACGCAGTTACAATAAGTTTTCCACCAATCCCTTTTTTCTGATGGCCCGTAGCAACTGATACTGGTGCAAGCGCTAATGAATCTACAGAAGCTCCATCCTTTTCTATCGTAATTTTCGATAACATAATATGACCGACTATTTCCTCGTCTACCGCAACGATAGATAACTCAGGAACAAACGCGTCACATTCTCTAATACGCTTTACAAGTTCATGTTCCTTTTTATCACTAAATTCTTCATTTAAAAATGCTTGTTGTACAACTTCTTCCGTTTTTCTATAATCGGTTTGTCGTTCTTGTCTAATCGTTACCATTTTAATTTATCCTCTATTCTTTCTTATTTCTTTTTGGATTTTACGAAGTGCTTTTTTTGATCCACGCTCAATGTCGTGTTGCATTTTTCTTTCTTTATAATCGACAAATAGTGTATTTAAATCGTATCCCTCTGGATATAATTCTTTTGCTGCTACCTCTAAAGTAATACATTTTACATTTACTTCAACAAATTCACCGTTATAATATACAACAACATTATAGAAATTATCTATTTCCTTATAGATAATGCCAAAATCATCATAGTCTAATAAATTTACACGATCACCGATTTTGTACTCGTAATGATTTTCTCTTTTTTCTTGCACGAATTTCGGTTTTCTAATTTTACTTTCATTTACTTTTTCTAATGCGTATTCTTTATTTCCCATGTACTCTTTCGCTCTTTTCAGTACATGTTCTCTTACGTTCATTTTATTTGCAATCCAAAGCGCATTACTTTCACCTGATTTACCGATTACTAATTTATAAAGTGGTTCTAACGTTTCACTATTAAATTGCATCGCTGCATTCATAAAATCATCGTGCATTTCTGAGAAGCGTTTAATTTCACCGTAATGCGTACTCGCAACTGTAATACATCCTGCAAGATAAAACTCCTCTAAAATAGAAATTGCAAGTGCTGCTCCTTCATTCGGTTCAGTCCCGCTTCCTATTTCATCAAATAATAGCAACGTATTATTATTTGACATCCTCATAATCTCAGATAAATTTTTCATATGTGATGAAAATGTACTTAGTGCATTTTCAATACTTTGATTATCACCAATATCTACAAATACATTTTCGAAAATAGCAATTTCGGTTTCTTTATCTCCAGCAATATGCAAGCCTGACATTGTCGCTAAAGTTAACAATCCAATTGTTTTTAGCACAATTGTTTTCCCGCCCGCATTTGGTCCTGTAATAATTAAACTACGGTAGTTTTGACCGATTTCAAAGTGTAGCGGTACTACTTTCCCACTTAAAAGCGGATGCTTACAATTTACTAAATGAATGTAGCCATGATCATTTAATTTCGGTTCTATCCCATCGATCGATTTACTAAACTTCGCTTTCGCAAATACCATATCATATTGACTAATCAATTCCATATTAATTTTTATATGATAAATGTTTTCTACTACTATCCCTGATAAAGTCGCTAAAATTTGATACTCTTCCATCGCTTCTTCTGCTTTCAAACTTGCGAGTTCTACATTTAACTTTGTAACTGTATGCGGTTCTATAAATACAGTAGAACCTTTAGCGGACGCTTCAACTATACTTCCCGCTACTTGATTTTTATAAGAAGATTTAATTGGAATCGTATACCTATCATCCTTCTTACTAATAAAGAATTCTTGAATATACTTCTTATTTGCACTACTATTTAAAAATTTCGTTAAACGCTCTTTTATTTTTCCTTCTACAGAATCAATGTTATTTCGAATTCTTTTTAACTCTTTACTCGCAGCTGCATCAATACTATTTCCTTTAATAGAAAAGTTGATTTCCTCTTCAATACTTTTATATTCAGTCATTGAATTTGCATAAGAAGCTAATACTGGCGCAAAAAATTCTTTATCTAACATAAACTTTTTAATCTTTCTACATCCGCGTAAAAAGTCTGAAACACTTACTAACTCTTCAGGGTCTAAAATCATACCTTTTTCTAATTTTTGAATTGTACTTGCAATATTTGAAATGCCGAAGAAAGGAACATGCCCTTCTGCATCTACTATAGCTCGCGCTTCCGTCGTTTCATTCAAGCGGTTTCTCACTACTTTTATACTCGTACTTGGCTCTAATTTATTTAATAATTCCTTACCTAATCCACTTACACAATATGATTTCACTATTTCCTTTAATTCGTTATATTGTAACTTTTCAAAAGTCATCGTATTCATTTTGTTTCTCCTCACTATGATTGATTTCTATCATCAATGAAGATACCTACTCATTAGATTCCAATGAGCCCTACATTATTCAATTACCATTTTTATACATTAAAAATATATACAAAAAAGCTGCGGGGATACCGCAGCTTTTACATTTACAAGGCATGAGTAATAACATATGAGGAAATAAACCATAAAAAACGGATGGCAATCCCCTTATTACACGCTTTATAAAGTATTGTAGGTATCTTCATAGGTATCGAAATAAATCCATGACAAAATTAGGGGTATGCTATACATAAAAAATCCCCTGGTCTTATCCGATTTATTTCATTCAATTTTTCCTATTTAGTACCTACCGCACTCACAAAAAGCACCTCTCATTAATTTATATTATAGTCATTGAAATCTAATTTACTGAAATCATCATACTATATGTTTTGTAAGAAGTAAAGGTGTCAGACTATTCCCTTGCAGATTGTAAAGCTTTCATATAATCAGCCTTTTTCTCAAGTGTCTTTTTCGCCTCTTCAGCCGTTACTATATAATCTACCGCAATATGTAGTAATACATCCTTATTAGCATTTGGCAGCTGAATCGTTATATCATCCACACAACTCTTACTATTTTCAATCGTTTTATTAAATTCCTGAATACTTCTTGCAACTTCCGCTAATGTTTCCATATGCACAGAATTGTTTACATCTAAAACAATATTACTTTTAAAAACTGCCGTATAATACTGTTGCAAGTTTTTCTTTGCTATTTTTTCCTCAGCATTCTTATTGGAAACATCGTCCCCAGTCTGCAATTGATTAAAAGTAAATATAGTGTTATTCTTTTTCTCTTCATAATATGTGTTAAACTTTCCTTGTAAATCAATGGTTTTCTTTTTCATTTTATAATTATCATTATTTACTTCTGGAGAGATTTGTCCCTCGAAATAAAGTTGAAATTGCAAATGCGGTTCATCGACTTGCTGTACAGTAGCTATCCGCCCCTTGGGACCAAGGAAGTCCTTTCCATTGCCCAATGTTTCAACGCCGTTTAATTTAACCGCCATACCATACTCCGCTTTTGTATAACTTTGTGCTTTTTGTTCAATTTCTTCATCCGATATATCACATGATGTTAATAGTAATAAACTAAGCATTATGCTACATTTCATTATTGTTCTTTTCATATTGCCGCTCCTTTTGCTACTACCACCTATACAGAAATGTCCTTATGGATTTTAATTTACGATTTATATAAAAAACTTCTTCTAATAACCACTACATCAAATCACCTTCGCTGACTTACATAATAAAAATTCATCACTTTACCTTAGAAAGCCCTAATAATCATAAGTACAAAAACATTAATTATCATTTTACACTTATGGTGTAATTTTACACTATAAGCGTTTTATCGTAAAGCAAATATAATATCTATTTAAATCACATTAAAAACATACTAATATTTAGTTCTATAGTAATCACAGTAAGGAGATGTTCTTCAAGTACGAATAAGAGAAAACACGGGTGACATCATTTATTCCAATGCATTTCTTGTTATTTCAAAATTCGACTAGTTCCTTTATTAAAATAAAGATTTAGGAATGATAACAATATAAAAAGAAGAGGAAAACTTATATTTCAGTCTACCTCTTCTTTTCTATCAACAATTCACTGCTGAACATATATGGAAACTGATCCTCCACTTACATGGAACTGTCCCCATCCGTCCTTATTAATTGTTACAGTATTTGTTTGATTACCTGTAATATCGCGCCATACTTCCCCTGCATTATTCTTTCCAACATCCATCCACTTTGATCCTCCTGGTCCATCAGAGATTAATGTTGCTAAACCAGAATTAGCATGTACACTATCACCTTCTCTTGTCCAGCCAATCACATCTGGATGGTCTAAATAATCACGCTGCGTACCATATGCAAAGTTTTTTCGTGCTGTCAAAATCGGATCAATTTTATCTTTTAGCGCTGGAATTTCATAACTACTATTTCCGCTTGTCCCATAGTAATCACCATAAAAAACGGAAGGATAGCCCTCTGTACGAGTTAAAATAAATGCATATGCTAACGGTTTAAACCACGGACTTACTACAGATTCCAATGATTGTCCAGGCTGAGAATCATGATTCTCAACGAGAGTTACTGCGAGTGCAGGATGATTTTGCATTACTGTTCCATTTAAAATATTTCTCATATCATAATTCCCATTTCCTTTTGAAGCATAATGAAAATTATAATGCAGTGGTGCATCAAATACAGATTGATTATAATTGACTTTCGCTAAATAATTATTTAAAGTCTGGATATCATTTTGCCAATATTCAGCCACCGTAAACATTTCTTTCCCCGTTTGCTGCCTGACATGATTTACCCAATCGCGTAAATATTCATGATCAATATGTTTAACAGCATCTAAACGAAAGCCATCTAAATTTAATTCATTCGCATACCACGTCCCCCAATTTTTCATCTCATTCGCAACATCTGGATGATCAAAATCAAGGTCTGCATACATCAAATAATCATAATTTCCATTCTCGCTAGACACTTCCCAGTCCCACGCTTTACCTATCCCCCTAAATTTATAAATTCGATTTAATTTCCTTCCTTCATCCCAATCCGTTCCGTCAAAATGATACCATTTCCATTTGAAGTTAGAATACGTATCTCCTCGCCCAGGAAAGTTAAACCCTGTCCATGCATTAATTTCATAATCACCTGATACTTCAATATTTCGATTGTTACGGTCTACCTCAACAGCTGTTACAGTTTCCGTATAATCCGCTCCCCCCTTATGATTCATAACTACATCACCGTATACATCGATGTTTTGCTTATGTAAAGCTTCAATTGCAGATTTCAATTGTGCTTTCGTCCCATATTTCGTCCGCACTGCTCCCTTTTGATTGAATTCACCCAAATCATATAAATCATATGCTCCATATCCTACGTCATTTTGCGTAGTTCCTTTATATGCAGGTGGTATCCAAACAGATGTAATTCCTTTTTGCGCTAAATTTTCAGCATCAGTACGCAAACGATTCCAATGATTCCCATCATTCGGAGCGTACCACTCAAAATACTGCATTAACGTTCCATTGTTAACTGTATCTGCATATGCCTTACTCTCCCCATATATACCAGGTAAAAACAAAACAACTGACAATCCGACTATTGTTATTCTTTTAAACATCTGTAGACCATCCCCTTCCAAGAAAACGTTTGCATAGTTTATCAGAATTATTATAATATTCGTTCCACCGTTAGTAAAGTAGCAATCTCTCACTCTCCCACATTATTTTTAATCTCACTTCAAATATTCAACGTAGTTTTCATTTCACATCTTATTCAAGATTGTTTACAATTTATCTATAAAAGCATAACGGAGGGATTTCTATGACCGACTTTCAAAAGCAATTTTTTGCAAGATTAAATATAGAAGAAAAACACAAAGTTTCATTTGAAGATTTACCCAACCTTATGTACGCAATGGCACAAACTGTTCCTTTTGAAAACTTAAATATTCTCGAAAAGAATTTTAAAGAAATATCAAAAGAAAATTTGAAAGAGAAAATTTTAGTAAATAACCGTGGCGGTCTTTGTTATGAACTCAATCCTACTATGTATTACTTCCTGAAAGATTCTGGATTCGATGTTCATCTCGTTTCAGGAACAGTTTATAACGCTGCAAACTCCATATGGGCTGTTGATTCTGGCCATATCGCAACCGTTTTAACACATCATAATGAACTTTATTTAATTGAAGTAGGATTCGGATCATACTTACCTCTTGCCCCTGTCCCTTTCTCAGGTGAAGTCATTCACTCTGTTACAGGAGATTATCGTATTCGTAAAGAAATGACCGAAAAGGGAAACTACATGTTAGAGATGCGAAAAAATAATGAGTTTTTGGATCAATCTTCTACTGATGATTGGATGTTAGGCTATGCATTTTATATAGAAGAAGTGGATGAAGAAAAAGCAAATGCAGCACAAAAAATTATTGTTGAACATGAAGGCTCACCATTTAACAAAGTACCTCTCATTGTAAAACTAGCTGAAGGTGGGCATGCATCTTTAACAAAGGATAGTCTCACAATAGCGAAAAACGGTAAAAAAACGAAAGAAAACGTTACAGATGTGCAATATAAAAACCTTTTACATTCAAAATTCGGAATTACATTATAATTTTTTAAGCCTTGCCATTTTAGCAAGGCTTTTCAATTTTCAGCAGGGATTTTTTGCAATTTGTTGTATTTCATAGTTATATAGGAATATAACTACATATTTAGAAAGGAAATGATTATGACTGAACTTAAAGATCGACTACAAGTAAATGATAAAGAGAAATGGGATTTAACGGATATTTATCATACAATTGAAGATTGGGAAAGCGATTTTCATAAAATTGAATTATTAACGAAAGAATTACATGAGTTTAATGGACGTATTCACGATGGCAATAGTTTATTAGCCTATTTAACAAAGAGTGAAGAAATTTCTAGCATAATATCTTTAATGTTCGCTTATGCACGATTACAATCTGATCTTGATACGCGTGATACTGACGCTCAATCTCTTGTCGATAAAGTATCACAATTACATGTGAAAGTAAGTGCGGCTAAATTTTTCTTTTCCCCATTCTTACTTAGCGTAGATGAAAACACATTACATTCTTACATAGAAGAAGCAGAAGGTTTACAATATTATAAAGAAGACTTATTTGAATTGTACCGTTATAAAAAACACGTATTGAATAAAGACCAAGAAGAGATTTTATCACAAATGGGTGAAGCACTTTCCTCTCCGCAGCATACATACGGCATGTTAAATAATGCGGATATACTATTTGGTGAAGTGACTACTGATGATGGAAAAAAAGCGAACTTAACACGCGGAATGTATGCAAAATTAATAGAAGATGAAAATCGCGAGAAACGTAAAGAAGCCTATAAAGCTTATTACAAACCATACGTTCAATTAAAGAATTCTATCGCTTCTACTTTATCTGCTGCTATTAAAAATAATGTTACTGTTTCAAAGCTAAGAAACTATCCATCTGCTTTAGAAAAATCATTATTTGGCGACATGGTTCCGAAAGAAGTATATGAAAATTTAATTGATACGACGAAAAAAAACATTCAATCACTACATACTTATAATGAACTTCGAAAAGAAAAATTACATGTAGATGAACTACGCCAGTACGACTTGAGCGTTGATTTAGTAGCTGGTGTAAAACAAGACATTCCATATGATAAAGCGTTCGACGTAATGATTGAATCACTGGCTCCTTTAGGTGAAGAATATATTGAAACATTAAAGAGCTTTAAAGATAAACGTTATATCGACGTGAGAGAAACGCCAGGAAAACGTTCCGGCGCTTATAACTTTGGTGTATATGGTGTTCATCCTTTCATTCTTTTAAATCATCATGATGATTTAAATAGTCTTTTCACTCTTACTCACGAATGTGGGCACGGTATGCATACGCACTACTCACACGGATACCAACCAAGAATTTCTGCACACTATACTATTTTTGTCGCAGAAGTCGCTTCTACAGTAAATGAAGTGCTATTAATTCATCATTTATTAAAAGAAGCAAAAGATGCTGATGTACGTAACCATTTAGTAAACCATTTCATCGAGAAATTTAAAGGCACTTTCTTTACACAAATCATGTTCGCTGAGTTTGAAAAAATCACACATGAAATGGCACAGCAAGGTAAACCATTAAATGCCCAAACCTTTAGCGAGGTTTACGAAAACTTGTTTAGAGAATATAATGGCGACTCCCTCGTATTTGACGAAGAAGTAAAATACGGCTGGGCTAGAATACCGCATTTCTATCGTCCATTTTACGTGTACAAATATGCAACTGGATTCGCTTCTGCAATCCAAATTGCCGATAAGTTATTGAGCGGCGATCCAAATGCTCAAAAACATTATATTGAATTCCTTAAAGGCGGAAGTTCAGACTACCCATTAAACTTACTGAAAAAAGCTGGTGTTGATTTAACTACGCCAGAGCCGATTGAGAGTGCATTAAATCGTTTTAGTGAACTTGTTGAAGAATTTTCAGCATTATAAAAAGCATGCAGAGTATATACTCTGCATGCTTTTTTCATTTCGGTTACTTTATGCTAAATGTTGCTGCGTCACACAGTGAATCATGCCACCATACGCATACAATTCATTCACATAAATACCAATAATTCTTCTCCCTGGAAACTGACCTTCAATAATTTGCAGCCCTAACTTGTCATGTTCATCTCCATATATAGGAACCAATACAACTTCATTTCCGATATAAAAATTCAAATATGAGCCCTTACAGTCTGCTTCTTTTACCACTTTTCTTGTCACTGGTACTGGTATGAGCTGAAATGGCTTTCCATCTATATTTCTTGCTTGTCGCAATTCTTGATAATGCTTTTCGTACGCCTCCAAAAGATACGGCTCTCCTTCCTTAAAAGGATCATATTCATACAGAATCGTATTTTTATTTACAAAACGTGCTGCCCCGTCAATATGGTAATCCGTATCTTCATCATAATTATCCTCACCGCGAATACCAGTTATCCATATAAAATTCGTTACCCCCAAATACTTCGTTAACTCTATTTCAATCTCTTCCTGACTTAGTGTAGGATTTCGATTTTCATTTATAATAGAAGTTTTCGCTGCCATTAAGGTTCCGTTTCCGTTTATCTCAATTCCCCCACCCTCTAGACAGACACTAGATTCAACTTTTCGAATACTATACATTTCACTTATTTTCGCCGGAATAACAGCATCCTTTTTATACGGATATTTCTCCCCCCAGCCATTAAATATCCAATGTGTTAAGCAGAGATTGCCTTTCTTATCCTTTACAAAGATTGGTCCATTATCTCGTATCCAAACATCATCCGTTTCTTCAATTAAAAAATCAATTTTATCCATATCCACTTTCGCTTCCGTTAACTTCGATTGGACATGTACTTTTTCTTTCTCATCATATACAACAATATGCACAGTTTCTCCGTAATGAAGCTCCTTTACCATCGTTACCCAAATATCATCTAACTTAGCTCTGTATCCTTCACCTCTATGAGTTCTATCATGAGGCCATTGAAGCCATGTCCCCTCATGTTTCTCCCATTCTGCAGGCATATAATACAAACTATTTTCTATATTCCTCATACATATTCCCCCCTTCTCTGAATGTAAGTACAGTCTATACTTTGACATCGTGTTAAGGTCAACAGGAATATCTTCATTTACTTGTAGCAACTTTATAAGGTGATTCTTTACTTCTCCTTGTGATACACTATTTCTCCTTGTAAAACCGTCACCAAAACTTTCGCATTCGGAATCTTATCGGCACTCATTTTAGTAATATCTTCATTCAGTAATATCATATCAGCTGATTTTCCAACTTCTATCGAGCCAGTTATATTATCAAGCCCTAATGCTTTCGCTGGCTTAATTGTATAAGCATCAATAGCTGCGTATACATCAGACAGGCCCTTTTCATCAATGCTTAATGCATTCGAAATCGTCACAAGTGGATTCAATTCATTTACATCCCAATCACTACTAAGTGACACATTCGCACCGGTTTTCCAAATTCGCCCTAACGGCATAATTCGTTTCATTTGCTGATTTGTAAAATACGTACTTGCCCAGCTTTGTTTTGGATCTTCCGCAAAATCATGGCCTACTTGAAAATCAGCGCTAATACCTAATTTAGCAAAACGATCTATATCACTATCTTCTACCATTTCCACATGCGTAAGTGTATACGGCTGCTTTGCGCCTTCTTTTTTCGCTGCTTCAATCGCATTTAAACTCTCTCTTACCCCACCATCGCCAATTGTGTGAATGAGTGCACCGTATCCAATTTTATTAAGCTCCGTTAACCACCATTTCATTTTTTCTTCCGGAATATAGTTCAAGCCATACGGGGTTCCTTTAAACCACTCAAATTTATATTTTTCTAGTGTTTTTGCAGTACTATTAATACTAATTCCATCACTATACATTTTCACTTGATTAATAAGCATGCGGGATGACAGATCATCACGTTTAATTTTTTTGAAATACTCCATTTGTTCTGTTTCATTTAAATTTGGATATACCCATGGACGAAGTACTACTCGTGTTGTTAGCTTTTTTTCGTCATTTACTTTATTCCAAACGTCTAACCAGCCTCGCTTCCAATAAAGACGTCCATCACCGACTGTAGTAATACCATTCTTCGCAACCTCATCTAAACCGTCTAACAAACCTTCATAATTTTTTTCAAAAAGATTTGATTGAGAGTTCCATGCTTTTTCCATCACGATATCTCCTGCTGTATCATAAAGAATACCAAACGGTTCTCCTGTCTCGGAATCCCGAATAATCCTTCCACCTTGTGGATCTTTCGTATCTTTATTTATTCCAGCTAACTCGAGTGCCTTTGAATTAACCCATACAGAATGGGAGGTTCTTTCCATAATTAATACTGGATTATTAGGAAATAACTCATCAAGAACTTGTAATGGGGTTTGTTGTTCTGATTTTTCGTCCATATCTTTTAACAATGCTTCCAAACTGAACCCCGTTCCACTTATCCATTCGCCATCTTTCACACCTTTTTTACAAGCCTTTAAATACGAGCGTTGTTTTTGCAGAGAAGCATCTGGTGAAACACTACAATTTCCTGCTGCTGGTGATTTTGCTTCAAATATATGGTTATGATTGTCCACAAAACCAGGAAGGATAAAACGTCCTTGTAAATCCACCACTTTCGTATCTTCATTTATGAATTCCTCTACATCCTTGTTTGAACCAACAAATATAATTTTCCCCTCTTTAACGGCTACAGCCTCTACGATGTCTTGCTTTTCATTTGAAGTATAGATTGTACCATTTTTAAACACTACATTTTTAGGTAACTGACTTGGTAGTACAGCGCTACCACTCTCACCTTCTCCTACTCCAGAAGTACATGCCGAAATCCATACCATACTTAGAACAAGACAAATAATCATGATTGTTCTTCTCATATTCTCTCTCCTTTTTATTATGATAAATTGCTTTCATACATAGAATAAGGATTGACATAATGTTAATGTCAATCCTTATTCTCATTCTATTTTCGTAACTAAAAAACAAATTTGTGTCACATACTCTTCTGCTAAACAATCACATTCAGGTCCCTTTATATAAACCTCATATGGCGAATTAATTATTACATACCCATTTCTTTCAATCCATTCTTCTAACGCTATATAAGCGTAACCTATATAGTCGTAACTTCCATAATGCATAGTAGTAACGATATGATGTGGACTTAGTTGTTTTATTTCATACTCTTGTGCTACGTCTTCATCATTCCCCTGCATAACCGGAATTCTTAACTCAATATCACTGTTACTTGGAATATATTCTTCATCATAAAAGACTGCAGATGGAGAACCGACTATTTGAAAGTTATTTTTTTGTACCTCTTCATATAAGTCATAAAAATAATCATCCATATCATCTATATCTATTTTTACTCTTTGAGTAATTAGCGTTACTTCATTCCTCATTCCCATTAATATATCGTAACTTCTATGACTAGCAATATTCAGACTACTATTCATCTTTACCATTTCATTCATTTCTGAAATAACCTGTAAATTTTGCTTCACTTCATGAGACAACTCGATAATTTGTGATTGTATGTGTTGAGCAAACGAATCTTGATCTGATGACTGCAAAACAATTTTAATTTTCGGAAGAGGAAATTTATACTCCCTTAGCTTTTTGATTTTCAACGCTACTTCCAGCTGCCCTTGTTCATAATACCTATACCCATTAACCGGATTCACATATGCCGGTTTTAATATCTCCTCTTTGTCATAATGTCTTAACATCCGTGTACTCATTTTACAAATCCGAGAAAACTCAGCGATGGTATACATATCAATACTCCTTGAATACATTTTCTTTTCATTACTTATTTATTAAAACCAATCAAAAATCTTCCTCATTGAAAAATCTTCATTCTGATTTTTTAATCCCCTCATTTTTGAAGGTAACAAATGACTTGGACAATACCATGTCAAACAATTCATCGCGCCTCCCATTGTTGCTATTTCTCCTACATGAATTTGAATAACTTGTTTCTCCGTATACTGT